>PVBG01000009.1 GCA_002968845.1 Neorhizobium tomejilense | reverse complement strand
GGGTGAGGGCGGGCCGCGTGGCGGCATCGCTCGGCAAGCGGGTGGCGATCGCCGAGGAATATCGTTTCGGCGGCACCTGCGTCATTCGCGGCTGCGTGCCGAAGAAGCTCTTCGTCTACGCATCGCAATATCACGAACATTTCGAGGACGCGGTCGGTTACGGCTGGGAAGTCGGAGCGAGCACGTTCGACTGGAAGAAGCTGATCGCCGCCAAGGACAGGGAGATCGCCCGCCTCGAAGGCCTCTATCGCAAGGGTCTCGAAAACAACGGTGCGGAAATCCTCGAGACCCGCGCCGAGCTGGTCGATGCCCATACGATCCGGCTCGTGAAGACCGGCAGGACCGTGACCGCCGAAAGGATCGTCATCGCCACCGGCGGCGCGCCCAATCCGCATGCGGCGCTGCCCGGCCATGAGCTCTGCATCTCGTCCAACGAAGCCTTCGATCTGCCCGAGCTGCCGCGCTCCATCCTGATCGCCGGCGGCGGTTATATCGCGGTCGAATTCGCCAACATCTTCCACGGCCTCGGCGTCGACGTGACGCTGATCTATCGCGGCAAGGAGATCCTGTCGCGCTTCGATCACGACATGCGCCAGGGGCTGCACAAGGCGATGGTCGAGAAGGGCATCCGCATCGTGCTGACCGATGTGATCGAGGAGGTCACCAAGGCGCCGGCCGGTGGGCTTGTTGCCAGGACCCTGAACGGCGAGACGATGGCCGTCGACACCATCATGCTGGCGCTTGGGCGCGATCCGAATACCAAGGGGCTGGGCCTGGAGACCGCGGGCGTCGAGATGAACGAGCGTGGTGCCATCGTCGTCGACAGATATTCCCGCACCAGCGTGCCGCATATCTATGCGCTCGGAGATGTCACCGACCGGGTACAGCTGACGCCCGTGGCGATCCACGAGGCGATGTGTTTCATCGAAACCGAGTACAAGGGCAATCCGAGCGCCCCGGACCACGACCTGATCGCCACCGCCGTCTTCTCGCAGCCGGAGATCGGCACGGTCGGCCTGTCGGAAGAGGAGGCCGCCAAGCGCTATCCGGAGATCGAGGTCTACCGCGCCGAATTCCGGCCGATGAAGGCGACGCTTTCGGGACGTTCGGAGAAGATGATCATGAAGCTGGTCGTCGACGCGGCAAGCCGCGAGGTGGTCGGTGCCCACATCCTCGGCCACGATGCCGGCGAGATGGCGCAGCTTCTCGGAATTTCGCTGAAGGCGGGCGTCACCAAGGATGATTTCGACCGCACCATGGCCGTGCATCCGACGGCTTCGGAAGAGCTCGTGACCATGTACAACCCGAGCTACCGGGTGACGAACGGCGAGCGCGTCTGACGCGCTCGCGAGTTCCTGTTAGCTGGTGATCCGTGGTGCGCTGACGATCTTGCGGAAGAGGGTATTCATGGCGGCGGCGATGCCTTCCGTTGGGCTGACCTCGAAATAATAACCTTCGGTGGCACAGGCCTGCATGTTGTTCGGTATGCTTGGCTGAAACGGTGCGATCCAGTTATTGTAGAAGCCATTCTCCGGCAGAGGCAGATAGGTCGTATAGAGCACGGCAATCTTCACGCCCCGAAGCTTTATATCGTTGCAGTATTCGACGTCGATCGGTTCCATGCAGCGCGGCAGCTGTTCCGACCCCTTTTTCGTGTGGGTCAGTTTCTTCTTGCAGTTGGAGCGCTGCGCATCGCTGACGCCATCGCCAACCAGGAAGACGATCGCCTGCCGGTCGGCAGTGCTGGTGCCATTGCCCGTCGACTTGATCTTCTCGTCGATGCCGGTGAGAGCCGCATTGTAGTCCGTCTGATTGTTCGGGTAATCGTGACTCGGGATGCTCATCAGCCCGATATTTTCCGTGGCCTTGCCGAGGGCCTCCAGATCGGTCGTCGGACTGGCGACCGTATAGAGGCTCGCGTCGAGCGCGGAGCGCCCGAACGTATAAGCCGACATCCGGAACTGACTGCTAACGGTCTGCGTATCCTTGGCGGTCGTCATCAGCGCGGCGACCGCATCGGCCACAACGTCGATGCGGATCGTCGCTCCGATCTTTTTGGCGAGGTTGTAATAGCTATCCTTGTCCTCGACGCCGCTTTCCGAAACGACGTGACAGGCGAACGCGCAATCCTTATCTTTTCCGTTGCGGCCATTGATAGTGGCTGCCCGGAGTTTGGCGACGTCCGCAGGTGTCGCCCCAACGCCCATCGAAGGCGTATTGTCCAGCAGCATATAGAAGTCGAGGAACGACGGTGTCTGGTACTGCGCGATGGCCTGGCCGGAAACGGTGATGTCGTCCTTGCCGAGGATCGTCATGAAAGTGGTCGGCAGGGTCGCGCTGAACGATACGCGCGAGGTCAGGATGCCGTTGTTCTTCGCGACCTCGATATCGACGCTGACCGGCAGGGTGGAAAGCTCGCCGAACATCTGACCGAGGAAGATGCTTCGGGCCTCAGCCGGATCGAGCGCCACGCTTCCGTCGCCCTGCAATTGCATCGCCTGAGCGACGGCCTTCGATTTTTCAGCGATCGCGCCGACGGCGGCCGCATCGGCCGCGCCGACGAGTTGCTGCTTGACGGTCAGCGCGTGGCCGAAATCGAGCGCCAGGCCGGCCGTTCCGATCAGCGGAACCAGTAGAAAGGCAGTCATGACGCCGAAATTGCCGCCGCGATCCTTCCAGAAACGTGTCATCGGATGCATTGCCTGCTCCCCAGCAAGAAAACCCTGCAGGAACGTCGCGCAAATTCGTGAAATTGTGGCTAAGAACGGGATTAAAATTCAAGGCATGTCCTGATTTCATACTGCATACGATCCGCCCGGATACGCCGTCAGCTTGATATTCGTGGTCTTTCGCAGAGGACGAACCGGCGGTGAAAGCGGGCAAAACGGCTATGCAACGTCGCTGTTAAGGTCTATAAGCCGCCTCGATTTTAAAGACTTGCCCGGCAGAGGATGGCCGAGGCTGAAACAGGTGAGCGAGATGGCACAGAATTGGACCCCGAGCAGTTGGCGGCAAAAACCGATCCAGCAGGTCCCGGAATTCCCGGACAAGGCCGCGTTGGCAGCGACTGAAGCTCAGCTCGCCACCTTTCCGCCGCTCGTGTTTGCCGGTGAGGCTCGCCGCCTGAAGAAGCAGCTCGCCAGTGTCGCGGAAGGCAATGCCTTCCTGCTGCAGGGCGGCGACTGCGCAGAAAGCTTCGTCGAACACGGTGCGGACAATATCCGCGACTTCTTCCGTTCGTTCCTGCAGATGGCGGTCGTGCTGACCTATGGTGCCCAGCTTCCGGTCGTCAAGGTCGGCCGTATCGCCGGCCAGTTCGCCAAGCCGCGTAGCAACTCGCACGAGACCCAGGACGGCAAGACGCTGCTCACCTATCGCGGCGACATCGTCAACGGCACCGAGTTCACCGAGGCTGCCCGTACGCCGGATCCGGAGCGCCAGATGATGGCTTACCGGCAGTCGGCGGCGACCCTCAACCTGCTGCGCGCCTTCGCGATGGGCGGCTACGCCAATCTCGAAAACGTCCACAAATGGATGCTCGGCTTCGTCAAGGATAGCCCCCAGGGCGAACGTTACCGCAAGCTCGCCGACCGTATCAGCGAGACCATGGACTTCATGACGGCGATCGGCATCACCTCGGAAAACCAGCCGAGCCTGCGCGAGACCGACTTCTTCACCAGCCACGAAGCGCTGCTGCTCGGTTACGAAGAAGCGTTCACCCGCGTCGACTCCACCTCGGGCGACTGGTATGCGACGTCGGGCCACATGCTGTGGATCGGCGACCGCACCCGTCAGCTCGACCATGCACATGTGGAATATTTCCGCGGCATCAAGAACCCGATCGGCCTCAAGTGTGGTCCGTCGCTGCAGCCCGACAACCTGATCGAGCTGATCGACGCGCTCAACCCGACGAACGAAGCCGGTCGTCTGACGCTGATCTGCCGTTTCGGTTACGACAAGGTCGCCGACGCGCTGCCGAAGCTGATCCGCGCGGTCGAGCGGGAAGGCAGGAAAGTCGTCTGGTCCTGCGATCCGATGCACGGCAACACGATCACGCTCAACAACTACAAGACGCGGCCGTTCGACCGGATTCTGTCGGAAGTCGAAAGCTTCTTCCAGATCCATCGTGCGGAAGGCACCCATCCGGGCGGCATCCATATCGAGATGACTGGCAAGGACGTCACCGAATGCACCGGCGGCGCCCGCGCGGTCTCGGCCGGCGACCTGCAGGACCGCTACCACACCCATTGCGACCCGCGCCTCAACGCCGACCAGGCCTTGGAGCTCGCCTTCCTGCTCGCTGAGCGGATGAAGAGCGGCCGCGACGAAAAGCGGATGGTCGTCAACGGCTGAACCGCCGCGCATGATCGTTGAAAATCGAAGAAGGCCGGCGTCACCGCCGGCCTTTCTGCATCTTGATATGGCTTCCATTGATGATCATCATCAGCGGAATAGATTTGACCTCGCGTCCCGCGCTCGCGACACTCGGCCGTCGTTTCGTCGAGGATGGTGCATGGAGCAGAAGAACAGCGGTCGTTGCCTGTGCGGCGCGATCCGATTTGAGACGGTGGGTCCGCTGCGGACCGTCACGGCCTGCCATTGTTCGCAATGCCGCCGCCAGACTGGGCTTTATTACGCGGCGACCAGCGTTCGCGTCGAGAACATGACGCTCGAAGGCGAGGAGGTGCTCAGCTGGTATCGCGCCAGCGACGAGGCGCGGCGCGGCTTCTGCTCGCAATGCGGCTCCGCGTTG
The DNA here is from genome assembly GCA_002968845.1 of Neorhizobium tomejilense. Taxonomy (GTDB): domain Bacteria; phylum Pseudomonadota; class Alphaproteobacteria; order Rhizobiales; family Rhizobiaceae; genus Neorhizobium; species Neorhizobium tomejilense. The sequence continues at coordinate 206,791 of PVBG01000009.1, read as the reverse complement.
TTCTGGCAGGCGGAAGGCGCGGCAAGCATTTCGATCCTGGAGGGCGCCTTCGACCAGCCGAGCGGGCTTGTCATGGGCGAGCATATCTATTGCGCCGACAAGGGGGATTTCTACCAATTGCCGGAGGACGGCGTGCCGCATTATCCGGGCGATCGTCCCGCATCCGCCTGAATGACAAAAAACTCTCGGAACGACGTTGCCGCCGTCTGCTGCGGACGTTAAATCGGTACCATGACCCAGGATATAAGCCAGACACTCCGTATCGCCGTTGCCCAGCTCAACCCGACTGTCGGCGATATCGCCGGCAACCTGGCGCTGGCCCGAGAAGCCCGAAAGGATGCGGCCCGCGAAGAGGCGGATCTTATCCTGTTCACCGAGCTCTTCCTGTCCGGTTATCCGCCGGAGGACCTCGTCCTGAAACCGGCTTTCCTCAACGCCTGCCTGAAGGCGGTGGAGGAGCTTGCGGCCGATACGGCAGACGGCGGCCCCGGCGTCATCATCGGCTTCCCGCGTCAGGGCGCGGAAGGCCGGCACAATTCGATCGCCGTGCTCGACGGCGGCAAGGTGATCGCAGTGCGCGACAAGATCGACCTGCCGAACTATGGCGAGTTCGACGAGAAGCGGGTCTTCATCGCCGGCGAGATGCCAGGCCCGGTCAATTTCCGCGGCGTCCGGCTCGGCATCCCGATTTGCGAGGATATCTGGGGCGATCTCGGCGTCTGCGAGACGCTCTCGGAGAGCGGGGCGGAAATCCTGCTCGTGCCGAACGGCTCGCCCTATTTTCGCGGCAAGGTCGACATCCGCCATCAGGTCGTTCTGAAGCAGGTGATCGAGACCGGCCTACCGATGATCTATGCTGCCCAGCTCGGCGGCCAGGACGAACTGGTCTTCGACGGCGCAAGCTTCGGCTTCAACACCGACAAGTCGCTCGCCTTCCAGATGAGCCAGTTCGAGCCGGCCGTCGCCGTCACCGAATGGAGACGGATTGGCGAGACCTGGCATTGCGCCCGCGGGCCGATGGCCCGCATTCCGGAAAAGGAGGAGGCGGACTATCGCGCCTGCCTTCTGGGCTTCCGCGACTACGTCAACAAGAACGGCTTCAAGTCGGTCGTGCTCGGCCTCTCCGGCGGCATCGACAGTGCCATCTGCGCGGCGATCGCCGTCGATGCGCTGGGCGAGGAGAGGGTGCGCACGGTGATGCTGCCCTACCGCTACACCTCCGAGGATTCGCTGAAGGACGCGGCCGATTGCGCCAAGGCGCTCGGCTGCCGCTACGACATCGTGCAGATCGCCGAGCCGGTGGACGGTTTTTCGTCGGCGCTGGCCGAGCTGTTCGAAGGAACCGAGGAGGGGATCACCGAGGAGAACCTCCAGAGCCGCGCGCGCGGCACGATCCTGATGGCGATCTCCAACAAGTTCGGCTCGATGGTAGTGACGACCGGCAACAAGTCGGAAATGTCGGTCGGCTATGCGACCCTCTACGGCGACATGAATGGCGGCTTCAACCCGATCAAGGACCTCTACAAGATGCAGGTCTATGCGCTGGCCGCCTGGCGCAACGAACATCTGCCGCCGACGGCTCTTGGCCCGAGCGGCGAGGTGATCCCGAAGAACATCATCTCCAAGGCTCCGTCCGCGGAACTCAGACCCAACCAGACCGACCAGGATTCGCTGCCGCCCTATCCGGTGCTCGACGATATCCTCGAATGCCTGGTCGAGCTGGAAATGGGGACCGAGGAGATCGTTGCCCGCGGCCACGACATCGCAACCGTTCACCGGATCGAGCACCTGCTCTATCTCGCCGAATACAAGCGGCGCCAATCGGCGCCGGGCGTCAAGATCACCAAGAAGAACTTCGGCCGCGATCGGCGTTATCCGATCACCAACCGTTTCCGCGATCGGTAGGAGAGGATCATGGCCCTGCGCAGCTCGGTCGAGATCTTCAATATCCGGACGAGGACGATGCGGGTGGTCTGGCAGACGGAAGCCCTGTTCGAGGCGCCCAACTGGTCGCCCGACGGGCGTTACCTGATGCTCAACAGCGAGGGCCTCATCTATCGTCTGTCACCGGAAGGTGACGACGGGCCTGGGCCGGTCGATACCGGCTTTGCCCGCCAATGCAACAACGACCACGGCATTTCGCCGGACGGTTCGCTGATCGCCATTTCCGACAAGGTAGAGTTCGGCAAATCGGCGATCTATGTTCTTCCCGCGGGCGGCGGCGTGCCGCGGCTGGTGACCCGGAACCTGCCGTCCTACTGGCATGGCTGGTCGCCGGACGGAAAAAGCTTCGCCTATTGCGGCATCCGCGGCGACGAGTTCGACATCTATACGATCGGCATCGAAGGTGGCGCAGAGACGCGGCTGACGTTCGGCGAGGGCCGCAACGACGGGCCGGACTATTCGCCGGATGGGAAATGGATCTATTTCAATTCCAGTCGCACCGGGCTGACACAGATCTGGCGCGTCCCGGCCGCCGGCGGCGTGGCCGAGCGGATCACAGACAGCGGTTACGGCGACTGGTTCCCGCATCCGTCACCGAAGGGTGGCAAGATCGTCTTTGTCTCCTACGACGCGGATGTCTTCGACCACCCGCGCGATCTCGACGTTCGCGTCAGGCTGATGGACATGGACGGCGGCAATGTCGAAACGCTGTTCGAGCTCTTCGGCGGGCAGGGCACGATGAACTCGCCGAACTGGTCGCCGGATGGCGATGAGTTTGCCTATGTGCGCTATTTCCTAGTCGCATGAGCGCCTTGCGCGGAGGATAGCGTAAGGGCATAACCGATCCTGTCAGGTGCCGGCCACAAGCCGGAGAATCGGGAATCCGGGGTGGAACCGGAACGTGCCCAACGCTGTGAGGTGGACGCTCGGCCGCAGGATTGCAAGCCACTGGGATTTTCCCGGGAAGGCGGCGGCGGAAGCGGACGAAGCCAAGTCAGAAGACCGGCCTGACAAGATAGACCAGCCCGCGCGGACGGCGGAAAGGTTTCGGACCTCTCCTTGCTTCTGAAGGGCAAGGGAGCGACGGCATTGTTGGGGACAAACGATGCAGCCTGATCCTTTCGCGCATGCCTTGCTGCCTGCCGGTGAATTTTCGAAGGCCGAGCGCGCGGCCGTCTACCGGGCGATCGAGACGCGCCGCGACGTGCGCGACCAGTTCCTGTCCGATCCGCTGCCGGACGACCTGGTAAAGCGGCTGCTGGGCGCCGCGCATTCGGCACCCTCGGTCGGCTTCATGCAGCCCTGGAATTTCATCCTCATCCGCGATCCGGCAGTGCGGGAGGCGGCTCGGGCCGCCTTCTCACGCGCCAACGACGAAGCCGTGGAGATGTTTGCCGAGGAAAGCCGCGACCTTTATCGCAGCCTCAAGCTCGAAGGCATCGTCAAGGCGCCGCTGTCGATCTGCGTCACCTGCGATCCGGATCGTGCCGGCCCGGTGGTGCTCGGCCGCACCCACAATCCGCGCATGGACGTCTATTCGACGGTCTGCGCCGTGCAGAACCTGTGGCTTGCGGCAAGGGCCGAGGGCGTCGGTGTCGGTTGGGTCAGCATTTTTCGCGAGGAGGACGTGCGTGCGCTGCTGGGCATTCCCGACCGCGTCGAGATCGTCGCCTGGCTGTGCCTCGGTTATACTGACCGGCTCTACGCCGAGCCGGAATTGGCGCTCAAGGGCTGGCGCCAGCGCTTGGCCCTGGACGAGCTGATCTTTCAGGATCGCTGGGATAACCGTTGATCACTGCTGCGGCTGCGGTCCTGCCGATTTCGGATTGCTGAGGTCGATATCCGCTTCAGGCAGGAAAGCCGGCCCGACGGTGCGCACCTTCCTGTTTGGATCGTATGGCCGCTCCGGCGGCGGCGTGAGCACCGGCGGCTGGACCGCGGCCTGCGGCTTTTGCGGGCGGGTCTGCAGTTTGGTGATCCCGGAATAGGGCTGCTCTTCTCTCGGAAGTTCGATGCCCGGCACCTTTCGGCGGTCGTCGACAACAGGCGGCAGCGGCTCGAAGGAGGGGATGCAGCGCTGTTCGCGAATGGCGGCGAGAATGGCATTCCGCTCTTCCGAGGGCAGGATCATCTGCCGCGAACTGTTCCGTTCCGCCGCCAGCGCGTCGCGGCTCTGTTCCATTCTTTCCAGCGCATCCCGCATCTGGCCGCAGACCTCGGCATTCGGGCCACCCAGAACCACGACGCTGCCATTGCCGCAGCCGGCTCGGCGCATGTCGACCCGCAATTCCCGGATATCGGTATTGTATTCGCCAAGCTGCTGGGCGTAGCTGCGCGCCGCAGACGTGTTGCCGATGATCTGCGGGCTGTTTCCAAGTTTCCGGTAAAGGGCTGCACAAACGGCAGGGTCCCCCGCCAGCGCTGCGGCAGGCAGAAGCAAGAGCGGTATGGTCAGCAGGCCGCGAAGCGGTATCGGCAATTCCGGCATCCTCTCCTAATGGGAGATGGCATCATGGAACGTGCCGGTTGATAATCTCATAAAGCCTCGATCACCGCACGGTGAAATCGATCCCAAGCGCCGTTCGGGCCCCCGAACGGCGCTCGCGCCAAAGCACGAGAAGATGGCAACTCAGGATTGAATCTGCAGATTTGGCTGCGAGGCTTCCACGACGGCGAGCGCCGCCATGTTCACCACGCCGCGAGACGTCACCGAGGACGACAGGATATGCGCCGGCTGGGCCGCCCCGAGAAGAATCGGGCCGACATGCAGAGCGTCCGTGAGGTTGCGGACCAGACCGAGCGAGATGTTTGCCGCATCGAGATTCGGGAAAACCAGCAGGTTGGCTTCGCCGGTCAGCGAACTGTCCGGCATGGCCCGCTTGCGCAGTGTTTCCGACAATGCCGAGCCCCCCTGCATTTCGCCGTCCACTTCCAGCTCCGGCGCCCGCTGGCGGACCAGCTTCAGGGCAGCCCGCATCTTCTGGGCGCTTTCCGAATCGCGCGAGCCGAAATTCGAGTGGCAGATCAGCGCCGCCTTCGGGGCGATGCCGAACCGGCGGATTTCCTCTGCCGCCAGAATGGTGATCTCGGCGATCTCCTGCGCGGATGGATTGTAATTCACGAACGTGTCGGTGAAGAACATCGCGCCGCGCTGGGAGATGACTAGGCTGAGGCCCGAGAAGGCACAGACGCCCGGCCGCTTGCCGATGATCTGGTTCACGTCGCTGAGATGCTTGTCGTAACGTCCTTCGACGCCGCAGATCAGCGCGTCCGCATCGCCGCGCTTGACCGCCAGCGCACCGATTACCGTATTGTTGGTGCGCACGATGGTGCGCGCCGCTTCCGGATTGATGCCTTCGCGGCCGACCAGGGCAAAATATTCATCGACATAGTCACGATAGCGCGGGTCGTCTTCCGGGTTGACCACGGCGAAATCGACATTCGGGCGGATCCGGATACCGAAACGGGCAAGCCGCGCCTCGATGACCGAAGGACGGCCGATCAGGATCGGGGTTGCCGTCTTTTCCTCGAGCAGAACCTGAGCGGCGCGCAGCACCCGTTCGTCCTCGCCCTCGGCGAAGATTACCCGGTTCTTTTCGGAAACCTTGGCGGCGCTGAAGATCGGCTTCATGACGAAACCGGAGCGCCAGACGAAGCGGTTCAGCTGGTCGAGATAGGCCTCGAAATCCTGGATCGGCCGCGCGGCGACGCCGGTCTCGGCCGCGGCCTTTGCGACCGCAGGCGCAATGCGCAGGATGAGGCGTGGATCGAAGGGCGAGGGGATCAGATAGTCTGCGCCAAAAATCGGCGACTCGCCGGAATAGGCGCGCGCCGCGACGTCGGAGACTTCCTCGCGCGCAAGCGCCGCGATGGCCTTGACCGCCGCCATCTTCATTTCCTCGTTGATCGTCCGGGCGCCGCAATCGAGCGCGCCGCGGAAGATGTAGGGGAAGCACAGCACGTTGTTGACCTGGTTCGGGAAGTCCGAACGGCCGGTGCAGATCATTGCGTCGGGACGGGCGGCGCGGGCAAGCTCGGGCATGATTTCCGGCGTCGGATTGGCAAGCGCCATGATCAGCGGCTTTTCCGCCATCTGTGCCAGGAGTTCGGGCTTGAGCACGCCGGCTGCGGACAGGCCGAGAAACACGTCGGCGCCGCCGATGCTGTCGGCAAGCACACGCTTGTCCGACTTCTGGGTGTAGATTTCCTTCCACTCGTCCATCAGCGTATTGCGCCCGTCATAGACGAGGCCTTCGATGTCGTGGACCCAGATATTTTCTTTCTTCGCGCCGAGCGAAACGAGGAGGTGCAGGCAGGCGAGTGCCGCGGCACCCGCGCCTGACGTCACGATCTTTACGTCGGCGATGTTCTTGCCTGCGAGTTCCAGCCCGTTCAGGACCGCGGCGGCGACGATGATCGCCGTGCCGTGCTGGTCGTCGTGGAAGACCGGGATGTTCATCTTTTCGCGCAGCCGGCGTTCGACTTCGAAACACTCCGGCGATTTGATATCTTCGAGGTTGATGCCGCCGAAGGTCGGCTCTAGCGCCGAAACGGTCGAGACCATCGCCTCGATGCCGGGGGCGTCGATCTCGATGTCGAACACATCGATGCCGGCGAATTTCTTGAAGAGGACGGCCTTGCCTTCCATGACCGGCTTGGAGGCCAGCGGGCCGATATTGCCGAGCCCAAGCACGGCCGAACCGTTGGAGACGACTGCGACGAGGTTGGCGCGGGCGGTATAGTCCGCAGCCAAATCCGGGTTGTCGCGGATCGCCAGACATGGGGCTGCAACGCCCGGAGAATAGGCAAGCGCCAGGTCGCGCTGGTTGCCGAGCGGCTTGGTCGCCTGGATTTCCAGCTTGCCGGGCCGCGGATAGCGGTGGAAGAACAGCGCCTGCTCGTCGAGATCGCCGCTGACCGGCATGGTCGGCGACTTCGGTTTGTCCTGCGCGTTCATGTTTCCTCCTGGCTTGCTTGTTCTGTCTTTGAGGGGTCGAAAGGAGAGACCCCTCATTACATCAAACGACCCAAAGCAACAGCAGCTAATTTGCGGTCATCGCGGAAATTGGAACATGGGCGCTCGGGCGCGGGACGCACCTTTCCCGGTCCCTGTCATCATCCTGAAACACGAGTCTGGTTTTGAAGCCAACAGAAGCGGCAGCGAAAGGACGACTTCGTGACCGGTGAGATGGATACAAGACATTTCAGAACGCTCTTCATTTCGGACGTTCATCTGGGCTCCAAAGCAGCCCGAACGGACTTCCTCCTGGATTTCCTGCGCTATCATGAAGCGGATACCATTTTCCTGGTCGGCGACATCGTCGACGGCTGGCGGCTGAAGCGCAACTGGTACTGGCCGCAGGGCTGTAACGACGTGGTCCAGAAGCTGCTGCGCAAGGCGCGCAAGGGCACCCGCATCGTCTACATCCCCGGCAACCACGACGAATTCCTGCGTTCCTTCCCGGGCACGCATTTCGGCGGCATCGAAGTCGCCGAGCGCGAAATCTACGAGATGGCCGACGGCAAGAAATACCTGGTCCTGCATGGCGACGAATTCGACGTCGTGGTCCGCAACGCCCGCCTGCTCGCCTATCTCGGCGACTGGGCCTATGACGCCGCGATCGTCATCAATATCGGGCTCGCCGCCATCCGCCGCCGCCTCGGCATGCCATACTGGTCCTTCTCTGCCTGGGCCAAGCTGCAGGTCAAGCACGCGGTCAATTTCATCGGCGAGTTCCAGCGGGTCGTCGCCGACGAAGCCCGCCGCAACAATGTCGATGGCGTCATCTGCGGCCATATCCATCACGCCGTCATGGAGGACATCGACGGCATCCACTACGTCAATACCGGCGACTGGGTGGAAAGCTGCACGGCAATTGCCGAGAATTTCGACGGCACGCTGGAATTGATTTCCTGGCAGAACATGGCCGCCACGGCGGAAATCAAGTCCTTGCCGGCGCCGCAATCCATCGAGGACATGCGGGCCGCCTGAGCGGCCTGCAACAGATGGACGGGCCTGCCAGAGGGCTATATCTTGCCATAGGCAGGCACAAGGGTGTGTGTTAGGTAAGCTGAAACTTCAGCAACCCACCCGTGAAATCGTGATTCCCTCAAATACGGCGCAGACAGCGCCCCGGTTCTTCCAGTTGCGTTGTGCGATCGCCTATGGGGCGCCGCTCGGGGTGAACGGAGTGATTCTGCCCTATCTGCCCGTCTGGCTCGACGGGCTTGCCTTTACCGAATTCGAAATCGGCCTCGTGCTCGCAGCCCAGCTTTTCCTGCGGGTGGCCGCCGCCCCGGTTGCCGGCCTGCTTGCCGACCGCATGACGGAACGGACCCTGATGCTCGCCTGGTCCGGCGCGTTGTCGTTGTTGACGGCATTCGCGATGTTCTTCACCCGCGACTTCTGGCCGGTTCTCATCGTCATCGCCGTTCAGGCGGCGGTCTTCGCGCCCTATGCGCCGATCGTCGAATCGATCGCCGTCAGCGGGGTCCGGCGCTGGGGTTTTCAGTATGGTTCGATGCGCGTCTGGGGATCAGTCGGCTTCGTGGCGGTGGCGCTCCTCGTCGGCGAACTGCGCGGCTTCTGGGGTTTCCAGGCTATTCCGTGGGCGATAGCGGTCGGTTTTCTCCTGACCGTCGCCGTTGCCTTCGCGGCTCCGAAGCTCGGCCGGGCGGTTGCAAGGCCGGACCCGGACAGGATGCCTCAGCCGAGTTCGCTCAGAAGGCTCGACCTGCACGTGCTGATGATCGGCGCGTCGGTGGCGCAGGCAGGGCACGGCATGTTCTATACGTTCGGCACCATCCACTGGCAGCAGATCGGGTTTTCGAGCGGCTCGATCGGCGTCCTGTGGAGCGCGGCCGTCGTGTCGGAGATCATCGTCTTTTTCGCGGCGGGCTGGATCGCCAGACGGATTTCTCCCTGGACGCTGATGCGGGTCGGATGCGCGGTCGCGGTGGTCCGCTGGACGCTCTTTCCGATGCCGCTCGATTTCTGGGGATATCTGGCGCTGCAGGCCACTCACGCCTTCACGTTCGCCTTCGTCCATATCGGCATCCAGCACCGGCTGGTCGAGGCGGTGCGCGAAGACCAGGAAGCCTCGATGCAGGGCGCCTATGTCTTTTACAACGGCGTCTTTTTGGCGCTTGCGACGGTGCTTTCCGGCGTACTCTACCGCCAGTTTGGCCCGACGAGCTATGTGGCGATGTCGGTTCTGGCGCTGGTCGGCCTGTCGATCATCGCGCTTGCGGCAAGAATTCAGCCCCAGAGGGTCGCTTCGGGCGGATAGACGAGGGAACCTTCGTAGCGCAGCCCGTCCGGCCGGTCTCGGGCAAGCAGCAGCGGCCCGTCGAGATCCGCATAGTCAGCATCCTGGGCGAGCAGCACGGCCGGCGCCATGGCAAGCGAGGAGCCGACCATGCAGCCGATCATCACGGCAAATCCGAGCCGCTGTGCTTCCGCCTTCATCGCCAGCGCCTCGGTCAGTCCGCCGGTCTTGTCGAGCTTGATGTTGACCGCGTCGTACCTGTCGCGAAGGCTTTCCAGGTCCTCCGTGGCGTGCACGCTTTCATCGGCGCAGACGGAAACGAGGCGGCGGATACGGCCAAGCGCCGCATCTCGGCCGGCCGGCAATGGCTGTTCGATCAGCGACACATTGGTTTCCGCGGCAATCGCCATGTGGTGGGCGAGGTTTTCCTCGGTCCATCCTTCGTTCGCATCGACGATGATCCGCGCGGCCGGCGCGGCGTCGCGAACGGCCCTCAGCCGAGCCTCGTCATTGTCGGTTCCGAGCTTGACCTTGAGGAGCGGACGTTGCGCGTTCCTTGCAGCTTCGGCCGCCATGTCCTCCGGTTCCCCCAGCGACAGCGTGAAGGCGGTGACGAAGGGTTTGCGGCTGGTGGCGCCGATCATGTCGGCAACCCGCTGGCCTCCGAGCTTCGCCTCGAGGTCCCAGAGAGCGCAGTCGACGGCATTTCGGGCGGCGCCGGGCTTCATCCGCCTCTGCAGTTCTGCACGGCTCAGACCGGCGCGGATGGCATCGGAGACCGCTTCGAGTTCCGTCATCACGCCGTCCAGGCTCTCGCCATAACGCTTGTAAGGCACGCATTCGCCGCGGCCGGAAACGCCGTTTTCACTGACGACGCAGGTGATGACTTCCGCCTCGGTCTTGGAGCCGCGGGAGATCGTGAACGAACCGGAGATTGGAAACGTCTCTATTGTGGCTTCGAGGTGACGGCTCATGGTTTTACGCGTCCCGTTGTGGCAAATCCCTATGACGCAGCTATATTGCCGGTCTCGAAAGTGCGATCAACCGCATCGTATTGAAACTTCTGACAAGCCTAAGCGCGAAAGAAACACGTGACGTTCCAGCCAGCCGAAATCAAGGCCGAAAATATGCCCGGCGATGGCGGTGAACGATACGTATTGGCCGGCGAATGGCGCGGCCAGACGATAGCACCTGTGCTCAAGGAGTTCGAGCGGTTCGAAAATGCCGCAAACCGGGGCAAGGTGGAGATCGATCTTTCCGGGATCACCGGCGTCGATACAGCCGGTGCCTGGCTCATCCGCCGACTGATGACCGCCAAGGGCGGGCAGGGCGGAGAAGCGGCCCTGGTGGGCGGCGAAGGCCCTATCCGGGAACTGATCGGCGTCTTGCCGGAACACGTTCCTGCGCCGCCTGCGGACGGCGGAGCTAAGGGAAACCTGTTCGAACGCCTGTTTGCCCCGGTTGGCCAAATAATGGTTTCGCTCGGCGGCGATTTCTACGCAGCCATGCATATTCTCGGCTCGGCGGTTCGCGGCGCGCAGATGAAATTCGGCCGCGGTGCCGGCGTGTCGCCGGCGTCGGTGGTCACCCATATCGACCGCATGGGCGTGCGCGCGGTGCCGATCATCGTGCTGATGTCCTTCCTGATCGGCGCGATCATCGCCCAGCAGGGCGCCTTCCAGCTCCGGTATTTCGGCGCCGAGATCTTTGTCGTCGATCTGGTCGGAATCCTGCAGCTTCGCGAGATCGGCGTGCTGCTGACGGCGATCATGATCGCCGGCCGTTCGGGCAGCGCCATCACCGCCGAGATCGGTTCGATGAAGATGCGCGAGGAGATCGACGCATTGACGGTGATCGGTCTCAATCCCGTCGGCGTGCTGATTTTTCCGCGCCTGGTGGCCCTGACGGTGGCGCTGCCGCTGTTGACGATCATCGCCAACTTTTCGGCCCTGTTCGGAGCGGCCGTCGTTGCTCTTGCCTATTCCGGCATCACCTTCGATACCTATCTGTCGCGCCTTCATGAGGCGATCGACCATACCTCCGTCGCCTCGGGCATGATCAAGGCGCCATTCATGGCGCTGGCGATCGGCATCGTTGCCGCCGTCGAGGGCATGAAGGTCGGCGGCAGCGCCGAATCGCTCGGCCAGCACGTCACCACCTCGGTGGTGAAATCGATCTTCGCCGTCATCTTCATAGACGCGATGTTCGCCCTTTTCTATTCGGCGATCGATTTCTGATGGAGAACGGTTTGGAAGAGGTGCCGCAGACCGCGATCAAGGACAAGTCGAAAGGCCGGCAGGTGGTGCTGTCGGTCCGCGACCTGACCGTCGGCTTCGGCGACAAGCTGGTGCTCGACCATCTGAATCTCGACATCTATCGCGGCGAGATCCTGGGTTTCGTCGGCGCGTCCGGCACGGGGAAATCGGTGCTGATGCGCACCGTTCTCAGCCTTCTGCCGCACCGTTCCGGCACGATCCACATTCTCGGCGCTGACTACGACACGGTTTCGGAAGACGAGCGCATGGCGCTCGACACGCGGCTCGGCGTGCTCTTCCAGCACGGAGCGCTGTTCTCGGCCCTGACGGTGAAGGAAAACATTCAGCTGCCGATGCGCGAATATCTCGATCTGCCGCAGTCGCTGATGGACGAACTCGCCTATCTGAAGATCGAGATGGTCGGCCTGCCGCCTGACGCCGCCGACAAATATCCATCCGAACTGTCGGGCGGCATGATCAAGCGCGCTGCACTTGCCCGTGCCCTGGCACTCGATCCGGACCTCGTTTTCCTCGATGAGCCGACCTCCGGCCTCGATCCGATCGGCGCTGCCGATTTCGACGCGCTGATCGCCAGGCTGCGCGATACGCTGGGCCTAACCGTCTACATGGTGACACACGACCTCGACAGTCTCTTCTCGGTCTGCGACAGAATTGCTGTGCTTGGAGAGAAACGGGTCTTGGTCGAGGGTACGCTAGAGGATATGTTTGCCTGTGACGATCCATGGGTAAAGTCCTATTTCCGCGGCAAGCGGGCGCGGTCAGTCGTGGTCCAAGACAAGCAGCCTGCGGCAGAAGTAGAAGAGTGACGTAACCTATGGAAACCAGAGCCAACTACGCCCTTGTCGGTTTCTTCACCTTACTGGTGATCGCTGCCGCTTTCGGCTTCGTCTACTGGATGGCACAATCCGGCCGCGGCGGACCGACGGCCGAACTGGCGATCCGCATCCCGGGCTCGGCGAACGGCTTGTCGGTCGGCTCTCCGGTTCGCTTCAACGGCATTCCGGTCGGTTCGGTGCGCAGCCTCACGATCGACCCGGACGATCCCCGTTATTCGATCGCCTTCACCGAGGTGCGGGCCGATGCGCCCGTCTACCAGTCCACCCAGGCTGCACTCGAAGTGCAAGGCCTGACGGGAGCCGCCTATATCGAGCTTTCCGGCGGCGCCAAGGGGGAGGAGAACATCCTCCAGAAATCGATCGAGAGCGGCCGGCCTGCCGTGTTGATCGCCGAGCAGTCGAGCGTCACCAACCTGCTCGCCACCGCCGACAAGATCCTCGACCGGGCAGACGCGGCGATCAGCGATATTCAAGGCTTCGTCGCCGATGCCAGAGGTCCGCTCACCCAGACGATCCGCAATGTGGAAACCTTTACCTCGGCGCTTGCCCAGAATTCCGACAGCATCGACAAGTTCCTGAACAGCCTCTCGACGCTTTCGACGACGATCGACAGGGTGTCCGGAACGCTGAACTCCACGCTTGCCGCCGCCGAACGGCTGGTGAGCGCGATCGATGCGGAAAAGATCAATGCCGTGGTCTCCAATACCGAGCGCGCCACCCGCAATATCGCCACGGCCTCGGATAAGTTCGACGACCTGGTGATCAATGTCCGGAACGCCGCCGCCAATTTCGAGAAGGCGGGAGCGGACGCCCAGGTCCTTCTGAAGCGCGCCGATACCGTGTTGGGTGCCGTCAATACCGACCAGGTCGCGACGACGATCCGCAATATCACCGCCGCCTCCGAGGACGCCCGCCAGACCATCGGCTCTGCCCGCAGCGTGGTCGACAATTTCGCTCACCGCAAGGACGATATCGACCGCGCGATCGGCGATTTCACCGACCTAGCCCGGAAGCTCAACGAAGCCTCGACCCGTGTCGACGGCCTTCTTGCCAAGGTGGACGGGCTTGTTTCGAGCGACGATTCGCAAGGCCTGTTCGCCGAGGCGCGCAAGACGCTGGAATCCTTCCGCACCGTTGCCGACAACATCAATGCGCGGGTCGGGCCGATCGCCGACAACCTGTCGCGCTTTTCGGCAGGCGGCCTGAGGGACATCCAAACGCTGGTCAACGATGCGCGCCGCACGGTGCAGTCGCTCGACCAGACGATCACCAATTTCGACCAGAACCCGCAGCGGCTGATTTTCGGCGGCGAGACGGTGAAGGAATATGACGGCAGAACGCGGCGGTAGGCGGGGCATTTTCAGTGATGGAAAGAGTGGGATTTTGATGACCGGTTCTGAGGTTCTGATGCGACGCGCGGCCCGTGCCCCGGTTCTGCTTGCGCTGCCGCTTGTCGCGGCGCTGTTGGGCGGCTGCGGCAGCAAGGCCAACAACGACACGTTCGACCTGTCGATCACCCCGTCCGGCCAGGGCGTCTCTGCCCGCAACCGACAGATCCTGGTGCCCGAACCGACGGCGCTGAAATTGCTGAACAGCGAACAGGTCGTGGTGCGTGTTTCCGCTTCCGAAATCCAGTATCTCGCCGATTCCCGCTGGGGCGACCGCCTGCCGGCGCTCGTCCAGTCGAAGCTCGTCGAGGCCTTCGAGAATTCCGGCCGTCTCGGCGGCGTCGGCAAGCCGGGGCAGGGCCTTGCGATCGACTATCAGGTCGTCACCGATATCCGCGCCTTCGAGGTCACAGCCGGCAGCCCCCGTCTCGCCAACGTCGAAATCTCGGCAAAGATCCTCAACGACCGCAACGGCACCGTGCGCGCCCAGAGCGTGTTCAAGGCGACGTCTCCGGTCTCGGGCGCCGAGAACCGCGATTTCATCGAGGCCCTGGATCGTGCCTTCGCCAAGGTCGGCGCCGAGATCGTCGACTGGTCGCTGAAGTCGATGTGATGCTCGCCTGGATAATCCGAACGCATCCGACTTAAAGCCTCTGTCTCTCCGCGGCCTTTCCCAACACGATGCCGCAAGGACTCAAGCGCATCGTTCACCGGGATCGATCGTCTGATCCTCGTCCAAAACGGCAGCCCTGAGCTTTTTGAATTTAGAACTCGCCCAATATCGGTAGCTATCAGCAATCCGAATGCTGAGAGCTTATGCCGATCCGCCAACAAAAAAGCCGCCCCGAAAGGCGGCTTTAAACTTCGCGCGGTTCCGATCCGGTTCTTAGTTGAACCGGCCGGCGGCGTGGGCCAGCATCGTGTAGACCTTGCCCGTATCCGAGGTGAGGTAGCTCTGGGTTACCGTCTTGTCGCGGTCGGTGCGGGCGACGTCGGCGAGCAGCTTTTCGAAGTCGGCGATATAGCGGTCGACAGCGGTGCGGAATTCCGGTTCGCGGTCGTACTTGCGCTTGATCTCGTCGAAGGTCTGCTGACCCTTCAGCGTGTAGAGGCGACGGGTAAACACGTCGCGCTCGCCGCGCTGGTAACGCCGCCACAGGTCGACCGAGGCGTCGTGGTCGATGGCACGGGCGATATCCACCGACAGCGAGTTCAGCGATTCCACCATATGGCGCGGGTTGCGGTTGTCGCCGTTGCCGCGCGGAGCGGGGGCCGGTTCGGCGGCACGTGGTGCCGGCTGCGGCTGCTGACGGGGTGCCGGCGGTGCCTCCGCCGCCTCGTCGCGCGATGCGCCGCGCAGCAGGTCGCTGATCCAGCCGCCGTCGGTGCCGCGTGGCTCCGGTGCGCGGGCGACAGGCGCCTGTGCCTGCCGATCGAGCGGCAGCGTGCCGCGCAGGGCGTTTCCGGCATAGGGATCGTTGCGTGGCGCAGGCGGAGCCGGCTGCGGGATGGCTGCGGCGGCAGGCTGAGGACGGGCAGGAGCCGGCTGCGGAGCAGGCGCCTGGCGTGGTGCCGAAGGCTCGGCAATCTCGAAGTTCTGCGTCGAACGTCCCACCAGCGCCGAGATGTCCTGCAGCGCCTTGATCTGCTCGGCGACGGCACGCCGCATGGCGGCCGCACTTTCCTTGGCCTCTTCCGGCAGGTCGAAGGCGCCGCGCTTGAGTTCGGTGCGGGTCGTATCCAGCTCGCGGCGGATATCCTGCGCCGAGCGGCGGATTTCGTCGGTCGCGCCGGCGAAGCGGTTGATGGCTTCCTCGACCGATTCCCGGAGCGTGTCGCGCAGCTGTTCGGCGGCGCTGCCGGAGCGGCTGGTGGCATCCGACAGCAGCTGCTCGACGTCGCTGAGCGACTGCGAAATGCTGCCGCGCATCCGCTCGGAAAGGTCGCGGGTGCGCTTCTCGGCGTCAGACAGCGTCGTCTCAATGGCGTGGTTGGCGTCGCTGCCGGCGCTGATCAGCGCTTCGCGCATCGCATCGGCGGTAACTTCGGCGCGATGCTGGGTTTCCCCGAGCGTCCGGCCGATATCGGCAAACGAGGCATGCAGGCTTTCGCGAAGCCGCGAGCCGACCTGCAGCGAACGTTCTTCCGCCCGCTCGAAAGCGCCATCGACCAGGGTCGTCAGGCTGCGCATCGTCGACTCGATTTCCTCGGAACGCTTGACCAGGCCGGTCGACAGGTTGCGCAGTGCATTCTGGCGTTCGTCCAGCGTGCTGACGAGATTGGACTGTGCCGCACCGAGGAGTTCAGATGCTTCGACAAGCACCCTCGAGTGGTCGTCGAACCGGCCGACGAGGCTGCTGACCTGCTCGAGCGTATTGCCGAAGACGTCCGACATACGGCCGATATTGTCTTCGAGCATGCGGGTCGAGCCGGAAACGATATCGGCGGAGTTGGTTGCCGACTGCACGAACCGGTTGGCCGTGACGCTGAGCTTGCGGTCGGCTTCCGAAAGGTGATGGGCGACGGCATCGGCGGTGCTGCCGAATTCCTTCGCTGTCTCCTGGACCATCGCCGAAATGTTCGAATTGCTTTCCGCCAGCTTGTCGATGAGGCTGTTGACGCTGGCCGACAGGCCCTGTTCGACGTGACGCATGGTGCCGGCGGCACTCTCGGTCCGCTGCGTAATGGCGGCGAGCGTCTCGTTGGTCCGCGCGGCGATCGCGTCGACAAGCGCCGAGTTCTCGTTGCGAATACGCGCCGTCGATTCTTCCGTAGCGGAGGAAAGCCGCGCGGTCGTCTCTTCCGCGGCGGAGGAAAGCCGTGCCGATGTTTCTTGCGCGGCGGCCGAAAGAAGCTCTGCACCCTGCTGGGCAGCGGTCGTCATCTGTTCGATGGCGGTGCGGCCGGTCGCGGCATATTCCTCGACCATGGGCTTTGCCTTCTCGTCGAGAAGGCGTGCCAATTCGGCCGAGCGGCCGGCGAGCATGGAGTTCAGGTCGCGGGCGCGGGCGTCGAGAGCCGAGTGGATGGCGTCGCCGCGGGCCGCGAGTGCCCGGTCGACGGCGTCCATGGCGGTGTCGAGCTGGTTTGCCGTATCGGCGAGCGTGGTGCGGATACCGTCGCCGCGCGAGTCGAGCGCTTTCTGTGCTTCGTCCAGCGCCTCGGAGATTGCCGTGACCTGGCGCTTCACCAGGCTGTCCGCCTCCGCGACCTTGTGGACGATCGCATTGCCGGCTTCCGAGAAGGCAAGCGCTACGGTTGCCGCCTGGCCGGCAAGCCGGTTCTGGGTTTCCGAAATCCGGCCGACGATCTGGGTCGACCGTTCCTCGATCGCCCTGGTGAATTCGGCGTTGCGGTTGGTGAGTTCCTCGGTGAACTCGGCACCGGCACGCGCCAGCACTTCGGCGGAGCGGGTGGCTTCGCTGTCCATGCTCTGGGCCGCGGCGCCGACTGCTTCGCGCAGTGTCGAGGCAAGGCCGACGGCCTTGCTTTCGATGGTCTTGGTGACGTTGTCGAGACCGATGGTCAGCGCGCGGTCGATCGTGCCGAGGCGTTCCTCGATACGGGCGGTGCGGCCATCCATGGTCTCGGTGATGCGGTCCGAAGCCTCGACGGCGACACGTTCCAGATCGGCCGTGCGGTTGGTGAGCGTGGTGGAAAGATTGACGCCGGCCTCGTCGACGAGCTGGGCCGCCTCGAGGATTTCGCCCCGGATCCGGCCTTCGAGCCCACCGAACGTCGTTTCGATGCGGCTGCCGGTTTCTTCGAGCGCGCCCTGAACCCCGCCGACCGTCTGACGGATGCGGTTGGAGAAGGCGTCGGCCGAGCGGCCGATTTCGCTTGCGGCATCGGAAAGCCGGACGGCGAGCGTACCGACATTGTCGCGCAGACGTTCTTCGAGAGACTGCCCCGCGGTGTCGATAGCGTCGCGCAGCGCGTTCTGCTGCGTTTCGAGCGACATTTCCAGCATTCCGGCGCTGGCCGCGATCGAGGTTCCGAAGGAGGTGACCTGATCCTGCATCAGGTCGCCGATCTGGCTCTGGGCGTCGCTGAGCGTTGTCGTGAGCGACTTCGTGCGTTCGTCCAGGGTGTCGCGGATCTGCTCGTAACCGGAACCGAGCGTCGTTTCCAGCTGCTGGTGACCAAGGCCGATGGTTGCGGCGATACGCTCCTGCGTCGAGCCGAGAACGGCTTCGACACGCTCCAGTCCGTCCGCCATGCCCGTTTCGAAACGCTGTGCGCCGGTTGCGAGCGCGGTCTCGATGCGGCCGCTTGCGCTGCCGACGGTTTGTTCGAGGCGATCGCCGCCGCTTTCGAGAACGCGGGCGATCTCGGCCGTCCGGTTTTCGAGCGACAGGTCGAGATTGAGCTGGTTATCGGCATAGGCGTTGCGGATCGCTTCGGCGCGGGCCGCGAAGGAGTGCTCGATGCGGACATCGGCATCGATGAAGGTGTTGGCGATCGCCGTCGACTTTTCGTCCAGCATGCTGGCGAGGCGGTCTTCGCCAAGCGCGAAGGAGGTGGCGATTTCCATCGACTTGTCGTCGAGGATTTCTGCGAGCCTGTCCCGGTTGACGCCCAGCGCCTCGTTGATTTCCGAGCTACGGCGGGCCAGGTCTCCACTCATGCGCTGTTCGGTTTCCGAAAGTGCGCGGGTGATGGAATCCGACTTCTCGTCGAGCATGCCGGCGAGACGATCTTCGCCGAGCGCGAAGGACGTGGCGAGTTCCATCGACTTGTCTTCGAGGATTTCGGAAATCCGCTCGCGGTTGGTATCGAGCGACGTCTGCATTTCGGAAGCGCGCCGGCCCAGCTCGTCACCGAGCCGCCGTTCGCTGGCAATGAGCGTGCGCGAGATGTGTTCCGACTTTTCGTCGAACATGCCGGCGAGCCGTTCCGGTGCGCCGGACATCAACGTTTCGATCGCACTGGCTTTCTGGCTCAGCACTTCGGTCAGATGATCGTGGCTGCCGGAAAGGGCAGCGACAATGGCGCCCGAGCGGATGGCTAGGCTCTGTTCGAACTTTGCCTGGTTTTCCGAAAGCGTGCTGAGAAGGCTGCTGCTGCGGTCGGCGATCGTTGTTTCGATGTCCTGACGAGCGTTGGCAAAGCCGGCGTGAAGTTCGCCGGTGCCGGATGCAAACACGTCCTTGAGCTCGCCGGTGCGCAATGCAAGCGCGTCCTGAAGCTCGGTGGTGCCCGTCCCGAGAACGCCGTGCAGTTCCCCGGTGCCCGAGGCGAGTACGCCCTGGAGTTCGCTGGTGCGCGTCGTCAATACGTCCTGGAGCTCGGTGGTGCGTGTTTCCAGTGCTTCGTGGAGTGCGCCGGTGCGCGTGGTGATGACGTCCTGGAACTCGCTGGTGCGTGCTTCAAGGGCTCCCTGAAGTTCCTCGGTGCGCGAGACGAGCACGGACTGGAGTTCGCTGGTGCGTGTTCCGAGTACATCCCGAAGCTGGCTGGTCCTGGATCCGAGGACGTCCTGGAGTTCCCCGGTGTGCGTCACGAGTGCATCCTGGATTTCGGTGGCGCGGGAGGCCAGCGTATCCTGAATTTCAGTGCTGCGGACCGACAATGCGTCGGACAGTTCGCGCGAGCGGCTTCCGAGCATGGCATCCAGCATTTCCTGGCCGGTGCCGAGCGTCGTCTCGAGTGCGAGCGACTGGTCGGTCAGCGAGGAACTGATGCGCTCGACGCTGGACGAGAGGATGTTTTCGATCGCATCCGAGCCGCTTGCCACCGTCTCGTTGATGCGGGCGAGGCTGTCCATCAGCTTGCTGTCGAGCGTGCCGGCACGCTGGTCGAAGGCGGAGGTGAACTGCGAGATGTTGTCGTCGAAGGTGGTGCTGAGCAGGCCGACGGTCGTCTGCAAGCGCTCTTCGAAGAAGCCGGTGCGCATGTCGAGGTCGAGGACAACGTCTTCAACCGTGCTTTGCAGGTTCTGGCGGAAAGACGAGCTCTTTTCTTCGAGCGAGCTGTTGAGGGCCGCAAGGATGCCGCCGAGCGAACCGGTAAGCGTCTGTTCGCTTTCGGCAAGTCCGTCAGTGATTTCCTTCGTGCGGGCCAGCAGCGTCTCGTTCAGCTGGCGGGTGCGGTCCGCAAGCGCCGCGTTGAGCTTTTCGGTATTGGCGTCGAGAGAAGAGGCGCGCGTCTGGAATTCGTTGAGAAGCGCCTGGCCGCGCTGAGACAGCACGGTATTGATCGCATCCATGCGCTCGTCGAATTCGTGGGCGAGCGCGAAGCCGGAGGAATTGAGCGTCTGCAGCAGGTTTTCGGTCTTGGTCGTCAGCAGGCTGCCGAGTGCTTCGCCGGCGGCGTTGGACTTCTCCATCAGCGCCGCGCCGCGCGTCTCGATCATCGACGCAAAGGCTTCGCCTGATGTCGCCAGGCGAATGGAGATTTCTTCGGTCGCAAGCGACAGCTCTTCCTTGAGCTGATCATGGGCCCCGACGATCGACGAGCGAATGCGCTCGGCATGGTTGACGATCGCGTCGCGCTCGGCGCCGAGTTCGTGAACGAGGCCGCGAACGCGCAGTTCGTTGTCGGTGAAGCTCCGCTCCAGCGCATTCACTTCCGAATGCACGAGCGTCTCGAGCTCGGCGGCACGGGCAATGGTGCGCTCGATGCCTTCGTTCATTGCCGAGACTTCGCGGCGCACGGCCTGGCCGACGCTCATGATTCGCTCGGAGGCGACGGTTTCCGGATCGGACAGGCGCAGCGCAACCTCGGCCATCGAACGGGCGGCGGTTCTCAGGTCCTGAGCGCGGGCCATCATGATCGCGAAGGCGAAGA
This sequence comes from Neorhizobium tomejilense, assembly GCA_002968845.1. GTDB lineage: Bacteria > Pseudomonadota > Alphaproteobacteria > Rhizobiales > Rhizobiaceae > Neorhizobium > Neorhizobium tomejilense. The sequence goes on along the minus strand of PVBG01000009.1, from coordinate 186,290 downwards.
ACAGCATGATGGGAATGAGGATACAGACCGCCAGCGCGACGATGCCGGGAGCGGCAAGAACGCCTTCAACCGAGGTGATCTGCCAGAGCTGGTTGCCGTAGATCATCTGCCCGAGCGCGATGCCGCCGATTGCCCAGAGGATCGAGACGATCACCGCATTGCGGATGGACGAGCGCATCGCGCCGCCTTCCAGCGTCCGCAGGATCGCAGTCGAACTGCGTTTGCCCGCATCGTTGGCGGGCTGGAACGTCGGGGATTTGGCAGCGGTCTCGGTGGCTGCCGATCTGTATGATTCGGCGGCATCGTCCTGGTACTGGGTCTGACGCGGTTTGTTAGTGTCTGACACTCTTGCCTCCGAGGCATGGGGCACTGATCTTTGGCGCGACTGATCATCGTTGAAGTTGATTTTTAGGGCATCTTCCAACGCCTGGAACGCCGTCTCATCGATCGACTCGCTGCTAGGGTTCTTTGCCATGCGGTTACGCCTCGTTACATACTCGCCCGGCAAATCCCATCTGACGCGCTGCCGCCCGCAGACCGACAGATGGAACGCTGCCTGCCGGAAACTCTCCACCCACAAAGCGGATTTCCAGTTTCCTATTCATTTTCAAGTCGGATGGCCGTTCTTTCAAACGGATGATAATGAAAGCTTACCAACCTACCATCCGGGGCAAAAGGACGATATTCCTCGCCACCTTAGGCGTATTGTAGTGGCACATTCGGCCACCCTGCACAATTATGACGCCTGCCTTCGAATGATGCCGTGGAATGTTGTTAACAGAATTTAAACCATACGAAGATGCAAAACTCCTAAAATCCCGGGAGCTTAGCAGAAATTAACCATATGGGAAGAAACCGGCCCAGATTGTGCCGGAATTTAACGGGATAGCTCCGATTGGCCCGCACAATTCGGGACATTATCAGAAGAGCAACAGGGAAAACAGGTTCATGGCAATGGCAGCGGTCAGTATCGCGTTCGAAGCTCCAGAAACGCTGAGGGGTGGTTGCCCTTCCCAGTCCCGTCCGATCGATCTCGTTCATCTCGCGACACAGACCATGGGCGACAAGACCCTCGAAATCGAAGTGCTCCAGATGTTCGCGCGCCAGGCACGCCGCGCACTGCATGACATCGCAAGCGCCGACAGCGCCTATGTCGTCGCAGCCGCGCACCGCCTGAAGGGTGCCGCCAGCGCCGTCGGCGCCTTCAAGGTTTCGACCGCTGCCGAGCGTCTTGAAGACAACGCCTCCGACGCCTCGTTGCGGGCCGCGGTCGCTGCCGCCGTCGTCGAGGCCGAAAACTTCATCAACAAGCTCTGCCGCTGAGCGATTCGCCGAATCGGTACGCAAGGGCGCCGATTGAACAGCCGGCGGCGCCCGAAAATGTTGACTGCGCGGGGGTTTTATCGGAAGACAGCGCCCTTAAATAGTGTGCCCTGACCCTTCAACATCCCGGATTTCCCTATCATGACGAAACTGACCATCGTTGCCTTTGACGGAACGCGCTTCGATATCGGAGCCGAGCCGGGCTCCACGGTTATGGAGAATGCGGTTCGCAATTCCGTTCCCGGCATCGAGGCCGAATGCGGCGGTGCCTGCGCCTGCGCCACCTGTCATGTCTATGTCGACGAGGCCTGGACCGAAAAGGTCGGCCCGCCGGCTCCCATGGAGGAAGACATGCTCGACTTCGCCTTCGAGGTGAAGCCGACCTCGCGCCTTTCCTGTCAGATCAAGATCAAAGCGGATCTCGACGGGCTCGTGGTCAACGTACCCGAGCGTCAAGCCTGATCGCGGCCTGATCGTCGCTCTGCCGACACGCCTGTCTCAGATGTTTCTGGGCAAAAAAAAGCCTCGCTCCGCAAAAGCGGCAAGCGAGGCCAGGCGGGCGCATCACCAGCAGGGGAGGGAGGAACCACCTGCGGCTTGAAGACGCGCCAGGAGAACTAAAACACCGGAAACCAAACTCAGGAACACCTGAAACAACCGCGTCCGACACGTCGGTTCGAAAACCGGAAAGGTACGCTGATCCTGCGGCTATCTACCTCATGTGCCTCGTTTTTCGAAGCGTTGGTAGGTAAGCTATGTCTTAGGTTGTATCCGAGATTCCTATTTTAGACTATCACCATAAATCACCCGTTATTGACGAGGGATGGCGCAAGCTCCGCAAAAGCCTGGATGCGATTGGTCGGGCTGATTCACGCCAAAAAGCGGATCAATTGCCGGATCGCTTCAGGCGATACTGCAGCAGCCGAATCATCCGCGAGTCGAAATTGGCCGCCTCGATCTGGTCGAACCGCAGCTGCTCCCGGTCATGCGCCTCAAGAACACGGCGGGTCGTCTCCGCCACCTGTCTTTCCAGCGCATCGCAGGTTCTGTTGGCGGGGAGGCCAAGCAGTTCCCGTTCGAGCTGGCGCGCGTGGTTGCGGGCGATTTCCGCATGCCGCTCCTCGTGGCGCTTGATGTCCTTCGACAGGGTATCCCAGATGAAGCCGAGATCGGCGGTGGCACGGCCGCGATTGCCCCAGCGCGGCAGGATGATGTGGGTTCGGAGTGTTACGCGCGCCCCGCCGACCGAGCAGCGCCCGCCCTTTTCCACATAGGTGACGTCGCCGCCGAACTTGATTTCGGTGGCGCCGGGATGGCGATGGCCGGTGCTGCGGGTGAGAGGGCCGCGGTTTTCCAGTTCCTTGTCGAGGTCCTCGGCCGTGCGGCCGCCGATCCGGAAATAGGAATAGGTCTTGTTGATGATCGGTTCTGCCATGGCCGTCGCAGGGATCGTGCAGAGGAGAAGAAAGACACCGAAAAACCGGCGGACTCTGCGCATGGAGAACATTCTATGGCCTGCGACGTTGAACTTATGGGGACCTTGGGGCATAGCCAGCCTGAGCGCAACACAAAGGCATCAAATTTTGCGTTACCCTTCGAAAGACGGCCGGCCGGTGATATCGCAGCGCAACAGCACCTGGCGTGTCGGGCGGGGCCGTGTCCTCGAACTCGGTCGCCAAGGCCAGATTATGGCGATCATCAACATCACCCCCGATTCCTTTTCCGACGGCGGAAGCTACGCAAACATCGATGCCGCGGTTGCTCACGCCGTTTCCTGCATCCGCGACGGCGCCACCATCCTCGATATCGGCGGTGAGTCGACCAGGCCCGGCGCCGCCGATGTGACCGCGGCGGAAGAGCAGGACCGCGTCCTGCCGGTGATTGAAAAACTCGCCGCGGAGACCGATGCGCTGATCTCGATCGATACCTACCGCGCCGAAACCGCCCGCCTGGCGATGGCGGCGGGTGCCCATATCATCAACGACGTCCATGGCCTGCAGCGCGAGCCGGAGATCGCGACCGTTGCGGCTCAAACATCTGCCGGGGTCTGCATCATGCATACCGGCCGCGGGCGCGAGCAGGAAAAGCGGCCCGATCGCATCGCCGACCAGGAGTTTTTCCTGCGGCAGTCTCTCGAGATCGCGCGCAGCGCCGGCATTTCCGACGAGGCGATCGTGCTTGATCCTGGCTTCGGCTTTGCCAAGGACCGTGACGACGACGTGGAATTGATGGCGCGTTTTGCCGAACTGCATAGGCTCGATTTTCCGCTGCTCGCCGGCACCTCGCGCAAGCGGTTCATCGGCGCCCTGACGGGACGGGAAAAAGCGAACGAGCGTGACGTCGGCACTGCCGCGACCACGGCGATCCTACGCCTTGCCGGGGCTTCGATCTTTCGCGTCCACAACGTTGCCGCCAACCGCGATGCGCTGGCGATGGCCGACGCGGTTCTCGCCGCAGCCTCCGCTTACAACGCTAGAGAGGGCCTTTGATGGCGATCTACACGATCACGCTGAAGAACTGTGCGTTCTACGCCAAGCATGGCGCTTTCGAGCAGGAGGCCACGCTCGGCCAGCGTTTCTTCATCGACGTCATCATGGACGTCGAGGCGGACGAGGCACTCGAAAACGACGATGTCGCGAGCACGGTGCATTACGGCATCGCCTACGAAATCGTCGAGAAGGTGGTGACCGGCCACCGCCGCAACCTCATCGAGACGCTCGCCAAGGACATCGCCAAGGCGCTCTGCGCATGGTCGCCGCAGATCCGCCGGGCAGAGATCGCCGTGCGCAAGCCGAGCGTGCCGATCCCCGGCATCCTCGATTATGCGGAGGTGCGTGTTGAGCATTTCGCCTGAAAAGACGTTCGAGGTCGCGGCTCTCGGGCTCGGCGGCAATATCGGCGATCCGCCGTCGTCCATGGCCGAGGCGCTCAGGCAGCTCGATGGGCGCGACGACTGCCGGGTTCTCGCCGTCTCGAAACTCTATTCAACCCCGCCCTGGGGCAAGACCGACCAGGCAGATTTCTTCAACTGCTGTGTTCTGGTGGAGACTTCATTGGAGCCGGAGGACCTGCTGGACGTCTGCCTGTCGATAGAGCGCGGCATGAAGCGCGTTCGCCTGGAGCGCTGGGGACCGCGCACCATCGATATCGACATCCTGACCTATGGCACGCGGGAGCAGAGACGCGAAAAACTGGAAGTGCCGCATCCGCGCATGACCGACCGCGGCTTCGTGATGATGCCACTTGCCGACATCGCCCCGGATCTTCTGGTGAAGGGAAGGAAAGTGCGCGACTGGCTTGGTGGAGCCGATACTGCCGGCATCAAGGTCGCGCGGGACAGCCAGGACTGGTGGCAGGGCGCCTGAGGCGCCCCTTGGTGTCTTATTGTTGGATCGAGCCGACGGCGATCGAATCCATGTCGCGGTCGAGGCTGAGCCCGATCACCGGAACCATCTGGTCTTCGACCTTGATCGAGATGGTGATGTTCATCTTGTTCTCGCCGCGCAGGCTCGCGACCATCGCGCCGTTGAGCTGATTGCGGTTGATGCCCATGACGACCTTGTCGCCGCTGACCGAACCGGAAATGATGTCGAGCCCCTTGCCCTCGGCGCCGTCCAGGAACTTGCCGGTGTAACCTCGGCCGCTCTGGGTAATCGTTGCCGACATCGGCTGCTGAAACACGCCAACGCGGCAGGTTCCATCGAGCTTGATGCCGACATTGCTGTCCGGAACGGAAGCGCCCGTGAGGTTGCAGCTGAATTTGGTGCCCTTGTACTTGCCGGCGACGATTTCGCCAGGGCCTTTCCAGACGCCCGCGACCGACTGGAAGAAAGCCTTGTCACGTGGAGCGGCCTCGGCCTGCGGCGCCACGGCGGAGGTGGCCGCGACAGTCAGAATGGCGAACCCGCCAAGAAGCGAAAAGAAGCGCGAATACATGAACTTTCCCCTGACGAGCAGCAACTTTAAGTGTCCCGTAATTTAGGGTGGAATGGTTAACGAGTGGTGACGATGGCCGGGTTTGAGCCATGGTCGGACACCCTATTGTTCATCTTTTCGCCCGCCGACGGTCGCGATATCCGAGATGAAATCGCCGATCCCGGGCCTTTTGACCGCCCGGAAGGGCAGCGGCCGGCAGAGATCCATAGCGGCGATGCCGATTCGCGCGGTCAGCAGGCCATTGATCACGCCTTCGCCCAAACGCTTGGACAGTTTCGAGGCGAGGCCGTGTCCCAGAAGCTGTTGCGCGACACCGTCGCCGACGGCGATCGAACCGGTCACGGCGAGATGGGCGATGACGTCCCGCATCAGCCTCATGAGCCCAAGCGTGCCCGGCCTGCCGCCGTAAAGCTCGGCCATGGCGCGAATCAGTCGCGTCACTTCGAAAAGCACATAGGCGAGATCGACGATGGCGCGCGGGCTGACGGCGGTGACGATCGAGACACGTTTGGACGATCCGAGGATGAGCGCGCGGGCCTTGCGGTCGAGCGGCGCCAGGAGTTCCCGTTCGGCCAGTTCGATGAGTTGCGGGCCGTCGATGATCTCGTCTTTCGTCGCGTCGAGGTTGGCGCGCCCCTTGGCGGTCTCTGCCCGGTGACTGAGGATCTTAGTGAGTGCGGCGACGACGGTGCGGGCAGCTGCAGGGCGAGGGGAAAGGGCTGCCTCTTCCGCTTGAGCCTTGAGGGTCTGGACGGCGGAAAGCCGCATCATGCCGAAGATTTCGCGGCCGACGATCACGGCGACGGCGACAAGCCCGATGGCAAGCGCGGTAAGCGCTGCATATCCCAGCCAGTCGGCTCGGCTGAACAGGTCGCGGATGACGCTGTCGGCCCACAGGCCGAAGGCGAGCGACAGGAAGGTGCCGAAAGCGGCCGTCGCCAGGTTGACGAACGAGAATTTCTTGCGGGCCCGGGGCTCGGCGACCGGGATGGCTTCTGCGGCGAGGTCGGGCGGCGTCACGAACGGATCCTGTTCGTCGGGCGTCACCACAACGCCGTCCTCGAAGCTGCGCGGGATGCGGCGAGGGACAGGCAAGGTTTCGTTTCGGGCAGCACTTTCCTCTTCGACCGAGAAAGATGCGGGGCGGCGCTTGCCGTTCTGAGGTGATTCGGGCTGTCTCATGCGAGGCGATCTCCGAACAGGAACTGCATGGCGCGGTCGAGCCGGATATGCGGCACGGAGAGCTTCATGCCGCCATTCGCCTCTTCCAGCGCCGGCGGACGAAAGCGCACCACATTGATCTCCGGAAGCTCCGCGTGGATGGAATCCAGCTGTTGAAAGAATGCTTCAGGATTTTCCGGCAAGTCACCGGGAAATATCGCAGTTTTCTTGTTTCCGTCAAAACGTTCGCCATTGATCATCTCGCCGGAGATAGGCGTGCCGACGATGACCGGCAGGAGATGATTGTCTTCCTTGACGGTCGCCTCGCGGGTGGCGCGCACCGATGCGATCGCCATGACATCGATGCCGGCGCCGGCCATGCCGATCCGCTGCACGGCGCGATCGACCAGGCGGCCGGTGAGCCGTTCCAGGCGGTCATGGCTTTCGTGATGCAGGTGATCCGCCTTGGTGGCCGCGACCAGGACCTTTTCGATCCGGCGGCCGATCAGGGAGGAGAAGAAGCTGTTATGGCCGGGACGGAAACAGGCGAGCACGTCGGTCAGCGCCCGTTCGAGATCCTGCACCGCTTCGGGTCCGCGATTGATCGCCTGCAGCGCGTCGATCAGCACGATCTGGCGGTCGAGCCGGGCAAAATGCTCGCGGAAGAACGGCTTGACCACGACGTTCTTGTAGGCCTCGTAGCGGCGCTCCATCATCGCCCGCAGCGAGCCCTTCGGCGCTTTGGTCTCGGACATGTTCGGCAGCGGCGCAAATGTGAGCGCCGGCGAGCCTTCGAGATCGCCGGGCATCAGGAAACGGCCGGGCGGCAGGGTCGAAAGCGATCGTTCGTCCGCCTTGCAGGCCTTGAGGTAGCCCGCAAAGGCTTCCGACAAGCGTCTCGCGGTCATTTCGTCAGCCGGGGCGTCCGCATCTATGCCATTTGCGAGGGCGAGCCATTCCCGCGACAATTCCTCGCGGATGCCGGTTCCGGCAAGGGCTACGGTATTGTCGCTGAAAGTGCGAAAATCCTGCGCCAGCAGCGGCAGGTCGAGCAGCCATTCGCCCGGATAGTCGACGATGTCGATCGACAGCCGGCCGCGCGAAAACATCCGGCCCCAGCCGCTGGCGCTCTGGTAGTCGAGGGTGATGCGCAGTTCCGAGATAGCGCGGGTCGAATCCGGCCAGATGCGGTCGCGCACCAGTGCCTGGATGTGATCTTCGTACTGGAAGCGCGGGATGGCGTCGTCCGGCTGCGGCTCGAGCCGCACGGCGGAGATCCGGCCGGACCGGAACGCCTCGAAGAGCGGCAACCTGCCGCCGTTCAGGAGATTGTGGACGAGGGACGAGATGAACACGGTCTTGCCGGCCCGCGACAGGCCGGTCACGCCGAGCCTGATGGTCGGATGCACGAGGCCCGAGGCACGGTCGGCGAGATTGTCGAGCGCGATGCGCGCGTCATCCGAGAAGCTGGTAAGCGAAGGCGGCAAGGCGTCGTTCCGGGTCCAGAGTTTACGCCTATATAGGAAGCCGGAGCGAGGCCGCAAAGCCGTCGCCTGGCTCCAGTTCAGGCCGTCAGGAAATCGGTCAGTGTCCAGGCTGCATCCGAGCCGGCGACAAAACCGCGATAGTCGAGCACGGCGAGGCCGGCAGGAGGATAGCCGCCGGGGATGGCCGCCACCATCTGGTCGGCGCCGATCAGCCCTTCCAGCACTTCTTCCATGGTCGGGTTGTGGCCGACGAGCATGACCGAGTTGCTGTCCCGCTGGCCGCCAAGAATCGCAAGGTAGGTGCCGAGCGAGCCGTTATAGAGTTCGTCGATGAAGACAGGCTCGATCTCCTCGCTGATCGCGCGGCGGATCGCTTCGGCGGTCTGGCGGCATCGCGTGGCGGTGGAACTGAGAAGGATATCAGGCCTGTAGTTGCGATCGGCAGCCTTGTCGGCAACGATCTCGGCCTGCGCAAAACCCTGATTGTCGAGAGGGCGATCGAAATCGTGCTGTCCCGGCTCTGCCCAGCCGGATTTGGCATGGCGCAGCAGGTAGATGCGGGAAGGAGGAGGAGTGATCGTCGTCATGCCCGGCACCGCTAGTGAGAGGATGGAAGCGATGGGTAGCCTTTCGGCACGAGACTCGTCAACTGCCGCAGATGTTCTGAAATAGCCTGGCCCGGCGCAGCCTCCTGTGGAGAAGAGTTTCGGACATTCAAAATAAAAGCTTAAAAAATAGCCGTTTAGCGGATTTTTATGACAGTTTTAAAAATGCCTTAATACTGAGCGCGAGGCTTGAATCGGGATGGGAGGATAGGATATAGAGCGCCGCATGAGATGTTCTTCAGGAGAATCGCGTTGAGTGAGAAGATCGATCTTAGCAATTATGTGCTCTCTGAAAACGATGAGTTCATGAATGCAAATCAGAAGGCGTATTTCCGGGCAAAGCTTATCGCCTGGAAAAACGATATCCTGAGAGAAGCGCGCGAAACGCTGGGTCACCTGGCAGAAGAGAGCGCCAACCACCCGGATCTCGCCGACCGGGCTTCCTCCGAAACCGACAGAGCTATCGAGCTTCGAGCCCGTGACCGCCAGCGCAAGCTGATTTCCAAAATCGATGCCGCCTTGCAGCGCATCGAAGATGGCACCTACGGTTACTGCGAGGAAACGGGCGAACCGATCGGTCTCAAGCGTCTCGACGCTCGTCCGATCGCCACGCTGTCGATCGAGGCACAGGAACGCCACGAGCGCCGCGAAAAGGTCTATCGGGACGAATAATCCGCCCGATCAGTCGAAAACGAATTCAAGGCACGGTTTTCCGTGCCTTTTTTCTTGGCAGAAAATTCAATCCTGGCGCCGGCTCACTTGTCGCGGGTGCCAGCTCACTTGTCGCGGGTGACGGACATCTCGCCGAAGATGCGGGCGACTTCCGACTGCAGGCTCGGTTCCGGCGTGGCACCGGTGACCGGCGGGACGCCGGGGTTCCTTGGCTGTATCTGGCGATTCGGCTGAGGGATGACGGCAGTTTCGCGGGCCGCAAGGTTGTTGGCCATTTCCTCTTCGAGAATCCGCTCAAAATCGCTGCCGAGCTGTTTCGGCTTGTCGGCGGCCGATTGCAGGGCAGGCGGCACGATCGCGGCGCTGACCGGCACGGCGCGCGACTCGGGGGCTTCCTGGAAGACTCGCCCACGGGCGGCGTCGAGCACGTCGGCTGCGTCGTCGAAAGCCGGAATCTGGGCAGGGGCAGGAGCTGGGGCGGGAGGCGGCGGAGGTGCCGCAGCGGCTGCCAGTGCCGCGATCGGCCGCAACTGTTCGGATTTTACCTCCGGGGCTTGACGGGCCGGCGGTTCGATCCTCGGGGCGGCAGCCGGCTCGGGAGCTGCTGCGTTGTTTGCCGGGGCAGGCGATGCAGGCCGCGGCGCCAGTGTACCGCTCATCGGTATCGGTCCCGTAGTGGGAGCCGCCGGCGGGGCGGCGCGCGGCGGCACGACGCTTTCCCGGGCCGGCTCGACGCGCGGTTCCGGAGCCGCGGGACGCGGGATCGGGGCAGGGCGTGGTTCGGCAACGGCAGCCGGTCGGGCTTCCATGGCGGCTGCGGCTTGAGCGGGAACCGTCATGTCCATCGGCTGGAACCGGCTGGCCGCTGTTGCCGGCATGGCATGTGCCGCCGTCGATATTCCGCTTTCGATGACGATATCGGTCGGTCCGCCGATCATGATCAGGTGCTCGACCCCGTCGCGGCGGATGAGAACAAGGCGACGCCTTGCATCGACGGCTGCCGCATCCAGGACCTGAAGCCGCGGCTGGCGGTTCTTGCCGCCGCGCACGAAGGGCGAAGGGCCGGAACGGCTGCGGATGAGCCAGAGCACGCCGATCAGGACGAGAAGCCCAACGCCGACGCCGACGACTGCGATCACCAGGCGGCCTCCATAGGCGCCCATCAGCTCTTCGAACATCTCTTGCCACTCCTCATATGAACGCCGCGGTAAAAAACGACTTTTTTCCTACCGAAGCAAGCTGCTAACTGTCACTGTCCCGCGCTGAAAAACAGCGTAGAAAAGCAAAGATAGGTCACTCCGCCAAACTGTCCCGGGTTTTGTGGCGAAGCAGAGCTTTTTGCTTAACCTGCAACTTGCTAATAAGGAATCGCGGGATTCCCGATCCCTGAATGTTCATGGCCGCAGCGCCGGTCGAAATGCGAGGAATTGATGACGAAGTTGCAGCAGAGCGGCAACTACGAGGCGCCCCTGGTGGAAAAAGGGACGCGTGGCGGCACCATCATCCGTATCGTTCTCCTGGCGCTCGTTCTCTGTGGCGTGGCCGCCGGATTCGTGCTGTTTCAGCATGCGCTCGACAATGAACTGGTGCTCGGCCTGCTCGGCATTCTCGCCATGGTCGGCATCTTCTTCCTGGTGTCGTCAATCATCGGCCTCGTCGAGGTCATGCCGCAGTCGCGTTCCGACGAGCTGGCCCGCGGTTTCCTCGCCAACCATCCCGACGGCATTCTGATCACCGACGCCAAGGGCCGTATTCTCTACGCCAATGCCGCCTATGGCCGGATGACCGGCGCGACCAAGGCGAGCAACGTGCAGTCGCTCGAGGCGCTTCTGTCCAAGACCCGCGAATCGACCGAGGCGCTCTACCGGCTGACGACGGCTCTGCGCGAAGGCCGCGAAGGTCACGAGGAGTTCCGGCTTCTCCAGCCGATCGGGCGGACGACCGGCAATGGTTCCGGTGCCCACTGGTACCGTCTCAAGGCACGGCTGCTGACGCCCGCCGACAGCCGCAAGGGCCAGCTCGACATCTGGCAGATCACCGACATTACCTCGGAACGCGACGACCAGGAACGGTTCTTCCGCGAGCTGCAGAACGCCATCGACTATCTCGACCACGCGCCCGCCGGGTTCTTCTCTGCCGGCAAGAAGGGCGAAATCTTCTACCTGAATGCCACGCTTGCCGAATGGCTCGGCATCGACCTGACCAAGTTCGTGCCGCGCTCGGTGACGATTGCCGATCTGGTGGCGGGCGAAGGCATGGCGCTGATCCAATCGGTGCAGGCCGCACCCGGGCTGAAGCGCACCGAGACGCTCGACCTCGACCTGCGCCGCGCCAACGGCCAGAGCCTGCCCGTGCGCCTGGTGCACAATGTCAGCGCCACCCGCGACGGCGCGCCGGGCGAAAGCCGGACCATCGTGCTGGCACGGCCAAAGGGCGGCGAGGGCGACCAGTCGGCTTCAGCGATGCGCTTCACGCGCTTCTTCAACAACACGCCGATGGCGATCGCCTCCGTCGATGGCGAGGGCAGGATCCTGCGCATCAATGCGCCGTTCCTCAAACTGTTTGCCGGCGTCGTTTCCCGCGACGACGTGGATGCCGGTATCGAACTCGACCGCATCGTTCACGACAATTCCCGCCAGCATCTGATGCAGGCGATTGCCGCTGCCAAGGACGGGCAGGGCGATATCGCCCCGATCGATTCGCGCCACCCGGGCGACGAGAACCGCTATGTGCGCTTCTATGTGAACGCCGTGATCGACGAGAGCGACGAGGCACCGGAAGAGGCCGCGATCGTCTACGCCGTCGAGACGACCGAGCAGAAGGCGCTGGAAACCCAGATGGCCCAGACCCAGAAGCTCAATGCGGTCGGCACGCTGGCGGGCGGCATCGCCCACGACTTCAACAACGTCCTGACCGCGATCCTTCTGTCCTCCGATCACCTCCTGCTGCAGGCGCGCCCTTCCGATGCGAGCTTTGCCGATCTGATGGAGATCAAGCGCAACGCCAACCGCGCCGCCGTGCTGGTGCGCCAGCTGCTCGCCTTCTCGCGCAAGCAGACCATGCGGCCGGCGGTGCTGAACCTCACGGACGTCGTCGGCGACCTGCGCATGCTGGTCGACCGGCTGATTTCCGGTACCAACGTGAAGCTCGAAGTGGACTACGGCCGCGATCTCTGGCCGGTGCGCACCGACCTGTCGCAATTCGAGCAGGTGCTGATCAACCTCTGCGTCAACGCGCGCGATGCCATGCCCCAGGGCGGCACAATCCTGATCAAGACCCGCAATGTATCCGCCGAGGATGCCGGCGGTTTCAACCAGGCGGATCTCCCGGCCGAAGATTTCGTGATGGTCGAGGTATCCGACACCGGCACGGGCATTTCGCCCGAAATCATGGACAAGATCTTCGAACCGTTCTTCACCACCAAGGAAGTGGGCAAGGGCACCGGCCTCGGCCTCTCGATGGTCTACGGCATCGTCAAACAGTCCGGCGGCTATATCTATCCCGAATCGGAAGTCGGACGCGGCACGAGTTTCCGCATGTTCCTGCCACGCCACATTCCCGAAACGCCTGTCGTCGTCCAGGACGCTACCGCAACCGGTACGCAGGCGCAGCCGGCCGTTATCGCGCCTGTCGTGTCGACGCCCGCTTCCGACGACCTCGACCTCACGGGAAAGTCGGCGGTGGTCCTGCTCGTCGAGGACGAGGAGGCTGTCCGCCGCGGCGGCAAGCGCATGCTGGAAACCCGTGGCTACACCGTGCACGAAGCGGGTTCCGGCACCGAGGCGCTCGACATCATGGAAGAGCTGCAGGGCAAGGTGGATATCGTCGTCTCCGACGTCGTCATGCCTGAAATGGACGGCCCGACGCTTTTGACCGAGCTGCGCAAGATCTATCCGGACATGAAGTTCATCTTCGTTTCGGGCTATGCCGAGGACGCGTTTGCGCGCAACCTGCCGGCCGACGCCAAGTTCGGCTTCCTGCCGAAGCCCTTCTCGTTGAAGCAGCTTGCCGTGGCGGTCCGGGAAATGCTCGATTCGGAGTGAGAATCGGATTGTCTCTCATAAATCTCAAACGCCGCGATTTCCTCGTCAAATTGCGGCGCAGCTTTGATTTCAAACGGGAATTTTCCACACCTCGGCGGGCGTGAACATCCTGAGAACGAAATCGAAATATCTATTTTGACTCAATCTCTTGAGCGACTCTTGTCAAATGAGAACAAAATAGGTACATCACCTTTATCGGCTGCTTCATTGCGTGCGCGGCGGCAATAACCTAAAGGTGGGACCAGATGGCACAGAATAGTTTGCGGCTCGTAGAGGATAAAGGCGTGGACAAGAGCAAGGCGCTGGAAGCAGCATTGTCGCAGATCGAACGATCCTTCGGTAAGGGATCGATCATGAAGCTCGGTGCGAACGAGAGCATTGTCGAGATCGAGACGGTTTCCACCGGCTCTCTCAGCCTCGATATCGCGCTCGGTATTGGCGGCCTGCCGAAGGGCCGCATCGTTGAAATCTACGGTCCGGAAAGCTCGGGCAAGACGACGCTTGCATTGCAGACGATCGCCGAAGCCCAGAAGAAGGGCGGCATCTGCGCCTTCGTCGACGCCGAACATGCGCTCGACCCGGTCTATGCCCGCAAGCTTGGCGTCGATCTCCAGAACCTTCTGATCTCGCAGCCGGATACCGGCGAGCAGGCGCTTGAAATTACCGACACGCTGGTCCGTTCCGGTGCCGTCGATGTCCTCGTTATCGACTCGGTTGCGGCACTGACGCCGCGCGCCGAAATCGAGGGCGAAATGGGCGACAGCCTGCCGGGCCTCCAGGCACGCCTGATGAGCCAGGCGCTGCGCAAGCTCACCGCTTCGATCTCCAAGTCGAATACGATGGTGATCTTCATCAACCAGATCCGCATGAAGATCGGCGTGATGTTCGGTTCCCCCGAAACCACCACCGGCGGCAATGCCTTGAAATTCTACGCCTCGGTTCGCCTCGACATCCGCCGCATCGGCCAGGTCAAGGAACGCGAGGAAGTGGTAGGCAACCAGACCCGCGTCAAGGTCGTCAAGAACAAGATGGCGCCTCCCTTCAAGCAGGTCGAATTCGACATCATGTATGGCGAGGGCGTTTCCAAGACCGGCGAACTGGTCGATCTCGGCGTCAAGGCCGGCATCGTCGAGAAGTCAGGTGCCTGGTTCTCCTATAACAGCCAGCGCCTCGGCCAGGGCCGCGAGAACGCCAAGACCTTCCTGCGCGATAATCCGGAACTCGCCCGCGAGATCGAGACGTCGCTCCGCCAGAATGCCGGCCTCATCGCCGACCGTTTCCTGCAGAATGGCGGCCCGGACGCTGACGACGGTGACGTGGCTGCAGATATGTAAGCCTTCCCGCCGCACTCGGAGTTTTCTCCGGCTGATTGCTTTTGAACCGGTCGCGCATGGAAAGATGTGCGGCCGGTTTCTCGTTCGGTTAGGCGGTGGGGCGGCTGGACAGTTGGGGGTGTCGGCGATACAAGCCTTTGGTTTTCGAATAATAGGACCGCATCCGGCGGTAAAAAGGGCGTAGCATGAGCGGCGTGAATGAAATCCGGTCGACCTTCCTCGACTATTTCCGAAAGAACGGACACGAGGTCGTCTCCTCCAGTCCGCTGGTGCCGCGCAACGATCCGACGCTGATGTTCACCAATGCCGGCATGGTTCAGTTCAAGAACGTGTTCACCGGTCTTGAAAAACGCCCCTATACGACCGCGACGACGGCACAGAAATGCGTTCGCGCCGGTGGCAAGCATAACGACCTCGACAATGTCGGTTATACCGCTCGTCACCACACCTTCTTCGAGATGCTCGGCAATTTCTCGTTCGGCGACTATTTCAAGGCGAATGCGATCGAGCTTGCCTGGAACCTGATCACCAAGGAATTCGGCCTCGACGCCAAGCGTCTCCTGGTCACCGTCTACCACACCGATGACGAGGCTTTCGACCTCTGGAAGAAGATCGCCGGTCTTTCGGACGACAGGATTATCCGCATTCCGACCAGCGACAATTTCTGGGCGATGGGCGATACCGGTCCCTGCGGCCCGTGCTCGGAAATCTTCTATGACCATGGCGACCATATCTGGGGCGGCCCTCCCGGTTCGCCGGAAGAGGACGGCGACCGGTTCATCGAGATCTGGAACCTCGTCTTCATGCAGTATGAGCAGGTGACGAAGGAAGAGCGGATCGACCTGCCGCGCCCATCGATCGACACCGGCATGGGCCTGGAGCGTGTTGCAGCCGTTCTGCAGGGCCAGCACGACAATTACGACATCGACCTGTTCCGCGCGCTGATCTCAGCCTCGGAAGAGGCGACCGGCATCAAGGCGGAAGGCGAGCACCGCGGCAGCCACCGCGTCATCGCTGACCATCTGCGCTCCTCCGCCTTCCTGATCGCCGACGGCGTTCTGCCCTCGAACGAAGGCCGCGGTTATGTGCTCCGCCGCATCATGCGCCGCGCCATGCGCCACGCGCAGCTTCTCGGCGCCCGCGATCCGCTGCTCTGGAAACTGCTGCCGGCGCTCATCCAGCAGATGGGCCGCGCCTATCCGGAACTGGTGCGTGCGGAATCGCTGATTTCGGAAACGCTGAAGCTCGAGGAAAACCGTTTTCGCAAGACGCTGGAGCGCGGCCTCTCGCTGCTGTCGGACGCGACGAACACGCTTCACAAGGGCGACATGCTCGATGGCGAAACCGCCTTCAAGCTCTACGACACCTACGGTTTCCCGCTCGATCTGACGCAGGACGCTTTGCGCGCCCGCGAAATCGGCGTCGATATTTCCGGTTTCACCGACGCCATGCAGCGCCAGAAGGCGGAAGCCCGCTCGCACTGGACCGGTTCCGGCGACAAGGCGACGGAAACGATCTGGTTCGAGCTCAGGGAAAAGCACGGCGCGACCGAGTTCCTCGGCTACGACACTGAAACGGCCGAAGGCGTGGTGCAGGCGATCGTCCGCGACGGCAAGGCTGTCGACAGCGCCTCCGCCGGCGAACAGGTGCAGGTCGTCGTCAACCAGACGCCGTTCTACGGCGAATCCGGCGGCCAGATGGGCGATACCGGCGTAATCTCGACCGACAATGGCAAGCTCGATGTCTCGGATACCCAGAAGAAGGGCGAGGGCCTGTTCGTCCACATCACAACCGTCACTGAGGGCACGTTGAAGGTCGGTGATGCGGTGGCGCTGACGGTTGATCACGTCCGCCGTTCGCGCCTGCGTTCCAACCATTCGGCCACCCATCTGCTGCATGAAGCGCTTCGTGAGGTGCTCGGCACCCACGTGGCCCAGAAGGGTTCGCTGGTAGCGCCCGAGCGGCTGCGTTTCGACGTCTCGCATCCCAAGCCAATGTCGGCCGAGGAGTTGCAGAAGGTCGAGGACATGGCAAATGCCATCATCCTGCAAAATGCACCGGTCACGACCCGCCTGATGAGCGTCGACGACGCGATCGCCGAGGGTGCCATGGCGCTGTTCGGCGAAAAATACGGCGATGAAGTTCGCGTCGTTGCGATGGGCAAGGCGATCGAAGGTCCGAAGGCCGGCAAGCCCTATTCAGTCGAGCTCTGCGGCGGCACGCATGTCAACGCGACCGGCGATATCGGCCTTGTCCGCGTTCTCGGCGAAAGCGCGGTCGGCGCTGGCGTTCGCCGTGTCGAAGCCGTGACGGGCGAGGCTGCACGGGCTTATCTCGCCGAACAGGACGAGCGCGTGAAAACGCTCGCAGGCGCCTTGAAGGTGCAGCCGGCGGAATTGGTTTCGCGCGTCGAAGCGCTGATCGACGAGCGCCGCAAGCTCGAGAAGGAACTGGCGGATGCCAAGCGCCGGCTTGCGATGGGCGGCGGGCAGGGCGGTTCGGCCGGCGATTTCAAAGAGATCGGCGGCATCAAGTTCATGGGCAAGGCGCTCAACGGCATCGATGCCAAGGACCTCAAGGGCCTGGCGGATGAAGGCAAGGCGAGCCTCGGCTCCGGCGTCGTCACCTTGATCGGTGTTTCGGACGACGGCAAGGCAAGCGCCGTGGTTGCGGTGACGCCTGACCTGGTCGACCGCTTCAGCGCCGTGGATCTGGTCCGCATCGCATCCGTGGCGCTTGGCGGCAAGGGCGGCGGCGGCCGTCCGGACATGGCCCAGGCCGGCGGGCCCGATGGGGCCAAGGCGAGCGAGGCGCTCGACGCGGTGGCAGCCGCTCTCGGCGCCTGACGACAAACACCAGAAGCGGGCATAGCCCGCTTTTCGGTTTCAAAGGAAGACCAATGGGCATGACGGCCAAGATCGACGACGAGCTGAACGAGGTCGAAAACGGCCTCGTGCCGACGCTCTTTAGGGATGCGCCGAGCTCGGTCTCGTTCAACAAGCTGCGCAAGCGCCTGCTCCGGCAGGTGCGTCAGGCCTTCGACGATTTTGGCATGCTGAACGGCCAGAAACGCTGGCTGGTTGGTCTCTCCGGCGGCAAGGATTCCTATTCGCTGCTCGCCGTGCTGCTCGACCTGCAATGGCGCGGCCTGCTGCCCGTGGAACTCCTTGCCTGCAATCTCGACCAGGGCCAGCCGAACTTCCCCAAACACGTCCTGCCGGACTACCTCGCCTCGATCGGCGTGAAGCATCGCATCGAATATCGCGATACCTATTCGATCGTGAAGGAAAAGGTCCCCGAAGGCGCCACCTATTGTTCGCTCTGTTCCAGGCTGCGGCGCGGCAACCTCTACCGGATCGCCCGCGAAGAGGGCTGCGATGCTCTGGTGCTCGGCCATCACCGGGAAGACATACTCGAAACCTTTTTCATGAATTTTTTCCATGGCGGCAGGCTCGCGGGCATGCCGGCAAAGCTCTTGAACGACGAGGGCGACGTGATGGTGCTGAGGCCGCTTGCCTATTGCGCCGAGGACGATCTGGCCAAATTTGCCGCCGCCATGCAGTTCCCGATCATTCCGTGTGATCTCTGCGGCTCGCAGGATGGCCTGCAGCGCAATTCCATGAAGGCGATGCTTGCCGATATCGAGGCCCGCATGCCGGGCCGCAAGGATACGATGCTGCGCGCGCTCGCCCACGTGAACTCGTCGCACCTGCTCGACCCGAAACTCTTCGATTTTTCCCGCCTGCAGGCCACCCAAAGTCTCTGAATTCCTCCCGAACCCAGTCTTCCCGCACCAATCCCCCAAGAGACCATGTCATGACCCTTCCGCTCGACATCACGAAGCTTGCCGATCTTCTGCGCCTTGCCGCCAAGGCCGAAATCCTGCCGCGTTTCCGGCGACTCAGCAGCGCCGATGTACGTTCAAAGAGCGAGCCGTCCGACCTGGTGACCGAGGCCGACGAAGCCGCCGAGCGGATGATCCGCCGAGAGCTCGAAGCCTTCGCGCCCGGTGCGCTCTTCGTCGGCGAAGAATCGGTGGCGGCCGATCCGTCGCTGCTCGCCAAGCTCGCCGATGCGGATTTCGCGGTGGTCGTCGATCCGGTCGACGGCACCTTCAACTTCGCCTCGGGCATCCCCGCCTTCGGCGTCATGGCCTCCGTCGTCTGGAAGGGCGAGACGGTCGCCGGGATCATCTACGATCCGATGGGCGACGACTGGGTCATGGCGGAAAAGGGCGCCGGCGCGTTCATGCGGCGGCCGGACGGCGAGGCGATCCGGCTTTCGGTCGCCGACGCCCGGCCGATCGAAGCCATGATCGGCATGGCATCGCCCGGATATTTCTTCGGCGGCGAGCGGGAACGGATCCTCGGCAATCTCGCCAAGGTCCGGTTCTTCGCCAATTATCGCTGCTCGGCTCACGAATACCGCACGTTCGCCGGCGGGCATGTGCAGTTCGTGCTCTACAACAAGCTGATGCCCTGGGACCATCTGGCCGGCACGCTGATCGGCACGGAGGCTGGCGGTTACGTGGCGCGCTTCGACGGCTCCCCTTACATGCCGCACCATGTCGACGGCGGCCTGTTGCTCGCCACCGACAAGGAAAGCTGGCAGATGCTGCGCAACGAGATCATCGGCCACTGAAATAGCGGCCATCAACAAGAAAAAGGCCGGATCGCTCCGGCCGTTTTCGTTGGGGACTGTAGCTCAGATCTTCGGATTATGCGGTTGGAAGAGCTTTCCCTTCTCGCCGATCAGCACGAAGATCAGTCCGATGATCGAGACGGTGAAGAAGCCTGCGACCAGGGGCAGGGCCGTACCGTCGAAGGCCTGGCCGATCGCGACGCCAATCAGCGCGCCACCGACCGTGCTCATGAAGCCGAGGACGGCTGACGCCGTTCCGGCGACATGGCCAAGCGGCTCCATGGCGAGCGAATTGAAGTTCGAGCCGATCCAGCCGAACTGGAACATGGCGAGCCCGAAGAACACGATGAAGATCACGAGCGGCATGGGTTGAGGCCCGAAGATCTGCACGAGCATCCAAACGAGCGTGATGCCGATAAAGCCAAACAGCGAGCCGTGCGAAAGGCGCCGCATGCCGAAACGCCCAACAAACTTGGCGTTCAGGAAGGATGCGGCAGACATGAACACCGCCACGCAGGCAAAGACCACCGGAAACCAGACGCCGACGTCGTAGATCCCGACATAAATCTGTTGGGCCGAATTGATGAAGCCGAACAGGGCGCCGAAGATGAATGTGCTGGCAATCGTGTAGCAGAGGGCGAGGCGATTGGTCAGAACCATCTGGAAGGCGTGCAGGATAGAGGAAATGGTGAAGGGACGCACATCGGCCGGATCGAGTGTTTCCGGAAGGCGCGAATACATCCAGAAGCCGATGCCGAGCGCGGCGACTGCCATGAACACGAAAATCAGGTGCCAGTTGCCGAACAGCATGATCACCTGGCCTGTTGCCGGCGCGATGACCGGTACGACCATGAAGACCATCATGATTAGCGACATGACTTCCGCCATGGCGCGACCGCCGTATACGTCGCGCACGATCGAGATGGAAATCACCCGTGTTGCGGCCGCTCCGGCACCCTGGATGAAGCGAAGGGCCAGCAGCGCTCCGAACGATGGCGCGACGACGGCACCGACCGCGCAGACGAAATAGAGGCCGAGGCCGAAGAGCATTGGGTTCCTGCGACCGAAACGGTCGGAGATCGATCCGTAGATGATCTGCGCAGCGCCGAGGCCGAAGAGATAGGCTGAGACTACATATTGCCGATGGTTCTCGTTGACGACGCCGAGCGAGGCGCCGATCTCCTGCAGGCCAGGGAGCATGATGTCGATGGCGAGCGAATTGATGGCCATCAACATCGCCATCATCGCGATGAATTCGACCCGGCCCATGCCGCGCAGGCGGTCTGGGGCCGTTTGTGAAGGATTGGTCACAGCAGCTTCCTAAAAACAACGTGAAAGGCGCCGTTGGGAGCGGCGCCTTGAAAATGTCTTATAAAAATCCCGGACCGGAGCCCGGAAGATCTCAGGCCGCGCCGCGGACGCTGATGCCCTGTTCCTGCAGGTGAGTCTGCAGTTCGCCGGACTGGAACATCTCGCGGACGATATCGCAACCGCCGATGAATTCGCCCTTGACGTAAAGCTGCGGAATGGTCGGCCAGTTGGAATAGTCCTTGATGCCCTGGCGGATTTCCGCATCGGCGAGCACGTTCACACCCTTGTAGTCCAGGCCGAGATAGTCGAGAATCTGCACGACCTGGCCCGAGAAACCACACTGCGGGAACTGCGGGGTGCCCTTCATGAAGAGAACCACATCATTGGTCTTCACTTCGTTGGCGATAAAATCGGTAATTCCGCTCATGTCCTATCCTTTCACATGCGGTTTCAAGGGCCGCTGCGCTGCGTCATCTGCCTTAAATAGCAACGTGGCATCGGGAATTCCAGCGGAATAGTCCGTTGGAAAGCGCTTATTGCCTCGCATGACTGCCGTTTAACCCCATGGACCGGGTACATTGAGGTCAGCGGCTGCGCTGCTTGCTGCGGCTTGCCGTCGTGCGCCGACGGCTCACCTGTTTCGTCGCCGGCTTCGCTGCACGTCTGGCTGTGGTCTTGGTGCGCGCAGTCTTCCTGGCGAAACGCCCGGTAGTGGCCGAGCGGATCTGCCGCTTCTTGCGTTTGGCCGGCGTGCGGCCATGCGACTTGCCGAGAAGTTCCTTCAGGGCAGTTTCAACGAGGCCGGTAACGATCTCCTTGATCAGGTCAGCCATCGCTCACTCCGCCGGAGCCGAAGTCTGTAATGCCAGCGCGTGGAGCACGCCGCCCATATTGCCCTTCAGGGCCTCGTAGACCATCTGGTGCTGCTGCACCCGGCTTTTTCCCCGGAACGCTTCTGCCACCACTTCCGCGGCATAATGGTCGCCGTCGCCAGCAAGATCCCGGATGGTGACCTTGGCACCGGGAATGCCGGCCTTGATCAGGTCTTCGATTTCACCGGGTCTCATAGCCATGATGTCATCCCTTTTCTCTCTCCGCGGACTCAAAACCGCGGAACCTTTTGTCAGGATACACTGCCTCAAAGCTGCTCTCCGGTCAAAGCTGGATCCAACAGCTCCGCCTCAATGGTGCAAGAATACGTGTTTCACCCTATGGAGGCTGGCTTTGGCTCGGGTTCTGAGCGGTGGAAGATGCTGGGTGCGGGAGAAGCGGAAAAGCCAGATCGAGCTCAGGGTCAGGATCATGAAGCCGTAGGATTCGATGCTCTCCTCCATCACGACAATATCGAAATGCTCGGCAAATTGGCTGCAGGCGAGAGCGGCGGCAATCAGGGCCAGCGGCCAGGAGAGGCGCGGGTGAATGGCTCGGAGAAGACCTCCTCTATGGCGATATTCGAACACGATCGTCGCGATCAGCAGGATGAGAGCGGTCGCGCCGATAATAATCGGCAGCCAAGTCTTCGACACGCAATAAACTGTCACATTGTCGCGGCATAGTGGCATCTCTCGCATGAAGAAGATGATGGAGATGCAGGCTGTCGTGATTGCGACGAACCGGGCCAATATCCGCGTCCCCAATGCCGCCATGACGGCAAAAAGGGCGGCGATGGCAAGCGAAGCAGACTGAATGTCTTCGATGGGGCCGTCTTCATTGAAGATGGCGCGGGTGGTCATACCCATCTTCGAAAAAACCATCCAAGCCAGAACGTTCAGGCAAAGGGTGACGATCAGTGCATCGAGCCAGATGCGCTTGTAGTGCCAGGTCGGGCCCGACGACCTCAACCAGGTCAAAATCGGCATAAGCATTTTTGCGCGCTTACTTTCCTATTTCAGAAAACCGCAATGCTTATCGGGATAGCCCGAGTCCATCAATCCCCCGCGCTTCAACTTTTGTTCACGCGTGCAGATAAATCGCGATCCCTGGACCGCGGCATATCGCGCCGGTGCGTTCCGGCTGAGTGTCAGGCCATGAAGGCCGGGAACCAGCTTTCGTGGGCTTCCGCAAGCTGCGGGACCGCAATGCTGATGAGGTCGTCGATCACCAAGCTGTCGCCGGCGACGGTACCGAGCGTCCGGAAGGGCACGCCTGCGCCTTCAGCATTCGCTTGCACGAAATTGGCGAGATCGGCTGGCACCGCGATGACATAGCGGGCCTGGTCTTCGCCGAACAGCAGTCCATGGGCCGGGCCGCGCTGTTCCTTGAGGCTGACCTTCATACCTTTGGCCGACGCCATCGCCATTTCGGCAAGCGTGATCGCAAGGCCGCCCGAGGAAATGTCGTGGCAGGCCGCCACTTGGCCGTTGCGGATGAGCGAGCGGACGAAATCGCCGTTGCGGCGCTCGGCCTTCAAATCGACTTCCGGAGGCGGGCCGTCGATCGTGTCGAGAATGTCGCGCAGATAGACCGAAGAGCCGAGATGGCTGCCGTCCGTGCCGATCATGATCAGCTTGTCGCCGACGTTGGCAGAACCGATCTTCGCCATCTTCTGCCAGTCGGGCAGCAGGCCTACACCGGCAATGGTCGGGGTCGGCAAGATCGCGACGCCGTTGGTCTCGTTGTAGAGCGACACGTTGCCGGAAACGATCGGGAAATCCAGCGCCCTGCAGGCCTCGCCGATGCCCTTGATGGCGCCGACCAGCTGGCCCATGATTTCCGGTTTTTCCGGATTGCCGAAATTGAGGTTGTCGGTGGCGGCGAGCGGCTCGGCGCCGGTAGCGACAATATTGCGCCAGCATTCGGCGACCGCCTGCTTGCCGCCTTCGAACGGATCGGCTTCGACATAACGCGGCGTGACGTCGGACGAGAAGGCGAGCGCCTTGGTCGGATGGCTTTCGATGCGCACGACGCCGGCATCGCCGCCCGGACGCTGCAGCGAATTGCCCTGGATCAGCGTGTCGTACTGCTCCCAGACCCACCGGCGGCTGGACTGGTTGGCCGAGCCGATGAGCTTCAACAGGGCCTGGTTATAGTCAGCGGGTGCCGCAACCTGCGAGGCGGGCAGGGGTGCGCGAACATCCGACTGGACCCACGGCCGATCGTATTCCGGGGCCTGGTCGCCGAGATCCTTGATCGGTAGGTTGGCGACTTCCTCGCCCTGGTGCAGCACGCGGAAGCGCAGGTCGTCGGTGGTCTTGCCGACGATCGCAAAATCGAGGCCCCACTTGACGAAGATCGCCTTGGCCTGCTCTTCCTTTTCCGGCTGCAGCACCATGAGCATGCGCTCTTGGCTCTCCGAAAGCATCATTTCGTAGGCCGTCATCCGGTCCTCGCGCACCGGCACCTTGTCGAGGTCGAGTTCGATGCCGAGATCGCCCTTGGCGCCCATTTCGACGGCCGAGCAGGTGAGGCCGGCTGCACCCATGTCCTGGATGGCGATCACCGCGCCGGTCGCCATCAGTTCGAGGCAGGCTTCCAGCAGGCACTTTTCGGTGAAGGGGTCGCCGACCTGAACGGTCGGGCGTTTCTCCTCGATGGATTCGTCGAATTCGGCCGATGCCATCGTCGCTCCGCCGACACCGTCGCGGCCGGTCTTGGCGCCGAGATAAACGACCGGCAGACCGACGCCCTTGGCTTCCGACAGGAAGATGGCATTCGATTTGGCAAGCCCGGCCGCAAATGCGTTGACCAGAATATTGCCATTGTAGCGCGGATCGAACTCCACTTCGCCGCCGACCGTCGGTACGCCGAAGGAGTTGCCGTAACCGCCAACACCGGCAACGACGCCGGACACAAGATGTTTGGTTTTCGGGTGATCGGGCGCGCCGAAGCGCAGAGCGTTCATGACCGCGATCGGGCGGGCACCCATCGTGAAGACGTCGCGCAGGATGCCGCCGACACCCGTCGCCGCGCCCTGGTAGGGTTCGATATAGGACGGGTGGTTATGGCTCTCCATCTTGAAGACAACGCAATCGCCATCGTCGATGTCGACGACGCCGGCATTCTCACCCGGCCCCTGAATGACGCGCGGTCCCTTGGTCGGTAGCGTTCTCAGCCACTTCTTCGAGGATTTGTAGGAGCAATGCTCGTTCCACATGGCCGAGAAGATACCGAGCTCCGTGAATGTCGGCTCGCGGCCGATCAGATCGAGAATCCGCTGATATTCGTCGGGCTTCAAGCCGTGCGAGGCGACGAGTTCGGGGGTGATCGCGATACTGTTCGGGATGGTCATGATCTTCTCTGGATTGAAGGGCCAAGCTCTTGGCGCTCTTTAACCTATGTCGCAATGCGGCGCGACAGGAAAATACTGCCATGCGGCGGTACGGCGTGGCGGCCGGAAAACAAAAAGCGCCGGAAAACCGGCGCCTCAGTTGGAAAATACGCGATCTGGATCAGAACTTGTAGCCGACCGCGATGCCTGCGTAGGAGAGGCCGTCGTTGTGATCGCATAGATCGGCGTTCGAAGAGTGCTCGACGGTCGCAAGGACGCGCCAGTTGTTGGTAATGTTGTAACCGAGACCGAGCGACTCATGGAAGAGCACATGGCAGCCGAGCTTCGGACCGTCGTTCGGCTTGTCGAGGTTGCCGTTGTTGAAGGCGCCGCCGAAGCCGAGATCGACGAAGATCTTGTCGGTGATCGGTGCCGTCCAGGTGAAGCCGGCAAAGACCTGGCTCGCTTCGCCCGCCGTCGACACGATCGCGCCCACATGGACGCGCGGACGCAGCATGTGGTCCATGAAGCTCTGGGCATGGCGCTGGTCGAAGGGGTCGAAGAAGACGGTGGCGGACGGGAATGCACCCTTCTCGAACGTGCTCTTGCTCTGGATCGAACCGGAAACGCCGATTCGCACTTCGTCGAACAGCCGCTCCTGCGCAAAGGCAGTAGAAGACAGCGCCGACACCGCCAGGATTGCACCGACCACGGATCCGAAAATTGCCTTGTTCATTCCATCGCCCTCATACGCGCCGCAATTTTCTGCGGCTGGCGCGATCCCGATACGGGCCGCCCGCTTCTCGATGGTGAAAGTGGTACAATGACGGGTAGCGCCCGTCCAGCGCCGGTTCACAGACCGTTATGACTTGTGGCGAAAAAAAGCAAAGATTCGGGCGGGCCGGTGCAGAGCTGCAACAGATTGTTTACAGAGATGTAAATTCAAATGGTTAATATCAGCAGCCGCTCGCGCCGCGGGCCCAGCGGAGCACATCGCGCTTGATTCTTTCGCCTTCCGGACCGCCCATCATCGGACCGAACGCGTCGAGACGGGCAGGGTTGCCCTCCGCCTGGACCACGAGCATCGGGCGCGATTCGGGACTGTTGCGCGGCACGGCGAGAATGCGCGGTCGGCCGGAGAAGGAATTGAGTTCCGGTGCCAGCCGATAGGGCTTGAAGGCCGCGTCGCCCGACTTGAACCAGCAGCTATTGGCGGCGAGCGCCACGCGTTCCATCGTCGGCAGCGCCGCACGGTTCGCCGTCACCGCTGCCGGACGTTCCGTTTGGCAGGCGGAAAGCGCTATGCCAAGGGCGGCGAGAGGAAATGCAGCGAGCAGGCGATAAGTGAACGGCATCAAGCGTCCTGACGTGGCTTTCGATCGTACTGGGATCGATCGGGATAAGATGAAGGTTCAGGCGGTCGCGGCGATCACATCGAGCGCCGAGGCGAAAATCCCGCGCCCGTCATTGCCGCCATGGGCGGCTTCGATCAGGTTTTCCGGATGCGGCATCATGCCGAGCACGTTGCCGCGCGTGTTTATGACGCCGGCGATGTCGTTCAGGGAGCCGTTCGGGTTGGTGCCTTCCGCATAACGGAAGACGATTTCGCCACGATCTTCCATGCCGGACAACGTCTCCGCATCGACGAAATAGTTGCCGTCGTGATGGGCGACGGGGCAACGGAGCACCTGGCCCTTTTCATAGGCCCGGGTGAAATCCGTGTCGGCATTGACCACTTCGAGCTTCACTTCCTTGCAGACGAATTTCAGCGAGGAATTGCGCATCAGGGCACCGGGCAGCATGCCGGCTTCAACGAGGATCTGGAAACCGTTGCAGACGCCGAGCACCTTGACGCCCTTGTCTGCCTTGTCCCTGATCGCCTGCATGACCGGCATGCGGGCTGCAATCGCTCCGCAGCGCAGATAGTCGCCATAGGAAAAACCGCCCGGAATAACGATGAGGTCGACATCATCCGGAATGTCGGTCTCGGTCTGCCAGATGGTGATCGGCGCCTTGCCGGAAATCTTGGTGAGGGCGGCGATCATGTCGCGATCGCGATTGAGACCGGGAAGCTGAACGACGGCGGATTTCATGGGTGCGGTTCAAACCTTGCCTGGGCCTCGGCGAGCTCGCGCAATTCGAGGCGGTTTTCGATGCGGTCAAGGCGCTGTCCGTGCCTTTCCAAAGTCATGTAGATGTTATGAATATCCTGATGCATGGAGACCATTGTCCCACGCATCGCATTCATTTCAGCCTTTATCTCGCGCTGGCCGACTTTCAAATCAGCAATATCAGCATGCATGCGCCTCATCAGCTCATACATCAGTTCACTTGTGACTTCGGCCATCACACGCTCCGCAACCTTCAGTCGAGAGCGATAGTATAGTTCTCAATCACAGTGTTTGCCAGCAGCTTCTCGCACATGGCCTTGAGGTCCGCCTCGGTCTTTACCTTGTCGCTGCCCTCGAGTTCAAGGTCGAAGACCTTGCCCTGGCGCACATGTCCGACGCCGGAAAAGCCGAGACTGCCGAGCGCGCCTTCGATGGCCTTGCCCTGCGGATCGAGAACGCCGTTCTTGAGCGTGACCGTCACGCGTGCCTTGATCACAGATCCAACCCCCAGATTACTTGACGAGAACCGGCCCGGTGCCGCGGACGGGTTCGTTCTCATTGATGATGCCGAGACGCCGCGCGACTTCCGAATAAGCTTCCACAAGCCCGCCCAGATCCTGCCGGAAACGGTCCTTGTCCATCTTTTCCCTGGTTTCGATATCCCAGAGGCGGCAGCTGTCCGGCGAAATCTCGTCGGCGAGAATGATGCGCATCATGTCGCCTTCGAACAGGCGGCCGCATTCGATCTTGAAATCGACGAGCTGGATACCGACGCCGAGGAAAAGCCCGGAGAGGAAGTCGTTGACGCGGATGGCCAGCGCCATGATGTCGTCGAGTTCAGCGGGGTTCGCCCAGCCGAAAGCGGTGATGTGCTCCTCGGAGACCATCGGGTCGGCGAGTGCGTCGGACTTGTAGTAGAACTCGATGATCGAGCGCGGCAGGACCATGCCTTCTTCGATGCCGAGGCGGGTCGAGAGCGATCCGGCGGCAACGTTGCGCACCACGATCTCGAGCGGAATCATCTCCACTTCCTTGATCAGCTGCTCGCGCATGTTCAGCCGGCGGATGAAATGCGTCGGGATGCCGATCTTGTTCAGATGGGTGAAGAGGTATTCCGAGATACGGTTGTTGAGAACGCCCTTGCCGTCGATGACGTCATGTTTCTTCTTGTTGAAGGCGGTGGCGTCGTCCTTGAAAAACTGGATCAGCGTGCCGGGCTCGGGGCCTTCATAAAGGATTTTGGCCTTGCCTTCGTAGATACGGCGGCGACGGTTCATGATTCTTGTCTCATTGTTGGCGCCCCTGGCGGACGCAATGGATGATGTTGAGCGGTCCCTTATCGGAAAAGAACGGGTTTCACAATGCGGGCCTCCAAACCTTTGTGGGCGAGGGGTTGCGACGCGCAACCAGGAATCAGTGAGCTTCAGATTACACGGGTTCTCGAAGGTTTTGCTCTAACAACTGGGGGCGCCCGGGCTGAAAGGGCGGTAATGAACAGGAAATCAGGGAGGCTCCGCAGGACTTAGCCACCAAATTGCGTCATGATTTCGACGCGGCCGATATCGCAATTCCAGGCGGGGAGCTGTTGATTGGCGATGCCGGCCCTGCCGCCAGACGAGGCCAATGGTACGCGGACAAAGTCGGCGTGGCGCCGGTTGCCCTGACGCGGAATTCGCATTCGTCAATTGCCGGCCACGATTCCGCTTCCGTCAATGCCGGAATCGACATCCCGCCGATTGCGCTCCGCTCCTCTTTTGATTATGGGGGTTCCCATAAAGTTCACTTTGGGAGACCCGAGATGAGTGGCCTCAGCGATCGCGAAAAAGCCTTTGAAAACAAGTTTGCCCTGGACCAGGAATTGAAGTTCAAGGCGCTCGCCCGCCGCAACAAGCTCGCAGGCCTCTGGGCAGCCGGCCTGCTCGGCAAAACAGACGCCGACGCTTACGCGAAGGAAGTCGTGGTTGCCGACTTCGAGGAAGCGGGCGACGAGGATGTATTCCGCAAGCTGCGCGGCGATCTCGATGCCGGCGGCGTCTCCATCTCCGACCAGGATATCCGCACCAAGATGGTGGAGCTCCTGGCTCAGGCGGTTGAGCAGATCGAGAACCAGTAACCAGCCTATTCAAAGCCTGGCATGAAGGCTGCGTCCCGTCGGGCGCGGCCTTTCTTATGCCCCTCAAAGCGGGTTCTCAGCGGTCGGTGGGGAGCCGCTTGCGGCTGTCGGGTTGCGGGCTTTCGTCGAGGCGCCAGCGGCCGGAAAGTATGAAATCCGGAATGCTACTGCGCGGCATCGGCCTTGCGAGCGCATACCCCTGCAGGATGTCGCAGCCGAGATCGCGCAGGATGCGGATCTGTTCCGTGGTCTCGACGCCTTCCGCGACAACCTCGATATTCAGCGATTTGCCGATCTCGATGATCGACCCGACCATCTTCCGTTGCTTTTGCGACTGGGAGACGAGACGGACGAGCTCACGGTCGATCTTCAGCGCACGCGGATTGAGCCGCAGGAGGCCGATGATCGAGGCGTGGCCGGTGCCGAAATCGTCGATCTCGATCTCGATGCCGAGCTTCCTGATGCGCGCTAGGTTCCTCAGGACATCCTCGTCGCAGTCGTCGAGGAAGATCGATTCGAGCAGCTCGAAGGATACCGTGCCAGGCTCGATCCTGAGTTTCCTGAGCTTGCGCGACAGCGAAGCATCGCGCAGCCGCCGGTAGGAAACGTTGACCGAGAGTTTTGGGATCGGAGGGCCTTGCGCGCGCCAGTCCCGGAAATCGGCAAGCGCCTTGTCTAGAATGGTCCCGTCGATCACTGAGACGACATCGAGTTCCTCGGCCATATCGAGGAACTTGTCGGGAGACAGCATGCCGCGTTCCGGGTGCATCCACCGCGCCAGCGTTTCCACGCCGGCGATCTCCAGCGTCTTCGCATCGAACTGCAGCTGATAATACGGAATGAACTCGTCGCGCTCGAGAGCAAGAAGGATCTCGTCCGAAATGCGCTTGGTGCTGATGATCTCGTTCTGGGTCTCGGCAGAGAAGAATTCATGCCTGTTGCGGCCGCGGTTCTTGGCCCGGTAGAGCGCGATATCGGCGTTCAGGAGAAGCTGTCTCGCGTCCACATCCGCTCCCGTATGGCAGGCGATGCCGATGCTGGCGCCGAAACGGCAGTCGTGGCCCTCATAGGATACCGGCTTGCGCAGCTCCTTGATGATGCGGTCGGCCAGATGCGAGAGCTTGCGCGGCGATCCTTCGAATTTCGACAGGATGACGAACTCGTCGCCGCCGATACGGGCGACGAAATCTCCCTTGCGGATCGTGCCTTTGAGAACTTTCGCCACATGCTTCAGCATCGTGTCGCCGGCACTGTGGCCGAGCGTGTCGTTGATCTGCTTGAAGCGATCGAGGTCGATATGCAGGATTGCGATGCCGTGCCGGTCGCGGGCGCATTCCGCCGCCATGCGATCCAGCATCTCGTCTAGATAACGCCGATTGGGGAGATCGGTCAGGTAGTCGTGCATCGCATTGTGCTCGATGCTGCTACGGGCGGCTTCGAGTTCGCGGTTGCGCGCCTCCGCAAGGGTCTTTGCCCGTTCCAGCTCGCGGTGAAGCGTCACGTCGGCCGTGACGTCCCAGTTGGCGCCGACCATCTTCTGGTGACCGTTACCGTCGATGAAGGACATGGTGCGGGTACGTATCACACGTTCGGAGCCGTCCCGCAGTATCACCCGGTATTCATCGAAAAAGCGTTTGCCCTCCTCGATATTGTCGAGAACATTTGCCTGAACGCGTGCGGCATCGTCCGGGTGCAGGAAGTTCTCCCAAAGCCCACCGATCTTCACTTCCTCGCTCTTTTCCAGTCCGTAGATCCGGAACATCCGTTCGTCCCATTCAACCTCGCCGGTGGAGAAGTCGGATTCGTAGACCCCGATGCCGGATATTTCGAGCGCCATGTCGAGCCGCCGCGACATCTGCGCCGTTGTCTCCTCCGCGGCCTTGCGGGCGGTGATGTCGGTGTCGGTGCCGACGACGCGGGTCGCCTTGCCGTTGGCGTCCCATTCGACGCAGGCGCCCCGGCATTCGATCCAGACCCAATGCCCCTGCTTATGGCGTTCGCGATAGTCGAAGACGGCGTAGGCCGGGTCGCCGGCATTCTGCCGCTCCATCGCATGGATGACACGGTCGTGGTCGTCCGGATGGACAAGCTCCAACCATTCCTCGGTGCTGGCCGCCAGCGGGTCCTCCGCCGACATCCCCCGAATCTGCCGCCAGACCGGCGAGTAATATTTCTGGCCGGTCGCGTAATTATGGTCCCAGACGCCCGAGACGGAGCTGACCAACGCGTTGTCCCAGCGGCTTTCGCGTTCGGCAAGTTCTT
The DNA here is from genome assembly GCA_002968845.1 of Neorhizobium tomejilense. Classification (GTDB taxonomy): domain Bacteria; phylum Pseudomonadota; class Alphaproteobacteria; order Rhizobiales; family Rhizobiaceae; genus Neorhizobium; species Neorhizobium tomejilense. The sequence goes on along the minus strand of PVBG01000009.1, from coordinate 155,084 downwards.
CGAACTGCCGCCTTTGGTCGGTGATGTCAGTCAGGTGGGCCGCAAACAGACACTGGCCTTTGAAATTTTTTCCGAGCGGGGTGACGGTCGCCACCGCCCATCGCTGAGAACCGGCCGGGCTCACCATGCGCAGTTCGAGACGTTCCGCTGGGGAACCGATGTTCAGGCCCTGGATCGCCAGAGGGACCTTGGCTTGGTCGTCGGGATGCAGGAGGGCCGACAAGGCAGTCGGCGGCCGCCCTTCACCGATCCATTCGCGTTTGAACGTGCTGTTTGCAAACAGCAGCACCGCGGCATGATCGATAATGGCAATCGGGAAAGGTGCCGCCTGAAATACCGTCTCAAGAACACCGATCTCGTCTCCCTGGCCGGAGTCCAATAGGCGTGAGAGAACATTTGACGGCATCGGCACAGCCTGGCGCGCTAGAAAACGAGCGCGCACCTTAGCAAGTGTCAATTAAGTCCAGCTTAAAAATGCTGTTCGAATTGACGCACCCCAAAATTAGGGGCCAGCGCCCATTCCGTCCTATTTTCAAGGCTTGAGGCGACTGAGAAACTGGGCAAAAACCATTGTGCCTTCCGGCCACGGCCCATGGCCGGAATCCTGGTTGATGTGGCCGGCTTCCCCGGCATCGACCAGCATCGAGCCCCAGGCGGAAGCGATGTCGTCCGCATGTTCATAGGAGCCGAAGGGATCGTTGCGGCTTGCGACCGTCAGAGACGGGAAGGGAAGCGGATCACGCGGGTAGGGGCCGAAGGTCTGCAGGTGCCTGGGCCGGATGGAGGAATTGTCCACTTCCGGCGGAGCCACGAAAAAGGCGCCGGCCACCGGTTTCGTGAACAGCGGAACGGCGTGAATGACGGTCGGGATCCCGAGCGAATGGGCGACGATGACGACGGGCCGTGTCGCACGGTTCACCTCTTCGGCGACACGTGTGACCCAGTCCTCGCGCACCGGCTTCGACCATTCCTCCTGCTCGACCCGGCGGGCCGTCGTCAGCTTCTGCTCCCAACGGGTCTGCCAGTGATGCGGCCCGGAATTGGTGTAGCCGGGGACGATCAATATATCTGCTTCGGATGCCTTCATGGCGCTTATCTGTGTTCGCAGAGGGTCAAGATCAAGCCTCGCCGAAGACCCGGCGGAAGATCGTGTCCACGTGTTTGGTGTGATAGCCGAGGTCGAATTTTTCGCGCAGGTCCTCTTCGGAAAGTGCGGCACGGACTTCCTGGTCCGCCAGCAGTTCCTCGAGAAAATCCTTGCCTTCTTCCCAGACCCGCATCGCGTTGCGCTGCACGAGACGGTAGGCGTCCTCGCGGGAGATCCCGGCTTGCGTAAGGGCAAGCAGCACCCGCTGCGAGTGAACAAGCCCGCGGAACTTGTTCATGTTCTTCATCATGTTCTCAGGATAGACGAGCAGCTTGTCGATCACGCTGCTCATGCGCGCCAGCGCGAAATCGAGCGTTACCGTCGCGTCCGGGCCGATCATGCGCTCGACGGAGGAGTGCGAAATATCCCGCTCGTGCCAGAGCGCCACATTCTCCATCGCCGGCAACGCGTAGGAGCGCACCATGCGGGCAAGGCCCGTCAGGTTCTCGGTCAGCACCGGGTTGCGCTTGTGCGGCATGGCAGACGAGCCCTTCTGGCCCGGCGAGAAAAACTCTTCCGCTTCGAGGACTTCGGTGCGCTGCAGGTGGCGGACCTCGATCGACAGCCGTTCGATCGACGAGGCGATCACACCCAATATGGCGAAATACATGGCGTGACGATCACGCGGAATGACCTGGGTCGAGACCGGTTCCGGCTTCAGGCCCAGGGCTGCGGCGACGTGTTCCTCGACGCGGGGGTCGATATTGGCAAACGTGCCGACGGCGCCGGAAATCGCGCAGGTGGCGATTTCGTCGCGAGCTTCGAGCAGGCGCGTCTTGTTGCGGTCGAATTCCGCATAGGCCTGGGCGAGCTTGACGCCGAACGTTGTCGGCTCAGCGTGGATGCCGTGGCTGCGGCCGATCGTGACCGTGTCCTTGTGCTCGAAGGCGCGGCGCTTTAGCGCTTCGAGCAGCTTGTCGATATCGGCGATCAGCAGGTCCGTGGCGCGCACGAGTTGGACACTGAAGCAGGTGTCGAGCACGTCGGAAGACGTCATGCCCTGATGGATGAAGCGGCTGTCCGGGCCGACGAATTCGGCAAGGTGGGTCAGGAAGGCGATGACGTCATGTTTGGTGACGGCTTCGATCTCGTCGATGCGGGCAACGTCGAACGTGGCCGAGCCACCCTTTGCCCAGATCGTCTCCGCTGCCGACTTCGGGATCACGCCGATTGCCGCAAGCGCATCGCAGGCATGAGCCTCGATCTCGAACCAGATGCGGAACTTTGTTTCGGGCGACCAGATGGCGACCATTTCGGGCCGCGAGTAACGGGGGATCATGGGCTTGTCGTTTCCTTCACGAGTGTCGGCTGCGCTGTAGCAAGAAGCGCGGCGAAGCTCAAGTTTTTGAGGCAATCAAACAGGATTAGGGCGTTGTCTTGACCGGAACGGCGATCCAGCGTCCGTTCTGGCCCTCGAAACCGGCGCTGAGGACCATGATCAACGCGACTTCCACCGGAGCGCCTTCGAGCGACGAGCCGCTGACGACACCGGCGAGCCGGTAACCGGTGACGCAGCCGCGGGAGGCTGGAATGCGCTGGTCTTCGTGAACCACGTCGTTGACAGGCTTCCCGTTCCGCTCGGTAAAGCGAAGGCGCAAGGAGACCGTCTTTTCGACTATGCCTTCACATTGGGGCCCGAGCGGTTGCGGGACTTCGTCGAGGACAAGCGTATTGGCTTCTCCGACCGGCGGTACGGCCGGAACGCTGCGATAGCGCAGCTGATGGGGCTCGTTGCCGATCTCGGTGATCGGGTTGAATGCGACGAGTTCGCCTGGATGATTGGCGAGCTCGTGGGTTTCGATCATCCCATCCGCATCATTGTGCACCTGCCAGCGGGCCTTGGCGATCGTCGCTCCATCCTGTTCCAGCCGGACGCGGTACGGCGTTCCCGGCAGGTAGGTATCCTTGTTGAGGTCGAGCGCGTAGATATTGGCATAGGGGAAGCCGGATCCGTCCTGGATGCCGTATTCCTCGAAAGCGAAAACCGCGCCGTCGGAGGAAAAGCCGATCGGGCGGACGCTTGCGATATCGGCCGCGGATGTGGAACCGGCGAACAACATCGCCGCAAGTGCCGGAACCGAAGATCGCAAGGCTGATATCATCTGCTTCCGTCCTCCGCCGCAGCTTTCAGCCGCGCGATGTTCTCACGATAGGCCGCGATTCCTTCGCCTTTGTAAACCGCAGATCCGGCAACGAAGACATTGGCGCCTGCAGCGGTTGCCGCGCCGATCGTATCGGCGGTAATGCCGCCATCGACTTCCAGCTCGATCGGCCGGCTGCCGATCATCGCCTTGGCAGCGCGGATCTTGTCGGTCATCGCGGGAATGAACTTCTGGCCGCCGAAGCCCGGATTGACGCTCATGATCAGGATCAGGTCGATATCATCCAGCACGTTTTCGATCGCCGAGAGCGGCGTTGCCGGGTTGAGCGTGACGCCGACCTTCTTGCCGAGCGAGCGGATCGTCTGAAGCGAGCGGTGCAGATGCGGCCCTGCCTCGACATGCACGGTAATGCCGTCGCATCCGGCCTTGGCGAAGGCTTCGAGGTAGGGATCGGCCGGCGAAATCATCAGGTGGCAATCGAAAAACGCGGTAGTGTAAGGTCGCAGCGACTTGATGACGTCAGGACCGAACGAGATGTTCGGCACGAAATGCCCGTCCATCACGTCGAGATGGACCCACTCGGCTCCCGCCTCGACGGCGTCGCGCACTTCCTGGCCGAGCTTTGAAAAATCGGCCGCGAGAATGGACGGGGCGATGCGGATCGGCAGGGCGGTGGCGAGCGTCATGGGTCGAAAGTCTCCGGTTGTCGACGGTCCCTCTAACATTGCGGCGCGGGCGGAACAATCGTCAGTCTGTCGCCGGACGCGAGAGGATGAACGTGGATCCCCGCCATTCGAGCAGGCGGAACGGATTGTCCCTCAGTTCATGACCGCGATCGAAGGCGATCGGGCCGATCACGGTGTTGAAGGAGCGGCTGCCGATCGTCTGTGCCAGCGGCTGGCCTGCCGCCGCGGTCACCGCCTGGTGAACAAGTTCGGTCGCGGCATAGGCCGGCAGCAGATAACCGTCCGCGTCGATATTTTTCGCGCGCAGGGCTGCGACGGCCGCTGCCGCGGAGGGCAGGGTGGCATAGTCGGGGAGGGCGACGGCCAGGACGCCCTCGCGCAGGGGCACCGGACGGTTGGCCGCACGCAGGTTGTCGCCGCCAAGCAAGGTGAGGGGAAAGTTCTCCGAAGCGCCGTCGCGGGCGATGATCGCCATGTCGTTGCGGTCGCCGCCGACGAACACATGGCTCGCGCCCGCCTTGGCGAGCCGGCGCACCAGCGCCACCTGCTGCTCCTGGCCAGGCCGGAACGTGTCGGTGAAGATCGGCGTGATGCCCATCGGTTCGAGGCGCTGACGGATGGCGCTGGCGAGCTCGCGGCCGTAGATCGTGCCGTCCTCGACCAGCGCGATCGGCTCCGCCTTCCAGATGCTGAGAATGGTTTCGGACAGTTTCTCCGCCTCGTCGCCTTCGGCTGGCGCCATGCGGAAGAACGGCCAGCCGTTGCGCAACGTGTCTTCCATCAGGATTTTCGAGCGCACCGAGACGGTAATGGCCGGGATCTGTGCGGCCTTTAGCAGCGGCAACGCGGTGGATAGCGTCTCGACGCAGAGGAAACCGACCGCGGCGGACACTTTCGCGTTGGCGAGGCCCTTGGCGGCGGTAGCGCCACCGTTTTCATCGCAGCTCTCATCGATCTCGACGACGGTGTCGCCGCCCGCCTCCGCTGCCGCGCGTGCGCCCTGAAAGACTTGGGTGCCAAGCGGTGCGTATGGGCCGGAGCGCGGCGCGACCACCCCGATCACTGCCGCCGGTGCCGATCCGCATCCTAGAAACGAAGCCAGCAGTCCGGCGATGATGAAACGTCGTGCTGTCATGTTTTTCCTGGGATTCTTTCTTGAAGCGACATTTAGCTTTCTGATCGCAGCCGTCAAAGAGAATCGGCTTGTCGAAGTAAAAAGCCGCAACTCCGGTGGACATCAAGGGTTTTTGCCACCATATCTCGAAGAGTAATGCGGGACTGACAGCAGTCCTCCGATGCCTTTCAAGAGATGCCTTTGACGGACCAGCCTTTCCTCGATCCCGTCCACTACCGGAACGGCATGGCACGATACGCTGGCCACGTCCAGGTTGTGACGACGGAATTCGAAGGCGTGCGGCGCGGCGTGACGGTGACGGCAGCCTGTTCTGTCTCGGACAACCCGCCGACCGTGCTCGTCTGCCTGAACGGCAGCAACGCGAGCAATGCCATCTTCGAGAGGAGCGGCGTCTTTGCTTTGAATTCGCTGGCGGCGCATCATCAGGCGCTGGCGACGGGGTTTGCGGGCCTGAGCGGCATTCCCGCCGAGGAGCGGTTTGCGCTCGGAAATTGGAAGACGCTGGTGACCGGCGCTCCGGTGCTGGCCGATGCCGTCGTCAGCTTCGATTGCCGGCTGACCGACATAAAACGGGTTTCGACCCATTTCGTCATGTTCGGCGAGGTGAAGGCCATGCATTTCGGCGAGGCGAACCCCTCGCTCATCTATCTGGATCGCGGCTTTCGCAGCTTATAGGATGCCGTCTGAAAGGGTGTGATTATGCCTGAAGGAAAAACGAGCGCTCTACCGACCTCGATCGACGAGACGATCGCGCTTTTGGGCGCCGAGGATTATCTTGCCGGACGCTCGCTCGGCACGGTGATCTTCCTGGCGCTGAAGATGAAGCGCCCGCTCTTCCTCGAGGGCGAAGCCGGCGTCGGCAAGACCGAGATCGCCAAGACGCTGGCCAAGGCCTTGAACCGGCCGCTGATCCGGCTGCAGTGTTACGAGGGCCTCGATATCTCCTCGGCGGTCTACGAATGGAATTATCCGGCCCAGATGCTGGACATCCGGCTTTCGGAAGCATCCGGCGTCAAGGATCGCACGCGCATCGAGGCGGATCTGTTTTCCGAACGCCACCTGATCCGCCGGCCGGTGCTGCAGGCGCTAGGCCAGCCGGGTGGTCCGGCGCCGGTCTTCCTGATCGACGAGCTCGACCGCACGGACGAGGCCTTCGAAGCGTTCCTCCTGGAAGTGCTGTCCGACTTCCAGGTGACGATCCCGGAACTTGGGACGATCAAGGCCGAGGAGCCGCCGATCGTCATCATCACCACCAACCGCACCCGCGAAATCCATGACGCGCTGAAGCGGCGCTGCCTGTATCACTGGGTCGATTATCCGGATGCGGCACAGGAACTGGAGATCATCCGCCGCAAGGTGCCGCAATGCTCCGAAACCCTGTCGCGGCAGGTGGTCGCCTATGTGCAGAGGCTGCGGACAGTCGATCTCTTCAAGAACCCGGGCGTCGCTGAAACCATCGACTGGGCGACGGCGCTGACCGAGCTCGACCGGATCGCGCTCGATCCGGAAACGATCGCCGATACGCTCGGAACGCTCTTGAAATATCAGGACGATATCGCCCGCATCAAAGGCGGCGAGGGCGAGCGCGTGCTTTCCGAAGTGAAGGCCGAACTTCTGGCAGCGGGATAGGGGCTATGGCAGGCTTGAGCGACGACGGAATGATCGTGCCCCCGGTTCCGGCCGGCATTGCAGGGTTCGGTGTGGGGAGGTCTGGCGATGATGGCCGGCTCGCCGACAATCTCGTCTATTTTTCGCGTGTATTGCGCCGTGCCGGGCTGAAGACCGGGCCGGCCGCTGCCGGCGACGCGATTGCCGCGGTCGATGCGATCGGCATCGGTTCGCGCGAGGAATTCCACGCGGCGCTGTCGGCCGTCTTCGTCAAGCGCCACGAGGACCAGCCTGTCTTCGACGAGGCCTTTCGCCTGTTCTGGCGTTCCCGCGATCTGGTCGGCAAGATGATTGCGATGATGTCGCCGAAGGCTGTCGACAATCGCGAAAGGGAAAAGCAGAAGGCTGGCGCCACCCGCGTCAGCGAGGCGCTGACCGCCGACCAACCGGAGACCCCGAACCGCAAGAAACCGCCGGAGATCGAAGTGGACTCCCGCTTCACGACCTCTGCCGGCGAAATCCTCAAGCGCATGGATTTCGCCCAGATGAGCGCGGCGGAACTGGCCGAAGCCCGGCGCCAATTGGTCAAGCTCGCTCTGCCCTTGGACAAGGTGGCGACTCGGCGGTTCCGGCCGTCCAGCCGCCCGCCGAGGATCGACCCGCGCGCCACCATGCGCCAGGCGATGAAGAGCGGCGGCGATCTCATCTTGCCGCGGTTCCGCGAACGCAAGACCGCGCCGCCACCGCTGGTCGTGCTTGCCGACATTTCCGGCTCGATGAGCCAGTACACCCGCATCTTCCTGCATTTTCTGCATGCGCTGACCGAAAAACGCACCCGGGTACATACCTTCCTGTTTGGCACTCGGCTGACCAACGTCACCCGCCAGATGCGCCGCCGCGATCCCGACGAAGCATTGTCGGGCTGCACGGATGCGGTGCGCGACTGGTCCGGCGGAACGCGGATCGGCGCGACGCTTGCCGAATTCAACCGGCTCTGGTCCCGCCGCGTGCTGGGGCAGGGCGCCGTCGTGCTGTTGATCACCGATGGCCTTGAGCGGGAGGGCGTCGAGGAACTGGCAAGGGAAATGGACCGGCTGCACCGTTCCTGCCGCCGTCTGATCTGGTTGAACCCGCTGTTGCGCTTCGATGGTTTCGAGGCCCGGGCGCGCGGCGTACGCGCCATGCTGCCGCATGTGGACGAGTTTCGCGCCGTCCATAACCTGCGCTCGCTTGCCGATTTGGCGATTGCATTGTCGGATGATCATACAAAGGCCGCGGACCCGCGGCGCTATTTGGACATGAGGAGGGTCGCATGACTGTTTCCGAAATTCTGGACCCGTTGCTGACCGCCGAGAGCTGGAAGCAGGCCGGCCGCAACGTGGCGATTGCAACCGTGATCGAGACCTGGGGCTCGGCTCCGCGGCCGACCGGCAGCCATCTCGTCATCGACGGTGAGGGCAATTTCGAAGGTTCCGTCTCCGGCGGCTGCGTCGAAGGCGCTGTCATCACGGAGGCGCTCGACGTCATCGAGAGCGGCGCTCCGAAAATGCTGGAATTCGGCGTTGCCGACGAGACCGCGTGGCGGGTCGGCCTGTCCTGCGGCGGCCGGATCCGCGTTTATGTGGAAAGGCTCGGCTGATGCAGCTCGAGGTACTGACGAAACTCAACGCCGCAAGGCGCTCCCGCAGGGCTGCCGTGGTCGTCACCGATCTTGCCAGCGATGACACGCGGGTCGTCCTTGAGGGCGAGGCCGCCTCCGGTCCGCTCGACGAGGAGATCGCCAAGGCGTTTCGCAGCGGCAAGGCGGGGACTGTCGAGGTCGAAGGCCGGTCGCTGTTCCTCAACGTGCACCTGCCGCCGCCGCGCATCGTGGTGATCGGCGCCGTCCATATCAGCCAGGCACTCGCGAGACTGGCCCCGGTCGCCGGATATGACCTGACGATCATCGATCCGCGCACGGCTTTCGCGACCGAGGAGCGTTTCGAGGGTGTCGAGCTGATCGCCGACTGGCCGGAAGACGTGCTGAAGGACCATCCGCTCGACGCCTATACGGCACTGGCGGCCGTCACCCATGATCCGAAGATCGACGATTTCCCGCTCTCCGAAGCGCTGCGGGTCGGGTGCTTTTACGTCGGCGCGCTCGGCAGCCGGAAAACCCATGCGAAGCGGGTCGAGCGGCTGAAGGAAATGGGCCGCACCGACAACGAGATCGGCCGTATAGCCGCTCCGATCGGCCTCGACATCGGTGCCGCGAGCCCTGCCGAAATCGCGCTCGCCACGCTGGCCCAGATCGTCCAGGCGTTCCGCCGGCGCGATCTCGTCACCGCGGGGTGACGCCATGAGATACGGGACGTTCGAACTCGGCGAAGCTGAAGGCGTGGTGCTGGCGCACAGTATCAGGCTGGCCGCCGGCCGCATGTCTAAGGGGCAGATGCTGTCGCGGGAGGATATCGCCCGACTTTCGGAAGAAGGCGTCGCATCCGTCGTCGCGGTCCGGCTCGATCCCGGCGACATGCTGGAGGACGACGCGGCCCAGGCGATCGCCGATGCGATCGCGCCGGACAATCTGCGTTTCTCGGAGGCGACGACCGGCCGCGTCAACATCTATGCCAGGGTGGACGGGCTTTTTGTCGCCGACAAGACGGTGGTGGACGCCCTGAACCGCATCGATCCGGCGATCACGCTCGCCTGCCTTGCCGACCATGTGGCGGTGCGCGCTGGCGACATGGTGGCGACGGTGAAGATCATTCCGCTTGCCGTTGGCGGAGCAAAGGTCGCGGAAGCCGTGGCGCTGCTGGCAAAGTCGGTCGCCTTCGAGGTAAAGGCCTTCAGTCCCCGTGCGGTGACGCTGGTCGCGACGGAGCTTGCCTCGCTAAAAGTGTCGGTCATGGACCGCACCGCCAAGCTGCTGGAGCAGAGGTTGGCGCCATCCGGTAGCCGGCTAATAAAAGAGATCCGCATTCCCCATTCCACTGACCGCCTTACCGAGGTTCTTCAGCAGCTTCGGCCGGGGGAAATTAATGAGCCGGCTATGATTATCGTCTTCGGCGCCTCGGCTGTGGCCGATCCCGACGACGTCATTCCGGCCGCCATCCGCCGCGCGGGCGGTGAGGTGGATCAGGTCGGCATGCCCGTTGACCCCGGCAATCTGCTAGTTCTCGGGCGGATCGGCAAGGTCCCGGTGCTGGGTGCGCCGGGCTGCGCGCGTTCCCCGAAGGAAAACGGTTTCGACTGGGTGCTGAACCGGCTGATGGCCGGCGAGACGCCGACCTCCTTCGATATCACCGGCATGGGCGTCGGCGGCCTGTTGATGGAAATCCCGACCCGCCCGCGTCCGCGCGATGCCACGGCGGAAAAGGCGGCGACATTGTCTGTCGGTGCCCTGATGCTTGCCGCCGGCCAGGCGCGGCGCATGGGCAAGGACGGCCCGCACAAGCTGCTCGCCGAGTTCGACGGCATTCCGCTTGTCCGCCGCACCGCCGGTATCCTGCTGGCGTCGCAGGCCTCGCCTGTCATCGCCGTAACCGGTCATCGGCGCGTCGAGATCGAGATGGCGCTGTCCGGCCTCGGCATCCGCTCTCACTTCAATCCGGACTATGCCTCCGGCATGGCAAGCTCGCTGGTTGCCGGTTTCTCCAATCCGGAACTGGCCCAGAAGGACGGCATCCTGGTCATGCTAGCCGACATGCCGGGCGTCACCACGGAGCATCTGAACATGCTGATCGCCGCCTTCCGGCAGGCCGGCGGCGGTGTCGTGGTCCGTTCGGTCTCGGATGGAAAGCGCGGCAACCCGATCATTCTCCCGCGAATCGCGTTCGATGCCGTATTGCGGCTGGAAGGCGATGTCGGAGCCCGTGCAATCATCGAAAACTCCGGACTTTCGGTGATCGACGTGGATATCGGTCCCGCCGCGCATCTGGACGTGGATACGCCGGAGGCGGTGACGGCCGCCGGCGGGATTTTGAAAAGGTAGGCGAATGGACAATTCCGACATCGAGGAAATGTTCGAGGGGCTCGGCCCGGTCTCGATCCGCCGCATGTTCGGCGGCAAGGGCATCTATCACGATGGTTTGATCGTCGCGATCGATCTGCGCGGCGAGATCATGCTGAAGGTGGATGCGGTCAGTGCGCCGGAATTCGAAGGCGCCGGTGCCAAGCAATGGTTTTATGAAGGAAAGAAGGGAAAAACCGTGCTGATGCCCTATTGGTCGGTGCCTGAAGAAGCCTTCGATGATCCCGACGAGATGCGCAAATGGGTGCGGCTGGCTTTCGAGGCCGCAGTGCGCGTCAACTCCAAATCCTGAACTTCGATCCTGAGTGCTAGATTTCGCATCTTGCTGGACAGAATGTGAAGCGCGTAGGTTCGCCTCGTATTGAGGGGCGTGGGCTGCCGAATCTCGACCAGGGTCGCGTCCGGAAATTCTGTCAAAATGATTTCATCAAGTCGGCCGCTTCGGTTTTCCGGAGCGGCTTTCGCTTGAGTTCATTTTGGAAGATGCGCGAAGGCCTTGGCGGAAAAGGCCGAAAGCGGCAGAGGCGGGTTGTGAGGGTCGAACCAGCCGATGTCCGACAGTTTGTCGGGCTCCGTGAGCGAAGGTTCGCCGGTGAAATCCCTGGTGACGTAGATCAGCGACACCCAGTGCTGCCGGTCGGCCTCGATGATCTCTTCGGCCATGCAGAGAAAATCGACCTTGCCGATGGTGAGGCCGGTTTCTTCCTCCGCCTCGCGGCGGGCGGCTTCCGAGGAAGGTTCCATCGGATCGACCTTGCCGCCGACAATGTTCCAGAAGCCCGCTTCCGGCGCCTTCAGGCGACGGCAAAGCAGAACCTTGCCGTCGTCGCGCAGAATCACCAGCCCGGCGCCGACGCCAGGGAAATCAACGCCGGGCGTGAACACGGAAGTGTTAAGCCTTGCCGCCGTTTGCGACGATCAGCATGAAAGCCGGGATATCGTCGCCGAAGCCGATCGGGGTAGGGCCGTCGTCGTGATCGCGGTGGTAACGCTGGCGACGCTCGCGATTGTCGTCGTTTGCGGGTGCCGGGGCAGGTGTCGGCCGCGAGTTGCGGTTGCCGCCACTGTTCTGCGGCTTCCTGTCTGCCTTGCGTTCCGGTTTCACGGTTTCCACCCTAGCTTCCACAAATGCCTCTTCGACTGCTTCAATCGGATTATCTTGAATCTTCGTGTCAGCCTTGTGACTCGAATCCCCGCGCCCAGAATCAGCACGTCCCGAATCGCTTCGTCTGCCGCGGCCGCGCTCCTTATCACGATCCCGGCCCTTGCGACCACCACGTTCGCTCTCATGGCTTTCCATCGGCGCCGGAAGGGCGGAAATGTCGCCGTTCAGCCATTCGATCTTCTCGTTGATGAGATTCTCGATGGCAGCGAGATATTTGGTGTCGGAGCGGGTGACGAGGGTAAACGCGCGGCCCGAACGGCCGGCGCGGCCCGTCCGGCCGATGCGGTGGACATAGTCCTCCGCGTGGATCGGTACGTCGAAGTTGAAGACGTGGCCGACATCCGGAAGATCGAGGCCGCGTGCGGCAACGTCGGAGGCGACCAGCAGCTGGATATTGCCGTCGCGGAAATTCTGCAGCATCGTCGTGCGCGAACGCTGGTCCATGTCGCCATGCAGCGCGCCAACCGAGAAGCCATGCCGCTCGAGCGAACGGAACAGATCGGCGACGTCGACCTTGCGGTTGCAGAAGATGATCGCGTTCTTCAGGTCGTCCTGGGCCTTGATGAGATCGCGCAGCACGGCGCGCTTCTCGTAGTCCTTGTTGTGCGAAGCGACGAGGCGCTGCGTCACCGTCTTGGCGGTCGACGAAGGCTTGGCAACTTCGATCCGCTCCGGATTCTGCAGGAAGCGGTCGGCGAGCTTCTGGATCTCCGGCGGCATGGTGGCCGAGAAGAACAGTGTCTGCCGGGTGAAGGGGATCATCTTGGCGATCCGCTCGATATCCGGGATGAAGCCCATGTCGAGCATGCGGTCGGCCTCATCGATGACGAGGATCTCGACGCCGGTCATCAGCAGCTTGCCGCGCTCGCAATGGTCGAGCAAGCGCCCGGGCGTGCAGATCAGCACATCTGCGCCACGTTCCAGCTTGCGGTCCTGGTCGTCGAAGGAAACGCCGCCGATCAAAAGCGCGACGTTGAGCTTGTGGTTCTTGCCGTATTTTTCAAAATTTTCGGCGACCTGGGCGGCGAGTTCGCGGGTCGGCTCGAGGATCAGCGTACGCGGCATGCGGGCGCGGGCGCGGCCCTTTTCCAGAAGCGTCAGCATCGGGAGAACGAAGGAGGCCGTCTTGCCCGTGCCGGTCTGGGCGATGCCGCAGATATCGCGGCGCTGCAGAGCATGCGGGATCGCCCCTGCCTGGATGGGCGTGGGGATCGTATAACCCGCGTCTGTGACAGCGGAGAGGACTTTCTGGCTCAGGCCAAGATCAGCAAATGTGGTCAAAGGGAATTCTGTTTCCGTTCCGGTTCTGTACGAACACTATGGGAGTCGATGCATGGCTGCTCGACAACTGGCCCGCGACATAGGACCAAAATGTCCAAAAGTCAAGGAAAGCAAGGCGATTGGCCGCCGGATTGGTGAATGAAGATGCTCACGGGGCAAGCCGGCTATCGTTCTGCCGGCAAAGGATTACCTTTTGGCCGACGGCTTACCTCAATTGAGGTAGGTGGTTAGCTTCATGCCGGTATTGAGGAAGTGCACGGGATCGATGGGATTGCCGTCGCGGCGGACCTCGTAATGGACGTGCGGGCCGGTGGAGCGGCCGGTCGAGCCTGCCTTGCCGATCACGTCTCCGGCAGCCACTTCGTCACCTTCCTTCACCAGGATTTTCGACATATGGCCGTAGCGTGTGGTAATACTCTGGCCATGGTCGATCTCGACCATGTTGCCGTAACCGCTGGCAAAGCCGGCCGAAACCACCTTGCCGGCGCCGGTGCTTTTCACGTCGTCGCCGGTTGAGGCCTGAAAATCGATGCCCGCATGCAGCGCAAGCCGGCCGAGGAAGGGATCGATGCGGTTGCCGTAGCGGCTGGTGACCGGACGGCCAGGCGCGGGATTGCCGAAGGGCAGGTCGCGCGCCGTCTCGCGCACGGCTTCCAGCCGGCTGAGTGCGGCATCGAGTTCGTCGAGCGAGGCATCGAAGGCACCGATCTGGGTTTGCGGTGCGACATAGGGGCCACCAACGCCGCTCGTGGCGTCTTCCGTCACCTTGTCTGCGGATGCCACCTCGACGCCTGTCCGCTTCAGGATTGCGGCGATCGCATCTGCGGTTTCCGAGGCGCCCGTTGTCAGGTTGGCGATCTTGGCAATCTGTTCCTTCTCGATGTTCTTCAGCGACAGCGTCACTCTGGAGAAGACCCGATCGGCCCTGTCGGCGATGTTTTCGCGCAACGGCGCATAACCAAGCGCGGTCGACGTCTGGAGCGGCGTGGCGGAGGTTTCGCCGGAGAGGAGTTTCTCGATCGCCTTGACGCCGCCGCTGCCACCGGAAAGCGAAGCCTGGCGTTCCTTGGCCGGCGGTTGAAGCACGGTCGGTGCCGGTGTTCCCGGCGTCGTGAGGCCGGACTCCTCGGCGCGGTTCAGAAGAGAACCAAGTTTGCCGTGGCGCGAAAAGAGGGCGTTCTGCTGTTCCAGCAGCTTTTCGACTTTCTGCTCGACCACCTGCTGGTCGAGAAGCTGGCGCGAGGTGATGCGGTCGAGCTGGGCGCGCAGCGCGGCGATCCGATCCTCGTAATCGTGCTGCATGCGAGCCTGCCGCGCCATGGTCGCGCCGATCAGGTCGTCGCGGATGACCAGATAGGAGGTGGCACCGAGATAGCCGATCGCGAAAACGCCGAGAAAACAGAAGGTCAACGCAGCCATCCAGGGCCGGATGGTCATGTGGCGGATCTTTTCACCGCTGGCGAAAATGAGAACGTGTTGGGGCGCCCGCTTCCCAAACACCCGGCTTTCGGTTCCCTTCGCCACGCGGATCTCCCGGAGATGCGACTCGTCCGGCCGCTGTTCCCATTGTCGGGATTACACATGGATATGGTTAACGAACGCTTTAATCGAGGCGTTCAGGCGTAGCTGGTGGAGGTCAGCGACCTGTAGAATGATGGCGTCAGGCCCGCCTCGGCCCGGGCGATATCGTTGAATGGCGCCTTCAGCGATCCGCGGAAATTGGCGCGCACCAACTGCTGGAACGTCGCTGCCGGATCCTTGCGCTCACGGGCGCACAGAAAGCGGAACCATTTCGCGCCGATCGCCACATGGCCCTTTTCGTCATTGTAGATCACGTCGAGAACGGCTGCACTTTCGAGATCGCCGGTCTCGCGCATCTTCGCCTGCAGCGATGGCGTTACGTCGAGCCCGCGGGCTTCGAGAATGAGTGGCACGACGGCAAGGCGGGCGGTGAGGTCGTTGCGGGTGGAATGGGCGGCCTGCCAGAGGCCGTCATGGGCGGGCATGTCGCCATAGTCGGCGCCCATGTCGTTCAGCCGAGCCCGCACCATGCGGAAATGTTTGGCCTCCTCGAAAGCCACCTGCATCCATCCGTCGAAGAAGGAATTCGGCACCGGCTCGGTCGCAAAGCGGGCGACGATGTCGAGCGCCAGGTCGACGGCGTTGAGCTCGATATGGGCGATCGCATGCAGCGTCGCGATACGGCCGTTGACGGTGTGCAGCGAACGCTTGCCAACTGCCTTCGGCGGCACCAGCTCGGGCTTTGCCGGCCGGCCGGGCCGCTCGGGCAGGGGCGGGTCGAGCGGCGAGCGGAGCGACAGCCGCCGTTCGAACCAGCGGGTGGCGGTCTCCTGCGCCAGCCGCGTCTTGATATCGAGATCGGCCGACAGGATTGCCGCCGTTGCGCCGCCCCTCAGCGACGTGATCGAAAATTCGCCCGCCATTGATGTCTCCTGCCTACAGCGCCTTGAGGCTTTCAAGCACCTCCTCGGCATGCCCCTTTACCTTCACCTTCGACCAGATCCGGGCGATGCGCCCGTCGGCGCCGATCAGGAAGGTCGTGCGTTCCACACCCATATAGGTGCGGCCATACATGCTCTTCTCCTTCCAGACGCCGTAGAGATTGGCAAGGGAAGTGTCCTCGTCGGCCGCGAGAATGACCGAAAGGGCGTGTTTCTGGGCGAACTTGTCATGCTTCTTGACGCTGTCGGGCGATACGCCGATGACCGGCGCACCGGCCTTTTCGAATTCGGCCAGGAGGCCCGTAAACGAGATCGCCTCCTTGGTGCAGGCCTCGGTGTCGTCTTTGGGATAGAAGTAGAGGACGACCGGTTTTCCCGAAAAAGCCTTGAGGGAAACGGTGCCGCCGCCGTCGCGTGGAAGTTCGAAGTCCGGTGCGATGTCGCCAATGGTCAGGTCGGCCATGGATTTCCTTTCTTTCGCCGGTATCGTGAGTGATATTTGCCGCAATCGGTATATATTCGCCCGAGCGACGTCCAGAGCAGTCGCGCCCGGTCGAATACCATTGCAGAAAGACGAGTCCTCAGCCTGATGTCGGAAATTCGCGGAGAAAGGGTCAGTTTCAGCCGGAAAGAACTCGTTCCGCTGCATGAATTGCCTTCCGCGCAGGTCGAGGATCCGATCATCGTGCACTGCCCGCTGCCAAGCCGGCGGGGCAGGCGATTCGGCAAGACCGTGCTGCTTTTCCTCCTGCTGGTGTTTCTTGCGATCGGCAGCGCCGTTTTCGCGATCGAGGGCGGCATGGTCGACAGCACGCTTTCGTCGCGCGCCCAGAGCGCCATCAACAACGCCATCGGTCCGCGTTACGTGGCCACTGTCGGCTCGACGGCCATCCGGTTCGATTCGAGGTTGCGCCTTGCGCTGGAGGCACGCGACGTCGATATCGTCGAGCAGGCGACCGGCCAACATCTGAGCCGCGCCGGCGCCATGCGCATGGCGGTCGATCCGCTGGCGCTTCTCGGCGGCCGGGTGTCGATCAAGCATATGGAGGCGGAACATATCCGTCTCGACACCGCGCAATTGCCGTCGGGCGATCCGTTGCCGATCTCGGAAGTCCGCATTGATGCCATGCCGGCGCTGCTGGAAGAGATTTTCCAGCGTCTCGACGAAGCACGCGCGCTCATCGAGCGAACCGGGACAGGCTCCGTCAGCATCGCCGGTATCGAAATCCTGCTGCCGGCAGCACCTGGACGCAAGCCGATCGAGCTGGTCGTCGACGATCTCGAGCTGACGCGCAGCGCCGAAGGAGAGGTCGAGATCAACGGTGCGATCAGCCTCAACGGTCGCAAGGCGGTTCTCGTGGCAGCGTCGAAGACCGTCGAAGGGGTCACCTCGTCGCTCTCGGCCAAGCTGACGGGCCTCGAAGTGACATCTTTCATGCTGCAGCGAACCGAGGACGGCCGGCCGCGCGAGGGGATCGAGGGCTCCCTCGATCTCGATCTTTCGGCGGTTCGCTCACGTGAGGCCGTAAAGCCGGCTATCACCGCGACCCTTCGCCAGTCGCCCGGCCACTTCTATTTCGACGGCATCCAACAAACCTTGAGCGGCGCCAATATCAATGTGGCCTACGACTTTTCGAAGAATTCGATCGAGCTGCTGAAGTCCGAGGCCCGTTTCGGCCCGACCATCTTGCCGTTCACGGGCGCGATGATCGATCTCGACAGGCTCAACCCGGACGACAAGCGTCCCGGTTTCGGCCTCGACGTTCTGATCAGCGGGGCGACGGCCGTCGGCGCCACGACAAGCGAGCAGCCAGCGCGCTTCGATCTCAAGGCGAACGGGCGTTACCTGTCGGCGGATCGCGAGCTTCAGTTCGATGAAATGGCGGTTTCCAGCCCCCTTGGCCGCATGGCCGGCTCCCTGAAGGTACGGTTCGGCAACCAGTCTCCAGAGATCAGTTTCGGGGCGCAGCTGCCGCATATGGAAGTGACCGGGGTCAAACAGCTCTGGCCGTTCTGGATGGCGCGGAAACCGCGCGATTGGGTGATGGACAATATGTTCGGCGGCACCATTACCAACGGTTCGATCGCCGTCTTCATTCCAGCCGGCCGGATGAAGGGGCCTGGCATTCCGATGGAGCTCGACAAGAACGAGCTGCAGATCGGCTTCGATCTTGCCAATGCCAGGATCAACCTGCCGGGCGACGTGCCCCCGCTGCGCGATATCGACGGCCGCTTTGATTTGAAGGGCGAGGTGATGCAGGTCG
Organism: Neorhizobium tomejilense; assembly: GCA_002968845.1. Classification (GTDB taxonomy): domain Bacteria; phylum Pseudomonadota; class Alphaproteobacteria; order Rhizobiales; family Rhizobiaceae; genus Neorhizobium; species Neorhizobium tomejilense. The sequence continues at coordinate 137,222 of PVBG01000009.1, read as the reverse complement.
ATGTCGCGCGCGCCTCCTCCTTCTTCCCGTCCGGTCGTTTCGTCGCCGTCGAAGGCGGCCGGTTCTCGATCCCGTCCACCTATGCCAAGCCTTTGATGGCGGACCTTTCGCTCAAGATTGCCGGACCCGCCGACGCGATGACCGAGCTTGCCAATTTCCGGCCGATCAATGCGTTGAAGGGGACCGAATTCAAGCCGGAGGATTTTACCGGCCATGCGCGCGTCGATCTCAAGGCCCATATGGGGCTGATCCTGGCGCACAACCCGCCGAAGCCCACCTGGAACGCCCATGTCGCTCTCGAAGGCGTCGATCTCGGCCCGCAGTTTTCCGGTCGCAAGATCGGCGATCTGGATGGCACGCTCGACATTGACAACCTGACGGCACGGCTCAGCGCCAAAGGAAAGATCGATGATGTGCCGGCCGATATCACGCTGGTCGAACCCGTCGGTCCGGGCTCTCCGACGAAGCGCGAGCGGATCATCAAGACCGTTCTCAACAACGATCAGCGAGAAAAACTCGCTCCCGGCCTTTCCGATGTCATTGATGGGACGGTGACGGCTCAGCTGACGCGGATCGACGAAAACCGTCAGACGGTCTCGCTCGATCTCAGCCGGGCGACGCTTTCCATCCCGTGGCTCGGCTGGACCAAGGGCGGCGGCATTCCAGCAAAGGCGCAGTTCGAGCTGTCTGACACCGGAGGGCGTTCCGATATCCGCAACTTCGAACTCTCCGGCGACGGTTTTGGCGCACGCGGCAGCTTCGTGCTCAATGGCGGGAGCCTGACGTCGGCGGACTTCTCGCATATGCAGCTCTCGCCGTCCGACAATTATGCGGTGAGCGTCAAACGCGCCAAGGGTAATTTCGACGTCTCGATCAGCGGCTCCGTCGTCGATATGCGACCTGTCGTCACCAAGATCCGCGGAGGCGGAAAGAGCGGCAGCGGCGCCAAGCGCGGTGACGACGATACGAGCAACGCCACCGTGCGCGGCAAGCTCGACCGCATGATCGGCTTCAACGACCAGACCCTCTCGAACGTGTCGTTCCTGTTTTCAAGCCGCGGCGGCAATATCTCGACGGCCGATTTTTCCGGCTCGACGGAAAGCGGTCAGGCGGTCGTCAGCGAGATGAATGCAGGCGACACGATCTCGATCACCAGCGGCGATGCGGGCGCTATCATCCGCTTCATGAACCTCTACGACAACATGCGCGGCGGGCTCCTGAACCTGCGCCTGAAGGCGCAGGGCGATGCCTGGACCGGTGCGATCGACCTGCGCAATTTCGCGCTGGTCAACGAAACCAAGCTCCAGTCTCTCGTCGCGACGCCGGACCAGGAAGGCCGCAGTTTGAACACGGCGACGAAAAAGAACATCGATGTCAATTCGGCTAAATTCCAGCGCGGTTTTGCAAGCCTGCTTTATCGGAATGGCTCGTTCGCCATAGAAAACGGCGTGGTGCGCGGCGAACAGATCGGTGCGACCTTCCAGGGCCTGGTCCGCGATTCCAAGGGCAATATGGAGATGACCGGGACGTTCATGCCGGCTTACGGCCTGAACCGACTTTTCGGCGAGCTGCCGCTGATCGGCGCCATTCTCGGCAATGGCCGCGACCGCGGCCTGCTCGGCATCACCTTCAAGCTCGAAGGCCCGTTCGAAAAGCCGAGGCTGACCGTCAACCCGCTGTCGCTGATCGCGCCCGGCATTTTCCGCCAGATCTTTGAATTCCAATAAAAAGGGCCGCTCGTGGCGGCCCGTTTCAATTCATTGCTGAGGAGAGCAGTTCAGGCCGGGCGCACCAGTATGTGCTTCTTCTTGCCGAGCGAGAGCTTGATGACGCCGTCGCCGGTGATTTCGCCGGTGCCGATGGTCATGCGTTCGTCGGTGACGGCCTGGTCGTTGATGCGCACCGCGCCGCCCTGGACGTGACGGCGTGCTTCACCGTTCGAACCGGCAAGGCCGGCGCGCACGATCAGCGACAGGAGGCCGACCCCGGCTTCGAGATCGGCGGTGGGAACCTCGACCGACGGCAGGTTTTCGGAAAGCCCGCCTTCCTCGAACGTCTTGCGGGCGGTCTCCGCTGCTTCTTCCGCAGCTGGGCGACCGTGCAGGATGGCCGTGATCTCGGTTGCGAGGATCTTCTTGACCTCGTTGATCTCCGAGCCGCCAAGCACTGAAAGCCGCGCGATCTCGTCCATCGGCAGCGTCGTGTAAAGCTTCAGGAAGCGCGGGACGTCGGCATCCTCGGTGTTGCGCCAGTACTGCCAGAAATCATAGGCCGACAGCATATCCGGGTTGAGCCAGATGGCGCCAGTCGCCGACTTGCCCATCTTGGCGCCGGAAGACGTGGTCAGGAGCGGCGAAGTCAGCGCGAAAAGCTGCTGCGTCCCCATGCGGTGACCGAGGTCGATACCGTTGACGATATTGCCCCACTGGTCCGAGCCGCCCATCTGCAGCCGGCAGCCGGTCCGCTTGGCCAGTTCCACGAAGTCATAGGCCTGGAGGATCATGTAGTTGAATTCCAGGAAGGACAGCGACTGTTCGCGATCGAGGCGCGTCTTGACGCTCTCGAAAGACAGCATCCGGTTGACGGAGAAGTGCCGGCCGACGTCGCGCAGGAACTCGAGGTAGTTGAGGCTGCGCAGCCAGTCGGCATTGTTGATCATCAGCCCATCCTTCGGACCTTCGCCATAGGCGAGATAGTTCGAGAAGACGCGCTTGATCGAAGCAATATTGCCTTCGATCGTGTCAATGGTCATCAGCTGGCGGGCTTCGTCCTTGAACGAGGGGTCGCCGACCATGCCGGTGCCGCCGCCCATCAGCGAGATCGGCCGGTGGCCGGTCTTCTGCATCCAGTGCAGCATCATGATCTGGATCAGGCTGCCGGCGTGCAGGCTCGGCGCCGTCGGGTCGAAGCCGATATAGCCGGTGACGATTTCCTTGGAAAACAGTTCGTCGAGCCCGGTCTCGTCGGAGACCTGGTGGATGAAACCGCGCTCGTCGAGCGTGCGGAGGAAATCGGACTTGAACCTGGACATGATCTAACTCTGGCAGGATGGGTTTTGGGATATGTGGCCGCGCCTCTAGCACTGTTTTTGCCGGTAATCACTTCAAAAGTGATGTTGGGTGTGATCAGCGCGACGAATGGACGGCGGCCAGCAAGGGACCATGCAGTTGCCGAGACGCAATAGTGAGTGCGAAAAGGCAGTTTATGCATTAACGGTTTCTTGTTTCATGCGCTTTTAACATCCGGCCCGGACACGGTAACCGGGTGGTGTGCAGGTCTCCTGCACTGATGGGCTGATGAACGGGGCTGCCTTTTTCCTCGCGGTGAATTTTATCATCGCCATATGCTTCGGCGCGGTTTTCGTTGTGGTTTCCACGCGCAGCCGCTCGAGGACGGCTGCGCTCTGGTTTGCCGCCGCTTTTACCGTCGCCTCGCTCTCGTCCGTCTGCGAATTGCTGGTCGCCTATGCGTATCTCACGAAATTCTGGGCGATCTTCGCCTTCGCATCGGTGCTCGGCGGCATGACCTTGCTCAGGGTCGGTATCGGCACTCTCTACGGCCGGAAGGTCGCGCCCGTCTCGGCGGGCTGTTTCCTGGCGGCGGGCATCTGTCTCGACCTGCTGATCTACGACCTGCCGCGCGGAACGGCCGCGCATGCCTTTTCCTACCAGACGCCGTTTGCATTGGCGCTCCTTTCGAGTGCGGCGGCCATCTTTTCATCGACCCGCCGGCTAGCGATCGACCGGGCACTTGGTTATCTGCTGCTGGCGACCGGCCTGCATTTCTTCGCCAAGGCGAGCCTTGCGGTGATCGCGGGGGCGGGCACGACCGCCAAGGATTATATCGGCACCAACTACGCGCTGATCTCGCAAAGCTCGACGGCGGTGCTGATGGTCGCGGTCGGATTGACGCTGCTGTCGGTTCTGGTCCTGGAGATCATGGCGGACGAGCGCAGCAATTCGGAAAAGGATGCGCTTTCAGGTCTCGCCAATCGCCGCGGCTTCGAGAATGGCGTCAAGGCCGCGATGGCGCTGGCGCCGAAGGCCGCGCACGCGGTCATTATCTGCGATCTCGATCATTTCAAGCGCATCAACGACACCTATGGCCACCACGTCGGCGACCTGGTGATCCAGGCCTTCGGCGATCTGTTGCAGACAAGTGCTGCCAAGAATGCGGTGGTCGGCCGTATCGGGGGCGAAGAATTCGCGATTTTCCTGCCGAGCACGACGCTCGACATGGCGACACTGTCTGCGCAGGCGCTCAGGGGCGGGACGATGGAGATGGCTGTAAGCGGGCTTCCGCCTTCTTTCGCGGTAACCGCGAGTTTCGGCGTGGCGGAGCTTGCGCCGGGCGGCGATCTTGCAGGGGCGATGCGGGACGCCGATGCCGCTCTCTACGAAGCCAAGCGCTCCGGCCGCAACCGCGTCAGGCAGGCGCCGCATATCGGCTCTCCGCAGCCGAAATCGATCAAAGCCGTCAAATGAAAATGGCCGCCGAGGCGGCCATTCCGATAGGTTTTCCCAACAGTTCTGGAAAGCGATCAGCGAATGCGCTTGGCCGCCGGTTCCGGCACCAGTTCGCCGTTGAGGCGGCGGTCGAGATAATCCTCGCATTCGGCCATCAGCGTGTCTACCTGAGCGTTGAAGAAGTGATTGGCGCCCTCGACCATCCGGTGCGTGATCAGAATGCCCTTCTGCGTCTTCAGCTTTTCCACGAGCCCGTTGACATCCTTCTCGGGCGCCACCTTGTCGCTGTCGCCGTTGATGATCAGGCCGGACGACGGGCAGGGGGCGAGGAACGAGAAGTCGTAGATGTTCGGCTGCGGCGCGATCGACATGAAGCCCTCGATCTCCGGCCGGCGCATCAGGAGCTGCATGCCAATCCAGGCGCCGAAGGAATAACCGGCGACCCAACAGCTCTTCGAATCGGGATGCAGGCTCTGCACCCAGTCGAGCGCGGAGGCCGCATCCGAAAGTTCGCCGGCGCCATGGTCGAATTCGCCCTGACTGCGCCCGATACCGCGGAAATTGAACCGCAGCGTCGTAAAACCGCGCTTCTGGAACATGTAAAAGAGCTGGTAGACGATCTGGTTGTTCATCGTGCCGCCAAACTGCGGATGCGGGTGCAGGATGATGGCGATCGGGGCGCTCTTTTCCCTGGATGGCTGGTAACGACCTTCAAGGCGGCCGGCTGGGCCGTTGAAAATGACTTCGGGCATCGGTACTCCGGTCAATATGTTCAGGTTCTAGACGAGTATCACGTCGAGTTGGACTTGACGAAGCCGCTCAGCTTTTCTAAAACTCAGTTTAGAACCATTCGAAACTTTGGGCTACATGCTGGATGCGCGCCCGATGCGATGTCTCTTACGGCAAGGCCGACGGAAATTTCAAGGAAAATGCGGGTCCCCGTCCGCCCCATCTGTAATTCAACATCTATCTAGAAACGGAAGCCGATCAGGCAATGGCGCTGAACCGCACATATCTGGACTGGAACGCGACGGCGCCCTTGAGCGCGCCGGCCCGCGCCGCCATGCTGGATGCGCTGCAGTTGCCGGGAAATGCCTCGTCGGTTCACGGCGAGGGCAGGGCGGCACGCGCCGCAATCGACAAGGCGCGCCGGCAGGTGGCGGCGCTGGTCGGTGCAGAGCCTGCGCATGTGACGTTCGTCAGCGGCGCGACGGAAGCGGCCAACCACGTCCTGACCCCGGATTTCCGCATGGGCCGGGCGCCTTTGACGATGGGCCGCGTCTATGTCTCTGCAATCGAGCATCCGGCGATCCGCGAAGGCGGTCGCTTTGACCCAGGCCAGGTGACCGAAGTGCCGGTGACGCCGGCGGGCGTCGTCGATCTTTCCGCGCTCGAGGCGCTGCTGGCCGAACACGATGGCAGCACCGGCATGCCGATGGTCGCGGTGATGCTGGTGAACAACGAGACCGGCATCATTCAGCCCGTGCGGGAAGCTGCCGCGATCGCTCACGCCCATGGCGGCCTGATGGTGGTGGACGCCGTGCAGGCGGTCGGCCGCATTCCGGTGGATATCAATGCGCTGGATGCGGATTTCCTGATCCTGTCGTCGCACAAGATCGGCGGTCCGAAGGGCGTCGGCGCGCTCGTCTCGCGCGGCGAAGTGCTGATGCCGAAACCGCTGATCCGCGGCGGCGGCCAGGAAAAGGGCCATCGCTCCGGCACCGAGAATTTCCATGCCATCGTCGGGTTCGGCGCGGCTGCCCAGGCAATGCGCGAAAACCTTCATGACCGCAATGGCGCGATCGAAGAGTTGCGCAACCGGCTGGAAGCGGGAATGCGCCAGGCGGCGCCCGATGCGATCATCCATGGCGAGGGAGTTCTGCGCGTAGCGAATACCTGCTTTTTCACTTTGCCGGGGCTGAAGTCGGAGACCGGCCAGATCGCTTTCGATCTCGAAGGCATAGCTCTGTCCGCCGGCTCCGCCTGCTCGGCCGGAAAGGTTGGCGAAAGCCATGTTTTGACGGCGATGGGGCATGATCCGAAGCTCGGTGCTCTGCGGATTTCGCTCGGCGCCGACACGACGGAAGATGATATCGCGCGGGCGCTGGCCGCCTTCGCAAAGATTGCCGGCCGGCGAAAACCGGCGGGCGAGGCGGCGTGACCGCTTTCAAAATTGCGCATGCGCAAATTTCCGCTTGCCAAAAGGTGTGAAAACCGCCTTCTGGCGCCTACATAAGGGAGGCAATTGTCCCCCCGGATTGATGACAAGAATTGCCGGAATTTGAACCGGCAAGAATTGGAGTATGAACATGGCTGCCGTGCAGGAAACAATTGATCAGGTTCGCCTAATCGATGTGGACCAGTACAAATACGGTTTTGAAACCGTCATCGAAGTGGACAAGGCGCCAAAGGGTCTTTCGGAAGATATCATCCGTTTTATCTCCGCCAAGAAGCAGGAGCCGGAATGGATGCTGGAATGGCGTCTCGACGCCTATCGTCGCTGGCTGACCATGGAAGAGCCTACCTGGGCACGCGTCGAATATCCGAAGATCGACTTCAACGACCTCTACTATTATGCCGCGCCGAAAAGCAGCGCCGGCCCGAAGTCGCTCGAAGAAGTCGATCCGGAACTGTTGAGGGTCTACGAGAAGCTTGGGATTCCGCTGCGCGAACAGGAGATTCTGGCTGGCGTCGAGACGCCCCGGGTCGCCGTCGATGCCGTCTTCGACTCCGTTTCGGTCGTGACCACGTTCAAGAAGGAACTGCAGAAGGCCGGCGTGATCTTCATGTCGATCTCCGAGGCAATCCGCGAACATCCTGAGCTGATCAAGAAATACCTGGGTTCGGTCGTTCCGACCTCGGACAATTTCTATGCGACGCTGAACGCTGCCGTGTTCACCGACGGTTCCTTCGTCTTCGTGCCGAAGGGCGTGCGGTGCCCGATGGAGCTGTCCACCTATTTCCGCATCAACGAAAAGAACACCGGCCAGTTCGAGCGCACGCTGATCATCGTCGAGGAAGGCGCTTACGTTTCCTACCTCGAAGGCTGCACGGCTCCCCAGCGTGACGAGAACCAGCTCCACGCCGCCGTGGTCGAACTCATCGCCCTCGACGATGCGGAGATCAAGTATTCGACGGTCCAGAACTGGTACCCCGGCGATGCCCAGGGCAAGGGCGGCATCTACAACTTCGTCACCAAGCGCGGCGATTGCCGCGGCGCCCGCTCGAAGATCTCGTGGACGCAGGTCGAGACCGGTTCGGCGATCACCTGGAAATATCCGAGCTGCATTCTTCGCGGAGACGATAGCCGCGGCGAGTTCTATTCGATCGCCGTTTCCAACGGTTATCAGCAGATCGACAGCGGCACCAAGATGATCCATCTCGGCAAGAACACGTCGAGCCGCATCATCTCCAAGGGCATTTCCGCCGGCAATTCGAACAATACCTATCGCGGCCAGGTGTCGATCAACCGCCGGGCTTCGAATGCCCGCAACTTCACCAATTGCGACTCGCTTCTGATCGGCGATCAGTGCGGTGCTCATACTGTTCCCTATATCGACGTGAAGAACGCATCGGCACAGATCGAGCACGAAGCGACGACCTCGAAGATTTCCGAGGACCAGAAGTTCTACGTCATGCAGCGCGGCATTCCCGAAGAGGAAGCCATTGCCTTGATCGTCAACGGCTTCGTCAAGGACGTCATCCAGCAGTTGCCGATGGAATTCGCCGTCGAGGCCCAGAAGCTGATCGGCATCTCGCTCGAGGGCTCTGTGGGCTGATGGCCCGCTGTCCGAATATCGCGCATTGACGCGTCACCGAATAAATCCGGAAGGATAAGAAACATGCTTGAGATCAAGAACCTGCACGCCCGCATCGCCGAAGACGGCACCGAGATCATCCGCGGCCTGAGCCTCACCGTGAAGGCCGGCGAAATTGCCGCCATCATGGGCCCGAATGGCTCCGGCAAGTCGACGCTCTCCTACATCCTGTCGGGCCGCCAGGATTACGAAGTCACCGAGGGCGACATCCTCTATAACGGCGAGAGCATCCTGGAACTCGACCCGGCCGAGCGCGCCTCCAAGGGCATCTTCCTCGCCTTCCAGTACCCGCTCGAAATTCCGGGCGTCGCCACCATGCAATTCCTGAAGGTGGCGATGAACGAGCAGCGCAAGGCGCGCGGCGAAGCGGAACTGACGACGCCGGACTTCATCCGCCGCGTCAAGGACGCCGCCGACAAGCTGAAGATCGACCAGGCCATGCTGCGCCGCCCGCTGAACGTCGGTTTCTCCGGCGGCGAAAAGAAGCGCGCTGAAATTCTGCAGATGGCGCTGCTTGAGCCGAAGCTTTGCATCCTCGACGAGACCGACAGCGGCCTCGATATCGACGCGCTGAAGATCGTCGCAGACGGCGTCAACGCGCTGAAGTCGCCGGACCGCGCCACCATCGTCATTACCCATTACCAGCGCCTGCTCGACTACATCGTGCCGGACACGGTCCACGTGCTCTACAAGGGCCAGATCATCCGCTCCGGCGACAAGGCGCTTGCGCTTGAGCTGGAAGAGAACGGCTATGCCGATATCATCGGAGAAGCGGCTTAAGCGGCCCGAAGGGAAGGATGTTGTCATGAACATGCAGACGACAAGCCGCCTCACGGCTGCGGAAACCGCGCTGGTCGAAGCCTTCGGCGCGCAGATCGGCGAACTGCCGGGCAATGGCGCCGTGATCGGCACGCGGGACCGACTTCTGGACGATCTCAAGAAGTCCGGCCTGCCGACACGCCGCATCGAGGCCTGGCATTATACCGACCTCAAGAACCTGCTGCGCATCCTGCCGGACGCCGCGACCGTTTCGGCAATCGATCCGGCTGCGCCTCTGGTCGAGGGCTCGAAGGTCCTTTCGATCCTGCAGGGTACTGCCGATGCGAAGGCCGCCGTTGACGGTGTCGAGATCGCGCTCTTCAGGGACAGGCTCGCCGACGGCTCAGCCGCGGCCGGCCTGACGGCGCTCGACAAGGACGACGCGATCGGCCGCATCAACGGCAGCTTCGTGCGCGATGGTTATGCGATTGCCGTTCCGGCCAATACTGAATTGGATGCGCCGATCGAACTGCAGGCCCTGCACGGCGCGGGCCAGGTCCATACGCGCTTCCCGGTCTCGTTCGGCGCTGCTTCGAAGGCGACGATCATCGAGCGTCACCGGTCGGTGGCGGAAGGTTCAGCACTTGTGTCCTCGATCAGTGACATCGCACTGGAGGACGGCGCTGACATCACCTGGATCATCCTGCAGCAACAGGCCGCAGAGGACACCCATCTCGGCCAGATCCGCGTAAAGCTCGGCACCGATGCCAAGCTGCGCCTTTTCGTCATCAATGCCGGCGGAAAGCTGGTGCGCCAGGAACTGCGCATCGACGTGGCCGGCGAGGGTGCCGAACTGACGCTGCGCGGCGTCAACCTGCTCGGCGGCGAAAGCCACACCGACGTCACGCTGGTTCTCGGCCACAACGTGCCGAACACCAACTCGACGGAAATCATCCGCAACGTCGTGTTCGACCGCGCCAACGGCGTTTTCCAGGGCATGATCCGGGTCGCTCCGGACGCCCAGAAGACAGACGCCAAGATGTCCTGCAACACGCTTCTGTTGACTGACGATGGCGGGTTCTCGGCCAAGCCCGAGCTCGAAATCTTCGCCGACGACGTGGTCTGCGGCCATGGCGCGACGGTTGCCGATATCGAGAGCAGCCATCTCTTCTACCTGATGGCGCGCGGCGTTCCGGAGAACAAGGCGCGGGCCATGCTGGTCAAAGCCTTCGTTGCCGAGATCGTCGAGGAACTCGAGGAAGAGAAGCTGGTCGAGGCGCTGGAAGGCGTCATCTCGGCCTGGCTTGAAAAACACGCCTGAGAAGGGGCCTGATATGGACCAGAGTGCACCCTCGACGACTTACGATGTGGAAGCGATCCGCCGGGACTTTCCGATCCTGTCGACGATGGTGCACGGCAAGCCGCTGGTCTATCTCGACAACGGCGCCTCGGCCCAGAAGCCGCAGGTGGTGATCGACGCGATCAGCCACGCCTATTCCAGCGAATATGCGAACGTCCATCGCGGCCTGCATTTCCTCTCGAATGCCGCGACCGAAGCCTATGAGGCGTCGCGCGAAAAGGTGCGCCGGTTCCTAAATGCCGGTTCGGTGGACGAGATCGTCTTCACCAAGAATTCGACCGAGGCGATCAACACGGTCGCCTACGGCTGGGGCATGCCGAATATCGGTGCCGACGACGAGATCGTCGTGACGATCATGGAGCACCATTCCAATATCGTGCCCTGGCATTTCATCCGCGAGCGGCAGGGCGCTAAGCTCGTCTGGGTGCCGGTCGACGACGAGGGTGCCTTCCATATCGAGGATTTCGAAAAGTCTCTCACCGAAAAGACCAAGCTGGTCGCCATCACTCATATGTCGAACGCGCTCGGCACCGTGGTTCCGGTCAAGGAAGTCTGCCGCATCGCCCATGAGCGCGGCATTCCGGTGCTGATCGACGGCAGCCAGGGCGCCGTGCACATGCCGGTAGATGTCCGCGACATCGATTGCGACTGGTACGTAATGACCGGCCACAAGCTTTACGGTCCGTCCGGCATCGGCGTGCTGTATGGCAAGTCGGACCGGCTGAGGGAGATGCGGCCGTTCCAGGGTGGCGGCGAGATGATCGTCGACGTCACCGAGGATATCGTCACTTACAACGATCCGCCGCATCGTTTCGAGGCGGGTACGCCGCCGATCGTCCAGGCGATCGGGCTCGGTTACGCGCTCGACTACATGGACAAGATCGGCCGCGCCGCGATCGCCCGTCATGAAGCGGATCTTGCCGCTTACGCGGCGGAACGCCTGCGCGCCATCAACTCGCTGCGGATCATCGGCAATGCGCCGGGCAAGGGCGGCATTTTCTCCTTCGAGCTTGCGGGCATCCATGCCCATGACGTCTCGATGGTGATCGACCGCAAGGGCGTGGCGGTTCGCGCCGGCACCCATTGCGCCATGCCGCTCTTGAAGCGCTTCGGCGTCACCTCCACATGCAGGGCATCGTTCGGCATGTATAATACCCGTGCCGAAGTGGATGCGCTGGCCGATGCGCTCGACTACGCGCGAAATTTCTTTGCTTGAGGACTATTGCCATGGCCGCCGATGAAACGGAATTGAAGTGGGACGCCCGCGAAGGACTGATCCAATCCGCTATTCCGGCCGATGAGTTGGCGCGACTGAGCGACGACGTGATCGGAGCGCTGAAAACGGTTTATGATCCGGAAATCCCCGCAGACATCTTCGAACTCGGTCTGATCTACAAGATCGACATCGAGGACGACCGCATGGTGAAGATCATGATGACGCTGACTGCACCGGGCTGCCCGGTCGCCGGCGAAATGCCGGGCTGGGTGGAAAACGCCGTCGGCGCCGTCGAAGGCGTGTCCGGCGTCGAGGTCGAGATGACCTTCGATCCGCCGTGGACGCCGGAGCGCATGTCCGAAGAAGCCCAGGTGGCTGTCGGCTGGTATTGATCGATTAATCGGTCGGTACTACATTTGAATCGTGAAACACCGGACCTTGAATCCGTGTGCGGAAGGAGAATGAGCCCATGGGCTTCGCCATTATGACCATGACCGATGCTGCCGCGACCCGCGTCAAGCAGCTCGTCGCCAATTCCGGACCGGAGGCCAAGGGCCTGCGTGTCGGGATCAAGAAGGGCGGCTGCGCCGGCATGGAATACACGGTCGATCTCGTCACCGAGCCCAATGCCAAGGACGACATGATCGAGTACGACGGCGCGAGCGTCTGGATCGAGCCTTCCGCCGTGCTTTATCTCCTCGGCACCCAGATGGATTTCGAAGTCACGCAGATGCGCTCGGGCTTCACCTTCGTCAATCCGAACCAGACGTCTGCCTGCGGTTGCGGCGAGTCGGTCGAGCTGAAGCCTGCGGATCTCGCTGCGCTCGCAAAGCAGCGCGAAGCCGAAGTCCACGCCTGATTACCTTATGAATTCGTAAGATAGGCGAGGAGCGTCTCCATCGCTCTTCGTGCCGCTTCGACGTCGCCCGCCCGGATGGCGCGGATGACGGCGACATGCTGGGTCACGGCCTGATCCAGCCGTTCGATAGAGGCCGTCGAAAACCACCGCCGCCGGGAATGGGTCTGGAGCGGCGCCAGCGCCGACATCAGGAACCGGTTGGGGCAGGCCTCCTCCAGAACCTCGTCGAAGCGCTTGTCGGCATCCAGGAAGCCGTGAATGTCACCGGTCGCCGCAGCGGCACCCATTGCCTTGGCGCAATCGAGTAGGGCACTGCGTTGCTCATCGCTGGCATGTTCCGCCACCAGGGCTGCTGCAACCGGTTCAAGCTGGCGCCGCACCTGCATGATGCTGTCATGGTCGCTCTCGATGATCTCGGTGACCTGCAGCCCGACGCGCGGGCGCACCCGCATCAATCCCTGCCATTCGAGTTTCTGGATCGCTTCGCGCACCGGTGTGCGGCCTTGGCCCGCAAGGCCGATGAGCTGCTTTTCCGTAACCAGCGCGCCGGGCGGCAGCTTCATGGTGACGATCATGCTTTCAAGCCGGCGATAGGCCTGTCTGCTGAGCGGTTCTGCTTCGGCTGCCATGGTGATCCTCTCTGATATATCAGAAGGTGACATGTCGCATTTGGAATGGCAAGCCGAGTTGATATATCAGTCTGCGGTATACAGTTGGTCGTCGGCGCCTTCGGCGGCCAGAAGTGCCCCGGTCATTCGTGGCGGAGCGCTTCGATCGGATTGAGCTGCGCCGCACGCCGCGCGGGGAAATAGCCGAACACCATGCCGATCGCCGCCGAGAAGGCGAAGGCAAGCAGGATGATCGTCGGGCTGGCGACGAAGGGCACGCCGAGGAAGCTGACGACACCATACGCAAGCGCAAGGCCGGCAACGATGCCGCTGACGCCGCCGAAGATCGACAGCATCACCGCCTCGACGAGAAACTGGGTCAGCACCTGCCGCTCAAGCGCACCGATCGCGAGGCGAATGCCGATCTCGCGGGTGCGTTCGGTGACCGAAACCAGCATGATGTTCATGATGCCGATGCCGCCGACCAGCAGGCTCACGGCCGCGACCGCGCCAAGCAGACCCGTCAGCAGCACCGTCGTGCCGGTCATCGCCGCGGCGATCTGCGACATGTCGTTGACCGAGAAATCGTCCTCGCGGCCGATCGCGATCCTGCGCCGTTCGCGCAGCAGGCTTTCGACGTCCGACTGGACCTTTGTGGTCGCCACGCCGTCCTGCGCCGACAGGATGATGCTGCTGATCGTCGTCGTGCCGCCGATCCGCCGCTGGTGCAGTTTCAAGGGCATGATGACCGTGTCGTCCTGGTCGTCGCCCATGCCGGACTGACCCTTGACGGCGAGCACGCCGACCACCGGGCAGGCGACATTGCTGACGCGGATGTTCTGCCCGACCGGGTTGGCCGCGCCAAAGAGTTCCTTGCGCACCGTCTCGCCGATGATGCAGGCAGCCTGGCTGCCGCGATCTTCGTTGGCGAGGAATGACCGGCCGAGCGACAGATCCCAGTCCTGGGCGATCAGATAATCGTTGTTGGTGCCGATCACGCTCGACGAATGGTTGGCACCGCCGGCAATCACGGTCGCGGTGCCGCGGTTCACGGGTGCCACGGCGCGAAGCCCGGCCACCTGTTCCTGGATCGCCAGGACATCCTTGTCGTTGAAGCGCTTGGCCTCGCTGCTGGCGCGTCCCGGCCCCCACTGGCCGGGCCGGACGAACAGCGTGTTGGTGCCGAGGCGGGAAAGTTCGGCCTGCACCTTCGCCGTCGTGCCGTTGCCGACCGTCACCATGGCGATGACCGCCGCGACACCGATGACCACGCCGAGTACGGTGAGGAAGGAACGCAGCATGTTGCGGCTGATCGCACGCCAGGCCAATTTCGCCGTCTCAAAGAACATGGTCGTGCTCCTTCGCCTGCGCGTGATCCGAGGCGAGATGGCCGTCGACGAAGCGCAGGAGCCGCTTGCCATAGGCGGCGATATCCTCTTCGTGGGTGACCATGATCACGGTGATGCCGTTGTCGCGATTGAGCCGGGTGATCAGCTCCATGATCTCTGCGCTGGTCCTGGTGTCGAGATTGCCGGTCGGCTCGTCGGCGAGCAGCACTGCGGGATCGGTGACGATGGCGCGAGCGATCGCCACGCGCTGCTGCTGGCCGCCCGACAGCTCCTGCGTTGTATGGCCTTCGCGGCCCTTGAGGCCCACCTGTTCCAGCGCGATCATCGCGCGGCTGCGCCGCTCGCGGTGATCCATGCCCCGATAGACCAGTGGCAGTTCGACATTTTCGACGGCGGATGTGCGGGCGAGAAGGTTGAACCCCTGGAACACGAAGCCGAGCATGTGACGCCGCAGCAGCGTCAGCTGCGCGCGGTCGAAACCGCTCGTCGGAATGCCCTGGAACAGATATTCACCGGAGGTGGGCACATCGAGCCCGCCAATGATGTTCATTGCCGTGGATTTACCCGAGCCGGACGGACCCATGATCGATACGAACTCGCCCGCCGTGATGGACAGGTCGATATGATCGAGCGCACGGATCGTCGCTTCGCCGTGCCCGTACAACTTCGAGACCTGCCTGAAGGTGATGATGGGAGGGAGCGTCATCAAAACCCTCCTCAGCTCGCGCGGGCGACGGCGTCCGTGATCAGCAGATCGCCTTGCTCGACCTCGCCGGATTTCAGCACTGTGAACTGCCCGTCGGTCGGGCCGGTCTCGACCTGAACCCGTGTCGGCACGCCGGCGCGCAGCACCCAGACGGCACGGCCTGCACTCGAGGCATTGTCGCCACCGCGATTGCCGCGCGGCCGGGGCGGTGCGAAAAGCCGGGTGAGGAAATTGCCGCGGCTGCGCACTGTGGTCGGCGGCGAGTAGCGCAACGCCGCGTTCGGCACGAGGAGCGCGTCGGTGACCGATTGCACGGTGATATCAGCAGTTGCCGTCATGCCGGGACGCAGCAGCAGGTCGGCGTTGTCGACCGTCAGGATCGCCTTGTAGGTGACGACGTTCGAGACGGTTTCGGATGCAAAGCGCACCGCCTGGATGGTGGCCGGAAAGTTGCGATCGGGATAGGCGTCGACCGAGAATTTCGCCGACTGTCCTTCCTGGACATGGCCGACATCCGCCTCGTCGACGGCGACCTGCAGTTCCATGCGTTTCAGGTCGCCGGCGATGGTGAAGAGCACCGGCGCGTTCAGCGAGGAGGCGACGGTCGCGCCAGGATCCACGTCGCGGGTCAGCACGATTCCATCGATTGGGGAAACGATCCTGAGCTTGAGAAGATTGAGCTCCGAGAGCCGCAGATTGGCTTCGGCGGAAAGAACGGACGCCTCGTTGACGGCCTTGGTGGCGAGCGCCGAATCATAGGTGAATTTCGCCGCGTCGAGCTCCTGCTGGGTCGAAATGCGATTGCTGACGAGGCCGGTCAGGCGGTCGAGCGAATTTTTGGCCGAGGCCGCTTCCGCTTCGGCCTTCAGCACGTTGGCCCTTGCCGAAGCCAACTGGGCGCGGGCGCTCTGGACATCTGCTTCCTGCTTGTTGGTGTCGAGTTCGGCGAGCACGTCGCCCTGTTTCACCGCACTGTTGTAGCTGACATTGACCTTGCGGACAGTGCCCGACAATTCGCTCGATATGTCCACCTGATCGGTCGGCTGGACCGAGCCGGTCGCCGTGACGATGACTGAGAGGCCGCCGCGCTTTGCCGGTTGGGTGGTGTAGTCGTAGCGCGGGCCGCTGCTGCCGAAATAGCTGTAGGCACCCGCCGCGGCGGCAACGGCAACGATAAGGACCGTCGGCCAGACCCAGCGGCGCTTCTTGCGCTGGTTTCCCGAAGTGGCCAGGATCGCGGCGAGATCGGGCGTGCCGCTGGTCTTGGTTGCCGGGTCGGGGCTGTTCTGCACGTTCAACGGTCTGTCCTTTGCTGGGTAGCGATACAACCGGGACCAAATCTCCCGTTGCGCCGTCCTGCGGCGCAAATCCGCCGGAAGCGTGGTCGCCGGAGGGAATTCTTCTGCTCTCTCAATGACATAAAACCGGAAGTGATAAAACTTAAATATCGGTAACCTATGGAGGCGAAAGAATAACTTCAGTTCGTCCTGCGATGAAAGCTTGGAAATTGTAATGGCGCGTAGAAATACGGGTATACTGACAGTATTACAGTTGTAAGATTCTCTGTGTTGGCCTGCGCCTTCGACCAATAAAACCAAAGGTACACTCGACCGGAAAGCGTGAGCAGCCGTTCCGGACGTTCTCCGCGAGTGGCCTGTTTTGTGAAAGCCTCTCAATTTCGAAGAGCATGCATCGATATTCCCATTCATGCGTTGTCGAAACGCAGAAAAAGGAGATTTCCCATGATCGATGCTGCAAGAATCAAGGAACACGCCGAAGTCATCGGCGCGGATGGTGCCCACGTTGGAACGGTCGACCGCGTCGAAGGCAGCCGTATCAAGCTGACGAAGAAGGACAGCGGCGAGGGCGGCCATCGAGGCCACCACCACTTCATTCCGCTTGAATTGGTCGCCGATATCGAAGGCGACAGGGTCCGTCTTTCGGCAGACGGCGATGTCGCAGTGACATTCGAAGAAGAAGAGGGCGGCAAGGCCGTTCATTGATCGACTAGACATAAAAAAGGGCCGGCGCCTGGAAAGAGGAGCCGGCCTTTTTTCGTGTTTCGGATCCCAATTTTACCAAGAATCACTGGGTCGAACTTGGAACGCCGAAGCGTTCCGGCAGGAAGGCGGTCTCTGCCGGAGGGCCACTCAGGCGATCCGACTTCGTGCTGGCGGTCGGTCCGGCGGGATGCATTAGAAGGGCAACGACAAGGCCGCCCGCGATGGCGGATCCCAAGGCAATCAGGACATTCTGGGCGCTCATGACTACGGCTCCTCTATAGCCTGACAACCCCCGGAAAACGGGAAGGTTCCGGCCCCACGCGATCGTGTCAGTTCTGGGCCGAGAGTTCCGTCGGTGAAGCCATGATGTCGCCACCGCCAAGCGACTGGTCGGCATATTTGAATGCCAGGATGCTGAGCACCGAAACGATCATGACCACGAATATAATGCGCATAAGACGCTCCTTCGGCCGGGCAAACGTCTTCTGCCTGCGAAGGTTCCGGTGCTGGTTTCATCAGGAGGCGGTAATTCACGCTTAAGTTTTGGTTAAAGCGAGATTGACTCTACAGTTACGGCGCGGCTGACTTTCCGCCGGCGGCTCCCATGTAAGCCCGGATGACTGATTTCCCTAGGACGTGGATGAGGGCGGCCGCCGAAGCAAGGAGCTATCGGCGAATGTATATCCTGGCGACCGAGATCGTGAGCAGCGAAACTGCTCCCGGCGAATTGAAGAGAGCGGCCCGCCGGGTGTCTCGGGCTCTGGAGGACGTTGTCGACAAACCGATCGCCGATGCGCTGGTGCTTGCTCGGGCGAGGGCGAGGTTTGCAGAACTCGTCGCCGCGTTGGAGGCGAGTGTGGGCGAGACCAAACGACCGCCGCCCGGTCGCGACAACCGGGCGGCGCCGAGAAGATGAGGCGAGGCCGATGTTCAGCCGATCGAGAAGGGGACCGCGACGAAGGTCTGGTTCTCGCCACGCTGGATGAGGAGCAGGACGGACTTGCGCCCGGATTTGCCGGCTTCCGCGACCGCCGCCTTGGCATCCTTGGCCGACTTCACGGGCTGCTGGTTGATCGAGACGATGATATCCCCGGGCTGCAGGCCGGCGTCGGCAGCCGGCTTGTCGGGGGCGACGCTTTCGATCACGGCACCGTTTTCCCGACGCGGCAGGTTAAGCGCCTCGCGGATATCCGGCGTGAGGTCGGCAAGGCCGATGCCGATGGTCGGAACGCGCTGGGCACCCTGCATGGGCTTGTCGCCATTCTCGGCCGAAGCCTGCTGCTGGTCGGGCTCGTTGCCGCCAACCGTGATGCTGAGATTACGGTTTTGACCCTGACGCCAGACGGTCAGGCCCTCCTTGGCGCCGGGCGTCAGGTCGGCGACCATGCGCGACAGATCCCGCGGCGACTTGATCTGCTGGCCGCCGAGCGCGGTGATGACGTCGCCGATCCGGATACCCGCCTTGGCTGCCGGCGTGTCATCATTGACATTGGCGACCAGCGCGCCTTCCGGCTTGTCGAGGCCTATGGCGCTCGCCACATCCGCCGTCACCGGCTGGATCTGCACACCGATGAAGCCATGCTCGATCGAGCCGTCCTTCATCAGCTTGGCGACGACCTTCTGGGCCTGGTCTGAAGGAATCGCGAAGCCGACTCCGACACTGCCGCCATTCGGGGAATAGATCGCCGTATTGATGCCGACGACCTTGCCTTCGAGATCGACCAGCGGGCCGCCCGAATTGCCGTGGTTGATCGGTGCATCGATCTGGATGAAATCGTCATACGGGCCGCTGTGGAGATCGCGGCCGCGGGCCGAAACGATGCCGGCGGTGACGGTCGTGCCGATGCCGAACGGATTGCCGATCGCCAGAATCTGGTCGCCGGCATTGAGCTTGTCCGAATCGCCCCAAGCGATCGTCGCCAGCGGTTTTGGCGCGTTGATCTTGATGACGGCAAGATCGGATTTCGCGTCGGCGCCGATCAGTTTGGCGGGCACGTCGGTGCCGTCATCGAGCGTTACCTTGATGTCGATCGCGTTATCGATCACGTGATTGTTGGTGACGATGTAACCGTCGGCCGTGACGACAAAGCCGGAGCCGAGGGCTTCGGTCCGGGGAGCCTGACGCTGCTGCGGCATATGGCGCGGCATGGGGATGCCCTGCTGGCCGAAGAACTGCCGGAATTGCTCGTCGAACGGCGAATTGTCGTCCAAGGGCGAGCTGTCGTCCGGAGCGACGTTCTGCGCCTTCATCGTGGTCGTGATGGTGACAACGGCCGGTTTGTCGGCGGAAACGATCGGTGCGAACGAACCACCCGGAGCGACGATGCCGGAAACCGAGCCGGCAGCAGCCGTTGCGGTGGTTGCTGCATGCGCCGCGTTAGTGCCGAGAATGACCGGCACGGAGAGCGGGATCGCAACGATGGCGGCGCCAAGAAGTGCCGCGATCCGATGTCTGCGAAGGATATTTGACATGGAGGTCTTCCTTTCAATCTGCAGCCCTTGCGCCGGGAGGCGGCGCATTGGGGCGAAGAGGATCGAAGCCGCGCGATGAGAACGGCCGATCGGTTGGAGTTCTGGAGATTTGCGAAGCTGAAAAGCCGGCTTTGGAGAAAGCCGTCGCATCAGAAACCGATTCACGGGACGGCGGGTGAAGCGGCTTTGAACGCCTGGCTATCGACGTCGATCGCCGGGCGGTCCGGTGAGGTGCATGACGGGGCAGGGCGCCGGCGACACGGGGGAAGGCTGGTTTATCGGGACGAGCGAGCGCATATCTGAGCTCCACCTTCGGCAAACGGTTGTGAAACTGACTCTGCCGCCACAGCCTCTCCGACCGTCGGCAGCATTCAGTCTTGAAGACAGAATTACGCCCCGAAGCCTCGAAGGTCAGCTTAATAATAAATAAGGTTTGGAAGGCCTCATCTGCCGAAATTTAGGCCAAATGCTCCGCTCCGGAGACGTCCTTGATCTCGCGAAATAAGATATTTCAAGGGTTTGACGCTGCACCCGGAGTTTTCGCACGTCCGCGGTTTGTCGCCGCAAACGTGACCTGACTGTAATGAATGGCATCCGCTCTGAAGATGAGCAAATTGTAATGGGTGAGGCGGGGTTTTTCGATGCGTTTGAGTCCCGGATCCAGGACCGGATCTAGAAAAGGACGGCCGACGTGATCTCGTGGCAGCGACGTGACGTCAATCGGTCGCCCGACCCCGTTCTAAAGTTAACGGCAGTCGCGTCCTGATCGGCTTGTGACAGACCGGCTGGACTTCGTCCACCCACATTGTGACGAAGCAGGCGCAGCGATTCCACCCGCCACTGCAAAACGAGGCGGCGCACGGAGCCTTGGCCCAAGCGCACCAAACCACTGCAATCGCATTGGTGCCGTTTAAGTGTATGACTTAATTTGAGTATGGTGAGAGCGTCGGGGTTCGAACCCGAGACCTACTGATTAAAAGTCAGTTGCTCTACCAGCTGAGCTACGCTCTCCCGCGGCCGCGGGTAAGCGCGTCCTTGAAAGTGCGCGGAACATAGGCAGGTGCCCCCTTGCGGTCAACCCGCAAAAACAGCAAAAATGCGGCTATCTGACGCTTTTCCGTCGCGCTGCGAAAAGGTGATTGGCATTCGCCGCGTTCGGCCATTACCTCAAGCGTAAGACGCGGGCTCCCTGAAGCCCGCCATCCGGAGCCACACGTGTCGATTGCCGAAATATCCCTGCTGAGCGCGCTTCTTGCCGGCGCATTGTCGTTTCTCTCTCCTTGCGTGCTGCCGCTCGTGCCGCCCTATCTCTGTTATATGGCGGGCATTTCGGTCGAGCAATTCCGCGGCGGCGGAGTGGCGGTTATCGATTCGGGGGGCGGGACACGGCGGGCGGTGCTCAAGTCGGCATTGTTCTTCACCCTCGGGTTCGCCACCGTCTTCGTGGCGCTCGGGGCCGGCGCCTCGACGATCGGCGTGCTCTTGCGTCAGCATCTCGATCTCCTGTCGAAGCTCGGCGGCCTGATCATTATCCTTATGGGGCTGAATTTTCTGGGGGTTTTCCGGATAGGCCTTCTCGCCCGCGAGGCACGCTTCCAGGGCGGCGGCCAGCCGGCGACGCTCTCCGGCGCCTATGTCATGGGGCTTGCCTTCGCTTTCGGCTGGACGCCCTGCATCGGCCCGGTGCTTGGCGCCATCCTCGGCGTGGCCGCATCCCGCGACACCGTCGGCGAGGGAGCGGCATTGCTTGCCATCTATTCGCTGGGCCTGGCCGTGCCGTTCTGGATCGCCGCCGGCTTCTCCGGTGCGTTCATGCGGTTCCTCACCCGTTTCCGCCGCCATCTCGGCATGGTCGAGAAGGTCATGGGGGTCTTCCTGATTTTGACCGGGCTTGCTTTCATCTTCGGTTTCGTCACTTCGGCCGCAATCTGGTTCCAGCAGACCTTTCCAATCCTGATGCAAATCGGCTAACGGAAAAGCGTCTTCCAATACGGCCCGCTCGTTCGGGCAGGGAACCGATGGCCGATATCATTGCATTGCTGTTGCCCTTCTTCGGCCTGATCTTCATCGGTTATCTGGCCGCGAGGGTGACGAAACAGCCGGCCGAAGCGCTCGGCTGGATGAATACGTTCATCATCTACGCGGCTCTGCCGGCGCTGTTCTTCAAGCTCGTGTCCCGCACTCCGGTCGAGCAGCTGACCCGAGCCGACTTCATCTTCGGCGAGATCGGCGCGACCTACCTGGTCTTCTTCGTTCTCTTCCTGATCGGCTTCTTTTTACGTCGCAATTCGTTTGCTGATTGCACCATCCAGTCGTTTGCCGGCGCCTACGGCAATATCGGCTATATGGGGCCGGGCCTGGCGCTGCTGGCTTTCGGTGAGGCGGCAGCGGTGCCGGTGGCGCTGATAGTCTGCTTCGAGAACGCCGCGCATTTCATTGTCGCGCCTGCGATGATGGCGGTAGCCGGGGGCGACAAACGCCCAGCCAGCCATGTGGTCGCCGATATCGTCCGGAAAGTCGTGCTGCACCCGTTCATCATCTCGACGGCGTTCGGTTTCTGCTTCGCGGCATTTGCCGTTCAGCCGCCGGCTGCCTTCCAGCGGCTCATCGACTACCTCGCCCAGGCGGCGGCCCCTTGCGCGCTTTTTGCCATGGGGGTGACGCTGGCGCTCCGGCCGATCAAACGCGTGCCGGTGGAGATCAGCTATATCGCGGTCTCCAAGCTGATCGTGCTGCCGATGACCACCTATGCGGTCCTGTCGCTGATCGGCAATTTCGATCCCGTTTGGATCTATTCTGCGACCTTGCTTTCGGCGCTGCCGACGGCGACCAACGTTTTTGTCATCAGCCAGCAATACGGCGTCTGGCAGGAGAGGGCGTCGGCGAGCATCCTGATCATTACCGTCGCATCGGTGACAACGCTGCCGGTGCTGCTTTACCTCATCAACTCAGGCGCGTTACCGCCGGATCTCTTTCCGTAAGGCATCGACGACGGCCCGCAGCCCACGACCCGGTTCGATCCCCTCGCGCATCAGCAGATTGCGGAGCGGCGGCGCGTAGCTGAGGATGTGCAGGCCGGCGGCACGCAGCATCTGGACGGGCAGGAAATCCGACAGCAGCGAACGGTTGAGGAGATCGACGCCGACCGTGCGGCTGACGATGTCCGGGCCGCGGCGCCGGTTGAAGCGATCGCCTGCATCCGCAGGGACCGGACGGTCGCCGGTTGCGGCGAGCAGGTCCGAAAGCGCGATGATGTCGCGCAGCGACAGGTTGAGGCCCTGCGCTCCGATCGGCGGAAAGGCATGTGCGGCCTCGCCGATCAGCGCCAGCCGGCCCTTGCCGAACCGCTCCGCCATCAGGCTGGAGAGTGGCCATGCCTGTGCCTTGCCTTCGACCTTCACCTTGCCGAGCATCGACTGCATGCGGTCTTCGACCAGCCGCGACAATTCCTCGGTCGGAAGTTTGACGAGACGGCGGGCTTCATCCGGCTTCACCACCCAGACAAGGCTGGAGCGCAGGCCGGGCAGGGGAACCTGGGTGAACGGTCCGCTTTCCGTATGGACCTCGGTCGAAACATTGCCGTGCGGCAGGCTGTGGGCGAAGTTCAATACCACCGCCGACTGGGGATAGGACCAGCGGCGCACGCCGATGCCGGCCGTCTCCCGCGCTTTCGACTGGCGGCCATCCGCACCCACGACGAAATCGGCGCTGGCAATCGTGCCGTCCGACAGCGTCAGCATCACTCTCTCGGCCGAGAAATCGAAGGTCTCGACGGTTTGGGTGACGTTGGTAATATTGCGTTCTGCTGCCACCGCCGCATCCAGCGTTTCCGATAGCGCCCGGTTCGGTATGTTGTAGCCGAAGGCGTAGAGGCCGACATCCTGCGCCCGGAACTGCGCCGTCGGCGCGCGCAGCAGCCGCTTGGTACCGTCGACGATCTGCATGACCGAAAGCGGCGCGGCGGAAGGCGCTATGTCCTCCCAGATGCCAAGTCGTTCAAGAAAGCGAATGGAGTGGTCCATCAGTGCGGTCGTACGCTCGTCGGTTTTCTCGGATGAGGGCGCGATCATCGCCACCATGCGGCCGGCACGCGCGAGCGCCAGTGCGGCAACCGATCCGGCCAGTCCCCCGCCCACCACGGCGATCTCGAAATGCTGCATGTCCGTCGTCCTGCTCTGCAAAATGTACTCTCGATTATCTAGAGCTTCGTGGCGGGCATATCCATGGGGCACGGCAGCGCAGCATGGAAAAAGCAATGCTCTATGTCTTGAGGCGCGGCCAAGCCGGTTGCAATGCGCGGTGATTGGCCGCATACCTCGCCGGATAAGGGAAAGGCGGGACTGACGCGTGATCAGACGAATCTTCAATTACAAAAAAGTTCCGTATGCCGAAATCCGCGCCTTCTCGGTTCACCTCCTGACGGCATCCGGTTCGTTCCTCGCTTTCCTCGGGGTCGTCGCGGCAGCCGAGCATCGCTTCGTCGACATGTTCTGGTGGCTGGGGCTGGCGCTCCTCGTCGACGGTATCGATGGACCGATCGCCCGCAAGGTGCGGGTCAAGGAAGTCCTGCCCAACTGGTCCGGCGATACGCTCGACAACATCATCGACTACGTGACCTACGTGCTTTTGCCGGCGTTTGCGCTTTACCAGAGCGGCATGATCGGGGAGCCATGGTCTTTCGTCGCCGCCGGCGCGATCGTCGTCTCGAGCGCGGTTTATTATGCCGACATGGGCATGAAGACGGACGAGTACTTTTTTTCCGGCTTTCCGGTCGTCTGGAACATGGTCGTGTTTACGCTATTCGTCATAGATGCAAGCGCCACGGCGGCTCTGGTCGTGGTCTCCGTATCGGTTGTCCTCACCTTCCTGCCGATCAACTTTCTGCATCCCGTCCGCGTCAAGCGGCTCCGCCCGCTCAATATGGCCGTCGGCCTCATCTGGTGCGCGCTCGGCGGCTATTCGCTGCTCCTGCATTTCGATACACCCGACTGGGTCGTCTACGGCGTCGTATTGAGCGGCATCTACCTCTATTGCATTGGCGGCGTTCTGCAGCTTTTCCCCAGTCTCGGAAAATAGTTGGGCGTTCCGGAAACGCCCTTTTCTTTAGTGTTGTGCGAAGCAACAAAAACGGTATCAATATCAGTAGAATGTCCGGAGGGATCGCCGGATGTCGTCAAAGTCAATACGTCGCGTTGCCCTGAAAAACCTCGAAGAAGGTAGGTACGCGGTGAACGAGGGGGTTCAGTGACGTTATCCGAGGGTCCGGCGACCGTTCCGCTTCTGTCGGTTCGAGGTTTGACCAAGCTTTTCGGCAGCTTCGCGGCTTGCAACGCGATCGATTTGGATATCGCTCCCGGCGAAATCCACGCATTGCTCGGTGAAAACGGCGCCGGCAAATCGACGCTGGTAAAAATGCTCTTCGGTGTGCTGCAGCCAAGCGCCGGTCAGATCCTCTGTCAGGGCGCGCCGGTGACGATCGCCTCGCCGGGCGAGGCCCGCCACCTCGGCATCGGCATGGTCTTCCAGCATTTCTCGCTGTTCGAGGCACTGACGGTCGCGGAAAACATTGCGCTGTCGCTCGACCCGAAGATTTCGCTCGCCAGGATCTCGGA
Source organism: Neorhizobium tomejilense (assembly GCA_002968845.1). Lineage (GTDB taxonomy): Bacteria > Pseudomonadota > Alphaproteobacteria > Rhizobiales > Rhizobiaceae > Neorhizobium > Neorhizobium tomejilense. The sequence continues at coordinate 111,994 of PVBG01000009.1, read as the reverse complement.
CGAAGCCGCGTCGCTTTCCAAGGCATATGGCCTGCCGCTCGACCCCCAGGCGCATGTGGCGGACCTGTCCGTCGGCGAACGCCAGCGCATCGAGATCGTCCGGGCGCTGCTTCAGAATCCCAAGCTGATCATCCTTGACGAGCCGACTTCGGTCTTGACCCCGCAGGAGGCCGACCGGCTGTTCGAGACGCTGTTCAAGCTGAAGGCCGAGGGCCGATCGGTTCTCTATATCAGCCATAGGCTGGAGGAAGTGCGCCGCATCTGCGATCGCGCCACGGTCCTGCGTCACGGCAAGGTCACCGGCGCCTGCGATCCGAGCCAGGAGACGCCGGCCTCGCTCGCCCGCATGATGGTCGGCTCCGACGTCGCCGAAGTCCACCGGGACAATGCAGCGGCACTCGGCGATATCCGCATCGAGGTCAGCAATCTTTCGGTTCCGGCGCGCACGCCCTTTGCGGTCTCGCTGAAGAACATCGCCATGAAGGTCCGGGCCGGAGAGGTGCTGGCGATTGCCGGCGTTGCGGGCAACGGACAGGGCGAACTCTTCGATGCGCTCTCGGGCGAATATCCGGTCGCCGAAGACGAGGCGATCCACATCCGGGGCAAGGCGGTCGGCCGCACCGGCATCAACGGCCGCCGCCTGCTTGGCGCTGGCTTCGTGCCGGAAGAACGCCACGGCCACGCCGCCGTCTCGGCCATGGCGCTTTCGGACAATCTCCTGCTCGCTCGCAGCCAGTCGGACAAGAAGGCCTTTCTGTCTGGCGGCGCGTTTTCCGTCATCCGCTTCGACGCGATCCGCTCCGCCACCCGCCGCATCTGCGAGGCGATGGATGTCCGCAAGAGCGGCGAGGATCCGCAGGCAGGCTCGCTCTCCGGCGGCAACCTCCAGAAATTCATCGTCGGGCGCGAACTCGACCGGCAGCCCTCGGTGCTCGTCGTCAACCAGCCGACCTGGGGCGTCGATGCCGGCGCCGCAAGCCGCATCCGCCAGGCGCTGATCGATCTCGCCAGGTCGGGCTCGGCGGTCGTCGTGATCAGCCAGGATCTCGACGAGATTTTCGAGGTGGCGACGAATATCGCCGTCATCTCCGAAGGCAGTCTCTCCAAGGCCTATCCGGCCGGCACGCTGACCTTGGAACGCATCGGTCTGCTGATGGGCGGTATCCACGAAAGCCATCCCATTCCGGAGACGGCGCATGCGCATTGAGCTCCAGAAGCGTGCCCGCGTCTCGACGCTGTTCTCGGTCCTCTCGCCGCTGCTGGCGCTGGCGCTGACGCTGCTTTTCGGCGCCATCATGTTCTGGCTGCTCGGCAAGAACCCGGTCAGCGCGCTCTACAGCTTCTTTGTCGAGCCGCTGCTGGAAGTGTGGTCGCTGCACGAACTGGCGATCAAGGCGGCGCCGCTGATCCTGATCGCGGTCGGCCTGTCGGTTTGCTACCGGTCCAACAACTGGAATATCGGCGCCGAAGGCCAGTTCACCATCGGTGCGATTACCGGTTCGATCCTGCCGGTCATGTATCCGGCCTGGCACTCGCCGCTGATCCTGCCGCTGATGCTGATCCTCGGCATGATCGGCGGCGCGCTTTATGCCGGCATACCGGCGCTGCTGAAAACCCGCTTCAACACCAACGAAATCCTGACCAGCCTGATGCTGGTCTATATCGCCCAGCTCTATCTCGACTGGCTGGTGCGGGGGCCCTGGCGCGATCCGCAAGGCTACAATTTCCCGCAGACCAAGGGCTTTCAGATCGAAGCGGTGCTGCCGGAGATCCTGTCGTCCGGCCGCGCCCACTGGGCCTTCATCTTCGCGATCGCCGCCGCCGTGGCGCTCTGGTTCATGATGCGCTTCATGCTGAAGGGCTTCGAGGTCTCGGTGCTTGGCCAGTCGGAGCGGGCAGGGCGCTTTGCCGGCTTCTCCGCCCGCCGCATGGTGTGGTTCTCGATGTTGCTGTCCGGTGCGCTTGCCGGGCTTGCCGGCATTTCGGAAGTCTCCGGCTCGATCGGCCATGTCCAGCCGGTCATCTCGCCGGGCTACGGTTTCACGGCGATCATCGTCGCCTTCCTCGGGCGGCTCAACCCGCTCGGGATCATCGCTTCAGGGCTCGTGCTGGCGCTGACCTATCTCGGCGGCGAGGCGGCGCAGCTGTCGATCGGCATTTCGGACAAGGTCAGCCGCGTCTTTCAAGGGTTGCTGCTCTTCTTCGTGCTGTCCTGCGATACGCTGATCCACTACAGGATCCGGCTGATCTTTGCAGGCGCGAAAACGGCGGAGGTGAAGGCCTGATGTTCGAGGCGATCCTTCTCACCGTCATCACCGCATCGACCCCGCTGGTTCTCGCCGCACTCGGCGAACTGGTGACCGAGCGCTCCGGCGTGCTGAACCTCGGCGTCGAGGGCATGATGATCATGGGCGCGGCCTGCGCCTTCGTGGCCGCGCAACTGACGGGCTCACCCTATATCGGCATCCTCGCCGGCATTCTGGGCGGCGGGATCTTCTCGTTGCTCTTCGGTTTCCTGACGCTGACGCTGGTGGCCAACCAGGTCGCGACCGGCCTTGCGCTCACCATCCTCGGTCTCGGGCTTTCCGGCCAGATCGGCGAGGCCTTCGTCGGCCAGCCGGGCATCAAGCTGCAGCCGATCGTCTTTCCGTTCCTTTCGGACATCCCGTTTTTCGGTCGCGTCCTCTTTCGTCAGGACCTGATCTTCTACGTATCGATCGCGCTTGTCGTCGGCATCAACTGGTTCCTGTTCAGGAGCCGGACCGGGCTGAAGCTGCGGGCGATCGGCGACAGCCATGCCTCTGCCCACGCACTCGGCATCAACGTCATCCGCACCCGCTACCTGGCGGTCATGTTCGGCGGCGCCTGTGCCGGACTTGCCGGCGCTCAGCTTTCGCTCGTCTACACGCCGCAATGGGTGGAGAACATGTCGGCCGGCCGCGGCTGGATCGCGCTCGCGCTCGTCGTCTTCGCCTCCTGGCGGCCATGGCGGGTTCTGGCCGGCGGGTACCTCTTCGGCGCCGTCGGGATCGGCCAGCTGCACGCGCAGATCGTGGCGCAGAACCTCGGCATCGTCATCCCGTCGCAGTTCCTGTCCGCACTTCCTTATGCGGCGACTATTGTCGTGCTGATCATCATTTCGCATAATCGTCGCACGACGCTCATCAATACGCCGGCCTCGCTCGGGAAACCCTTTGTCCCCGACCGGTGACCGCGGAACCAAAAACAAAACGTCTTCAAGCCAATAGAGGTTAGGAAATGAAGAAACTGATTATCGCCCTTGCCGCATCGGCCGCCCTGATGGGCGGTTTTTCGACCGGCGCCGTGGCTCAGGAGAAGAAGAAGGTCTGCTTCATCTACGTCGGGTCCAAGACGGATGGTGGTTGGACCCAGGCCCATGACCTCGGTCGCCAGCAGCTCGACAAGGCACTCGGCGCCAAGGTCGAAACGCCCTTCCTCGAAAACGTGCCGGAAGGCCCGGATGCAGAACGCGCGATCGAGCGCATGGCCCGTTCCGGCTGCTCGCTGGTCTTCACGACGTCCTTCGGCTTCATGGATGCCACCGTCAAGGTCGCCGCGAAATTTCCCGATGTGAAGTTCGAGCATGCGACCGGCTTCAAGGCTGGGCCGAACCTCGCGACCTACAATTCGCGCTTCTACGAAGGCCGTTATATCCAGGGCCAGATTGCCGCGAAGATGTCGAAGAAGGGCGTCGCCGGCTACATCGCCTCCTTCCCGATTCCGGAAGTGGTGATGGGCATCAACGCCTTCGAACTGGGCGCCAGGTCGATCAATCCGAACTTCAAGCTGAAGGTCGTCTGGGCCAATACCTGGTTCGACCCGGGCAAGGAAGCCGATGCCGCCAAGGCGCTGATCGACCAGGGCGTCGACATCCTGACCCAGCACACCGATACGACCGCTCCGATGCAGGTCGCCTCCGAGCGCGGCATCCTCGCCTTCGGCCAGGCCTCCGACATGATCGCGGCCGGCCCGAAGACGCAGCTGACCGCCATCGTCGACACCTGGGGCGCCTATTACATCAAGCGCGCCCAGGCACTGCTCGACGGCACCTGGAAGTCCGAGCAGATCTGGGATGGCCTGAAGGACGGCATCCTGACCATGGCGCCCTATACAAACATGCCGGACGACGTGAAGGCAATGGCGGAAGAGACGGAAGCCAAGATCAAGTCGGGCGAACTGCATCCGTTCACCGGCCCGATCAACAAGCAGGACGGCACCGCATGGTTGCCTGCCGGCGAAAAGGCGCAGGACGGCGTCCTGCTCGGCATGAATTTCTACGTCGAAGGCGTGGACGACAAGCTGCCGAAGTAGGGAAAAGCGGCCGGAAACGATCACCGCATCGTTTCGAATGGCGTGCTCATCTCAGCGACCGGGAATGGTCGGCGTAATAAAAAAGGGCGGTCCGTGGACCGCCCTTTCTGTTTCGACCTTTTGGGCTGTCAGACCGCCAGCGAGGCGATGTCGATGACGAAGCGGTAGCGCACGTCGCTCTTGATGACGCGTTCGTAGGCTTCGTTGATATCCTGGATATTGATCTTCTCGATCTCGGACGTGATGCCGTGCTCGCCGCAGAAATCCAGCATTTCCTGGGTTTCCTTGATGGAGCCGATCATCGAGCCCGAAAGGCTCTTGCGACCGCCGATGACCGAGAAGGCGTGGACCGGGACCGCATGTTCCGGGACGCCGACCAGCACCATCGAGCCGTCGAATTTCAAGAGGCCGAGATAGGCATTCCAGTCGATCGCCGTACCGACCGTGCAGATGATCAGGTCGAACGTGCCGGCGAGCTTGGTGAAGGTCTCGGCGTCGCTGGTGGCGTAATAGTCCTTGGCGCCGAGCCTCATGCCGTCTTCCTTTTTCGACAGCGTCTGGCTGAGCACGGTGATGTCGGCGCCCATGGCCGAACCGAGCTTGACGCCCATGTGGCCGAGGCCGCCCATGCCGACGATCGCGACCTTCATGCCGGGACCGGCCTTCCAGTGGCGCAGCGGCGAGTAGAGCGTGATACCGGCGCAAAGCAGCGGGGCGCCGGCGTCGAGCGGGATATTGTCCGGGAAGGAGAGGACATAACCTTCCTTGACGACGATCGAATCCGAATAACCGCCATAGGTCGGCGTCGTGCCATCAGCCTCGACGTCGTTATAGGTCTGGGTGAGGCCCGGCAGGAAATGTTCGTAGTCGAGATCGCGGGTGGCGCAGCCGATGCAGGAATTCACGAAGCAGCCGACGCCGACACGGTCGCCGACCTTGAACTTGGTGACCTTGGAGCCGACGGCCGAAACGACGCCGGCCACTTCATGACCCGGCACCATCGGAAAACGGGAATTGCCCCATTCGTTGCGGGCCTGGTGGATGTCCGAATGGCAGACGCCGCAATACTGCACCGAGATGACGACGTCGTCGTCATTGGGTTCGCGGCGCTCGAAGGTGAAAGGCGTCAATGGTTTCGACGCGTCGGTCGCGGCATAGCCTTTTGCAATAGCCATGGGAGCTCCATTCATCTGTTGGGGTTGGGAGGGAATTGGACGCGCGGACTATGCCTCCGGACCTCGCAACGGCGTTAGAGCGATCCTGCGAGCTTTTTGCACGATCCTGCAAAAGTGATCGCCCGCCTGTTGGTTTCAGGAGCAAGTCGGCATAGGAAAAGCGGTCACCTGCTCATTCCGGAGGCTCCATGACACTGCCCTTCAATCCCTATCACGAGGCGGCCTCGATTGCCGCGCGGCACGTTCAGAAGGATGGGGAAGTGTTCACAGCCGTTGGAAATCTGATGCTCAGCCGGCGGACGGTCCCAACCGCACCGCTCTATATGGACTACCGGCCCTGCCTCGGTTTGGTCCTGCAAGGCACCAAGAGCGTCAAGCTGGGGGACGAGATGATCGCCTACGGCGTTGGCGATTATCTTCTCACCTCGATCGAATTGCCGGTGACCTCGCGCGTCACTGTCGCAAGCCCGGAGGTGCCGCACCTATGTTTCGCGCTTGCCATCGATACGGACCGCCTGTCCGCGCTGCTGGAGCGGGTAGACGTTCCACGGCCTGGTTCCGACACGGATGCCATGCGCGGCATCGTCTCCAACGTCGCGCCTCCGGAATTGCTCGATGCAGCCACGCGGCTGCTTCGCCTCCTGGACCGGCCGGCTGACATAGCGGCCATGGCGCCGCTGATCGAGCAGGAAATCCTCTATCGCGTGCTTTGCGGGCCCGACGGCGCACGGCTTGTTCATATCGCGACCGCCGAAAGCCGCAGCAACCGCATCGCCCGCGCCGTCGCCTGGCTGCGCGCCAATTTCCACCGCACGCTGCGGATCGAGGACCTGGCGGACCATGTCGGCATGAGCCCGTCCTCGCTGCACCATCATTTCAAGTCGGTTACGGCGATGACGCCGGTGCAGTTCCAGAAGAAGCTGCGCCTGCACGAGGCGCGGCGGCTGATGCTGCTGGAGGGCCTCGATGTCGGCAGCGCCGGCCACCGGGTCGGCTACCAGAGCCCGTCGCAGTTCAGCCGCGAATACAGCCGGCTCTACGGCATATCACCGCTGCGTGACGTGGGTGCGATCCTGGCCGCCGCGGAATAGCGAGGCCTAAAATCCTCGGGGATTAACCGGGGAATTTCAGCGCCTTGTCGTTGCGGCACTGGGCGAGCTTGAGCTGCTTGAACGAATAGATTTTGGTGATCTGTCCGTCGCCGTCCGTATCGACCTTCATACAGGCGCAAGCGTAACCGTAGCTGCCGTTGGTGCGGACATAGTCGCGTTCCGAAATGTCCGGGATGAGATCCATGCCTTCGGGCTCATCTTCGCTTCCCTGGGTGCGGATCGTCCAGGTGTCCTCGGCGTCGTCCAGCCACCAGTTGCCGGGCGTCGGATTCTGGATCCAGCCGCAACGGTTGTCGGCGGCATGGGCAACAGACGGAAGAGCGAGAAAAGCGAAGGCGGCGATGGCGCTATATACCCGGTTCATGAATGTCCTCCTGATCGTTCGGGCGATTGTATCGGCTCCGGGAACGTCTAGCTTAAAAACCTTCATCGTTGATGATCGGACCTTGAAAGAACGGGCTTGACGGCGGCGGCGGATGCTTTATACGAGCAGAACCGTACCGTACGGTACGCAAAAGGATTTAAAATCGTGAGAGCCGATACCTCCGACATGCCCGAATTTTCGCCGCGCCAGAACGCCGTTCTGGAACAGGCGCTTCGGCTGCTCGTGGAAGGCGGCGAAAAGGCGCTGACCACCTCCGGTCTTGCCCGCGCCGCCAATTGCTCCAAGGAAAGCCTCTACAAGTGGTTCGGCGACCGCGAAGGCCTGCTGGCGGCGATGATCGCCCATCAGGCGAGCAAGGTGCGCACCTTCGAACGTTCCGGCGAACGGCTGACCGCCGATCTCCTGCGTGACCATCTCGAACTTTTTGCCCGCGATCTGCTGGTCGTCCTGGCCGGCGACGTTTCTCTGGCGCTGAACCGGCTGGCGATCGGCCAGGCGACCCGGGAAGGATCGAAGCTCGGGAAGCTTCTGCTCGAACACGGCCGCCGGCAGATCGACCGCCGCGCCATGGCGCTGATCGACCAGGGGAAAAGGGCAGGGCTGCTGCGCTTCGACAACGCGGATGCCGCCTATCACACGCTTTACGGCCTGATCGTTTCCGACCTGCATGTGCGCATGCTGCTCGGCGAGCCCGGCCTCAAGGATAATGCGCGCCAGGCGGAGAGGGCGGTCGCAGCCTTTCTCACGCTGCACGGCACGCAAAAACAATCGGCGGACGCGCTCGGCGTCTCCGCTGGACGATGACAATCATCAACAGACCTCACGCATAGGGAAGGAAAAATCGATGCGCGTTTATTATGATCGGGATGCCGATATCAACCTCATCAAGTCCAAGAACGTCGCCATCATCGGCTACGGTAGCCAGGGTCGCGCGCATGCGCTGAACCTCAAGGACTCGGGCGCCAAGAACGTCGTGATCGCCCTCAAGGCCGGTTCCGGAACGATCAAGAAGGCGGAAGCCGACGGCTTCAAGGTGATGACCGTTGCCGAGGCCGCCAAGTGGGCCGACCTGATGATGATGGCGACCCCGGACGAACTCCAGGCCGACATCTACAAGGCCGAAATTGCCGGCAACATCCGCGACGGCGCCGCAATCGCCTTCGCACACGGCCTCAACATCCATTTCGGCCTCATCGAGCCGAAGACTTCGGTCGACGTGGTCATGATCGCGCCGAAAGGCCCGGGCCACACCGTTCGCGGCGAATACCAGAAGGGCGGCGGCGTTCCCTGCCTCGTTGCCGTTCACCAGAACGCTTCCGGCAACGCGCTTGAACTGGCTCTCTCCTACGCCTGCGGCGTCGGCGGCGGCCGTTCGGGCATCATCGAAACCAATTTCCGCGAAGAATGCGAAACCGACCTCTTCGGCGAACAGGTCGTTCTCTGCGGTGGTCTCGTGGAACTGATCCGCGCCGGTTTCGAAACCCTGACCGAAGCCGGCTACGCGCCGGAAATGGCCTATTTCGAATGCCTGCACGAAGTGAAGCTGATCGTCGACCTGATCTATGAAGGCGGCATCGCCAACATGAACTACTCGATCTCCAACACGGCCGAGTGGGGCGAATACGTTACCGGTCCGCGCATCATCACCGCTGAAACCAAGGCCGAGATGAAGCGCGTCCTGAACGACATTCAGACCGGCAAGTTCACCTCGGACTGGATGCAGGAATACCGTGCCGGCGGTTCGCGCTTCAAGGGCATCCGCCGCATGAATGACAGCCACCAGATCGAGGAAGTCGGCGCCAAGCTGCGCGGCATGATGCCCTGGATCGGCAAGAACAAGCTGGTCGACAAGAGCGTCAACTAACCATTAATTTCGGGGGTGGAGCTAACGTTCCGCCCCCGATTTCTGAACATAGGTGACATGCGGCAGGTGTTCGAAATGCCGGTCGCAGGTCAGAAGATCGGCATCGAGGAGCCTTGCCGTCGCGTAGATGATGGCATCGGCGGTCGAGAGCTGGAAACGGCGGGAAACTTCGGCCGCATCCAAGGCAATTTCGGTGCCGAGTTCAACAACGAGGCATTCGGTTGTATAGGAAATGAAGCGGTCGGCAGATTCCTCGCCCTTCTCCCGCATCAGCCATTTGCACATTTCCATTTGAATGATCGTAGGCACGATTAATTCACGCGTTTCAGGAATCTCGCCTGCCAGGCGAGAAGCCAGAGGACTGTCGATCAGCCATTCGATCCATGCCGAGCTATCGACGACGCGCATCAGTACCGATCGTCCCTGTCCCGGTAATTGCTCGTGTCGGCGCCCTTTGCTATTCCTCGCAATTCGTCTCGTGTCGGCACCGGGACGAGAACGACACTCTTTCCTTTTGGAATGAAAGCAAATTGCTGCCCAGCTTGCCAATTATGCTTTTCACGGATTTCCTTGGGTATGGAAATCTGGAATTTGGATGACAAGGTCGCAACTGCCATGATCTTACCTCCGGCGCATCGATCGCTTATTGGTAAGATAGGCCGGTTCGTGGTAAAGCACAATGGTCCAAAAAAATCGCAGCTACCCCGATAGGTCAGTCTTGCTGACCTATCGGTCTTTGTGTAAAGTTCGGACAAAGAAAATTGTAATAAGAGGAAACATCCCGTGCTTGATTGGGAACAAATCTTTGCGACGCGCTCCAGCCGCATGCGCGCCTCTGAAATCCGCGAACTGCTGAAGCTGCTCGACCAGCCCGACATCATCTCCTTCGCAGGCGGCATTCCCGATCCGGCGCTGTTTCCGGACGTGGCTTTCAAGGAGGCCTATTCGGACATTTTTTCCAGCGCCCAGGTGGGGGCGGCGCTGCAGTATTCCGTCAGCGAAGGTTACAAGCCGCTGCGCGAATGGATCGCCCGCGACGTCGCCAAGATCGGTATCGATTGCACGCCCGATAACGTGTTCATCACGTCCGGATCGCAGCAGGCGCTCGATTATCTCGGCAAGCTGTTCCTGTCGCCGAACGACACGGCGCTGGTTACCTGGCCGACCTATCTCGGCGCGCTTTCGGCCTTCAATGCCTACGAGCCGAATTACGACCAGCTGTCGCTGAACGGCAACCGCACGCCGGAAGCCTATCGCGACACCGCGGCCAAGACCGGCGGCGCCGTCAAGTTCGCCTATCTGTCTGCGGATTTTTCCAATCCGACCGGCGAGACGATCGACCTGGCGGCCCGCGAAAGGTTGCTGGCGCTTGCCGACGAACTCGATATCGCAATCCTCGAGGACGCCGCCTATCAGCACCTGCGGTATGACGGCGAGGCCATTCCGCCGATCATGGCGCTCGACATCGCCCGCCGGGGCGGTATCGAAAACACCCGCACGATCTACAGCGGCAGCTTTTCGAAGACCTTGGCGCCGGGCCTGCGCGTCGGCTTCGTGGTCGCGGCGATGCCGGTTATCCGCAAGCTGGTACTGATGAAGCAGGCGGCCGACTTGCATTCTTCGACGATCAACCAGATCGCCATCGAGCACGTCGCCTCGCGCGGCTTCGACGCCCAGGTCGCCAAGATCAGGTCCGTCTACAGCAAGCGGCGCGACGCGATGTTGGCGGCACTCGACAAGTACATGCCGAAGAATGCCACCTGGACGCGCCCGGAAGGCGGCATGTTCGTGTGGGTGACCTTGCCGGAAGGCATGGACGGTGCAGAACTGCTGGCGAAATCGATCGCCACGGAAAAAGTCGCCTTCGTACCGGGCAGGGCGTTCTACGCGGACGGCAGCAATGCCAATACGCTGCGCATGAGCTTCTCCTGCGCAGACGAGGCGATGATCGACGAAGGTATCAAGCGGCTCGGCCGCCTGATCTCCAACGCGATCCGCGCTGCTGCCTGAGCCTTCGAAAGCCTTTGACGGAAAAAGCCTGCCGCAGAACGGCAGGCTTTTTTGTTCATGCAATGCTTTCCGCTGTCCGACTAGTCTGCAGCCAACACGATCAGCATGTCGCCGTCCGAATAGGTAGTCACCGCCGACCGGGGCGGATTGACCACCACGCCGCCGAGATTTCTGAGGTCGGCATCGCCCGGCCGCTGACGGCGGTGGCCGATGGCAATTTCGCCGCGGCGAAGGGCCGCGAGCGCCACCGTGAAGAAATTCACCGGCTTCGAGATGTCGACATAGTCGCTCATCGGCCGCATGTAGATCTCGGAGCCGGCCTCATCCAGAAGCTCGTTGAAGATTGCCGCCATGGATTCGTTTTCGGATGCCTGGGCAAGCATCAGGCTGACCAGCTTATTGCTGACGACGAAATCCTCGGCGCGGGTCACTTCCGCCAGCTCGCGGTTGCGCACGTCGATCATCTCGCTGACCACGCTGATATGCTTGCCGGCCTTTTCGCCGATCTTGCGGAGCTGCAGCAGGGTGATCAGCGTGCGGGTGTCGGCCGATTGCGCCATCATGCTGTCGCTGTAGCCGAGAACCAGGACGTGGTCGTAGGACGGGATATCGAGTGCATCGAGTGCCGAACGGCTGCTGGTGTCGATCACCCGGTGATCGACGGCGAGCAGCGCCTTGTCGAGGTTAAGCGCTGCGATCTCGTCTTCGAATTCCGGAGTGTCGGCCGCGATCATCAGCCGCGAGCCGGGGGCCACGTAACGGACGAGTTCGGTCGCGATGATCGGGCCGCGGCGGTTCCAGCCGAGGATCAGCGTGCGTTCGGCAGTCTTGCCGCGTTTGACGATGGCCTTGATGGCATTCTTGTCGATGCCCATGTCGCCGGACCAGGTTTTGATCGAGTCGTCGTCCTCGGCGATGATGACTGCGCGATCGCCGGCGACGATCACCTGGTTAGGGTCGGGGTTGAGACGGATTGCGCCGTCCTTGTCGCAGAGGCCGATCAGCGTGCTGTTCTCGTAAGCGAGCACCGCATTGCCGAAGGACTTTCCGACGAGGCCGGGCTGTTCGAGCGTGTAGATCTCGCAGCCGTCGAAATCGAGCAGTTCGGAATAGACGGCGCTCAGGCCCGCCTGCCGGCTGGTATGGACGACGATGCGGGCGATCAGATCGTCGGCAAGCACCAGCTGCATTTCGCCGCCGCCGACGATCCTTGCCACTTCGGCATTGTCGGCGTCGCGGATTTCCGCAGCGATCATGTATTTCTCGGGCCGCCGGTTGGGATCATTGACCAGCGCAAGCACCGTCTTGATAACCTGCGGGTCCGCGTCCTCACCTTCCGGTGACAGCACGATGATCGACCGCGACGTCTGCGGGTTGACGATGCCGAGATCGTAGAGATCGGTCGGATCACCGCTGCGGCAGATGATCTTGGTGTTCTTGCGATCGACGACCTTGGTGGCGATTTCGTCTTCCATCTCCACCTTGTCCTTGTTCGCCATGATGACGATGCGAGGATTGCGGCGGCTCTGGTTGGCGATGATGAGTTCCGAGATGACGTCGAAGATCGAGGGCGACCAGTTGAGGATGATCGTGTGCTCGGTTTCGAGTACCCGCGAGCGGCCCTTGCGCAACTCGTCGAGCTTTTCCTCAAGGCCGGACGAGATGACGCCGATCAACGCGGAGAAGACGAAGATGCCGGCGAGCGTGACCAGCAGCATGATGATGCGGAAGCTCCAGCCCTGGTCGGCGCCCATGGTGCCGGCATCGAAGGTGCGCATCAGCGATTCCCACGTGCCCTCGATGAAGCCGAGCGATTCTGCGCCTTCCGGAGCGATGCCGGTTATGGCGAGTATCGCGCCGGCGATCATGATCACGATCAGCGATATCAGCGCCAGCCAGCCGATCAGCGCGATCGCGCCGCCCGCCATGCTCTTGTCGAACCCATAGCGCAGTCGTGCGCCCCAGTTGTCCCGGCTTTTCATTCTGTGCCCCCGAAATATACCCTGGAGCACGAGATGGCAGGATTTGGTTGCGAAACAATTGAAGTGGCGGGGTCCGGCAGCACCGCTGTGCGGGAATGATCGAATAACAGTAAATTTAGTCTTCGTATTTCGGTGGCCGCTGGTAAAACATGCGGGAAGATCGGCGTTGCCCCCAGCCTGTCACATGGCTGTCAAGCAGGAATGCTTATCGTCCGCAGCTTATGTTCGAACAGGGACGCTCCGATGAAGAACCTTCTTTCCGCTTTCACCGCCCTCGTGGCTTTCGGCATGATTGCCGGTGCCGCCGAGGCCGCCGATCTCGTGCTCTATACCAGCCAGCCGAACGAGGACGCCCAGGCGACCGTCGACGGTTTCAAGGCTGCCAATCCGGGGCTCGACGTGCAGTGGGTGCGTGACGGGACGCCGCAGATCATGGCCAAGCTCAATGCCGAGATCCAGGCCGGCAATCCGGCGGCCGACGTTCTCCTGATCGCCGACACGGTGACGCTCGAGCGCATGAAGCAGGCAGGCCAGCTGATGGCCTACAAGTCGCCGGAAGCCGCCAATTACGACAAGGCCCTCTATGACGCCGACGGCTTCTACCATTCGACCAAGCTGATCACCACCGGCATCATCTACAACACCCAGGCCGCGATGAAGCCGACCAGCTGGGCAGACCTTGCCAAGCCGGAAGCCAAAGGTCTCGTCACCATGCCGAGCCCGCTCGCCTCGGGTGCCGCCCTCATCCACGCACAGACGCTTTCCGGCATCCCCGGCCTCGGCTGGGACTATTACAAGAACCTCAAGGCAAACGGCGCGATTGCAGCCGGCGGCAACGGCGCGATCCTGAAGTCCGTCGCTTCGGGCGAAAAGGCCTACGGCTTCGTCGTCGACTACCTGCCGATCCGCGAAAAGGCGAAGGGCGCTCCCGTCGAGTTCGTCTTCCCGAAGGAAGGCGTGTCCGCGGTGACCGAGCCGGCAGCGATCCTTGCCTCCACCAAACATGCGGACAATGCCAAGAAGTTCATCGACTACGTGCTCTCGCAGAAGGGCCAGGAAGGCTTCCTGAAGCTCGGCTACATCCCGGCCCGCAACGGCATGGCCGTACCGGCCGGCTTCCCGGCGCGCGAGACGATCAAGGTCCTGCCGATCAATGCTCCCGAGGCGCTCAAGAACTCAGAGAAGGACGTCAAGGGCTTCGCGGATATCTTCGGCATCAAAGGCTGATATAAGCGCCATATGACGCGACCTCAAAAACAAGGAAACAGCCAGCCACGCTGGCTGTTTCCTTTTGTCGTAACCGTGATCTTCTGCCTGAGCGTGCTGCCGCTCGGTCGGCTTGCCGCGACCGGAATCATGTCCGCCCTTCGCGGCGGGGCGAGCGAACTTCTGTCCGATCCGGGCCTGTGGCGGTCGGTCTATGACACGCTGTCCACCTCCTTTTTCGGCATGATCGCAGCCGTCGTTCTGGGGGGCGGCTTCGCGCTGCTGCTGACGCTGTTTGACATCCGGGGCAAGGCTCTCCTCGGTTTCCTCTTCATGCTGCCAACGATGATCCCGCCGCAGGTGACGGCGCTTGCCTGGATCGGCATGACCGGGCCTTCCAGCGCGCTCCTGAAGGCGCTGGGGCTCGCGCCGCCGCTCGGTTCACCGCAGCCGCTCTATTCGATCGGCGGCATCGCGCTGCTCTACGGCGTCCAGAATGCGGCCCTCGTCTACCTCTCGCTCCGGGCCGGGCTGCTGGCGCTGCCGCGCGATGCAGTGGAGGCGGCGAGGCTTTCCGGCGCATCGTCCTTTCAGGTGCTGAAGGACGTCATCCTGCCTTTGTCGCTGCCGGGTCTCGCGGCAGGCGCGGCGATTGCCTTCGTTTCCTGCATCGGCAATTTCGGCATTCCGGCAATCCTCGGCATTCCCGCCGGGATCTATACGCTGCCGACCCTCATCTATTCAAAATTCGCGGCTTTCGGTCCCCGCACGTTCGCGGACATCTCGGTCCTGTCCGGCCTGATTGCGATCCTGTCGGTGATCGGGCTGATGGTCGAGGCACGGGTGTTGCGCGGCCGCGATTATCGCGTCATCGGCCTGTCGGGGCAGGTCGCCGTGTTCCGGCTCGGCACCTGGCGCCGGTTTGCCGAACTCCTGCTCTGGTTGACGATCTTCCTGATCCTCGCCATGCCGCTCATCGCTCTTGTCGCGAGCTCGCTGGCGCCTGCCTACGGCGTGCCGCTCAGCCCGGCGACCGTCACCATCAAGGCCTATGAGGAAATCCTGTACCGCCAGGCCGCGACGCGCATTGCGTTCACCAATTCCCTCTCGCTGTCGCTCGCCACCGCCTTCGGTCTCCTGGTGGTGACGGTGCTGACCGGCTATTTCCTGGTGCGCAGCAAGAGCCGCTTCGTGGGCCTCATTTCGGCGCTCGCGGAAATCCCCTATGCGCTGCCGGGCATCGTGCTGGCTGTCGCCTTCATCCTGCTGTTCGCGGCGCCCATTCCGGTGATCGGCATCTCGATCTATGGGACGATCTGGATCATCCTGGTCGCCTATTTCTCGAGTTTCTTCGCCGTCAGCCTGAAGCCCGTAGTTAGCGCCTTCCGTCAGCTCGATCCGTCGCTCGAGGAGGCGGCGCGGCTTTCCGGAGCAGGGTTCGCGCGCCGGCTCGTCGATATTCTCGTGCCCCTGGTGGCACCGGCCGCAGGCGCCTCGGTGATCCTGGTGTTCCTGATCGCCTGCAACGAACTGACAGTCTCGGCGCTCCTCTGGTCGGCTGGCACCCAGACCCTTGGCGTGCTGATCTACAATCTCGATGACAGCGGCAGCTTCAACATCGCTGCTGCACTCTCCGTCCTCGTCGTCATCATGGTGATAGCGATGATGGTGGTGCTGGAACTGATGGCGAAACGACTGCCGAAAGGTGTGGTACCGTGGCGAAGCTGATCCTCAACCGCCTCTCCAAGACGTTCGACACCGGCGGCCGTGCGGCCGTCAACGACGTGTCGCTGACGGTACGCGAAGGCGGCTTCCTGGCGCTGCTCGGGCCTTCCGGCTGCGGCAAGACGACGGTGCTCAGGATGATCGCCGGTTTCGAGCAGCCGAGCGACGGCTCGATCCTGCTCGGCGAGCGCGTTCTGGCGGACGCAGCCGAGATGGTGTCGCCCGAACATCGCAACATGGCGATGGTCTTCCAGTCCTATGCGCTCTGGCCGCATATGAGCGTCACGGAAAATGTCGGTTACCCTTTGAAGGTGCGCGGCGTTTCGGGCGAAAAACGCGCACGCAAGGTGAGGGAGGCGCTTGCAGCCGTCCGCCTCGACGCCTACGCGGACCGCCGTCCGGCGGATCTTTCCGGCGGCCAGCGGCAGCGCGTGGCACTTGCCCGCTGCCTAGTCACCGAGCCGGACGTCGTGCTGCTCGACGAGCCGCTTGCCAATCTCGACCGGCACCTGCGCCAGGAGATGGAAGAGACGTTCCGCGAGTTCCATGCCCGATCCGGTGCGACGATGATCTATGTCACCCATGACCAGTCGGAAGCGATGGCGCTTGCGACCGACGTTGCCGTGATGTCCGAGGGTCGGCTGCTGCAGGTGGCGACGCCCGAGGAAATCTATGCGCGACCGGAAGGCCGGTTGGTCGGCGGTCTGGTAGGGCAGGGGGCGACATTATCACTTCCGTCACCGTTCGGTGACCGGCGGCTTTTCGACTGGTCCGCCATGCAGGAGATCCTCGCCGGGCCGGCACAGGAGCCGCCCGCCGACATCCTCGTCCGTCCGCAGGACGTCGAGATTGCGGCGGAAGGACAGGCGGCCACAGTCCTCTCGGTGCTGTTCGAGGGCGAACGTTATGCGCTGCGTCTTGCCCTGCCGGACGGACAGGCATTGCGCGCCTTCAGCCGCCAGCCGGTCAAGGTTGGCGATCGCCTGTCGATCGTGATCCGCGCGGCCTGGAGATTGTAGCCAGGCGTCGCCGTGGTTATGGTGTTCGCCAGGAAAAGGAATCCCTCTCATGTCGCTGCGTCTCGGCACCTTCAATATTGAAAACCTGATGACGCGCTTCGATTTCTCCGGCTGGCGCAACCAGCTCCGGCAGGACCGGGTGCTTCGGCTCTACGACGTGCAGGACAAGGCGGTCTATCAGCAGCTCGAACAGGCCCGAATGATCGCCGAGACCGACGACACGCGACAGCTTTCGGCGCTGGCGATCGCGGACGCGGACGCCGACATCCTCTGCCTGCAGGAGGTCGACAGCATGCCGGCCCTGCAAGCCTTCGAATACGGGTATCTCTACCGCATGGTCGGCAACGGCTATCGCCAGAAATATCTGGTCGAGGGCAATGATTCGCGCGGCATCGATGTTGCCGTATTGATGCGCGAGGAGACCCGCAGCGGCGAGAAGATCGAGGTGCGGGACGTGCGCAGCCACGCCATGCTGACCTATCAGGACCTCGGCCTCTTCAACGACGAACTGGCGCTCAGCAACCAGGCGCATGACAAGATCTTCAAGCGCGACTGCCTCGAACTGGAGCTGACGATCGGGTCCAAGCCGTTCTCGCTCTTCGTCGTGCATTTCAAATCCATGGGCAATGCCCGCGACGGCCAGGACGGCCGCACCGGCACGATGGCGGTCCGCATGGCGGAGGCGAAAGCGGTGCGCCAGATCGTCGAGCGCCGTTTCGGCGAGGGGCGGACGGCGGACAAGAACTTCGCCATCTGCGGCGACATGAACGATTATCAGGAAAAGGTGCAGGTGATCGGCACCCGCCGCGAAGGATACCGGTTCGAACCGCGGCGCGAAGAGGCAAGTGCGTTGAACGTCTTCACCGACGACGGCTTCGTGGTGAACCCGACTACGCGCCGCGACGTGATGGATCGCTGGACGCTCTACCACGCGCGCGGGCCGGAGGAGCAGCACCTCTGCCAGCTCGATTACATCTGGCTGTCGCCGGCGCTCGCCGAGCACAACGCCGACAGCGTGCCGGAAATCATCCGCGGCGGCCAACCCTATCGCACCGTCTTTCCGCCGGGACAGGAAGTGGAACGGTTTCCGCGCATCGGCTGGGATCGGCCGAAGGCATCGGACCACTGCCCCGTCGTGATGTCGCTGGAGCTTCGATGACCATCCAGACGATTAGCGGCTGGCCGCCTGAAAATACCGTCTTCGAGGTCGAGGCTTTCGATCTTTCGGTGCTGCCCGGAGCACATCCGATCTATCTCGCGCACCGGGACGAGATCGAGGAGAACTGGGCGCGGGAATCAGCGGCCAATCCGCATCTCTTCAACGGCCAGATGGTGCTGCAGAACAGACTTTCGTTCCGCGATGGCGTGATTATCGGCGAGGCGCATGTCATCCCCTATTCGACGCTCTTATGGTGGCGGAGACAGCCTGATCCGACCGGCGCCTTTCACCTCTTCGGCTTCGCCGTGCCCGTCTCGTCCGATGGGGCGATCATCGCCGTCCGGATGAGCGAAAGGACCGCAAATCCCGGCCAGGTCTATTGCGCTGCCGGTTCGCTCGATCTTCTGGACATCGTCGACGGCAAGCTGGATCTCGAGGCCAATATGCGCCGTGAAGTGCGGGAAGAAACCGGCCTCGATCTCGCCGAAGCAGCGGCCGACCGGCGGCTCTTCGCCTGCTACGGCGGACACCGGGTCGTCGGCTTCCGCTTCTATCGCTTCGACCTTACGGCGCAGGAGATGCTGGCGCGCATTGCCGACCATATGGTCCATGACGAGGAAAAGGAGATTGCCGGAGCCGTGGCGATCCGCTCGGCCGATCGCGGCGCGCATCCCTACAGCCCGTTGATGTTCCCGATTCTCGACCTGTTTTTCGGCCAGCCGACGCGCTGAACAGGGTTGCTTTGAGCCGACCGGTCGGGCAGTTTGGCGCCATCGAAACACGGGGAGGTGTGGTTGGCCCGTCGCTACAGCATCTATGACGTCTTCACCGACAGACGACTTGCCGGCAATCCGCTGGCGGTGATTCTCGACGGAGACGACCTTGCCGACGACAAAATGCAGGCGATCGCCAGGGAGATGAATCTCTCCGAGACGGTGTTCGTCCAGTCTTCCGCGAATGCAGCCTATGCAGCCCGCCTGCGCATCTTCACGCCGGGCCGGGAATTGCCTTTTGCGGGGCATCCGACGATCGGAACGGCAGTGGCGCTCGCCGAACTCAATCACAGGTCCGGACACCGCGCCGGACAGCAGCCCGACATGGATCTTGTCTGCGTGCTGGAGGAAAATGTCGGCCCTGTGCGCTGCGCCGTAAGGCTTCGATCCGGCGAGGCCGGATTTGCCGAATTCGACCTGCCGAGAAAGCCGGTGCAGATCGAGCTTCCGCTCGACCGGCAGGGGCTTGCCGATGCGCTGAGCGTCAAATCGACGGATATCGGTTTCGAGAACCATGTCGCCTCCATCTGGAGCGCCGGCGTGCCCTTCCTGATGATTCCGCTGCACAATCTGGCGACGGTGCAGAACCTCGAATTCGACGCGGCATTGTGGGAAAAGTCAGCGCCGTTCGTCGAGGGCGCGCTTGCATCGGCATACGTCTATTGCCGCAGCGGCGTGAACCATCAGGCAAAATTCCACGCCCGGATGTTCTCGCCGGACATGGGGATTTCCGAGGATCCGGCCACGGGCGCTGCCGTTGCCGCACTCTCCGGCGCGATCCGACATTTCGATGCGCTCCCGGACGGCCATCACCCGGTGCTGGTAGAGCAGGGGGTGGAGATGGGGCGTCCGTCCCTGATCCATCTGCATATCGACGTGAAGGAGGGAGAGATCGCCAGGGCCCGCATCGGCGGCCAGGCGATCAAGGTTGCGGAAGGCACGCTCTATCTTTGAATTTCTCCGCTTGTCGATGATTGCGATATTGTGACGCAGTAAGACTTTGAAATTTTTCGTTTTTGCGTCGCTATTGAGCTGCGGAGAGGTTTCCGTCAGGCGCAAAATCCGACTTGGCGGATTTTTTGCCCGCTCTGGCGAATAATTTTCACCGAGCCGCTGGACAAGCCGAAAGATCCCCTTTATACGCCCCTCACACCGCTGGCGAGCACGCCTCGCACAGACGGTTCTTGGGTGATTAGCTCAGTTGGTAGAGCAGCTGACTCTTAATCAGCGGGTCGTAGGTTCGAGCCCTACATCACCCACCACTATCTCCTTGGCCAATATGGCCTCCAGCGATTTTCAGATTTTTTGTCTGATATTTCATCCGACTTTTCCGACTGAAAAAGTCGGATGGCGGACGCTCGACCCATTCGCGTTCGATCGGGATATCACCAACGCCAGTCATTGCCGATACTGCGAAGGTCTCTATATCACAATTCCGCTTATGTTCGCCGACGGAGACGCGGCAGCTCGTGATTTTTGCCATTACTGCCGGCAGTCGGCGTGGCGCGGTCGCCGAACGCGTCTGCAATCACCGGCCCAACAATTCTTGAATGGCTCCATGGCAAGGCTGAAAGAAATCGTCATTGATTGCGACGTTCCCTCGCGTGTCGCCCGGTTCTGGGCGGAGGCACTCGATGGCTACGAGGTGATGCCCTACGACGACGAGGAACTGGCCCGCCTTGCCGCTCTCGGATTGACACCCGAGACCGACCCTACCGTGATGGTCGAAGGTCCGGGAACCCGCCTTTGCTTCCAACTTCGCCAAGGGGAACGCCCCGCCCGCAACCGACTTCATCTCGATATCGCCACCCCCGATAGGGCGAGCGAAGTGCAACGCCTTTTGTCCCTCGGCGCGACTTTCGTCCGGGAGGCGGATGGATATACGGTCTTGAACGACCCCGAAGGCAACAATTTCTGCGTAGTGTCTGAATAGTCCGCGTTGGGGCGGGAACTCCGGCGCCTGATCGGCATTTGGTCTGAAAGACGAAATGGGAGCGCGGTCATGAAGCCAATCCTTTTGCTTTTGGGCAGCCTTGTCCTGCTCGTTCTGGTGTTCCTGAGCGGCGTGATCATCACCGCCAACGTGATCGCCGTGCCCGAACCCCATAAGTTCGCCAATATGGATACGCCGGACCTGTGGACCTCAAAACCGAAGGCCGTGGACACCGCCGGCCAGGAATATAAGCGCCTGCCCACCGCGACGCCTCCGGCTTCGGTTGCAGCCGACACGCGGGAAACGCCCGCCGTCCAGCAGACCGCCGCGGGGGTAGTCGTCGACAATACAGTGACCGGGTCCATCAATCCGCAGCAGCCGGCCTCCGTGCCGCAGCCGCAGGCCACCTTGCCGCAGCCGCAGGAAGAGCGCAAAGCCATGGTCGACCCCGCGCAGGCGGACTGGTGCTTCGCGCGATACAGGTCCTATCGCATCGAAGACAACAGCTACCAGCCCTTGAGCGGCGGCCCCCGGCGGCAGTGCCGGGCACCAGGCGCTGCCGCGACGGGGACTGTTGCCGCCGCACCGGTGCCTAGCCGGCCGCAAGCCCCGCCGATGCAGGACGAATTGCAGCCGCTTCCGGAGATGCCGGCTGCCCGCGCCAACCAGCGAGCCGACGACGACGCGGCAGGCTATGCACAGACGCAGGCGATCGATGCCGACGTTCCGGCCGGATCCCATGAGGAATGGTGTTTTGCCCGTTACCGGTCCTATCAGGCCGAGGACAACAGCTATCAGCCCTTCGCCGGCGGCCCGCGCCGCCAATGCCAATCGCCTTTCGGCTGATCACCAGCTCAGGCGGCGCGTTGGACGAGGTTCTTCGCCATCATCATATGCACGCCCTTGCAGCCGTTGACGGTCTGGGTGATGCGCAGGTCGCCGGCGAGGCTGCAGAGCGTATAGGCATCTTCCCGCGACAGGCCGCCTTTTTCGCCGAGCAGCACGATCATGTCGCGCAGCGCCATGACGGCGCATTGGTCGAGATCCGGATCCATGCCCATGGTGATGTAGTGCGTCGGCGTTTCAGCCCGTGGATAGACGAAATCGAGATCGTCGCGCACGGTAAGCTGGAAGGTGCCGCGCAGTGCCGTCTCGATCGCGGTGATGCAGACCTCGCCGTCGCCCTGCGCACCATGACCGTCCCCACAGGAAAACAGCGCGCCCTCGTTGAAGATCGGCAGATAGAGCGTGGTGCCGGCGACCAGTTCCTTGTTGTCGATATTGCCGGCGTGCGAACGCGGCATGATCGAGGTGATGCGGCCCCAGTTTGGCGGCGGAGCGACCCCCATGACCCCGAAGAAGGGCGCCAGCGGCAGGTCGAGACCCCAGGGCAGGCGGCCGACATTCCTCTGCTTGTCGAGCGGGATGGTGATCATCCGCGGCGTCTCGAAATCATAAGGGAGCGTGCCGGCAAGCGGACGGATGACGTTATAGCCCCAGTCCTGGCGCAGTTCGACGTCGAGGATCTTCACCTCCAGCACCTGGCCGGGCTTGGCGCCGCGCACGGCGACCGGGCCGGTCAGGATATGGCCCTGCATGATCGGCCGGCAGTTTTCGTGGATTTCGAGATGTTCGGGAAGGATGGTGAACCCTTCCTTGGGTAGAACTTCCCCAGGCCCGGAGACCGTGTCGATCACCACCGTGTCGCCGCTGTCGATCGTCAGCACCGGCTCGCGGGCGGCGTCGAAATAACCCCAGGCGCAGGTTTTGGAGGAGGCGGAGACGTGATGTTTCATGGCCGGGCTCGCTTGTCTGATCCGGGGAGAGACTAGCCGATTTTATTTTGCACGCCAGTCCGCAAATTGAGCCCGGCTCCCTCTCCGCGCTTCGGCGCATGAGCCATCTCGAACCCTTCTCGCTCACATCGTTCCGGCGGTTTCCGGCCTCGTCGCTGCGATGCGGCGTTCGGTCTGGCGCAGGCAGAGCGCCAGGATTAGGCCCAGTCCGGTTGCCGCGGCAATGTAGAACGGCGCGCCCTGCCAGCCGGATGCCGCAACGATCGAGGCGAGCAGCATCGGTCCGAAGACCTGGCCGATATTGGACCCCTGCATGACGAAGCCGCTGAATGTCCCGACGAGGTCGCGGCGCGGCGCATAGACGGGCAGCGAGCCCATGATGGTCGCCGGCAGGACACCGCCCGACACCGCGTAGAGCACCGAGGCTCCGTAGCGCATCCAGAGGGGAAAACCATGGCCGAAGACGACGAAGGCGGTCAGCGTCAGCATCACGCAGGGGCCGGCGATCAGCACCCAGCGCGGGGCGCCCCAACGGGCGAAGATGCCGCCGACCACGTTGCCGACGCCGTTCGCGAGCACTGCGAGTGCGGTCATGATGGATGCAGCCGTCAGGCCTGTTCCCATTTCCTCGATCAGCAGTGTCGGAAGGAAACCGAAGACGGACATGAAGCTGGCGCTGTAAGCGGCAAAAATACCCGACAGTATCCAGGACATCGGTCGGGAGGCTGTGAGGCTGACGGCCGTAAGCAGCGAGGTTGCAGGATGTCCCGTAGCCTGCGGTTTCGGCACCTTCATCGTCAGCAGCGCAACCATCGGGATGACGCTGAGCATGGCGGCGAAAATCCATGAACCCTGCCAGCCGAAGCTCGGCAGCAGGAAGGGCGAGATCATCATCATCACCGCGACGCCGACCGGCATCCAGATACCCCAGACCGCAAAGGCAAGGCCGGTATCGCGTAGCGCGACTGAAGCAGCAATCAGGCCGGGGGCGGCAACCGAGACCATGATGAGACCGACGCTTTCGAGCACGCGGCTGGCGAAGATGACGGTTTCCGACTGGGTGAGGGCGCCGATCAGGCTGCCGGCGATCAGCAGGGCAAGACCGAGGATCATGGCGCGGCGATGGGTCAGGTAATCGGTGAAACGGCCGATCAGGATGCCGCAGGCGGCGCCGAGGGCGCTTGAAAGCCCCATCAGCCAGCCGGCGGCCACGAGGTCGATGCCGAGCTCGGAGCGCAGCAGCGGGATGGCGGGCGGCACCTTGCCCACATGCAGGGCAGCGGCGATACCTGCCAGAACAGCGATTGTGACATGTCCCCAACGAGTCATGCGGTCGGTATTCCATTCATCGAACAAACGTCCGGGCGCTTTATCATCCCCGTACGTTCCGAGGCATAAATTCCTTCGCGGAGGGCATGATTTCTCGGCTTGCGCAGTGGACGATGAAAGGGCTCGCCTTCTCGGGCGACGCCTCGCCGGGACGGTGATACTCAGTCGCAAGACGCCGGCCGCCAGTCATGCCGCCGTCGCCGCATCATAAGTAAAGCCTAACTCGCCTTGCGCATCTGCTCGCGGCTTTCCTCGACCTTGAGGTTCTGAACCAGCTTGGCGAGCCAGTCGACGAAGACCCGCACCTTGTTGGAGAGGTGGCGGGTCTGCGGATAGACGATGTAGAGGGGCAGGGATCCGCAGCGCCAGTCGGAGAGCACTTCGACAAGGTCGCCCTTCTCCACCGCCTCCCTGACCATGAAGCGCGGCGATTGCACGATGCCCATGCCGGATATGGCCGCGTTTACGTAGGTCCGGGCATCGTTGACAGAGACCACGTAACGGGGGGTGATTTCCACGTTTTCGTCGTCGCGGTGGAATTCCATGGATCTCACCCGGCCGGACTGGGCACTCAGGTAGCCGACGGCCAAATGGTCTTCCTGCAGGTCCTGTGGACGTTCGGGTGCCCCGAAATTGCGGATGTAGAGCGGTGCCGCATAGGCGGACATGCTGATCTCGCCGACCTTGCGGGCAATCAGCGACTGGTCGGTCGGGGTGCCGGCGCGCAACGCGCAATCGACGTTTTCGGCGATATAATCGACCAGCCGGTCGCCGACGCCGATATCGAGCCTGATCTGCGGAAACCGCATATGGAAATCGCATAAATTCGGAATGACCAGCAGATCGGCAAAGGCGCCGGCCATTTCCACCCGCAGCCTCCCGGACGGCTGCCTCTGCGAATTCGAGATGCTGCCGTCGAGTTCGTCGAGCTCGGAGATTATCTGCATCGCGCGCTCGTAATAGAGCGCGCCGTCGGTCGTCACCATCACCTTGCGGGTCGTCCGGTTGAGCAGCGTCGTGCGCAGATGGCTCTCGAGGCTCTGGACGAGATTGGTCACCGTCGTTTTGGGCATATTGAGGGTCGCCGCAGCCCGGGTAAAATTACCGGTTTCCACGACGCGAACGAATACGCGCATTGCCGAAAGCTGATCCATCGTGCTGATTCCTGCTGCGCCGCAACATTGTTCCGAAATATGGAATAGTGTTGTCGAATGCCGTGAGCTTGTGTGTTTGCACCCGAATAATAATATCAGGTTCAAGATTGACGGCAAGTACCCCGCTTTTACTAGGGGTTTGTCGGAGGATTTTTCAATGACCGCACAGTGGGAAAACATCGCATTTGAGAAGTCGGCCATGCCGGCTGTGCCGATGCGTGTCTATGAAGGAGCCGCCAAGGCCAAGGCTCCGCCGCTGGTTCTATATCTGCGAGGTGGGGCGTTTCTCAATGAGCAACGCGGCGAAAACGAACGTCCGGTTGCAAAGGCACTGGCCGAGTCCGGGGCCGTGGTACTCGAAGCCGATTACAGCAGCGTCTCGCAGAACATGTTTCCGCAGGCGATGGAATGCGCTTTTGCGGCGCTTCAATGCCTGGCTGGCCGGCGCAAGCAGTTCGGCAGCGCGAAGTCCCTGCTTTTCGTGGCGGGTGACGAGGCTGGCGGCAATGTCGCGGCCGGCGTGGCGCTGAAGGCGCGCGATCTGATGCCGGGCGAACTGAGCGGCCAGATCCTGCTGTCGCCGATGATCGACCCGATGATGACGACGAAATCCTTCCGCAAGGCGGACGAGATCGGCATGGGCGAACGCTGGGCTGAGGGCTGGAGCCATTATCTCGGCTCTCATTGCGGGTTCCAGCATCCTTATGCGGCACCCTGCCTCTGTTCGCGGCTTTCGGGTGTCGCGCCGGCTCTCATCGTGACATCGGAAGACGATCCGTTGCGCGATGAAACGCTCGGTTACGCGGCGCGCCTGAGTGAGGCCGGCGTTTCGGTCAGACGGAAGATTTTCCCGGCCAGCTGCGGCTGGACGGGCATTTACAGAGAAGGCGACGGCGAGTGGATGACAGCGCTTTGTGCCGAATTCACGGGCTTCGCCAAAGAGTTAAGTTAGTAGCATGATTTATTTTGAAGGCAAATAACGGCCCATTCCCAAGGCCGTAAGGAGACTACCAATGACCTCGAAGATCAAAAGCTGGGCCCTGTGGGGCACTGGACTGAGCACGGCTGCACTGATTGCCGGTGCTTCGGTTTATCTCGATCTGCCGCAGGGCGCCCATGCCGCGCCTGCGACGGCTGCTGCTGCTCCGGCCGTCCCCGTGACGGTCGCCACCGTCGAGCCGCGCAACGTTTCTACCTGGCAGGAATTTTCCGGCCGGTTTGAAGCTGTCGACCGCGTCCAGATCCGGCCGCGCGTCACCGGCGCCATCCAGTCGGTGCATTTCCGCGAAGGCGGACTGGTGAAGCAGGGCGACCTGCTCGTCAGCATCGATCCGGAGCCCTACCAGGCGGCGGTCGCTCAGGCCGAAGGCCAGGTGGCCTCGGCGCAGGCGAGGGTGGAACTTGCCAACACAGAACTGGAGCGTGGCAAGAACCTCGTCTCCAAGAGCACCATCTCCCAGAGCGATCTCGCCCAGCGCCAGAGCGCCCAGAGTGAGGCGCTGGCCAATCTCCAGTCCGCCAAGGCGGCGTTGAAGACGGCGCAGCTCAATCTCGACTATACCGAGATCCGGGCACCGATCGCCGGCCGGGTCGGCAAGTTGGAAATCACCGTCGGCAACCTGGTAGCGGCAGGTTCCGCCTCCGCCCCGCTGACGACGCTGGTTTCCTCCGATCCGATCTATGCGAGCTTCGATGCCGGTGAAGAGCTGGTGTCCCGCACGCTCGCCGACCTTCCGCTCGTCGACGGCGTACCGGCGATCGAACAGGTGCCGGTCGAGGTGAGCACGCTAGCTACCAACGGCACGCCGATCCGCGGCAAGCTGCAGTTGATCGACAACGAGGTGAATGCCTCGAGCGGCACGATCCGCGTGCGCGCCGTCTTCG
This sequence comes from Neorhizobium tomejilense, assembly GCA_002968845.1. Taxonomy (GTDB): domain Bacteria; phylum Pseudomonadota; class Alphaproteobacteria; order Rhizobiales; family Rhizobiaceae; genus Neorhizobium; species Neorhizobium tomejilense. Next base: position 85,156 of record PVBG01000009.1, on the reverse strand, counting down.
ACAATCCGGGCGGCAAGCTGATCCCAGGCCAGTTCGTGCGGGTCCGCATGGGCCAGCCGAAGGCGCAGGATCACCTGATGGTCAGCGAAAAGGCCGTCGGCACCGATCAGGACAAGAAGTTCGTCTTCGTGGTCGATGCGGCCAATACCGTTGCGTACCGGCAGGTGGAGCTGGGCACGGCGGTCGATGGCATGCGGATCGTCGAGAAGGGCCTCAATCCGGGCGACCGGATCGTCGTCAACGGCCTGCAGCGCATCCGTCCGGGCGCGGTTGTCCAGCCCCAGGAAGAGGCGAAAGTCGCCAACAAGTAATGCTCTGAGCGGCGGTTAGTCCGCCGCTCTCCAACACTCATCCAGTTCCGGTTCGTGGAGCTTGCGGCCTTGTTGGCCGCGAGCCGGGGCCGTTTCGCCTCTTGTTCAACCCCGGAGAGAGGGCTTTGACATGAATATTTCCAGGTTTTTCATCGACAGACCGGTCTTTGCGGCCGTGCTCTCGATCCTCATCGTGGTCGCAGGCCTGATCGGCATGCGGTCCCTGCCGATTTCCGAATATCCGGAAGTCGTGCCGCCATCGATCGTCGTGCGTGCAACTTATCCAGGCGCCAACCCGACCGTCATCGCCGAGACCGTCGCAACACCGCTCGAGGAGCAGGTGAACGGCGTTGAGGACATGCTCTACATGTCGAGCCAGGCGACGTCTGACGGCGTGCTGACGCTCACCGTCACCTTCAAGCTGGGCACCGACCCAGACAAGGCGCAGCAGCTGGTGCAGAACCGCGTCAGTCAGGCGGAACCGCGCCTGCCGGCGGAAGTGCGTGCGCTCGGTGTCACGACCGTCAAGAGCTCGCCCGACTTCATCATGGTCGTCAATCTCGTCTCCGACCGGTATGACATCACCTATCTGCGCAACTATGCGACGCTGAACGTCAAGGACAGGCTTACCCGCATTCAGGGTGTCGGTCAGGTTCAGGTGTTCGGCGCCGGCGACTATTCGATGCGCGTCTGGATAGACCCGCAGAAGGCAGCCGAACATTCGCTCGCTGCAAGCGACATCTCGAACGCGATCCGTAGCCAAAACGTTCAGGCGGCCGCCGGCATTATCGGCGCATCGCCCAGCCGGCCGGGTGTCGATCTGCAGCTCAACGTGAATGCCCAGGGGCGCCTGCGCACCCCGGAGGAGTTCGGCAACATCATCGTCAAGAGCGGCGAAAACGGCGAGATCACGCGGTTGCGCGACGTCGCCCGTATCGAGCTCGGCGCGGCGGATTATACCCTGCGCTCGCTGCTTGACGGCCAGCCGGCCGTCGCCGTCGCCGTTCTTCAGGCACCCGGTTCCAACGCGATCGAAATCGCCGATAACGTCCGTTCGACGATGGACGAACTCCAGAAGGTGATGCCGGAAGGTGTCAAATACGAGATCGTCTACGACACGACCAAGTTCGTGCGCGCTTCGATCGAGAAGGTCATCGAGACCTTGCTTGAAGCGATCGCGCTCGTCGTGCTCGTCGTCATCCTCTTCCTGCAGACCTGGCGGGCGTCGATCATCCCGCTGATTGCCGTTCCCGTCTCGATCATCGGCACGTTTGCGGTCATGTACGCCTTCGGTTTCTCGATCAACGCGCTGACGCTGTTCGGGTTGGTGCTGGCGATCGGTATCGTCGTCGACGACGCGATCGTGGTGGTCGAAAACGTCGAGCGCAATATCGAGAACGGCCTCAGTCCGCGTGATGCGACCTATAAGGCCATGAAGGAAGTCTCCGGCCCGATCATTGCGATCGCGCTCGTGCTGGTCGCGGTCTTCGTGCCGCTCGCCTTCATCAGCGGCCTGTCCGGCCAGTTCTACCGGCAGTTCGCGCTGACGATCGCCATTTCGACCGTCATTTCGGCGATCAATTCGCTCACCCTGTCGCCGGCGCTGGCAGCCCTTCTGCTGAAGGACCATCACGCCAAGAAGGACTGGCTGACGCGGTTCATGGACGCGATCCTGGGCTGGTTCTTCCGTGGCTTCAACCGCGCATTCGGGGCCGCCTCGAACGGCTACGGCCGCACGGTCGGCGGCCTGCTTTCCCGCAAGAGCCTGGTGATGATCATCTACTTCGCGCTTGTGGCGATGACCTACAGCATGTTCAACGCGGTGCCGGGCGGTTTCGTGCCGGCGCAGGACAAGCAGTACCTGATCGGTTTCGCTCAGCTTCCGGACGGCGCAACCCTCGACCGTACGGAAGAGGTGATCAAGCGGATGAGCGACATCGCCCTGGAGCAGCCCGGCGTCGAGCACGCCATCGCGTTCCCGGGCCTGTCGATCAACGGCTTCACGATCGGCTCGAACGCCGGCATCGTCTTCGCGGTGCTCGACGATTTCGAGAAGCGCGAGACGCCGGAGCTTTCGGGTGGTGCCATCGCCATGGCGCTGAACCAGAAATACTCTGGCATCCAGGATGCGTTCATCGCCATGTTCCCGCCGCCGCCGGTCAACGGCCTCGGTCAGACGGGCGGTTTCAAGCTGCAGATCGAGGATCGTGCCGGCCTGGGCAATCAGGCTCTGGACGAGGCGGCCAAGGCGGTCATCGCCAAGGCCTACCAGGCGCCGGAACTTGCCGGCATCTTCTCGAGCTTCCAGATCAACGTGCCGCAGCTCTACGCCGATCTCGACCGCGCCAAGGCCGAACAGCTTGGAGTATCGGTGACCGACGTCTTCGAAACGCTGCAGGTCTATCTGGGCTCGCTCTATGTCAACGACTTCAATGCCTTCGGCCGCACCTACAGCGTCCGGGTTCAGGCGGATGCGCAATTCCGCGCCAAGCCGGAAGATATCGGCCAGTTGAAGGTTCGTTCGCAGTCCGGCCAGATGATCCCGCTTTCGGCCCTCCTGAAGGTGGACGCGCAGACCGGTCCGGAACGCACGACCCGCTACAACGGCTTCCTCTCCGCCGATGTCAACGGCGGTCCGGCACCGGGCTTCTCGTCGGGCCAGGCTCAGGCCGCGATCGAAAAGATCGTCGCGGAGACGCTGCCTTCCGGGATCGACTACGAATGGACGGACCTGACCTACCAGCAGATCCTCGCCGGCAATTCCAGCATCGTAGTCTTTCCGCTGGCGCTGCTGCTCGTCTATCTCGTGCTCGCAGCCCAGTATGAAAGCCTGACGCTGCCGATCGCGATCATCATGATCGTGCCGATGGGTGTGCTTGCAGCCTTGAGCGGCGTCTGGCTCACCGGTGGAGACAACAACATCTTCACCCAGATCGGGCTCGTGGTCCTTGTGGGTCTCTCGGCGAAGAACGCGATCCTGATCGTGGAATTCGCCCGAGAACTGGAGTTCCAGGGTCGGACGCCGTTCCAGGCGGCAGTCGAGGCAAGCCGGCTCCGTCTGCGTCCGATCCTGATGACGTCCATGGCCTTCATCATGGGTGTCGTGCCGCTGGTCGTCTCGACCGGTGCGGGTGCTGAAATGCGCTCCGCGATGGGTATCGCGGTGTTCTCCGGCATGATCGGAGTGACGTTCTTCGGCATCTTCATGACACCGGTCTTCTACATGCTGGCACGTTTGCTTACCGGCAGCCGCCCTCTGAGGCAGCACGGTACGGAGGAGGCGGCTCCCGCTCTCTCTCCAGCGGAGTAAGGTCTACCTCCGGCGCCGCGCGGGTTCTTTCCACCGGGAACCCGCGCGGTATTTTTATGTCTAGAGAGCACCGCCGTCGACAATGATCGTCTGGGCCGTCATGGCGGCGGAGGCATTCGAGGCGAGGAACAGGCAGGGGCCGACCAGGTCTTCAGCCACCAGCACCCGCTTCAAGGACTGGCGCGCCACCATCGCCGTGATGCTGTCGTCATTCAGCCAGAGTTTCTTCTGCCGTTCGGTGACGATCATGCCCGGCAGGATGGCGTTGACGCGGATGTTTTCCGGCCCGAGCTTTCCGGCAAGGCTCTTGGTCAGGCCGATGATCCCGGCCTTGGCTGTCGCATAGGCTGGCAGCCCGCCCATGTTGAGCAGATAGGCGATCGAGGAAAAATTGACGATCGCGCCGCTGCCGGCCTTGCGCAGGTGCGGGACCGCCGCCTGCGAGACGAAGAACATCTGCTTGAGGTTGATCGCCTGGGCGTTGTCCCAATATTCCTCGGTGACCGTCTCGAATTCGTGGCGGTCGTCCCAGCCGGCGTTGTTGACCAGCACCGACAGCGATCCGAGTTCCCGCGCAGCCTTGTCGACGGCGGCTTTCGTTTCCGCGACGTTGCGCAGATCAGCCTTCAGGTAGAGGACCGGATGCCGGACGGTCTGGGACAGACGTCCCACCAGTTCGCGGCTCGGCTCGTCGGCAATGTCGATGAAGGCGACCTTGGCGCCCTGTGCCGCAAAACCTTCCACCAGGGCGGCGCCGATGCCGGAACCGCCACCGGTGATCAGCACGCCGCGATCGGCTAGGTCCGCATGCCGTACAGAAATATTGGCCAAAACACCCTCCTTGTCCGGCTTGGACGCCAAGTTCTATCGCTTCGATGCGGGAAGACAAGGATGCACGACAAACTCTCGCCATCTGGGCGCGCAATGGTCTGGCGATGACCATTGCGACAGGAATAGCCGTCGGCGTCGGGCTGGGCACGGTGCTCGGGACAGCCGTTTTCGACAATATCGGCATCGGTGTTGCCGTGGGCATCGCGATCGGCGTTGCCCTGTCTCAATTCCTGCGTTCGCGATCGAAATAGCCCGAACGAGATTGCGGTTCCTTGCCGGCAATTGCCTTTCGACATCATTGCATTTACTCGGAATGCGGCAGTTCCGGCCATATCCCCGAGTCGGAATCTGACGCTAAAGGAACTTTCCGTGCCTCTTCCCGCCGCCGACCTCTCCCTTCCCGAAAAAACCTATGCTGCTTTCCTGTTCGACATGGACGGCACGATTCTGAATTCGATCGCGTCCGCCGAACGCGTCTGGGGACGCTGGGCGGCGAAGATGGGTTTCGACGTGGAGGCATTCCTGCCGACCATGCATGGCAAGCGCGGGATCGACACGATCAGCGCACTGAACCTGCCGGGCGTTGATCCGGTCGCCGAGGCCGAGGGCATCCTGCGCGGCGAGATCGAGGATGTCGAAGGGGTCGTGCCGATCCCAGGTGCCGTGGAATTCCTCTCCGCGCTGCCTCCGGAGCGCTGGGCGATCGTCACGTCGTCGCCGATCGAACTCGCCAAGGTCCGGCTTGCCGCCGCCGGCATTCCGCAGCCGCGCTACATGGTGACTGCCGAAGACGTCACCGTCGGCAAGCCCAATCCACAAGGTTATATTCTGGGTGCGGAACGTCTCGGCGTCAGCCCGTCGGACGTGCTGGTATTCGAGGACGTGCCTGCCGGCATCCAGGCGGGCGAGGCGGCAGGGGCCGACGTCATGGTCATCACCGCCACCCATTCCCATCCGCTCGAAACCGGGCATTCGAAAATACCCGGCTATCTCGATGTGGTGCCGCATATCGGTGAGGACGGCCGGCTTTCGGTCTGCCGCAAGGACTGAGTCTCAGGCGGGCTGGGCCGACGCCCGCATGATGCTGATCGTCGCGAGCCAGAGCACGACGCCGAGACCGAGCAGGCAGGCAGCGATCAGATATTGAACCGGATCCCGGCCCGTCCATGGGCCGGCGAGGAAGGCACAGGAGATCGCACCGAATACCGGCAGGATGGTCGGCGTGCGAAAATGCCTGTGCTCGACGGTGTCCTTGCGCAGCACCAGCACTGCGACGTTGACGATCGCAAAGACGCAGAGAAGCAGCAGCGCCGTCGTGCCGCCGAGCGCCGGAACGCCGCCGGCAAACAGGATCAGCGCGACCGCCAGCAGCGAGGTGAAACCGATCGCGATATAGGGCGTGCGACGGCCCGGATGGACCTTGCCGAGCACCTGCGGCAGAACCCCTTCGCGGCTCATGCCGTAGATCAGGCGGCTCGCCATCATCATGTTGATCAGCGCGGAATTTGCCACCGCGAACATGGTGATGACCGCGAAGATGCCGATCGGAAAGCCGGGGGCACCGGCCTGCACGACCTTCAGCAGCGGCGTTTCGCCCTGTCCGAGTTCATCGGCCGGTACCAGCGTGATCGCCGAGATCGCCACCAGGACGTAGATCAGGCCGGTTACCGCCAGGCCGGTCAGCAGCACCTTGGGGAACATCCGGCTCGGCTCCTTGCATTCCTCGGCCATGTTGACCGAGTCCTCGAAACCGACCATGGCGAAAAAGGCGAGGGTGGTGGCCGCGATCACCGGCCAGAAGACACCGCCATCGTTGGGCGCCGCAAAGGTCCAGGCGCGGGAAACGTCACCCTGGCCGCCAGCGATCGCCCAGAAGCCGATGCCGATGATGATCAGCAGGCCGGTCAGTTCGACCACGGTCAGCAGCACGTTCATCTTGACGCTTTCCCCCACGCCCCGAAAATTGATGGCGGCAACCAGGGCGATGAAACCGACCGCGATCAGGGGTACGCCCCAGGCCCCGAGATCGAGGCTGAGCGAGGTCGCGAAGTTGGAGGCGAAGGCACGTGATGCGGTCGCCGCCGAGGTAATGCCCGACGACATCACCGCAAAGGCCACCAGGAAGGTGACGAAGTGGATGCCGAAGGCCTTGTGGGTATAGAGCGCGGCGCCGGCCGCGCGCGGATATTTGGTGACCAGTTCGAGATAGCTGAAGGCGGTGAGGAGGGCGACGACGAAGGCGATCAGAAAGGGCAGCCAGACCACCCCTCCGACCTGCTTGGCCACCTGGCCGGTCAGGGCATAGATGCCCGTTCCGAGAATATCCCCGACGATGAACAGCAGCAGCAATCCGGGTCCCATCACCCGTTGGAGTTCCGTCTTCTGTTCGCCCAATTCAGTGACCGGCTTTTTCATAAACTCCTCCTGATGTTATCGATTCCCTCCGAGAGATTGTTCAATGGGAACAAGCCCCGGTTGTTCCCGAAAAAAATATAGAAGTTTCAGGCCGTTCCGTCTCCAGGCCGAAAACCCAATTTAAAAATTCTCGTTGAAATCTTGCACTCGGTGCAAATATCTCTTAAATGTGACGGTGTAGGCGCTGCACTGCACAATTCTGCGGCCGATATGGGTATTTTTCTTGAACGGAGGTTCCGGTGCCTTGGAATTGCCATGCGGGCTGTCAAGGTCGGCGGAATACTCGATTGCATTTTCAAACCGGTGAGTCTCTGACCATGACAGCAGATGCCGCATTCTCCGATTTCCTGCATTTCTTCCGTTCGTGGATCAGCAATCCATTGAGGGTTGCGGCGGTGGCGCCTTCGGGGGATTCGCTCGCGCGGCTGATGACCCAGGAGATCGCTCCCCTCGATGGTCCGGTCATCGAACTCGGTCCGGGCACGGGCGTGTTCACTCGTGCGCTGCTGGCGCGCGGCGTTGCTCAATCCGACCTCACCCTGATCGAATACGGTCCGGAATTCGTTCCCGGCCTGCAGCGGCGGTTTCCGGAAGCGCGGGTTCTGCAGATGGACGCGGCAAAGCTCGCCCATGAAGATATTTTCGAGGGCGAACCGGTCGGCGCGGTCATCAGCGGCTTGCCGCTTCTCTCGATGTCGCCGCGCAAGATTACCGCGATCATCGGCGGTGCCTTTACCTATATGCGCCCGGGCGGTTCCTTCTATCAGTTCACCTACGGCCCGCGCTGCCCCGTGCCGCGGCCGATCCTCGACCGGCTGGGTTTGAAGGCCGTGCATATCGGCCACACCGTGCGCAACCTGCCGCCGGCTGCCGTCTACCGGATTTCCCGCCGCAAGCCGCTGGACCTGACGCGGGAGCGTTCCAGATATCGTGCCGAGGCAGAGGCTGGTCCGGTCCATAATCCCGACGAAGCGGGCGGCTGAACAAAATCGGATGCAATGACCAGGACGACTGATGGCGCCAAGGAGGGCCGGCGGGAAATCAAGCGCCGGCAGACCCGCGAACGCATCGAGGAAGCGGCGATGAGCCTGTTCCTCGAGCGCGGTTTCGACGCCACGACGATCGAGGAGATTGCCGAACGCGCCGAGGTCTCGAAACGCAGTTTCTTCGATTATTTTCCGTCCAAGGAAGAGGTCGTGTTCGCCTGGCAGGACGGTTTTGCCGACCATCTGATGGCGGCGATCGCGTCCAGGCCAGCGGACGAGCCGGCGGTCAAGGCCGTGCAACACGGCCTCGTCAGCGCCATCGTCTCGGCGGCCGACGAAAGGGCGATGGCGCTCGGAGAACTGATCCGTCGCACACCGGCGCTGAAGGCCCGCGACCAGCTCAAATATGCCAAGCTGGAGCTGAAGCTCACGGAGGCGCTGAAGGCTCGAAGCCGGAGCGACGAGGAGCGGCTGCGCGTCCGCCTGCTTGCCGCCGTGGTCATAGGCGCCTTGCGGGCGGGCGGAGAACTCTGGAACGAACAGCCGCCGGGCACCTCGCTCGAAACGTTCGCGCATCAGTTCTTCGGCGATTTCTGGAAGACGCTTGCCGATTTCGGCAACGAGGGGCAGGGGCGCTGATCAGATCAGGCTGAGCGTCGCGGCCGCGAGCACCACGTAGCGCAGCGCCTTGCCGATGAACACCAGGATCAGGAAGGTCGGCAGCGGTTCCTTGAGCACGCCGGCCGCGACCGTGATCGCGTCACCGCCGATCGGCAGCCAGCTCAGTAGCAGCGACCATTTTCCGTATTTCCGGTACCAGGCCTGCGCCTTGTCCAGCTTGTCCTCGCCGACCGGAAACCAGCGGCTGTCGCGAAACCGCTCGACGCCCCGCCCGAGCAGCCAGTTGACTGCAGCGCCCGCCGTATTGCCGACCGAAGCAACCAGCAGCAAACCGACGAGCGAATACCGGTCGGCCAGGATAAGCCCGACCAGAATCGCTTCCGACTGCATCGGAAAGATCGTGGCGGCGATGAAGGCGGCGGAGAACAAGCCTGCATAGGCGGCGAAATCGAACATGATGGAGCTATAGCCGAGCCGAATGAAAAAGGGCGGATGAAAATCCGCCCTTCTGCTTTCATACCAAGAAGGCTCAGGCCTGGCTGGGACGCTCGCCGTCGCCGACGGCCTTTTCGCCGGCGGCTTCGGTCTGCGCCTTGTGGCGGGTGCGCCAGTCGCCAAGGAAGAGCAGGATCGGCGCTGCGATGAAGACCGACGAAAGCGCTGCGACGGCAATACCGAAGACCATCGGCACCGCGAAGCTTTCCACAGCACTACCACCCCAGATCGCCATCGGCAGCAGGGCCAGGAAGGCGGTTGCCGAAGTATAGAGGCTTCGGGCGAGCGTTTCGTTGATCGACAGGTCGATCACGTCGCGCAACGACATCTTCTTGTAGAGCCGCATGTTTTCACGCATGCGGTCGTAGACCACGACCTTGTCGTTGACGGAATAACCGACCAGCGTCAGCAACGCTGCGATGGCGGTCAGGTTGAAGTCGAGACCGGTCAGCGCGAAGAAGCCGATCGTCTTCGTCACGTCGAGCACGAGCGTCGCGATCGCGCCGACGGCGAACGGCCATTCGAACCGCGCCCAGATGTAGATCATCATGGCGATCGAGGCGAGACCGACCGACAGGAAGCCGGCGGTGGCAAGCTCGCCGCTGACCTTCGGGCCGACGACTTCGGTGCGTTCCACCTTGGCGGTCTGGTCGATCTTGATGATCTCCGCCTTCAGCTTCTCGACGGCGACCGTCTGGGCCTGCTCGCCGCCGGGCTGGCGCTCGACGCGGACAAGTACGCGGTTGTTGCCGCCGAATTCCTGCAGGGCCACTTCGCCCAGGCCGAGCTCTCCGAGGCCGGAGCGGAAGGCTGCAAGATCGGTCTGCTGCGTGGTGGTGACTTCCATCTGGATACCGCCGCGGAAGTCGACGCCGTAGTTGAGGCCTGGCGTGAAGAACAGCACGACCGAGGCGATCGACAGGATCACCGAGACGCCGATGCCGAGGAAGCGGCCCTTCATGAAGTGGATATGGGTGCCGTCCGGAACGAGCTTGATCGGCAGCAGCGGCCTGATGTCGATCTTCTTCAGCTTCCTGCGGGCGGTGATGAACACCATCGCGACGCGAACGACGGATACGGCCGTGAACATCGAGATCATGATGCCGAGGCCCATGGTGACGGCGAAGCCGCGCACGGGGCCGGAGCCGAACCAGAAGAGCAGGACCGTGGCGATCAAGCTGGTGACGTTACTGTCGACGATGGTCGAATAGGCGCGCTTGAAGCCCGCATCGATCGCTGCAAAGGCGCTGCGACCCTTGCGCGACTCTTCCTTGATGCGTTCGTTGATAAGGACGTTGGCGTCAACAGCAAGGCCGATGCCGAGCACGACGCCGGCGATGCCCGGCAAGGTCAGCGTCGAGCCGATCAGCGTCAGGCCGGCGAAGGTCAGGATGACGTTGATGAACAGCGCGACGTTCGCGAGGATGCCCCAGGTGCCGTAGAGAAACAGCATGAAGGCGACGACCAGGCCGAAGCCGATGAGGCCGGTGAAAATGCCCATTTCGATGGCGTCGGCGCCGAGGTCGGCACCGACGGTGCGTTCCTCGATGACGGTCAGCTTGGCGGGCAGGGCGCCGGCGCGCAGCAGCGCAGACAGCGTGTTGGCTTCGGAAACCGAGAAGCCGCCCGAAATCTGGCCCGAACCGCCGGTGATCGGCGTGCGGATGACCGGCGCGCTGAGAACCTTGTTGTCGAGCACGATCGCGAAGGGACGGCCGACATTCTGCTGGGTGATCTGCGCGAAGCGGTTGGCGCCGGCGCTGTCGAAGCGGAAGTTGACGACGGGTTCGTTGGTCTGCTGGTCGAAGGCGGCGCGGGCATCCGTCAGGCGGTCGCCGGACAGTTCGACGCGGTCGAGGACCGGATACTGGTTGCCGCCCTCGTCGGCGAGCATGGTGACGCCGGCCTCGCCCTGCTGGCCGAGCAGATGGAAACTCATCTTGGCGGTCGAGCCGAGGAGCTGGCGAAGGCGGGACGGATCCTGTTCGCCCGGAAGTTGCACGAGGACGCGGTCCGAACCGACTCGCTGGATGGTCGGCTCGGCGACGCCGACCTGGTCGACGCGCTGGCGGATAATTTCAAGGCTCTGCTCGACAGCCGCGGTGATGTGCGAGTTGATGCCGGCTTCCGTCTGGGCGATCGAAATCGTGTTGTCGGTCGGCGTGGTGATCGCGAGATCGCTGCCGCCGACGCTCGTGCCGAGGCCGATCGGGTTGGCGAGCGTCTGGAGTTCCGTCACGGCTGCAGCGCGCTGGGCCGCGTCGCGCACTGCAACGGTGATCGTATCGCCGGACCGGCGGATCGCAGAAGTGTTGATGTTCTTGTCGCGCAGCACGCGGCGGGCGTCCTGCAGCAGGCTCTGGACGCGTTCGTTGATCAGGTCGGGACGGTCCACCTCGAGCACGAGATGCGAGCCGCCACGCAGGTCGAGGCCGAGTGCCACGCGGCTATGCGGCAGCCATGACGGCATGCGGTCGAGCGCCGACTGGGGGATCACGTTCGGTAGAGCGACCAGAATACCGAGAATGATGATGACGGCATAGCTCGCCACCAACCATGGGGAATTTCTCATATGTTTAATCCTGCTGAGCCCGAGCCACGCTCTGTCGAGCGGTTAGGGCAGAATGCTGATGTCGTTCAAGCGCTTGGCGCGCGATATCTCAGACGCTGGCCGGCGGCGCGCGCGCCAGCGAACCATGCCAGAACGGGGAGGCCGCCGGATGGGAAGACGGCTTCGAGGCGAAGGCCGGGACGAAAATCGGGAAAGTGATCTCGATGGCGCGGGCTTCCAGCGCACCGCCGCCCGCGTGCCAATGGGCGCCCGTTCCGTCCTTGCGGTCCATGGCCGCGAGTGCGCGCAAAGGTTCGCGCTTGCTCAGGTGTGGAGTGTCGCTGGTCCTGTCGGCCGAAAGAATGCCGCGGGGGAATTGCACGTCCTTGACGACACTCGACAGCAGGCCGAACAGGGCGGCGATCAGCAGAGCGGCGGCAAAGACCGGCCAGCGCGACAGGTGGCTTTCCTGTTCACGTCCGTTTCTCGTCCGCTTGTCCTGCGGAAACAGCGCCATCCGCATCAGCTCCGGAGCGTTAAAAATCCCGAAGTCTTTGCTTCGGAACGGAATGCCGCCTTCTAAAGGAGAGGTGGGAGGCGGTCAATCTCCAGTAGGCCGGGAGCGTAACGGCAGATTGCGGCGGCATTTGCGCCGATCACGGCATTGCGGGTCGGAATCCGGCGCTTTTGCCGATCTGCCTGCATGAGACCATGAAGACGCCGCCTCTATTTGTGGATCGGGTCCTTCCACAGGACTTCTTCCGGCTTCTCGATGGGTTCGATATCGAGATTGACGACGACAGGATCCTGGCCGGAGCGGCAGAGCACACATTCCAGCGTTTCGTCCGGACTGGCATTGATCTCCTGGTGCGGCACATAGGGCGGCACGTAGATGAAATCGCCGGGGCCGGCCTCCGCCACGAATTCCAGGTTGTCGCCCCAGCGCATCCGCGCTTTTCCCTTGAGCACATAGATGATGCTCTCGAGATCGCCGTGGTGATGGGCGCCGGTCTTGGCGTTGGCATGGATCGTCACCGTGCCAGCCCAGATCTTCTCGGCGCCCGCGCGGGCGTTGTTGATCGCGGTCGCGCGGTTCATGCCGGGAGTCTGGGCGGTGTTGGGATCGAGCGAATTGCCGGGAATGACTTTCACGCCGTGCTCGCGCCAATCGACGTTGGAATGACCGTCATGGTCATCGTCATGAGGGTGGTGATGATCGTCGTGGCTATGGCTCAAGATCGTTCTCATTGACTAGGACGGGGCTCACCAACTCTTGCGAGTAGGGGGTCCGCGAGCCCCTGACCGGCGTCATGCCGGCTGGAGGCCACGTAGCTTTGCTCGAGGAACATGATCAATGGGAACATCCCAAATGTCAAAGACTTGGTAAGGAAAGAATAACTTTCCTGTTTCAAATCAACGCACTGTCACGCGCCGATAGCCCCTTTGGCCTCTCCAGCGCGAACGGCAGATCGAACCGCCGCTTGCCGGTTGCATCGTGGATCGCGTCGCGAACACGGCGGGGTTCGTGGGTGAAGGAGGCTCAAACGCCCTGGATGAGCGGCAGGACTTCAATGGAGCCCTGGTAGATCATGTCGAGGGCCACATAGACGATGACGGCCAGGCCGACATAGGCGATCCAGCGGAAGCGGGACAGCAGTTTGGCGACGAAGTTGGCCGCCACGCCCATCAGCGCGATCGAGATGATCAGGCCGACGATCAGCACTATGGAATGTTCCTTGGCGGCACCGGCGACGGCAAGCACATTGTCGAGCGACATCGAGACGTCGGCGACGACGATCTGGGTGGCGGCCTGGAAAAAGGTCTTGTTGGCAGCCTTTTCCTTCGTGGTGGCGGCGGCATGTGCATCGTCGCTCTGGCCTTCGCGCAGTTCGTTCCACATCTTCCAGCAGACCCAGCCGAGCAGCAGGCCGCCCGCGAGCTGAAGCCCCTTGATCGCCAGAAGATAGGTGGCGACGACCGCAAACACGAGGCGCAGCACGGTGGCGGCGGAAATGCCGAAGATGATCGCTTTCTTGCGGAGTGCGGCTGGAAGACCGGCGGCAGCAAGGCCGATGACGATGGCATTGTCGCCGGAAAGAACGAGGTTGATGGCAATGACCTCGAGAAGCGCCGCAAGGCCGCCTGCGGTGAAGAGTTCCATCATGAAGCGTGAACCTGAATCGGGAATAGATCGAGGGTGTGAGGTTATGCTGATCTTCTAGTCATGCTTTTATGCGGACTGGTACAGAATATTTCCAAGCGCTTGGCAAGCGCATTTTGCGTTTTGTCAAACGGCATCGTCCGCTATCGAAGCGGATTTCGCCCGGGAAGAAGGCAGACGATCCGAGCAGCAGTTTTACCGCGCTCTACCTCCACTTGCCGCGACTCACCTGCCCCCTATATGGCCTCACGGCGGAACAGGTCCCCAACCTGCCACTCAAGGCGCGGAGTTTTTCGCCTCGGGAAGCTGTGGGGGCAAGCGTCCAAGGAATGAAGGAGACGTTGATGGCGCAGAAGGCCGTTGTGCTTGTCGTCGAGGATGAACCGCTGATCCGCTTTACCACGCTCGATGCGCTGGAAGAGGTCGGGCATTACGTATTGGAAGCCGGCAATGCCGACGAGGCGATGGTGCTGTTCCGCAACCGCGACGATATCGACATTGTCTTCACCGACGTCAACATGGCCGGCTCGATGGATGGCATTCAGCTCGCTCAGCGTATCCGCGCCATCCGCCCGAGCATCGGCATCATCATCACGTCGGGCGTCGTCAGCCTCGATCCGATGCTTCTGCCGACCAATACGGTGTTCCTGCCGAAACCCTATCAGCACGACCTGCTGCTGTCCTCGATCCACGAGATGATGCCGGGCTGAAACATCGGTGGACCGAAGACGGGTCGCCGGAACCAAGTGGTATGGCTTCCGGTTACCTCCTTCGATCAACCGGAGGAATTTCAGATGCTGAAGAGGTTCATCGCGTTTTCCGCCCTTTCGCTGTCGCTTGCGGCACCCGGTTTGGCCCAGACATCCGGCCCTGGCGCAACTCCCGCCTTGCCCGGCGCGACAGCGACCACACCCGATGCCAATTCCGGCGCCTCGAAGGTCACGACGCTTTCCGGCGTTACCGATCCGACGACGACCAACAGCACGACCGGCACCGTCGATCACGAAGATCACTGCCAGCCGCCGGGGACGCCGAGCAATACCAATCCAAGCGCCGAAGCCCTGACGCTGCCGCGGCCTGAACAGGCGTGCAACTGATAGAGACACGAAAACGCCTTTACTCTTCGTCAATCTCTATTAAGTTGGTAGACATTGAAGCGGCCACGGAAGCGGATCCAAAACCGTCTTCCCGTGGTCCCCAAGACAGCCTTTCGCCCAGAGCAACCAAGGACGAGGAGTGTGCTTGATGACTTATGATGTCGCCGTCGTCGGTTCCGGTTTTTCCGCAATCGCCCTTACCATCAATCTCCTTCGCTTCCTGCCGTCCTCAGCCTCGATCGCTGTGGTCGGCGACGATCCCGGCTTCGGGCGGGGCACCGCCTACCGCACCGAATTTTACCTGCACCGCCTCAATGTGCCGGCGGCGCGGATGAGCGTGTTTCCGGATCGGCCGGACGATTTCGTCGAATGGCTGCGCCGCCAGGGCAGGGCGGCCTTTCCTGAGGATTTCGCCTCTCGCGGCGACTACGGCCTCTACCTGCGCGACACGCTGGCCTCGCTGCTGAGGCCCCGCGAGCGGCGCGCGCATGTGGATTTCATCCGGGCCAAGGCCACCGCCTGCGTCCACTGCGAACAGGACGGGCTCGTCTTCCATCTCGACAATGGCGGCGAATTGCGCGCCCGTACCGTTATCCTGGCACTCGGCGTCGGCAATGCCGATCTGCCTCTGCCGAAGGATCGCATCGATTCGGCCGTCGGCGCCCGAACCATCGACAATCCTTGGCGGCTCGGGTGGCTTTCGCGCGTGGGCCGTACCGACGAACTCTGTATCTTCGGCTCTGGGCTGACGATGATCGACCAGGTCCTGTCGCTGCGGGCCCAGGGCCATCGCGGCCGCATCCATGTCCTGTCGCGGCGCGGACTGGTGCCGCACCCGCATCCGGCCCGACGCGCCGCTCCGGTCACGCCGGACCTGCCCGATACCCGGGAGATCAGCGCGCTGCTTCACGCTTTGCGCCGGCAGGTGGAGAACGGCGCCGACTGGCGGGGCGTCGTCGATGGCCTGCGACCGCAGACCCAGGCTTTGTGGCAGAGCCTCAATGCCGATCAGCGTTCCCGTTTCCTTCGGCACGCCTTGGCCTGGTGGAATGTCCACCGCCATCGTATCGCGCCGGAGGTGTTTGCGCGCTTCGACGCGCTTCTGAAGGATGGCACGGTGACTGTGCATGCAGGCTTCCTCCGCTTGATCGACAGGGATGGCGAAGGTGCGAACGTCCGGTTCAGGCAACGCGGCACGCCTGACATCGTCTCCCTCCGTGCCGACTGGATCGTCAACTGCACAGGCATGGAGCGCGCAGGCATCGGCCATTCGCCGCTGCTGAGCGAGATGCGCAATCGACAGATGATCTCCATGGACGAACTCGGACTTGGCATTTCCGTCGATCGGCAGTCTCGGGTTCTCGACCCGGACGGCCGGCCGCAGCCGGGCCTGTTTGCAGCCGGAGCGCTGACGGCCGGCCAGTTCTGGGAGATCACGGCTGTGCCGGATATCCGTGTCCAGGCAAAGGCGCTTGCCGAAGAGATCACGACCCAGATCGCCCGCGCTGCGCCGCGGACGGCCCGCATCGCGTGATCAAGCATTCTCTGAGCATGATTTTCTCCTGACTGGGTATCTGCGGCAGCTTCCTTGCTTTCATGCTGCGGTACCCACGCTAATCTGGAGAAAGTCATTGCGCAGAGAGGAATTTCCATGGCCCTGAAACTCGTCGGTCTTGCGGGTAGCTACAACCGCCCATCCAAGACCTTTGCGCTGGTCGAACACATCGCCTCCGTCGCAGCCGAACGTTATGGATTCGACGTCCGGCTTCACGACCTTACCGATGTCGGGCCGTCTCTCGGTCAGGCACAACGCCAGGGCGATCTCGACGAAGCAGCCGCCAGGGTGCTCGCCGATGTCGTGGAGGCCGATTTCCTGATCGTCGGTTCGCCGACCTACAAGGGCAGCTATCCCGGCCTGTTCAAACATTTCATCGACCTGATCGATCCGGAACAACTGCGCGCCAAGCCGATCCTGATCACCGCAACCGGCGGCGGCGACCGGCACGCACTGATGGTCGAACATCAGCTTCGGCCGCTGTTCGGATTCTTCATGGCCCATACATTGCCGACGGCTGTCTACGCCTCCGATCGCGATTTCGCCGATTATCGGATCGTTTCGGAGTCCCTGCAGCAACGGATCGGCTTTGCCGTCGACGAGCTTGCCGCCTTCTTCCCCGTCCGGGGACTCGCTGCCGCCGAGTAACTTTACTTTCGCCGGATTTGTCGTCATCAATCCCCGCCATCGCAATCCGGAGGGGAACGCATGACGATCGAAGAAGACATGGCGAAGATCGCGGAACAGGAGAAGGCACTGGTCTTCGACCGGTTCGACCTGACCACTGCCTGGGACCTCGGATCGCTGCTTCGCCACATGGCCGTCGAACGGGGCCTGAGCGTCGTCATCGACGTGCGGCTGCATTCGATGTCCGCCTTCTACACGGCATTGCCGGGCACCACCGCAGACAACGAAAACTGGGTACGCCGCAAGCGCAATCTGGTGTTCCGCTTTTTCCAGTCGAGTTATGCAATCGGGCGGAAGCTCGAGCTCCAGGGCGATACGGTGGAAAGCCGATATGGTATTCCCGCAGCGGACCATGCGCCGCATGGCGGCAGCTTTCCGATCAAGGTCGCCGGTGTCGGCTGCATCGGGGCGGTGACGGTGTCGGGCCTGCCACAGCGCGAGGATCATAACATGGTCGTCGAAGCCCTTGCCCGGATGACCGGCAAGGATATCTCCACACTCCGTCTCGGCTAAGGAGATATGCGATGGCGCAGGCCGACGTAAAAACCCCCGAGGAAGTTTTCACCTTCTGGTTCAAGGAGCTGACCCGCAAGGACTGGTTCGAGAAGAACGAGGCGCTCGACGAGGCGATGCGCCGGCATTTCGCGGCCACTCATCTTTCGCTTGCCCGCGGCGAGCTCGACGCCTGGCGGGCGTCGCCGGAAAATCGGCTCGCAGCGGTGATCGTGCTCGACCAGCTTTCCCGCAACCTCTATCGCGGCACCCCGCTTGCCTTCGCAACGGATTGGCTGGCCTTGCGTGAGACAAGGCTGGCGATCGAGGCTGGCGCGGATATGGCGGTTCTGCCCGAGCAGCGCGGCTTCTTCTATCTTCCCTTCGAGCATTCGGAGACGCTCGCCGATCAGGATCGGTCGGTTGAACTGTTCGCCTTGCTGGGGGATGCGGAATATCTGGATTATGCGGAACGTCACCGTGCGGTGATCCGCGAATTTGGCCGTTTCCCGCACCGCAATGCGCTGCTCGGCCGGGAATCGACCGCCGCCGAACTCGAATATCTTGCCAAGCCCGGCGCCGGTTTCTGATCTTGAAGTAATTATCGGCGGAACATGCGTGCAACGGCAATCAGGATGCATGCACCGATGAAGCCGGCAATCAGGTAGCCGATCCAGCCGCCGAGCACGACGCCGAAGACGCCGAGAATGGCATTGGCGATGATGGCGCCGACAATGCCCAGAATGATGTTCATGATCAAGCCCATGTCGCTTTTCATGAACTTTTCGGCGAGCCAGCCGGCAATGCCGCCGATGATGATGGCTGCGATCCAGCCGATACCTGCCTGTTCCATGACTTACCCTCAATGATTGTTGGGACGGGGAAACGCGAAGAAATGTTCCAGGTTCCAGGAATTGGAACAATTCCTGGAACCTGGACTACAGCATTCCTTTTCTTCGCCCAGAAGTCACTCTATTTTCGCCGACGAATCCGATCGAAAGACAAAAGAGCAGACATTTGACAGAACTTCCCACGACCGGCCCTTCAACCATTCAGCGCATAACCCGCGTGCTGTTCGCCGCACTCATGACCGCCGCCGTCCAGCTGGGCTCGCCGTCGCAGGTGTTCGCCCAGACGCAACAGCAGGCGCAGGGACAGCGCCAGGAGCAGGTGCCACCCGACGTCACCCTCGATTCGATCAATTCGGACATGAAGGGCAAGATAGACACGATCCGTCAGCGGCTCGATAGCTTCCGCAACCGGATCCAAAGCGACGCCGATGACGATGCGCGCCTTGCGGAACTCAGGGTTCAGGCGGAAACGATCGTCGGCGAAATGCGCTCGGCCTCGGATGCCATGCGCACTCGCGTCGAACAGATCCAGGCCCGGCTTAAGAGCCTCGGCGAGCCGCCTGCGGCCGGCCAGCCTCCGGAAGCGCCTGCGGTCGTTGAAGAGCGCAATCGGCTGTTGAACGAGCGCTCCGAGCTCAATCTGATCGTCGACGACGCCGGCCAGCTTTCCAACAGCGCGACCCAGGTCGCCAACACGATCACCAATCTGCGCCGCACGCTGTTTACTCAGACGCTGTTCCGCCACACCGAGCTGTCGGGCGAATTGTTCGCCGATGCCGGCCACGCGTTCGTCGCCGAGGTCAGGAACTTCGGCTCTACCTTCAGCGGCTGGATCAGTTTCGTCTGGAAATTCAAGAAGCTGCAGCTGCTGGGCGCTCTGGCGCTGTCGCTCGGCGCGGCTATGCTCTTCCTGTCCGGAGGATACCGGCTGTTCGGGCGCTTCATCCGGCGAAACGACCACGAACATCCCTCCTATATAAGGAGATTGTCGGTGGCGTTCTGGTCGACGGTGATCCAGACCGTGGCGCTGGCGGCCTTTCTGCTCGCTTCCTTCCTGTTCCTCGACGGCTTCAACGTGCTGCGGACGGATATCACGCCGATCGTGGTGACCTTTTTCGGCTTCGTCTGGTTCGTTAATTTCGTCTGGAAGCTCACCTATGGCGTATTGGCGCCGGGCGAGCCGGAGTGGCGGCTCGTCCGCATCACCAATCGCGGTGCCCGCCTGCTGACGCTCGCCGTACTCGCCATGGCGATCGTCAACGGGCTCGACTATCTGCTCGGCGCGATCAGCGAGGCGCTGAATTCGCCGCTGGTTCTGACCATCGTCAAAAGCCTGCTAGCTTCGGTGATCATCGGCCTGATCCTGATTGCCATCTCCTTCGTCCAGCCGCGGCTTGTCGAGGGTGAAGATCCCGATGGGCCGGGACATCGGTGGCCGCGGTACTTTCCGCTGTTCCTCCGTGTCATGGGTCTGCTCCTGATCCTGTCGGTTCTGACGGGATATGTGGGGCTTGCCCGGTTCGCTTCGACCCAGATCGTGCTGACAGGTGCGGTGATCGTGCTGATCTATATCGGGCTCCTGTCGGGCAGGGCGGTTTCGAAACAGGGATCGTTCACGGATACGGCGGTCGGCCGCCGGCTCGCCGAAAGCTTCAATTTCGGCGAGGTCTCCCTCGACCAGGCAGGGCTCGTTGCTGGACTTGGCATCTACGCCTTTGCGCTGATCCTCGGCATCCCCCTCATCCTGCTGACCTGGGGCTTCCAGATCGCCGATATCGAAGCCTGGATCTACAGTTTCTTCACGCAGATCCGGATCGGCAACATCTCGATCTCGATCGTCGGCATCCTCGGCGGCATCCTGCTTTTCGGCCTCGGTTTCGTCGTCACCCGCTGGGTACAGAAGTGGATCGACGGCAATGTGCTGGCGCGCAGCCAGGTGGATCTCGGGGTCCGCAACTCGGTCAAGACCGGTATCGGTTACCTCGGCATCGGGCTTGCGGTGATCGTCGGCGTCTCGGCCGCGGGCATCGATCTCTCGAGCTTCGCGCTGGTGGCATCCGCCCTATCGGTCGGCATCGGTTTCGGTCTCCAAAATATCGTCTCGAACTTCGTCTCCGGTCTGATCCTGCTCGTCGAGCGGCCCTTCAAGGTCGGCGACCATGTGGTGACCGGGGCGACAGAAGGTATCGTCAAGCGCATTTCGGTGCGCGCCACGGAGATCGAGACGTTCCGTAAGCAGTCGATCATCGTGCCGAATTCCGACCTCATCAATTCGCCGGTCGGCAACTGGACGCATCGCAACAAGATCGGGCGTTCCGAGGTGCCGGTCGCGGTGAGCCACCACACCGATCCGCAGAAGGTGATGGATATCCTTCTGGAACTGGTCGATCAGGTGCCGGAAGTGCTGCGCAATCCGGAACCGCATGTGGAGTTTCTGAGCTTCGGGCCTTCCTCGCTCAATTTCGAACTGAGGTTCCATCTGGCCGACATGGGCGAGGGCTTGAGGATCCGCAACAATCTGCGGATCGCCATCCTCAAGCGGTTCAAGGAGGAGGGGATCGATATTCCGTTCCCGCAGCAGGAAATCATCTTTCATCGGGGCAGACCGATCCCGCAGGAGGAGAACGATGCAAGAGGGGGCGCATGACCGTGCCTCCGCCCGAGCCCGCACGGCCATTCTGAGGGTCGTCGCGGGCTGGCTCTTGGCATGTCGTAAACAGGCGTTTGGCCCGCCTGTCGGAATTGCATAGTCCCTGCAGTTCGCGAAAAGGCCGCACGAGGCCGAAGAGGGGTTCATTCCATGAAGACACATGCACGGGCGGTGGTGATCGGCGGCGGCGTGGTCGGTGTTTCGACGCTTTATCATCTGGCGAAAAAGGGCTGGAGCGATGCCGTCCTGATCGAACGCAAGGAATTGACCTCCGGTTCGACCTGGCATGCGGCGGGCCTTCTGCCGCTTTTCAACCTCTCCTATTCGGTTGGCCAGCTGCACAAATATTCGGTGCGTTTCTATCAGGAACTGCAGGAAGAGACCGGCATGAATGTCGGTTTCTCGAAAGTCTCGAACATCCGTCTCGCCCGCACCAGGGACCGCTGGGAAGAGTACATGTATTATGCCGGGATCGCCGAGACGATCGGCGTCACGGTCAACGTCCTGACGCCCGAACAGGTGAAGGAAATCTGGCCGCTCTGCGAGATGGATGGAATCCTCGGCGCCATCCAGCATCCTGACGACGGTTATATTCAGCCGGCGGACCTCACCCAGGCGCTTGCCAAGGGCGCGCGCGACCTCGGCGCCGCGATCTATCGCAACACGACCGTCACCGCCATCGAACAACAGCCGGACGGGCTCTGGAAAGTGACGACTGACAAGGGCGAGATCACCGCCGAACACGTCATTTCCTGCACCGGCAACTTCGCCCGCAAGACCGGCGAGATGGTTGGCATCAACATTCCGGTCATACCGGTCGAACACCAGTACATCGTCACCGAACCGCATCCGGCGATCCAGGAGCGCAAGGCCAAGGGCCTGCCGGAAATGGGGGTCCTGCGCGAATCGGACTCCTCCTGGTACATGCGCGAGGAGAATGGCGGCCTGCTGCTCGGGCCTTACGAGGTCGGAGCACCTGTCTGTTACGTCGACGGTCCGTCCGACGAGAGCGAATACGAGCTCTTCAACGAGGAACTCGACCGGCTGATGCCCTATATCGAGACCGCCATCGTGCGCGTGCCGGCCTTCGGCGAAGTGGGCATCAAGAAGGTCTACAATGGCGCGATCGCCTATACGCCGGACGGCTCGCCGATCGTCGGTCCCGCGCCCGGGCTCAAGAACTTCTGGCTGAACGAGGGCCATTCCTTCGGCATCACCGCCGCTGGCGGCGCCGGCTGGCAGCTGGCGGAATGGATCGTCGATGGCGAACCCACCGTCGACATGATGGGCGTCGATCCGCGCCGCTTCGGCCCTTACGCAACGGAAGGCTACCTCATCGAGAAGAACGAAGAGGCCTATGCCAATGTTTTCACGATGCATTATCCTGACGAAGAGCGTTCTGCCGCGCGTCCGTTGAAGACGACGCCGGTCTATGACCGGCTGAAGAAGATGGGTGCCGTGTTCGGCTCCGTCTACGGCTGGGAGCGCGCCAACTGGTTCGCGCCTGAAGGTTATGAAGTGCCTGCGGAAGACCTCGGCGTCGGCGTCGACGTGCTGACCGGCCACAATCATGCGCCGGCACTGGAAGATGGCCGGATCGTCGAGAAATGGTCCTTCCGCCGCTCGAACTATTTCGACCACGTTGGCAACGAGGTCAAGAATGTCCACGAGAATGTCGGCGTGCTCGACATGTCGGCCTTCGCCAAGATGGAAGTGTCCGGCCCGGGTGCGCGCGCTTTCCTCGACTCTATCTTTGCCAATGCGATCCCGAAGAAGCGCGGCCGCATCGCGCTCTGCCACCTTCTGACCAAACAGGGTGGGGTGCGTTCCGAGTTCACCGTCTACGAATGGGCACCGGATCGTTTCTATCTCGTGTCGGCGGGCGCCTATGAGGCGCATGACCAGGATTACCTGCGTAAGCTCGCCCCGACGGATGGCTCGGTCAAACTGACCCAGATCACCCAGAGGCTCGGCGTGCTGGTTCTGGCAGGCCCGAAGTCCCGCCAGGTTCTGAAGAAGCTCACCCGCACCAGTCTCGACAACAAGGATTTCCCCTGGCTGTCCGGCAAGGAGATTTCGGTCGGCATTGCTTCTGCCCATGCGCTTCGCGTCAATTTCGTCGGCGAGCTTGGCTGGGAACTGCATCACCCGATCGAGATGCAGAACTATATCTTCGACAAGCTGATGGAAGCCGGTGCCGAATTCGGCATCAAGCCTTTCGGCATCCGAGCCATGCTTTCGATGTCGGTCGAGAAATCTTACCGGCTCATCCCGCGCGAAATGTCGATCGAGTACAATGCCTACGAGTCCGGTCTCGACCGTTTCATCAAGACCGACAAGGAATTCCTCGGTAAAGAGGGCCTGCTTTCCTACAAGGAAAAGGGGCTGAAGTGGAATTTCTGCACGCTGGTCATCGAAGGTGCCAATGATGTCGATGCCCGCGGTTCGGAGGCGATCTACAACGAGGACGGCGAATTGATCGGCCGCGCCACCAACGGCGCCTACGGCTGGCGTATCGGCAAGTCGTTGGCGCTTGCGATGGTCAAACCGGGTTATGCAGAGACCGGCACCAGGCTCAAGATCAAGATTCTCGGCAGCCTCTACAATGCCAGTGTTGTGCCGGAAAGTCCGTTCGACATGGACAACACTGCGCTGCGGGCCTGAAAACCGGCTAAAAGTAAGAAGTCATTGACGTTAGCGGGCGGTCTTCGGGCCGCCCGTACCGTTTTGATACCGTAGTGCTGCCCTGATTAACGGTTCTGCAAAGCGTTTCCACTAGGGATGTTATCAGAGGGGATAATATCTTATTCGATAGGGGCACCATGACATTCCTCGGCATCTCCGGGATGCAGTATTCCGGCCAATCACTGGCAAACTCCCGCATCCTGCTTGCGGAGGATTCGAACGTCTTTACGTCGATGATAGGGACCCGGCTCAGGGAGCTGTTCGGCATCGAGGTCGAGATCTGCCGCAACTTCGAGGAATTGCAGTTCGCCTATGACCGCTCCGCCGAGCCGGTGATGCTGGCGATTTCCAATATCAATCTGCCAGGCGCGGAAAACGGGGAAGCGCTGGAGTATCTCGTCGATCTGTCGATCCCAACCATCGTCTTTACCGGGACCTTCCATGAAGAAACCCGCGACAAGCTGCTGACCAAGGATATCGTCGACTATATCCTCAAGGACAATGTCTTCGCGGTTGAAATGCTGGCCGAATCGGTCTGCCGGTTCCTTACCAATCATCGCCACCACGTCCTGATCGTCGACGACAGCCCGACCGCAAGAGCGCTGCTCTCAAGCCGCCTGAAGCGCTACAATTTTCGGGTCAGCGTTGCGGAGAACGGTGCCAAGGCCTTGGATATTCTCAAGAAGAACCCGGATATCGGCCTCGTGGTCACCGACTACAACATGCCCGATATCGATGGCTTCGAACTCACCCGACGCATCCGTTCGGTGCGCGGCTCGCACGAGCTCAGGATCATCGGCGTGTCGTCCTCTTCGAACCGGCTGCTTTCGGCCCGCTTCCTGAAGGCCGGCGGCAATGACTTCATGCTGCGCCCCTTCATCGACGAGGAATTTTACTGCCGCGTCAACCAGAACCTGGATACGCTCATCCAGATCCGGTCGATGCAGGCAAGACGTCAGGAAACGGCGGTGAAGAACGTCGCCTGATCCCAGAGGAACTCCGTATGCCGTACCTTCTAAGCCAGCATTTCCGGGAGAAGGAGCGCTTGACCCACGGTTTGGCGGCGCCGTTGCCGATCCAGATGGAGGCGGCCCGTCCGATTGCCGATCCGTTGACCGGTTTTGCCAACCTGAAGGAATTTTACCGGCTTGGCGAACCGGTGGTGAGGGAATGTCTTTCCGAGGGGATATCCTGCGCCGTCGCGATCGTGAGCATCGACCATTTCCGGCGGTTGAACGCTGTCCATTGCGAAGAAACCGTCGCCCAAGTCGTCAAGACCACCGCCGCCAGGCTTGGTTCCGCGTGTCGCGGCAGCCGTCATTTTCTTGCGCGGCTGGGTGACGAGGAATTCGGCATGCTGCTGGTCGGTCTCGACGTAGCCGCTGCGACGGAATTCTGCGAAAATCTGAGGCTTGAGGTCGCCGGCATCAGGATCATGTCCGGCGATATCGATTTTTCGATGACCGTTTCGATCGGGCTGGCGGAGGTCTGCGGTCCGGAAACGTTCGACAATTACCTCAACGCCGCAGAACAATTCCTGTTCATGGCGAAAAGCCATGGCCGCAACAGAGTGTTTTCCGACTATACGATCGCGCTGCAGGCGGCGGACTGACCCGCCGCAATCCCGAGGGCTCAGGCCACGACCCCGGTGCGCGACGTATTCATGTTGAGCTTGCGCTCGGCCCGTTCCTGCTGCGGCGAACGATTATAGACCTCCCGATAACATTTCGAGAAATGCGAGGCGGACACGAACCCGCAGGCAACCGCCACCTCGACCACGGGCATCGAGGATTGCACGAGCAGGTGCCTTGCCCGGTCGAGCCGGATCTCCAGATAATAGCGCGCCGGCGAGCGGCCCATTTCCTGACGGAACAGGCGTTCGATCTGGCGCCGGGAGAGGCCGGCGTCGTCGGCGATCTCGACCAGAGACAGCGGCTCGGAGAGGTTGTTTTCCATGACCTCGATGATCGTCAGAACCTTGGCGTTCTGGACGCCGAGGCGCGCCCGCAGCGGCAGGCGCTGGCGGTCGTGCGGGTTGCGGACACGGTCCGTCAACTGCTGCTCGCAGACGCGGTTGACGAGGTTCTCGCCGAAATCCTGGCTGATCAAGTTCAGCATCATATCGAGCGAGGCGGTGCCGCCGGCGCAGGTATAGAGGTTCGAATCGACCTCGTAGAGATCCGCATAGACTTCCGCCTGCGGGAATGCCTCGGCAAAGCCTGGCAGGTTCTCCCAATGGATCGCACAGCGCTTGCCGTTCAGCAGCCCGGCCTGGGCGAGGACATGCGCTCCGGTGCAGAGGCTTCCAACGGCAATGCCGCGGTTATAGGTCTCGCGCAGCCAGGCGTTGACCGACTTGTTGTTGAATTCCTCCACGTAGACGCCCGAGCAGACCAGAACCATGTTTGGACGGTTTTCACCGGAGAGGTTGCGACGTTCGTCGGCGAGAGAAGAGTTTACTTCGATCCCGATGCCGCTCGAGGAATAGACCTTTTCGCCGTCGGCGGAACAGAGCCGCCAAGTATAGGCCGAGTATCCGAGCATGCGATTGGCGATTCGCAGCGTCTCCACCGCTGCAGCAAAAGGCAGCATGGTGAAATGGGGAACAAGAAAAAAGACGAGAGAGCGCTTTGCTGCCGGGTTTTTGGTCATCACATTCATGCCGTCATTCCCCTTGTTCGTGGCCGTACATTGCGGCCCGCTTTTCTTCAAAAGCGACATTGGCACGGGGAAAGGCGGCGGAGAAGGGCTTTGGACGACAGGCTGATAACATTTTTGCGACATAAGCGGGTCGCAGACGTAATTGCCAAAGGCGATAGGCTCAAAGCGTGTCTCAGACTACATGGCCCGCTTCGCTGTTCGCGTCGGCGGGCCATGGAGCGGGAGGGTTATCGGCGATGCGGTGCGGCATTGGTCGTCGGCCATCCGATGTCCTTGCGGATTTCTGCCGGCAGACCTTCCAGCATTCTTTCGGTCTGGCGACGACGCCATTGATCGCGAAGGCTGATAACCGCGTCCAGGGCAGGGCGGATGAGCGAGGCGAACGATGACGGCCGGGACCGGGAGCGATCGCTCTCCTGATAGATGATCATAGTCATGTCAGTTCTCCTTGGGTGTCTCATGGGACAACGCTCAGTCGGGATAATGAGCGCCATCAATCCATCAATCAATCGGATGCAAGTTATGCGTCTCATGAAATTCTGTTTTGTATCGACGCTCGCTTCCGATGTTTTTGAGTATGCCGCCGGTTTGACATTCAATCAAACGAAATGATATGGTGCTTAAGTTCAGAATTATTGATAGAGGCTGACATGACTGTTCCATTCCGCCCGCCGCTTCCGCTGCTCGATAATGACGTATTGCGCACGTTCGTGGCGATTGCCGAAACCGGCAATTTCTCGACCGCGGCCGACGCAGTTCTGCGTACGCCGTCAGCGGTCTCGATGCAGATCAAGAAACTGGAAGAGCAGTTGAAGACGACGCTCTTCCTGCGCGACGCCCGTTCGGTATCGCTGACGCAGCATGGCGAGATGCTGCTTTCCTATGCGCGGCGCATGCTGGCGCTCTCCAACGAGGCAGTGTCACGTTTCGTCATGCCGGAACTCTCCGGCGTGGTGCGTCTCGGCGCGCCGGACGATATCGCCGAACGCCTTCTGCCGAAGGTGCTCAAGGATTTCGGCGAAAGCTTTCCCGGCATCATGGTCGATGTCACGGTCGATATGAGCGTTGCGCTCAAGAAGCGCATGGACGAGCAGCGGCTGGACCTGGCGCTGATCAACTGTGCCACCCGGCCTTTCTCAACGGCCGGCGAGATGATTCACACGGAACGACTGGTCTGGGCCGGCGCCAAATGCGGCACGGCGTATCTGCGCGATCCGCTGCCGATCTCCGTCTGGGAAGATGGATGCGTATGGCGACATGATGCAATTTCCCAGCTCGAGAAGCACAAGCGGAGCTATCGCATCGCCTATGCCAGCGCCCATACGATGGCGCAGCGCGCCGCCGTGCTGTCCGATCTGGCGATCGCGCCGTTCCCGCGCTCCTATGTCACCGACGACATGCAGATACTCGGGGCGAAAGAGGGCCTGCCGGAGCTCATCAACTTCGATATTCGCCTGTTGACGGCACCGCAGCTTTCCGTGCCCGGCAAGGCCGTGGCCGAGAGTATCCGCGAGGCTTTCGGCTCGCTGGTCGCCGCTGCTGCCT
Source organism: Neorhizobium tomejilense (assembly GCA_002968845.1). GTDB lineage: Bacteria > Pseudomonadota > Alphaproteobacteria > Rhizobiales > Rhizobiaceae > Neorhizobium > Neorhizobium tomejilense. Next base: position 57,252 of record PVBG01000009.1, on the reverse strand, counting down.
GATCCTACTCGCGGCCGCGGCGACGTCTGCGGCCGCCTTCTCCCGAAGCCTCGGCTGGTACCTTTCGCTCCGGCAGGGTGATGACTGCCGCCAGGTGCGGGAAGGCATCGACCTTGTTCGGCAGGGCCATGGCATAGACGAAATGCTCCTGGAATTTCGGCTCCAGCGCCGTCTCGATCTTCTCGATCCTGCTCACGGTTTCCTCGATCTCGCGGCGGTAGCCGCGGTTCAGCAGGCACATCCGCGCGCCCGTGCCGGCGGCATTGCCGACCGATTTGACGCGGCCCAGATCGCAATCCGGGATAAGACCCAGCACCATCGCGTATTTCGGATCGATGAACGTGCCGAAGGCGCCGGCAAGGCCGATGCGGTCGACATGGTCGACGCCCTGCTTGTCCATCAACAGCTTGACGCCGGCATAAAGCGCCGCCTTGGCGAGCTGGATGGCGCGCACGTCGTTCTGGGTCACGGTGATGCGCTGCTCGCCGTCATGCACGAGATAGGAGAAGGTCCGGCCGTTCTGGAGGATGCGCGGGCTGCGCTCCGCCATGGTCCCGTCCACCACGCCGTCTTCCGAGATCAGTCCGGCGAGATACATTTCGGCAATCACTTCGATGATCGCCGAACCGCAAATGCCGGTGATGCCGGTCGCAGCGGCTGCATCGGCGAAACCCGGCTCGTCCGACCAGGGTTCGATACCGATCACCCGGAAGCGCGGCTCGAGCGTTTCGGCGTCGATGCGGATCCGCTCGATGGCGCCGGGTGCTGCCCGCTGGCCCGAAGAGATTTCGGCACCTTCGAAGGCCGGACCGGTCGGCGAGGAGGCCGCGACGACGCGGGTCGAATTGCCGAGCACGATTTCCGCATTGGTGCCGATATCGACCAGCAGCATCATCTCCTCCTGCCGGTGCGGACCTTCCGACAGGGTTGCCGCGGCGGCATCGGCGCCGACATGGCCGGCGATGCAGGGCAGGAGATAAGTGCGGGTACCGTCGTTCATCGGCAGGCCGATCTCGGAGGATCTGACCTTTACCGCTCCGGAAACGGCAAGCGCAAAGGGGGCTCCGCCAAGCTCGGTCGGATCGATCCCGAGGAACAGATGGTGCATGATCGGGTTGCCGACGAAGACGCTGTCGAGAATGTCGGCGCGGGACACGCCGCCATCGGCGCAGACCCTGTCGATCAACCCGTTCAGCGCCTCGCGCACGGCTAATGTCATCGCCTCGCGCCCGTCCGGGTTCATCATCACATAGGAAACGCGGCTCATCAGATCCTCGCCAAAGCGGATCTGCGGGTTCGATGTGCCTGCCGACGCCACGGTACGGCCCGACAGCAGCGACGACAGATGCATGGCGATCGTCGTCGAGCCGATATCGCAGGCAATCCCGTAGGCCTCGTTCTTCAGGCCGGGATAGAGCGCGACGAGGCGGGCGCGATCGTCGTCCCGGTCCTTGTGAATTGCCGCCGTGACCTTCCATTCGCCCTTGCGCAGGATCTGCTGGACCTTGGGAACCAGGTGGAAATCGACATCCAGATCGTCGAAATGCCACTCGGCGGCAAGCGCCGCCTTCAGGCGGTCGAGATCGCCGAGCGGTTTTTCCATGTCGGGCTCTTCCACCTCGACATAACACATGCGGATCGCCGGATTGCGGTCGAAGACACGCTCATCGGCGGCCTTGCGGACCACCTGCGCATTGATCACCGTATCCTGCGGCACGTCGACGACGAGATCGCCGAGGATCTGGGTCGAGCAGGAGAGGCGGCGTCCTTCGGGAAGCCCCCGCACGCGGTCGTAGCGCTCCTCCTTCGGGCCGATCGGCGACAGGTGGTCGTTCGCCGAGGTAATGCCGTGCTTGGCGAAATGTCCCTCCTGGACCGAGACCTGGCAGCGCCCGCAGGTCGCCCGCCCGCCGCAGACGCTCTCCACGTAGACGCCAAGCTGGCGCGCGGCATCGAGCACCGGCGTGCCGACCGGAAACCGGCCGCGCTTGCCAGACGGCATGAAGAGGACGAGGGGATCTCTCTTGGAAATATCCGCCATGATACCTGTACTTACTCCGTCCGCGCTCCGGCGCCAGCCCGTGCGGCCCGGCCGCCGCGTCGGCCGCTGGCAGCCGAAGGTGCAGCCGTCGCAGCAGTTCCACCGCCTTCGACCGGCTTATAGTCCCGATAGGTCATGATCCAGTTACCGCAGTTCTGATCCGTGCCGTTCAGCACGTTGGCGGCGCGCACCGCTTCCATTTCCTGCGGCCGGCAGGGGTTCATGATCGCCGACGTCATTCCGGCGCCGATCACCATCGGAATGAAGCCGGCATTGATGCCGTGGCGGTGCGGCAGGCCGAAGGAGATGTTGGAAAGCCCGCAGGTCGTGTTGACCTTGAGTTCGTTGCGCAGGCGATACAGTAGCGCGAAGACCTGGCGTCCGGCATCGCCCAATGCGCCGATCGGCATGACCAGCGGATCGACGACGATGTCATGCGGCTTGATGCCGTAGTCGGCGGCCCGTTCGACGATCTTCTTGGCGACCGCGAATCGGACGTCCGGATCCATTGAAATGCCGGTCTCGTCGTTGGAGATCGCTACCACCGGTACGTCGTATTTCTTGCAGAGCGGCAGGATGGCCTCGAGCTTTTCCTCCTCGCCGGTCACCGAATTGACCAGTGGCCGGCCTTTGGCGACTTTCAGCGCTGCTTCGATGGCCGCTGTCACCGAACTGTCGATCGACAGCGGCACGTCGACGAGGCCCTGGACGATCTCCAGCGTCCGGACGAGCAGGCCAGGTTCGGTCTCGTTGGGATTGACCGAGGTGACCCCGGCATTGACATCGAGCATGGTGGCACCCGCCGCCACCTGTTCCAGCGCGTCCCTGATGACCGTGTCGAAATTGCCCTCGATCATCTCGGCCGCGAGCTTCTTGCGGCCCGTCGGGTTGATGCGTTCGCCGATCACGCAAAAGGGCTGGTCGAAGCCGATCACGATCTCCCGGGTTGCGGATGCGACGATGGTGCGGGTCATTTCTTCCTCCAGGCGCGCGATGCGGCGCAGAAACGATGTGATTGTCTGAACGTCAGGCGGTTTCGCGGCCGCCGGTCTTCACCAGCGCGACGAGTTTTTCCCTGTCATAGGCTGCTTCGAGCTCGGCTGCAGCCCTGTCGGCTTCGGCCTCAAGATCGTCGGAAACGGCGATCGGTTCGGCCTTGCGCCATTCTGCGAGATAGTCGTCGGTGCCGGCGGCGCCGCTGCGCATCGCGCACATGTCGATCGCCTCGGTGAAGCGCAGCGACAGTTCCCGCTTGGCGGTCTGGCGGCCCTTCTTGATGATCACCTGCGCCGGAATATCCCGCCAGAAGACGACGATGCGGTCGGCCATGAATTCCTCCGTGTTAAGGTGCAGCATGCACGGGTGCGGGCGACAAGACTGCGCTTGCGACGACGTCGCACCCAGCAAAATACGACGCGGCGATGGGATTGCCTTGCGGGATGCCGGGCCGGATGCCGGTTACCAGATCTTCCGGGTCAGCCCGTGATAGAGCCAGGTCCAGATCGGCGGTGGGAAACGTAGCGCGGAGAGGCCTTGCGGCTGGTACGGCTTCAGCGTTCCGTCGATGGCATCCTGAAGCGCGCGGACGCTGATGTCGACGGAAGAGGCGGTCATCAGCAGCGGATAGGTGGCGAGCGAATCCGAGCGCGCCGGCTCCACCCGCTTCTCGTAGAGCGTCCCACCGGTATCGATGCCCTTGTCGACCAGATGCACGGTGGCGCCAAAGTTCTTCTCGTCGCCTTCGACGCGCGACCAGTAACCGCCCATCTGGCCGCGGTACATCGGGTTGATGCCGGCGTGGAAGTTGATCACCGGGCAGGGGACAGCGGCAAGCGTCTGCGGCGACAGGATGCGGCAGGATATGGTGAAGATCGCAGCGGGTTTCAGGGCTGTCACCGCTGCGTGACAGGCCGGATCGTTGAGGGAGGGCACGTGCGTCAGGGGGATTGCCGGGTTCGGTTCGGCGGAATGGCCGTAGTCGCGGATGATTTCGGCGGAGCGCCTTGCCGCCACGCTCTTGGTCAGCCTCGAGGCGATCATCGTCGCCAGTTGGCCAAGCGCTGTGAACCAGCCGAACCGCCGGGCGCGGCGTTTCAGCAGCGTGCCCTTCGATTCCGGCTGTTCTTCGACGACATGCAGGTCGGGAAAATGTTTTGCCAATGCGTTGATCATCACCTGTGGGTTCAGCCCGCCCGATGTCATCACCACGATCCGAGAATTCTCGTCCTGCATCGATCCCCCCGCAAAAAGCGCAGGGCCGCACTCTTCCGCCGAAGGCCCGAAGAAACGGTTAAACCGAGCGTAACGCCTGCGTGAGGTCGCCGTAGCCGGTGAAGCGGTATTCGTATTCCAGGCCGAGGTACTCGGCGGCTCCACGCGCCTTGTCCTGAAGGACCGTGTCTTCCTCCTGGCTGAGATAGACGAGTTTTCGGTAATTGCCGAAATACATGTCCTTGAGCTGCGGGTGGCGGTCGAGGCCGAGCGGTTCGATGACGAAGGCCTCGAACTGGCGGGCGAGGAAGTCTGTCAGGAAGAACGAGAACAGGTCTTCGTCCGCTTTTGCGGCAAAAGCGTCGTTTCCGGCGAAGAAGGAATAACAGTGCGGGCCTTCGATGCGGGCGATGCCCTCGCGCTCACAGAGACGGTCGATGTCGCCGCCGGTTCCGCAATCCGCATAGGCGAAAAAGATTTTTTCGAAACCCGCTTCCCTCGCCTCGGCGACGGCTTTTTCGAGACCCGGAACGATCTTCTGCGGATAGGCGTGCCAGATCGCCGGCAGGCAGTTGAGGTCGATGTGACCGAGGCCCTGCTGCCTGGAAACAGCAAGGATTTCCCGCGCGATCGCTCCGCACGCGATCACGTGAACTTTTTCGCGAGTTGAACGTTCCTTTGCCGGAAATTCCATTTCCGCCACGATTTCATCTCTCTCCATCGGAGTATTCTAACATGACGGCCAAGACAGTCACGGTGATCGCCGCTCTTTTCGCGACGATGGTTTCTCTCACGTCCTGCGGCAATACCATTCGCGGCATGGGCCAGGATGCGGCCAATACCGTCAATGCCACGCAGGATGCGGGACGCCGGGTCGATCGCGCTGCGCGCTAAGGCGTCGCCGTCAGCAAGCCGTTCGGCGCCTCAGGCGCCGGCGGCAAGGCTGTTGTGCTTGCGGCGGATGTATTCCTTTGCCGTTTCGACAGCGACCGCCGCATCGCGGCAATAGGCATCGGCGCCGACCGCCTTGCCGAATTCCTCGTTGAGCGGCGCGCCGCCGACAAGCACGATATAGTCGTCGCGCATACCCTTTTCCTTCAGCGTATCGATGACGACCTTCATATAGGGCATGGTCGTAGTCAAAAGCGCCGACATTCCGAGAATATCCGGCTGCTCCCGCTCAATCGCATCGAGATAGTTCTCGACGGGGTTGTTGATGCCAAGATCGACCACGTCGAAGCCCGCTCCCTCCATCATCATGCCGACGAGGTTCTTGCCGATGTCGTGGATGTCGCCCTTGACGGTGCCGATCACCATCTTGCCGAGTTTGGGAGCGCCGGTCTCGACCAGAAGCGGCCGCAGGATGAACATGCCCGCCTTCATGGCACTCGCCGAGAGCAGCACTTCCGGCACGAAAAGAATGCCGTCGCGGAAGTCGATGCCGACGATGCGCATGCCCTCGACCAGGGCCTTGGTGAGGACGTCATAGGGCGTCCAGCCGCGGGCGAGCAGGATGTTGGTCGCCTCCTCGATCTCCTCCTTCAAGCCGTCGTAAAGATCGTCGTGCATCTGCTGCACGAGTTCCTCGTCTGAAAGTTCCGCCAGGATGATTTCGTCGTCGGACATGCAATGCTTCCCTTCGTTCGAGGGGCCGGCTCGAAGGCCGGCAAATCAGACGTTTACCGTCCCGACTATCTGTACCTTTAATTTGCTTGGCAATTTCTTTCGTATGCGACAGCGGCGCGTCGGAAAAACGACGGAAGATCACGGCGTGATGTCTGTCCTGTACAAACCCGTGACGCAGAAAGGCGGGGCTCGGCTTGCGCATGAGCCTAGCATGGCGCATCAAAAAGGCTTGAGGCGCTTTTCAAAGCGGAGGCGAGGAACATCATGGACGATTTGACCCCAGAGACGGAACCGGCAGGCAGCGGGGCCAGACGTGGCCGCGGCGAGCGGGGAGCGGCAGGCCGTCGCGCAGCCCGCGCAGGTAACGGTCCAGGCCTCTCCTTGCCCTATATCACCCGCAAGATCGGTGTCTACGAGGTGCTGGACGAGGAGGGTCTCGCTCTCATCGAGCGTAATGCGGATCTGATCCTCGAAGAGATCGGCATCGAATTCCGCGAAGACGAGGAAGCGCTCGAACTCTGGGCGCAGGCGGGTGCCGACGTCCGGGGCCACCGGGTGCATTTCCCCAAGGGCCTCTGCCGCGAACTCCTGAAGACCGCACCGAGCGAAATCACCTGGCATGCGCGCAACCCGGAGCGCAATGTCCAGATCGGCGGCAAGGCGACCGTGTTCGCACCGGTCTACGGACCTCCCTTCGTGCGCGACCTCGACGGCAAGCGCCGTTATGCGACGATCGAGGATTTCCGCAATTTCGTGAAGCTCGCCTATATGGCGCCGTCGATGCATTCGTCGGGCGGCACTGTCTGCGAGCCGGTCGACGTGCCGGTCAACAAGCGGCATCTCGATATGATCTACAGCCATATCAAATATTCCGACAAGCCGTTCATGGGATCGGTCACCGCACCGGAACGCGCCGAGGACACCGTCGCCATGGCGAAGCTGGTCTTCGGCGACGAGTTCGTCGAGAACAATTGCGTCACCCTGAACCTTATCAACGCCAACTCTCCGATGGTGTTCGACGGGACCATGCTCGGCGCACTGAAGGTGTATGCGCGGCATAACCAGGCCTCGGTCGTGTCGCCGTTCATTCTCTCGGGCGCGATGAGCCCGGTAACGGTGACCGGCACGCTGACGCAGATCCTTGCCGAGGTGCTGGCCGGTGCTGCGCTGACGCAACTGATCCGCAAGGGCTCGCCGGTGCTGTTCGGAACGTTCGCGGCCTCGATCTCGATGCAGTCCGGTGCGCCGACTTTCGGGACCCCGGAGCCGTCGCTGGTCTCTTACGGTGCCGCCCAGCTTGCCCGCCGCCTCGGCCTGCCGTTCCGCACAGGCGGTTCGCTCTGCGGCTCGAAAGTGCCCGATGCCCAGGCGGCGCACGAATCGGCCAATACGCTGAACACGACGCTGCTCGCCGGCACAAACTTCGTGCTGCATGCCGCCGGCTGGCTGGAAGGCGGCCTGGTGTCGTCCTACGAGAAATTCATGATCGACCAGGATCAGCTCGGCATGATGCAGAAGATGGCGCAGGGCGTCGATTTGTCCGAAGAGGGCCAGGCTCTCGACGCGATCCGCGAAGTCGGCCCCGGAAGCCATTATCTCGGCTGCGCCCATACCCAGGCGCATTTCCAGACGGCCTTCTACCGTTCGGCGCTGATGGACAACAATTCCTTCGAACAGTGGGAAATCGAGGGCGAGAAGCGGATCGAGCAGCGCGCCAATGCGCTCTGCCGCTCCTGGCTCGACAGCTACGAAGCACCGCCGCTCGATCCCGCGATCGACGAAGCGCTGCTGGCGTTCATCAAGGATCGCAAGGATTCGATGCCCGACGCCTTCACCTGAAGAGAGCCCGATGCCGCCAGGGAGCAAGGCGGTGCCAGGCTGGTCGCCGATTTCGTCCAGGAAGGGGTTTGGCGCCCTCACTACAAATACCAGGGGCCTCGGTGAGGCCGCCTTCACCAGTTCTCGACGAGATTGCCGCGGGGCTCGAACCCCACGGCATCCTGATCCGCGGGGTGGTGAATTTCGGAACGGGCGAGGGGCCGTTGCTGGGTGACGGCGCACTTGCCAGGTCCGTCGTATTGCTCGGCAATGTCGGCGGTTCGATCTGGCCGTCGTTCACGGAATGGCGAAAAGACCATGACGGTCCCGATCCCCTCGATACGTGGTCGAAGTCCCTGATCCGGCCGCTCGCCGAGCAGCTCGGAGCCGCTGCCTATTTCCCCTCCGATCCGCCCTGGCAGCCGTTCCAGCAATGGGCGATGAAGGCCGAAGGTCTGAAGTCGTCGCCGCTCGGCATCCTCATCCATCCGCAGTTCGGGCTCTGGCACGGTTATCGCGGCGCTCTGGGTTTTCCTTTCGCGATAGAGAGTTCGCCGGGTGAGGCCAAGCATCCTTGCGAGAGCTGCGCCGAAAAGCCCTGCCTGTCGGCCTGTCCCGTCAATGCGGTCAGCCTGTCGGGCTTCGACATTCCCCGATGCAGCGCCTATCTTGCAAGCGATGCAAGCAAGGTGACCTGCATGGTCTCCGGCTGCGTTGCCCGTAATTCCTGTCCGGTGGGTGTACAATATCGCTACCCGCTGGGGCAGCTCCGGTTCCATATGGAAGCGCTGGTGCGGTGAGCGAAAAAAGTTTTTCCTGGGTACCCAAGGAATTTCCGGAGCGAAACGTCTAAGCTCTCAAGCGACGGAAAAGCAGGCGGATAAGTGAGCGCGGAAATCCTCGATAAGGCATGCCAGGGCGACCGCAATGCGTTTTCAGCGCTCGTCGCGGCGCATTACGATTTCATTCATGCCGTCGCCTGGCGCTGGTGCGGCTCGCAAAGCGATGCGGAAGACATCGCCCAGGACGTCTGCATCCGCCTGGGCAAGGCGATCCGCAGCTTCAAGGGGCAGTCGGCGTTCCGCACCTGGCTCTACACGCTGACACTGAATGCGGTGCGCGACCATCAGCGCCAGTCCTCCCGCCGGCGACGGGACCAGGACCGGCTTGCAAACGACCCGATCTTCTTTTCGCATCTGGAGCCGGAGGAGGATGATCGCGGCAACTGGCTGTGGGCCGCGGTGCGCCGCCTGCCGGAAAAGCAGCGGGATGCGGTCCTGCTGGTCCATAGCGAAGGGCTCTCCCATGCGGCTGCGGCGGGCGTTCTCGACTGCAGCGAAAACACGGTCTCCTGGCATCTGCACGAGGCTCGCAAACGATTGAAGGACCTTCTGAAGAAGGAGGCGGTTTGACCATGACGGACGAATTCGACCAGCTCGGCAACCTTGCGCCGGCGCCCCGCGCTTCCGATGCGGCACGCGCCCGTGCGCTTGCCGCCGCCATGCAGGCGTTCGACGAGACGGAAAAAAATGCCGCACCCGGCAAAGGAAGTTCCTGGTGGCAGCGTCAAAGCTCCGTTCTCAACCGGATCTGGAGCACTCGCATGGTCACCCAACACCGTTATCTCGCCGGCTCTGCGCTTGCGACGATGCTGATCATTCCCACAGCCGCACTGCTGACATTCGAACTGACGCGCGGAAACCTGCCGAACTCAGGCCAGGTCGCCCTGCCGCAAGTCCTGGACGCGCCGAAGCCCACTGTGGAAAGAGGTCCGGTGCCGTCAGTCGCGAAGCCGGCTGAACCGCGGCAGCAGGAAGCGGTACGGGGGAGTGACGCTGCACCATCGGCTCAACCCAGGCAAAGCGATTTTGACGCCTCGGATGTTGCCCGGCTGCTGAACAAGCGGGAGGCCAGCGGCGGCGCGGCCAAAGGAAGCGTGGCGCCCGCTCCCGTGGCACCGCCGCCGGTCATGGCTGAGCGCGCGGTACCATTGGCCGCCGCTCCCCGTTATGCGCCAACCGAGCGCGAAATCCTGCCGACACTCGAAGAAAGCCGCGACCGTTTCGCCAATGCGAACACCAATCCGGTAAAGAGCGTCGCGACCGATCCTGTCTCGACCTTCTCCGTCGACGTCGATACCGCGTCCTACGCCTTCGTCCGACGCTCGCTGCTGGAGGGACATCTGCCTGATCCCGACAGTGTGCGTGTCGAGGAGATGATCAATTATTTCCCCTATGACTGGCCACGGCCGCAGACGGTCGACGAACCGTTCCGCACCACCGTCACCGTCACGCCGACGCCGTGGAATAGCGGCACGCGGCTGATGCATGTGGCGATCAAGGGTTTCGAGACCGCGCCGGCCGCGCAGCCTGCCGCCAATCTCGTTTTCCTGATCGACGTCTCAGGCTCGATGAACGCGCCGGACAGGCTGCCTTTGCTGAAAAGCGCTTTCCGGCTGCTGGTCGGCAAGCTGAAGCCGGAGGACAAGGTCTCGATCGTCACCTATGCAGGCAATGCCGGGACGGTGCTTGAGCCGACGTCCGCCCGTGAGCGGGACAAGATTCTCGCTGCAATCGACAATCTGCGGCCCGGCGGCTCGACGGCCGGCGCCGAAGGCATCGATGCGGCCTATCGCCTGGCCCGCCAGGCCTTTATCCAGGGCGGCGTCAACCGGGTGATGCTGGCCACCGACGGCGATTTCAACGTGGGCGTTTCGAGCGACGAAGAGCTCAAGCGGATCATCGAGCAGCGCCGCAAGGACGGCATCTTCCTGTCGGTTCTCGGTTTCGGAAAGGGCAATCTCAACGACAGCCTGATGCAGATGCTCGCTCAGAACGGCAACGGCACGGCCGCCTATATCGATACGCTCGCCGAGGCGCAGAAGGCGCTTGTCGACGAGGCCGGCTCGACGCTTTTCCCGATCGCCAAGGACGTCAAGATCCAGGTGGAGTTCAATCCGCAACAGATCGGCGAATATCGTCTGGTCGGCTACGAGACCCGGGCGCTGAAGCGTGAGGATTTCAACAACGACCGGGTGGATGCCGGCGATATCGGCTCCGGCCATGCGGTGACGGCGATCTACGAGGTGACGCCGAAAGGCAGTGCCTCGGCGCTCAACGACCCGCTCCGTTACGGCCCGGCCGCGGCGTCGGCGCCAATCCCGGTCTCCGATGAAATGGCCTTCGTCAAGATCCGCTACAAGCAGCCGGATGGCGACACCAGCAAGCTGATCACCACTGTCGTCACCGAAATGAATGCGGTGCGCGACTTCTCGACGGCGCCTCAGGACGTGCGTTTCGCCACGGCCGTCGCCGCCTTCGGTCAGAAACTGCGCGGCACCGATGCGCTCGACGCCTATCCCTACCGCCTGATCCTCGACATGGCGCGCAATGCCCGCGGCGAGGATGCGTTCGGATATCGGGGCGGGTTCCTCGACCTGGTGCGGCTCGCCGAAACCCTGGACCGTCGTTAGGCGGCACTCAAACCTTGGGGTATGCCCGCTCCAGCCCACCGGAGCGGGCGAGCCCGTCGCGAAACGCTGAATAGGCCGGGTGCTGGCTGGATTTCGCCGCCTCCATCAGCCGGATCTGCAGCCGGGCAGGGGCGATGTCGCCGATCCACTCGCCGCACTTCTGCAGCTTCAGCGAATTCAGGAACTTCGCTTCCGACGCGTTATGCAGGTAGAGGTGCAAACCATCGAGCAGCAGGTCGTCGGACGTCGGATTGTCCATCAACAGCATCAGCCAGGACTGATTTTCGGTCGAGAAAGTGGAAAGGCTCTCCGCTACCGTTTCCCGGCTGCCGATCGGGGATATGTTTGCCATGTCTGTGTCCTTCAGCCCAACGGTCAGCCGCGGCGGCGGCGTCTTTCCCGGCCGGAATCTCCGCCCGATTCACTGGCTGTCTTATTGCGCAGCGGGCCGATCTTGTCGACGATTTCCTCGATCGTCGGTCGCGGCCGAGGGGTATAATCGTCGAGTGCGGCGCGCATGGCGGCCAGGTGTTCGCAGGACGTGCCGCAGCATCCGCCGATGATCCTTGCGCCGGCATCGCGGGCGAGCCTCGCATATTCGGCCATCAGCGGCGGCGTGCCGGAATAGAAGATCTCGGCGCCGCGAAATTCCGGAATGCCGCAATTGCCCTTGACGATGGTGACGGCGTCAGGATCGGCGGCGGTGATGTCGAGCAGGCTCGACAGGATATCGGAGGCGCCGACGCCGCAATTGGCACCGGCCGCGACCGGGCCTTCGCCGACATCCTTCGCCACGCCGTGGATCTGCTTGGGATCGAGGCCCATCATCGTCCTGCCGGCCGTGTCGAAAGAGCCGGTGTAGGTATAGGGCAACCCGGCCCTGACGGCAGCTTCGGCCGCCGCGCGGATTTCTTCCGGCGCGGACATCGTCTCGATCCAGGCGATATCGGCGCCGCCGGCCTTCAGGCCCTCGATCTGTTCCGCGAAGGCGGCGACCGCATCCTCGTAGGTCAGGGCTCCGAGCGGAACGAACAATTCGCCGGTCGGTCCGACCGAACCCGCGACGATCACCTTGCGGCCCGCTCCGTCTGCCACCTTGCGGGCAATCTCGGCCGCAAGCCGGTTGAGTTCGTGCACCCGGCCTTCAGCCTTGTGCAGCTTCAGCCGCTGGCGCGTGCCGCCGAAGGAATTGGTGAGGATGATGTCGGCGCCCGCATCGACGAAATCCTGATGCAGCTTCTCGATCTTTTCAGGCGCGGCCTCATTCCACAGTTCCGGCGCTTCGCCGGCGTCCAGGCCCATGGCGAAGAGATTGGTGCCGGTCGCGCCGTCGGCCAGCAGCACGCCCTTTTCGGCCAGAAGTTCGGTCAGTGCGTTGGCGGTCGGCATGGCGGCGCTCCTTGCAATGGAAATATCATATAAAGAATCCTTTATATGATTGCAACTCGCTGCCGCATGCCTCTTCGCGACGCTGGCGGCTTCAGCAGCGCCGGTTCAAACAATCGCCTCAGAGCGCTGCCTTGATCTTGTCGGCGACGTCGGGAGCGACCCACTTGGTCCAGATGTCCGGACTGCTTTGCAGGAAATGTTTGGCGGCGGCTTCGTTGGTGCTCTTGTTCGCTTCCTGCCAGGCGAGCGCGCTGTTGACCGTCGTATTGGTCCACTTGCGCCTCTTGATATAGTCCATCGCCACCTCGGCCTTCTGGGCGAACTGTTTGGTGACCAGAGTGAAGGCCTGGGAGGTCGGATAGGAGTTGACCTTCGGGTTCGGGCAGTTCGGCACGGCGGTGCAGGCGTCCCAATCGGCCTTGTCGTGCGGGACGTTGAAGGAGAGCTTCACCATCTCGTATTTGCCGAGGAAGGCGGTCGGCGCCCAGTAGTAGCCGAGCCAGCCGGTCTTTTTCTCGAAGGCGTTGGTGATCGAACCGTCAAGGCCGGCGGCAGTGCCGGTATCGATCAGATCGAACTTCTTTTCCTCGGCGCCAAGCGCCCGGAAAAGGTTGGCGGTCGAAACCTGGCAGCTCCAGCCGGACGGGCAGTTATAGATGGCACCCCTTCCGGGCTTCTGCTGTGCCGGGAAAAGATCCGGATGCATCAGTGCCTGCTGCACGGTCTTGATATCGGGATGGGCGTCGGCGAGGAATTTCGGGATCCACCAGCCTTCGACGGCCCCGTCGGAGAGGATCTCCGCTCCGACGATCATGCGGCCCTCGGCAACGGCCTTGTCGAGTGTGGTGCGCACCGAGTTGATCCAGAACTCCGGTGCCAGATCCGGCTGGCCTCTTTCGTTCATGGAAGTGAAGGTCGGAAGCGTGTCGCCCGGGACGAGCTGGACCGTGCAGCCGAAACCTTGTTCGAGGATGATCTTGTCGAGATTGGCCGCAATGCCGGCCGAAGCCCAGTTCATTTCGGCGATCGAGACTGAACCACAATCAGCTTGTGCCGAACCTGCAAAAGCATAGAGACCGCCGGCGAAGACCATGGAAGCGAGGATTTTTTTCATTTTGGGACCTCCCGGTCTTTCCTTTCACTGTTCACTTCAATCGAGCGCGAGGTGGTGCACACTGTTGGATTCAGTCCGAGCAGGCCGATGAGAGTATAGGTCTCGTTCGCATCTGCGACAGCTTTCCACGGATACTGTGCATTTATTATGTCAGTTCAAATCACGGTACGTCTTCCTCCTCAGAAATCAAGATTCGCAGACCCGCGAGCGCGAAACAGTGTCGTGTCAGGCTGGGCCTTTTTCCAGTAGCCGCCGCTATTCACGTCGTCATTCTTGCGGAAAGAACAGAAAATTGAGAAAAACGCGCGACTTACGGAGTTCACTAACCATCCGGTAAGAATGTCGCGTTATTGCTTTTCATGCGGGCGGTTAGCTCGCGCTTGGCGCCGGATCAGGTAGTGCGTACCGGTCGCCCTTGCCGTCCGATGGCAGGCCCCGTTTTGTTGGCCCGCGGATACTTCATCTTCCGATCGTTGTCGAATTCGCGATTGTCAAATACGGGGCCACGGCCTCCTTTGCCAAATGTGCGGATTTGTGGCCGAAAACGGCTGGCCGGACGCGGCCAGCCGTGGCTGCCTGCGGCGATGAAGCCGAGCAACGGCAAGCGGGTGTTGGTTGACACTTCGCGTATATAGCTGCACCATTTGACCGTAATGCGAATCCAGAGACATCATCACCAACAGGACCGGACGCCTCCTGTCTACGAATCGTCCGGTCCCCTCTGGTTCAGGCCCTTTTCTCCATGACACGCATCGGTCACGTCACCCTTGTCCTCGGCGGCGCCCGCTCGGGCAAATCCGGGTTTTCGGAAAGGCTTGCCCGGGAGAGCGGCCTGGAACGGCACTACGTTGCCACCGGTCGTGCCTATGACGACGAGATGCGCGAGCGCATCGCCCGGCATCGTGTCGATCGCGGAGACGGCTGGACCACGCATGAAGTGCCGCTCGACCTGGTGGAGAGACTGACCGACATCGATGCGCGGGGGAGGGTCATCCTTGTCGATTGCCTGACGCTCTGGCTCACCAACCTGATGATGGACGAGCGCGATATCGACACTGCCGCCGCCGCATTCGTGCGCCGGTTCGAAAGCCTCTCGGCGAAACTGATCGTCGTCTCCAACGAGGTCGGCCTCGGCATCGTGCCGGACAACAGAATGGCGCGGGAGTTCAGGGACCATGCCGGAAGGCTGCATCAGCGGATCGCGGCATCTGCCGACGAGGTCTTCTTCGTCGCCGCCGGTCTGCCGCTGAGGATGAAGGGCTAGAAGCCGAGCCAGACGCGGACGGGATGGGTCGGGTCGGCGAGCAGTTTCAGGGCGAGCGCCAGGCAGGAGATGACGAGCAGCGGCTTGATCAGCTTCGCACCGTTCTTCATGGCCAGCCGTGAGCCGACCTGGGCGCCGAGGAACTGGCCGACGCCCATGATCAGGCCAATCTTCCAAAGCACGGACCCGGTTGCCGCAAAGACCAGGAACGAGCCGAAATTCGAGCCGAGATTGATGAGCTTGGTATGGGCGGTCGCCTTTAGCATGCCAAAGCCGGCGAGCAGCACGAAACCCAGCATGTAGAACGAGCCGGCGCCAGGCCCGAATATGCCGTCATACAGGCCGACCAACGGGACGATCGTCACCCCGAACACGAAGGGCGTCACCCGACGGTGACTGTCGATATCGTTGAGATTGGGCTTGATGGCGAAGAACAGCGCGATGGCGATCAGCAGGAACGGGATTGCCGCGGCAAGCCAGCCCGCCGGCACCAGCGACGCGAGCACGGCACCGACGGCCCCGCCGACCATCGACATGGCCGCCATTGGCAACTGGCTTTTCAAGTTCACATGGCCACGGCGCGCATAGGCGATCGTCGCGGATGCCGACCCGAACTGCGACTGCAGTTTGTTCGTAGCAAGCGATTCGAGCGGCGGGATGCCGGCGATCAGCATGACCGGAATGGTGATGAGCCCGCCACCGCCGGCGATCGAATCGACGAAACCGGCAAAAATCGCAGCAAGAAACAGCAGGAAGAGGAGTTGGAATGCAAGGTCGGTCAAGGGAAGGAGACTCTGTCGGCGGAAGCGCATCCGGACGGGTGCGGCGTGCTTCTCGCATCGAACCGTCGCGACTGCAACCGCCTCCAGCGGGACCCCAGCCATGTTGCTTCCGGGATTGCGCATCATCGGTTTGGCGTTATTGTGCGCGGCTTTCGAAGAGCCGAACGAGGAAAAGCTTATGCACAAGGTCATTTTCGATACGGACCCCGGCGTTGACGATGCGATGGCGCTGCTCTTTCTGCACCGGCACCCGGAAATCGATCTTCTCGGCGTGACGACCGTTTTCGGCAATGTGTCGCTCGATCTCACCACCCGTAATGCGCAGTTCCTGCATCAGGAATGGGGAATTTCAGCCCCCATCGCCAAAGGCGCCGACAGGACGATCGATCCGCTGCGCAGCGACGATCGCGCCGCTTCCGTCGTGCACGGGCTCGACGGTCTCGGCAATATCGGCCTGCCTGAGACGATCGACTGGCCGCTCGATCCGCGTCCCGCCTACCAGTTCATCATCGATACCGTCCGCGACAATCCGGGCGAGGTGACGCTGATCGCCGTCGGCCGCATGACAAACCTGGCGCTGGCGCTGCAGGCCGATCCGGATTTCGCCGGTCTCGTCAAGGAAGTCGTCGTCATGGGCGGCGCCTTCGATGTGAACGGCAACGTCACGCCGGCAGCGGAAGCCAACATCCATGGCGATCCGGAAGCCGCCGACATCATCTTCACCACGCCCTGGAAGGTCACCATCGTCGGGCTCGACGTGACGCTGAAGACGATCATGACCGGGGAGTATCTTGCCGACATGGCCAAGTCGGGCGAAAAGGCTGTGCAGCTGCTATCCGACCTGTCGCAATATTACATCGAGTTCTACAAGAGCCGGGTCGGCATCGCCGGCATGGCGGTGCATGACAGCACGGCCTGCGTCTATCTGGTACGGCCGGACCTCTTCATTCTCCGCAGCGGCGCGGTGCGAGTCGTCTGCGGCGGCATTGCCGACGGCGAAACGATCCAGGCGCCCGACAGCGGCCGCAAGTTCGTCGGTACGGCCTGGGACGGCCAGCCGAGCCAGTGGGTGTGCACCGACGTCCGATCGGGCGAGGTTCTGGAGGTGATCCGGGCTGCGCTGGTCGACAGCCGGGCCTCCGGCGCCTAGGCGATTGCTGTTTAGGCAACAGTTCCGGTGCAAATTTTCATGCGGGAAGACGAAGCCATTGGCATTTGTGATCGATTTCCCTATGTGGAACCTTGATTTGGATATTCGACAAAGGACATGGGCGTGACAGCTACATTCGATAAAGTTGCCGACATCATCGCTGAGACCAGCGAAATCGATCGCGAGACGATCACGCCGGAAAGCCACACGATCGACGACCTGGGCATCGATAGCCTGGATTTCCTGGATATCGTGTTCGCCATCGACAAGGAATTCGGGATCAAGATTCCGCTGGAACAGTGGACGCAGGAAGTCAACGAGGGCAAGGTTTCGACCGAAGAGTACTTCGTGCTGAAGAACCTGTGTGCCAAGATCGACGAGCTGAAGGCGGCCAAGGGCTGATCGTCACTGATCATCCCGGGCCGGCAAACTCATGCTGCTCGAATATTTCCAGATGATCGACCGCGTCGAAGCGGTCGATCTTGGGGCCAAAGTGTTGAAGGCGCGATCTGTCGTGCCTTCCAAAAGCCCTGTCTTCGAAGGCCATTTTCCCGGAATGCCGCTGGTGCCGGGCGTGCTCTTGATCGAGACTATGGCGCAGGCCTCCGGTTTCCTGGTGCTTGCCGCCACCGATTTCGCCGCCATGCCGTTCCTGATGTCGGTCGACGGCGCCAAGATGCGTGCTTTTGTGGAGCCCGACGCGGTTCTCGACATCGAGGCGTTTCTGGAGCATGAGGGGTCCGGTTACGCGGTGACCAAGGCAAAGATCACGTGTAACGGCAAGAAGGTCTGCGATGCACAGCTCAAACTGCGCACCATGCCGTTCAGCGAAATCCCGCTGGCGCCGGTCATCCGCAAGCGTGCGGAAGAGGTCGGCCTGATGGATGCGATTGCCGCAAGCGCATAAAAGCCCGCCCGTTCAGTCCGGTGGGTCAAAGAGGACATTATGAAGTCTGACAATGATGTCGTGATCACTGGTATCGGGATCGTCACCAGCCAGGGCGTGGGCAAGGAGCCGCATATCGCGCTCCTGTCGTCGCCGGAAGCGGGTGCCCCGAAAGTCGAGACCGATCGTTTCGCGCCGTATCCGGTGCATCCGATGCCGGAGATCGACTGGTCGGCGCAGATCGCCAAGCGCGGCGACCAGCGCCAGATGGAGAACTGGCAGCGGCTCGGCGTGTTTTCCGCAGGCCTTGCGCTCGACGACGCCGGCCTGAAGACCGATGCGGACGCCTGCGCCTCCATGGACATGATCGTGGCCGCCGGTGGCGGCGAGCGCGACATCAAGGTCGATTCGCTGATCGTCGACGAAGCGCTGAAGCGCAACGACCGCGAAATGCTCTTGAACGAGAAGCTGACCACCGAGCTCCGCCCGACGCTGTTTCTGGCCCAGCTTTCCAACCTGGTCGCCGGCAATATCTCGATCGTCCACAAGGTCACCGGTTCCTCGCGTACGTTCATGGGCGAAGAAGCGGCCGGCATTTCGGCCGTCGAGACCGCCTTCCACCGCATCAAGGCGGGCCAATCGACCCACAGCCTCGTCGGCGGCGCCTTCGTCGCCGAACGGGCCGACATCATTCTTCTGGTCGAAGGCATCCAGGCGCATGCGACGGGCGGCTGGCATCCGCTCTGGTCACGCTCGGCCGACAATGGCGGCGGCATGATCATGGGTACGGTCGGGGCCTTCCTGGTGCTCGAATCGCGCGCCCATGCGCAAGCGCGCGGCGCCCATATCTACGCCGTCATCGACGCGATCGAGGGCGATCGCGGCAATCGCGATGAAGGCAGGCTCGAAAAGCGCATCACCCGTCTCGCCGGCCACGCTTCGGGTATTTCGAAGGCCGATACGATCGTGTTTTCGGGCGCAAGCGGCGTCGTCGATCTCTCGACGCGGGAGAAAGCGCTACTGGAGACCGAATTCCCCGGCGCCGCGATCCGCGGATTTGGCGGTATCACCGGCCACGGCATGGAGGCGCAGTTCCCATTGGGTCTGGCGCTTGCGGCACTGACCTTGGACGGCGCAGCCACAGTACCCACATTCGACGCCGAGAACGAGAAGCCGATGGCTGGGCCTGCGAAACATGCCGTGGTGACGACCGTCGGTTATACGCGCGGCGAGGGCCTTGCAGTCCTCTCGGCCGCGTAAAGGAGATTTTGATGAGCGACAACCGCTTCAAGGATCATCTCGGCCGCCCGATCATCGCGATCACCGGCATGGGCGTCATCACCTCGCTTGGGCAGGGACTTGCCGATAACTGGGCGGCGCTGACGTCTGGCACCTCCGGCATCCACAAGGTGACCCGCTTCCCGACCGAGGGCCTGTCCACCCGGATCAGCGGCACCGTGGATTTCATCGCCGTTCCGGCCGAAAACTCTGTCGAGCGTTCCTTCGCCTTCGCCCGCGAGACCACCACCGAGGCGCTCGCCCAGTCGGGTCTTTCCGGCGATTTCGATGGGCCGCTCTTTCTTGCAGCACCGCCGGTCGAGCCGGAATGGAGCGATCGTTTCGCGCTTGCCGATCGCGCTCCGCCGTCGAAGGCCGAAGGCGACGCCTATGACCGGTTCCTCGCCGCAATGCGCGAACGTGCCGACCCGGTCTTCCTCGAAGCCGTGCAGTTCGGCTCGATCTCCGAACGCCTTGCCGACAAGTTCGGCACCCGCGGACTGCCCGTGACCCTCTCGACGGCCTGCGCCTCCGGCGTCACGGCCATCCAGCTCGGCGTCGAAGCGATCCGCCAGGGCCGTACCGACCGTTCGTTGGTTGTCGCGACCGACGGCTCGGTCAGCGCCGAGGCGCTGATCCGTTTCTCGCTCCTTTCCGCACTCTCCACCCAGAACGACCCGCCGGAAAAGGCTTCCAAGCCGTTCAGCAAGGATCGCGACGGGTTCGTCATCGCCGAAGGGGCGGCGACGCTGGTGCTCGAATCGCTCGAATCGGCAATCGCCCGCGGTGCCAAGGTGCTCGGCATCATGAAGGGCTGCGGGGAAAAGGCCGACCATTTCCACCGCACCCGTTCCTCGCCGGACGGCGGCCCGGCGATTGCGACGATCCGCGCGGCGCTGGCAGACGCCGGCATGGATGAGGGCAGCATCGGCTATATCAATGCGCACGGCACCTCGACGCCTGAAAACGACAAGATGGAATATGGCGCGATGCTCGCCGTCTTCGGCGATCGGCTGAAGGAAATCCCGGTTTCCTCCAACAAGTCGATGATCGGCCATACGTTGACTGCGGCCGGCGCCGTCGAAGCCGTCTTCTCGATCCAGACGATGCTGACCGGTACGCTGCCGCCGACCATCAACTACACCAACCCCGATCCGACGATCGTGCTCGATGTCGTGCCGAACAAAAAGCGGAATGGACAGCCGACAGCGGTCCTTTCCAACTCATTCGGCTTCGGCGGACAGAACGCCAGCCTTGTCATGGCGCTGGAACCGGCTTAGAGACCGTCGCCAATCACGTTTGACGAATTGGGACGCCTCCGGGCGAAGGAAGACCTATTATGCGCGCTCTGCAACTGATCGATGACCGGAAGCTCGAAGCGGTGGACATTCCCGAGCCCGAGGCCCCCGGCCCAGGCGAGGTAACGCTGCGGGTCAAGGCCGTCGCGCTCAACCATATCGACGTCTGGGGCTGGCGCGGCATGGCGTTCGCCAAGCGTAAGATGCCGCTGACGATCGGAGCGGAAGCCTCCGGCGTCGTCGAGGCGATCGGGCCGGGCGTTTCGAACGTCCTGCCGGGCCAGCTCGTGTCGATCTACGGCGCGCGCACCTGCGGCCTTTGCAAGCCCTGCCGCGAGAAGCGCGACAATCTCTGCGAACATGTGTCCGGCGTGCACGGCTTCCACCTCGACGGTTTCGCGCAGGAAAAAGCCAACCTGCCTGCTCGCCTGCTGGTGCCTGCACCTCCAGGCGTCGATGCGGTCGCCGCAGCGCTCGCACCAGTCACCTTCGGGACCGTCGAACACATGCTGTTTGACAATGCCAAGCTGCAGCCGGGCGAAACCATTCTGGTCCATGCCGGCGGCTCGGGCATCGGCACGGCGGCAATCCAACTCGCCAAGAAGATCGGCTGCACGGTGATCACCACGGTCGGTTCGGACGACAAGATCGAACGGGCCAAGGCGCTCGGCGCCGATCACGTCATCAACTACCGCACCGACCGATTTGAAGGCGTGGTGCGCAAGCTCACCAAGAAGAAGGGCGTCGACGTCGTCTTCGAACATGTCGGCAAGGACACATGGGCCGGCTCGATGCTGTGTATGAAGCGCGGCGGCCGTCTCGTCACCTGCGGCTCCACGTCAGGCGTTTCGACCGACATGAACCTGATGATGCTGTTCCAGCAGCAGCTGAAGCTGTTCGGCTCCTTCGGCTGCCGCATGGAGAACATGGCGAATGCCATGCAGAAGATGGCCCAGGGCATCGTTCATCCGGTCATCGACACGGAAGTCACCTTCGCCGAGATCGACAAGGCGCTGGAGCGGATGGAAACCCGCCAGGTGTTCGGCAAGATCGTGCTCCGGATGGACTGAGGCGTCCCCCGTGAAAATGTTCCTTACCCGGATCGCTCTGGCGCTTATCCACTTCCAGCAATGGCTGGTGGCGCAGAGCGCGTTCGGGCTCCTGAATTTCCTGAAGATCTTTCCGGCGGATCCGGGCATCCGGTTCGCCGACCGGATGGCGCGTCGCATCGGGCCGAAGCTCGGCCGCCACAAGCTGATGCTCGTTAACCTGCGCAACGCCTATCCGGAAAAGACCGACGAGGAACTTGAGGAGATCGCCATAGCGAGCTGGGGCCATATGGGCCGGCTCGCCGCCGAGTACGTCTTCCTAGACCGGCTGTTTGATTTCGATCCGGAACAGGACAAGCCGGGCAGGGTGGAAGTCTCCGGCATTCCGATCTTCGCCGACCTGCGCGACAATCCGCGGCCGTTCATCGTCTTCACGGCCCACACGGGCAATTTCGAACTGCTGCCGGTCGCCGGCAATGCGTTCGGCCTCGAAGTGACGGTTCTCTTCCGGCCGCCGAACAATCCTTATATCGCCGACAAGGTCTTCGCCTTCCGCAGCGCCCGCATGGGCCAGCTCGTGCCGTCGCATGCCGGCTCGTCCTTTGCTCTGGCGCGCAAGCTCGAAACGGGCGGCGGCGTTGGCGTTCTGGTGGATCAGAAATTCCGCAAGGGCCTCAAGACCAGCTTTTTCGGCCAGCCCGTCCAGACGAGCCCGTTGCTCGCAAAGCTGGTTCGGCAGTTCGATGCCGAAGTTTATCCGGCTCGCTGCATCCGGCTGCCGGGCAACCGCTTCCGGCTCGAGATCGAGCCGAAAATCGAACTGCCGCGGGACGCGAACGGCAAACTCGATCTCCAGGCGACCGGGCAGCTGCTCAACGACAAGGTGGAAAGCTGGGTTCGCGAATATCCCGAACAGTGGCTCTGGTACCACGACCGGTGGCATATCAAGCGCTATCTGTAAGCAGATTTTGAGACTTTTCGGGCCGCGTTGCTGCGGTTTCTGCTTTAAGTCACCGGCCAAAAATTGGGTTTGCTTTTGAGGGATAAATTAATCTGAATCGCATTGAATATTGGGAGGCGCCGATCTTGGGGAAGAATCGGCGATAATCTCCGGCACGAGGGGGAGGGCATTTTGGAAGCATTGATCGATCTGTTCTGGTCAAAATACGCCGATCTGCGGCAGGCCGTCGAACGCAACGACGACGATGCAACCGCCTCCCTCGATCGTGACCTCGATCCGCTTCTGCTCGCTGTGTTTTCAAGCCAGAGCAAGGATCCGGCCAGCATCCAGGCGCAGTTCCGCTTCGCACTCGATCTCCTGAACGAAGAGGCCGACGATCGCGGCTGCGTCCGTCGCAACGGACATCTGCTGCAGATGCTGGTGGAACGCTACGTCGTTCCTGAGACCGGCCTGTCGGCCAATCGCCGTCCGGAGCCGGAACCGCACGAGCACGCGGTGATCGCCGATGCGACGGCAGACGGTTTTCTCGACGACGCTCTGCTCAACCGGATTTCCGACCGTATCGTGGTGATCGCGCCGGGCTATCGGATTTTCTATTCCAACGAGACCAACGCACGCCGTCTCGATCTGGCGCGCGATGCGCTGATCGGCCGGCATTTTGCTGAATTCGTCGGCCTCCACCGTTTCAAGAACGATTTCAAGCCGAACCTCGATCGCTGCTTTGCGGGCGAGAGCATATCATTGACTTACGCCGATCAGACCGACGGCCAGACGGTCGTCGTCCGTTGCCGCATGTCGCCCTGCGTTTCAGGATCGTCACAGCTGATCGGCGCGCTTCTGGTGATGCAGGAAACTGCCGACCGACGCCGGCGCCCCGCCGCCTGACCTTTACTTGTCCGACCAGATGGCCAACTCGTAGCCTTCCGGATCGGCAAAGTGGAAACGCCGTCCGCCAGGAAATGAGAAGATCGGCTTGACGATGCTGCCGCCGGCTTTTTCGGTCCGCCGAAGGGCGTCTTCCAGATCGTCCGCGAAGAGAATGACGAGTGGGCCGCCCTTGGCTGTTACATCCGCCGATTTCGCAAATCCACCCGTCAGCCTTCCGTCCTGGAACTCGCAGTAATCCGGTCCGTAGTCCGTGAAAGTCCAGCCGAAGGCCGAGCCGTAAAAGGCCTTGGCAGCTTCGACGTCCTTCACATTGAATTCGATATAGTCGATCTTGCGAT
This sequence comes from Neorhizobium tomejilense, assembly GCA_002968845.1. Lineage (GTDB taxonomy): Bacteria > Pseudomonadota > Alphaproteobacteria > Rhizobiales > Rhizobiaceae > Neorhizobium > Neorhizobium tomejilense. The sequence continues at coordinate 33,687 of PVBG01000009.1, read as the reverse complement.
CCGCTCCCTTGGTTCCCATGGGATCCTCCTATTTCCTTTCTTCCAGCAGGTTCTTCAGCGTCCTGAGATCCTTCCGCACATGGGCGGCATCTGCCTCGAAAGCCGAGTCGTCAAGGTCCGGGCGCTGGAACAGCGTGAACATGACTTCCGCGCCATCGCCGTTCGCCACCACGCGTAGGGGGTTTTCGACGACGAGGCCGTCTTCCATCGTCACCGTGTGGTCGAGGATGCCGAATGGATTGTCGGGCGAGAACCGCACGCGCACCAGGCCGACCGGTCCGCCGTCGCCGATCCAGTCGTCACCGTCCTGGGTAAGCCCGGCGGCAAGGCCGGATGCCCAGAGTGGCATGTTTTCAGGCCGGCTCGCGAAGGCGTAAACGTGCTGCCAAGGTCTCTCGATGCCGATATGAATTATACGGGCGGGCAGGGTGGTCATGGTGGAATCCTCGTTTTCTCCCTCGGTCTAGTCGATGAGAAACAGCGGTTCTTGAACAAAACGGACAATCAGCTGCAAAGTTGCCCGCGAATTTTTCTCGGCGTCAAAGTCGTCAGCTCCTTCACGTCCCGCGTCATATGCGCCTGATCGGAATAGCCGGCTTCAAGCGCGAGAAGAGCGAGGTTCCCGGATGCGCGCTGGTGAACGATGCGAAGAAAGCGCTGGAGGCGAAGGATGCGTTCAAGCGTTTTCGGCCCATACCCGAAGTGATCGTGGCTCCGGCGGCGCAAGGTGCGTTCGCCGAGCGCCTGCGTCGCCGACATGCCCTGCAGCGCGCCGCTGCCGAGCTCATCGAAGAGCGTTCCCATCAAGTTCTGGGGGTCGGCAGCCAGCGATGCCTCTCCTGCCGCCCAAACCTCGAACAGTCGCCGCCTTTCCAACGCACAGTCCTCTTCGGCCAGCCGTTCTTCCATCGTCCGGACGTCGTCCCGGAGCTCGCGGAGCGGCACGGCTCGTCCGACCAGCTCCCGGAGCGGCACGTCGAGCCAGTGCAGGGCCGCGCCCGGCCTGAAGCGCAGGCCGAGGATGGTTTCACCAGGGACGAGGGCAGGGAAGGCGGCGGTGCGGTCGGGGCCGATCACCATCAGTTGACCGCCGGCCCAGATCAGGTCCGCACAGCCGTCCGGCACCACTGCAATCTGGCCCTCGAAGTCCTGCGGCAGGCGGTGCGACCAGACACGGCAAAACAGCCTCGAAAGCGGCCCGTGCGCCGGTCGCTCTCGGTAAGTGCCGGCGCGCATTGCCAGTATCGGCGTATCCTTGCGCGTATCTTTGGCCGTATTCATAGCTCCTTGTGGCATCCGAATTTGGCAGCCGCAAGACGCCCTCCGCCTCGGAGAAAACAGGTCGCTGCGTCGCCGTGACGAAGACAGAGTGTCATGGAAATTTAATCGTTTAGCGTCGCCATCGCCTTGCCGTTTCCCTATATGAATGCGACAACAACCTCGAATCTCAATATGGAGGCACATCCGTGGAACAGGCAGAAATCGGCCTTATCGGGCTCGGCGTCATGGGCTCTAACCTCTCGCTCAACATTGCCGAAAAAGGCAACAAGATCGCCGTCTTCAACCGGTCTCCGGAAGCGACCCGCAAGTTCTACGCCGAGGCCGGCGAACTGCAGGGCCAGCTTGTCCCCTGCGAGACGCTCGAGGAATTCGTCGCCGCCATCCGCCCGCCGCGGCCGATCATCATCATGATCAAGGCCGGTGACCCGGTCGATCAGCAGATGGAACTCCTGAAGCCTTACCTTTCGGCCGGCGACATCATGATCGATGCCGGCAATGCCAATTTCCGCGACACGATGCGCCGCTTCGACAATCTGAAGGACAGCGGGCTGACCTTCATCGGCATGGGCGTCTCCGGCGGTGAAGAAGGTGCGCGCCACGGACCGTCGATCATGGTCGGCGGCACCGAGGACAGCTGGAAGCGCGTCGAGAAGGTGCTGACCTCGATCTCGGCAAAATTCAACGACGAGCCCTGCGTCGCCTGGCTCGGCGAAAACGGCGCCGGCCATTTCGTCAAGACCATCCATAACGGCATCGAATATGCCGACATGCAGATGATCGCCGAAATCTACGGCATCCTGCGCGACGGCCTCGGTATGAGCGCGACCGAAATCGGCGACGTGTTCGGCAAGTGGAACGAGGGTCGCCTCAACTCGTACCTGATCGAGATCAGCCAGACGGTCCTGACCGCCGCCGATCCGATTTCCGGCAAGCCGATGGTCGATGTCATCGTCGATGCCGCCGGCCAGAAGGGCACCGGCAAGTGGTCGGTCATCGAGGCCCAGAACATGGGCGTTGCCGCGACCGCCATCGAAGCTGCCGTCGCCGGCCGTGTCCTGTCGTCCCAGAGAACGGAACGCCTGGCTGCCGAAAAGATCTTTGGCCTCCCGAAGGTCGCGGAAGCGCCGAAGGATAAGGCTGCCTTCATCGCCGACCTCGAAAGCGCGCTGCTCGCCGCCAAGATCGCCGCCTATGCGCAGGGTTTTGCCGTCATGTCTGCAGCGTCCGCCGAATATAACTGGAACCTGCCGATGCCGACGATCGCCAAGATCTGGCGTGCCGGCTGCATCATCCGCTCGGCCTTCCTCGACGAGATCACGTCGGCCTTCACCAAGGATCCGCATGTGGCGAACCTGATCGTCACGCCGGCCTTCGCGCAGATGGTCAAGGATACCGACGCCCCGCTGCGTCGCGTCGTTTCCTACGCCGCTCTCTCCGGCCTGCCGGTTCCGGCGCTTTCCTCGGCGCTCTCCTATTTCGACGCCTATCGGCGTGGCCGTGGCACGGCGAACCTCATCCAGGCGCAGCGCGACTTCTTCGGCGCTCATGGCTTCGACCGCCTCGACGGCGTCGACAAGCATCACGGCCCGTGGGGCAGCGGCCTTAGCGAATTTGCCTGATCTTTTGTCGGAATGACGAAAAACGCCCGCCGGATCCGGCGGGCGTTTTTGTTTCAGTCCCTGGTGCTTAGTCCTTGGGCGCCATCTTCGACCAGACGGGGCTGGCGACGCTCTGCAGCAGTTCCGGCCCGACGCCGTCGATGCGCGCCATCAGGGCCTTGGCGAGTTCCCGCCCGGCCTGGCGGATATCCTCGCTCACCGTATAGATCTCCGGCCGAATCCAGTTGAGGAAATCGGCTGACTGCTTCGATACCATGTCGACGTCGTGGCCCAGTTTCTTGCCGGCGGCCTCGAGGCCGGCCACCAGCGCGATCGTCGCCGATCCGCTGATCGAGATGATGCCGTCCGGAGGCTCGGCAGCGCGCATCATGCGTTCCGCATAGGCGCGGGTTTCTTCAAGCGGCGTCTCGCTGGTCACCCGGCCCATAGGCACTTCGGTTGCACCGAAATCGGCAAGCCCGCGTTCGAAGCCCACGCGGCTGTGGACGTAGAACGAGAAGCGGCCTCCCGGCGACAGGAACGCGATCCTCCGGCGGCCTTTTTCGACCAGTTTCTGAACGGCCTTATAGGCATAAGCCTCGTTGTCATAGTCGTGGTAGGGATGGATTATTCCCATGTCGGTGCGGCCGTGGGTGACGAAGGGCAGGTTCCGCTCCGTCATCAGCCGTACCCGCGCGTCGTCGGGCTCGATCCGCGAGATGATCACTCCGTCCGCCGAGCCGGTGTCGAGGATATAGCGTACCGGCACCATCGGGTCCTTCTGGAAGGAATGCGGCGTCACCACGAGGTGATATTGCGTGCCGCCCAGCACCTCCGAAATGCCATGCACCATCTGGCTGGTGAAGCCCATCAGCTCCTCGTCGATGCTGAGCACCAGGGCGATGACATTGGTCTTGCCGGTTCTGAGGCGCACGCCGGCGCGGTTCGGCTGGTAGCCGAGCTGGTTGGCGACGAGGCGAACGCGCTCCTTGGTGTCGGCCCCGATATCCGGCGCATCCTTCAGCGCCCGCGAAACGGTAGTGATGCCGAGGCCCGTCATATAGGCGATCGTTTTCAAGGTAGGACGTTCACGGACCGCCGTCTGCGTTCCGCCCGTCCTTGGTCTTCCGCTGTCATCCATGATTTGCCGTCGCTGCCCCCGAGTCAGATGGCCACTATAAAGGGCCGAAGCTTGCCCGGAAACGTCGCGACACCTCCCTGTCCTCCGATACGAAATTAATAACTGAAACGATACAGGTAAAATGTCGAGAGGAATTTTGCCAAAGGGGAAACCTCTATTCCTCAGAGTTGCACAACGCAGGTGCGAAATGATTTTTTGCAGATGCGAAAATCAGACTTCCTGATATTGCCCATTAGATGCCGATATACTGGCTTCTGATCCTTCTTGAGGGGTGGCTGAACGAGCCAGCAGATTTTCCAAAATTCCTCTTATGGTTGTATTTTCTCGACTTGCGAATTTTTTCGGACAAAACCGGTTGCGTCATATCGGTGATTGCCTTACGTTTTTACGGCAACGTTTCAGTGAGGGAGGAGACTCATGAATATTCGTTCTATGGCGGCTGTTCTTGCCGCAACCGTGATGCTGCCGTTAGGCGCGGCTCATGCCACAGATCTCGAAGTCACCCATTGGTGGACGTCCGGAGGCGAAGCTGCCGCAGTCGCGGAACTCGCCAAGGCTTTCAACGCCACCGGCAACAAGTGGGTTGACGGCGCGATTGCAGGTTCCGGCGGCACCGCCCGTCCGATCATGATCAGCCGTATCACCGGCGGCGATCCGATGTCGGCCACCCAGTTCAACCATGGCCGTCAGGCCGAGGAACTGGTCCAGGCAGGCCTGATGCGCGATTTCACCGATCTCGCCAAAAAGGAAGGCTGGGACAAGATCGTTCGCCCCGCCGGCCTGCTGAAATCCTGCACTTTCGAGGGCAAGATCTACTGCGTGCCGCTCAACATCCATTCCTGGCAGTGGCTGTGGCTTTCCAACGATGCCTTCAAGAAGGCGGGCGTAGCGGTTCCGAAGAACTGGGACGAATATGTCGCAGCGGCTCCGGCGCTTGAAAAGGCTGGCATCGTGCCGCTCGCCGTCGGCGGCCAGGCCTGGCAGTCGACCGGCTTGTTCGCCGTTCTGACGGTCGCGATCGGCGGCAAGGACATCTACCAGAAGGTCTATGGCGACAAGGACGCAAAGGTCGCGGCCGGTCCGGAAATGGCCAAGGTCTTCAAGGCAGCCGATGATGCCCGCAAGATGTCGAAGGGCACCAACGTCCAGGACTGGAACCAGGCGACCAACATGGTGATCACCGGCAAGGCCGGCGGTCAGATCATGGGTGACTGGGCGCAGGGCGAATTCCAGCTGGCCGGCAAAAAGGCCGGCGTCGACTATACCTGCCTGCCTGGCCTCGGCGTGAACGAGGTGATCTCGACGGCCGGCGACGCCTTCTACTTCCCGGTCCTCAAGGATGCGGCGAAGACGAAGGCACAGGAAGCGCTCGCCTCGACGCTTCTCGACGCCAAGACCCAGGTTGCCTTCAACCTCAAGAAGGGCTCGCTGCCGGTGCGTGGCGACGTCGATCTTGCGGCCGCCAACGACTGCATGAAGAAGGGTCTTGAGATCCTTGCCAAGGGCAATGTCGTCACCAGCACCGACCAGCTCATCACGCAGGATACGCAGAAGCAGCTGGAAGACCTGATGTCGCAGTTCTTCGCCAACACGTCGATCACTGCCGAGGAAGCCCAGAAGCGCTTCGTGGCTATTTTCTCCAAGGCCGGTTGATCCGACAGACAGCGACCCAACAGCCGGCTCCGCGTCCGAGAGGGGCGGGGCCGGTGGTGGCTTGCTTCCTGCAGCCTTTGCTATCCAGAGGAGTTGACCATGGCGGCGCACACTCAGCCCGGCCGACCCAATCAATTATTCCGCAATCTCAATTCGAAGATTGCTTCGATCCCGATGATGCTGACAGCCGTGGTGATTTTCCTCGGCGGCACGATCTGGACCGTCGTTTATTCCTTCACCAATTCCAAGCTCCTGCCGCGCCTGTCCTTCGTCGGTCTGGAACAGTATGAGCGGCTCTGGGATACGCCGCGCTGGATCGTCTCGATCCAGAATCTGGCGACCTACGGATGCCTGTCGCTGATTTTCAGCCTGACGATCGGTTTCCTGCTGGCGGCCCTGATGGACCAGAAGATCCGTTTCGAAAACACGTTCCGGACGATCTTCCTCTATCCGTTCGCGCTGTCCTTCATCGTCACCGGCCTTGTCTGGCAATGGATCCTGAATCCCGAATTCGGCGTGCAGTCCGTCGTCCGCTCGCTCGGCTGGACGAGCTTCACCTTCGATCCACTCTACAATTCCGACATCGTCATCTACGGCATCCTGATCGCCGCGCTCTGGCAGGGGACGGGGCTCGTCATGTGCCTGATGCTCGCCGGCCTTCGCGGCATCGACGAGGACATCTGGAAGGCCGCGCGCGTCGACGGCATCCCGATGTGGAAGACCTATCTCTTCATCATCATCCCGATGATGCGGCCGGTCTTCGTCACCACGCTCGTCATCATCGCCAGCGGCATCGTCAGGATCTACGACCTTGTCGTGGCGCAGACGAGCGGCGGCCCCGGCATCGCCTCCGATGTGCCTGCCAAATACGTCTACGACTACATGTTCTTCGCCCAGAACCTCGGCCAGGGCTTTGCGGCATCCACCATGATGCTGCTCGCCGTAGCCATCATCATCGTTCCCTGGGCCTATCTCGAATTCGGAGGACGCAAGCGTGGATAAATCGCTCACGATGCCCGCTTCTGGGCCCGTTTCTAGGCCCGGCATTTCCGCTCCGGCCGGTTCCCGGCTGGAAACCGGGCCGCAGGGAAAACGCCCTCGCAAGGTGCTCTCGTCGCGCAATATCATCGTCTACGGCGCGCTCGGCCTTGCGGCAATTTATTACCTTATTCCTCTCTATGTGATGGTCGTCACCTCGCTGAAGGGCATGCCGGAAATCCGTCTCGGCAATATCTTTTCGCCGCCGATGGAGATCACCTTCGAGCCTTGGGTGAAGGCCTGGGCGCAGGCCTGCACGGGCCTCAACTGCGACGGCCTTTCGCGCGGCTTCTGGAATTCGGTCCGCATCACCGTGCCGTCGGTGATCGTGTCGATCGCGATCGCTTCGGTGAACGGTTATGCGCTCGCCAACTGGCGGTTCAAGGGCTCGGAGATCTTCTTCACGATCCTGATCGTCGGTGCCTTCATCCCCTATCAGGTGATGATCTATCCGATCGTCATCATACTGCGCGAAATGGGCCTCTACGGCACGCTCTATGGCCTTATCCTGGTGCATTCGATTTTCGGCATGCCGATCCAGACACTGCTGTTCCGCAACTATTTCGTCTCGCTGCCGGAGGAACTGTTCAAGGCCGCCCGCATTGACGGGGCGGGGTTCTGGCAGATCTACTTCCGGATCATGCTGCCCATGTCGCTGCCGATCTTCGTCGTCTCGATGATCCTGCAGACCACCGGCATCTGGAACGACTTCCTGTTCGGCGTGGTGTTCACCCGGCCGGATACCTATCCGATGACCGTTCAGCTCAACAACATCGTCAATTCCGTCCAAGGCGTGAAGGAATACAACGTCAACATGGCGGCGACGCTGTTGACGGGTGCGGTTCCGCTGATCGTCTATTTCGTTTCCGGCCGGCTTTTCGTCCGCGGTATCGCGGCCGGCGCAGTCAAAGGGTAAGCCTGATGCTCAACAATGTTTCCGCGCGCACTCAGAGCAGCGTTTCCATCCGCGAACTGTCGCTGTCCTTCGGCTCGGTGACGGTGCTCGAAAATCTCAACCTCGACATCCATGATGGCGAATTCCTGGTCCTTCTCGGCTCGTCCGGCTGCGGCAAGTCCACGCTCTTGAACTGCATCGCAGGACTTCTCGAGCCGACCGAAGGCCAGATCTTCATCAAGGACAAGAACGTCACCTGGGAGGAACCTAAGGACCGCGGCATCGGCATGGTGTTCCAGTCCTACGCGCTCTATCCGCAGATGACGGTCGAGAAGAACCTCTCGTTCGGCCTTCGCGTCGCCAAGGTTCCGAAGGACGAGATCGATCGCCGCGTGGCACGCGCATCAGGCATCCTGCAGATCGAACCGCTCTTGAAGCGCAAGCCCTCGGAACTCTCCGGCGGCCAGCGCCAGCGCGTCGCGATTGGCCGGGCGCTGGTGCGCGATGTCGACGTCTTCCTGTTCGACGAGCCCTTGTCGAACCTCGACGCAAAACTGCGCTCCGAACTGCGCGTCGAGATCAAGCGCCTTCATCAGGCGCTCAAGAACACGATGATCTACGTCACCCACGACCAGATTGAGGCGCTGACGCTGGCCGACCGCATCGCCATCATGAAGAGCGGCGTCATCCAGCAGCTCGACGATCCGGTGACGATCTACAATCGCCCGAAGAACCGCTTCGTTGCGGGTTTCATCGGTTCGCCATCCATGAATTTCCTGACCGGCGAACTCGTGGATGAGGGTGGCCATACCGTCTTCAAGACCAATGGCGTCAGCTTCTCGCTCGACGGTTACGATGCTTACGAGCCGCTGAAGGGCGGGCGCAAGGTCATTCTCGGCGTCCGTCCGGAGCACATCAAGGTGGACGGCGATATCGCCGGCGGCGAAGTGCATGAGGCGGTGGTCGATATCGAGGAACCGATGGGCGCCGACAACCTGCTCTGGCTGAAACATGCGGGCCACGTGATGTCGGTTCGCATCGGCGGCGCACGGCGTTATGCCGTCGGTGCCAAGGTGCGCCTCGCCTTCGACATGACCATGGCTTCGCTGTTCGACGCGGGAACGGAAGAGCGGATCTGATGTTTGCGTGCAGCCAGTTTCGGGTGGGCCTATTCGCTTTGAGCCTGAGCCAGGAGGCCCCCCCCTCTGGCCTGCCGGCCATCTCCCCCACAAGGGGGGAGATCGACTCGCTGCAACGTCTCGCCGTCCCCGGCGCTTATAGTGGGACTGATGAGCAGGCCCCTAGCCAATCTCCCCACCTGTGGGGGAGATGTCCGGCAGGACAGAGGGGGGCTGGCACGGCACGCCATGAATTTTTTGGGCGGGCATCATAGTGGATATCGACCTATCCGGCCCCTGGCAGCTCGCATCTGCCGACGGAACGCATCGCACGCAGATGCCGATCCCGGGCGACGTTCACACTGCGCTGAAGACGACCGGCATCATTCCCGACCCGTATTTCGGGCGCAACGAGAACGACGTGCAATGGGTCGCAAATGCAGACTGGACGATCGAGAGGCGCTTCGCGCTCGATGATCCCACGGGCTCCTGGTATCTCGATATCACCTATCTCGATACGGTCGCGACCGTGTTCGTCAACGGTGTTCCGGTGCTTCAGGCAGACAACTGTTTCCGCCGCTACCGGCCGGACGTGTCGAAGGCGCTGAAGGCGGGCGAAAACACGATCCGCATCCTTTTCCATTCCAGCATCGCCGAAGGTGCGGAGCGGCAGGCGCGGCAACCCTTCTACATTCCCTATTCCACGACCAATTCGCCGATCCCGAACGGCAATATGCTGCGCAAACCGCAATGCCATTTCGGCTGGGACTGGAATGTCGCGCTGGCGCCGCTCGGCCTCTACGGTGAAATCGCGCTGAAGCGGCTCGAAACCGCCCGTATCGAACACATCGTCACCAGCCAGAGACATGAGGCGGGCGCGGTCGATCTCATCGTAACGGTGACGCTTTACGCTGAAGGGCAAGGTGTCCTGCCGGTCTTCCTTTCGCTCGGCGAAGAACGGGTTCGGCTCGATTGCGGCGTGCGCGCCGGTGAAATCGCGGTAACGCATGTTTTTCATATCGAAGAGCCGGAATTCTGGTGGCCGTCCGGCAGCGGCGAGCAGGCGCTCTACCATTTGACGGTCGGCACCCCCACCGAAGCCATCACCCGCCAGATCGGCATCAGGACGGCCGAACTGCTGACCGATCCGGACGAAGCGGGCAGCCGTTTCGCCTTCCGCATCAACGGCCGCGAGATCTTCTGCCGCGGCGCGAACTGGATTCCCGCCGACGCGCTGTTTTCTCTCTCTAGCCGGGAGAAAACCGAGGACCTGCTGCGCTCCGCCGTCGATGCCAACATGAACATGATCCGGGTCTGGGGCGGCGGCTTTTATGAGCCGGACTGGTTCTACGATCTCTGCGACCAACTCGGCCTGATGGTCTGGCAGGATTTTCAGTTCGCCTGCAACCTCTATCCCTCGACCTCGGATTTCCTCGAAAACGTCGCGGCGGAAGTCGAGTACCAGGCCCGCAGGCTGATCTCGCACCCCTCCGTCGTGCTCTGGTGCGGCGATAACGAGCTGGTCGGCGCGCTGACATGGTTTCCGGAATCCCGTGAGAACCGCGACCGCTACCTCGTCTCCTACGACCGCTTGAACCGCGTCATCGAGCAGGCACTCGAAAGGGCCGCGCCCGACGCCATCTGGTGGCCGTCCAGCCCCGCATCCGGCTATCTCGATTATGGCGACGCCTGGCATGCGGATGGCTCGGGCGACATGCATTACTGGTCCGTCTGGCACGAGAACAAACCGTTCGCCGACTACCGCTCGGTTCGCCCGCGCTTCTGCTCGGAATTCGGCTTCCAGTCCTATACGTCGCTGCCGGTCATCGAGACCTATGCCGCCGCCAGGGACATGAATATCGCCTCGCCGGTCATGGAGCATCACCAGAAGAATGCCGGCGGCAATGAGCGCATTGCCGGCACGATGTTCCGCAACTTCCGCTTTCCGACCGATTTCGCCAATTTCGTCTATCTGAGCCAGGTACAGCAGGGATTGGCGATCAAGACGGCCGTCGATTTCTGGAGGTCGCTGAAGCCGCATACGATGGGTGCGCTCTACTGGCAGCTCAACGACACCTGGCCGGTGGCTTCGTGGTCGAGCCTCGACTATGGCGGCAGCTGGAAAGTGCTGCACTACATGGCGAAGCGCTTTTTCCAGCCGGTCACGGTTGCGGCGATCCCGTCAGACGACGGCCAGGAGATCCGTTTCTCGCTCGTCAATGACACAGCCGTCGATGTGATGGTGGCCCTCAACCTGTCGCTCCTGACGCTCCAGGGCGAACGCAGCTCGCTTCGGGGCATCGAAGCCGTCTGCACACACGATGCAGCCGTCACCGTGCTCACCTTGCCGAGCGCGGATATTCCCGACGGGTCGATCCTTGCCTGGAGCTTTACCGCGTCGAACGGTATGGCCGGCGAGGGGCATCATGTGCCGGGCAGCTACAAGGCCCTGGAGCTCGAACCGGCAAGGCTTGCGCTTGCCGTGTCTCCATCAGGTGATGGAGCTTTTGACCTCGTCGTCAAGGCCGAGGGCCTCGCGCTTTTCGTGCTGATCGAGAGTGGTACGGCCGGCCGTTATTCCGACAATGCTTTCGATCTTGCCAGCGGCGAAAGCCGCAGCATCCGCTTCACGCCCGCCGCGCCGACGGACGCGATCCCGCAATTCCGCATCTACGACCTCTATTCCTGCCACGCAGCAGGCGAGGGTATTATCAAGGGAGGATCACTATGACGAAACTCGGTTTTCAGCTTTATTGCGCCCGCAATTTTCCGCCGCTCGCAGATGTCCTGAAGAAGGTTGCGCAGGCGGGTTATACCGAGGTGGAAGGATATGGCGGAATTTACGCCAATCTTGACGAGTTGTCGCTGAAGACGCTCAAAGGTGATCTCGATGCTAACGGCCTGACCATGCCGACCGGTCATTTCGGCATCGACCTGCTCGAAAAGGAGCCGGAACAGGCGCTGCTGATCGCCAGGACGCTCGGCGTCGAGGCGATCTATTGCCCGCACCTGCTTGCCGACCAGCGGCCGACCGATGCCGCCGGATGGTTCGCCTTCGGCCAGCGGCTGCAGAACGTCGGTAAGCGATATTGGGATGCCGGCTACACGTTCGGCTGGCATAACCACGACTTCGAGTTCAAGACCCTGCCGGACGGCTCTACGCCTCAGGAACAGATCCTTGCCGGCGGCCCTGACCTTGCCTGGGAAGCGGATATCGCCTGGGTCATCCGCGGCGGCGCCGGTCCGTTCGCCTGGATCGAGAGCTACGCCAAGCGGATCACCGCCGTTCACGTCAAGGACATCGCGCCGGCCGGCGAAAACGCGGACGAGGACGGCTGGGCCGATGTCGGCCACGGCACCGTTCCGTGGAAGGACCTGATGGCGGCGCTGAAGAAGACGTCCGCAAAACACTACGTCCTCGAACACGACAACCCGAAGGACCTCGACCGGCTGCTGACGCGCTCGATCGCTTCCTTCAAGACCTATTGATCACAGATTTTTCGGAGTTTTCCATGCCCAAGGAACTTGGCGTCGGCATCATGGGATGCGGCAATATTTCCACGACCTACTTCAAGCTGTCGCCGCTCTTCAAAGGCCTGAAGGTTCTCGCCTGCGCGGATCTCAACGCGCAGGCGGCCCAAATGCGCGCCGAGGAATACGGCGTCAAGGCACAGTCGATCGAGCAGATGCTCGCCAATGACGAGCTCGACGTGATCGTCAACCTGACTATCCCGGCGGCGCATTTCGCGGTCTCGAAGGCAATTCTCGAAGCCGGCAAGCACGTCTATTCGGAAAAGCCCCTCGTGATCACGCTGGAGGAAGGCAAGGCGCTGCAGGCGCTTGCCAAGGAGAAGGGCTTGTCGGTGGGTTGCGCGCCGGACACCTTCCTCGGCGGCGCGCACCAGCTCGCGCGCAAATATATCGATGAGGGCGGTGTCGGGCGCATCACGTCCGGCACCTGCCACGTGATGAGCCCGGGCATGGAAATGTGGCATCCCAATCCCGGCTTCTTCTTTCTCGAAGGCGGCGGACCGATCCTCGATCTCGGGCCTTACTACATCGCCAACCTCATCAATTTCCTCGGTCCGGTGAAACGGGTCGCTGCACTGACGTCGATGGCAAACCCGACGCGCCTCGTCACCAGCGAACCGCTGAAGGGCCAGGTGATTCCGGTCGAGACGCCGACCAACATCCACGCGCTGCTCGAATTCGTCAACGGCGCGACGATCACGCTGTCGGCAAGCTGGGATGTCTGGTCGCACCGCCACGCCAATATGGAGCTCTACGGCACCGAAGGGTCGATCTTCGTGCCAGACCCGAACTTCTTCGGCGGCACTGTCGAGGCGAGCGGCCGCAACAAGGATATCCAGCCGCTGAAACCCTGGGATCACCCGTTCGGCATCGACAACCAGGAACATCCGCAGGGGCCGCGCGCCAACTATCGCACGGCCGGTCTTGCGGACATGGCGATAGCGCTGATCGAGGGTCGCGATGCCCGCTGCTCGCTGGAGCGCACGCTCCACGGCGTCGACGTCATGACCTCGATCCTGAAGTCCGGCGAGGAAGGGCGGTTCATCGAGCTTTCGACCACCTGCACCCAGCCGGCCGCACTCGGCATCGACGAGGCGCTGGCGCTTCTGCGCTGATGGGCTATGAATGCGGCGCGCACCGCCTGAGACACCGGCGCGCCGCATTTCATTCGGAGGATTTCGATCATGACCTGGCAACCCGCGTCCAACCGCTACGAAGCCATGAAGTACAACCGCTGCGGCCGTTCGGGACTGAAGCTCCCGGCGATCTCGCTTGGCCTCTGGCACAATTTCGGCGACGACACACCGCATGAACGCAAGGTCGCGATCGCCCGCAGGGCCTTCGATCTCGGCATCACCCATTTCGATCTCGCCAACAACTATGGCCCGCTGCCCGGCAGCGCCGAGACCGCCTTCGGCCAAATTCTCCGCGAGGATTTCAAGGGGTACCGCGACGAACTGATCATTTCGTCGAAGGCCGGCTACAACATGTGGCCGGGTCCCTATGGCGAATGGGGCAGCCGCAAATACCTGATCTCCTCCTGCGACCAGAGCCTGAAGCGGATGGGCCTCGATTATGTCGACATCTTCTATTCGCACCGCTTCGACCCCGACACGCCGCTCGAGGAGACCTGTGGCGCGCTCGATCATATCGTCCGCTCGGGCAGGGCGCTCTACGTCGGCATCTCGTCCTACAATTCGAAGCGCACCCAGGAAGCAACGGCGATCCTGAAGGAACTCGGCACGCCTGTTCTCATCCACCAGCCGAGCTATTCGATGATCAACCGCTGGGTCGAGGAAGATGGCCTGCTCGATACGCTGGAAGATCTCGGCATCGGCTCGATTGTCTTTTCGCCGCTGGCGCAAGGCATGCTGACCTCGAAATATCTCGGCGGCATTCCGGAAGACAGCCGCGCCGCGCAGGGCAAGTCGCTGCGGCCGGCCTTCCTGAACGACCGAAACATCGCCAACCTCAAGGCGCTCAACGCAATCGCCGAAAAGCGCGGCCAGACGCTGGCGCAGATGGCGCTCGCATGGGTTCTGCGCGGCGGCCGCGTGACCACGGCGCTGATCGGCGCCAGCCGTCCGGAACAGGTCGAGGACTGCGTCAGGTCGCTCGACAATCTGGAGTTCACGGCGGCCGAACTCGTCGAGATCGACACCTATGCCAAGGATGCGGACATCAACCTCTGGGCCAAGTCGGCCGAGCGGGCAGGGCCGCAACGCTGATCCCGCTGCCCGGCGGCGCCGGCCGCCGGGCATTTTTATATGTCATTGGGAGGAAGACAGGACATGATCCACAACCCCATCCTGCCGGGCTTCAATCCCGATCCGTCCATCTGCCGCGTCGGCGAGGACTATTATATCGCCACCTCGACCTTCGAATGGTATCCGGGTGTGCAGATCCATCATTCTCGCGATCTAGTGAACTGGACGCTCAAACGCCGGCCCCTGGAGCGCGCGAGCCAGCTCGACATGCGCGGCAATCCCGACAGCTGCGGCATCTGGGCGCCGTGCCTTTCCTATTCCGACGGATTGTTTTTCCTGGTCTACACGGACGTCAAACGCTTCGACGGCAACTTCAAGGACGCGCATAACTACATCGTGACCTCGCCGACGATCGAGGGCGAATGGTCCGATCCGATCTATGTCAATTCCTCCGGGTTCGACCCCTCGCTCTTCCATGACAACGACGGACGCAAATGGTTCCTCAACATGCAATGGAACCACCGCACCGAAAGTTATGGCGGCGCGCCGAAACATCCGGCCTTCGACGGCATCCTGCTGCAGGAATGGGATTTCGAGACGAGGGTGCTCAAAGGCCCGATCAGGAACATCTTTGCGGGCAGTTCGCTCGGTCTGGTCGAGGGACCGCATGTGTTCAAGCGTAACGGCTGGTATTACCTGACGACTGCCGAGGGCGGTACGGGTTACGACCATGCGGTCACAATGGCGCGCGCGCGTTCGATCGACGGCCCGTACGAGATGCATCCGCAGACGCACCTCATTACCTCGAAGGACCATCCGAAAGCCGTTCTGCAACGCGCCGGCCATGGCCAGTACGTCGAAACGCCTGAAGGCGAAGCATACCACACCCATCTCTGCGGCCGGCCGCTCGCCCCGCAACGTCGCTGCACGCTCGGCCGCGAAACCGCGATCCAGAAATGCATATGGGAGGACGACTGGCTCTATCTCGCCCAGGGCGGCGTCGTCCCGGATGTCGACGTGCCCGCACCGGGCGACGCGAGGCATATCGAACAGCCTGCCCGCATCGAGCGTTCATTCGACGACAAGGCCCTGCCGCCGGAATTCCAGTGGCTGCGCACGCCCCATCCGGAGCGCCTGTTCAGCCTGACAGAGCACCCCGGTCACCTGCGCCTTTTCGGCCGCGAAAGCATCGGATCCTGGTTCGAACAATCGCTCGTCGCCCGCCGGCAGGAACACCATTCCTTCCGCGCCGAGACGGTGGTCGATTTCTCGCCCGAGACGTATCAGCAGGTCGCGGGCCTGACGCACTATTACAATCGCCACAAGTTCCATTCGCTGGTGGTGACCCTGCATGAAAAGCTCGGCCGCGTGGTGACTATCTTCTCCTGCCCGGGTGATTTCCCGCATGGGCGCATGAGCTTTCCGGCAGGAAGCGGCGTTTCCGTGCCCGATGGCCCGGTGCATCTCGCGATGGAGATCCGTGACAACGACCTGCAGTTCCTCTGGCGCACCGGCGGCTCCAACCAATGGCAGGAACTTGGCCCGGCGCTCGACGCCGGCGTCATCTCGGACGAGGGCGGCCGCGGCGAACACGGCTCCTTCACCGGCGCATTTGTTGGCCTCTTCGCCTTCGACACGTCGGGACGGGCGAAGACGGCGGATTTCGGCTATTTCGTTTATGAGGCGCTAATGCAGTAAATTCTAAATATCAGAAAATCAGCGGAAGGCATTAATTTAATTACGAAAATGTAATGTGTCGGTTCAGATATGGTTCATCATTCGGGGCCTAGGTTCCGAGCGTGCTCAACACGAGGAGACACCCGATGAAAAAGTTCTTTGCAATCCTTCTTTCCGCAACCGTGCTTGCCGCTCCGCTTGCCGCCCAGGCGCAAGATCGTCATTCCGGTCCGGATCGGACCAGGACCGTGACCCGCACGGTGACGGTTCAAAAGAAGGTCGTGGTGGTGAAGCCGCGCTGGTCCAAGGGTCATCGCATGACGGCTGCCGAACGTCGCCGCATGGCGGAAATCCGCGATTACCGCCGTTACCGCCTGTCGGCTCCGCCGCGCGGTTATCACTGGGTGAAGGTCGATAACGATTTCCTGCTGGTCGGCGTCGCAAGCGGCGTGATTTCGAGCTTCATGGCGGCTCGCTGAGAAAGATCGGCCTGCGGGGGTATTTCGCCTTCCCTCCCGCAGGTCTCACATATTCGCCGCTATGCGACCGGTGATCGTGCTTTTCGGTGGCTGGTCTCAGGTCCTTTGGGACAGGCATTCCTTCATCGAGCGGGCAAGTCCGCGCATCAGCTCGAAATAAAGGCCGGAACCCGATTTCAGCGTCGCCGCTTCCGGATCGAGCGTCCCTGAGCGGGCGGGCGTGCCTTCGGTCACGACCGCCACCAGCTTCGGCTCGAACTGCGGTTCGGCGAAGACGCAGGTGGCGCCCAGTTCCTTCACCTTCTTCTGGATCTGGTCGACGCGTTCTGCACCGGGCATGGTCTCCGGGCTGACGGTGATCGAACCCGCGACGCTCACCCCATAACGATGCTCGAAATATTGATAGGCATCGTGGAAGACGATGAAAGGCTTGTCCTTGACCGGCGCGACCGTCGCCTTGATTTCGGTATCGAGCGCGTCGATATCCTTCATCAGCCTGGCGCCGTTTGCCTGATAGGCCGCGGCATTCGCCGGGTCGGCACTGACCAGCGTCTTTTCGATTTCTGCCGCCATCGCCTTGGCATTCATCGCATCGAGCCAGAGATGCGTATCGAAGCCGCCGTGGTCGTGATGGTCATCGTCGTGGTCGGCATGGTCGTCGGCGGGCTTTGCATGGTCGTCATGCCCCGCTTCTTCCCCTTCATGCTCGTCGTTATGGGCCTCGAAGGCGCCGCTCTCGCGGAATGGCAGTTTTTGCAGTCCAGGTGCATCCTCCAGCTCGATCACCGTTGCCGAACTCGCCAGAGCGTCCAGCGGCTTTTCGAGGAAGGCCTCGATGCCGGGACCGATCCAGAAGATCACGTCGGCGCCTTCGATGGCTGCTGCATTGGAGGGCTTCAGTGCGAAAGTGTGCGGCGAAGCGGCGCCATCGACGATCAGTTTCGGCTCGCCGACGCCCTTCATGATCGAGGCGACGAGCGAATGGATCGGTTTGATCGAAACCACCACGTCCGGGGCCGCAACGCCGGGGCCGGCACCGATGGAGAACACCGCGGCGGAGAGGAGGGAGATCGAAGCCGGTTTCATGCTGTGTCCTTGCATTGTAGCGTAATGTTATTACATCAATTGCGTTATGCTATAACGTGTGTCATAGCCATTGACAACAGGGAATTCGGAAAAACATGCTGATGTCCAATCGGGCTCGCGCCCCCAAAATCGAAAGCCAATTGGTATCGCTTGCCAATGCCGGCATTCGCCGGGATGGCCGATGGCTGGTGCGGGGCGTCGATTTCTCGATCCGCCGCGGCGAGGTGGTGACGCTGATTGGCCCGAACGGCGCAGGCAAGTCGACGACCGCAAAGCTTGCCATCGGCGTGCTGCGCCCGGACGAAGGATCGGTCGCAAGATTATCCGGCCTGCGCGTCGGCTATGTCCCGCAGAAACTGTCGATCGACTGGACCATGCCGCTTTCCGTGCGCCGGCTGATGCGGCTGACCGGCCCGCTTAATGACGCCGATCTTCTGGCGGCGCTGGCGTCGACCGGCATTTCCCATCTCATCGATGCCGAGGTCCGGTACCTCTCCGGCGGCGAATTCCAGCGGGCGCTGTTGGCCCGGGCGATCGCCCGCAAGCCGGACCTGATGGTGCTCGACGAGCCGGTGCAGGGTGTCGACTTTGCCGGCGAGAGTGCGCTTTACGACCTGATCCGCTCGATCCGCAATTCCACCGGCTGTGGCATCCTGATGATCTCGCACGACCTGCATATGGTGATGGCCGGCACCGACACCGTCATCTGCCTCAACGGCCACGTCTGCTGCCGCGGCACGCCGGAAGTGGTGAGCCAGAGCGCCGATTACCTGAAACTCTTCGGCAATTCTCGTTCGCTGGCGGTCTACAACCATCATCACGATCACACCCATCTGCCGGACGGCCGGGTCATGCATGGCGACGGTTCGGTGACCGATCACTGCCATCCTGATGACGGGCATCATCATCACGATGGGCATGATCACGGCCATTCCGACCATGACCATCATGGCGGCCACCACCACGGCGATCATGCCGAGGCGAAAGGAGAGGGCCGTGTTTGACGACTTCTTCACCCGCGCGCTCGTCGCCGGCATCGGCGTCGCATTAACTGCCGGGCCGCTCGGCTGTTTCGTCGTCTGGCGGCGGATGGCCTATTTCGGCGATACGATGGCCCATTCGGCGCTGCTCGGCGTGGCGCTGTCGCTGTTCTTCCAGATCAACCTGCTGATCGCCGTCTTCGGCGTCGCGGTCGTCGTGTCGCTGCTGCTTCTGGCGCTGCAGCGGCGCCAGTCGCTGTCGGCGGACGCGCTGCTCGGCATTCTCTCCCATTCGGCTTTGGCGATCGGCCTCGTGCTCGTCGCCTTCATGACCTGGGTGCGGATCGACCTCATCGCCTTCCTGTTCGGCGATATTCTCGCCGTGACGCGCACCGATATTGCGCTGATCTGGGGCGGCGGCGTGCTGGTGCTGGCGGCGCTCGTGTGGCTCTGGCGGCCGCTGATCGCGTCCACGGTCAGCGAGGATGTGGCCGAAGCCGAGGGCATGAAGCCGGCGCGGACGCGGCTGCTCTTCATGCTTCTGATGGCGCTCGTCATCGCCATCGCGATGAAGATCGTCGGCATCATGCTGATCACCGCGCTTCTGATCATCCCTGCGGCGACGGCCCGGCGGTTTTCCGCAAGCCCGGAACTGATGGCGGTGCTCGCCTCGCTGATCGGCGCGCTGGCCGTCGTCGGCGGCCTGTTCGGCTCGCTGCACTACGATACGCCGTCCGGCCCTTCCATTGTGGTCGCGGCGCTCTTATTTTTCATTTTAAGCCTGCTTCCCGCAGCGGGTAAAAACACGGCCGAGAAGGCCGGCAACCAAGGAGTGCGATGATGAACGCACCAGTTTCGACACCGACATCCGCTCCGGCGCTGACCAAGAACCAGTCGCTCGTCTTCGACGTTCTCGACCGGTCCGATGCGCCGATGAGCGCCTATACGATCCTCGACCGGCTGCGCGACCACGGGTTTCGAGCACCTCTGCAGGTCTACAGGGCGCTCGACAAGCTCCTCGAATTCGGCATGGTGCATAGGCTGGAAAGCCTCAACGCCTTCGTCGCCTGCGCCCATCCGGAAAGCGAATGCTGCGGCAAGGGGCATGGCCACGGGCACGGCACGGTCGCGTTTGCGATCTGCGAGAGTTGCGGCCACGTCTCGGAATTCCACGACCACGAGGTCGATCACCGCCTCGGCGCCTGGGCGAAGGCCAAGAACTTCAAGCCTGCAAAGACGACGATTGAAATCCGCGGGCTGTGCGGCGCCTGCGCGGCCTAGAGAAGCCGGAGATCGCGCGCAAAGCGCTTCCAGTTGGCGACATAACGGACAGCCGACTGTTTCAGCTTCTCGACCGCTTCGTCGTCCAGCACCCGCATCACTTTCGCCGGCGAACCCACGATCAGGGAGTTGTCGGGAAATTCCTTGCCCTCGGTGACCAGGGCATTGGCACCGACCAGTGAATTCCGGCCGATCTTCGCGCCATTCAGGATCGTCGCGCCCATGCCGATCAACGAATTGTCGCCGATCACGCAGCCATGGATGATCGCATGGTGGCCGATCGTGCAGTTTTCGCCGATCGTTACCGGATAGCGCGGATCGGTGTGGATCATCACGCCTTCCTGGATGTTCGAACCCTTGCCGACGACGATCGGTTCGTTGTCGCCGCGAAGCACCGAACCGAACCAGATGCCGACATCCTCGCCGAGTTCAACCTTGCCGATGATGGTCGCATCGGGCGCCAGCCAGAAACGATCGGGACCGGGCGTTTTCGGTTCGAATTCTCCGAGTGCATAGATCGGCATGGTTTCCTCCCTGTCGCGGTTTCGTCAGGCGATTGTCAGCGACAGCGCTCCGACGCCATCGATGCCGCAGGTGACCTTGTCGCCGCGCACCACAGCGCCAACGCCGGCCGGCGTGCCCGTCATGATCACGTCACCGGGGGCGAGGACGAACAGTTTCGACAGTTCGGCGATGATCTCCGGCAGTTTCCAGATCAGCTGATTGAGGTCGCCGGACTGTTTTCGCGCGCCGTTGACGTCAAGCCAGACGCTGCCCGCCGAGGGATGGCCGATTTTTTCGGCCGGGATGAGGGCCGAGACGGGCGCCGACTTCTCGAAGGCCTTGGCGGCTTCCCACGGGCGGCTCATCTTCTTGGCAACATCCTGCAGGTCGCGGCGGGTGAAGTCGATGCCGACCGCATAACCATAGACCTTGGACAGCGCGTCCTCGACCGAAATATCGGCGCCGCCGCCCGAGAGCGCCACGACCAGTTCCACTTCGTGATGGACGCTGGAGGAGAGCGGCGGGTAGGGGAAGGTCTCGCCGTTATAGATGTTGTCGGCATTCTTCTGGAAAAAGAACGGCGGCTCGCGGGTCGGATCGCCGCCCATTTCGATCGCGTGGTCGGCATAGTTGCGGCCGACGCAATAGACCCGGCGAACCGGAAAGCGCTCCGCCACCCCCTCGACCGGCAGAAGAACGGTTTCGGGCATGGGGATCACGGTCGCAAGCATGGAAAATATCCTGGAAAACTGTGGGCACGGGGCGATGAAGACGGCGCCCTTTGTCTCCCAATTCGTCGGTTAATCCTAGCACTTTTTCAAGACCGCAGGAAAAGCTTGCGCCCTCCGGGCAACGATCCCGGACGCCAGGGAGTAGACACCCCGACGACTGCCGGGGGCCGATCGAAGCGCCGTTGTGCGGACTTCATGTCTGGCTCGCTTCTCGCGCATAACGCGTCGGTGGCAATCCGACAACGCGGGTGAATGCGACGCTGAACGCGCTTGCGGAACTGTATCCGACACGTTCGGCAATCTCCTTCATGCCACCGTCGCCACGCCGCAGAAGGTTCTTCGCCAGAGCCATGCGCCACGAAAGCAGGTACTCCATCGGGGTGACGCCCATGGCGCGACGGAATCGATCGAAGAAGGCGGAGCGGGAGAGGGCGGCTTCCTGGGCCAGTTGCTCCACCGTCCAGTCCTGGGTCGGATCTTCGTGCATCCGACGGATCGCGACCGCCAGCCGTCCATCGGCCAGTCCGCGCAGAAGCCCGGGCGGCGCTGCGGTGCCTGCCGTGGATCGGAGCGCCTCGATGAGCAGAACTTCCAACAGGCGCGCCAGGATCATGTCCCGCGCAGGCCGCTGTTCGCGAGCCTCTTCGCGCACCAGCTTTACAAGGGTCGCAAGCCGTCTCTCGCCGCGAACGTGCACGAGTTGGGGCAGGAGCGACACCAGCAGGGCAGCGTCCGGCGACCCAAAGACAAATCGGCCGACCATCAGCCGGACGTCGGGCGGCCCATCCGGATTGCCATGTCTTATTTCGTCCGCGAACTGGGTGACGGTCAAGGGATCGAAGCCCTCCGACGGCATCGGTTCCAGGTTCGACATGC
Organism: Neorhizobium tomejilense; assembly: GCA_002968845.1. Classification (GTDB taxonomy): domain Bacteria; phylum Pseudomonadota; class Alphaproteobacteria; order Rhizobiales; family Rhizobiaceae; genus Neorhizobium; species Neorhizobium tomejilense. Next base: position 11,611 of record PVBG01000009.1, on the reverse strand, counting down.
TGAAGCCATAGGCCGACGGGATCAGAACGAAGTCGCCCTCCCGCAGGTCGATCGGTTCCCGTCCGTCGACGGTCAGGCGGGACGAACCTTCGAGGATCACGCAGTAGAAGGGCTGTCCCGATTCCAGGCGCTGAACACACCAGGCGCCGGCGCCACTGACAAGTTTCGTCGAGGGGACGCTGGGTTGGAGCAATGTGACCACTTCGGCGAATGGATCGACCATTTCAGGACTCTCGCGAATGACAACCGGACTTCTGATTGTAGCCAGTCCAACCTCCGCGGTCTAGGTTTCAGGTGCTGCAAAACACATGAAGGAGCCGCCATGAAAACCGTTCTCATCACCGGTTGCTCGTCCGGATTCGGTCTGGAGATCGCCACGTATTTCCTCGACCGCAATTGGAAGGTTATCGCGACGATGCGTTCGCCGCGCGAGAATATTCTGCCTTCCTCCGAGCACCTCCAGATACTCGCCCTCGACGTCACCGATCCCGAAAGCATTCGCCAAGCCATCGATGCCGCCGGACCAATCGACGTGCTGGTCAACAATGCAGGCATCGGCTGGCTGAATGCCCTTGAAGGGACATCGATGGATATCGTCCGCGAGATCTTCGAGACGAACACTCTCGGGACGATGGCCGTGACACAGGCGGTCCTGCCTCAATTCCGGCAACGGAGAACCGGCGTCGTGGTGAACGTAGCGTCGAGCGTGACGTTGAAGCCGATTCCGCTGCTTTCCGTCTATACGGCGAGCAAGGCTGCGGTGGATGCTTTCACCGAGGTGCTGGCGCTGGAACTCCAGGAGTTCGACGTGCGGGTGCGACTGGTACAGCCGGGAAGGGCGCCCGACACCCGCTTCGGGGATAACGCGCGGTCCCGCATGCAGGCTCATGGTGGCTTCCCCGAGGCATATGCCGGCCTGGTGCAGAGGGTGTTCGCCGGATGGGAGCAGGAGCAGTCAGCTGTCACCCGGCCGCTCGATGTGGCCGAGGCAGTCTGGCTTGCGGCAACCGATCCGTCGTCGCCGGCTCGCATTCCCGCCGGCGCCGATGCCGTGGCACTGGCTGGCTGACGCCGGCTGACACTGGGCCAACTATCTTTCAATCACCACGAACTGGCTTGCCGCGGGGGCCCCTCCGCGACAAGTCGACCTATGGTCAAGGTTGCACTTATGGCAGCAGATCCGCCAGGCTGTAAAACGCCGCCGATATCGCGGCAGTTGCCGGCATCGTCACGATCCAGGCGATCACGATGTTGCCGGCGAGACCCCAGCGTACCGCCGAAACCCGCCTTGCGGCGCCGACGCCGACGATCGCTCCTGTGATCGTGTGGGTCGTCGAGACGGGAATGCCGAGCCAGGTCGCTCCGAACAAGGTCAACGCTCCGCCCGTCTCGGCGCAGAAGCCTTGCATCGGGTTGAGCCTGGTGATCTTCGAGCCCATGGTATGGACGATCCGCCATCCGCCGAAGAGCGTGCCGAGAGCCATGGCGGACTGGCAGGAGATCACCACCCAGAAGGGCACGTAGAAGGTCGAGCCGAGATATCCCTGGCTGAACAGAAGCACCGCGATGATACCCATCGTTTTCTGCGCGTCATTGCCGCCGTGGCCGAGGGAATAAAGCGAGGCGGAGATAAACTGCATCACGCGGAATGTCCGGTCCACCGCGAACGGCGTTTGCCGGACGAACAGCCAGGAAACCAGGAGCACGAGCACCAGGGCAAGCAGGAAGCCGATGGCCGGCGAGAGGAAAATCGCACCTACCGTCTTCCCGAGACCGCTCCAGACAATCGAACTGAAGCCGACCTTTGCCAGGCCGGCGCCCACCAGCCCGCCGACGAGCGCATGCGAGGAACTGGACGGAATTCCGAAAATCCAGGTGAGAATATTCCAGATGATTGCCCCCATGAGGGCGGCGAAAATCACCTGGGGTGAAACGATCCCCGGATCGATGATGCCTGTGCCCAGCGTTTCCGCCACGTGCAGGCCGAAGAAAAGGAAGGCGATGAAATTGAAGAACGCCGCCCAGGCGACCGCATATTGCGGCCGCAGGACGCGGGTCGAGACGATCGTCGCGATGGAATTGGCCGCATCATGAAGACCGTTCAGGAAGTCGAAGAACAGAGCGAGCGCGATCAACCCGAACAGAAGTGGCAAGGCGAGAGAGATATCCATCAAACGTTCTCGATAACGATGCCGCTGATCTCGTTGGCGACATCCTCGAAACGGTCGACGACCTTTTCCAGTTCGCCGTAGATCTCGCTGCCGATCATGTAGGCCATCGCGTCGCCGCTCGCCCCGTGACGCCGGTACAGGTCTTTCAGGCCCTGGTCATGAAGGTCGTCCGATCGGCCCTCCACGCGGGTAATCTCCTCGGCGATCGCTGCAAGGCGGTGAGCATTGGAGCCAACCTTGTTGAGGAGGGGGATTGCTTCCGAAATGAGGTCCGCCGCCTTGACGATTTCGCCACCCATCTGCTGCATCAGCGGATCGAAGCCGGACTGCTCGAACAGCCGGATCGTCTTGACCGTTTTATGCATCATGTCGATCGCGTCATCCATCGACTGGATGAGGTCCTTGATGTCTCCGCGGTCGAAGGGCGTGATGAAGCTCCGCCGGACGGCGAGAAGAACCTCCCGCGTGATGTCGTCGGCCTCGTTCTCCAATGCGACGATCAGCTCGCAGTTCTTCTCGATCTCGTTGCCCTTGAGGAGCTGGTCAAGCGCGTGGGCTGCTGCAACGACAGCTTTCGAGTGCTGAGAAAACATTTCAAAGAAACTGTCTTCACGCGGCATCAGCTTCCGAAAAATACTCATCATACCGTGCGACCTCCCATGCGGCTGACTGTCATAAATGTGTCATAAACATGCTCGGGCAATTGAAGCAACACGCAAAATCGACAGTTTGATCCGCATGAAATCCACAAAAAAGCGCAGCAAGCTGCGACCGGACAGGTCCCAGACGCTGCTCAAGCAACTTGCGGCAGTTCCGGGAAGGCTATTCGCCGGCGCGTTTCGCCAACAATATGGCGCCTTGTGCTTTCGATATCGGGAGTACGGCCCTCAGGTTGAAATCCTGGTGATCACCTCGCGCGAGGCCGGGCGGTGGGTCATCCCGAAAGGCTGGCCGATGAAGGGAAAAAAGCCGTTCGAGGCCGCGACCACCGAAGCCTGGGAAGAAGCAGGCGTGAGCGGTACGGTGAAGAAGAAGCCGGTCGGCCGCTATACCTACCTGAAAGAACTCGACAACGGCGATGTGGTCCCTTGTATCGTCGACGTGTTCCAGATCGAAGTCACGGAGGTCACGGGTGGCTTCAAGGAAAAGGGGCAGCGTATGCTCGAATGGGTCAGCCCTGATGAAGCGGCACGACGCGTTCGCGAGATCGAACTCAAGTCGCTGCTCGTCGAATTTGAGCCGCAGGGTCGCAAGAAGCGCAATCGCGGCTAATTCTGAACCTGATCGCCGGCGCTTTGGTAGGTGGTCCTGCTCTGCAGCAGCTCACCTTGCCGTTCCAGAACCGGATAGGCCGTGGCTGCGACGAGGTGCGAATTGATCTGCTTGAAATCCCGCAACAGGTCCAGGTGGAGAGAGCTGGTTTCGGCCGTATCGAAATCCCCCTCGCGCAGCCGCTGGAAATGAGCGTTGGTTCCGTCGCGCTCCGCCCGCCGGAAGACGATTTTTTCGTCGGCGAGCATGCGTGCGACGCGCTCGTCCTGCGACATGAAAAGCGCAGCGGCGGTGCGCAGATTGGTCGAGAGGCGGTCCAGCAGACCGCTGAGCTCATGCTGCCCTTCCTTCGAAAAGGTCATGCCTCGGCGCAGTCTTTTGACAAGGTGGGGAAGCACGTTTTGGTCGACGACGTCGCCCGCGTGTTCCAGGCCGGTCGAGAACAGCAGAATCTCGTCGAGGCGTCTCCGGTCGACATCGCTGAGTTCTTCCGGGTCGATGGACGTGAGGTATCGTTTGACCGCCGTATTCAGGCGGTCGAGGACGTTGTCCTTCCGCCGCAGTTCCGCCAGGGCGCGGCGATCGGTGCTCGTCAGGGCAGCCTTCGTCCCCGCCAGCATTTCCTCCAGCACATCGACCAGCCGCAGGACTTCCCGCGCCGCTCCCTGCAGCGCGACGACCGGCGTTTCCTTGGCGGACGGATCGAGATATCGCGGATGGCCGGGATCGCTCTCGTCTATCCGCCGCGGCAGCAGCCTGACGAGGACGTTTGCGAAGGGCGAGAGGAACGGCATGAAGACGACCGCGACCACGAGATTGAATGCCGTGTGGAAATTCGCGACCAACCGGGCACCATCGCCCTCGATCTGGATCATCAGTGCCGTAATCGGGGAGAGAAGCGCAAACGCTGCCAGAACGCCGAGGATCCTGGTAACCAGATTGCCGATCGGAAGCCGTCTGGCCGCAAGATCCTTCCCGGACTGCCCCTCGACAACCGGGTTGATCGCCGTTCCCAGGTTGGCGCCGAGGGTCAGTGCGAAGGCCTGGTAGGGATCGATCAGCCCCTGGCTCGCAAGTGACATGACGAGCAGGACCACCGCGACGCTGGAATGGGCCGCCCATGTCAGTGCGGCCGCGAGCAGAAGGCTGAGGAGTGGCATGGTCGAAATGGCTGAAAGAACCGCACCGAAGGCCGGTGTATCGGCATATTCCGTCAGCACATCGAGCAGTTGATGCAGGGCGAGCAGCATGAAGCCGAGCCCGATAAACACCCGACCGAGGTCATGGACCTGCGGATTTTGCGTACGGCGGAACATCAGGACGCCGAGCAATACGAGAGCCGGCGAGGCGGCGGCCACGTCGAAGGACAGGACTTGCACGATGAGCGTGCTGCCGACATTGGCACCCAGCATGACGGCAAGCGCCGGGACAAGATCGACCAGGCCGTCGGCCGCGAACCCCGATGCCATCAGTCCGGTCGCAGTGCTGCTCTGGAGAATCGCCGTGACGCCCAATCCGGAAAAAAACGCCTTTATCCGATTATTCAGCGCGCGGCCGAGAAAAGACCTGAGATTGGGGCCGAAAGCGCGCTGGATGCCCGTCTGCACCATCCGCGTCCCCCATAGAAGGAGGGCTATGTGTCCGGCAATGGTGATGATTGCAATGATGAAGGGCATGGCATTTCCGTAAGTAATCAGCCGGATGGAGAATCGCACCGGCAGCGCAAGATGTTAGCCAGCTAACATAGTTGCCGGGATCTATTGCTTTTTCAAGGCTGAGGTCTGACCGGTAGGTATTGGGGGGCTACCATCCGGCATTGCCCGGAAGGCGGGAGATTTTTTTGAGACGAGAGGATGTCGGATTGGCAAAGTCTGGTTCGTCCTTAGAGTCGTCCATTCCATATTTTAAAAGGATCACGACCATGCCGAACACCATACGCCTGCATCGCGTTCTGGCAACCAGCCCGGAAAAGATCTATCGCGCGTTCATCGAGGCTGACGCGCTTGCCAAATGGCTTCCGCCCAACGGCTTTTTGTGCACCGTCCATCACTTGGAACCAACGGTCGGCGGCAAGTTCAGAATGTCCTTCCGGAACTTCACGACCGGCAACAGCCATGCCTTCGGCGGCGAATTTGTTGAGCTCGTCCCAGGCGAACTTGTCCGCTACACGGACAAGTTCGATGATCCCAACCTGCCGGGCGAAATGGAAGTCACGGTGACGTTGAAGAAGGTTTCGGTCGGTACCGAGGTGAATATAACGCAGGCAGGAGTGCCGGACCTCATCCCGCCCGAAGCCTGCTATCTCGGCTGGCAGGAGTCGCTGCGAAACCTGGCAAGGGTGGTCGAGCCTGAGATCAACGAATAACCTATCATGACGGCGCAAGCCGTGGGACCGGATCGCGTTGGTGACTTTCGCGATCCGGCACGGGAAGCAGTTGCCTGCGGGAACTATCGCGGGCCTCTCTTGTTGACCTTCCGAAAGAGAAGGAAGTCATGCAGCAGCCAACGACAGAATCCGTTACCGACCGGCAGCATCCCGTGCCGCCGCAACCCAATCCGGTCCCCCCGGCCTCCGAAGCGCAGTCAGATCGTCTGCCGGACGAGGAGCACAGTCCCAATCCGCACCAGAACGACGCGAAGCCGAAATATACGCCCCAGGATCTCGTGAAGAACTATGGCCTGAGTGCGCAGGAAGCGCAGCGTCTCATCGACCGGTTCGGAGCTTCCGCGGCGGAGCTCGATTTCATTCTGGCCGGGAAGGGGCGTCCCAAGAGGCATCGCCGGCAGGATATCGAACGCTCGGCCGAAGAAATCGCTTTTGGGTGAGCGTGCGGCCGCACATGCGGCCCTCCGGAGGCCGAAAAGAGTTTTTCTGCTGGTCCTGGAACAACCCGAGGAATGCATTGTTCGCGCTGATGCGAAAGGAGAATTGCATGAACAAGATCATTCTAGTGACTGCCATGGCAATGGTTACGACGTCGGCGTTCGCGCAGTCCGCGGCGGAAAAATCAGGCGTCAATTCGCTTGCGGGCATCCCTCCGAAGACCCAGGATTTCGTGACCGAAGTTGCAACGAGCGACATGTTCGAGATCGAATCCAGCAAGCTGGCCGCCGAACGGGCCGACGCGGCGACGAAGACGTTCGCACAGCAGATGATCCAGGAGCATCAGAAGACCACGACCGAACTGAAACAGCTCGTCGATAGCGGCAAAGTGAAAGTCAAGTTGCCGACGGCGATGACCGACGCGCAAGAGAAGTCGATCGCCAAGCTCAAGGGCTTGAAGGGCGCAGAGTTCACGAAGCAATATCATTCCGACCAGGAGGACGCCCATGAAGATGCCGTCGACCTGTTCAAGCGATATGGCAAGGAAGGTGAAAACGCCGACCTGAAGGCGTGGGCGGCAAAGACTGTCCCTGCGCTCGAACATCACCTGCAGATGGCCGAGGATTTGAACAAGTAATCGCCGTTCGCGGGATTCCATCCGACGGCTGTCGCTTATGCGGCGGCCGTCGAGGTGTCTGCGCAAAACTGAGCCAGTGGGGGAAAGACCGGAGCCACGCCGCAGCCGTATTTGTGTTACCATCCCGGCGGTCTCAAAGCGGAAAGGTCGAATGCCCCTTCAGCGTGTCAGTTTCTATGTGCTTCTGGTCCTGGTGACCATTGCGTTCGTCGCAGTCGTCCTGCCGTTTTATTCAGCGATATTCTGGGCAATCGTCCTCGCCATCATCTTCTTTCCTCTCCACGCTCGTATCGAGGCCCGGCTCGGCGGCCGCAGAAATGTTGCCGCGGCGCTCTCCGTCCTGATCTGCCTATGCGTCGTCATCATTCCGGGGCTGATCGTCCTCAGCTCGCTCGTCCAGCAGGGCAACCTTCTTTATGGACGCATCGACAACGGGGAGATCGATGTCCGAAGGTTTTTCCAGGAGATGCAGGCATCGCTGCCCCTGTTCGTCCGCGGCTGGATCGAGCGGATCGAGCTGGAGGGCTTCGACACGCTTCGGGAACGTATCTCCACCGCGCTGATGCAGGGCGGCGGTTTCTTTGCCGGGCGCGCCTTGAGCCTTGGCCAGAACACCTTGCAGTTCTTGGTCGCTTTCGGCGTAATGCTCTATCTGCTGTTCTTCATGTTCCGCGACGGTCAGGTGCTCGCCCGCACGATCCGAAAGGCACTGCCTCTCAGCGACGCGCATACCCGTCGTTTCACCTCCAAATTCACCGCCGTCATCCACGCGACCGTGCGGGGCAATATCATCATCGCCATCATCCAGGGTTCGATCGGCGGCGTCGCCTTCTGGGCACTCGGCGTCGAGCCGGCCTTGCTGTGGGGCGTTCTGATGAGCGTCCTGTCGCTGTTGCCGGCGGTCGGTGCTGCATTGATCTGGATGCCGACTGCCGTTTACCTGGCGCTTGCCGGCTTTTGGGTGAAGGCCATCGTGCTGGTTGCGGTCGGCGCCCTTGTCATCGGTCTGGTCGACAATCTTCTGAGGCCGCGCCTGGTCGGCAGAGAAACCAAGCTTCCCGACTATGTCGTCCTGATTTCCACCATTGGCGGCATTTCTCTGATGGGTATCAACGGGTTCGTCATCGGACCGCTCGTCGCCGCGCTGTTCATCGCCGCCTGGGGAATATTCGTCGAGGAGGAGGGCGTTGCCGATACCCAGTGAGGGCAACGACCTCTCCGTGCATTTTTAAGACGGCCTTCGGAACTTCCGTCTCCCTGAGGGGTTCGAAAGATTCGAACCATCATCATGGAGGTGAAGCCATGAGTGCTTCGGGTCTCACCGTCTTCGACAAGACGCTGCAAACCACCAACATATGGCTGGACGATCTGATGGCCGATCAGGGACCTGACCGGCAGCTTGCCTGGCATGTGCTGGGCGCGGTTCTCCACACGCTGAGGGATCGCCTGCCGATCGAAACGGCCGCACATCTTTCGGCACAACTGCCGCTTCTCGTACGCGGCGCCTATTACGACCGCTACGATCCCTCCAGGCAGCCGACCCGTTCCCGCTCGCTGGACGAATTCCTGGAGCCGGTGAAGGCGGAGCTTTCATCGACGCGTCCGGTGGACGCGAAGGAGGCGGTGCGGTCGGTTTTCCGGGTGCTTTCCCATTATATCGATCCCGGCGAGGTGCGCAAAGTGCGCGAGGGACTGCCGTTGGAAGTCCAGGCGCTCTGGCCGGATCCGCAAAAACCGCACTGAAGGGTTCGGAAGGAGCGACCAATGACAATGACCCTCACCAGCCCGGCTTTCGCCGATGGCGAACGCATGCCGGACAAGTATACCCGCCTCGGGGAAAACCTGATGCCGCCTTTGAAATGGGGCGATGCGCCTGAGGAGGCCAAAAGCTTCGCACTGATCGTGGAGGACCCGGATGCACCGAGCGGGACCTTCCGCCACTGCGGTGTCTTCAATATCCCGAAGGACTGGAACCAGTTGGGCCAGAGCGCGGATACGGCGCCCGGCGGCGGTCCGCGTTTCTCCGCGAACGACTTCGGCAACGCCCGTTACGACGGGCCTCAACCGCCGAAAGGCCACGGCCTGCACCATTACCGGTTCCGTCTCGCCGCCCTCGACGTCCCAAACCTCAAGGTGCCGGACAGCGCGGGCGTGGAGGCGATGTGGAAGGAGGCGCGCAGCCACATCCTCTCGGAGACCAGTCTCACCGGAACATTCGACGTCCACTGAACGAAGGAGGAAAGACCATGAAAGTGTCAGAGATCATGTCGCGCGATATCGAGATCGCCAGTCCCCACCAGACGATCACCGAAATTGCCAAGTGCATGGCCGACAGGCAGATCGGCTTTTTGCCGGTCGGTGACAACGACAAGCTCGTCGGAACGATCACGGACCGGGATCTGGTCATCCGCGGGCTTGCCGACGGGCTCGGAGGCGATGCGAAGATCCGGGAAGTGATGACGCGTGACGTAAAGTACTGTTTCGAAGACGATGATGTCGACGACGTGGCCCGCAACATGGGCAAGGTTCAGGTCCGCCGTCTTCCTGTCGTCAATCGCGACAAACGGCTGACGGGCGTCATTTCGCTCGGGGATGCCGCCCTTGCGGACGCCGCCGCTGCGGGAGCCGGATTGAAGAAGGTTTCCCGCCCGGGCGGCGCTCACGCCCACTGACGAAAGGACGTCGGCCGGGGCAATGCCAACCTGAAAGTAGGGGATCGCCTCGTGGTTCTCTTCACGATCTCCTGCGGCGAATGCTTTTTTTGCCAGCGCGGCTTTAATTCCGGCTGCGAACGCTCTCCGCAGATCTCTCCCGCAAATCCCGGACCGCTCTGAAATTGACCCCGATAGGGTCGATGGAGTAGGGAAAGCCGACGCGGCATCCCTGTACGTGCGGATCGGCAATCGGGCCGATGGCCGTCTGCTCGTTTGGTATATCGCAATTCCATTTGCTAGATTGCACCCGGTCCGGCCCCGAAACACCGGGTCGAGGCGAAGGTGATTGTAAAGAAGACGGTGAAGAAAGTGATGCAAGCAGCTAAAAAGGCTGGATATTCCAAGGCCCCTGTTTTCGCCGTCGCGCCGATGATCGATTGGACGGACAGGCATTGCCGTTTCCTGCATCGGCAATTGTCGAAATCCGCGCTGCTCTATACCGAGATGGTGGTGGCCGATGCGATCATTCATGGGCCGCGCGACCGGCTCTTGTCCTTTTCGCCGGCCGAACATCCGGTTGCGCTGCAGCTCGGCGGTTCCGATCCGGCAAAGCTTGCCGAGGCGGTGCGGATCGCTGCCGATTTCGGCTATGACGAGATCAACCTCAATGTCGGCTGCCCTTCGGACCGGGTGCAGTCGGGCACTTTCGGCGCCTGCCTGATGCGGGATCCGGCGCATGTGGCCGACCTCGTCACCGCGATGAAGCGGGTGTCGAGCGTGCCGGTCACCGTCAAATGCCGGATCGGCGTCGACGACCAGGAGCCGACGGACGTGCTGCCGGATTTTCTCGCCCAGGTAATCGGGGTGGGGGCAGATGCCGTCTGGATCCATGCCCGCAAGGCCTGGCTTCAGGGGCTTTCGCCGAAGGAAAACCGCGAAGTGCCGCCGCTCGACTACGAGCTGGTCTATGCCATGAAGCGGAAAAACCCGGACGTGTTCATCGGCATCAACGGCGGTATCGCCGATCTGGAACAGGCGGCAGACCATCTCGCCCATATGGACGGGGTGATGCTCGGCCGCGCCGCCTATCACAATACCGGCCTTCTGGCCGAGGTGGATGCGTTCTTGAATTTTGGTGCTGTCGAGAAGACTCGAACTTCCGAATTCGACTGGCTAGCGCTCCGCGATACGATGGCAGACTATGCAGCGGAACTGATCGGCCGGGGCGGGCGGCTGCATCACGTCACAAGGCACATGGTCGGGCTGTTCCAGGGATTTGCCGGCGCACGGCGGTTTCGCCAGATCCTTTCCACCGACGCCACCCGCCCGGGTGCCGGACCGGAGGTCATCGCGGCCGCTTTCGCGGTGGTGGATATCGACGGCGGCCCTGGGGTCCAATCCGAGGAGAAGAAGCTGGCTGGGTGAGGGCGGAGATTTTCGAACTCCCACAAGACACACTCCTCCCTTGGCGATCCTCGGTTTTCGCTTCGCTCTCCCGAGGAGGGCGAAGGTTCTCTCGTCATCCTCGCCCTCAGGTTTAACCCGAGGGAGACCCGAGGATCGGACGGGGCACTGAAAGCTGCCTCGTAATGTAAGTAATAAGTGACACCTCTCAGCGCCCCGTTCGGCGGTTTATGCCCGCGACTTCGGTCCCTCTGCGATGACGGGGGTTGTGGGAACGGTTGCGTGCCCCTCCGAAAGAGGGCGTCATGCACGCTCTCAGACCAGGATGCCGCAGGCCATGACTGCCGCCCGGCATCGTCTTCCACCTGCGCCGCACAATCCGGGTTTTTGAAAAACCCTCGGACGCCGCGCGACGCGGCCCCATCACTCTGTGTGCCTCACAGGCACGCCCGACGCACCATGACGGAAAACGAAACGAGAGGTCGGTCCGACAGCTTCTCACCCGTTCCGCGTCGCCGGAGGGAGACCATTTTCCGCGAACCTGAACGCCAAGGTTTTGCGTCTTGCCCTTGACGTCCGCGCCGGTCCCGCCTCGCCGGCACGCCTGCCGGTGTATCCGCGACGGAACGGGGGTATTGTAGGCACGGGC
>PVBG01000008.1 GCA_002968845.1 Neorhizobium tomejilense | reverse complement strand
CTCTTCGTCTGAAGGAACACCCCCCTCTGTCCTGCCGGACATCTCCCCCCTAAGGGGGGACATCGAATCGCGGGGGGCTTCCTGCTCCAAAGTGAATCCGGAACTTGTGGCGGCCGGACCAGAGTCCATATCGCCGATATCGGATGCCGGAGCCGGCGGCTCATCCGTAATCTCCCCCCTTGAGGGGGAGATGTCCGGCAGGACAGAGGGGGGTGCTTCCGCGGCTGCAACGCCCTCTTCTTCTGCTTCTGCTTCCGCCTGCAATAGCGACAACGGCACCATCCCGATCTCGGATGCGGCTTCGACACCCGAAAGCAGCGCCGGCTCATCCTCTTCGGCAGCCTCCGGCTCGGCCGGCTCGACATTTTCCGCCGCCACATCCGCGACAGGCCCGCCGGCGGTCTCGATCTCGGCCGGTGCGACCGGATCGACGGGCGAGACCGGCAGGTCTTCGTCGCGCGACTTCGGCTCCAGTTCCGCCTGGATGGCAGCGACGTCCTCCGGCTTTACCGCATCGGGTGCCGGTTCCTCGGCGGGCTTGCCGAAGGTGAAGACGCGTTTGATGAAGCTCAATGCCATGAGAACCTGTTCCGGTTACGCCGCCCGAGACGGGGCAAGGGCGGACGCGACCTGCATTTCCAGATGTTTGCCGTTATGGCCGGTGATCATAACGCGCTTGAGTTCGCGGGGAACAAGGCGAGGCGCCGCCACCAGCGAAAAGTTTTCCGTATGGGCCATGCCGTTGTTCTCGACGATGATGGCCTGCTCGCTGCCGACCATGCGATCGAGGTGGAGCCGATGCAGCACGTCGCCCCGCGCCCGCAGCCGTGCCGCCCGGTCCTTGACGACCGCCCGGTCCACCTGCGGCATGCGCGCCGCCGGCGTGCCTGGACGCGGGCTATAGGGAAAGACGTGCAGGAACGATATGGCGGCCTCTTCCGCCAGTGTCGCGGCGTTCTCAAACATGTCTTCCGTTTCGGTCGGGAAACCGGCGATCATATCCGCCCCGAAGGCGATCTCCGGGCGCAGGCGCCGGGCCTGCTCAGTGAAGGCGAGCGCTTCGGCGCGCGAATGGCGGCGCTTCATCCGCTTCAGGATCATGTCATCGCCATGCTGCAGCGACAGGTGCAGATGCGGCATGAAACGCGGCTCCTCGGCGATCAGGTCCCAGAGGTGCTTGTCCGCCTCGATACTGTCGATCGAGGACAGGCGCAGGCGCAGGATTTCCGGCACCTGGCGAAGCAGCGTCTTGGCCAGATAACCAAGCGACGGCTGGCCGGGAAGATCGGCGCCATAACTGGTGGCATCGACGCCGGTCAGCACGATCTCGCAATAACCGCTTTCCGTCAGCCGCCGGGCCTGGTCGACCACCGCACCCATCGGCACCGAGCGGGAATTGCCACGGCCATAGGGAATGATGCAGAAGGTACAGCGATGGTCGCAGCCGTTCTGCACCTGGATGAAGGCGCGCACGTGGCCGTCGATATGCTTCACCATCTGCGGCGCGGTGGCGCGCACGCTCATGATGTCGTTGACGCGCAGCTTCTCTTCCGCCGAGACGCCGAAATCCGGCAGCGCCCGGTAGGAGGCGCTGGTCAGCTTCTCCTCGTTGCCGAGCACGGCATCGACTTCCGCCATGCCCGCAAAAGTCTCTTTTTCGGTCTGGGCGGCGCAGCCGGTGACGATGATGCGCGCATGCGGATTTTCCCGCCTGGCCCGGCGGATCGCCTGGCGGGCCTGGCGCACGGCCTCGCCGGTCACGGCGCAGGTATTGACGAGGATCGCGTTGTTGAGCCCGGCCTTTTCGGCCTCCGCCCGCATCACTTCCGATTCATAGGTATTGAGCCGACAGCCGAAGGTGATGACCTCGACGCCGCTCAATTGACCCGAGCCTCCGGCTCGTTCTCATGAGAAGATTGGGCCTCCGGCGCGTTAGCGTCACGGCTGAAACTGCCGTTCAGCGGATCGACCTTGCCGGACCATTCCCATTCCGCAGGACCGGTCATGACGACATGGTCGTCCCCGCGCCATTCGATGGTAAGCGGCTGGCGGATCGGGCTGGAGGCAACGTCGATCGTCACCGTGCGCCCGCTGCGCCCGGTGCGGGCGGCGGAAACGGCGGCAGCACAGGCGGCCGAGCCGCAGGCGAGCGTCAGGCCGGCGCCACGTTCCCAGGTGCGGGTGCGCAGCGACGACTTCGACGTGACCTGCGCCAGCGTGATATTGGCCTTTTCCGGAAACATCGGATGGTTTTCGAGCAGCGGACCGAACCGTTCGAGGTCAAAATTCATCGGATCACGGTCGACCCAGAAGATCGCATGCGGATTGCCCATCGACATGGCAGACGGCGAATGCAGGATCGGCGCGTCGATCGGACCGATCTGCAGTTCGATGCGGCTCGTATCGAAAAACTCCTCGGCAAGCGGAATGCGGTCCCACTCGAAGACCGGCTTGCCCATGTCGACCGAAATCGTACCGTCCTCATGCTCGACGGCATTGAGGATGCCGGCGACGGTCTGAAAGGTAAAGGTCTTGCGCCCGGTCTCGGCGCTCAGCGCCTGCACCACGCAACGCGTGCCATTTCCGCAGGCCTGCGCCATCGTACCGTCGGAATTGAGGATGTCGATCCAGGCATCGGTACCCTGAGCCTTCGGATCGTGGATCGCCATGATCTGGTCGAACTGGGTGGCCGGGTCGGCGTTCAGCGCGATAGCAGCCTGGGGCGTCACCTTGTCGGTGCGTCCGCGCATGTCGACGACCAGGATCTTGTTGCCAAGCCCGTTCATCCGCGCGAATTCCACCAGTTCCGTCATGACGCCAGTCCATTCCGGGCCGAATGCCCGTCTATTGGGCTGTATATGGCGGAAAAGGCAGCGAATTACCAGTGGGTGGCGCGGGGTCAGCCCGGGGACCCACGCCGAGCCCTCAGACGAAAAATTCGTCCACCAGTGCATGCACCCGCCGAAACGCCGACTTGGCGCCTTCGGCCATTTCCGTTTCCTCCGCCTCGGACATCTCGAAGCCGTTGAAAGCAGCAACGAAAGTGCGCCAGTGCAGGCCGCGGCCGGCGGGGTGGCCGGCGAGGTGACGGGCGCCGAATTCTTCCGACAGGCCGAGCCTTGCCGCCTGCTTCAGGAGGAAAGCGGCGCCGAGGTTCGAGCCTTCGGCAACGTACAGCCATCCGAGTGCGGCCGGGATGTCGAGCCGGCTCGTCCCAGCGGTGAGGACGGCCGGCGCATTTCCGGTCACATCGGCGATATCCTGGCGCAGTGCTTCAAGCCGGACCCGGCTCGGAAGATCGGGGACAATGCGGTTGAGCCGCGGATCGAGATAGAGCGGATCGACATCCGCATGGAAATGATGCTGCACGGCGAGGAAGAGCGCATAACGCTCGCGGCTGCCGAAGGGATCGGCCGCCATGATGCGCTTGTCGAGCCGCTCATGGGTGGCATCGGTGAGAGCCTTCAGACGCCGGATCCGGGTCGGTGCGGTGGGTGTTTCGAGTTCGATCTGCATCGTGTTTTCCATTTCGGATATTTTTAGAACTTGGCGGTCAACGAGGCCCGGATCGTCCGTCCCGGCGCGGGGTTCCAGCCATCGAGGGCATCAATGTAGAAACGATCGGTCAAGTTTTCGGCCTGGAGGTCGAATGTCAAGTTTTCGGTGATCTTGTAGGTCGCGAAGGCATCCACGACGGTATAGGGCACCCACATGCCGGTATACATGCGCGCACCCTGGGTGACCGGCGACATACGAGGCCCGGCTTGGGTGATGCGGATGCCGGCGGTCAGTTTGTCCTCGAAGAGCCGCGTGCCTACGGTTAGCCGCTTCATGATCTCAGGCGGCATGTGGTTGGCGGCGTAGTCGTTTTCTTCCGTCGTGTTGGAGCATGTCGAAAGGGTGCGGCAGAACATGTAATCGGTATAGTAAGTGAGCGACCCCTCCGCATAGAGAAAGCCCAGGTCGTAGGAGGCGGTGACTTCGATGCCGGAAAACTTTGCTTTTCTCAGATTGTCGAAGGCGAAGACATATTTCGGCATGTCCGGAGGGGGTGGAGGCAGATCCACAGTGGATGCGGGAAGACGCGAGATGTAGTCCGTATAATTGTTGTTGAAATAGGAAAGCTTCAACCTGGCGGAGTCGCTCTCGGTGATTAGCCCGTCTTTGCTTACGTTGACGCCGACTTCCCAGTTCTTGGCGACTTCAGGTTTGAGGTAGGGGTTGGGCCTGGCGTTGCCGTCGCTGCCCATGGTTTCCCGCATGGTTGGCGGCCGAACGCCTTCCGCATAGAGCGCATAGAACTGAAGCCCGTCGATGGGTTCGATCGTGGCGCTGATCGAGGGGTTGAGGCGGCCGCCATCACGGTTGCGAACGGTGGTATCCACGGTTACCCCGTCGTCCCTCAGCCAATAATGGTCGTAGCGCAGGCCGGCGTTGAGTTTAAGCCAATCAGTTGCTTCCCATTCGCCTTGCGTGAAGGCGCTGGCGATCGAGCGGCTGCCGATGCTCGGGTTCATCGGCACGCCGCGCAAATCGGCGTAGGTGCGACTTTCGTAGCGCCGGGCGTCGATGTCTTCCAAAAGGTAGGAAATGCCGTAGTTAACGACGACCTTGCCGTAGTCCGTATCGAACTTGCTGGTATTCGAGATGTCGCCGCCATAGGTATGGGTCATAGCATAGCGCGGATCGTCGCCGGGCGGTCTGGTGGCCGGCGTGAGATTGTACTGCGGCAGGTAAAAGGCAAGGCCGGTCGACATGTCCATCTGGTCGACGATGCTCATCCAGGCATTGACTTTGAGGTCGATCCTATCGTCTGGATTGTAACGGTAGCGGCTCGTGAACGTGTCCGTGATCACGTTCGAGAGCGGCGCCTGGCGGAATGTTTCGGGCTGGCTGAAGAGCAGCGACGGCAGCGCCTCGCCGTATTCGGCCTCGAAATGGACATAGCCGAGTTCGAGGCTCTGGTCGTCGTCGATATGGATCGTCCCATTGGCGAGGAAGGAGCTTGATTCACTCGACGTGTTCCACACCTCCTCGCCGGGCTTGGTGAGGGAAAGCCTGAGGTCACTATTGTTAAAGCGGTAGGTCGTCGGGCCTTTCGTACCCGCGAAGTAGTTGCCGCGATAACGGCGCGCTGCGGCGATCACCAGATCGAAATTGTCCTGCACCGTGCCGAACGCGACCGAACCGTTGCCGTTCGTAAAGTCAAAGAACTCGGCCTGGTCGGTCTGCTCAACAATCGAGTTGATGGTGAAATCGGACGTCGTATTGTCCTGCGCGCCGATCTTAATCCGCCCGCCATACTCCTTGCCATCCTCGACCACATCCTTCGCGTTGAGCGTACGGATGCCGACGACGCCGCCATTGACGCCGGCGCCTGCTGCACCTCCGGACGGGCCCTTCGAGATGCTGACGCCGCCGATCAGGTCCGGGTCGATATAGGTGCGGTCGTCGACGCCGGCATAACCGCGCCATGTCGTGGTGGTCTGCTGGGTTCCGTCGATGGCCACGCGCACGCGGTTCTGCCCTTGCAGGCCGCGTATATTGACGTTGACGGCGCCGCCATTGTGGTTGTTGGCGGAGATGACGCCGGGCGTGTTCTTGAAGATGTCGCCGGCAGTCGAGCCGCGAAACCGCTCGATCTGCTCGGCGGTGATGTAGCTCGTGGAGCCCGCCGTCTCGTAAGGCGTATCCACGCCCTCGCTATTCCCGTCGCGAAGCACGATCGGCTTGAGGATCGTATCGTCCGACGCATCCGGCAGGCTCGCCGCCGAACCCGCAACTTCCAGCGTTACCGTATTACCCCCGCTTGACCGGAAGGAAACGCCGGTGCCGGAGAGCAGCCGCGACAGGGCGGCAGAGGGTGTCAGCGAACCGGTCACGCCACCCGTGGTCTTTCCGGCAGTGATTTCGCTGCGATAGACGAGACGCAGGTCGGTCTGGCGGCCAAGTGCTAGAAGTGCGCTTTCAAGCGGCCCGGCGGGAATGGAAACGGCGACCTGCTGCGACTGGACGCCTTGCGCCGGCTGCTGTGCGATGGCCGGAGCCATGCCGCCCAGCCAGGATGCGCAGCCAAGCGCGATCCGGACATGCCGCGAAAAAAGCGGTCCCCTCAAACTCATTTCAACCCCCTGCACTCAAACTTCGTGACCGCTCTCATCGCGGCCCCTGGTGGTTATGAGTGAAAGAGGGCTCCAACTCCTGACGTCGGTTTTCGAAAAAAGATGATTTTAATACTCAATTTTCTGGTGGGCCTATCTTCAGCGCGAACGGACCAGCGTGACCCAGTCGGAAAGCCGGATGATGCGGATCGGCAGGCTCTCCTGCAGGGCCGTGAAAGCCTGGTCGAGATCCGTGACGGCAAACACGCCGCTGACCCGCAACTGCGAGGCCTGGTCGTCGAGCACCATGATGCGGCCCCGCTGGTAACGGCCAATCTGGCCAAGCACCTCGCCGAGCGGCCGGCCGGAAAAGACCAGCTTGCCGCTACGCCAACTCGTCAAATCGGCGACATCGCCGGAGCCGGTTGTCAGGCGGCCATCGGCGCCGAGATGCGCGGTGCCACCGGTTTCGAGCACCGCACGCTGGGAGCCGGCGGTCACCGCCACATGCCCCTCCTCGACCATCACCTCGTCGCGCTCGCCGACCCGCACCGCATAATGGGTTCCGAGCGCGATCGCCTGGGTTTCGTCGCCGCTGACGACGAAGGGCCGTGCCGGGTTCGGGGTGACGTCGAAGAAGGCCTCGCCGCGCAGGACCACGATCCGGCGCTCCGTCTGGCCATATCGCACCTTGATGGCGCTATCGGTGTTGAGCGTCACCACCGATCCGTCATCGAGGTCGATGCGCTGGATAACGCCGACCGGCGTGTAGAAATCCGAACGATACCGGGCGATGAGGCCGGTATCGTTGGCGATGATGCCAAGACAGCCCATCAAAAGCAGGGCGGCAATGCCACTCCCGACCACCCGGCGCCGGCGTGGCACGACCGTTTTCGGCACCGCCGCGAGATCGCCCCAGAGAGCGCTCATCTCTTCAAAGGCCGCCGCATGCGCCGGATCCTGCATTTTCCAGAATTCGAAGCGGCGGCGATCCGCATCGGTCGCGTCGCGGGAGCCGAGACGCGCGACCCAGCCTGCCGCCTCCTCCGCAATGGCGTCCTCACGCGCCTTGTCTGAAACATTAGTCATGCGCAATCCCCCCGGCGGGAGGCAATGCCGCAAGGCGGGCCTGACGGCAAGCCATGAGTGCACGGATGATGTGTTTTTCAACCATGTTTCGGGAGATCCTGAGCTTGGCCGCGATCTCTCCGTTGGAAAGCCCTTCGAGCCGGCTGAGCACGAACACGACCCGGCATTTCGGCGGCAGGGAGGAAATCGTCTCGATCAGAAGTCCGAGCTGCTGGCGCGCGGCGACCACGCGCTCCGGGCTTGGCGCCTCGTCGGCAACCTGCGTCTGATCCAACTCATCGTCGAAAAGCGCGCTGTCGCGCATCAGCCGGGCGGTGATGCCATGGGCGACGGACCGGGCGACCTGGAAAAGATAGGCATGCGGATTGCGCAGGTCCTCCTTCGGCGATGCCGTCAGCAGCCGCAGAAAGGTCTCCTGCGTCGCGTCCGCCGCATCCTCCCTGTTGCGCAGGCGCCGAAGGAAGAACCGCCGCAGCTTCCCCTCCTCGGTCTGCTGCAACTGCTCGATAAGGCTGATGTCCAAGTCCGTAACCCCAAGGCCGAAACCTGCCCGACCAACGGCTCCGCGTTTAGCGCCGCCTAAAAAGGGGCGCAACATCAATGATTTGGAATAGATCCAAAGAGCATCCTATAAGATGATAATTATACTCATGTTTTAATGTGAAATCAGCATGTTGGGCAGCCGGGCGTTGGCGGCGGCAGAGACTAAAATTTTTTGCCGCTTCGGGCCATCTGTCGCGTTTTCGCAACAGTTCCGGCGTGTTCAGGCGGAAATTGTCGGCACTTCGAAGACTTCGCCGGGGCGCATGGGTCGAAAACGGTCCCGGGAAACGCGGCGCGCATCGAGAGCGGCGTGAAGCGCCGTCAGCGGCTCTTCGATCCCTTCATCTGTCAGCTTGAACGTGCCCCAATGATGACCGGCGACGAAAGCCGCGTCGCAAAGGAGCATGCCCTCCACCGCCTCTTGCGGGTTCTGGTGCTGCGCCTGCATGAACCAGCGCGGCTCGTAGGCGCCGAACGGCAGGTTGGCGAGCCGGAAAGCCCCGTGCTTTTCCCGCGCAGCACGGTAGTTGATGCCCTGATGGAAGCCCGTATCGCCGATATGGTAGATCTTGCCGGCCGGGGTTTCGAAAACGAAGGCGGCCCACAGCGCCATGCGCCGGTCGCCGACGCCGCGTGCCGACCAGTGATGGCAGGGCTCGCAATGCAGGACGATGCCAGGACCGATATCTGCGGCGATCTCCTCGCGGCCGCCCCAATCCATCACCGTGATCTTCGCATCGGCGATACGCGAGCGGATGAGCGCGTCATTGCCGAGCGGCGTGACGAAATGCGGCTTGTCGCGGCCCTGCAGCACCCAGAGGGTCTCGAGATCCATATGGTCGTAATGGTTATGGGTGACGAGCACGACATCGATCGGCGGCAGGTCACCGACGCGGATACCAGGCGGATTGACCCGCTTCGGACCGGCGAAACGCACCGGGCTGGCGCGATCGTCCCAGACCGGATCGGTCAGGATGTTGAGGCCGGCGACCTGGATCAGCATCGCCGCATGCCCGACCATGGTGACAGTCAGCCGGTCGCCCGAGACCCGCGTTTCCGGCACGGCCTGAGGAAACGGGCTCGGAAAACTGTCGGGCCAGGCGATATTGTTGCCCCCGAGCTTCCAGCGCAGCAGGTCAAGCCCGCCGCGTGGCTGCTCGCCACCCGGATTGAAGAAATAGGTTCCGTCGAAATGATCGGAGGCCGGACCGGAGTAGTACTTGTTGGCAGCCATGGCTCCCCTTGCTGCGAACCCGCCCACGAGGGCGGTGATCGCGCCGATGCCGGACCATTTCAGGAATTTTCGTCGGTTCATGGGAAATGTCTATCAGCGTGCTCTTACACCTGGGAAGAGACGTTGCGTGGGCGAAGAACACATTTACGCGACTTCGACATCCGTTTTGGAGAAATCGTTGCCCACGAAAAGGAGCGGCGACTGGAGCGTTTTCGCGGCGGCATAGGAGAAGCAATCGCCGAAGTTCAATTTTGCGGGATGGCCGACAAACCTGCCATAAGTACGCGCGGCTTCGAGGGCGACAGCATGCAACCCAGCGGGAAGAGCTACTTCAACGGCGCCTATTTCCTTCAAAAAGCCCTCGACAGAAATTTCCGTCTTCGCAATGAGATCGGGCGGCGTTGATGCGTGCTCGCCCAGCGTCGCTATCCTCCTTTGGCGCGACAAAGCGACGACCGCCTCAAAGACGGCAAGCGAGGAATAGTAAATCGGACCTTCCGCAGCCTCTATACGATCGAGCAAAGACGCTCCCGCATCTTCTTCTTGCAGGATTGCAACGATTGCGGAAGCATCGAGAAACATCAATACTCCCACATCTCATCCATAAAGGCCTTTTCATCGAAGTTCGGGTCGCGTGGACCAAGTTCGGCAATCTGGCGCTGGTATTTTTTGACCCGCTCCGCGAGCGGAATATCTTTATCGGCCCGCTTCAGCTCGTTCTCCAGCGCCACACGCACGGCCTCCGTCTTGGTCTTGGTGCCGAGCCGGCGCATAACTTCATCAGCGAGCTCATTCACTTTGGCGTCGCGTATATAGAGGGACATGGCTACCATCCACAGGTTTGAATATTCAATATAGAGCAATTGAATATTCCCGCAAGGCGAGGCACCGACCGCCCACCGGCCGGCAGACTTGACTTTCCCGCCCGCTTGCTGTTTAAGCCCGGCCATCTGCTGACAAGTTACGACTTGGAGCCGCCGACCGGGGCCGATAGACTGAGCCCGGAGGTCAACACCCGACAGCGCGCTGCGCCCTCGGGTGCTTTTTGGCTTTGTCTCTTGTTTTTGGCGGATGAGAACCCGACGTTTCGGTGATCCCGAAACGAAGAAGGAAGAAACGATGTTCGAAAGCCTCCAGGACCGTCTTGGCTCCATCTTGAGTGGACTGACCGGCCGTGGCGCATTGAGCGAAACGGATGTGTCCGCCGCTCTGCGCGAGGTTCGCCGTGCCCTGCTCGAAGCGGACGTGGCGCTGGAAGTCGTGCGCTCCTTTACCGACAAGGTGCGCGAAAAGGCTGTCGGCGCCGAAGTCCTGAAGTCGATCAAGCCCGGCCAGATGGTCGTCAAGATCGTCCATGACGAGCTGATCGAAATGCTCGGCTCGGAAGGGGTCGGCATCGACCTGCATGCGGTCGCCCCGGTGGTGATCATGATGGTCGGCCTGCAGGGCTCCGGCAAGACGACCACGACGGGCAAGATCGCCAAGCGGCTGACCGATCGCGAGCGCAAGAAGGTGCTGATGGCATCGCTCGACACGCGCCGCCCGGCCGCCCAGGAACAGCTCCGCCAGTTGGGCGTCCAGACCGGCGTCGATACGCTGCCGATCATCGCCGGCCAGTCGCCGACCGAGATCGCCGCCCGCGCCGTGCAGGCCGCCAAGCTCGGCGGCCATGACGTCGTCATCCTCGACACCGCCGGCCGCACCCACATCGACGAGCCGCTGATGGCGGAGATGGCCGAGATCAAGCGCCGCTCCAACCCGCATGAAATCCTGCTGGTCGCCGATAGCCTCACCGGCCAGGACGCCGTCAACCTCGCCCGCAATTTCGACGAACGCGTCGGCATTACCGGCCTCGTGCTGACCCGCATGGACGGCGACGGCCGCGGCGGCGCGGCCCTCTCCATGCGTGCAGTCACCGGCAAGCCGATCAAGCTGATCGGTACCGGCGAAAAGATGACGGAGATGGAGGAATTCCATCCCCGCCGCATCGCCGACCGCATTCTCGGCATGGGCGACATCGTCTCGCTGGTCGAGAAGGCCGCGGAGAATATCGACGCCGACAAGGCGCGCGCCATGGCCGAAAAGATGGCCAAGGGCAAGTTCGACCTCAACGATCTGGCCGAACAGCTGAAGCAAATGCAGTCGCTCGGCGGCATGGGCGGCATCATGGGGCTGATGCCCGGCATGAGCGGCATGAAGGACAAGCTTTCGGCCGCCGGCATGAGCGACAAGACGTTCGCCCGCCATATCGCCATCATCCAGTCGATGACCAGGGCTGAGCGCGCCAATCCCGATGTGCTGAAGCACAGCCGCAAGAAGCGCATCGCAGCCGGCTCCGGCACGGATGCGGCCGAAATCAACAAGCTTCTGAAAATGCACCGCCAGATGGCCGACATGATGAAAATGATGGGCGGCAAGGGCAAGGGCGGCATGATGAAGCAGATGATGGGCGGCCTTGCCTCGAAGATGGGCCTTGGTGGTATGGGGGGCGGCCCGGGCGGAGGAATGGGTGGAATGGGCGGCATGCCCGATCTTTCCAAGCTCGATCCGAAACAGCTCGAAGCGCTGCAGAAGCAGGCGGAGGCCGCAGGCTTCAAGCCGGGCTCGATGCCGGGCATGCCGGGCGGTGGCATGCCGGGACTTGGTGCGCCCAAGCTGCCCGGTCTCGGCGGCGGTTTCCCGGGCCTTCCGGGCCTGCCGAAGAAGAAGTGAGGGAGGACACGCCGATGATTGACCCTGAGGTCAAGGCCAAGCTTTCAAGCTACCGCCAGTCGATCGACAACATCGACGCGGCGCTCGTGCACATGCTGGCGGAGCGTTTCCGCTGCACCAAGGAAGTGGGCGTCCTCAAAGCCCAGTACGATTTGCCGCCGGCCGACCCGGCGCGCGAAGAATTCCAGATCGAGCGACTTCGCCGCCTGGCGAAGGAAGCGCATCTGGACCCGGATTTCGCCGAGAAGTTCCTGAACTTCGTCATCAAGGAAGTCATCCGGCACCATGAAGCCATTGCCGCCGAACACGTCGGCACGAAGACAGCATGAATCAGCCCGCCTGACGGCGGGTACAACAAGACCCCTGGTCCGCCGACGGCGGCCAAGAAAAACCTAGGAGTAATTGCAATGTCCCTGAAAATTCGTCTCGCCCGCGGCGGCTCCAAGAAGCGTCCGTACTACACCGTCGTCGTTGCTGACGCCCGTTCGCCGCGCGATGGCCGCTTCCTCGAAAAGCTCGGTTCGTGGAACCCGATGCTCGCCAAGGACGATGCCAAGCGCGTCGAACTGAACGCCGAACGCATCCAGCATTGGATCGACAACGGCGCCCAGCCGACCGACCGCGTTCTGCGCTTCCTCGCTGAGGCCGGCATTGCCCAGCGCGAAGCCAAGAACAACCCTGGCAAGGGCCAGCCGGGCAAGAAGGCCCAGGAACGCATCAAGGAACGTGCCCAGAAGGCCGAAGAAGCAGCAGCCGCTGCCGCCGAAGCATAAGCTTCGCGACCATTCTTTCCTGAACGACGGGCGGCGCGGCAACGCGCTGCCCGTTTTGCTGTTTGCTTTTGATCGCGCAAAGCTTAAATGAGCGCACGACAACCGAGATCACGACCCTCATGACCAAGCTCGAAAATCCCGTTCTGATGGCGACCATCGGCGCAGCCCAGGGTCTCCGGGGCGAGGTGCGGGTGCGCACGTATACGGCCGATCCGACCGCGCTCGGCGACTACGGCCACCTGCATAGCGAGGACGGCCGGATCTTCGAGATTCTCGAAATCCGCGAAGCCAAGAACATCGCAATCGTCCGTTTCCGCGGCATCAACGACCGCAACGCGGCCGAGGCGCTGGCCGGTCTCGAACTTTTCATCGAGCGCGACAACCTGCCTGACGACGAACTCGAGGAAGACGAGTTCTATTATGCCGACCTCGAGGGCCTCGACGCAGTCGACGAGGAAGGCAAGAGTTACGGCACGGTGAGCGCCGTCTACGATTTCGGCGCCGGCGATCTCCTGGAGCTGAAAGGCCCCGGCCGCCGCCCTGCCCTCATCCCCTTCTCCGAGGCGGCAGTGCTGGAGATCGACCTCGAAGGCGGCAAGATCGTCATCGATCCGCAGGCCGCCGGCCTTGCCGAGAATCCGGAAGACGAGGGTCCGGCACCGGGCCTGCCCAAAAAGGGCAAATAGCAACGATGACCTTCCGCGCCACCATCCTGACGCTCTACCCGGAAATGTTTCCGGGACATCTGGCCTTGTCCCTGGCCGGCAAGGCGCTGGAGCGCGGACAATGGACGCTCGATACGGTACAGATCCGCGATTTTGCGCAGGACAGGCACCGCACCGTCGACGACACGCCGGCCGGCGGCGGCGCCGGAATGGTGCTGAAGCCGGATATCCTGGCCAAGGCGATCGATAGCGTCTCCGAAAATGACTACTTGGCCCCGGTGCGCCCGCGTCTACTGATGAGCCCGCGCGGAAAACCGCTGACCCAGGAAAAGGTGCGCGAACTGGCGGCCGGTGACGGCGTGGTGATCGTCTGCGGCCGGTTTGAAGGCGTCGACCAGCGGGTGATCGATGCCCGCAATCTCGAAGAAGTATCGATCGGCGACTACGTCCTATCCGGCGGCGAGTCGGCGGCGCTGACGCTGCTCGACGCGGTCGTGCGCATCCTGCCGGGCGTCATGGGCAATGCGCTGTCAGGTACCCATGAAAGCTTCGAGAACGGGCTGCTCGAACATCCGCAATATACCAGGCCGCAGGTGTTCGAAGGCCGCGAGATCCCGGCCGTGCTGACCTCCGGCAATCATGCGGCGATCGAAAAATGGCGGCTGGAAGAAGCAAAGAAGCTGACGGCGGAGCGGCGCCCGGATTTGTTATAAGCCAAAGCAGCCCCCTCGGGCATCTTCTCCCCGAGGGGAGAAGATATTTGTGCCGCCACTTCGCTATTCCCTCCTCTCCCCTTGGGGAGAGGGTGGCCGAGCGTAGCGGAGGCCGGGTGAGGGGGCGCCGCTCACCCAGTCACGAAATAATAGATCGTCAACCCGACGCCGACGGCCACCACGCACCAGCGCAACACGGCCTGCGGCACCCGCCGCGCCATCCACACGCCTGCATAACCGCCAAGCGCACCGGCCGGGATCATCACCAGCGCTTCCGGCCAGGCAATCACCCCGCCGCCGACGAAGACGATGATGGCGACGGCCGCGATCAGGATCGCCAGCATGTTTTTCAGCGCATTGAGGTGGTGATAGCTGCCGCCAGTGGTGACCCCCAGCACGGCGAGCATCATGATCCCCATGCCTGCGCCGAAGAACCCGCCATAGATCGCCGTCAGGAACTGCCCGATGACGGAACCAGGAGAATTGGCCGGGCGCTCCGCTGATGCCTTGGGTTTCAGCCAGGGACCTGCGGCAAACACCGCCGTCGCGGCCGCCAGCAGCCAGGGCACCAGCGCGCGAAAGGACGGATTGTCGAGCGACAGCAGCAGGAAAGCGCCGGCGAAGGCACCGACGACCGAAACGATCGCCAGTACAAGCGCACTGCGCCAGCGGCTGGAGATCTCGTCCCAATAGGCGATCGTCGACGTGACATAGCCCGGAAACTGTACGATCGAAGACGTCGCATTCGCTAGGATCGGCGGAACGCCGGCAAGCGTCATCGCCCCGAAGGTCAGAAAAGTCCCGCCGCCGGCGATCGCGTTGACCGCACCGGACAGGAAGCCCGCCGCGGCGAGCAGGGCTATCATTGTGATTGTCATTGGTGTTTCCTCATCCCTGGCCTCCAGATAGCGGCTTCGGCGAAACGCGGCAATAGCGGGCTTTTTCGTCACAAAATCGCAATCAACGGGATGACAAACCCATGTCTTTCGTGTATTGGCCCAGCCGGAAATGGGAAATATCCCGTCGACCAGCAACAAAGAATGGTGAATTCGCTCTGCCGAAAAGGCAAATCCCGAGGCTTTGACCAAAGGGATATATCCGAGCGCTCTGGCTGTTTCAGAAGAACCAAAGGTTTGAGACGATGAATATCATCCAGGAATTGGAAGCCGAACAGGCAGCCAAGATTGCAGCCAAGCGCACGCTTCCGGAATTTTCCGCTGGCGACACCGTCCGCGTCAACGTGAAGGTCACGGAAGGCACCCGTACCCGCGTACAGGCTTATGAAGGCGTCTGCATCGCCCGTTCCGGCGGCGGCATCAACGAAAGCTTCACCGTTCGCAAGATCTCCTACGGCGAAGGCGTCGAGCGCGTATTCCCGGTCTACTCGCCGATGGTCGAGAGCGTCGAAATCGTTCGCCGCGGTAAGGTCCGTCGCGCCAAGCTCTATTACCTGCGCGATCGTCGCGGCAAGTCTGCCCGTATCGTCGAAGACACCGGCGTTCGCGCCCGCAAGCTGAACGACGCCGAGCGTCAGGCCGTTGCCGAAGAGAAGGCACGTATCGAAGCCGAGAAGGTTGCAGCAGCCCAGGCTCTCGCCGCCGAAAAGGCAGCAGCGGAAGCCGCTGAAGCAAAGGCCGCAGCGGAAGCTGCCGAAGCAGCCGAAGCCGCCAAGGCCGCTGAAGCTTCTGCCGAATAAGCTTTTGATATCGAATACGGAAAAGGCGGCCTTCGAGCCGCCTTTTTTGTTGCGCGATACAGGTTTAATTCCTGACGGCCGAATCCCAGTGTTCGTCCGCCTTGCCGTTGACGATACGCCATGTGTCGTACCAGGTGCTGGTATAGCTCTTCGAAGGATCGCGAGGATCTTTCATTTCGCGCACCGTCCCCACGGTCACCAGGTCGCCTTCCGCTGTGACAAAGGCGACCGGCGTTTTTATCTTGGTCGGAATGGGACTCGGCATCCGCTTCAGGACGTCGATGAAATAGCGTACCACCCCCTCGCGCCCTGATGCGGCATTCGGGTTGTGCTGGATGTAACGTTCAGTGAGATACTGGTCGGCCTTGTCCCACTGATTGGCTTCCAGCAGGTCACGGACGATGCCGTAGACAACCTGCTTGTTTGCATGCAGCTTGGGGTCCGTGCTGGTGAAAAGCGCGTCTTTGTCGGGGGCGGCCATCACCGGCTCCTGTGCCAGCGACGGCGCGGCAAGCGGGCCCATCGCGGCCCCGAACAGGACCAAACCCAGCGCGGCATGTTTCAAGACTCGTATCATCGACATTCTCCCAAGCGTTTTGATCTGGCTTGCCAAAAGACATAGGAGAAACGCCGATGAGGCGGAAGCAGGCAGTTTTGCCGCCATTGGTTCCGCAGAGGGAACCAATGGCGGTAACGTCCGGTCAGACGGAGATCGCCTGTCTCGCCGCCAACATTCGGCCGACGATGATGACGAGGACACCGGCGACGGCAAGGCAGACCGCCAGGAAGACCATCGGCAGGATATCGTTGCCGGTCGAATCCCGGATCCAGGGGACGACGTTCTGTGCGACGAAGCCGCCGAGATTGCCGACCGAATTGATCGCCGCGATGCCGGCCGCAGCGCCCGCGCCCCTGAGGAAGCGTGAGGGAAGGCTCCAGAAGACCGGCTGGCCAGCGAAAATGCCGGCTGCGGCGACGCAAAGGAAAGTGAACTGCAAGGTCGGCGAGGTGACGAGCGCCGAAAGCGCCAGGCATATCGCGCCGACGAAGGCGGGACCGACAATATAGGGAGTTTTGCTCTCGGCCCGGTCTGCGGCGGCCGGCACCACCCATAGCGCGAGCGCGACGATCACCCACGGAATGATGTTGATGAAGCCGTTCGTCGTGTTCGAGACGCCGAACCCCCTGACGATAGTCGGCAGCCAGTAGCTGAGACCGTAGGCAGCGAGCGGAAAGCCGATATAGCAGAGCGCCATCAGAAGCACCCGCGGATTGACGAGCGCCTTGAATCCGTTGTCTGCATGCTCCTCCATTCCGGAATTCTCACGCGCCAGCCGATCGCGCAGCCAGCGCTTTTCATCCTCCGTCAGGAATTTCGCCTTTTCCGGGGTGTCATCGAGATAAAAGAAAGTGACGATCCCGGCGAGCACCGCGGGAATGCCGGTCGCCAGGAAGACCCACTGCCATCCCTCATGGCCAAGCAGCCCGTTCAGATCGAGCAGCATGCCGCCAATCGGGGCGCCCACGGCATTGGCGAGCGCGCTGAAGATCATGAACAGGCCGACCATTCGGCCGCGATAATCCTTCGGGAACCAGAGCGTCAGCAGATAGAGGACGCCCGGGAAGAAGCCTGCTTCCGCAACGCCGAGCAGGAAACGGAGGATGTAGAACATCGTCGCGTTCTGCGTGTAGGCGAGCGCCACGGTCACAATGCCCCAGGTGATCATGATGCGGGCGAACCAGCGGCTGGCGCCGAACCGCGTGAGGAAGAGGTTGCTCGGGACCTCGAACAGAAAGTAGCCGATGAAAAAAAGCGAGGCGCCGAGACCATAGGCATATTCGCTCATGCCGAGCGCGCCGACCATTTCCAGCTTGGCATAACTGACGTTCTGACGGTCGATATAGGCAATCAGATAAAGGACGCCGAGGAACGGCATAAGCCGCCACACGATCTTTGAAATTAGCTCTTTTTCCTGAACCAAATTATTTACTCCAAAGCATTTGCCGCAGAGGAAGCAGCGTATTTCGGTGAAGGGGATGTAGGGGACCGCCTTATGCGCGGCAAGAAAAAGATGCCCGCTGCCGGCCGCTTGCTATCGGCCGGCTTTTCATGAGAGGGATTCGCCAGCCATTTGTCAGGAGTGCCACAATGCTCTCACGCCGTATGCTGATTTCCGGCCTTGCCGCCCTTGCCTTTGCACCCGCCGCCAGCGCCGCCGAACTGCCGGACCTGAAGGGCCGGACGGTTGTCGTGGTCACGGAAAACGCCTATCCGCCGCTGCAATTCGTCGATCCCAAAAGCGGCAAGGCGATCGGCTGGGAATACGATGCGATGAACGAGATCGCCAGGCGGCTGAATTTCAAGCTCGAATACCAGGGCACCAGCTGGGACGCGATGATCCAGGCCGTTTCCGACGGGCAATACGACATCGGCATGACCGGCATCACCATCAAGGACGACCGCAGGGAGAAGGTCGATTTCTCCGATCCCTATATGCGCTCGCAGCAGTTGATGCTGGTGCGCGGCGACGAGAAACGTTTCACCGACGCCAAGAGTTTTGGCGCCTTGGGGACCGGACTTATCGGCGCACAGCCGGGAACGAGCCCGTTCTACACGGCGGTCTACGAGATCCTCGACGGCAACGAGCAGAACCCGCGGATCAAGCTGTTCGAGACCTTCGGTGCGACAGTGCAGGCGTTGAAGGCGGGAGACGTCGACCTGGTACTGACGGACAGCACCGCCGGCGACGGATACGTCAAGGCTTCAGGCGGCTCCTTGAAGCTGATCGGCCAGCCGCTCGGCACCGAGGATTTCGGCTTCATCTTCAAGAAGGGCTCGGATCTCGTCGCACCCGTCAATGCCGCGATCGCCGCGCTGAAAGCCGATGGCACGCTCGATGCGCTGAACAAGAAGTGGTTCCTCGACTACAAGATGGGCCAGTAAAGGCATGGCGCCTTCGCGTCGCAGAACGTCCCAGCCGCAGGATTTCCCCTGGTGGCTGGTCGCCTTCGCGATACTTTGCCTCGGCCTGGCGGCGGTCATCGCCCTCAACGACCTTTATTCCCAGGTCTTCAATGTCGTCGCCAAGGGCATCGGCATCACGGTCGGCGTGACGCTCGCCGCCTTTGTCCTGGCGACACTGCTCGGGCTCGGCATCGCGCTTGCGGGGCTTTCCGGCAATGTCGTGCTGAGGCAGGCGGCGCGTTTCTATATCGAGCTCATCCGCGGCATCCCGATCCTCGTGCTACTCTTCTACATCGCCTTCGTCGGGGCGCCGGCCTTCGTGACGCTCTACAATTGGGCGCTGGCGCCGCTGATCGAGGGCGGCTGGGGCCAAGCGCTTCTGGTGCGCGACGTCTCGCTGCTGTGGCGGGCGATCATCGCGCTGACCATCGGTTATGCCGCCTTCATTGCCGAAATCTTTCGTGCCGGGTTCCAGGCCGTCGACATCGGCCAGATCGAGGCGGCGAAGGCGCTGGGTCTCAGTCGCTGGCAGCGTTTCCAGCTGATCGTCTTCCCGCAGGCGATGCGGGTAATCCTGCCGCCGCTTTCCAACGACTTCGTCTCGACGGTGAAAGATTCATCGCTCGTCTCGGTTCTCGGCGTCGCCGACATCACCCAGATGGCCAAGGTCTACGCGGCCGGCTCCTTCCGCTTCTTCGAGACCTATTCGATCGTCACCTATATCTACCTGCTGCTGACGATCGGCCTGTCGCTGACCCTGCGCGGCATCGAAGGACGTCTGCGGAGGAGGACGGAGCGCTAACGCAAAAGGCGGCCCGAAGGCCGCCTCGCCGTTTCAGTCCCTGCCGAGCGCCCCGCAGCGTCAACGACGGCAGGGCGCAGCAGTTCAGTTCAGTACACTTCCGGCACGTACATGTCCGCCGGCACCGGATGGCGGATGTAATCGTCGTTCCGGACGCGGCCCGGCAGGTCGATCTGCTCCTTCGGAACGGTCTCGTAAGGCACTTGGGCGAGAAGATGGGAGATCATGTTGAGCCGGGCCTTCTTCTTGTCGACGGCCTGCACCACCCACCACGGCGCTTCCGGAATGTGGGTGCGCTGGAGCATCTCTTCCTTCGCCTTGGTATATTCTTCCCAGTGGACGCGGCTTTCGAGATCCATCGGCGACAGCTTCCACTGCTTCAACGGATCGTGGATGCGCATCTTGAAGCGGAATTCCTGTTCCTCGTCGGTAATCGAGAACCAGTATTTGACGAGGATGATGCCCGAGCGGACCAGCATGCGTTCGAATTCCGGCACCGAGCGGAAGAACTCTTCCAGTTCGTCCTTTGTGCAGAAACCCATGACCCGCTCGACGCCGGCGCGGTTGTACCAGGAGCGGTCGAACATCACCATTTCGCCGGCGGTCGGCAGGTGCGGGACGTAGCGCTGGAAATACCACTGGTTCTGTTCGCGCTCGGTCGGCGCGGGCAACGCGACGACGCGGGCGACACGCGGATTGAGGCGCTGGGTGACGCGCTTGATGGCGCCGCCCTTGCCGGCCGAGTCGCGGCCTTCGAACAGCACGACCATCTTCAGCTTCTTGTACTGCACCCAGTCCTGCAGGCGGACCAGTTCGTGCTGAAGGCGGAAGAGTTCGCGGAAATAGATCCGGCGGTCGATCGTCGCCTCGGCGGGCTCAGACATGCCCTCGGCGACCAGCTCGTCGAGCCGGTCCTCTTCCATCTGCATTTCCAGTTCTTCATCGAAGCTGTCGGCGATCTCTTCCTTGATGCGGCTGAGCTGGTCTTGCATGGGTTCGGACATGGTGGGCATTCCTCCTTTTATGGAAACTCAGATCAACCACGTTTCCGCGAAAGCTTTATGACAGAGATGCGACAGATTTTCTGCGAAGCAATTCGATTGCCGATTTCTTCGGAAACTGCTATTGCAGCGGCCATGGGATCGAAATTCGGATGCCTCGCGAACCATATCGTCGTGCTGCAGGACCACAAACGTCTGCCGGCACGGTTTTTCGCGCGGGTATCCGGGGCGCTTTGCGACCGACTTAGCTGATTGTCTCAGCTTGCGGCAGCCCCAAGCTGCCGGACACCCATTTTCCTGTTTCAGTCAGCTTTACGGACAGCAGCCATGAGCGCACCCCGCACCCTTTACGACAAGATCTGGGACGACCACGTCGTTTCCGAGGATGAAAATCACACCTGTCTTCTCTACATCGACCGTCACCTCGTTCACGAGGTGACGTCGCCGCAGGCTTTCGAGGGCCTGCGCATCGCCGGCCGCAAGGTCCGTGCACCGGAAAAGACGCTTGCCGTCGTGGACCATAACGTCCCGACCACGGCCGACCGCCACGAAGGCATCAAGAACGAGGAAAGCCGCATCCAGGTGGAAGCGCTTGCCCAGAACGCCCGCGACTTCGGCGTCGAGTATTATTCGGAAAAGGACGTCCGCCAGGGGATCGTCCACATCGTGGGCCCGGAACAGGGCTTTACCCTGCCGGGCATGACCATCGTCTGCGGCGACAGCCACACGTCGACCCACGGCGCCTTCGGCGCGCTGGCGCACGGCATCGGCACGTCTGAGGTCGAGCACGTGCTCGCCACCCAGACGCTGGTGCAGAAGAAGGCAAAGAACATGCTGGTGCGCGTCGACGGCCAGCTGCCGCCGGGCGTCACCGCCAAGGACATCATCCTTGCCATCATCGGCGAGATCGGCACCGCCGGCGGCACCGGCCACGTCATCGAGTTCGCCGGCGAGGCGATCCGCGCGCTCTCCATGGAAGGCCGCATGACGGTCTGCAACATGACGATCGAAGGCGGCGCCCGCGCCGGCCTGATCGCGCCGGACGAAAAGACCTTCGAGTATATCAAGGACAAGCCCCGCGCCCCGAAGGGCAAGGCTTGGGACATGGCGCTCGACTACTGGAAGACGCTGCAGACGGACGAAGGCGCGCATTTCGACAAGGTGGTCGTGCTCGACGCCGCCAACCTGCCGCCGATCGTCTCCTGGGGCTCCTCGCCGGAAGACGTCATCTCGGTCGAGGGTTCCGTTCCGAACCCGGACGACATCCCGGACGAAACCAAGCGCACCTCGAAATGGCGCGCTCTGGACTATATGGGCCTGAAGCCGGGCACCAAGATCACCGATATCGCCATCGACCGCGTCTTCATCGGCTCCTGCACCAACGGCCGCATCGAAGACCTGCGCGCCGCCGCCAAGGTTGTCGAAGGCCGCACGGTCGCATCGACCGTGTCCGCCATGGTCGTCCCAGGCTCGGGCATCGTCAAGGAACAGGCGGAAGCCGAAGGCCTCGACAAGATCTTCAAGGATGCCGGTTTCGAATGGCGCGAACCGGGCTGCTCGATGTGCCTGGCGATGAACGACGACCGCCTGAAGCCGGGCGAGCGCTGTGCCTCCACCTCGAACCGCAATTTCGAAGGCCGCCAGGGTTACAAGGGCCGCACCCATCTCGTCTCGCCGGCCATGGCCGCCGCAGCCGCGGTCGCCGGTCACTTCGTCGACATCCGCGAGTGGAAATAGGCTTTTTGAGAATTTGACTTCGAGATGCCCGGCCTCCGCGCCGGGCATTTTCGTTTCCGGAGCGATCCCCTCACCTGCGATTTCTAACACTTAAGCAAAGCTTAAGATGTTGAAATCGCTTCCTCTCCCGCAAGGTGAGAGGTGACCCGACGCAGCGCCGCAACTTACCTCTCCCCTTGCGGGAGAGGTTACAAAATCAAGATCTTAGCTTCAACTAAGTCTTAGATTTTGTTGGTGAGGGGATTTGGCGACGCCTTACCCCAGCACCCTCACCACCGTACCCTTGCGCATGAAGCGGATCAGCCGTTTCATGTCGGGAAGGCTGACGGCGATGCAGCCGGCGGTCGGCTGGTAGCCGGGTTTGATCAGGTGGAAGAAGATCGCCGAGCCGCGGTTGCGGGCTCGCGAGGTGACGTTCCAGTCGAGCACGAGGCAGATGTCGTAGAGCCCGTCGGCCCGCATCATCTCTTCATGGCTTGGCCGGAACGGCGCCTTTACAGGGCGATTGTAAGACGGGTGCTCCGGCTGGTCGCACCACAGCAGGTCTTTACGGATGCGTGTGATCGAAAGCGGCGTCGGGGGCAGCGTCACGCGGTCCCCGCGGACGTAGCCGTTGAGAAGGCGCATCGTGGCAATCGGCGTGGCGCCGTCTCCTTCCCGCTTGAAGGGAGAGGTGCCGGACCGCCCCAGCGCCGCCGGCACGGTGATGCCGCCGAAGGAGACGATCGCGCGGCGCGGGTCGCGCGGCGCGGTGCGAACGGTGACGACGGCAGTCTTTTTGTGATTTCCCCCGCGAAAACGTTGCATTTCTCTCACAAGGTTTTGCTTTGAATATGATTTCGTTTGAATTCATAGCACACTAAAGGGCCGCGCATCCTCCGGATGGGCGAAGGACGCTTTAGCATATCGAAGCATCGTACTTTCGGAAAATCGATTCCGATTTTCGGGTCGATGCTGTAGGGATTTAGATCGAGGAGCCCTAAATGCGCTTCGATTGGCTGGCAATGACGGTCAGGACGCAACGGCGAGACGAAAGGCAAGAACGCATGGCAGCGCGCACGATACTCCTGGTGGACGACGACGATGATCTGCGCGAGACGCTCGTCGAGCAGTTGTCGTTCTATGACGAGTTCGCAATCCTCCAGGAGGCGAATGCGGCCAAGGCGCTGCAGACCGCCAAGAATGCCCAGATCGACCTGCTGATCATGGATGTCGGCCTGCCGGACATGGACGGCCGCGAGGCGGTGAAACTGCTACGCAAGAACGGCTTCAAGGCACCGATCATCATGCTGACCGGCCACGACACCGATTCCGACACCATTCTCGGCCTCGAAGCCGGCGCCAACGACTATGTGACCAAGCCTTTCCGCTTCGCCGTACTGCTCGCCCGCATCCGTGCCCAGCTTCGCCAGTACGAGCAGAGCGAGGACGCCACTTTCACGGTCGGCCCCTATCTCTTCAAGCCGAGCCAGAAGCTGCTGACCACCGAGGACGGCAAGAAGATCCGCCTGACCGAAAAGGAAGCGGCGATCATCCGCTACCTCTATCGCGCCGGCCAGAAGGTAGTGACCCGCGACGTCCTCCTGGAGGAAGTCTGGGGCTATAATTCCGGCGTCACTACGCATACGCTGGAAACCCATGTCTACCGTCTTCGCCAGAAGATCGAGCGCGACCCGTCAAGCGCCGAAATCCTGGTCACTGAAAACGGCGGCTACAAGATCGTACCGTAAAGGGCCCCGATGTCGCTGACCGAAGATATCCGCCTGCTTTCGCAGGTCCCGCTGTTCCGGGACATGAACGACGACCAGCTGCGCCTCGTCGCCTTCGGTGCCGAGCGTCGGCAGGTGACGACCGGCCAGCAGCTTTTTCGGGAGAAATCCCCGGCGGAATCGGCCTTCATCGTCGCCAGAGGCCGTTTCGAGCTGCTGATGGCGGATCGGGGCGGCGAGATGAAGGTGGAAGCGACGGTCGGTCCCGGTACGCTGCTGTCGGAACTGGCGCTCGTCACCATGGTGGAGCGCAAGTTCACCGCAATCGCGATCGAGGATTCCGAAGCCCTGAAGATCAGCCGCTCGCTGTTCCACCGCCTGCTGGAGGAATATCCGCAGGTCGGCCGGGTGATCGAAAGCCGCATCCGCGACAATATCGCCAGCCTCGCCAGGGCGGCAGCAGCGATGCAGGATCGGTTTGCCTAGAGGCACGGCGGAGCTTGACGTCCTACATATGTGCGGGCGTGTTTGGATCCTCGGGTCAAGCCCGAGGATGACGGCCTTGGTTGGCGCGCCCCTCCTTCGTCATCCTCGGGCTTGACCCGAGGATCCACAGGCCGGGCACGACGTCAGAACTTGAACACCGCCGTCACCGGGACGTGGTCCGAAGGCTGGTTCCAGCCGCGGGCTTCCTTCAGCACGTCGATGCGGTCGAGGAACGGCCCGAGATCGGGCGAGGACCAGATATGGTCGAGCCGCCGGCCCTTGTTCGCCGCTTCCCAGTCCTTGGCGCGGTAGCTCCACCACGTGTAGATCTTCTCCGGCTCCGGCGTGTGCTGGCGCATCAGGTCGAGCCAGCCGCCCTTGGCGATGATCTCCTTCATGCCCTCGGTCTCGACAGGCGTATGGCTGACGATCTTCAGGAGCTGCTTGTGCGACCAGACGTCGTGTTCCAGCGGCGCGATATTGAGGTCTCCGACGAGGACAGAGGAAATGCCGGGCATCGCGTCGGCCTTCAGTGCCTTCATCTCCTCGATGAAGTCGAGCTTGTGGCCGAATTTCGGATTGATCGTCCGATCCGGCTCGTCGCCGCCGGCGGGCACGTAGAAATTATGCAGGCGGATCCGCCGCGAGCCGCGCTCGAAGAGCGCCGAGATGTGCCGCGCATCGCCGACATTGCAGTAGTTCTGGCGATGGTCTTCGAGGAGCGGCACTTTCGAAGCGATGGCGACGCCGTGATAGCCCTTCTGGCCGTGGATGATGATGTGCTGGTAACCGAGATCCTTCAGCGGCTGCAGCGGAAACTCCGGCTC
Organism: Neorhizobium tomejilense; assembly: GCA_002968845.1. Lineage (GTDB taxonomy): Bacteria > Pseudomonadota > Alphaproteobacteria > Rhizobiales > Rhizobiaceae > Neorhizobium > Neorhizobium tomejilense. Next base: position 190,391 of record PVBG01000008.1, on the reverse strand, counting down.
CTGGCACTTGATTTCCTGCAGGCAGAGGATGTCCGGCTTGTGACGGACGAGGAACTGCTGGACGATCGGCATGCGCAGCCGCACGGAGTTGATATTCCAGGTCGTGATCGAAAATGTCATGATATCCCTCGGGGCTCTGCCGCGAGCTTTAGGAAATTTTGTGGCCCCTGAGAAGCGAAAAGGGCCGCGCAATCAAGCGCAGCCCTTCATTGATTTCAGGCCCTGCCGCGGTCAGCCCTTGCGGACGTCCTCATAGGGGATGATGAAGACCTTATCATCGAGTTTGACCCCGTTCTGGACGTTGTAGATCATCACCGAGGTATCCTTGTTCTGGGCATCGGTGATCGTCCACTGGCGCAGATCGTAGGTCTTGGAATCGAACATCATGGTGATGGTCGAATCGCCGAACACGGTCTTGTTGCCCAGCACGATCGTGGTGAGATCGGACTCTTCCTTGACGTTGCGGACCATCTGGTTGCCGAGGTCGATGCGGCTCGCGAGCAGCAGGCTGAGCGGCGTCTTGGAGAGCGGATAAATGTCCCAAGTCTTGAGCTTCATATTGCCGATGACGACGTTATTGCCGTCGGCGATGACGCGGATCGGCGACGGATCCTCGAAATTGAAGCGCAGCTTGCCGGGACGCTCGATGAAAAATTTGCCGCCGGTCTGCTCTCCGCGCGGGCCGAACTGCACGAATTCGCCCATCATGGTTTTGACCGACGAAAAGTGGTCGGCGATTTTCTGAGCCGCAGCACTGCCGGCGCTTTGGGCGAAACCGAGGTTGGGCGCAAAGGCGGCCGCGGCCAGGCCCGCAAGCCCCAGCGAAAATTGCCGGCGGCCGAGCGCGCTGGAATTGACGTTTGAAAGGATGGTCTTTTCGTTCTTCATTCTGGTCTCCTTTCGTTACTCCTCCGCACCAAAGGCGGCGGCTTGATGGCCGGCCCGTGGCGATCACGAAAGCCTTACCGTTCGAGGATGTCGCCCTCGGTCGGCACCAGGATTTCGCGTTTGCCGGCGTGATTGGCCGGCCCGATCAGCCCTTCCTGCTCCATCCGCTCGATGAGCGAAGCGGCACGGTTGTAGCCGATGCCGAGACGGCGCTGGACATAGGACGTGGACGCCTTGCCGTCCCGCAGCACGATCGCCACCGCCTGGTCGTAAGGGTCGTCCGACTCCGCGAGGTTGGACATGCCGGCCGGGCCGGAACCGTCACCGTCCTCGTCGTCATCGGCCGTGATCGCATCGAGATATTGGGGGTGCCCTTGAGTTTTCAAGTAGGCGACGATGTCTTCGACCTCGGTATCGGAGACGAAAGGCCCGTGGACGCGCTGGATGCGGCCACCGCCGGCCATGTAGAGCATGTCGCCCATGCCGAGCAACTGTTCGGCGCCCTGCTCGCCCAAAATGGTGCGGCTGTCGATCTTCGAGGTGACCTGGAAGGAGATGCGGGTCGGGAAGTTGGCCTTGATCGTGCCGGTGATGACGTCGACCGACGGGCGCTGGGTCGCCATGATCACATGAATGCCGGCGGCACGCGCCATCTGCGCCAGGCGCTGCACGGCACCTTCGATGTCCTTGCCGGCGACCATCATCAGGTCGGCCATTTCGTCGATGATCACAACGATATAGGGGATCGGCTGGAGATCGAATTCTTCTGTCTCGTACATGGCTTCGCCCGTATGGCGGTCGAAACCGGTCTGCACGGTGCGGGTCAGCACCTCGCCCTTTTCCAGCGCCTGCTCGACGCGGCTGTTGAAGCCGTCGATATTGCGCACGCCAATCTTGGACATCTTCTTGTAGCGCTCTTCCATCTCGCGGACGGTCCACTTGAGCGCGACGACGGCCTTTTTGGGATCGGTCACGACAGGCGACAGGAGGTGCGGGATGCCGTCATAGACGGAGAGTTCGAGCATTTTCGGGTCGATCATGATCAGGCGGCACTTCTCCGGCGTATAGCGGTAGAGAAGCGACAGGATCATCGTGTTGATGGCGACGGATTTGCCCGAACCGGTGGTGCCGGCGACGAGCAGGTGCGGCATCTTGGCGAGGTCGGCCACGACGGGCTCGCCGCCGATCGTCTTGCCGAGCGCCATGGCGAGCTTCGCCTTGCTGCCCTCGAAATCCTTGGAGCCGATCATTTCGCGCAGATAGACCGTCTCGCGGGTGCGGTTCGGCAGTTCGATGCCGATCGCATTGCGGCCGGGAACGACGGCGACGCGGGCGGCGATCGCGCTCATCGAACGGGCGATATCGTCCGCAAGGCCGATGACGCGCGACGACTTGATGCCTGGCGCGGGCTCGAGTTCGTAAAGCGTGACGACCGGGCCGGGGCGAACATGGATGATCTCGCCCTTGACCCCGAAATCTTCGAGAACGCCTTCGAGCAGCCGGGCGTTCTGTTCCAGCGCATCGGCCGACAGCGAAGCGTCGCGGGCGACGGCCTTCGGTTCGTTCAGCAGATGCACGGAGGGAAGCTGAAAACCGTCCGGCGCGATGAACGAGCCCTGGGCTTCGCGGGCAACACGGGCGCTCGGCTTCGGCGGCGCGGCCGACGGCGCCACGCGCTGCTGGACGCGTACGCCGTTGACGGTCTGCGGTGCGCGCGAGGCGACGAACGGTGCATCATCGTCCTCATCGTCATCGGCAAGGATGCCGGCCGGACGCGGCGGCATGTCGTCCAGGTCGAAGGGCGGATCGTAGTCGTCGTCATCGTCATGGCGGGAAATCGGTGGAGCCGCCACCACCCGACGCGGCGAGGTGACCCGCTCGGCGGGACCATCGAGCGAGGGCTCCATGCGACGGCCGGGGGCAACGGATGCCGCTCTCGCACGGACCGGCTCGTTCAGCGTCCCGAATTCGTCTTCGTTGAAATCGTAGGGCTGGTCGAAATCCATCCGGCTGCGCGGCTTGATGCCGGCAAGGCGACGCAATCTGGCTTGGGCGATATACCAGTAGTGAGCGATGGCGCCGAACGCCAGGAAACCGGCAAACCGGTCCTCGTCGTCCTCTTCCTCGACCTCTTCACGCTTGGAACGGGTCTTGGCGGCCGCAACCGGCTGGTCGTCGTCCTCGGCATCCTCCTCGAAGGCTTCGCCGACAAGGCCGGAGGCAAACAGCATCAGCCAGGCGCAGGGGATGATGAACAGGCAACCGAGCACCATCGCCACGGTACCTGTCGGATAGGCGCCGACGAACAACGCCGGGAAGCGCAGGATCATGTCGCCGATGACGCCGCCGGTGCCGTTTGGGATCGGCCAGGTGAGCGGCGCGGGAAAGCAGCCCAATGTCGCGGAGGCGAGCAGCGTGCCGCCGCCCCAGGCCGCAAGGCGCGCCGGAACGCGGTCGTATTTGCGCCCGGCGATCAAAGCCAGGGCGAAAGCGAGCACCGGCAGCAGGGCGACGAGACTTGCAAGCCCGAGGAACTGCATCATCAGGTCGGCGAAGGCCGCACCCGGAAAGCCGAGAATATTGGTCGGTGCATTGTCGGTCGCGTAGGAGAAGCTCGGATCGGCGACGTTCCAGGTCGCCAGTGCAGCAACCGCCAGCGCCAATGCGAGGAAGATCCCGAAACCGGCGAGTGCCAGCGCCTGGCGCCACACGAAAGCGGTGAGCACCAGGCGGGTGGACCGGTTTGCCATAGCCGCTGAACTGCTTCTGCCCATCGTGTCTGTCCGCCGTCCTTGAACGCAACTCCAAGCGCGAATCGGCAGCCTGAGACCTGATTCACGCAATTCCAGCGGAGAATAGCGCGACGGTGGTTAATGTCCCTTTAACCAAAACGAGCCCGGCGAAGGCTGAAAACATGAATAAAAAAGCCCGGGTCGAAACCCGGGCCAATGCAGCTTACGCGGAAGCTGCGGCGCAATGTGCCACGGCGGCGGTTTCCCGCCGCCGTGAATCGTTGATCAGGAGTGATAAGCGGCTTCGCCGTGGGTCGAAAGGTCGAGACCTTCGCGTTCGGCTTCGACGGTGACGCGCAGGCCGACGATCAGATCGACGATCTTGTAGAGGATCGCGGAACCGATGCCGGACCACAGGACAGTGACGATCACGCCCTTGAACTGAGCCCAGACCTGGGTTGCCGTGCCGGCATAGCTGGCAGCGAAGTCAGCCGTCGAATAGTCGACGATACCTGCACCGCCAAGAGCCGGGTTGACGAACACGCCGGTGAGGATCGCACCGATGATGCCGCCGATGCCGTGTACGCCGAAGACGTCAGCCGTATCGTCGTAACCGAACTTGTTCTTGACGGTCGAGACGAAGAAGTAGCAGACCGGCGAGACGATCAGGCCCATGATGATAGCGCCCATCGGGCCGACGAAGCCGGCAGCCGGTGTGACCACGACGAGACCGGCAACAGCACCCGAAGCAGCACCCAGCATCGAAGCCTTGCCGCGAGCGAAGGTTTCAACGAGGGCCCAGGCAACGATAGCGGCAGCGGTCGCAACGAAGGTGTTCATCATTGCAAGAGCAGCGTAGGCATTGGCTTCGAGGTTCGAACCGGCATTGAAGCCGAACCAACCAACCCACAGAAGTGCTGCGCCGACCATGGTCAGCGTCATCGAATGCGGAGCCATCATGTCCTTGCCGAAGCCGGTGCGCTTGCCGACCATGATAGCGCCGACGAGACCTGCGATACCAGCGTTGATGTGAACGACGGTGCCGCCTGCGAAGTCGATCGCGCCGAAGCCGAAGATCAGGCCGGTCGGGCCGGAATAGGCGCTCGGGCCGCCCCAGAACCAGACCATGTGGGCCATCGGGAAGTAAACGAAGGTGAGCCACAGGATGGTGAACAGGATGACCGCCGAGAACTTGATGCGTTCGGCAAACGCACCGATGATCAGCGCAGGGGTGATGGCCGCGAAGGTCATCTGGAAGCAAACGAAGGCGAGTTCCGGAATGGCCGCACCCTTGGTGAAGCTTTCCGACATCGTCGTCGTGTCGACGCCTGCAAGGAACATCTTGGAGAAGCCGCCGATGAAGCTGTTGATCGAGCCGCCGTCAGTGAAGGCGAGCGAATAACCGTAGGTGACCCAGACAATCATCGCCACGGCAGCGATCATCATGACCTGCATCAGAACAGAGAGCATGTTCTTGGCGCGAACGAGACCGCCGTAGAACAGTGCCAGACCAGGCACGATCATCAGAAGGACAAGGATGGAAGAAATCAGCATCCAGGTCGTATCGCCCTTGTCGACCGTCATGGCCGGAGCTGCGGCTTCAGCGGCCGGTGCGGCAGCCGTCTGCGCAAAGGCGACGGCGGGCGCGAGAAGCGCCGCGGCAGCGGCACTCAGGCGCCCCAGAGTGGAAATCCTATTAAATTGCATAGCTAAAAAACTCCCCTGTCAAGCCGTGCTTAAAGCGCTTCTGTGTTGGTTTCGCCGGTACGGATGCGCACGGCCTGCTCGATCGAATAGACGAAGATCTTGCCGTCGCCGATCTGGCCTGTCTTGGCGGCCGAAGCGATCGCTTCCACGGCCTTTTCGACGAGGTCGGAGGGGACTGCGATTTCGATCTTCAGCTTTGGCAGAAAACTTACGGCATATTCGGTACCGCGATAGATTTCGGTGTGTCCCTTTTGGCGCCCGTAACCTTTGACTTCGGTCACGGTCAGGCCCTGGATACCGACAGCCGTGAGGGCTTCGCGCACCTCATCCAGCTTGAACGGCTTGATAATGGCCATCACGATTTTCATCTGGCTTTCCCATCCTTTGTTTGTCCTCGGCCAAGGCCGACTTTCCTCATCGACGTCAAGATCATGACAACGACTGACGAGATACATTCAAGGGGCGTGCCAGTTTCGATGACGTCTATAAGTTATTGAAATGTAAAGACTTACAACGCAGGTCTCAAAAAACGGGCATTTGGATGGCGCAAATACGTCCAAAACTTGTGCAAAATTGAAAAATTGCACAACTATTAATCATTTGCCTTTTTCCGAATCAGTCCTTCCTGGGCGACCGAGGCGATCAGTGTGCCAGAACGGGTGTAAATGCTGCCGCGGGTCATTCCGCGGGCGCCGGAGGCGCTTGGGCTGTCCTGCGTGTAGAGGAGCCAGTCGTCGAATGTGGCGGGCCTGTGAAACCACATTGCGTGGTCGAGGCTCGCCGCCTGAAGCGTCGGATCGAAGATCGACGTGCCGTGCGGATAAAGCGACGCGTCGAGCAGCGTCATGTCGGAGAGATAGGCGAGCACAGCTGCCTGATAGAGGCGGTCGGACGGCACCTCGCCGACAGTCCGGACCCAGATGTCCTGCCGTGGTTCGAGCTTGTCCCTGGTCAGATAATGCACGAGCGAGGTCGGGCGCACTTCGATCGGCCGCTCCCGGCTCCAGTAGCGACGCACGTTCTCCGGCGCCTTCTTGAGGAAGAGCTCCTTGAACTCCTTCTCCCCCATCAGATCCTCCGGCTGGGTCACCGAAGGCATGTCGATCTGGTGATCATAACCGCCCTCCTCCACCTGGAAGGAGGCCGACATGGCAAAGATCGCCTTGCCGTGCTGCACTGCCACCGCCCGGCGGGTGGTGAAGCTTGACCCGTCGCGGATACGCTCCACCTGATAGAGGATCGGAACGGAAGGATCGCCGGGGCGCATGAAATAGGCATGCAGCGAATGCACGAAACGGTCGGCCTCGACGGTCCGCTGGGCGGCCATCAGGGCCTGGGCGATCACCTGGCCGCCGAATACTCGCTGCCAGCCAACGTCGGGACTGGTGCCGCGATAGATGTTCTCCTCGAGCTTTTCGAGGTCGAGCGTCGCGATGAGCTGTTCCATCGCAGAGGGGGATTCGGTCTGGCGCGACATTATGACGAACTCCGGCGATAGGAAGCGGCTGTCGGATGATCTATATCCACCACATGATATTCTCAAGTCTCACGGGAGTTTAGGCAAATGCTGGACATGCTGGTTGTTGGAGGCGGTTATGTGGGTCTCGCCGCCGCTGTCGCGGTCAAGCAGGCGGCGCCGCATCTGCAGGTCGAGGTGATCGAAGCGGCTCCTGCCGGCGTCTGGGAAAAGGACGAGCGGGCCTCCGCCATCATCGCCGCCGCAACCCGCATGCTCGACGTCATCGGCGTCTGGAACGAGATTGCCGTGGACGCCCAGGCGATCAACCGGATGGTCGTCACCGACAGCCGCACGTCCGATCCGGTGCGGCCGGTCTTCCTCACCTTCGACGGCGAAATCGAGGAAGGCAGGCCGTTCGCCCACATGGTGCCGAACGTCGCCATGGTGCGGGCGCTGCGCGGCGCCGCCGAACGCCTCGGGATTGCCATCCGCCACGGACTTTCCGCCACCGGCTTCCAGTCCGGCAGCACCCGTTGCACCGTGTCGCTCTCCGACGGCTCGGCCGTCGAGACCCGCCTTCTGGTCGCCTGCGACGGCGTGCGCTCCAAACTGCGCGACATGGCCGGCATCAAGACCGTCACCTGGGATTACGGCCAATCGGGCATCGTCGCGACGGTTGCCCACGAGCGGCCGCATGAAGGCGTGGCGGAAGAACATTTCCTGCCGTCCGGCCCGTTTGCCATCCTGCCGCTCACCAACAACCGTTCCTCGCTGGTGTGGACCGAACGGACGGCGGAGGCCAACCGGCTGGTCGCCGCCGACGATCTGGTGTTCGAGGAAGAGCTGCAGCGCCGTTTCGGCCATAAGCTCGGCGAGCTGACGGTGGTCGGCGACAAACGCGCCTTCCCGCTCGGCCTGACGCTCGCCCGCGCCTTCGTGGCCCCGCGCGTCGCCCTTGCCGGCGATGCGGCGCACGGCATCCACCCGATTTCCGGCCAGGGCCTCAATCTCGGCTTCAAGGACGTCGCGGCACTTGCCGAGACGGTGGTCGAAGCCGACCGGCTCGGCCTCGACATCGGCGCGCTCAACGTGCTGGAGCGCTATCAGTCCTGGCGACGGTTCGATACGTTCCGCATGGGCGTGACGACCGACGTGCTGAACCGGCTGTTCTCCAACGACATCACTCCGATCCGCATCGCCCGCGACTTCGGCCTCGGCATCGTCGAGAAACTCCCGAAGCTGAAGACTTTCTTCATCGACCAGGCGGCCGGAAAGAGCGGCGAAGAAGGCCCCAAACTGCTCGCGGGCGAGGCGATCTAGCCACCCGTCCGGCAACCTCTCAGTCTTCGATCTTGCGGGCCTCGGAAATCAGCATGATCGGGATGCCGTCGCGGATCGGGTAGGCGAGCTGCGCCTTCTGGGAGATAAGCTCGTTGGTTTCCCGGTTGAGGGACAGCCGGCTCTTGGAGAGCGGGCAGACGAGCAGGTCGAGCAGTTTCGGATCGACCTTGCTGAGTTTTTCGTCCATGCGCTTGGGCCTTACTGGAGGATGGTGTCGGAATCACCGAAATCGCGCGCCAGCAGGATTTCCGTGATGGCGATCAGCGTTTCAGCGCGTGTGCGCAGGTCCGGCGCTTCGAGGAGAGCCTGTTTCTCGGCGGGCCCGAAGGGCGACATCATCGACAGGGAGTTGACGAGCGTGCGGTTGCCGGCGCGCTCGACGCTTTCCCAATCCGCTTCCAGCTTGTTGGCGTCGAGATAGGCGCGGAAGACGCGTAATAGCTCGACGCGGTCGACCGTACCCTCGTCGTCCTCGGTGGAGAGGTCCGTCATCATCGGCGCGATCTTGAAGGTGCGATAGGGATGGCCCTGGCCCACTTCTTCGATGAGCCGGAACCGGCAGATGCCGCTGATCGAGGTGATGTATCGGCCGTCACCGGTTTCGGCAAACGATGTGATGCGGCCGATGCAGCCGACCGTCGAGAGCGGAGCCCGCGGGCCTTCGACGGCCTCGCCGGATTCAAGCAATGACGGCTGTACGATACCGATCAGCCGGTTACCTGCAAGCGCTGCGTCGAACATGGCGAGATAGCGTGGTTCGAAGATGTTGAGCGGCAGCTGTCCGCCCGGCAGAAGCAACGCGCCGGTAAGAGGAAAGACAGGAACCGTCTCCGGCAGATCTTCCCGCTTCAGATATCTCGCATTTCCCACATGCATGGGTCCGACACCTCCCAGACGACCACTGGCTCAGACCAAAGATTCGTCGCTCTGAATAATGTGGGGCACCCACCGGAGAACGCAAGGCCAATCCTTGAGGATTGGCCTTGGCTGCGAACACGGACCCGTGTTTACGAAAACAGGCCCCGGGCTCACGAAAACAGGATGGAGGACAGGCGGCGGCGGGCAGCTATCGTCGCCGAATCCTTCGGTCCCCAGACATCAAAGAATGCCAGGAGCTGTCGGCGGGCGCCGTCGTCGTCGAACGTGCGGTCCTTGCGCATGATCGTCAGCAGGTGCTCGGCAGCCTTGTCCCGTTCGCCCTGGACGTTGAGGATCTTGGCGAGCTTCAGGCGGGCGTCATGGTCGTCCGGGTTGGCATCGAGCTGGCGCTCGAGAGCCACCGGATCGCCGAGTTTATGGGCTTCCTCGATCTGCTCGAGCTTCTTGGCGACCGCCTGGATCGCCGGTTCCTTCGCAAGCTCTTCCGGGAGGGAGGCCAGCATCTGGCTGGCACGCGCCGTCTCGCCCATGGCGATCAGGCACTGCATCATTCCGGCGGCGGCCTTGGCATTCTCCGGATCGGCCTGCAGGACGGCGCCATAAAGCTGGGCGGCTTCCTGGATTTCACCGCCGGCAAGCAGGGTCTCTGCCTCGGCGAGAGCCGCTTCGATCTCGGCAGCCTGGTCGGCGCCCGGAGGTCCTGCGAGCTTGTCGATGAACTGGCGAACCTGGCTTTCCGGCACCGCGCCCATGAAACCGTCGACCGGACGGCCGTCGACGAAGGCGATGACGGCCGGGATCGACTGGATGCCGAGCTGGCCCGGGATCGACGGATGATCGTCGATATTCATCTTGACGAGCTTGACCCGGCCCTGGCCTTCGTTGACGACCTTTTCGAGCACCGGCGTCAGCTGCTTGCAGGGGCCGCACCAGGGCGCCCAGAAATCGACGAGAACCGGCTGGCGGCGCGATTCTTCGAGCACGTCCTTGGTGAAGCCGGCGGTGCTGGTGTCGGATACGTAGACCCCGGCAGGACCGGATGCGGCCGGCGCCGCCCCAAAGCTTGCCGAAGCAGTCATCTGCCCGCCGTAGGAACCGCCATAGGGGTTATTGCTGCCGCTCATGAATGTTCTCCCGGGAACGCTTTCGCATCTTTGCCATATAGGCTGCAAAGATCGTATGTCAGTCCGTCACTTTCAAGACAAGCGGCTGATGGCCGGTCGCCTCCAGAAAGCGGATGAGATCGCTGCTGGCGATGGAGGTCGTGGCATCGTTGGACAGCGGGTGGCCGTTGATGACGTCGTGCTTCAGCAGATCTTCGTCGAGCACGAAGGTAACATTTCGGCCCGTATCGTTGAACGCGCCGAATACCGTCACCGAACCGGGAACCACGCCGAGATATTCCAGAAGCATTTCGGGCCGGCCGAACGAGACGCGGCTCGACGCTCCGATCACCTTGTGCACGGTCTTCAGGTCGACCGTCGCGCGCTCCTCGACCGTCAGGACGAAATACTGGTCCTTCTTGTCCTTCACGAACAGGTTCTTCGTATGGCCTCCGGGGATTTCGTCACGCAGGCTTTCGGATTCCGCCACGGTGAAAACCGGCGGGTGCGTCTTGGTCGAATGCGCAATGTTCAGGCTGTCGAGGAAACGGAAAAGATCCTCGGCGGTTTTCGGCTTTGTCTCTGTCATGCTGATGGAATTGGCTCTGTTGGCGGGCGGCCGGACTATAACCGGAATGGTTGGGCCGGCCAAGACAGGTGCACACGATCTCGTGAGGCGCTTGACCTGGTCTGACGGCCGACCATCTAATCAGGCGTGGAGAACCGGTCTGCGGGCATTCGATCGGCGGCCGGTAGCCAATTGATAAATAATAACTACTCCAGTTGACTCAGGTTTATTTCGCGCAGTGTTTCGCGCCCCTCGATACCGGCCCCGGCCGATAATAGCCGCTCAATCTCCAGTGCCGGCGCAGCGCCCGGCTTCCTAACTGAAAGGTCTGCCTCATGGTCACCTTCACGCTCAACGGACAGGAAAGAACGTTCGACGGCGACCCCGACACCCCACTTCTCTGGGTCATCCGCGATTTCGAAAAACTCACCGGCACCAAATACGGCTGCGGCGTCGCCCAGTGCGGCGCCTGTACGGTCCATCTGGACGGCATGCCGCGCCGCTCCTGCATTACCCCCATCGCGACGATCGAAGGTTCGGACGTGGTCACCATCGAAGGCGTTTCCGGCAAGGAAGCCGATGCGGTGAAGACGGCCTGGGCGGGCCTTGACGTGCCCCAATGCGGTTACTGCCAGTCCGGGCAGGTCATGTCGGCGGTCGCCCTGCTGCAGATGGTGCCGAAGCCGACGGATGACGATATCGACGGCGCGATGACCGGCAATATCTGTCGATGCGCCACCTACCATCGCATCCGCGCGGCGATCCACAACGCCGCCAACTCGATGGAGGGCTGAGCCATGACCATCCAGGACATCAACACCACACGCCGCGCCTTCCTCGCCGGCTCCGGCCTCGTCATCGGTGTCGCGATCGCGCCAAAGATGCTCTCCGCTGCCCAAACCGGCGTGCACGCCGGCGGCGATCCGGCGCTGGCGCCGATGAACGCCTTCGTCAAGATCGGCACCGACGACACCGTGACCGTGCTTTCCAAGCACATCGAATTCGGCCAGGGCCCATTCACCGGGCTTGCCACGCTGGTGGCAGAAGAACTCGATGCCGACTGGAGCCAGATGCGCGCCGTCCACTCGCCGACCGACAACAAGGTCTATGCCAACCTGAGTTTCGGCTTGCAGGGAACCGGCGGTTCGAGCGCGATTGCCAATTCCTACGAGCAGATGCGCAAGGCCGGCGCCACCGCGCGGGCGATGCTGGTCGCAGCCGCCGCCGAAGACTGGAAGGTGCCAGCCTCCGAGATCACCGTCCAGAAAGGCCGCATCAAGCATGCCGCCTCCAACAAGGAGAGCGGTTTCGGCGCATTTGCCGAAAAGGCGGCCCGCCAGGCCCCGCCTGCCGAGCCGAAACTCAAGGACCCCAAGGATTTCGTGCTGATCGGCACCGACCTGCCAAAGCTCGACACCCACGGCAAGACCAACGGCACGGCGATCTTCACGCTCGACATCACACCGGACAACCTGCTGATCGCCGTCGTCGCTCATCCGGAGCATTTCGGCGCGACGGTGAAGAGCTTCGACGATGCCGAAGCCCGCAAGGTGCAGGGTGTGGTCGACGTGAAGCAGGTGCCGTCGGGCATCGCCGTTTATGCGGACAACACGTTTGCGGCGCTCAAGGGCCGCGATGCGCTGAGCATCGAATGGGATCTCTCCAAGGCCGAGACCCGCTCCTCGGAAGAACTTTCCGCCGATTACCGGAAGCTCTTCGGCGAGAAAGGGCTGGAAGCGACCAATAACGGCAATGTCGACGACGCCTTCAAGGCGCCCGGCCTGCAGGCGGTGGAAGCCGAGATCGTCTTCCCCTTCCTGGCGCATGCGCCGATGGAGCCGCTCGACGCAGTCTTCATCAAGGCGCAGGACGGATCGGTCGATATCTATAACGGCGCCCAGTTCCCGGGCATAGACCAGTCGGTCGCCGCCAAGGTCCTGGGTCTCGACGAGGCGAAGGTCAGGGTGAACACCCAGCTCGCCGGCGGCAGCTTCGGCCGCAAGGCGCAGTTCGGCTCGCCCTACATACAGGAAGCGGCAGCCGTCTATGCCGCAACCGATCGTAGCCGCCCCTTGAAGCATATGTGGACCCGCGAGGACGACATCCGCGGCGGCTTCTACCGCCCGATGTATGCCCACAGGATGCGTGGCGCCATCAATGCGCAGGGCCAGATTACCGCCTGGGAACAGGTGATCGTCGGCCAGTCGATCATGGGCAAGGCGGATCTCGACGAGAGCTCCGTCGAAGGCGCATCCAACCTGCCCTACGCGATACCGAACCTGAAGGTCAGCGCCCATAACGTCCAGCTCTCCATCCCGCCGCTCTGGTGGCGATCGGTCGGCCACACCCATACCGGCTTTGCAGTCGAGACCTTCGTCGACGAGCTGTTCCAGAAGATCGGCAAGGATCCGGTCGAGGGACGGCTCGCGCTGCTTGGCGAAAAGCCGCGTCATGCAGGCGTGCTGAGGAAGGCTGCTGAAATGGCCAACTGGGGTTCGCCGGCTCCGGAAGGCCGCGCCCGCGGCGTTGCGGTGGTCGAAAGCTTCGGCAGCTTCGTCGGCCAGATCGTCGAAGTCTCGATCGGGCCGGAAGGCGCACCGCGTGTCCACAAGGTCTGGTGTGCGGTCGATTGCGGCGTCGCCGTCAATCCGAACGTCATCAAGGCACAGATGGAAGGCGGCATCGGCTACGGCCTCGGCGCGGTTCTCTTCGACGCGGTGACGTTGGCCAAGGGCGGCAAGATCGTGCAGTCGAACTTCCACGACTACCGCTCCATCCGCATCAACGAGATGCCGGACGTGGCGGTGGAGATCATCAAGTCGAGCGAAAAGCCGAGTGGCGTCGGCGAACCTGGCGTGCCGCCTGTCGGTCCGGCGGTTGCCAATGCCTGGCGTCGCCTGACGGGAGCGCCGGTCCGGCAGCTGCCTATCGTCAACATCGTTTCGTCCTGAGGATCAACACCGATGAATTGGAAACTCGCTATCACCGGCGTCGCTACCCTCTGTCTTTTCGTGGGCGCCGGCACGCTGCTGTCGCCCGCCTCGGTCGCCCAGGATGCCAAGACGGACGCCAAGACGCTGAAGCCCGCCACGTCCTTCGAGACGATCGCCAACCAGCGGGAACGCTCCGTGGCGCTCTTCCAGGAGGCCGGCAAGGTCATCCAGCACCCGCGCTGCGTCAACTGTCATCCGGCGACCGACCGCCCGCTGCAGGGCATCAACATGCACCCGCACCAGCCGCCGGTCGTCCGCGGCGACGGCGGCATGGGCCTCCCCGGCATGCAGTGCACCACCTGCCACAGTGCGGAGAACACGCCCGTTGTCGGCCAGGCCGACACGATCAAGAGCATTCCGGGCAATCCCGCCTGGCATCTCGCGCCGATCGAAATGGCCTGGGTCGGCAAGTCGCTCGGCCAGATCTGCCAGCAGATCAAGGACCCGGCCCGCAACGGCGGCAAGACCATGGATCAGATCGTCGAGCACATGGCGCATGACGAACTGGTCGGCTGGGGCTGGAACCCGGGTGCCGGACGCGAACCGGTGCCGGGCACACAGGCCGAATTCGGAGAGCTCATCGGCGCCTGGGTGAAGTCCGGAGCGGCCTGTCCGGCCTCCTGAGAATGAAGCAGCCGCCGGTTCCGGCCGGAACCGGCGGTTTGCAGGGGCTTTGGCGGGATCGCAATTTTTCTTGGCGCCAATCGTCATTTCCCTGTTGCATTTGAAAAAGGACTGGGCCATATAGCGCCCGTCGCCGGCAACGAGCCACGACGCCACGGTCAAGCTTTACTACCACGGACCGGTGGATTGATGAGCGGGTGTAGCTCAGTGGTAGAGCACAACCTTGCCAAGGTTGGGGTCGAGGGTTCGAATCCCTTCGCCCGCTCCAAATTCCTTTTTTTGAGACTATACTCTACCAGCCCGGCCACAGGGCCAAGACGCTCGACAGCGACGCCTCGATGCAGACGCAAAGCGGGCGCTTCCCCTCCACCACCTTTCCCCATGAATTTGACAACTTCCGCATATTCACCAAATGCGGGAGGTGCCATACTGGTTGCAACTACCCAGGCGATGTCGCGCCAGTGATTCGGGGGTTGAACCGGAGATGTGCCGTCGTGGAATCTCGCCCGCACCACCCAAAGCTCAGTGAAAAAACCGCCATCGAGACCATGCGACGGCTCGAGGGCATCGTCGCTTCTGCAATGGATGGGATCATCACCATTGACGACGAGCAACGGGTGATCCTGTTCAATCCGGCCGCGGAGCGCATGTTCGGGCTGGCGGCCAACGAGGCGCTTGGCCAGCACATCTCCCGTTTCATGCCGGAACGCCATCGCCCGACCCACGCGGCGCATATCCATCGTTTCACCGAAACCGGCGTGACCACCCGGCAGATGGGATCGCTGGGTGCCATCAGCGGCTTGCGCGCCGACGGCCAGGAATTTCCGATCGAGGCGTCGATCTCGCAGGTGGAGATCGGCGGCGAGCGCCTGGCTACCGTCATCCTGCGCGACATCACCGAGCGAAAGGCCGCCGAAGATGCCCTGCTGGAAAGCAGGCGGCGCATGGAGGGCATCGTGGAATCGGCGATGGATGCGCTGATCACCGTCGATGAAGGCCAGCGGATCGTGCTGTTCAACCCGGCCGCCGAGCGCATGTTCGGCATCGCAAGCGAGGATGCGATCGGCTCGCCGATCGAACGCTTCATCCCCGAGCGGTTTCGGCATGGGCATGCCGAACATATCCGCCTCTTCAAGGAGACCGGCGTCACAAACCGCCGGATGGGTGCATTGGGGGCGATCAGCGGGCTGCGCGCCAATGGCGAGGAATTCCCTGTCGAGGCATCGATCTCGCAGGTACAGATCGGCGACGGAAAGCTGGCAACGGTCATCTTGCGCGACATCACCGAACGCAAGGCGAACGAGGATTCCCGCCAGTTGCTGGCCCGCGAGGTCGATCACCGGGCCAAGAACGCCCTGGCGGTGGTGCAGGCGCTGGTCTCCCTGACCCGTGCCGAAACCAAGGAGGCTTTCATCGTCGCAGTTCGAGGCCGCGTTTCGGCGCTGAGCCGCGCCCATTCGCTGCTCGCCCAGAACCGGTGGGAGGGCGGAGACCTCGCTGCGGTCCTCACCGAGGAAACCCGAGCCTATCAGAACGTCAATCAGCTGATGATCGGCGGGCCCGCCGTCACTCTCACCCCCAATACCGTGCAGCCGGTCAGCCTCCTCATCCACGAGCTTGCCACCAACGCCGTCAAATACGGGGCATTGTCGGTTACGGAAGGGCGCGTCGATGTCTCCTGGCGCATCCTGCCCTCTCTGGAACTGGAGCTCCGCTGGACCGAGACCGGCGGGCCAGCGGTGCAGAAGCCGGAATCCAGGGGTTTCGGCTCCACCTTGGTGACGGAAGTCGCCACCCGTCAATTGGCGGGCGAACTCGACATCAGCTGGCCACCAACCGGTATGCGCCTGATCGCGACTCTGCCCCGATCTGTCTATCGGCCCGACATTTCGGCCGGCTCGGTTGCTGGCGAGGAGGTCGCGCCGAGGTCATCGGAACCCGGCTCGGCAGGGCGGATACTTGTCGTCGAGGACGAGACCCTCATCGCCATGGAGCTCTGCAGCGAACTTGAATCGCGCGGCTGGGAAGTTGTCGGACCGGCGGCAACTGCCGACGAAGCCATGCGCCTGGTCGACGGCTCGCAGCTTCCCGACGTCGCAGTCCTCGATGTCAATCTCGGGGGAAAGCCCGTCTACCCATTTGCGGAATGGCTGCAGACCCATGGCGTGCCCTTCCTGTTCTGCACCGGATATGAGCAGCTCGATGATCACCACGGTTTCAGAAACCGGACGACCATCCGGAAACCAGTAAACATGGCGCTGCTGGAAGGCGAACTGCGCCGCATGATCCAGCCGACATAACCGGAAAACGGCAAACGCCGCCGGCTTTCGGGCCGGCAGCGTCGTCAATTCGGTCACAGATAATCCCGATCCGGGCGGCGCCGGCGGCAATTATTGCTTTGAAAAGACATAGTCCGTTTCCTGCAGCAACACCTCGCCCGGCCGCAGCACCGCATTCGGGAAGTTGGCGTGGTTGATGGCGTCCGGCCAGACCTGGGTTTCCAGGCAGAACCCGGCAAAAGCCCCATACCGGCGTCCATCGAGGCCCTCTGCAGGGATCTGCTGCAGCTTGAAGGCGGCATAGAGCTGCACGCCCGGCTCGGTGGTGCGAACTTCCAGCGACACGCCGGAATGGATGCTGCGCGCCAAAGCCACAGATCGCTTGGCCATTCGCTCCGGCGACAGGCAGAAGTTATGATCGAACAGGACCTGGGCATCGCCGTCGAACCGCTTCATCGGCCCCATGTCGCGCAGGTCGAAGGGCGTGCCCGCGACCGCCATCAGTTCGCCGGTCGGCACCTGCTTGTCGTCAAAGACGAGCACGTGGTCGGCGGCGATCATGATGTCGTGATCGAGCGCATCCTCGCGGCCGTCGAGATTGAAATAGGTATGCTGGCAGATATTGGCGAGCGTCGGCTGATCCGTGGTGGATTGGTAGACAACGGAAAGAACGCCGTCACTCTTGAGTTGGTACGTCGCCGTGACCGTGCAGTTTCCCGGATAGCCGGCACGGCCGTCCGGATCGGTGATCCGCAGCACGACCTTGTCCACGGCATGTTCGACAATCGTCCAGTTGCTGCGGCCGATGCCGTCCGAGCCGCCATGGAGGTGGGTCACGCCCCGCTCGTTCAGTTCCAGCTGATATTGCTTGCCGTCCAGCGTGAAACGGCCGCCGCCGATACGGTTGGACGAACGGCCGGGCGTCGCGCCGAAATAAGGAGAATGGTTCAGGTAATCGTCAAACCGTTCGAAACCGAGCACGAGCGGCGGCTGGTGGCCGTCGAGCCTGAGGTCCTGGATCACCGCACCCCAGGTGATGACATTAGCGGTGAGCCCGCCGCCGGAGATCCTGACACGATAGACGGTTTCGCCCTTTTCCGTGGTGCCGAAAACTTCGAAATTCTGGTCCGCCATGAGATTGCTCCTCCACCGATATGTTTGCGGCAACCTGCGCGATTTGGCGGCGACCCGCAACGCCGTGGAGAAGAAAAAAGGCTCTATCGCGTGAGCGCACGCATCGCCTGTTCCAATCCGCCGAGCGTCAGCGGGAACATCCGCTCGGTTATCAGCTGCCGCATGAAGCCGATCGAGGTCGTGTGGCTCCAATGGTCCTGCGGCACCGGGTTGAACCAGACGCAGCGATGGAAATGCTCGGTGACGCGCCTTATCCAAGCCTCGCCCGGCTCCTGGTTCCAGTGTTCCACGGAACCGCCCGCATGAGTGATCTCATAGGGGCTCATCGAGGCATCGCCGACGAAGATCACCTTGTAGTCGGCACCATAGCTGCGGATCAGGTCGAGCGTCGGCGTCCGCTCCGACCGGCGGCCGTTCTCCTTCCACACGCCTTCATAGAGGCAATTGTGGAAGTAGAAATGCTCCATATGCTTGAACTCGGCGCGAGCTGCCGAGAACAATTCCTCGACCACCCGGATATGGTCGTCCATCGAGCCGCCGACATCGAAGAACATCAGCAGCTTCACCGCATTGCGCCGTTCCGGCCGGGTCTGAACGTCGAGATAACCGTGTTCGGCGGTGGAGCGGATCGTGCCGGCCAGGTCGAGTTCTTCGACCGCCCCTTCCCGCACCCAGCGGCGCAGCCGCTTCAGGGCCAGCTTGATGTTGCGGGTGCCGAGCTCCACCTTGTCGTCGAAATCGGCAAACTCGCGTTTGTCCCAGACTTTTACCGCCCGGCGGTGGCGGGACTGGTCCTGGCCGATCCGCACGCCTTCCGGGTTATAGCCATAGGCCCCGAAAGGGGAGGTGCCGCCGGTGCCGATCCATTTCGAGCCGCCCTGATGCCGACCCTTCTGTTCCTCCAGCCGCTGGCGCAGCGTCTCCATCAGCTTCTCGAACCCGCCGAGCGACTCGACGAGCTTCTTCTCTTCGTCGGTGAGATGTTTCTCGGTGAGCCTGCGCAGCCATTCTTCGGGGATGCTGGCGACATCCAGGCCAGGCCCGCCGGAGATTGCCTCGAGCCCGCGGAAATAGGACGAAAAGACCCGGTCGAACTTGTCGATATGCCGCTCGTCCTTCACCAGCGCCGTGCGGGCGAGAAAGTAGAAGGCTTCCACGTCGAAATCCGCGATCCCTTCCTCCATGCCTTCGAGAAGGTCGAGGAACTCCCGGAGCGTCACCGGAATCTTCGCTTCCTTGAGGTGAAGGAAGAAGGGAATGAACATCGCGTCGAAACCTATTCGGTACCGATCTTCTCCAAGTCGTAAGGGGTCGTCTGGTAGATCTCGTTGATCCAGTTGCCGAACAGAAGATGTGCATGGCTGCGCCAACGGTTCAAGGGCGTCAGCGTATCGTCGTTATGCGGGAAGTAGTTATGCGGCATCTTGATCGGCACGCCGGCGTTGACGTCCCGGAAATATTCGTCGGCCAGCGAGGTCGAGTCGTATTCCACATGGTTGAACATATAGAGCCGCTTGCCGGCTTTCTCATGCACCAGGCAGATGCCCATTTCCTCGGATTCCATCAGGATTTCGAGGTCCGGGTTCTTTTCGATGTCGGCGCGGCGGACTTCCGTCCAGCGCGACACCGGAACCTGGAAATCGTCCGAAAAGCCGTTGAGATAGATCGAGGACGGCACCAGGTTGCGGTGGCGATAGACGCCGAACGCTTTTTCCTTGAGCTCGTATTTCGGCACGCCGTGGAAATGGTAGATCGCAGCCATCGCCCCCCAGCAGACATTCATGGTCGAATGCACGTTGGTCGCCGTCCAGTCGAGGATTTGTCTCATCTCGTCCCAATAGGTGACGTCCTCGAAGGGAAGCGTCTCGATCGGCGCGCCGGTGATGATGAAACCGTCGAACTTGCGGTGTTTCACCTCTTCCCAGGTCTCGTAGAAGGACAGGAGGTGATCTTCCGACGTGTTCTTGGCCTTGTGGCCGCCGACGCGGATCAGCGAGAACTCGACCTGCAGCGGTGAGGCGCCGACGAGGCGCGCCATCTGCAGCTCGGTCTTGATCTTGTTCGGCATGAGATTGAGGAGCCCGATCTGCAGCGGACGAATGTCCTGCCGTACAGCCATGGTTTCGGTCAGCACCCGCACGCCTTCGGAAACGAGCGTCGTGAATGCGGGCAGCGTATCGGGAATTTTGATCGGCATGTCTCAACCCAACAAAAATAAAACCGGCGGCAAAATAAATCGCGACCGGTCCGTGGGAAGACATCTTCTCGCGGCCCTTTAGCGACTTTTTTAACGTGGCTGCAAGCCGGCCGGCCAAATCACCACGAATTCTCGAAAGTTCAAATACGCCTTGCTACGACCGGCGTCAATGGGAGCATAATCTTGCTCCTACGGCGCGTCCATGAGAACGAGCGGAAGCGCGTCTGCCAGCCCGCCGCCGAGCTGGCGCGCCGCATCGTCCAGCGGCATCCAGGAAAAGCGAAAACGGATGGGCTCGCCGCCATCGTAGCGATGTTCCTCAATATGAATCCAGGTGTCGGCATAATCCCCCGTCAGTCGAAGCAGGAAATAATGCCGGCGATGGCAGATCTCCCTGCCATCCTTCTGGAAACGGTAATCGTGAACCATGAGCGGGTGCAGCGGAACATCGACGGCAAGACCTGTCTCTTCGTGAAATTCACGAGCGGCGGCGATATCCGGCGCTTCCCCGGGCTCGATCGTACCGCCCGGCACCTGCAACCACTGATCGGGAAAGTCCGGCTCGTCGAAAACCAGCAACCGATTCTGCCAGACGGCGTAGATCAGCACCTTGAACGCATCGGGCATCATCTTTCCCGCCGCGCCAGGAAGGCCATCCGCTCGAAGAGATGCACGTCCTGCTCGTTCTTGAGGAGAGCGCCATGCAGCTTCGGCAGCGCGTTCTTGACGTCGCCGCGCAGGTCCGACGGATCGACGTCGTCCGAGACCAGCAGCCGGATCCAATCGAGCGCTTCGGAGGTCGAGGGCTTCTTCTTCAGCCCCGGCATCTCGCGGATCTCGTAGAATTGCGTGAGCGCGTTGCGCACCAGCGCCTGCTTGATGCCGGGATAATGGACCTCGACGATGCGGGCGAGCGTATCGACGTCCGGGAAACGGATATAGTGGAAGAAACAGCGGCGCAGGAAGGCGTCCGGCAGTTCCTTCTCGTTGTTGGAGGTGATGATGACGATCGGCCGGACCTTGGCGCGGACCATCTCGCCGGTCTCGTAGACATGGAATTCCATGCGGTCGAGTTCCTGCAACAGGTCGTTCGGGAACTCGATATCGGCCTTGTCGATCTCGTCGATCAACAGGACGAGCTTCCTGTCGGAGGCAAAGGCCTGCCACAGCTTGCCGCGGCGGATATAGTTGGCCACGTCGTGGACGCGTTCGTCGCCGAGCTGGCTGTCGCGCAGCCGCGAGACGGCATCGTATTCGTAGAGCCCCTGCTGCGCCTTGGTGGTGGACTTGATGTTCCACTCGATCAGATCGAGCCCGAGGGCGGCGGCGACCTGCCGCGCAAGCTCGGTTTTGCCGGTGCCGGGCTCGCCTTTCACCAGCAGCGGACGTTCGAGCCGGATCGCGGCGTTGACCGCCACCATGAGATCCTTGTCGGCAATATAGTCCGCTGTACCCTGAAACTGCATCTCGTGATCCTGATCGGTAAACGCGCCGCAAACTAAAAGCTCACCCGTGACGGTGCAACAGCTTTCCCTTTCCACCGGCTTTGCGCTATGGGCAATGCACATGACCCATTCGACCTTCACCATTCTGCTCGGCGGCAACTTGCACGTCACCGACCGCCTGCGGGACACGATCGCCGGCAGCCGCTTCATCGCGGCCGATAGCGGCATGCGCCATGCGGCCGCGCTCGGCGCGAAGCCGGAACTCTGGGTCGGCGATTTCGATTCCTCCGACGCCGCGCTGATTGCGCAGTTCCCGCAGGTCGAGCGGCAGGCCTTTCCGCCGGCCAAGAACGAGACGGACGGCGAGATCGCAACAGCCGAAGCCGTTGAACGCGGCGCGACAAGGCTGATCCTTGCCGGCGCGCTCGGCGGCGAGCGCAGCGACCATGCGCTTCAGCATCTCTTTCATGCCATGAGCCTGGCCGAACGCGACCTCGACATCCTGCTGACGTCGGGCGACGAGGAGGCCGCGCCGCTGCTGCCGGGCACAAAGACCCTGGACCTGCCGAAGGGTTCGCTGTTTTCAGTCATCGGTTTTTCCAACCTGGAAGGGCTCGATATCATCGGCGCACGTTATCCGCTCGACAACTTCTCGCTCCCCTTCGGCTCCTCGCGCACCGTCTCGAACGTTGCAGAAGGCCGGGTGGAATTCCATTTGAGGAAAGGCAAGGCCATGATCCTTGCCCGCCCCCACGACTTTACAGGAGCCTGACTGTTGGCGCCCCCAATTCTGAAACTTGACGATATTTTCCTGAGCTTCGGCGGCGCGCCGCTTCTCGCCGGCGCCGGCATGCAGGTAGAGCCGGGCGACCGCATCTGCCTGGTCGGCCGCAACGGTTCCGGCAAGTCGACGCTGATGAAGATCGCCGCCGGGATGGTCGAGCCCCAGTCGGGCGAGGTGTTCCGCCATCCCTCCTCGACCATCCGCTATCTCGAACAGGCGCCGGATTTCGCCGATTATTCGACGGTGCAGGCCTATGCCGAAGCGGGCCTCGGCCCGGGCGACGATCCTTATCGCGTCACCTATCTGCTCGAACATCTGGGCCTCACCGGCCAGGAACACCCGAACACGCTCTCCGGCGGCGAGGCCCGACGCGCAGCACTTGCCCGCGTCATGGCGCCCGAACCCGACATCCTGATGCTGGACGAGCCGACCAACCATCTGGACCTGCCGACCATCGAATGGCTGGAAGACGAGCTGCGCAAGACGAGAAGCGCGCTGGTGGTGATCTCGCATGACCGTCGTTTCCTCGAAAAGGTCTCGAATGCCACGGTCTGGCTCGATCGCGGCACGTCGCGACGCCTGAACCGCGGTTTCGGCGAGTTCGAAGCGTGGCGCGACGAAGTGCTGGAGGCGGAAGAGCTGGAACAGCACAAGCTCGGCAAGGCGATCGAGCGCGAGGAACACTGGCTGCGTTATGGCGTGACCGCGCGCCGCAAGCGCAACATGCGCCGCCTCGGTGAGCTGCAGACGATGCGCGGCAATTACCGCGGCCATAAAGGACCGCAGGGCACGGTGCAGGCGAGCGTCAGCGAAGGCCGTGAATCCGGCAAGCTTGTCATCGAGGCCGAGAACATCACCAAGAGCTACGACCGGCCGATCGTCGCGCCGTTCTCGATCCGCGTGCATCGCGGCGACTGCATCGGTCTCGTCGGCCCGAACGGTGCCGGCAAGACGACGCTTCTGAAGATGCTGACCGGCCAGCTGACGCCCGACACCGGCACCGTCAAGCTCGGCACCAACCTGGAAATCGCCACGCTCGACCAGAAGCGCGAGGACCTGGACCCCGAGGACACGCTGTCCCACTATCTGACGGATGGACGCGGCGAGACGCTGCTGGTCAACGGCGAACAGCGGCATGTCGCAGGCTACATGAAGGACTTCCTGTTCCAGCCGGAGCAGATCAGGACACCGATCAGGAACCTTTCCGGCGGCGAGCGCGCCCGGCTGATGCTCGCCCGCATCATGGCCCGGCCGTCCAACCTCCTGATATTGGACGAACCGACCAACGACCTCGACATCGAGACGCTGGACCTGCTGCAGGAAATCGTCGCCGGCTATACCGGCACCGTCATCCTCGTCAGCCACGACCGTGACTTCCTCGACCGCACCGTGACCTCGACCATCGCCCCCGCCAATCCGGACGCACCGGACGGCCGCTGGATCGAATATGCCGGCGGCTACACGGATATGCTGGCGCAGCGGAAGGGCGCGCTGGAGGAAAGGCGCCGCACGGAAAAAGCTGACAGGGCAAAAACCGATACTGCAGCATCGGTTTCCGGCATCCCGAAGGGCAAAGGCAAGCTTTCCTTCAAGCAGAAATTCGCGCTCGAGAACCTGCCGAAGGAAATGGCAAAAGCCGAGGCCGAGATCGCCGCCCGCGAGAAGAAAATGGCCGATCCCAACCTCTTCACCAAGGATCCCGCCGCCTTCAACAAGCTGGCTGCGGAGATGGAAAAGCTGCGCCAAAGCATCAGCAAAATGGAAGAAGAATGGCTGGAGCTCGAAATGCTGCGTGAGGAAATTGAAGGCTGATTTGCAATTTGTTAAGCTTAACAGATAGTTAGCTAAAAAAATATTTGTCGCGGAGCGGAACATATGATGTCCCGGGGCGTTCTGGGGTGTGAGTAGTGGTCGAAATGTCCCGGGGACGGATCGGCCTGCCAGGAACCGATCAACCGAATGGGGACATCCAATGCTGACAAATGTTACGCGTCGTCGGCTGGCCACTGAGGCGATGAATCAAAGAGTTATGATTGTCGAAGACGAGTTTCTGATCGCGCTCGATGTAGCCGAGACGATCGAAGCCATGGGCCTGAAAGTCGCCGGTTTTGCCAATGCCCGCAAACACGCCCTGGCGCTCGCCGCCTATGCCGATATCGCCCTGGTCGATGTCAATCTTTCGGACGGCCGGACTGGTCCGGAGATCGGTCGAGAGCTTGCCGAGCAATATGGCATTACCGTCGTCTTTATGACCGGCAATCCGGACGATGTGGAAGCCGGCGTCAAAGGCTCGCTCGGCGTTCTCACCAAACCGGTCATGCCCGATGTGGTCGAGAAGACCATCGACTACGCCGTTGCCAACCGGCTGGGCGGCATGGCGATCGTTCCGCGTGAACTGAAAGTGTTTCCGCAAAACCACTGACCCATGAACCACTGAGCCGTGTTGCTCCTGCCGAATGCGCCTTGAGCCGGCCGCAGACCGCCTCTTGCCAGCCATTCGCCTCGCCGCTAAATCTGATCCTGCTCTAACGGGGTGCCGCGCGTTTTCGTGCGGCTGAGAGGCCTTTGGCCAACCCGCGGAACCTGATCCGGTTAACACCGGCGGAGGGATTAGACGGCTCTTCATCAGCGCCTATTCCCCTTTGTCACCAAAACGAGGAGACGCTGATGCGCAGCACCATTCTTTCCATACTCGCGGCCGCTGCCGCCTTTTCTCTTTCCGCGCCGGCCGAAGCGCAGGAAAAGACGCTGACCGTCTACACCTACGAGAGCTTCATCTCCGATTGGGGCCCGGGTCCCAAGATGAAAGAGGCGTTCGAAAAGACTTGCGCCTGCAAGCTCAATTTCGTCGGCGTCGCCGATGGCGTGGCGCTTCTGACCCGCCTGAAACTGGAAGGCAAAGGCACCGACGCCGATATCGCGCTCGGCCTCGATACCAACCTGATCTCCGAGGCAAAGGCGACCGGCCTGTTCGAGCCGCACGGGCTCGACGCCGCCGCGGCCAAGGTCCCCGGCAATTACAGCGACGACACGTTCATCCCCTACGACTACGGCCATTTCGCCGTCGTCTACGATACGCAGGCGATCAAGAACCCGCCGAAAAGCCTCAAGGAACTGGTGGACGGCGATCCGGCGCAGAAGATCGCCATCGAGGACCCGCGCACCTCGACACCCGGCCTCGGCCTGCTGCTCTGGGTGAAATCGGTCTATGGCGACCAGGCGCCGGAGGCCTGGGCGAAGCTCAGGAAACGCGTGCTGACCGTCACGCCCGGTTGGTCGGAGGCCTATGGCCTGTTCACCAAGGGCGAAGTGCCGATGGTGTTTTCCTACACGACCTCGCCGGCCTATCACATGGTCGAGGAGAAGACGGAGCGCTACCAGGCCGCCTCATTCTCCGAAGGCCATTACATCCAGATCGAAGTTGCCGGCATGCTGAAGGGGGCGAAGGAAAAGGATCTGGCGAAACAGTTCCTGAAATTCATGGTCTCGCCGGCCTTCCAGGACGTCATCCCGACCACCAACTGGATGATGCCGGCCGCCACGACCTCCCAGCCGCTCCCCGACGCATTCAACAACCTGGTGCAGCCGACCAAGACTTTCCTGATGGGGTCGGACCAGGTGGCCAAGAACCGGCAGGCCTGGATCGACGAA
The DNA here is from genome assembly GCA_002968845.1 of Neorhizobium tomejilense. Classification (GTDB taxonomy): domain Bacteria; phylum Pseudomonadota; class Alphaproteobacteria; order Rhizobiales; family Rhizobiaceae; genus Neorhizobium; species Neorhizobium tomejilense. The sequence continues at coordinate 164,607 of PVBG01000008.1, read as the reverse complement.
TGGCTGACGGCCATGAGCATCAACTGATCCATGCTGACGAGGGCCGAGCGGAGACGCGGGATAGGCTGGGGGCTGCTGAGCCTTGCCGGAATCGCCTTCTTCGTCGGCATCGCAGTCGCCGCCCTTCTCTCTTGGGACGCAGGCAACACCCAAAGCCGGCTGTTCGCCGCCTATACCTGGCGAATTCTGCGTTTCACCCTGCTGCAGGCGGTTCTTTCGACGCTGCTGTCGGTCGTCTTCGCCCTTCCCGTCGCACTCGCGCTCGCACGCCGCCCGCGCTTTCCAGGCCGTGTATGGGTCATCCGGCTGATGGCGTTGCCTATGGGCCTGCCGGTACTGATCGGCGCGCTCGGCCTGATCGGCATCTGGGGGCGGCAGGGGGTGATGAACAGCCTGCTATTGAAGCTTGGTCTCGAACAACCGATTAGCGTTTATGGGCTTTCCGGCATATTGCTGGCACATGTGTTCTTCAACCTTCCGCTCGCCGCGAGACTGCTGCTTGCCGCGCTGGAGCGCCTGCCGGCGGAATATTGGCTGCTCTCCTCCAGCCTCGGGATGAAACCCTTCTCCGTTTTCCGCTTCATCGAGTGGCCTGCGGCCCGCCGCGTCATCCCAGGCATTGCCGGCCTGGTTTTCATGCTGTGCGCCACGAGCTTCACGCTCGTCCTGGTGCTCGGCGGCGGGCCGGCCGCGACCACGCTCGAAGTGGCGATCTACCAGTCGCTGCGTTTCGATTTCGACCCTCCGCGCGCCATAGCGCTGTCGCTGCTGCAGATCGGCGTGACGGCGCTGATCCTGATTGCGATTTCGCTGTTTCCAGCCCCTGACGACGCTGGCATCACGGCCGGTCGGGCGACCCGCCGGTTCGATGGCCGAACGTTGCCCGCGTGGCTCTGGGATGTGCTGGCGATCCTGCTTGCCACGATATTCCTGATCCTGCCGCTCGCCTCGATCGTCGGCGCTGGCGTCCAGGCCAATCTCTGGAGCCTCGTCAACAGCCCCGCCTTCCTGCGCGCCACCTGGACCAGTCTCACGATCGCGCTTTCCGCCGGCCTGCTGGCCGTTCTGACCTCCCTGGCTATCATTGCTGGGCGCGGAGCAATCTCAGACATGAAGACGCCTGGCGGAACGGCCAAGGCGTTTTCCGTGTCCTTGGGTGGGATGTCCTCGCTGGTGCTGCTCGTGCCGCCGGTCGTGCTCGGGACCGGCTGGTTCCTGATGCTGCGCCCGTTCGGCGATGTGGCGCGCTTCGCCCCGGCGCTGGTGGCGATCATCAACATGCTGATGGCGCTTCCCTTTGTGATGCGCGTTTTGGCCCCGGCCGTCGAAACGCACCGCAAGCGGACAGGCAGGCTGTCGGCAAGCCTCGGCCTTTCCGGCTTTTCACGGGCATGGAGGATCGATCTGCCGGTTCTGGCAAGGCCGCTGCTGACGGCGCTGTCCTTCGCCATGGCGCTGTCGCTGGGCGATCTCGGCGCGGTGGCACTGTTCGGCTCCAGCGATCTCACCACCCTTCCCTGGCTTGTCTATAGCCGGCTATCCAGCTATCGGACAAACGATGCGGACGGACTGGCGCTCATCCTCGGCATCATCTGCCTGGCTTTGACGATGATCGGCACTGCCGGCCGAAGGGAAACAAACCATGGCTGACGACATCGCGCTCAACAAGGTTGAACTGAAGCTCGGCATCAGGGAATTCCGCTTCGACTGTGCTTTGCCGGCCGGTGCCGTGACGGCGATTACCGGCCCATCCGGCTCCGGCAAATCGACCTTCCTCAACCTCGTTGCCGGCTTCGAGACGCCGGACCGCGGCCGTATCCTGATCGCGGGCGGGGACGTGACGGAAAAACATCCCTCCGAGCGTCCCGTATCGCTGATCTTTCAGGACAACAATCTCTTCGCCCATCTGGACCTCGCCACCAATATCGGCCTCGGCATCAGCCCCTCGCTGAAACTTTCCAACAGTGATCGGGCCGCCATATCACAGGCGCTGGAGCGCGTGGGCTTGAGCGGTTTTGAGAAACGGATGCCGGGGACGCTTTCCGGTGGCGAAAGGCAGCGGGCCGCCTTCGCACGGGCTCTGGTGCGCAAAAAACCGGTTCTGCTGATGGACGAGCCGTTCGCGGCCCTCCACCCCGGGCTCAGGCTTTCGATGGCCAGCCTGCTCATCGACCTGCATCGCGAGACCGGCAATACGGTGCTGATCGTGACCCACGATCCGGATGAGGTCGGCCGATTGGCCGACCATGCGATCTTCGTCGACCACGGCCAGATCCTGCTGCAGGCGCCCGCCGAGGAATTCCTCGCCCGGCGCGATATTCCGGCACTCGCCGAATTTCTTTCCGGCTGATCAGGCTGCCTTTCCGCGGAACCAGACACCGGAGCGGATGGCGAGGAACAGGATCCCACCATAGGCGACCAGACCAGCTGCCAGCGCAAAGAACAGACCGTTGAGCGATCCGGTAAACTCCAGCGCCAGCCAGCCCCCGAGACCTGCAATGGCAAGTCTCAGAAAACCACAGGCAAGCGGCCAGAGTAGCTGGCCCGCGCCTTGAGAGGCGAAATAGAGCGCCAGCCCGCCGCCGAAGAAACCATAAACTGGCCCGACGATCTGCAGATAGGCGACTCCCGCATCGATCGCTCCATGCTCCTCGCTGAACAGCGAAATCCACGCGACCGGGAAGATCGCCGCGATCAGGCCGATCACTTCGGTGATGACGAAGGCAATGGCGGCGCCGGTGAAGGCGATGCGCATTGCGCGATCTTTCTGGCCGGCGCCCATGTTGGTGCCAACTAGCGCCACCATCGGCGCACCGATGCCGAAGATCACGGGGATCAGCAGATATTCGAGCCTCGCGCCGGTACCGAAACCGGCCACCGCCGAGACGCCCGCCTTTGTCGCCACCAGAGCCGTGGCAATGCCGATGGTCACATTGGTGAGAACGGAATTGATCGCCGCGGCAGCGCCGAGGCGGACGATATCCAGGAACATCGCCCAGCGAAGCGGTCCGACGCCGAAGCGCACGAGATTGCGGCCGGAGAGGATGTACCAGGCAAGCACCGCGGTGCTGCCGGAACTGTAGAGCACCAGGGCCAGACCGCCGCCGGCGATGCCGAGCCCCTGGAACGGACCGAAGCCGAAAATGAGAAGCGGCGATACGGGCACGAGGAGTGCGGCACCGACGCAGGTAACCAGCGCCGGGAACAGCATATTGCCCGTGCCGCGCACCACGCTCGCCAGGCCGTTCATCAGCCAGACGAAGATCATGCCGCCGAACACCACGTTGGAATAGACGAGCGCAGCCTCGAGTTCCGCGCCTTCGCCGCCGAGCGCCCGATAGATCGGCCGGCCATAGGCGAGCATGATCGCCGAAAACAACAGCCCGATCGCGACATTGACGACGACGGCATGCCAGGCAAGCAGGTCGGCATCGTCACGCCGGCCGCCACCGAGCGCGCGGGCGATTGCCGAGGAAATAGCTCCGCCGAAACCGCCGGCAGACATCATCTGCATCAGCATCACGGCCGGAAAGACCAGGGCCATGCCCGCCAGCGCAGCTGTACCCATATGCGAAATCCACCAGGTTTCGATAAGGCCTGTCGATGCCTGGGCGAGCATGATCAGGATATTTGGCCATGCGAGCCGGATCAGCATCGGCAGGATCGGATCCTGCAGCAGCTGCCGGGTCCGCGGATTGATCGGCGCCGCGTCCGCATCTTCGAAAGGAGACGCCGCCTCGACGGCTTCGGTGGTCACGGCACTCATCGATCGGCCTCTCTATGCTGCATTGGCTCGTTCATGGACGGATAGCGGCGGCGGATGCGCTCGCTTGCCGCTGGGCCGGCCGCGTTGGTGAAGACCGGATCGCTCAGCGGCCGGCCGCTGCGGCGATCGATCATCATTGGGTCGGCATGCTCGCCGGTCTCCCTGTTGACGATCACCATGCTTTCCCCCTCCGGCGCGAAATGCTGATTGCCGAAGGCAAGCAGCGCCTGCACCACAGGCTTGAAGTCGCGACCGCGCTGCGTGAGGTGGTATTCGTCCCGCGGCGGCCGCTCGGAATAGCGCCGGCGTTCCATCAGCCCGGATTCGACAAGCGAGTTCAACCGGCTGGTCAGGATATTCGGGGCGATATCGAGGTTACGCTGGAATTCGTCGAAACGTGTCGCACCTCCCAATGCATCGCGCAGGATCAGGAAGCTCCAGACCTCGCCGACATGTTTGAGACTGCGCAACACCGGGCATCCGGTATCGATGGGACCTGTCCGTTTCATGGGTTTCTTCTCCGGCAAGACAAGACATTGCCTTATGGCATAAGTAACTTGCAATTTGAAAGTTACTATTTGCGAGATCACGTTTGGCGACGGGGACGGCCGGACCGTTATGGAACTCGCCACAATTTGGACGTGCCGCGATGGCATCGCGGAAAGGTAGCGGGGATTTTCATTGCAAACGCACCAGCAAGACATATTTCAACAAGAGCATCTGTGCATTCGACACGAAAATCGCTAAGCGACATAGAGAAGGAGCCGGCTTGGATCGAGAGGACCTCTGCCAAGCCGGATGGCGGACCTTGGGAATGATGGTGCGGAAGACGAGGACGATGAGGCGCGACACAGCGATCCCGGCTGTCTGGACGATTGTCCGTGCCCTGCCCGGTCGGCGGGCCTTGGGCGCTCTGCTGTTCAGCGGTGCGATCCTTTCCGGCTGCCAGTCGCTCTTCGACCAGGCCTATACGCCGAATGTTTCTCCCTCCGAATCGCCGCAGATCGTCGACGAGGTGCAGAAGAACGATCCGCGGGCGCAGATGGGCGCGCGCGAGCATCCGCGCATCGTCGCGAGCTACGGCGGCGAATATCGCGACGCCAAGACCGAGCGGCTGGTCGCCCGCATCGCCGGCGCCCTGACGGCCGTTTCGGAAAACCCCAACCAGTCCTTCCGCATCACCATCCTGAATTCGCCGGCGATCAACGCCTTCGCGCTGCCGGGCGGTTATCTTTACGTGACGCGCGGCCTCCTGGCGCTCGCCAATGACGCATCGGAAGTCGCAGCCGTGCTCTCCCACGAGATGGGCCACGTCACCGCCAACCACGGCATCGAACGCCAGCGCCGCGAAGAGGCGGAAGTGATCGCCAGCCGCGTCGTCGCCGAAGTCCTTTCCAGCGATCTTGCCGGCAAGCAGGCGCTGGCCCGCGGCAAGCTTCGCCTGGCGGCATTCTCGCGCCAGCAGGAACTGCAGGCCGACGTGATCGGCGTCCGGATGCTCGGCGAAGCGGGTTATGACCCCTATGCGGCGGCGCGTTTCCTCGATTCGATGGCGGCCTATGCCCGTTATTCGGCTGTCGATCCCGACAGCGACCAGAGCCTCGACTTCCTGTCGAGCCATCCGAACTCCACCCAGCGTGTCGATCTTGCCCGCCGCCATGCCCGTAATTTCGGCCAGGAAGGCACCGTCGGCGACAAGGGCCGTGATTATTACATCGCCGGCATCGATGGGCTGCTCTATGGCGACAGTCCGCAGGAGGGCTACGTCCGCGGCCAGACTTTCCTGCATGGCGGCCTCGGCATCCGTTTCGACGTGCCGCCGGACTTCCGGATCGACAACAAGGTGGAAGCGGTGCTGGCGACCGGTCCCGGCGAAACGGCGATCCGCTTCGACGGCGTTGCCGCAGGCGACAACGACAATCTGCCGAATTATCTGACGAGCGGCTGGGTCGCGGGCCTGCAGCCGGAGACGGTGCGGGAGATCCAGGTGAATGGCATGCCTGCGGCAACCGCAAGGGCTTCAGCGGAACGCTGGGATTTCGACGTGACCGTCATCCGCGTCGACAATCAGATCTTCCGCTTCCTGACGGCGGTGCCGAAGGGCAGTCCGGCGCTCGATACGACTTCCGAGATTCTCCGTTCGACCTTCCGCCGGATGACGCCTCCGGAAATCGCGACGCTGAAGCCGCTGCGGGTACGCATCGTCACGGCGACCAAGGACGACACCATCGCATCACTGTCGGCGCGGGTGATGGGAACGGATCGCAAGCTCGATCTCTTCAAGATGATCAACGCATTGCCGGCGGGGGCGACGATCTCCCCGGGCCAGAAGTTCAAGATCATTTCTGAATGAGATCGGGGGCCGCCTCAGCAGGCGGCCGCAGCCATCTGCGGATTGGCCGACACCAGCGCCGACTTGAGTTTTTCGATCGCCCGGCTTTCGATCTGGCGCACACGTTCCTTTGAAATGCCGAGTTCGGCGCCGAGCGCTTCGAGCGTCGCGCCATCGTCCGTCAGGCGGCGGGCGCGAATAATCTTCTTTTCCCGGTCGTTGAGCTTGGTGAGCGCGCCCTGCAGCCATTTCAGCCGCCGTTCGCCGTCGATCATCCCGGAAACCTGCTCATCCGGCAGCGGTTCGGCGCTGGCCAGCATGTCGAGTCGTTCGCCGCTATCCGCATCGCCGGCGATCGACGGCGCCTGCAGCGAGGAATCGTTGCCGGAAAGGCGGGCATCCATGGTCTGGACATCGGAGACGCTGACGCCGAGCGCCACGGCGATCTCCTCGTGAATTGCCCGGGCGGTGAGATTGGAATCGCCGCGGGCGAGCTTGGCGCGCAGCCGGCGAAGATTGAAGAACAGCGCTTTCTGCGCAGAACTGGTGCCGCCCCGCACGATCGACCAGTTTCGAAGGATGTAATCCTGCATCGAGGCTCGGATCCACCAGCTGGCATATGTGGAAAAACGCACGTCGCGAGCCGGTTCAAACCTTGCCGCCGCTTCGAGCAGCCCTACATATCCCTCTTGTACGAGGTCGCTCATCGGCAATCCGAAGCCACGGAACTTCGAAGCCATCGCGATCACCAGACGCATATGCGCAAGGGCAATCTGGTTACGGGCATCCTGGTCCTGATCGTCCTTCCAGCGGACCGCCAGATCGCGCTCCTCCTCGCGGGCGAGATATGGAGCGGACATTGCTATCTTGATCATCGTGCGGTCTGCGGACATGGCTGTCATGGTGTTCTCCGTGAACGGTCTGATCCGACAAAAACAGCGAGGCACAAACCAGGGACACCGTGCACGCGACAAGCCCGAACGATGATGGAATGAATATCCTGCCGCGTTTGCTCCCCTCGTCTTATGTTCCGCGGGGGATTCACAACCGGCTCAAGAGACCGATCTTCCGCCCCGCACTTAGCTGTCCCGAACGCAAACCGACGCACATCAGCTCGCCGTTCCGGCGGGTTAACGCGGAGGCGGGGAAAAAGTTCCAATAAAAAACCCGGCTCGAAGGCCGGGTTTTTGGGAGAACTATGGATGGATGATCAGGCCGCTTCTTCCTGCGCCTCATCTTCCTCTACGTTCTTGCCGCGCTTTGGACCTTTGGCGAGATTGACCTCGACAAGGCGGACGGCTTCGGTTTCGGACATCTTGTTCACGGCAGCGATTTCACGAGCCATGCGGTCGAGAGCGGCTTCGTAAAGCTGACGCTCGGAATAGGATTGTTCCGGTTGGTTGTCGGCGCGATAGAGGTCACGAACCACTTCCGCGATCGAGATCAGATCGCCGGAATTGATCTTTGCATCATATTCCTGGGCGCGGCGCGACCACATGGTGCGCTTCACGCGGGCCTTGCCTTGAACAACCTTGAGCGCGCGTTCGACAAAATCCGTTTCGGACAGCTTGCGCATGCCGATGCTGACGGCCTTTGCGACTGGCACCTTGAGGCGCATCTTGTCCTTTTCGAAATCGATTACGAAAAGCTCGAGCTTCATGCCGGCAACTTCCTGCTCTTCAATCGCAGAGATAGTGCCTACACCATGAGCGGGGTATACGATCGATTCACCAGTCTTGAAGCCCTGGCGTGCGGGAGAAGTCTTTTTCTGCTGAGTCGTCATTCGTTTCACAAACTCCCTGTTACTCACCCATTGCCGGGTCGGGGGAACCGGGTCTGTCAGGCCCGGATGAGACGGGGGAAACCGTCGGGTCACTCCATACTGGTCCGACCAACGCGAGCGAAAAACACCCATCGGGGTACTGCGACCGACAACATTCAAGCGTTGCAATGTCACGGAAACCGCGCTTTGGGTGGTCTGTTGCTTTCGTGATGTTTTTTGGGCACGCACGTGCCGCCTTGTGGAACAGTTCCTATTGTCTACCACAAAAAAGTGCGGAAATCAATAATTTGCTTTTGCACGTGCACAGAGCGCTATAGCCGCGCTCTGCCCAACAAAAAGGCAAAGTGATTCGAAACAGCTTCCGAGCCATTCCGTCGGAGCAAATCTCAATCGCCCTTGCCGGGCTCGGCGGAGAAATACTGCTCGTACTTGTTGGTGACGCCGTCCATCTCCTTGGCCTCGGGCAGCGCATCGCGCTTGACCGTGATGTTAGGCCAGATCTGAGCGAACTCGGTGTTTATCTTGAGCCATTTGTCGAGGCCTGGTTCCGTGTCCGGCTTGATCGCCTCGGCGGGACATTCCGGTTCGCAGACGCCGCAGTCGATGCACTCGTCGGGATGGATGACGAGGAAGTTTTCGCCTTCGTAAAAGCAGTCGACCGGGCAGACCTCGACGCAGTCGGTGTATTTGCAGCGGATACAATTGTCGGTCACGACATACGTCATGCGGCACTCCAGGACTATCGCGGATCAGCGGCACGTCGACGGATGGGAAGCGCCGGCACACCGGAAAGCCGGGAGAGGCGAAAACCCAACTGCAAAAATGACAGGAGGTAGGCGATCCGGCTTTTCGACAGTCAGGTAAAGCCTTTGGCTTGGCTTAGCAAGGATATCCGTGCTGAAAACCTGAGCGCAGCGGGTCGTTTTTTCTAATCTAGGTCCGCGTCCATACCAGGAAACAGCCGATCGGTGTCGCGGCGCTCCTTCTTGGTCGGCCGGCCGCTTCCCTGCGCGCGTTGCGCCTGTTCGAACAGCGTCAGCCTCTTGGCTACTTCCGGAGGAGGACTGAGATCTTCGTAGAGCAGCCGGGCCTCTTCGAAAGGTCCTCGCCTTTCCCCGCCGGCCTTGACCACCAGCACGAGATCGCGACGCTCGAGCTTGAGGTCGATGCGGTCCCCCGGCTTCACCTGGGAGCTGGGTTGGGACACCAGATCTCCATTCACCCGCACGTGGTTCGAGCGGATGAGATCCTGGGCGATCGACCGTGACTTCGCCATGCGGGCAAAAAACAGCCACTTGTCGATGCGCTGGCGCGAACCGGGTTGTGGCTGTTTTTCCGTCATGGGCCTTACTTCTTCATCTGCTCCTTGAGAGCTGCAAGCTTTGCAAAGGGCGAGTCCGGATCGATCGGCTTCTCCTTGCGGGGCGGCTTGGCCTCGAAGCGAGCAGGCTGCGACCCTTTGCCGCGGTCGTTGCGGTCCGGACGCGGACCGCCTTCGTGGCGCTCCCCGCGGTTGGGGCGATCGCCCCCGCGGTTGTTGGTATTGTTGTTATCTGGCCGGCGGTTGTTGTCGCGGTTCGGCTTGCCGCCGTCCTTGCGTTCGCCACCACGTTCGCCGACCGGGCGCGCATCACGCCGCTCGCCACCACCGTCGCGACGCTCATCACGACGGCCCTGGGCCGGCTGGCCGGCTTCGCCACCGGCATTGCTGCGCTGGCCGCCATGGCCACGGCGATCGCCATGCTGAGGGCGTCCACCGCGCTGGTTGTTTTCACGGCCGCCGCCCGGACGCCAGAGCAGGACCGGCTTCGGCTCTCCAGTCTCGGCAGCCTTTGCCTCGTCCGTGACGTCTTCAGCCGCAGCCTGCTCAGCGGGAGCTTCTTCCGAAGCAACCGGTTCTGCAGTAGCCGTCTCAGCCGGCGCAGCATCAGCCACGGCCTCTGCCGGGGCGGCCTCAGGCGCAACGTCTGCCGAAGGGGTTTCTGCCGTTGTCTCGGCCGAAGCGTCGCTCGCATCGGCGTCATCGCCGTCAGTGGCTTCCGGCGCGTCTTCTGTCGAGGCCGGAGCAGCCGCAGGAGCGGCATTCACGGAACCTGCATCCTGGCCGGCCAGGAATGCCTGCGCTTCTTCCGGCTTCACGGCGTCGGCACGATATCCGAGGCCCTTGAGGATTTCTTCCATATCGTCCGGCGTCGCGCCGAGAATGGAGAGCATCGCGGTCGTGGCCGTGAAGCGGCGGCCGTCATATGCCCCTTCCGGACGCGGCGTCGAGCCCGGCTTCCACTGCAGCAGCGGACGGATGAGATCGGCAAGTCGTTCCAGGATGTCGATCCGCACGGCACGCTTGCCGAGGAAGCGGAAACCCGCAAGCTTGTAGAACATCCGTTCGAACGTCGGATCGGCGACAACCGAAGTGCGTCCTGCGGCAAGCGCCGGGATGAGATCGCCGTAACCGGGCTTGTCGAGGCCGTCGTTCTTCAGCGCCCAGAGGAGCGTGATGAGCTCCGCCGGTGCTGGCTTCAGAAGCATCGGCATGAAGACGTGATAGGCACCGAAACGGATGCCGTAGCGACGCATCGAGGCGCGCGCATCCTGATCGAGCGACTTCACGTCGTCCGCGACGTCACGCCTGAACAGCACGCCGAGACTTTCGACGAGCTGGAAGGCGAGCCCCTTGGCGAGGCCCTGCAGGTCTTCGGCGCGCGACAGATCGTCGAGCGGCTTCAGAACCGTGGCGATGTGATGGTTGACGAAGCGCTCGAGGCGGGCGAGCACATGTTCGCGGGCATTGCCGGTCAGCTGCTCGTCGGAGAGCAGGATGACGCGCGGCCGCATGACATGCTCGGTCGGCGCAAGACGGGCGATGGGCTCGCCGAGCCAGCGAACGGACCCGTCGGAGCCGACCGCCAGATCGCTGTTGCCGGAGGCATAAAGCCTCGCGGCCCGCGCCTCGAATTCGAGCGCCAGCGCTTTCTGAGCGGCACCCTGCACCGCCTTGGCGTCGGGTCCCTCGGTTCCCGAAACGGGCGTAAACCGGAAACCGGCCAATTGCCCGACGTGATGTCCCTCTACAAAGACATCGCCATTCACACTGATTTCAGCTTCCAGCATCGCATTCTCTCTCAGGCGCTTCATGAGCACAGATGTCCTGCGATCAACAAAGCGTTTCGTCAACCTTTCATGTAGCGCGTCCGATAACCTATCCTCTATTTCCCGTGTCTTTTCTTGCCAGTGTGTCGGATCGGCAAGCCAACCAGGGCGATTAGAGACGTAGGTCCAGGTCCGGATCTGCGCTATGCGGGCCGACAATGTGTCGATTTCACCGTCGGTGCGGTCGGCGCGGCGGACCTGCTCCGCCATGAATTCTTCATTCACCGTCCCGAAGCGTACAAGATCGGAAAAAAGAGTCGAAATAAGGTCGGCGTGCTGCGCCGGCGCAATTCGTCGATAGTCCGGTAACGCGCAGGCCTCCCAGAGCTTCTCGACCCGCTGGGGAGTCGTCGCGATGTCCTTAATTTCGGGATAACGCGAAAGATAATCAAAGGCTTGGCTGTCCGTCGCGGGAAGCGCCCGTGTCAATCCTTGCAGCGTCGGCGACGCATCCAGACTTTCCCGCAGAGCCTTGAGCGACGAGAAATCGAGGGCCTTCGACCGCCATTGCAGCACTTTGACCTGATCGAAGTGGTGGCTTTCGATTCGCTCGACCAATTCGTCCTCGAAAGGCGCGACCTGCCCCGTCACGCCGAACGTCCCGTCCCGCACATGCCGCCCGGCGCGGCCGGCGATCTGCGCCAGTTCTGCCGGATTGAGACTGCGGAACTGATAACCGTCGAATTTCCGGTCCTGGGCGAATGCCACGTGGTCGACATCGAGATTGAGCCCCATGCCGATCGCATCCGTGGCGACGAGATATTCGACGTCGCCGGACTGGTAGAGACCGACCTGCGCATTGCGGGTACGCGGGCTGAGTGCGCCGAGCACCACCGCCGCGCCGCCGCGCTGGCGGCGGATAAGCTCGGCGATCGCATAGACCTCGTCGGCTGAAAACGCCACGATCGCGGACCGCTGCGGCAGGCGGGTGATCTTCTTCTGCCCGGAATAGAAGAGCTGCGAGAGCCTCGGCCGCTCGACGACGGTTATCCCCGGCAACAGCCTTTCGAGGATCGGCCGCATGGTCGCCGCCCCCAGAAGCAGCGTTTCGTCGCGGCCGCGCAGATGCAGGATACGGTCGGTAAAGATATGGCCGCGCTCGAGATCTCCCGCGAGCTGCACCTCGTCGATTGCGACGAACGAGGCTTTCGTCTCGCGCGGCATGGCCTCGACGGTGCAGACGGAAAAGCGGGCGTTGGGCGGCGTGATCTTTTCTTCGCCGGTGACAAGCGCCACCTGCGAGGCACCGACCTTCTCGACAAGGCGCGTATAGACCTCGCGCGCCAGCAGCCGGAGCGGCAGGCCGATCACACCGGTGCCATGCGCCACCATGCGCTCGATGGCATAATGGGTCTTGCCGGTATTGGTGGGTCCGAGGACGGCGGTGACGCCGCGCCCGCTGAGCATCATGGGCTGGAAATTCAATGCCTGGTTCCGCGCATCACATACGGCTTGGGTCTCGCGCCTTCGCCCAAAACTCAAAGCCACGCAACACATGGCGATCTAGTCAGGCAAACGCAAGCCTGAAGAATAGTTTTGCGGCCGAAGAGTGATCGCTGAAGGCCGCAAATCAACGCTCGGCGATTCGAATTTTTAACGTAAAGGAACAGACGCGAACGAATCGGAGACGAATCGCAGACTCAAGAAGATTCAGCTTTTGTTCACCGCTATATATTGATGCGACTCCGGATTTCCCCACGACATCGTGAATCTGCATCAAAATTAGATGCATACAACCGCGTGACTCATCCCGAAGCTGCGCTTTCACGAAGAATCGTAAGAGTCAATTCATTGATATGGTTAGTGTTTCATCAACCGATTCAGGCTGTTCCGCCCTCCTTCAAGCACGAAATTAAGATTCAGGCCAAAGGCGGAACGAATCGCCGACGAATCACAGACATCTCTATCTTCGCTATTTGTTCTCACAAGATATGGTAGGTCTCATCACGAGAGACCCGCAAGAAAATCGTCGCGGTAAAGACTTCGGAAGCGAATGTGTTCAGGTGCCATTAACATTGGCTAACGCAGTTTAACCACACGTGAGAGCACACGTTTGCAAGCCGATGGAACAAAAATCACGGCGCTACGTTTCCTCGCCAAATCCATACTGGATTGTCAGCGGAGTAGAAAATCATGCTCGGAACCGTGTTGCTCGTCATCCTCATCCTGCTACTCATTGGCGCGTTGCCGAATTGGGGCTATAGCCGAGGCTGGGGCTATGGTCCGTCGGGCGGATTGGGCCTTGTCGTGCTTATCATCATTATCCTGCTGCTGATGGGCAGGATTTAAAAGCGGCGTAGCCGTGTGTACCAAAGGGAAGGGAAACTGACATGATGAAGAAGATTCTGATTGCGGGCTGCATGATCGGCACGCTCGCCTCCTGTACTGCAACTGAACGCGGCACCGCAATCGGCGCCGGCACGGGTGCGGTTATCGGTGGCGCCGTGACGAATAGCTGGGGTGGCGCGGCGGTTGGCGCAGTTGCAGGCGGCCTTGTCGGCGCTGCGATCGGCCAGTCCTCTGAACGCCGCGGCTACTGCATCTATCGCGACCGTTACGGCCGTCGTTACGAGGCCCGTTGCCGCTAATCGCGAGCAACAATCCAGTCCCTCAGGACCGGCGCCCGAGCAATCGGCGCCGGTTTTGTTTTGCCTGAGAGGCCATCGGCATTAACCCTTGGCCAAAGCCGGAACGAATCGCCGACGAATCGGCGACATCACCCGTTTCGCGGTTTGTTCACCGCAAGATGTCGTGCAAAAACAATTTGTTAACCATAGAGACCGCCCGTTTCGGCGCACCACCATGCGCCGAAACCCGCTCAAAGGTTAATGGCGGAAATCAGCTCGCGAAGAACTGGCCGCCGTTCGCCGTCAGCGTCGAACCGGTGATGAAGCCGGCATCGTCGGAGGCGAGGAATACGACGCAACGGGCAATCTCTTCCGGTTCGCCGAGGCGCCCGACCGGGATCAGCGGAATGATCCGCTCGTTCAGCACCTTTTCCGGCACCGCCCGCACCATTTCGGTGGCGATGTAGCCAGGGCAGATGGCGTTGACGGTGATGTTCTTTGAAGCGCCTTCCTGGGCCAGCGCCTTGGTGAAGCCGAGATCGCCGGCCTTGGCTGCCGAATAGTTCACCTGGCCCATCTGGCCCTTCTGGCCGTTGATCGACGAGATGTTGACGACCCGGCCGAACCCGCGGTCGCGCATGCCGTTCCAGATGGGATGCGTCATGTTGAAGAGGCCGGTCAGGTTGGTGCCGACCACCTCGTTCCACTGTTCAGGCGTCATCTTGTGAAACATGCCGTCGCGGGTGATGCCCGCATTGTTGACCAGCACCTCGATCGGGCCGAGCTCGGCCTCCACTTTCGCTATTCCGTCGACGCAGGACTGATAGCTGGAGACATCCCACTTGAACACCGGAATGCCGGTCTCGTCGTGGAAGGCTTTCGCCTTTTCCTCGTTGCCCGCAAAATTTGCCGCGACGCGATAACCTGCCGCCTTCAACGCGACGGAGATGGCTGCCCCGATCCCACGCGTTCCTCCCGAAACCAATGCAACCCTGCTCATGCGGTCTTCCCCTTTTGAGTTGTGATCCGGTCCTTCTATGTGATCGGATACTTACCTAGTTGGACATGCTTTCGTCGGGGAGATAGGCCCGCCGCGAAGTTTTGCAACGCCGGCGGGATTATCCACAATCATCCTATCGCGTCACATGGCTTCGAGGCACATGGCGACGCCCATGCCGCCGCCGATGCAGAGCGTTGCGAGTGCCTTCTTTGCGTTGCGGCGCTTCATCTCGAAAAGAAGCGTGTTGAGGATGCGGGCACCCGATGCGCCGATCGGATGGCCGATCGCGATCGCCCCGCCGTTGACGTTGACGAGCGACGGATCGAAGCCGAGATCCTTGGTGACGGCGCAGGACTGGGCCGCGAACGCCTCGTTGGCCTCGATGAGCTCCAGATCGGCGACGCGCCAGCCGGCCTTTTCGAGCGCCTTGCGCGAGGCCGGGATCGGACCCGTTCCCATGATCTGCGGATCGACGCCGGCAGTCGCCCAGGAGACGATACGGGCCATCGGCGTGATGCCGCGGCGGGCGGCTTCGGCTTCTGTCATCAGCACGGCAGCCGCCGCACCGTCGTTGAGGCCGGATGCGTTGCCCGCCGTGACGGTGCCTTCCTTGTCGAAGGCCGGCCGCAGCTTGGCCATCGAATCGAGCGTCGCGCCGGCACGGATGTATTCGTCGTTCTCGACGGTCACGTCACCCTTCCGCGTCTGGATGATATAGGGGATGATCTCGTCCTTGAAGCGGCCGGCGTTCTGCGCGGCTTCCGCCTTGTTCTGGGAAGAGACCGCAAACTGGTCCTGCTCCTCGCGGGAGAGCTGCCACTGGCGGGCGATGTTCTCCGCCGTGATGCCCATGTGGTAGCCGTAGAACGCGTCGGTCAGGCCGTCCTTGATCATCGTATCGATCATCTTGAAATCGCCCATCTTCACGCCGCCGCGAAGGTGCGCGCAATGCGGCGCCATGGACATCGATTCCTGGCCGCCGGCAACGATGATCTTGGCGTCGCCAAGCGCGATCTGCTGCATGCCGAGGGCTACGGCGCGCAGGCCCGAGCCGCAGAGCTGGTTGATGCCCCAGGCGGTGGCTTCCTGCGGCACGCCGGCCTTCATCGCCGCCTGTCGGGCCGGGTTCTGGCCTTCGCCCGCCGGCAGGACCTGGCCGAGGATGACCTCGTCCACCTCAGCCGCCTCGACGCCGGCGCGCGCGAGCGCACCCTTGATCGCCGCCGCACCCAGTTCATGCGCCGGGACATTGGCGAAGCCGCCATTGAAGGAGCCGACCGCCGTACGGCCAGCGGCTGCGATCACGATGGATGGATTGGACATGGACGTTTCCTCTTATCCGTTATTTGCCTGCGAGACTGGCAAAGCTTGAGCCGAGAGTCAAACGGCAGCCGAGGACCGCTGCCAACCCGTCGGGCGTTTCGAAAATGCCCGTTAGATTTCACGGGTTTGCTGCGCAACAAACCCGTCGCCGCGCCGCACAAATCGTTTGTAAGTCCTCGTCATTTAGGCTTACATTCCTGTCGGGAGAAGCATGGCAGTCGATAATGACCAAACCATATTGACGGGAGCAGGAGGCAATCATGGCAAAGACCGAAGGCGAAATCATAATCAAGAAATATGCCAACAGGCGCCTCTACAACACGGGCACCAGCACCTATGTGACGCTGGAAGACCTGGCGAAGATGGTGAAGAAGGGCGAGGAATTCACCGTTCAGGACGCCAAGAGCGGCGACGATATTACCCATTCGGTTCTGACGCAGATCATCTTCGAGCAGGAATCGAAGACCGGCAACACGCTGCTGCCGATTTCCTTCCTGCGGCAGCTGATTTCCTATTACGGCGACCAGATGCAGATGGTGGTTCCGACCTTCCTCGAACACTCGATGAAGGCCTTTACCGACCAGCAGGTTCAGATGCGCGAACAGATGACACGCGCCTTCGGCGATACACCGCTCAGCAAGAACCTGCAGATGCCGATCCAGATGATGGAAGAACAGGTGCGCCGCAACACGGACATGTTCCGCCAGGCCATGCAGATGTTCTCGCCGTTTGCCGGACAGCCGCAGGCACCGGCCGCCAAGAAGACCGACGCCAAGGATATCGACGAGTTGAAGGAACAGCTCCGCAACCTGCAGAGCCGCCTCGATAATCTCTGACCTGAAGGGCGCCTAAAGCCCAATCGATACGTCGCGGCCGGCCGAGCGGATTGCTACCGCAAAGCCGCCGATGACGTCGACGAAAGTGATCGTCATCAGGATGAAGAAGATCTGCGTCGCCGCATCCCGCACCAGCAGGAATTCGACCAGATAGGCGATGAAGACCAGCATCGACAGCATGTGGTTGATCAGCGAACCGCGGCCGTTGCGGCTGGCTTTCAGGATTTCCACGAACAGGAAGACCAGCGAGATGACGATGATCACGTCGCCGAGCGTCATGGTCCAGACGGCACCTGACAGCATCTGAAGCGAGCTGATGACGTTGCCGAGCGACGCGACCCCGCCGCCACCCAGAATGCCGAGCATGCCCAGGTTATAGAGAATGAACGGGATGATCATCAACGGCAATGCGGCAAGCATGGTCTCGGCCTCCAGTCGATATGGCCGGACTGTACGTGCTTGCCTTGCTTTCGCAAGTCTTGGGCGCGGCAAAACAAGTCTTCGCGCAACAAAAAAGGCCGGCGGAGCCGACCTTTGATGCAATAGAACCAAAAACGCTTATGCGCTTTCCTTCGGCGTCAGAACCTGACGGCCGCGATACATGCCGGTCTTCAGATCGACATGATGCGGACGGCGCAGTTCGCCGGAGTTCTTGTCTTCGATATAGGTCGGAGCCTTGAGTGCGTCTGCGGAGCGGCGCATACCGCGCTTCGACGGGCTCGTTTTTCTCTTCGGTACAGCCATTTTCGTTACTCCACTTGCGTGCAAAACATAATCCCCGGCCGGAACTGAGGCCGATTGGACATGTCTCGATCTCGGAAATTTGGGCGGCTTATACATGCCCTACCGGGCTTTGACCAGTCCCTGCCCGGATTTTTTGAGAAATATGCGACTTAAGCCTCGTCCTCCGGGACGACCCAGGTTTCGGCAAGTGCGGCCTCCTGCCACTTGAGCCATGCCGGATGAGATTTCATTGCCGACATATAGGCGAGCGTCTCCACATTGCTCGTCAGATCGTAGACGTCGAAACGGCTGACGACAGGCGCAAACATCGCATCCGCTCCGGAAAATTCGCCGAACAGGAAAGGCCCGCCGGATTTCGCCCGCAGTTCGCGCCAGATCGTCTCGATGCGAGCAACGTCGTCCATCACTCCGTCGGCAAGTTCGATCCTGCCCTTCGGCCGGCGCATGTTCATCGGGCAGGCATTGCGCAGCGCCCGGAAGCCGGAAATCATTTCCATCGAGACGGAGCGGGCGACCGCGCGATCGGCGGCAGCTTCCGGCCAGATGCTCTTGTCCGGGAAAAGCTCGGCGGCATATTCGATGATCGCCAGCGATTCCCAGACCCGGATGTCGCCCTGGTGCAGCACCGGCACCTTGCCGGTCGGCGAGATCGGCTTGTATTTCGGATTGCCGGCGGGAAAATCGAACGGGATCAGCACCTCTTCGAAGGTAATGCCGGCCGCCGTCAGCGCGATCCATGGACGGAAGGACCAGGAGGAATAATTCTTGTTGCCGATACAAAGGGTAAGCTTTTCCATGGGCCGCTCTCCGGTTGGTTTATTAGCCTATAGTGGCCCCTGCTCGGTGCGACCAATGAAAACGATAAACCTCACCCATAAATGCATTTGATGTAGTCGCGGGATCCGCGCGCCCGGCGCTCGACGACACCGGCAAGCCGCTGCACGCCGCGGCTCGGTCTGCTTGCAACGCGGGTGATCGGATTGGGAAGCGCCACGGCCAGAAGCGCCGCCTGCCGGGGGCTCAGTTTCGAAGCCGGCACCTTGAAATGATATTGCGCGGCCGCCTCCGCCCCATAGATGCCAGGCCCCCACTCGGCGATGTTCAGATAGATCTCCATCATCCGCCACTTCGACAGGACGAGGTCTGCGCCCAGCGCCAGGGGCAGCTCCAGGCCCTTGCGGATGAAGGAACGGCCGTTCCAGAGGTACAGGTTCTTGGCGGTCTGCATCGGAATGGTGCTCGCGCCGCGCGTCGCTTCGCCGTCGAGCGCATCCTCGACCACGCCGCGCATCTGGTTCCAGTCGACGCCGCCATGGAAGCAGAACTGGCCGTCCTCGGACATCATCACCGATCGGACGAGGTTGGGCGAAATCTCTTCGAGGCTTACCCAGCGCCGGTCGTATCCACGAAACAGCGCGAGTTCCGACAGCATCAGCGTCGAGACCGGACGGGTGAACGGCAGCGCGTAGACGAAAATCAACAGATAGGGCAGCACCACCAGCGCGATCGCGATCTGCACGATCCGGCGGATCAGATTGCCGGACACCCGGCGCCGTCTCCACCCGGCCCTCACGGGCTCCTCCTCCTGCAACTGCTGTTCGGGTGTGATGTCCAATATCGCACTCGTCCCTCGTTTTGAGTTTCATAACCGTTCAACGTGGCCAAGGCGAGTCTGGCGCCGAAAACTTCACACGTCCTGGTGAATCGCCGTTGCCAGCCAACCATCGGCATGCCAAACAGCGGCCATGACGGACGCGAAAACGGCATTCGAAACACGCCTGCGGCAGAGCGCCGCCGAGACGGGAGCCCTGCTTTCGTCTCTCCTGTCCGATACCCCTCTTTCCGACGAGACGACCCGCCCGGCGCAGCTGATGGCCGCCATGCGGCATGGGTCGCTGAATGGCGGGAAACGGCTGAGGCCCTTCCTGGTGCGCGAGAGTGCGGCGTTGCTCGGCGGCCCGGCAGAGGCAGCACTTCGGGTCGGAGTGGCACTGGAATGCCTGCATTGTTATTCGCTGATCCATGACGACCTGCCGGCAATGGACAATGACGACCTGCGCCGCGGCCAGCCGACCGTGCACAAGGCCTTCGACGAAGCGACCGCCATCCTTGCCGGCGACAGCCTGCTGACCTACGCCTTCGACATCGTCGCCGCACCGGAGACCATGCTCGCCGACCGGCTGAAGACGGAACTCGTCCTGTCGCTTGCTCGCGCCGCGGGACCGGGCGGCATGGCGGGCGGCCAGGCGCTCGATCTTGCGGCGGAGAAATCGCCGCCCGACGAGGCGGGCATCACCACATTGCAGGCGATGAAAACAGGTGCCCTGCTGCGGTTTGCCTGCGAAGCGGGTGCGATCATCGCCGGCTCCGAGCCGGAGCATCTCCAGCGACTGCGACTCTTCGGCCAGAAGATCGGCCTCGCCTTCCAGCTCGCCGACGATCTGCTCGACCTGACCTCAGATGCCGAAACCATGGGCAAGGCGACCGGAAAGGACGCCGGCCGCGGCAAGGGCACCCTCGTCGCCCTGCATGGCATCGGCTGGGCGGAGGACCGGCTGGACGTTTTGACGGCCGAGGCCGTGGAACTGCTTGCGCCCTACGGCGAAAGGGCGTCCATTCTGCAGGAGACTGCGTGCTTCATCGCCAGCCGGGAAAACTAGACAGGGATAGGAACGAGAATGCCGGATGTCCTGAGCTATCTGCCCTACATGTGGCCGGCCTACGTCGCCTATGTCATCAACGTCGCGAGCCCAGGCCCTGCCAATTTCGCGATCATCGGCACCTCGATCTCGCAAGGCCGCCGCGCTGGCCTGATCACCGCGCTCGGCATCGCCAGCGGTTCGCTGACCTGGGCGACGGCGGCAGCTCTCGGTCTTGCGGCATTGCTGCGCAACTATGCGATCGCGCTGGAGATCATGAAGGTGCTTGGCGGCATCTACCTGATCTACCTGGCCTGGAAGGCCTATAAATCCGCGCGCCTGCCGGATTCCAAGGTCGCCCTCGGCAATGCCCGGACCAACTACACCGCCCGCCAGCTCTGGCTGCGCGGCTATGCGGTCCACGTCACCAATCCGAAGGCGATCTTTGCATGGCTGGCGATCATTTCGCTCGGCCTGCCGGACAATGCGCCGACCTCGGCGATCCTTTTGATCATCGCCGTCTGCATGAGCTCGAGCCTGCTGATCTTCACCGCCTATGCGATGGTGTTTTCGACATCCCACGCGCTGCGCGGCTACAAGGCCGCAAGGCGCTGGATCGAAGGAACGATGGCGGTTTTCTACAGCGTCGCCGGCCTGAAGTTGCTGACGAGCCGCATCTGAGCGGCTCGCCCTTTCATCAGACGTTTATGATCAGCCCTGGGTGAGCGGCGCGATCGCCACTTCGACGCGGCGGTTCTGCGCGCGACCGTCCGAGGTCGCGTTGGAAGCAACCGGCTGCGACGGCCCGAAGCCCATCGTCGACATGCGGCGCTGGTCCACGCCACGGCTGCCGAGGTAGTTGGCGACGGAACCGGCACGGCGTTCCGAGAGCGCCTGGTTATGCTGCAGGCTGCCGGTCGAGTCCGTATGGCCGTTGACGTCGATCAGGGTGCGGTTGAACTTGTTCAGCACGATCGCGACGGAATCCAGCGTCCGGTAGAACGGCGGGATGACCTGGTCCTGGTCGGTGGCGAACGTGATGTTCGACGGCATGTTGAGGATGATGCGGTCGCCGACGCGGGTCACCGAAACACCGGTGCCCTGCAGCTGGGCGCGCAGTTCCGCTTCCTGATTGTCCATATAGGCGCCGATGCCGCCACCGGCGAGCGCGCCGATACCGGCACCGATCAGCGCATTGCGGCCCGCATGGCGTCCGCCGGTCAAGCCGCCGGCAAGCGCGCCGAGGCCCGCGCCGATGGCAGCGCCGCCGGCCGTGTTGGAAACCTTCTGCTCGCCCGTATAGGGATCGGTCGTGGTGCAGGCGGAAAGATAGGTCGCGCAAAGTGCGACGATTGCAATTTTCTTCAGCATGTAAGTCGATGTCCCCGTCGTCAGTGGTGCCACCTCATTTACCATGAATTGCGGCAATAGCGAGGAGGCCGGCATATCTTCGTCATCGACCAAGAGGCCAGCCGGAACGGTGCCGACCAAGACAGCTGGCAAAGAAATCCCATGCGGCGAAAAAAACGGGCGGATCAGCCGGCCGCCGGCAGGCTTTTCAAGACGTCGAGCAGCCGGTCGCATTCGGCATCCGTGCCGATCGAGATACGCAGATGGTCTTCTATGCGCGGCTTGTTCCAGTGGCGCACCAGCACGCCCTCCGCCCGCAAGGCCGAATAGACTTCGGCGCCCGATAGAGCCGGATGTTTGGCGAAGACGAAGTTCGCCTGCGACGGCAGAACATCGAAACCCATCGCCTGCAATTTGCCGCTGACCCGGTCGCGCGTCGCGATGATCTTCTGCCGGCAGGTCTCGAACCATGCGGCATCCTCGATCGCAGCCGTCGCGGCAACCTGAGCCAGCCGGTCGAGCGGATAGGAATTGAAACTGTCCTTCACCCGTTCCAGGGCATCGATCAGATGCCGCTGGCCGAGCGCGAAACCGACACGCATCCCCGCCAGCGAACGGGATTTCGACAGCGTCTGGATGACGAGGAGATTTGGATAGCGGGCAATCAGGCTGGCGGCCGTCTCGCCGCCGAAATCGATATAGGCCTCGTCCACCACGACCGGCACGTCGGGATGCGCGGCCACCAGCGCCTCGATCTCCGGGAGGGCAAGGCCGATCCCGGTCGGTGCATTCGGGTTCGGGATGATGATGGCGCCGCAGGGCCGGTCGTAGTCGGCAAGCCTGATCCGGAAGCCTTCATCGAGCGGGATTTCGACGACGTCGATATCGTAGAGCCGGCTATAGGTCGGATAGAAGCTGTAGGTGATGTCAGGATAGAGCAGCGGCTTGTCGTGCTTCAGCAGAGCCTGGAATGTGTGCGCCAGCACCTCGTCCGAACCGTTGCCGACAAAAACCTGATCCGCCTGGACGCCGAAACGTGCAGCGATCGCTTCGCGCAATGCGGTCGCCGACGGATCCGGATAAAGCCGAAGGGCATCGTCCGCCGCCGCCTGTATCGCGGCGACCGCCTTCGGAGACGGCCCGTAGGGGTTCTCGTTGGTATTCAGCTTGACCAGATTCTGGATACGCGGCTGCTCGCCCGCGACATAGGGCGAAAGCTGGCTGACGATCGGCGACCAGTATCGGCTCATGATTTATTCGGCAGCCGTGCGCTGGCCGAAGCGTTGCTCGATATAGTCGATGACCAGCTTCTCGAAATCGGCGGCGATGTTCACGCCGCGCAAGGTCAGCGCCTTTTTGCCGTCGATGAAGACAGGTGCTGCCGGCGTTTCGCCGGTGCCCGGCAGCGAAATGCCGATATCGGCATGCTTGCTCTCACCAGGACCGTTGACGATGCAGCCCATGACCGCGACGTTGAGGGCTTCGACGCCCGGATACTTTTCGCGCCAGACCGGCATGTTCTTGCGCAGGTCGTTCTGGATGTTCTGGGCCAGCTCCTGGAACACTGTCGAGGTCGTCCGCCCGCAGCCGGGACAGGCGGCGACGACGGGAACGAACTGGCGAAAACCCATGACCTGCAGCAGTTCCTGCGCCACCTGCACTTCGCGGGTACGGTCGCCGTTCGGCTCCGGCGTCAGCGAGACGCGGATCGTGTCGCCAATCCCGTGCTGCAGCACGTAGCCCATGGCGGCCGACGAGGCGACGATGCCCTTGGAGCCCATGCCGGCTTCGGTAAGGCCGAGATGCAGCGCGTGGTTGGAGCGCTCTGTGAGCATCGAATAGACGGCGATCAGGTCCTGCACCTGGCTGACCTTGGCCGACAGGATGATGCGGTTGCGCGGCAGGCCGATCTGCTCGGCAAGCTCGGCGGAAATCAGCGCAGACTGGACGATCGCCTCGTGCATGACCTGGCGGGCCGACAGCGGCGAGCCATCCGCCGCATTGCGATCCATCAGCGTGGTCAGCAGGTCCTGGTCGAGCGAACCCCAGTTGACGCCGATACGGACAGGCTTGTCGTAGCGGATCGCCATCTCGATGATGTCGGCGAACTGCTTGTCCTTCTTATCCTTGAAACCGACATTGCCGGGATTGATGCGGTATTTCGCCAACGCCTCGGCGCAGGCCGGATGGTCGGCGAGCAGCTTGTGGCCGATATAGTGAAAATCGCCGACCAGCGGCACGTCCAAGCCGAGCCGCAGCAAACGTTCGCGGATCTTCGGCACCGCGGCGGCGCTCTCGTCGCGGTCGACGGTGATGCGGACGATTTCCGAACCGGCCTTGTAGAGCGCCGCGACCTGGGCGACCGTTGCGTCGATATCGGCCGTGTCCGTATTGGTCATCGACTGCACGACGACAGGTGCGCCGCCGCCGACGATGACGCCGCCGACATCGACGGCGACTGTTGCACGGCGCGGTTTCGGGTCGTAGTCGATGGGTGCGGTCATCGGAAGTCTCGTCGCCTTGGGAATGAAGCGCCTTTCAGGTGGCGTATGGCTCGCGGCTTGTCAACCGCCGCGACGCTCACTTTATCGCACCGGCCTTTCCCGTTCCAGCCGGCAGGCTGACGCAGCTAGTGATGCGCCGTGTCCGCATGTTTGGCGAGCGATGACAGCAGCAGGACCACGACGATCAGCGCAGACAGGCCGGCGAAAATGATGGCAAGCCCGGTATATTCGGCGATGAAGCCAATGGCGGAGGGCGCAACCAGGATGCCGGAATAGCCCATGGTGGTGACCACCGAGAGGCCGACGCCGGCTGCCATGCCCGGCAGGTTGCCGGCCGCCGAAAAGGCGATCGGCACGATGTTGGAAATGCCGATGCCGGTCAGTGCAAAGCCGGCGATCGCCATCGGTGCGTTCTGGGCAAAGCCGATCAGCAGCAGGCCGAAAATCGAGATGACGGCGCAGACGCGCAGCGTCTTTACCGCGCCGAAACGGTCGCGGATCAGATCGCCGGCAAACCTCATCACCGCCATGGTGAGCGAGAAGGCCGCGAATGCGAAGCCGGAAAGCGTGACGGAAGCGGCAAGCTCGTTGCGAAGATAGAGCGCACCCCAATCGAGGATCGCGCCTTCCGGTATCATGCAGAACAGCGCCATGATGCCGATCAGCCAGGGTAGCGGCGAACGCGGCAGGCGGCTTCCGCCATGCTTGGCTTCGTCCGGATGCGGCGCGTCGTGCAAAACGATCCGCCAGGCGGCGACAATCATTACCGCGGCCAGCACCGTGACCAGGATGGCATGCGCGGAAACGCCGATATGTTCGATGAGGAAACCGCCCGTCGACGAGCCGAGCAGTCCGCCGAGGCTCCAGAACGCGTGGCAGGACGACATGATCGCGCGGCGCATGCTTTTCTCGACCGAGACCGCATTGGCATTCATCGCCACGTCCATGGCCCCGATCAGGCCGCCGAACAGGAAGATTGCCACGGCGCCTGACCAGATGCTGCCGACCAAGGTGAGAAGGAGCAATGTCGGCGTCAGCAATACCGAGGTATATTTGGAAACCTGGCTCGACCCGAAGCGGGCGATCTGGCTGCCGGCAAGCGGCATCATCAGCAGCGAACCGAGGCCAAACGTCAGGATCATCAATCCGAGCGCGCTTTCGCTCAAGCTCAATCGGCTCGCAAATTCCGGGATTTTCGGCGCCCAGGCGCCGATCATGAAGCCGTTCATCAGGAAAAGAAGCGAGACACCCGCCCTTTCGGGGGTGAAGAAAGCTCGGGAGCTGGAGGAGGCGTTTGAGGGTGCGCGACTGTCCATGGATAGGTTCCTTTCGATCGTCGCGAACATATTTAAATCGATTGAATTTGCAACGCCGCGAAGAAGCACTCCCTCTCACAAATTGTATCGAGGCGAAACCTGCAACGCGGAAAAAGTTCACGGCCTGCCATTCGCCGCCGGCTAGCATGGGGCCTCGGGGCAATCCTGAATGACGTCGCCAGCCTGATGCTCACCTTCGGCGAACGGCTCGGCTGGAAAGATCGGGCAGCTGGGGAAGGTGGCTGAAATCAGCCGCCATAAACGATCAGCAGATCCTTGGCGTCGATCTGGTCGCCCGCCTTGACGAGCACCTCGGCGATGGTTCCGTCCTTTTCGGCATGCAGCGCCGTTTCCATCTTCATTGCCTCGATGGAGAGCAGCACGTCGCCGGCCTTGACCGCCTGGCCGGTTGTCGCGAAGACGCGGCTGATGACGCCCGGCATCGGCGCGCCGAGATGGGCGACATTGCCGGTGTCGGCCTTGCGGCGCACCGCGCTGCCGGAAGCGCCATGCGCCCGGTCCGGCACCTTGATGCGGCGCGGCTGGCCGTTCAGCTCGAAGAAGACGGTGACCAGGCCTTGCGCATCGGTACCGCTCATCGCCTGGTTGACGACAACAAGCGTCTTGCCGCGCTCGATATCGGCGAACATTTCCTCGCCATCGCCGAGCCCGTAGAAATAGGCATGCGTCGGCAGCACCGAGACCGGGCCATAGGTATCGGACGCCAGCGCGAAGTCGGTGAACACCTTGGGATACATCAGGTAGGAGGCGAACTCGAAATCGTTGACCTTGCGCTCCAGCTTGTCCTCGATCGCCTTGCGCTCCGCAGCAAGGTCAGCCGGCGGGAGAAGCGAGCCGGGTACGGCCGTGTAGGGCGCCTCGCCCTTCAGCGCCTTTTTCTGCAGCGCCTCCGGCCATCCGCCGGGAGGCTGGCCGAGATCGCCCTTCAGCATCGATACGACCGAATCCGGGAAGGCGATGTCCTTCGCCGGATTTTCGACGTCGGCGACCGTCAGGTCCTGGGAGACCATCATCAGCGCCATGTCGCCGACCACCTTGGACGACGGCGTCACCTTGACGATGTCGCCGAACATCTGGTTCACGTCCGCATAAGTCTGGGCGACCTTGTGCCAGCGGGTTTCAAGCCCGAGCGAGCGGGCCTGTTCCTTGAGGTTGGTGAACTGGCCGCCCGGCATTTCATGCAGATAGACTTCCGAGGCCGGCCCCTTGAGGTCGCTTTCGAAGGCGGCATACTGGCCGCGCACCGCTTCCCAATAGAAGGAGATGCGGCGGATCCATTCTGGATCGAGGCCCGGATCGCGCTCGGAGCCGGACAGCGCTTCGACGATCGAGCCGAGGCAGGGCTGGGACGTATTGCCGGACACCGCATCCATCGCCGCATCGATCGCGTCGACGCCCGCGTCGACCGCGGCAAGCACGGTTGCGGCCGAAATGCCGGATGTGTCGTGGGTGTGGAAATGGATCGGCAACGAGGTCGCCTCGCGCAGCGCCTTGAACAGCACCCGCGCAGCAGCCGGCTTCAGGAGACCGGCCATGTCCTTCAGCGCGATGATATGGGCGCCCGCCTTCTCCAACTCTTCGGCCAGCGAGACGTAATATTTGAGGTCGTATTTCGGACGCGCGGACTTCAGGAGATCGCCCGTATAGCAGATCGCCGCCTCGCAAAGCTTGTTCTCTTCGTTGATCGCATCCATCGAGACGCGCATGTTCTCGACCCAGTTGAGGCAGTCGAAGACACGGAAGAGATCGATACCGCCTTTGGCGGCCTGGGCGACGAAATACTTCACCACGTTGTCGGGATAATTCTTGTAGCCGACGCCGTTGGCGCCGCGCAGCAGCATCTGTAACAAAAGGTTCGGGGCATCCTCGCGGATCATCGCCAGGCGTTCCCACGGATCTTCGGTGAGGAAGCGCATGGAGACGTCGAAGGTCGCCCCGCCCCAGCATTCCAGCGAGAACAGGTTCGGAAGCGCCCGCGCATAGACGCCGGCGACCCGCGCGATGTCATAGGTGCGCATGCGGGTGGCCAGCAGCGACTGATGCCCGTCGCGCATCGTCGTATCGGTGATCAGCACGCGCTTTTCGTTGCGCATCCATTCGCCGAACTTTTTCGGACCGAGCGTGTCGAGAAGCTGCTTGGTGCCGTCCGGGACCGGGCCGTTGATATAGGGCAGGACAGGCTTGGCGCTATGTTCGGCCGGTGCCGGCCGGCCCTTGGTTTCCGGGTGGCCGTTGACGGTGACGTCGGCGAGATAGGTCAGGAGCTTGGTGGCGCGGTCCTGCCGCTTCACCTGCTCGAAGAGCTCCGGCGTCGTATCGATGAACCGCGTCGTATAGGAATTGTCGCGGAATTTCGGATGGCCGATGATCGCTTCGAGGAAGGTCAGGTTGGTGGCCACGCCGCGGATGCGGAATTCCCTGAGCGCCCGGTCCATGCGGCTGATCGCTTCGGCCGGCGTCGAGCCGGCGGCCGTCACCTTGACCAGAAGCGGATCGTAATAGCGGGTGATGACAGCACCGGAATAGGCGGTGCCGCCGTCGAGACGGATGCCGAAACCTGCTGCCGAACGATAGGCGGTGATGCGGCCGTAATCTGGGATAAAGTTATGCTCGGGGTCTTCGGTGGTGATCCGGCATTGCAGCGCGTGGCCGTGAAGGCGGATGTCTCCCTGGGCCGGCACGCCGGATTCAGGCGTGCCGATCGCAAAACCTTCGAGGATATGGATCTGCGCCTTGACGATATCGATGCCGGTGACGACCTCGGTCACCGTATGCTCGACCTGAATGCGCGGGTTGACCTCGATGAAGTAGAACTTGCCGGTATCGGAATCCATCAGGTATTCGACCGTTCCGGCACCGACATAGTTGGTCGCCGCCGCGATCTTCAGCGAATAGGCCGCAAGCTCGGCCCGCTGGGCCTCCGACAGATAGGGAGCCGGCGCACGCTCAACGACCTTCTGGTTGCGGCGCTGGATCGAACAGTCGCGCTCGAAGAGATGAACGACATTGCCGTGCGTGTCGCCGAGGATCTGGCTCTCCACGTGCCGGGCACGCTCGACGAGCTTTTCGAGATAGACTTCGTCCTTGCCGAAAGCGGCCATTGCCTCGCGCTTGGCTTCCACGACTTCCTTGGCGAGATCTTTCGGATCGCGAATGGCGCGCATGCCGCGCCCGCCGCCGCCCCAGGACGCCTTCAGCATCACCGGATAACCGATCTCCTCGGCCATCTTCGCGACTTCGGCCATGTCGTCCGGCAGCGGCTCGGTCGCCGGCACCACCGGCACGCCGACCGAAATCGCCAGGTTGCGGGCCGCAACCTTGTTGCCGAGTTGGCGCATCGTATCCGGCCGCGGGCCGATGAAGATGATTCCTGCATCGTTGCAGGCCTCCACGAACTCCGGACTTTCCGACAAAAGGCCGTATCCCGGATGAATGGCGTCGGCGCCGGAAAGCTTGGCGACGCGGATCACTTCCGGGATAGAAAGATAGCTTTCGATCGGCCCCATGTCCTTGGAAAGATGCGGGCCGCGGCCGACCTGATAGCTCTCGTCGGCCTTGAATCGGTGCAGCGAAAGCTTGTCCTCTTCCGCCCAGATCGCAACAGTCTTGATGCCGAGCTCATTGGCGGCACGGAAGACCCGGATCGCTATTTCGGAGCGGTTGGCAACTAGGATCTTGGAAATGGGCAAGACGGATCTCCTCAGACGCCATCGAGAATAATGCTGCACTGCAAAGAAATCAGTATTGCCTTAATCAGGCAAGCGCAATTTCTCGGGGAGACCGTATGCGTCGCAAAGAGAGCAATCGCTCAGGCGATGAGACCGAGGCGAAATGCCGAAGCGACCACATGCTGGCGGTTCTTGGCGCGCAGCTTCTCCTGAAGCCCGTTGATGTACCAGTCGACCGTATGGCTGGAGATATCCAGCGACTTCGCGACCTCGTTCGAGGTCAGGCCGTCGGCGAGTAGCACGATGACTTCCATCTCGCGGCGGGTAAGTTGGGTGTCCACCTTGGCGACGGCCTCCAGCTCTTCCGCCTGTCCGCGCAGGTCCAGAAAGCGCCAGAACACCTTCTTGGCGGCGGCATCGAACAGCGCCATTTCGGCGGGCGAGAGATCCACCGGGCGGCCGCCGAGCGTCATGTTGCCGAGCAGGCCGTTGCGGCCATGGACGGGAAACAGGTAGCCGTCCTGAAGGCCGTGACGTGCCCCTTCCTGCATCATCCGCTGCATGCGCTGTCGATGCGGATCGTTCCGAAGCCTGAGCACCGCATCCCGCCACCGGAACGGCCTTTGCGCGATGCTGAGCATGCGAACGGTCGGATCGACCAAGGCATATTTGCGGGCTTCGTAGATTTCCTGCCAGCCTTCCGGCCAACGGCCGGCCAGGACAAGGCCGCCCGGATTCTGAAGGGAGCGCGGCCGGATGACCAGTCCGTAATATTCGAATCCATAGGCTTTCAGCAGAGATTCGAGCTGGGCCGTGAGCTCCGCCTCGGTCTTGATTTCCCCGACGAGTACCAAGAGTTGCACGACCAGCTGAATGTTCAAGGCTTGCTCCCCGCCGCGTTCTTTCCGGGCGATTCTTGTCTTTATGTTAAATTTCAGTAACTTCCCTTATTCACAATCGATTAGCATAGTTATCATTCTTTGAAGGTATACCGCGAAATCTAGCCCTTGACGGTTTTGTGCAATAAGCCGTGGGTTGGTTCAAGACACTGAATGCGGGAAGCCTTGCCCTCGATGAAACATTTCTGGCAGAAGAGTATTATCTCCGGCTTCCGTCGCGGAATTGCCGTTTCCGATCACTAGATTACCGGCGCCGCCCCGATGGCGGCTCCACTTGAAAGAGGTTGCGCCAGTTGACGCTGTTCCAGGTTTACGCACGAGCCCTCCAATATCTGGCGAAGAACAAGTGGCGTGTCGCCGCGGTCGTCATCGCCAATATCGTGCTTGCCGTTATCACCATTGCCGAACCGATCCTTTTCGGCCGTATCATCGATGCCATTTCGTCCGGCACTACCGTTACGCCGGTGCTGATGTTATGGGCCGGCTTCGGTGTCTTCAATACCGTTGCCTATGTGCTTGTCGCCCGTGAGGCCGACAGGCTCGCCCATGGCCGGCGCGCATCGCTGCTGACCGAGGCTTTCGGACGCATCATCTCCATGCCGCTTGCCTGGCACCACACCCGCGGCACCTCGAACGCGCTGCACACCCTGCTGCGTGCGGCAGAGAGCCTGTTCGGCCTGTGGCTCGAATTCATGCGTACCCACCTCGCCACCGCAGTGGCGCTCGTCCTGCTGGTCCCCACGGCGATCTCGATGGACTGGCGGCTGAGCCTCGTCCTTCTGGTGCTGAGCATCCTCTACTGGATCATCGGCGTGACGGTGATGAACCGCACCAAGGAGGGGCAGGCGTCGGTCGAAAACCATTACCACACGGTCTTTTCCCACGTCAGCGACGCGATCAGCAACGTATCGGTGCTGCACAGCTACAATCGCATCGAGGCCGAGACCCTGGCGCTCAAGGACTATACCAAGGACCTGCTTGCCGCCCAGTATCCGGTACTCGACTGGTGGGCTCTGGCCGGTGCCCTGAACCGCACGGCCTCGACGGTGTCCATGGGTGTCATCCTGGTCATCGGCACGCTTCTGGTTCAGCGCGGCGAAATCCGGGTCGGTGATGTCGTGGCCTTCATCGGCTTCGCTAACCTGCTGATCGGACGCCTGGACCTCCTGCGCCAGTTCGCGACCCAGATCTTCGAAGCCCGCGCCAAGCTCGAGGATTTCTTTCACCTCGAGGATTCCGTCGAAGAGCGCGCCGAGCCGGCGGATGCCGCCGACCTCGGCGAGGTTCGCGGCGAGGTGGAATTCCGCGATGTCTCCTTTGGCTTTGCCAGCACGAGCCAAGGCGTCCACAACGTCTCCTTCACGGCGAAAGCCGGAGAGACCGTCGCCATCGTCGGGCCGACCGGCGCCGGCAAGACCACGCTCATCAACCTCCTGCAGCGTGTCTACGACCCGCAGGAAGGCAAGATCCTGATCGATGGCATCGACATCGGCAAGGTGACGCGGAAATCGCTGCGCCATTCGATCGCCACCGTCTTCCAGGATGCAGGCCTCCTGAACCGGTCGATCAGCGAGAACATCCGCCTCGGCCGCGAGGGCGCCAGCGAAGAGGACATCGCCAGGGCAGCGGAAGCCGCCGCCGCGACCGAGTTCATCGAAACGCGGTTGAACGGCTACGAGACCCCGGTCGGCGAGCGCGGCAACCGGTTGTCCGGCGGCGAACGCCAGCGTATCGCCATTGCCCGCGCCATCCTCAAGAACGCGCCGATCCTTGTGCTCGACGAGGCGACCAGTGCGCTGGACGTCGAGACCGAGGCTCGCGTCAAGACGGCCATAGACCGCCTCCGCGAAAACCGCACCACCTTCATCATCGCCCACCGGCTTTCGACCGTCCGCGATGCGAACAAGGTGATCTTCCTCGAGAACGGACGCGTCGCCGAAATGGGCAGCTATGAGGAACTCAGCGCCAGCGGCGGACGCTTCGCATCGCTGCTGAAGGCAAGCGGCATCCTGACCGACGACGAGGAAGCGGCGGACCCTGGCGGGTCGCTGGCACAGCCCGCCTGATCGCTAAGAAACTTCAATGAAAAACCCGCCGCCATTCGCATGGCGGCGGGTTTTCTTTTGACAGCTTAAAGCTTCCCGGTCGGCCGAGGCCTCAGCTGTTGGCCGGTTCCGGCAGACGCTTGGCAGCGGCTCCGGCAAGAAGGAAGCCTTCCGTTTCATTGACCGCCTGACCGTCGATCGTGACCTTGTCGCCTTCGACGGTGATCTTGTGCACCGTGTCGTCGATGGTCAGTTCGGCGGTAAAGCCATCCCACTCGGTCGGCAGCGCCGGATTGACGAACAGCCGGTCGCCCTGGCGGCGGATGCCGAGAATGCCCTCGGTCGCCGCACGGTAGAGCCAGCCCGCAGAACCCGTATACCAGGTCCAGCCGCCGCGGCCGGTATGGGAACCGTGACCATAGACATCGGCCGCGACCACATAGGGTTCGACGCGATAGGTCTCGGCCGAATCGCGGTCCAGCGCATGGTTGATCGGGTTCAGCATCTGGAAGCACTTCCAGGCATCGTCGCCCCGCTTCAGAGCTGCCAGCGCCAGCACGACCCAGATCGCCGCATGGGTATACTGGCCACCGTTTTCACGAACCCCCGGCGGATAGGCCTTGATATAGCCCGGGTCCTTGCGGGTATCCTGGAACGGCGGCGTGAACAGGCGGATGATGTCTGCCCGGCTGTCGACCAGCTTTTCGAGCACCGCATCCATCGCCTGGGCGGCACGTTCCGGATCGCCTTCGCCCGAGAGCACGCTCCAGGACTGGGCGAGCGAGTCGATGCGGCATTCGTCGCTGGTGCTCGAGCCGAGCGGTGAGCCATCGTCGAAATAGCCACGGCGATAGTAGGTGCCGTCCCAGCCGGCCTTTTCGAGCGCCTGCTTGAGCGTCTCGATATGATCCGTCCAGCGCTGAATGCGCTTCTTGTCCTTGCGGGCTTCCGCATAGGGCAGGAAGTTGCGCAGCGCCGCGGCCAGGAACCAGCCGAGCCAGACGCTCATGCCGCGGCCGCCGATGCCGACGCGGTTCATGCCGTCATTCCAGTCGCCCCCGAGGATGAGCGGCAGGCCCTTGTCGCCGGTGCGCGTGATCGCCAGGTCCAGCGCCCTTGCCGCATGCTCGTAGACAGTCGCGATCTCAGTCGAGATCGTCGGCTGGAAGAAGGAGTCGTGCTTGTTCTTTTCGAGCACCGGACCATCGATGAACGCCAGTTCCTCGTCGAGCAGCGATGCATCGCCGGTTACCGAGACATACTGGTGGATACCGTAGGCGAGCCATACGACGTCGTCGGAGATCATCGTCCGGACGCCGGCACCGGAGCCGGGCAGCCACCAATGCAGCACATCGCCTTCCTTGAACTGCCGCGAGGCGGCGTTGACGATCTGGCGGCGGGCGAGCGACGGCTCGTGCACCAGGAAAGCCAAGGTATCCTGCAGCTGATCGCGGAAGCCGAAGGCGCCGGATGCCTGGTAGAAGGCGGTGCGGGCCATGATGCGGCAGCCGAGCGCCTGGTAGGGCAGCCAGTGGTTGACCATGTTGTCGAGCGACTTGTCCGGCGTCGAGATCTTCAGGCGGCCGGTAAAGCCGGTCCAGAAGTCGCGGTTCGCCGCAAGGATCGGAGCGAACTCCTCGCCGCGCAGCTGGGCCGCCAACGCCTGAGCCTCTTCCTTCGTATCGGCATCGCCGAGATAGAAGGTGACCGTCCGCTCTTCGCCCGGCGCGAGCTCGATGTCGTAGGCGAGCGCCGCGCAGGGGTCGCCGTCGAGATCGAGAGCGTTGCTGAGCGCAGAAGCGGACATCACCGCCGCCGGCATCTGGACCGAACCGAAGCGGCCGATGAATTCGCGGCGGCTCGCCGTGAAGCCTACCGGCGTCTCCTTCATGCCCATGAAGGCAAACCGGCGGTAGTCGATGCTGTAGGAGTTGGTGGCGAAGAGCGTCCCCGTCTCCTCGTCTCGGCTGGAGAGGATGAATGGGATGGAGCGAGCCGGATTGGCGCCGAGCAGCCATTCCACATAACCGTAGACGCGCAGCCTGCGGGTTTCCGAACCGCCGTTATGGAGGAGGATGGACGAGAGCTTTGCCGCCCGTGTCCGGTCGACCGTCTGGGTCAGCCTGATCTTCAGGCCTTCTTCTTCGCTCGAGAAGACGGAGTAACCAAGGCCGTGCCGGGCCTCGAACTTGACCTCCGGCTTGCGCGACAGGACTGCGAAGGGCGTCATGACAGCGCCGTTGTCCCGGTCGGCGATATAGAATGCCTCGCCGGGACGGTTGATGACCATGTCGTTGGTCCAGGTCGTCAGCTGATAGTCGCGGGAGTTCTTGGCCCAGGTGAAGCCTGAACCTTCCGCCGAAATGTGGAAGCCGAACTTGTCGTTGGAGATGATGTTGATCCACGGCTGCGGCGTCGACTGGCCGCCGTGCAGACGCACCACATATTCGCTGCCGTCCTTGGTGAAACCGCCGAAACCGTTCCAGAAGTCGAGATCCGCCGGTGCCTCGATCGGAGCCGGGGGCTGGAAGATCTCGCCGTTCAGCAGCGGACGACGATCGACCTCGATCTGCTGGTCCTTCGGCGGCGCGAAGATCGTTGCCGTGCGGTTGAGCTGGTCGCTGATCTTGCCGTTGCGGGCGTGCAGAACCACGCGGGATGCGGCGATCAGGCCTTCCGAACCCTCGTCGTCCATGATGTCGCGGCGCAGCGAGAAGACGTGCTGGCGCTGGCCTTCCTGCTGGCTGAGGCGGCGGGCGCTCTCGGAGAGATGTTCGAGCGCCTGCTGCATTTCCTGCGCGTAGGAGGCCGCCCGCTCGTTGAAGATCACGAGATCGGTGATGACGCCGCGCGAGCGCAGATATTCCTGGGCGCTCATCGCTTCCTTGGCGACCGGCATGTCGTTGTCGTCGTTGATGCGCAGCGTGAAGATCGGGAAGTCTCCCGAAACAGACGACGGCCAGAGCGACGACTGCTGCTGCATGCCGGCGTGGATGGTCGCCTGGTCGGCGCGCAGCTGCATGTCCGGATAGATGAGATAGCGCGCCAGGTGCTGGAACGCCGCGGCATCCTGCGACGAAACGCCGAGATGGCGCATCTGCACCTGGGTGCGTGTCCAGGCCTGCGTGAGCTCGGTCTGGAAGGCATCCGGATGCCGATAGCGTTCGATCGCCTGGTCGAGCTCCTCGCGCTTGGGCGCTGCGATCGTCCAGAAGATGACGCTCACCTTCTTGCCGGCCGGCACCCGCACGACGCGGCGCAGCGACAGGATGGGATCGAGCGTGAAGCCGTCGGTACCCGACAGCGTCGCGCCGGGATCGAAGGCTGCAGCTTCCGAAAGCGTGCGGCCGCGGCCGAGGAACTTGCGGCGGTCGGTCTCGAATTCGGTCGGGCGAGCCGAACCGGCATTGTCGGCGGCCAGATGGGCGATCACCATGTCCGGCTCGTTCGGCGCGCGCTTGTTACGCCATGCACGGATGACGTCGCCGCGGCGACCGATTTCCGTGTGGACGAACATCCGCTGGAAGACCGGGTGGGCGTTGTCGTCGTCCTCGGTGGTCAGCACGGGCTCCATATAGGAGGTCACTTCAATGAAGCGATCCTCGGTACCCATGTTGAGCAGCGTCAGGCGGCGGCCTTCGGCATCGTGTTCGCTGGCGACGATGCACTCGACCGTGCTCGTGAGGTCGCCGACCGTCTTGTGGAATTCAGCCCGTTCGTCGGAGAAGATCGCCCTGGTCTTTTCGCCTTCGATACGTCGCGGCTCGGCGGTGGCAGACCACCATTCACCGTTCGTGGTGTCGCGCAGGAACAGGAACTGGCCCCAGCGATCTTCGGTCGGGTCGGGTTTCCAGCGGGCGACAGACAGTCCGTTCCAGCGGGAATATCCCGAGCCGGTCGCGGTGAGCATGACCGAGTAGTGACCGTTGGAGAGCAGCGCCAGTTCCCGGTCCTTGGTGGCCGGGTTGGTGATGGTGCGGATTTCCGAGCGCAACAGTTCGCCTTGGCCCTTGCCGGGGGTTTCTTCGTGCTTGGCGCTCATCACCGGAATGTCGCGGGGAGCCTTTTCCTGCAGCAGCAGTTCGGCAGCCTCGATGGTCGGGTCGGAATGGAAGAGCTCGCGCAGCAGGCCGTTCATCACGACGTTGGCGATGGCGGCGATCGACATGCCGTGGTGGTGGGCATAATAGTTGAACACCACCGCATAGCGCTTGCCTTCCGGCACGCGGGTCGGCGTGAAATCCACCGCGTCGTAGAAGCCGAACACCCCGAGCGCTCCGAGCGAGCGCAGTTCCGTCAGGTTTTCCGAGGCAGCGATCGGGTCGTACTGGCTGGCCAGGATCGACGCATAGGGAGCGATGACGGCGTTTTGCCCGAGACCGCGCTTGAGGCCGAGCGTCGGCACCCCGAAGTTCGAATATTGATAATACATCTGATGGTCGAGAGCGTTGAACGCCGCTTCCGAGATGCCCCATGGCGTGCCGAGGCGGCGGCCATGGTTCATCTGTTCCTTCACGATCAGATTGTTGGTCTGGTTGAGAATGCCCCCCTGGCGCTCCTGCATGACGAGCGGCGGCATGAGGTATTCGAACATCGAGCCGGACCAGGAGACCAGGGCGCCTCGCGCACCGATCGGCACCACCTGGCGGCCGAGCTTGTACCAGTGCTCGGTCGGCAGATCGCCCTTGGCAATCCCGAACAGGCTGGTCAGGCGCGCTTCGGATGCGAGCAGGTCATAGCAGGCTTCGTCGATCTCGTTGGTTTCGACACGGTAGCCGATCGACAGAAGACGGCGCTCCTTGCGGAACAGGAAGCTGAAATCCATCGCGAAAGCGAGGCGGCGGGTTCGGTCGCGCAACACGCCGAGCCGCTCCCGCAGCGATTCGATATTGGCATTGTCGAAGACGCTGTCGGCGATATGCGCCTCGCAGGCGGCGACGAGAGACGCCGTCCAGCGGGTAACTTCGTCGCTCTGCGCCGAACGGACTTCCTGGTCGAGGTTGACCGCGAGCTTCTGGATGTCGCGGGCAAGCACGGCGAGGTTGATGATCCGGATCGATGCGAATTCATGCTCGCGCTTCACCGCGGCAAGCGCGTTGCCGAAGCCGACGATACGCTCTTCCAGACGGCGACGCAGCGGGCGCACGGTCTTGCGGTCGTCCGGCAGAGCCTTCAGCGTTTCGGCCAGAATGCCGCAAACGTCACCGATGCCGTCGAGATTGCCCTGAAGGTGCGCCGAAGGTGCCTCGGCCCAGATACGCAAAGCCGACGAGATGGCGATCAGATGGCCGGCGAAGTTGCCGCTGTCGACCGACGAGACGTAGCGAGGCATCAGCGGCTGCAGCGTGTCGGTATGATACCAGTTGTACATGTGGCCGCGGAACTTGTCGGCTCTCTCAACTGCCGAGATCGTCTGCTCGATGCGCTCGATCGTGTCGGTGAAGCTGATCCAGCCGAAATGCCGCGCCGAGATCGTCGACAGCAGATAGACGCCGATATTGGTCGGCGACGTGCGCTTGGCGATGACCGGGTTCGGCTTCTCCTGGAAATTGTCCGGCGGCAGGTAGTTCTGCTCCGCGGTCACGAAGGTCTCGAAATACCGCCAGGTGCGGCGGGCGATCTTGCGCAATTCGACCGACACGGGCTCCGGCACGAACAGCCGGTCTTCGGTCTCGGCCGACTGGCTGACATACCAGGCGACGAGCGGTGAGAATATCCACAGCACGGCGAACGGGATGCCGACCAGGAACGCGTTGTCGCCCGGCATGGCCGCCAGGATGATGCTAAGCACCGCGATCGCCGGCGCATGCCACATCGTCTTGTAATAATCCTGCGGGCTGCCTTGTGCGCTCGACTGGATCGAGGCGGCGGTGCGCCATTCCAGCATCAACTTG
Organism: Neorhizobium tomejilense; assembly: GCA_002968845.1. Taxonomy (GTDB): domain Bacteria; phylum Pseudomonadota; class Alphaproteobacteria; order Rhizobiales; family Rhizobiaceae; genus Neorhizobium; species Neorhizobium tomejilense. The sequence goes on along the minus strand of PVBG01000008.1, from coordinate 126,770 downwards.
CGGCTGAAGAACAGGCGGTAGAGAGACCGGGCGATCGCATCGGTCATGATGCAGGCGGAATCCGCGATGAAGACGACGCGGAGCGCGACCTGCGCATTGGCCGAACGCATGTCCGACCAGACGGAATAGAAATGCGCGCCCGGAACGATGTCGGTGGAGCCCGGCAGGAGACCGGTGACCAGGCTGAGGGTCGGCGCGACGAACAGCGAGAAGATCAGCAGGATCTGCCAGATCAGCGCGCCGAGCGGATCCATGAAGTACCAGCCGAGCACGGAAGCGAAGAACCAGGCGATCGGGGTCAGCGACCGGCGCAGGTTGTCGACCATCTTCCAGCGGCCAAGCGCGGTCACGCCGCGCTTGGGATCGAGGATGTAGGGGAGGAGCTGCCAGTCGCCGCGGGCCCAGCGATGCTGACGCGAGACTTCGACCTCGTAGCGGACCGGAAAGTCCTCGACCAGTTCCACGTCGGTGACGAGGGCGCAGCGTGCGAACGAACCTTCGAGAAGGTCATGCGAGAGGACCGAATTCTCGTCGATCCGGCCCTTGAGCGAAGCCTCGAATGCATCGACGTGATAGAGACCCTTGCCGGTGAAGCTGCCTTCGCCGGTCAGGTCCTGATAGACGTCGGAGACGGTGAAGACGTAAGGGTCGAGACCGCGGCCGACGGAGAAGACGCGCTGGAAGACCGAAGCTTCCTTGCCGGTCGTCAGCGACGGCGTCACGCGCGGCTGCATCAGACCATAGCCATGGATGACGCGGTTGGTTTTCGGGTCGAGCACCGGCTGGTTGATCGGGTGGTGCATCTTGCCCACGAGCTTGGTCACCGCATCGCGCATCAGGCGGGTGTCGGCATCGAGCGTCATGACATACTGGACGTTGGCCGGCACGGTGTTGGCGCCCGTAAGATAGCTGGTATCGCGATCGCCGCGTAGCAGCATGTTGAGCTCATGCAGCTTGCCGCGCTTGCGCTCCCAGCCCATCCATGCGCCTTCGGCGGGATTGAACAGGCGGCGGCGATGCAGCAGATAGAAGCGCACCCTGCCGTCTTCTCCATACTTGGCGTTGAGCGCCGCGATCTCGCGCTTCGCATAATCGAGGATTTCGAGGTCGGTATCGGTCTCCTCGAATTTGCTGTCGCGCCAGTCGCTGAGCAGCGAGAAATAGATCTCGCCATGCGGATTGGCGAGATAATGGACTTCGAGGTTGCGGACGAGTTCGTCCACGGTGTCGCGGTCGGTGATCAGGCAGGGTACGGCGACGAGCGTTCTTGCCGCTTCCGGAATGCCTTCCTTGAATTCGTAGCCGACCAACCGGGCCGGCCTCACCACATAGGTCACCAGCGTATTGAACAGGCCGGTCGCGCCTTCGGAAGCCGGCAGCGCGAACATCAGCAGGAAGAAGAAGACGACCGGCAGCGGAATATCCGCCTGCACCAGGAACCAGCCCGCGATCGCCATCGCGAGAACGGTAATGAGGATGACCGGGCCGGCGATCGCAAACCAGTTGAGGCGGCGGACAAGCCGGACAAACCTCTGGACGAACAGCAGATCATAACCGACTGCCGCTTCAAGCTCCCGGCGGCGGCGGCCGACCACGAAGGCGCCGACATTGGTCTCGCGCGGATCGGCATTTTCTTCCGCCGCGGCCTTTTCGGCGAGCTGGATGGCAGCTTCCGCAACCTCGGCCTCGCTCTTGCGTGAGCGGCGGGCGATCTGTTCGATACGGTTGCGATAGGCGTTGCGCGAGCCGAAATCGAGCGCCTGATAATCGGTGCGAAGACGGAAGATCTTGTCGATCTGCGAAACGTCTTCGAACCAGACGCTCCATTCCGTATCGTCGATCTCGCGCAGGCTCTTGATGATGTTGCCCATCGTCACGTTGCCGGACGAAAGGCGGTTCTGCTCGGCGAGCATCACCTCTTCGACGTCGGTGCCCGCCTGTTCGAGACGCTGCTCGAGCCAGGCGACGGCAAACCCCGATGTCTGCGAGGCGTTGCGAAGGCGATAGAGGAACTGTGCCGTGAACGTATTGTCGTTCGTCAGGCTCTCGATGCCCTTCAGGACATCGGCGCTCGCCTCCTCGTTATTGAGACGGATGATCTCGTCGGCCGTCTCGTTGGCGCGGCGGCGCATGTTGCGCGAGCGATCGACGCGGGTCGCGATGCGGCGCAGGTTCTCGATCAGCACGAAACGGATGAACGAGGGCAGCGCCCAGAGTTCGCCGATCTCGAGCGGTTCCTTGACCTGGAAACCCTGGACCATGGCGGCCAGCGCCTCGCGGGAAACGCTGCTGTGCGTATGGGCGACATAGAGCCAGGCGAGCACCAGCACACGCGGCAATTCCTGGCCGCCGACCGTCATCGTGGGCAACTGGCGGAAGAATTTTTTCGGGAAGTCGCGGCGGACTTCCTGGATCGCCTCTTCGGCGATGTAATAATTGTCGAGCAGCCATTCGGCGGCGGGCGTGATCGACGCGCCGGCATCGACGTCGGTCGCAGTCGCCCGATAGACCCGCAGGATTTCCTTCTCGTTTTCATGATGCCGCTTGAAGAACTCGAACTCCATCAGGCCCGGCAAGCTGGGCGTGCCCTCCTTGCCGAGTTTCTCGCCGCATTCCCGCAATGCATCGATGTTGAAATAGGTCGAGCGGATCGAATCGTTGTGATCGATCTGCTTGGCTTCGGTTTCGCGCGAGGAAGCTGACGGCGGAGTGTGAAATGACATGGATACGGGCTTCTGCTGAAAACTCTGAGGGGTTTGTCGGCCTCGCCTTACTCGGCCTGCATCGGAAGCGCCAGTCATCATTTGGATTATGGTGACCGGCAGGATGCAAGCCCGCGAGGATGGGAAATAGAGAGCAGTCCGGATATTGCAAATGACTGACTGGAATCTATTGCTCACTTCCTGCGGATTGACACATATTCCGGCTCTATCGAGCCTAGCCTGAATGAAACCTGAACGGAAGCAGGCCCTTGATAATTCGAGGAATTCCGCACTTGCGCAACAGGCGCGCCAGAACGTCTTGCGGCAACCCAACCGAGCAAAATTTAACACCGAGGGTTACCTTCCAAGGGCCGCGCTGCTATTCATCTCGTGACACAAGGGCGATCTCGTCGTGCCCCGCAACCAATCCAATCGAACTTTCGGTGTTTTGAGCAATGACGATCCAGTTTTCCAATGACATGGCCGACGTGGTGGCCACCCGCCGTTACCTTCATCAATATCCGGAACTCGGCCTGTCGGAGTTCAACACATCCGATTTCGTCGCCAGGCAGCTCACGGACCTCGGATATGAAGTCACCCGCGGCCTCGGCAGGACAGGCGTTGTCGCCACGTTGAAGAACGGCACCGGCGGCCGGTCGATCGGCATCCGTGCCGATATGGACGCACTGCCGATCGAGGAAGAGACCGGCGCCGAGTATGCCAGCAGGAACAAAGGCCTGATGCATGCCTGCGGCCACGACGGCCACACCGCGATGCTGCTGGGTGCCGCTAAAATCCTTGCCGAGAGGAAGAATTTCGACGGCACGATCCATCTGATCTTCCAGCCGGCGGAGGAGAATTTCGGCGGCGCGAGACTGATGATCGAGGATGGCCTCTTCGAGCGCTTTCCATGCGATGCCGTGTTCGGCCTGCATAACGATCCCAGCCTCGCCTTTGGCCAGATCGGCGTCAAGGAAGGTCCGATGATGGCGGCGGTCGACGAATGCCGCATCACGGTCAATGGCCACGGCGGCCACGGCGCCGAGCCGCAGGATACGTCGGATCCGATCGTCTGCGGCGCGAGCATCATCATGGCGCTGCAGACGATCGCCTCGCGCAACATCCACCCGCTCGACCAGATGGTGATCACCGTCGGCGCCTTCCATGCCGGCATGGCGAGCAACGTCATTCCCGAGCGGGCGGAAATGCTGCTCACCATCCGCTCCTTCGACCCGGACGTCCGCAACGAGCTCGAAAGGCGCATCCGGATGGTCGCCGAAGGCCAGGCCGCCAGCTACGGCATGAGCGTCACGCTCGATTACAAGCGCGGTTACGAGGCGACCGTCAACCACAAGGCGGAAACGGATTTCGTCCGCGATCTCGCCCGTCGTGTCGTCGGCGAGGACAAGGTCGTCGACCTGCCCCGCCCGTCCATGGGCGCCGAGGATTTCGCCTATATGCTGGCGGAGCGGCCGGGCACCTATTTCCTGCTCGGCACCAAGCGCACCGACAACGATCCGCCGCTGCACCACCCGCGTTTCGACTTCAACGACGACGCACTGCCGATCGGGACGAGCTTCTGGGTGGAGCTTGCCGAAGCCTATCTCCCGGCGAAATAGGCCCTTAAACGAAAACACCTCCCGGGCGGCGAAGCGCGGGAGGTGTTTTCGGTCTTGGGGGACCAAGCCCGAATTTCAAAAGGCGAAGCCCGAAGGCCTCAGGGGAAAAGGCCGAGTGTCACGGCGCCGACGAAGATGAAGGCTGCCGTCACCAGGGCGGTATTCGCCGCCCACTGCCATTTGCCCGCGATACCGCGGTTTGCGAAAGACCGTGTCTGATGCTCAATATGACGCATTGGATGTCTCCCGGGTTCTGCTTTCGCCCTTTTCGGACGTTAAACCTATCCTAGCTTATCTCTACCAAGCCGATAGAGATAATGTTCCAAGCTGCCACCAGTTCCGTAGAAAATCCTTTTTTCTTAACGGCCCTTCCGGGTGTTTAACGGTTTATTATACCCAGGCCTCTTGCGAGCCCCTCAGGCGCCGAAACGATCCAGCGCCAAACGGAAGATATCCGGGTCGATATTGCCGCCCGAGCAGACGGCAATCACGGTATCGCCCAGCGTCTCGCCATGGAAAAGAGCGGCCGCCAATGCCACCGCGCCACCCGGTTCCACGACGATCTTCAGCCGGCTGAAGGCAAGCGCCACCGCATGCAACGCTTCGTCGTCGGTCACCACGAGACCCGCGCCGCAAAGCCGCGACATGATCGGGAAGGTGATATTGCCCGGCTGCGGCGTGACGATCGCATCGCAAAGCGAACCGCCTTGGGTCGCATTGCGCTCGATCTGTCCCGAGACCAGCGACCGCGTCACGTCGTCGAAGCCTTGCGGCTCGCAGGGGTGGACGACAAACCCCGGCGCCTTGGCGTTCAAGGCCAGCGCGACGCCGGAAATGAAGCCGCCGCCGCCCGTCGGCACCAGCACGTCGGCCTTCTCGATGCCTTCCTCCCTGGCCTGTTCGGCGATTTCGAGCCCGGTCGTACCCTGGCCGGCAATCACCAGCGGCTCGTCGAACGGCTTGATCAACGTCAGGCCGCGCTCCTGCGACAGCCGCGCGCCGATCACATCGCGATCCTCGTTGAGGCGGTCATAGAGCACGACGTCGGCGCCATAGGCGCGGGTATTCTCGATCTTGATGCGCGGCGCATCGGACGGCATGATGATCACGCTCGGAATGCCGTGCATCCTGGCCGCCAGCGCCACGCCCTGGGCATGGTTGCCCGAGGAGAAGGCGATCACGCCCTTGGCCCGGACGTCGGGCGACAGCGCCGAGATCGCCGACCAGGCGCCGCGAAACTTGAACGAACCGGTGTGCTGCAGGCATTCCGGCTTCACGAAGATGCGCCGCCCGGCGATGTCGTCAAGGAAGGGCGAGGACAAAAGCGGGGTGCGGCGTGCGTGGCCGTCGAGACGGGCACGGGCGGCTTCGATCATGGCAATATCGGTCATGCGGGAAATTCCGTTCGGAGGGCGAGGCGGTGAGGCCGCAAACCTATCGGCGGTTTCCATTTCGGTAAAGACCGGAAAGGGTCGGTTCAGCCGGCTTCCGCTCCTTGGGACAACGGCAGGGAACCGAGCTTCACCACCGCCTTGATGGGCAGGTGGTCGGATGCAAGCCGCGCAAGCGGGCTGTCATGAGTTTCGACGGCATCGATCAGCCCGGGCTGGTTCGCCATAATGCGATCGAGCGCCAGCACCGGCAGGCGCGATGGGAAGCTCGGCACCGCAGCCGGGAGACCGAAGACGGTCGCAAGCGTGTTCAGGGAGGAGCGGTCGCCAAGCCGCCATTCGTTGAGGTCGCCCATGAGCACGGTCGGCTGCTCGTCACGCGAACGCAGAATGTCGAGGATCATGCGGGCCTGCTGCTGACGCGAACGGTTGAGCAGTCCGAGATGAGCGGCGATGATCCGAAATGCGCTGCCGTCCTTGAGCTCCAGTTCGGTGATCAAGGCACCGCGCGGCTCGAGCCCCGGCAGCTTGACCTGATGAACGTCGCGCACCAGGCCTTCGCGAAAGAGGATCACATTGCCATGCCAGCCATGCGCCTTGGCGACACCGGAAACCGGCACCGGGAAAAGCCCCGTCTCCCGCTCCATCCACGCAAGGTCGAGCAGACCGCGCCGCTCGCCGAACCGGGAATCCGCTTCCTGCAGCGCGATCACATCGGCGCCGATCTCGCGGATCACGTGGCTGGTGCGGGCGGGATCGAACCTGCCGTCAATACCCACGCATTTGTGAACGTTGTAGGAGGCGATCAGCATGCCGTGACCGCGTTCGCGCCCCTCATGCGTTCCAGCGCCGCGGTTCCTTCGAGCCCGGATGGAAGCCAGAATGCTTTTTGGAAGATTGGGACGTTTTTCCCGCATGGTTCTTTTGACTATTCGCCGATCAATGAAATTTATAGGGCAAGCGGCCCATCTATCCAGCAACTAGAGATAGGGCGATCCGAGCCAGAACACGCGTTCGATGAGGCGCACGAGGAAGGGCCTTGCCATCAACCCATCGAGCGTCACTTCGGTTGCGGAAGAAATGGCCAGGTCTATCCTTCGTTCCAAAGCTTCCGCGAAAGGGCAGTCCAGGACTTCGAGATCGACCTCGAAATTGAGCCGGAGCGATCGCGGATCGAGGTTCGAGGAACCGACATAGGCCCAGCGCCCATCGATCACCAGAAGCTTGGAGTGGTTGAACGGGCCGGATGCCCGCCAGATCCGGCAATAGTTCTTCAGCATCTGATCGAACTGGGCGGTCATCGCCCGATCGACCAGAACGAGATTGTTGGCGGTCGGCACGACGATATCGACCTCCACCCCGCGCCGGGCAGCCGTGACGAGCGCGGTGATCAGTTCGCGGTCCGGCAGGAAATAGGGCGACACGATGCGGATCGAGGAGCGCGCCACGGAAAACGCGCCCATCAGCATCTTGTGGTTCGTCTCGACGCTCCGGTCGGGTCCGGAAGAAACGGCGCGCATGATGACCGGCGAACCGGCCTCCGTCTCCGGCGCCTGCAGCGCCCAAGCCGCGCCCTCCAACGCCTCGTCGGCGGCATATCGCCAATCGGCGGCGGCAATTGCAAACAGGTCGGCGACAACCGGCCCGGTTACCTTGAAATGGGTGTCGAATGAACATTTGTTGCCACTGAATTCGCTCGAAAACCCTTCCCGGATGTTCATGCCGCCGGTAAACGCCACCCGGCCGTCGATGACCAGGATCTTCCGGTGGGTGCGCAGGTTCGCATAAGGCAGCCGCAGCCCCATGATGACGTTGCCGTTGAAGACATCGGCGGTGACACCCCCGTCTCTCAGCATGCCGAGCACGCTCGGAACCGAATATCGGGCGCCGACCGCATCGATCAGCACGCGCACCTCGACGCCGCGCTTGACCGCGGCAATCAGGACTTCCGCGAACCGGATGCCGATCCTGTCCCGGTCGAAGATATAGGTCTCGAGAATGAGGCTGCGTTTCGCCTTGGCGATCGCCTTCAACATCGCCCCATAGGCTTCGTCGCCGGTATCGAGCGCGACGATCGTATTGCCGGTCGTCAGCCGGTGGCGCGTCACCCGGTCGCCGAGCGTCTTCATCGCCCGGAAGCGGTGTCCGAAATCCTCGATGATCAGGTTGTTCGTCGCGTCATAGGAAACCACATGGGCGCGGATTTCTCCCTGCAGCAGCGCGCGGCGATCGCTGATCACCGAACGTCGGATGCGGTTTATACCGGCGACTAGGTAAAGCAGCGCGCCGACGATCGGAGACAGAACGATGACGCCGACCCAGCCGATCGCCGAGCGGACTTCTTCCTTGGTCATCGCTGCGTGAATCGCAGCTGCGGCCCCCATCAGGACCGACAAAACGAAGAGGATATGCGGCCAGTAGGGTTCGATGAGATCGAGCATGGCGAGCAATATAGGCGCGCTTCGCGCAATCGCAATCGGAGCCGCACCAATAGGTTAGCGCGGCTCCGGCAGGTATCAGGCGGCGAGCTGCTTCTCGAAGACCTCGAGCGAAGCTTCGAACGTGTCGAAGATCGTGTCGATCTGTTGCTCGTTGATGATCATCGGCGGGCAGAGCGCCAGCGAGTCGCCGATCGCCCGTGAGATCAGGCCCTTTTCAAGCAGGATCGCCAGCAGCTTGGGACCGAGCTGGCCGGCAGCGAACCCGTCGCGTGGCTTCAGCTCCAAGGCGCCGATCAGGCCGACGCCGCGTGCTTCGATCGCCAGCGGGTGGCTTTCCAGCGCCTTCAACCGGCTCTGGAATTTCGGTGCAAGCGCCCGGACATTGCCGACGAGGTCACGCTCTTCGATGATCGCCAGGTTTTCCAGCGCGACCGCCGCAGCGACCGGGTGGCCGGCCGCGGTCACCCCATGGCCGAACGTGCCGATCTTCGCCGATTCATCGGCAAGCGGTCCGTAGACGTTCTCGTTGATCAGCAGCGCCGAGATCGGCTGGTAGGACGACGAAATCTGCTTCGACAGCGTCATGATGTCCGGCTGCAGGGAATAGGTCGTGGTGCCGAACATCTCACCGGTGCGCCCGAAACCGCAGATCACTTCGTCGGCGATCAGCAGGATATCGTATTTCCGGAGCACCTTCTGGATCGCATCCCAGTAACCGGCCGGCGGAACGATGACGCCGCCCGCCCCCATGACCGGCTCGCCGATAAAGGCGGCGACGGTTTCCGGGCCTTCCCTGAGGATCAGGTCTTCGAGGTCCTTGGCGCAGCGCTCGACGAAGGCTGCCTCCGTCTCGTTTTCCTGTTTGAAGGCGCGGTAATGCGGGCAGGTCGTGTGGAAGACGCCGGCGAGCGGCAGGTCGAAGGAGCGGTGGTTGTTCGGCAGGCCGGTCAGGCTGGCGCTGGCGATCGTGACGCCATGATAGCCCTTGATGCGCGAAATGATCTTCTTCTTTTCCGGCTTGCCGAGCGCGTTCGAGCGATACCAGACCATCTTCATGGCGGTGTCGTTGGCCTCGGAACCGGAATTGGTGAAATAGGCCTTCGACATCGGCACCGGCGCCATCTGGATCAGCTTTTCGGCAAGATCGATCGACGGACCGTGACTGCGGAGCGTAAAGGTATGGTAATAGGGGAGCTTCGCCATCTGCCTGGCGGCCGCTTCGACGAGCCGGCTTTCGCCGAAACCGACGCCGACGCTCCAGAGACCGGCCATGCCTTCGATATATTTGTTGCCGTTCACGTCGTAGACATAGATGCCCTCGCCGTGGTCGATCACCAGCGATCCGTCACGCTCCAGCGCGCGGGCATTGGTGTAGGAGTGAAGCTGGTAAGCCTTGTCCCGGGCTTCGATGGAATTGGGCTGAATAGTCACGACGGACCTCCTGTGAGACACGCAACGGCGCATAAATTTCATAGGCGGAAACGGCGATATTGGACAGCCCAAATCGCCGTTTTCAGAGAGGCCGACCGTTCAAAATAGTTGACGCGTCGATCAGTTTATTTGGTCATTTCAGCGTCATTGCCGCGACCGGAGGTTCGGCGCCGGCCGGAATGGGACTCTTGTAGTCCTGTCCCTTGCGTCGCTTCTTGAGATCGGCCCAGGCCGCCTCGCGGAGCTGATCGCTTGTCATGGCGGCCAGCCCGGTCGCGGCCATCGCCTTGGCGACGGAAACCATGCCCTTGTGGGCAAGCGGGCTCTTGCCCTGCGCCACCACCTGCCAGGTATGAAGCTGGGTGCCGACGGCAAGCGTCGCGCCATAGGCCTGCACGGTCGGCACGACCCAGCTGACATCGCCCACATCCGTCGAACCGCCCATCTGGCGGTTTTCGGTGTGCGCCGGCAGGATGAAGTCGGCAAGCGGAATATCCCGCTGTTCCAGGCGCTCCTGGTTCCAGCTCGCCGCAATGTCTTCCGGCGTCAGCGTGGCACGGATCTGTTCGGCAAACTCGATATCCGCGGCGTCGAACGGTGGCGGGCCCATGCTGTCCCAGATGTCCTGCATGACGTCCATCAGCGGCGTATTGACGACGAGATTGGAAACGCCGGCCAGGATCGTGCTCTCGACCTTGGTCTCGGTCATCAGCGCCGCACCTTCGGCGACCTTCTTGACCCGTTCGATCAGCGTGAAAAGGCCGGGCAGATCCGCGGAGCGGACGACGTAGCGCACCTTGGCATGCGCCTGCACGACGTTCGGCGAGATGCCGCCGCTGTCCAGGACCGCATAGTGGATGCGGCTTTCGGACGGCATGTGCTCGCGCATATAATTGACACCGACGCTCATCAGTTCGACGGCATCGAGCGCACTGCGGCCAAGTTCCGGCACGGCCGACGCATGCGCGGCGCGGCCCGTGAAGGTGAAGTCGATCCGGCAGTTGGCAAGCGAGGTTTCCCGCTGCACGCCGGCGAAATTGCTCGGATGCCAGCTGATCGCGATGTCGACATCCTCGAAGGCGCCGGCCCGCACCATGAATGCCTTGGCGGCACCGCCCTCTTCCGCCGGGCAGCCGTAATAACGCACGCGGCCGGGCGTGCCGGTCTTTTCGAGCCAATCCTTCAGCGCGGTCGCGGCCAGCAGCGATGCGGAACCGAGAAGATTGTGGCCGCAGCCATGGCCGTTGGCGCCTGGGATCGTCGGGTCATGCCGGGTGACGCCGGCCTTCTGGCTGAGGCCGGCCAGCGCATCGTATTCGCCGAGGAAGGCGATCACCGGACCACCTTCGCCCGCCTCGCCGATCAGTGCGGTCGGAATGCCGGCGACGTTCTCGGTGATCTTGAAGCCTTGCGCCTCCAGCATCTCGCGATGCGCGGCAGCCGAAAGCGTCTCCATGTAGCAGGTTTCCGGCGTCTCCCAGACGCGGTCCGCGAGTTCCGTGAAGACCTCTTTTTTGCGGTCGATGAAATCCCAAACGAGCGGGAGATTGGAATTGCCTGTCGTCATGAAACCATTGCCTCGATAGATCTATGCTGGTCGGAAGGCCCGAACCGTAGCCAATTCCTGGCCGATGGCAATGCGGCATTGCAGCAAAAACAGGCTGTACGGAGGGATGGGGCGGAAGGAATACGGATGTGATTGATACGCGAATGTTAGTATCTCGACAACCGGATCATAATCGTTATGCTCCCGCGCCACGGCCCGCAGGCAAATCTACGAAACGCGCCGAAACCAATAAGAATGCACCGAGATTTGGCCAATTTTGTGGAAAATTTTCTAAAGAATGAAGCGGGCGTGAAATTCGATACGGCGGGAGGCCGTTGATCGGAATCAGGTAACAGGGGCATGCACGGCCTGAAGGCCGTCGCGGACCCGCCAGGAGAAACGCATTTTGTAGGCCGGCCGCAGCGAAATATCGCCGGCCAGGAGGTGAAGACGGGAATACCAGTCGTTGGGCGCTATATACGATACGCGCCATTCCAGCTGAAGACATCCACCGGGCACGGCATATAAGCCGGCCACAGGTCATCGGGAGATCCAAATGAAATACAAACTCACCCTTGCCGCAGCGCTGCTGTCGGCAACATTCTTCGCAAGCGGCGCCAGCGCCAAGACCTTCGTTTATTGCTCGGAAGGTTCTCCGGAAGGCTTCGACCCCGGCATCTATACCGCCGGCACGACCTTCGACGCTTCGGCGCATCCGATCTACAACCGCCTGCTCGAGTTCAAGTCGGGCACGACCCAGCCGGAAGCAGGCCTCGCCCAGAGCTGGGAGATTTCCGCTGACGGCACGGTCTACACCTTCAAGCTGCGTCCGAACGTCAAGTTCCAGACGACCGACTTCTTCAAGCCGACCCGTAATCTGAACGCCGACGACGTCGTCTTCTCGATCGGCCGCCAGATCGACGAGAAGAACGCCTGGAACAAGTACATTTCCGGCGCGACCTGGGAATATGCCGATGGCATGGGCTTTCCGAAGCTGATCAAGTCGATCGAGAAGGTCGACGACCTGACCGTCAAGGTCACGCTCAACCGTCCGGAAGCACCGTTCCTCGCCAACCTCGCCATGCCGTTCGCCTCGATCGTGTCGAAGGAATATGCCGACAGCCTCGACAAGGCCGGCAAGAAGGAACAGCTGAACCAGATGCCGGTCGGCACCGGTCCGTTCACCTTCGTGGGCTACCAGCAGGACGCCGTCATCCGCTTCAAGAAGAACGCCGATTTCTGGGGCCCGGCTCCGAAGATCGACGACCTCGTGTTCGCGATCACCACCGACGCCGCCGTCCGTTACCAGAAGCTCAAGGCCGGCGAATGCCACCTGATGCCCTATCCGAACGCTGCCGATGTGAAGGCCATGAAGGCTGATCCGAACCTCCAGGTTCTGGAGCAGGAAGGCCTGAACGTCGCCTATCTCGCCTACAACACGACCAAGGCTCCGTTCGATAAGCTGGAAGTCCGCAAGGCGCTGAACAAGGCGATCAACAAGAAGGCGATCGTCGATTCCGTCTTCCAGGGCATGGCGACACCTGCCGTCAACCCGATCCCGCCGACCATGTGGTCCTACAGCAAGGCCACCCAGGACGACACGTACGACCTCGAAGCGGCCAAGAAGATGCTCGCCGACGCAGGCGTCAAGGACCTTTCCATGAAGGTCTGGGCGATGCCGGTTTCGCGTCCCTACATGCTGAATGCCCGCCGCGCGGCCGAAATCATCCAGGACGACTTTGCCAAGATTGGCGTCAAGGTCGAGATCGTTTCCTTCGAATGGGCTGAATACCTGCAGCGTTCGAAGGACAAGAACCGCGATGGCGCCGCCATCATGGGCTGGACCGGCGACAACGGCGATCCGGACAACTTCCTTGATACGCTGCTCGGCTGCGATGCTGTCGGCGGCAACAACCGCGCTCAGTGGTGCAACAAGGAGTTCGACGCTCTGGTGAAGAAGGCCAAGGTCGTCTCCGACCTGGCCGAGCGCACCAAGCTCTACGAAGAGGCTCAGGCGATCTTCAAGAAGGACGCTCCCTGGGCAACCATCGATCACTCCCTCTCGGTCGTTCCGATGCGCAAGGGCGTGACCGGCTTTACCCAGAGCCCGCTCGGCGACTTCACCTTCGAAGCGGTCGATATCGCGCAGTAATTTCTGCTTCACGACGATTTTGCCGCGGGACGCGTTGCGTTTCCCGCGGCATTTTCTTATGAGACGCCAAAATTTGGCGAAGACGCCACGATTGCCGTCTTCATGGCTTGACAAAACCGTGAATCGGCCACGAACCAAAAACCACGAAGGTTTCGAATGTTTGGCTTCCTGTTGCGGCGTATCGCCGTGTTGATCCCGACTTTCATCGGGGTCTCGATCATTGCTTTTTCATTTATCCGACTTCTGCCGGGTGATCCGGTTGCGCTTCTTTCCGGCGAGCGCGTCATGTCGCCGGAGCGGCATGCCCAGATCAGTGCGCAGCTCGGTTTGGATCGGCCGCTGGTCGTCCAGTATTTCGATTATCTCGGCGGCGTGCTGACCGGCGATTTCGGGTCGTCGATCGTTTCCAAGAAGCCGATCCTCGACCAGTTCTGGGCGCTGTTTCCAGCGACCGTGGAACTTTCCTTCTGTGCCATCGTCATCGCCGTCGCGCTCGGCATTCCGGCCGGCGTGATCGCCGCGATCAAGCGCGGTTCGATCTTCGACCAGGGGCTGATGGGCATCGCGCTTGTCGGTTATTCGATGCCGATCTTCTGGTGGGGCCTGCTGCTGATCATCCTGTTCTCCGGCACCCTGCAATGGTTCCCGGTTTCCGGCCGCATCTCGCTGATGTTCTTCTTCCCGCCGGTCACGGGTTTCATGCTGATCGATTCGCTGCTGTCGGGACAGAAGGGCGCTTTCGCTTCGGCGATCAGCCATCTTGCCCTGCCGTCAATCGTGCTGGCGACCATTCCGCTCGCGGTCATCGCCCGCCAGACGCGTTCCGCCATGCTGGAAGTGCTCTCGGAAGACTACGTCCGCACCGCCCGCGCCAAGGGCCTCTCGCCCTTCCGCGTCGTCGGCATCCATGCGCTGCGCAACGCGATGATCCCGGTCATCACCACGATCGGCCTGCAGATCGGCGTCATGCTCGCCGGCGCCATCCTGACCGAAACGATCTTCTCCTGGCCGGGCATCGGCAAGTGGATGGTCGACAGCGTCTTCCGCCGCGACTACGCCGTCATCCAGGGCGGCCTGCTCCTGATCGCGGCCATCATCATGTTCGTCAATCTCATCGTTGATCTGCTCTACGGCCTGATCAACCCCAGAATCCGACACTGATCCGGCATCAAGAAGGAGAAAATCCCGTGGCCGATACCACTGTTACCAAGATCGCCGAACCGGTTTCCAGCGCCGCGATGCGCCGCCAGATGCTCCGCGAGTTCTGGTTCTACTTTTCCGAAAATCGCGGCGCCGTTCTGGGCCTCGTCATTTTCGTCGCCCTCGTCATCGTGGCGATCTTCGCGTCGTTCATCGCCCCGCATTCGCCCTTCGAGCAGTATCGCGATTTCGCCCTGCTTCCGCCGGCCTGGGCCGAGGGCGGCAACCCGTCCTATCTGCTCGGCACCGATCCTGTCGGCCGCGATATCCTGTCCCGCCTGATCTATGGCGCGCAGTATTCGCTGTTCATCGGCGTCTTCGTGACGACGCTGTCGCTTACCGGCGGCATCGTCGTCGGCCTGATCGCCGGTTATTACCGCGGCTGGATCGATACCGTCATCATGCGCCTGATGGACATCATCCTCGCCTTCCCGTCGTTGCTGCTCGCCCTCGTGCTCGTCGCGATCCTCGGGCCGAGCCTCACCAACGGCATGATCGCCATCGCGCTCACCCTGCAGCCGCATTTCGTGCGCCTCACCCGCGCCGCCGTGATGGCCGAGAAGTCCCGCGACTATGTGACCGCCGCAAGGCTTGCCGGCGCCGGGCCGCTGCGCCTGATGTTCCGCACCATCCTGCCGAACTGCACCGCGCCGCTGATCGTCCAGGCGACGCTCTCCTTTTCGAACGCCATTCTCGATGCAGCCGCTCTCGGCTTCCTCGGCATGGGCGCCCAGCCGCCGGCACCGGAATGGGGCACGATGCTTGCCGAAGCGCGTGAATTCATCCTGCGCGCCTGGTGGGTCGTCACCTTCCCCGGCGTCGCCATTCTCGTCACCGTTCTCGCCATCAACCTGATGGGTGACGGCCTGCGCGATGCGCTCGACCCGAAACTGAAGAGGTCCTGATCATGGCGCTCTTGCAAATCGACAACCTCATCGTCGAATTCGAAACCGCAACCGGCTGGTTCCGCGCCGTCGACGGCGTCTCCGTCTCGGTCGAAAAGGGCGAGGTTCTGGCAATCGTCGGTGAATCCGGCTCCGGCAAGTCCGTCGCCATGCTCGCCGTCATGGGGCTGCTCCCGTGGACCGCCAAGATCACCGCAGACCGCATGCTCTTCGAGGGCCGCGACATCCAGAACATCAGCCCGGCCGAGCGCCGCAAGCTGATCGGCAAGGACATCGCGATGATCTTCCAGGAGCCGGTCGCCAGCCTCAACCCGTGTTTCACGGTCGGCTTCCAGATCGAGGAAGTGCTGCGCATCCATCTCGGCCTGGACAGCAAGGCCCGTCGCGCCCGCGCCATCGAGCTGTTCAGCCAGGTTGGCCTGCCCAACCCGGAAGAGCGGCTGAACCACTTTCCGCACCAGATGTCGGGCGGCCAGTGCCAGCGCGTGATGATCGCCATTGCGATCGCCTGCAATCCGAAGCTGCTGATCGCCGATGAGCCGACCACCGCGCTCGACGTAACGATCCAGAAGCAGATCCTCGACCTGATCATGGCGCTGCAGGCGAAGAACGGCATGGGCCTGATCATGATCACCCATGACATGGGCGTGGTCGCCGAGACCGCCGACCGCGTCATCGTGCAGTACAAGGGCCGCAAGATGGAGGAAGCCGACGTGCTTTCCCTCTTCGAGAGCCCGAAGAGCAACTATACCAAGGCGCTGCTGGCGGCCCTGCCGGAAAACGCCACCGGCGACCGCCTGACCACCGTTTCCGCCTTCTTCGACGGCAATCCGGAACCCGCGCCGGAGGCACGCGCATGAGCAATAATATGACCGATAACACCATGCTCGAAGTGCGCGATATCAAGCGCGATTACGAACTGCCGGGCGGCCTCTTCAAGCCGAAGAAGATCATCCATGCGGTGAAGGGCGTTTCCTTCAAGCTCGAACGCGGCAACACGCTGGCGATCGTCGGCGAGAGCGGCTGCGGCAAATCCACCCTTGCGCGCATGCTGACCTTCATCGACGAGCCGACCGGCGGCGACCTGCTGATCGACAACAAGAAGGTCGATACCCGCCCCGGCCACCTGACCCAGGAAATGCGCCAGAAGGTGCAGATCGTCTTCCAGAACCCCTATGGCTCACTGAACCCGCGCCAGAAGATCGGCGATGTGCTCGGCGAACCCTTGGCGATCAACACCGACATGTCTGCCGGCGAACGCCGCGACCGCGCCAGCGAAATGCTGACGAAGGTCGGCCTCGGCCCGGAGCACTATAACCGTTATCCGCACATGTTCTCGGGTGGCCAGCGCCAGCGCATCGCGATCGCCCGCGCGCTGATGATGAACCCGAAGCTTCTCGTGCTCGACGAACCGGTTTCGGCGCTCGACCTTTCGGTACAGGCCCAGGTGCTGAACCTGCTCGCCGATCTCCAGGACGAGTTCAACCTCACCTACGTCTTCATCAGCCACGACCTCTCCGTCGTGCGCTACATCGCCGACGAGGTGATGGTGATGTATTTCGGCGAGGCCGTGGAATACGGCACCCGCGAAGAGGTGTTTTCCGACCCGAAGCACGACTATACCCGCACGCTTTTCAAGGCGACGCCGAAAGCCGACATCGAGTCGATCCGTGCCCGCGTGGCGAAGAAGAAGGCGACGGCAGCAGCTTAGAGCCTCCTTCGGTGGCTCGACGATTTGAGAGAGGTCGTGCCGTGAAGCACCCCCTTTGTCCTGCCGGACATCTCCCCCTCAAGGGGGGAGATCGAGGGAGGCACGCTCAGCGGTCCTCTTTGATTTGTGCAACGGCAAGGAAGCTGGCAGGGCGTGGAGCTCGGCAAGCTCAGGGGCCTTTGGTCGGATAAGAGGTTGCTTCCGGCCCATCTCCCCCCTTGAGGGGGAGATGTCCGGCAGGACAGAGGGGGGTATGGCGGGGTGCTCCCGCCAATGCTGTCTTTCCGTTTGCCCGCGGATAATTGATCGCCGCTCTCCAGCATCGCCAATAACTTAACCGCCTCATCATCCCCGCTCTCCAGCTTTCTGCCTACAATCCCCCCGCTTCCGTTGCCGGAGTGTTTCGCGAGACGTTCGCGGGCAGGCGGGAGCCGGCGCTTTCATCGGAACCGTAACGTGCGGGGATGGTGGGAGAGGTGAAAGCCATGGAGTGCTCGTCGCAAGACGACCATTCCTATCAAGCCTCCCCCGGACAGCCATGTCCGGTTCGGTTGAGCCGTGCAAGTGGCATGATTTCCCGAAAGGAAGTCGCGAACAAAGCCACGCAGCGAGGCGAGATGATCACCTGTAGGGGCCGGAAGCCCCGAGAAGACGCCTAAGGCCACGCGAATGCGGAGCCATACTATTATTTTACTATGAGGTTCCGCATTCGTGTGGGCTCTCCGATCTTTGAAAACCACGGCAGGCGACTGCGCGGGGCTCCGGAGTGTTGGCCGAAGCCAAGCGGATGCCCGAGCGCCTTCCCTCGCGGAAGCTTCAACATTCTATTCCACGAAAACCCTGACGCTGGCGGCACGGCCGGCGGCGTCGATCACCGTCAGCGTCGAATAACCGGCACCATCCGGTTTCCACTCGCTGGTTCGGCGGCGGGACAGCTCGCTGAGTGGTTTGCCGTTGGCGAGCCAGCGGAACGGCGCGCGGCCGCCCTGCAGCTTCAGGACCAGCGGCGAGATATCGCCCGATTGCGCTCCGAGATCGACCCTTGCGCCTTCCGGCGGATAGACGATCTGTGGGGCCGGCTCCCGCGTCGAGGCGGAAAACAGCCCGCTCGCGGTCATCGAGAAACGCCTCTGGCTGATCGGCAGTTCGGCTTGCGCAATGCGGACGGCACCCGACGGCGCCGAGGGCAGCGGCGTGATCGGTACGCCGGATTTGGAAAACGCCTCGAACAGGATCGGCGCCGCGGTCTGATAACCGGCAATGCCCGGCACCGCGCCATTGTCCGGCCGCCCGACCCAGACGCCCAGCACATGACGTCCGTCGAACCCGACCGACCAGGCGTCGCGATAACCGTAGCTCGTGCCCGTCTTGTAGGCGATGCCGAGCCTTCGGCTGCCCTGCGGCGGCAGCACGTCGGACAGGATGTCCGCAACGTTCCACACCGCCTGCGGATCGAGAAGCGGCTCGCCGTCGATCATGCCCGGCTGGTCCTCGATGCCATTGCCGATCCGCATCGGATTGCCGCGATTGGCGAGCGCCGCATAGGCCTGCACCAGATCCTTGAGCGTGATGCCGACGCCGCCGAGACCGATCGCCAGGCCCGGCGCCTCGTTGACCGGCAGGACCGGCCGCACGTCGGCGCGACGAAAGCGGATCATCAGCCGCGACGGGCCGACGGCATCGAGCAGCCGCACGGCCGGCACGTTGAGCGACAGTTGCAGCGCTTGGCGGACGCTGACATCGCCCTGGTAGGTCATGTCGAAATTTTTGGGCCGGTAGCCGAAAAAATCCGCCGGCCGGTCCTCGATGATCGTTTCCTGGGACACCAGCCCCTGCTCGAAGGCGAGGGCGTAGATGAACGGCTTCAGCGTCGAGCCGGGCGAGCGGTTGACCCGCGTCATGTCCACCCAGCCGGAGCGGCTCGCATCGAAATAATCGGCCGAACCGACCTCGCCGACGATCGCGCCGGTGGTGATGTCGGCCATCACCATGGCGACCGAGACCTTCGGGCTGAGTTTGACCGAAGCCTCCCTCGCCACCTGTTCCAGCCCCTGCTGGATGCTGCGCTTCAGCGTCGTCCTGTGCTGCTCGGTCTTCGGCTGCTTGCGGATCGCCGCCTCGGCGAGATGCGCCGCATAGGCCGGCAATTGCAGCCGGCGTGCCGGGATGCCGTCGCGTGCCGCCCGTTCCGACTCGCCGTCGCCGGTCACCGCGGCAACGGCTGAGCGCATCAGCACCCGTTCGCGAGCCGCCTGAGCAACCTTGAAATGCCGATCCGGCCGCCGGCCTTCCGGGGATTGTGGCAGGGCGACCAGAAGTGCTGCTTCCGCCACCGTCAGCCGCCGCGGCTCCTTGCCGAAATAGGCAAGGCTCGCAGCCCGCACGCCCTCGAGATTGCCGCCATAGGGCGCATGGGTGAGGTAGAGTTCGAGGATTTCCCTCTTGGACAGCCGCCGCTCGATCTGGATGGCTCGGGCGACCTGGCGGAGCTTGGCTGCGACGGACCGGTTCTCGCGCGGTTCGATCAGCCGAGCCACCTGCATCGACAGCGTCGAAGCGCCCGACACGACGCGACCGTTGGTGACAAGCTGCAGCATCGCTCGCCCGAGCGCCCAAGGATCGACGCCGACATGCTCGTAGAAACGCTGATCCTCATAGGCGACCAGCATTTTCAGGAAGCGCGGATCTACGTTTTCGGTGCTCGTGCGAAGCCGCCAACGCCCCTCGGGCGTCGCGAAGGCGCGCAGCAGTTCGCCATCCGCATCCAGCACTTCGGCGGAAACCACCCTCGCCCTTTCGAGCGGCGGCGGATAGGCCCTGTCGGCCGCATCGAGGCCGACCACCAGCCCCGCCGCTACGCCGAGGCCGATACCCAGACCGATCGAAAGTTTCCACCTGAGCTTCATCGGAACGAGCTGCCGCTTACTGGGCGGCAAGCACCTCCATCTTGCCCATTGCGGTACGGGCCGAGAACTGCGGACGATACATGTCCTCGACCTGGGCAGCCGGGTGATCGTAAACGCCGGGGGTCACGGCACGGACCACATAGGCGAGCGTGATCTCGCGGTTGTCGCCGGCGCTCCGATCGAAGGCCGCAACGAAACGGTCGTTGCGGAATTCGGTATGGGCCGCCTGCACTTCCTCGATCCAGTCGAAATTGGCGAGGCTGGCGCTGTTGACGATGCTCGGATTGTCGATCTCGAACCCGGCCGGCAGAAGGTCGGTGACGACGATGCGCGACGGCCAGCTGTTGCTCTCGGTGATGGTGATCACCGCCACATAACGCTGGTTCTGCTGCGCTTCGCTGACATTCGTCTCCTCCCCGTCCATCGAGTAATAGGTGCGGGTGATCTGGAAACCGTCGCCGCCGGCAGGCAGCGGCTGGGCCGGTGCCGCGACCGTGGTGATCGAGGCAGACAGCGGATCGGCGCTGTTGTTCTTGACGGTCAGGGGATGGCCGATCAGCGCATCGCCGGTCATCTGCGACATCAGCGTGCCGCGATGGTCGGCACCGTTGACCTGCAGGCGCAGGCCGTCGTCACCGTTCTGCAGCGCGCGGGCGGCGAGCAGCATCCAGGTCTGTTCCTGGGTGCTGGTATATTTCTTCTGCCCCCATTCCTTGGCGACGATGGTGGCCAGCGCCGGAACGATCGGCGGCACCGGCCGGCTTTCGGCGGCGAGCGCCAGAACCGCGGCACCGTCACGCAAGGACGAACCGTAGTCCGAACGCGACAGGCTGACCCTTTGGATCTGCGCTGCTTCCGACATCTGCAGCGAGGCTGCAAAGATGTTCTTTGACCGCTGCGCATCGCCATAAAGCGCCAGCGCCGCGGCGATATGGGCCTTGGCGAGCGGCGTCGGGAAGTCGTTCAGCATCGTATCGGCGTAATAACGCAGGTCGCTGATCGCGGCCTTGCGGTTGCGGGCGAGCACATAGAGCGCATAGGCGATCTCGTTGCCCTGATCCTTGACGTTGTTGGTGAAGCCGAGCGAGTTCTGCAGGCTGTCGAGAGCCTGGACGAGCGCCTGTTCGGGCACGTCGTAGCCCTGCTCGCGGGCCCGGCTGAGGAAGTCGCTCACGTAGGAATCGAGCCACAGGTCGCCGCCGCCCGGACCCCAGAGGCCGAAACTTCCGGCCGAGGACTGGTAGGAGAGCACGCGATAGATCGCATCCTGGACCCGCTTCTTGACCTCCGTATCGTCGGCAAGGCCGTTCTGCACCGCCATCTGGCTGAGATAGAGAAGCGGCAGGGCGCGGCTGGTCGTCTGTTCCGCGCAGCCATAGGGATAACGGCTGAGGCTCATCAGCAGCGCCGGAATGTCGAAGGCGGTCGAGCGGCTGACATTCACGCTGACCGAGGCACCCGGCAGAATGCTGTCGGCAAGCAGGTTGGCATCGACGGTCACGCTGGCGCCCGGCTTCAGCTGGACAAGCCGCTGCTGGGTGATCGGCATGGCCGCCGGCCGCACCGGAATATCGAGCACCTGATCCAGCGACATGCCCGACGCATTCGAAAGGCGGACCAGGATCGACCCGTCGCCCGGTTCCACACCGCGAAGCGCAAGCGTGACATCCGACTTGCCGCCGGCGGCCAGCGTTATCTTTCCGGTCCCCTTCTGGTCGACGGAAACCGGCTTGTTGGTGGTGATGGCGAGCTGGTAGTCGCCGGCTGGCGCATCGGTATTGGCGATGTCGAGCCTGAGATTGGTCTGGTCGCCAGGCGCCAGGAAGCGCGGCAGGCTGGCGGTGATCACGACCGGATCGCGGATTACCACGTCCTTGACGCCATGCCCGACGCCGGTCTTCGACCAGGCGACCGCCATGACACGCGCCGTGCCGTTGAACTGCGGAATGTCGAAGGAGACATTTGCCTTGCCCTCAGCGTCGAGCTTCAGCGGACCGGAGAAGAAGGCGATCAGCTTTTCCTTCGGCGGGCTCGACTGCAGCGCCGCGCTGCCGCCGTCGCCGCCCGTGCGCAGCCGCCCGGTGGCGCCGAGCGAGCCGTCGATCAGGCGACCATAGAGGTCGCGGATTTCGAGGCCGAGGCGGCGCTGGCCGAAATACCAGTCATCCGGTGCCGGAGGCTGGTAACGCGTGAGATTGAGGATGCCGACGTCCACCGCCGCGACGGTGACATAGGCGTCCTCGTTGGCGCCCGCTCCGGCGACCTGCAGCGAGATATTCAGTGGCTGGCGCGGCAGCGTTTTTTCCGGCGCCGTGATCGATACCTGCAGATCGCGGTTTTCCGGATCGACCTTCAGCCAGGTGATGCCGATGGCGCGCATCGGCATGCGGCTTTCCTGCGCCTGGCCCGGACGATAAAGCGTCGCGGTGACGTAGGAACCGGCACCCCAGGCCGCGGTGACGGGGATTTCCACCTTGCCGCCATTCGCGCCGATGCTCGCGGTCTTGACCGCAATCAGGCTCTCGGAACCCGACGTGATCATCAGCTCGCCGGCGTAACGCGACGAGATCTTGAGCTTGGCCGTCTCGCCGACCTTGTAGCTCTGCTTGTCCAGCGCGATTTCGAGCGCGTCCGGGGTTTCGGTCGAGGTCGCGGCCACGAACCAGCCGGCATCGAACTCGACGCTCGACGTCGGCCCACCGATATCGGCGGTTTCGACTTCGAGCCGGTAACGGCCCCAGTTGACCGGAACGGAAACCTTGCCGCCATCGGCCGTGACATTCACCATGCCGTTGGCAACCTGGCTGGTGCGGGTCACCGGCTCATACCGCCAGGACGAGCCGTCGCGATACCATTGATAATCGCGGTCGATCTTGATCAGTTTCCAGGGCAGGTTCTGCACCGCCTGTTTCTTGCCGGCCGCGTCCACCATGATCACGGTGAAATTGCCGACCGAGTTTTCGCCGAGATCGCCGGAGAATTCCGGCTTGATGCCGATCCGGGCACCTTCCGCCTTGACCGGAAGGGTGATCGAACGCTCGATGGCCCGGCCGCCCGCCTCCTGCATGCGCACCACGATATCGGCGTTGACAAGCTGCGTCGTGGAAGGCGCTTCGGAAACGGTCGCGTCGAATGTCGCCTTGCCGTCGTCGTCGAGCGGTTCGAGCGCCTCCAGCGGAATGCGAACCGCTTCGCTCGCCTCTTCATCGACGAGGCCGAACTGATAGCCCGGGAAAGCCGGATTTTCGCGCGTCGTCTTCAGCGCGATCTCGCCTTCGAGATTGAGGCCGGCTGCCGGCGCGCCATAGAGATATCGGCCGTCGATATTGACCGGCACCGGTGCCCCGACCGCGATCTCCTTGGCGTCGCTAGTCATGTCGAATTCGATGCGATCCGGCACGAAATCGTCGACGAGGAAGGTCTTTTCGCCGATCGCCGAGCCCTTGGGATCGGTGAAGATCTGCATCGTCCAGGTGCCGCGCATCGAGGTGGCCAGCAGCGGCAGGTCGAGCGCATAACCGCCGAGCGAGCCGTTCCTGACCATCCGCCGATCCTCGACGCCATCCGGGCGCAGGAAGACGAAGGTGAGCGGCAGGTTCTCGATCGCCGTCGCGTCGATGTTGCGGGCAAGCGCCGAGGCATGCACGGTTTCGCCGGGGCGATAGATGCCGCGTTCCGTCCAGGGCAGGATGTCGATCGCGCCGGGTGCGGGGCGGCCCGTCACGCCACGGTCGGACAGATCGAATCCGGCACGGGCCATGTCGAGGAAGACATAGTCCTGGCCGTTGTTCTGGGCCGCCAGCACCGCCGGCACCATCGCCGCCGTGCCGCGCATCAGGCCGGCGGTGAACACCGCGCGGCCGTCCGCATCGGTCTTCGCCGTGCCGAGGATTTCGTTGTTCTTGGCGAGCAGCTGCAGATCGACACCTGCCATCGGCTTGGCGCTGCCGAGCGAGCGTGCGAAGACGTTGAGGCCATCCGTGCCGGCATAGGTGGTGAGCCCGATATCGGACACCACGAACCATTGCGTCGCCTTGGTATCGTATTCCTGGCTCGTCGCATTGGCGGCGGCCGCCGTCAGCATGTAGACGCCGGGCTTGCGGGTCGGCAGGGCTTCGTCGACCGGGAAGCTCGTCACCACGTCCTTGTTGAGGTCCTGGGCGATATCGATCGTGCCCTGCCAGACCAGTTCGCCGCTCTGCTCCTCGATCTGGGTGGCGTTATAGCCGTCCATCTGGGTCAGGAATTGCGAATTGGCGAGCAGTGCCGCGATGCTGCGGTCGCCCACTCTGTAGAGCTTCAGATTGGCCTTTTCGGTATTGACCGAGACGATCGGAATGCCGCGGCGCGCGGTCGAGGGCAGTACGAAACTGTCGCCGGTGAACCGCACGGACGCCGAGCGGTCCTTGACGTAGATGTCGATATCGACCTGGGCAACAAGCGGCTCTTCGACGGAAGACGGCAGGCCCCGGCGCAGCGACAGCTTGTAGCGCTGGCCATGGGTTAGGCCTTCGACGCAGATCTGGTTGCCCTTGGCTTCCATCGCCTTCGGCGCCTGCCCGTTGAGCACGACGAAGGGCGCGTAGTCGACGCCGATCTTCACCAGCGGTTCGGAGAACTGAACGCAGACGCGCGGGTTGGCGCTGTCGGCATCGACCGTGTTGCCGGTCATGCGGAAACCCTGGCGTTCGCGCAGGTCGTTATAGGCGGCCTGCACGGTGCGGGCGTTCACCAGCGCAAGGCTTGCCTTGTAGGCATTGAGTGCCGCGCGATAATTCTGCTGCTTGGCAAGCGCAGCCCCGAGAACCGCCAGCGCATCCGCCCGGGTCTGCGTCGTGCGCGAAAGCTGGTAGCCGTTGACCGCGGCAAGGGTGCCTTCGCCATCGGCAGTGCCGTTGTTCTTGGCGGTGCCGGCAGCGCGCGCAAGCTCGATCCACAGCGCGCCATCATCGGGGATGATCGAGAGCGCGCCTTTGAAATTGTAGATCGCCGTATCGACATTGCCGGCGAGCAGCTGACCCTGGGCGATCGTCTTGAGGCTTTCGACGCCGTAACCCTGCTGGTTGTCGCCGAGCGTCAGGCCATCCTTCTGATCACGCGCCTGCTGGAGAACCTCTTCCGAGAGGAAGGACAGTTTCGGCGGAGCGCCAATATCCGGTTCGATCGCCGTTACGACGATCTTGCCGGCTGTTGCGCCCTGGAACGGGTTGAGCTGGCTGTAGTCCGACTTGAGGAAGCACCACTTGGCTTTCTCGTTATACGTGAAAGCCTTGCAGGCATTGTCGCCGATGCAGGCCGCCTCGCATTGGGGCTGGCTGACATTCTTCACGGTTCTGAGATCGAAGCCGAGATAATCGCTGTTCGGAGTGCTTTCGATCCGCCGGTCGGCCGCCGTCAGTGGCGAGGCGAAAGCGAATGCGGAAACGATGAGAGCGAGAAAGCCGAAAAACGCGCGCCTAGACATGGAAGTCCCCCCGTGGCTGCCGTCGGAAGCTGGCAGTTTTCTAATCTATCCCGTGACTTGTCAACGAGCGTCGATGCGTCGGGCTGCCTATTTTCATGAAGAGATTGTCATATGACGAACGTCGTGCCGGAACGGATCAGGCCATCAGCCCGGCAGCCGTAAATCCGCCGTCGACGGCGAGGATTTGGCCGGTGACATAGGAGGACTGACGTTCGTCGACGAGAAAGGCAATGGCCGTGGCGATCTCCTCCGGCCGCCCGTAGCGGCGCATCGGCACGGTGCGTTTCCACTCCTCGCGTGTCGCGGCGGTGTGGTTTTCCTTGACCATTGGCGTCTCGATCGGACCCGGCGCAATCGCGTTGACGCGGATCAGGTCGTTCGCGAGTTCGACCGCCATGATCTTGGTGAGCGTCACCAGCGCGCCCTTCGAGGCGCCATAGGCGGAACGGCCGAGATTGCCCTTGATGCCGGAGACCGAGGCGATGTGAACGATCGACCCGCCGCCATTTTCCCGCATGATCGGCGCCAGCGCCTGCGACAGCGCAAACGCGCCGACGACATTGACCTCGTAGATCCGCCGCAACTGATCGGTCGTGGTATCGGCGAAACGGACGTTCGAACCGATGCCCGCGCTGTTGACCAATGCCTGCAGCGGGTTTTGAAGAGCCTGGCAGCGATCAGCGAGTTCGGCGATCGCCTTCTCATCGGTGATATCGAGAAGAACGGTAGTGAGGAGACCGGACCGATTACCGAGCCGCTCCATCAGCCGTTCGAGTGCCGCGACGTCGCGGTCTGCAGCCAGCACATGCCAGCCGGCTTCGATGAGAAGCTCCGTCGTCGAAAGGCCGATACCCGATCCCGCACCTGTGACGACGACGCTGCGCATGTTCAGCTCTCCCGGTTGTCGATTATGACCAGTTCGAAAGTGACGCCGACCGGATTGTCTCCGCGCGCCAGCCGGCCGTGATAGATCACGCCGTCCGTATCCACGACCGCAGCATCGATCGAAGCGCGGAGCCCATTCGGCGTGTTTTCGAGCACGCCGCTCTCGATGGCGATCTCGGTCGCGAGGCAGACCACGCGACGTCCATCCTCGAACACGGGCTCGTTGATGCTGCCGATGCCGTAGATGCGGGCGTTCTCTATGCCATGCTCCCGACAGACGTCTTCGATCGCCATCCCGACATCCTCGTTCGGGCGTACCCGCAGCAGGATGCCGTTGCCCTCGCCGCTTTCGCCCTTGGCGGAAAACAGCGTGAAATTCGTTTCCGGATCGGGGATGGACGAGAAGGTCGCGGTGGCGCTGCCATAACCTTTGACCGCGATCGGCCGGCTGACGATGCTGTCGAAGGGCAGCACATGCCCCATGCGCAAAGCCCCTTCGCCGGTATCCCAGATGCCGTGGCAATGCAGGAACGGCGCCCCGTCCCGTTCGCCGACCATGGCGGTCGCCGCCAAAAACCTGCCGCCCGCCTCCGGCGCGAAGGTCGCGCTATACCAGGCAGCATGATCCTCGTCCGGTGAGAAGGCCGGCAGGACATAACGGAACGGATCGCAGGCCCCACCTTCGATATTGAGGAAACCACCCTTGCAGCCGGCCTCAGCGAAGATGCGCGCCACCTCGGCCATAAAGACCTCGCCGGGCCGCAGCACACCCTCGACCGGCTTCAGGGCGGTCCGCACCACCTCTCGCCTGATCGGAGCGACGGGGCCCGGATGCCTGAGTTGGCGCAGTCCCGGCAGGTCATTAGCCGGCTTACTGTCAAACTCGCCACGCGCGTGCAGCTCTTCGCGGATCATTTTCTTGGTGATCTTGCCATAGGCGGATTTCGGCAGCGCATCCCAGAAGATGAAGCGCTTCGGCATCTTGTACCGGGACATCCTGCCGTCGATGAAGGCGAACAGGTCCTTCTCGGTCACCGCCGAACCTGGCTTGGCGACGCAGACGGCGATGCCGACTTCGCCCCAGAGCGGATCGGGCACGCCGAGCACGGCCACCTCGCTGATTGCCGGATGGGTGAGAAGTTTCTCCTCGATCTCCCGCGGATAGACGTTCGAGCCGCCGGAAATATACATGTCCGAGGCGCGGCCGGTGATGTAGAGGAAACCCTCCGCATCCATGTGGCCGAGATCGCCGGTGCGGAACCAGCCGTTGCGGAACGCCTTCTCGTTGGCCTCCGGATTGTCGTAGTAGCCAGCAAAGACGGCCGGACCGACGCAGCAGATCTCGCCGGTCTCGTAAGGCCCGACCTCTTCGCCCGCATCGTTCTGGATCGACACCTGCATGCCGGTACGCTCCATGCCGCAGGTCCCGATCCTGGCGGCTTCGCCGTCCTCGGCCGAATGCAGCGCCGGCGGCAGGACGGTGATCGCCCCCGTCACCTCGCCGAGCCCGAAATATTGCACGATCACCGGCCCGAGGCTCTTCAGCGCTCGCTTCTGATCCTCGCGATACATCGGTGCGCCGGCATAGATGACGTAGCGGAGCGAGGAGTGGTCGTATTTCTCGGCAGCCGGATGCTCGACCAGCAGCTTCAGGATGGTCGGCACGGTGAACATCGTCGACACGCGCCACTTTTCGATCAGCGCCCAAGCGGCGTCGATATCGAACTTTTCGGTCGGCAGCAGGATGGTTTTCACCCCATGCGCCACCTGGGTGAGCTGATGCACGCCCGCGCCATGCGAGAGCGGCGCAACGACCAGCGCCGCATCGGCGGAGGTCACGCCGGGCATCAGGTCGCAGAGATGGTTATTGATCACGAAGGCCATCTGTCCGTGGGTCAGCACCGCCGCCTTCGGCCGACCGGTCGTGCCCGACGTGAAGAAGAACCAGCAGGGATCGTCGCGCTCGACCCGCGCTTCGGCCGGTTTTCTGCCGCCGAACTCTTCGACAACGGCATCATAGGACGGCCCGAAATCCGCTTCGCCTATGGCAATAACGAAACCGATCTCCGGATTGTTCTCCCGCACCACCCGGGCGTGATCCAGAAACGAGGCGTTGCAGATCAGGCCGGTCGCGCCGCTCGCCTTGGCGAGATAGGCGACCTCTTCCGGCGTCTGCCGGAAATTGGTCGGCACCCAGACGGCGCCGATCCGGAAACAGGCGAACATGCTCTCGAACATCTGGTTGCAGTTCTGTGACTGGACCAGGATGCGGTCGCCCTTTGCCACCCCGAAGCGCTGCTGCAGCGCTGCCGCCATCGCGTCGATGCGCGCCTCGAACTCCTCCCAGGTCCAGGTCTTTTCGGCCCAGACCAGGGCAATACCCTGTGGCTCGCGGCGCATCGCCTGCGTCACGAAGCGGGCGAGGTTCATCACCCGCGTCGAACGGGGGCTCAGCCCTCCCTTCGGTTCGGCCTGATCGCCGCCGGCAACCGAGGTCGTCGCATTCATTTCGTCCGCTCCAGGATCGACACGTAATTGGCGACGGCGGCGCCGCCCATGTTGAAGACACCGGCCATCGTCGCCTTCGGCAGCTGCATCTCGCCCGCCTCGCCGCAGAGCTGCATCGCCGCCATCACATGCATCGAAACGCCGGTCGCGCCGATCGGATGGCCCTTGGATTTCAGCCCGCCGGATGGATTGACCGGCAGGCGGCCGTCCTTGCGGGTGATGCCTTCGCGGATGACGCGATAGCCCTCGCCGGGCTCGGCAAGCCCCATCGCCTCGTATTCGATGAGTTCGGCGATGGTGAAGCAGTCATGGGTTTCGACGAAGTTGAGATCGTCGAGCGAAACGCCTGCCTCCGCGAGCGATTTCTGCCAGGCCATGCGCGCGCCCTCGAAGGCGATCGGATCGCGACGCGACATGGCAAGGATATCGTTGACATGGCTATGCGCCTTGAAGGCGACGGCGCGCTTCATGCCGGCCGCGACTTCGGGCGCCGCGATCACCAGGGCTGCGGCGCCGTCGGACACCAGCGAGCAGTCGGTACGGCGCAGGGGCGCCGCCACATAGGGGTTTTTGTCGGACACCGTGTTGCAGAAATCGAAACCGAAATCCTTCTGCATATGCGCATAGGGGTTCTTCATGCCGTTCGCGTGGTTCTTGGCCGCGATCATCGCCAGCTCTTCCGAGCGGTCGCCGTAACGCTGGAAATAATGGCTGGCGATGCGGCCGAAGAGGCCGGCGAAACCGCCTTCGACATCGGCCTCCTCCTCGCGGTAGGAGGCCGACAGCAGGATATCGCCCGTCTCCTTCGTGGGCAGTGCCGTCATCTTTTCGGCACCGACGACCAGCGCGATCTTGCCGCGGCCGGCAGCGATGAAGTCGAGCGCCGTATAAAGCGCCGCCGAACCGGTGGCGCAGGCATTTTCCATCCGCACCGCCGGCACATGGTCGAACCCGTCGGCCGCCATCGCCACCAGGGCGCCCTGAAAATCCTGCTTGGAAAAACCGTTGTTGAACACGCCGACGAAAATGCCGTCGACATCCTTGGCCGTGATGCCGGCATGTTCGAGGGCCGGATTGATCACCTCGGCCATCAATTCCCGCGTCGAGCCCGCTTCGGACTTGCCGAATTTCGAATGCGCCCAACCGACGATCTGCGCTCCTGCCATGACCTTCTCCTTCGTTTCAAACCCGTTCCGGTGTTCTCGGCCGTGCCGCTTGCGGCGCCTTTCGAAGCGCCGGTTTCTCCGAACCGAACAGCGATTTCAGCTTGCCCTGCACCCGCTCGACCTCATGAGCCAGCAGCCCGACAAGTTCCTTCTGACGCGCCTCACCCATGCGACTGTCGATCGCGGCAATCGACAAGGCTCCTGCAAGCCGTCCGTCGGGCAGCAGGATCGCCATGCCGATCCCCCAGGAATTGGCGATGACCCGCCCCGGATTGAGCGCGTAACCGAGTTCGCGTGAGCTAGCGACATCCTCTCTGATAATCTGAGGGGAATAGCCCGGATATTGCGCGGCAATGACGCCTTCAATGCGGCCGAGGACCGCCTCCACTTCCGCGTCCGGCAATGCCGCCAGCATGGCAAGTGATCCAGCGCCGACACCCAGCGGGTTCTGGTCGCCGGTCAGCAGAGCGTGGGTGCGCACCGGATGTGTGCCCTCCTCGCGGTGCAGGCAGACGGCGTAATCGTCACGCCGCATCGAGACGAAGCTTGTATCGGCCGATTTGCCGGAAAGCCGCTTCAGGCTTTCGCCCGCCATTTCCAGAAGGCCGTGCCGGCGAGAGGCCAGCATGCCGAGTACGTAAAGCTCCCCGCCGAGATAATATCGGCGGGTAAGCTCGTCCTGTTCGACGAGGCGGGACCGCATCAGCGCCATCAGCAGCCGCCGGGCTGTCGGTTTGTTGAGGCCGCTATCGGCGACCACATCGGCCAGCGCCACGCCCTTTTCCGCGCCGCGACCGACGATGGAGAGAAGCTGCAACGCCCGCTCCACCGCCTGCGAGCCGGAAACGGCACCTTCCCGAAGACCCGACGGGATCTCGATCACCTGTTGCATATGCCGTTTCCCATCAGATGCATGGCCGCCGCCGATCAGCTCAATGACTTGCCGATAGCCTTTTCGAGGATCGCCCAGGCCTCGTCGCCGTATTTCGACTTCCAGTCCTTGTAGAAATTGGCAGCGCGCAGCTTTTCCTGGAAAAGCGCGCCGTCCGGCTTGTTGAACTTCATGCCCTTGCCTTCGAGTTCGGCCTGGACGGTGGCGTTGAGGCCCATGACGTCCTTGCGCTGCAGCTCGGCGGCGGCGTTGAAGTGCTTCGAGACGATGCCCTGCAGATCTGCCGGCAGCGCCTGCCAGGAGCGGCGGTTGAGGAGGATCCAGAAACCGTCCCACATGTGGTTCGTCATCGAGACGTATTTCTGCACCTCGAACAGCTTCGCCGTCGTCAGGATGGCGAGCGGATTTTCCTGTCCGTCGACGATGCCGGTCTGCAACGCGGTATAGGTTTCGGCAAAGTTGATGCTGGCGGGCGCCGAACCGAAGGCGGTGAACATCGAGGTCCAGAGCGGGCTCACCGGCACGCGGATCTTGAAGCCCTCGAGATCCTTAGGCGTCGTAATCGGCCCCTTGGACGACGTGATCTGCCGGAAACCGTTGTCCCAGATCTTGTCGAGCGTCAGCAGGCCCTTCTTCTCGATCTCGCCGCGAACATACTTGCCGAGTTCGCCGTCCATTGCCGGCCAGACCTTGTCGTAGCTCGGGAAGGCGAAGCCGACGCCGTTCAGCGAGGCGTTCGGGACCAGAGTCGACAGGATGATCGGCGACAGGCTGAACATCTCGACGCCGCCGGAGCGAACCTGGTTCAGCATGTCGGTATCAGCGCCGAGCTGGCTCGACGGGAAGATGTTGATGGCCATGCGGCCGCCACTCTCCTCCTGGATCTTGGCGACGGCTTCCTTGGCGCGGACGTTCATCGGGTGCGTCAGCGCCTGGTTGTTGGCGAACTTGTAGGTGAACTCGGCGGCATTGGCCGGCCGCGTGCGGATTGAAAAGGTCGTGGCGATGCCGGTCGTGGCCGCGCCCAAAAGAAGCGTTCTGCGGTTGACGTTCATGAAATCCTCCTCCGATTTCGTTCCCAGTTTTTTGCCTCAGAGCCCTTAGAGAAAGGCCGTCGAGAAGTAGGGCACGGCTGCGATCACCAGAAGGCCGATCATCAGCGCGCCGATATAGGGCCATATGGCCTTCATGGCTTCGTCCGGCGAGACATTGCCGATCTTGCAGGCGATGTAGAAGCCGATGCCGATCGGCGGCGTCATCAGGCCTATATTCATCGCCGTCACCACCACCATGGAATAGTGGATATCGTTGATGCCGAGCGAACGGGCGACCGGAAACATGATCGGCGCCATCAGCACGATCGCCGGCAGGCCTTCCAGCACGCAGCCGAGCACCATGAAAATCAGGATGGTGACGCCCATGAAGGTCATCCACCCGCCCGGCAGCCCTTGCACGGCCTCGACGAGCTGCGCCGCGAACCCGGTCTGGGTCAGCGCCCAGGCCATGGCCGAGGCGGCACCCAGTATCATCAGGATTGCCCCGGACAGTGCTGCCGTCTCCACCAGCATCGAATAGAGCTTCTTCAGGCTGATGCCGCCGTAGAGCGTCGCCCCGATGATCATCGCGTAGAGGACGGCGATCGTCGAAACTTCCGTCGCGGTGGCAATGCCCTCGCCGACGGCGGTGCGGATCAGGAAGGGCAATAACAGTGCGGGCGCAGCGACCAGCAGCGCTTTCTTGATCACCGAAAGCGGCGCGCGGCGAACACCGGCCATGGATTCATGCCGCGCCTTCCAGCGCGCCAGGATCGCGAGAACCAGAAGCAGAACCATGGCGATCGCAAAACCGGACGTGAACAGCCCCGCGATCGAAACGCCAGCGGCGGATCCAAGCACGATCAGCACGATCGACGGCGGCACGGTTTCCGCCATCGCCGCCCCGGTTGCCAGAAGCGCGATCATCTCCGGCGGCTTGTGGCCGCGGCGCTTCATCTCCGGAAACAGCGCCGGCGCGACGGTCGCCATATCGGAGACCTTGGAGCCCGAAATACCGGAAACCAGGAACATCGAGCCGAGCAGCACATAAGACATGCCCGCCCGGACATGGCCGAGCAGCGAGGCCAGCACCTCGACGATCGCCCTGCCCATGCCCGTCGCATCGAGCACGCAGCCGAGCAGCACGAAGATCGGCACCGACAGCAGGATGATGCTCGACATGCCCTCGTCCATGCGCCCGATCATCACGAACACGGGCACGGAAGTGGTGAACGTCAGGAAAGCCAGCGTCCCGAGGCCGAAACAGAAAGCGATCGGCACGCCGAGAACCAGGAACAGCGCCACGAAACCGACGAGGAAAATCGGGATGTTCCAGTTGCCGATCTGCTTCAGGCCCGGCCCGACGAGCCAGAGCAGCGCCGTCACAGCGGCGATGACCACCACGGACATCGCCACCTGCCTGAAGGCCGATCCCTTCAGCGCGTTGACGACCGCGAGGATCAGCATCAGCCCGATGCCGACCGGCAGGGCGGCGGCGCGGAAACTCATCGGAATGTTGAGCGCTGCCGAGGTGATGTAGGATTCCTCGATCGCATATTCGTAGGCCGGCCGCAGCATCACGCCGAGGAAGAGCGCCATCAGCAGCAGGGCGAGCGTATTCGCCAGGCCGTGCAGCTTTTCCGGCAGCATGCCGACAAAGAGCGTCAGCCGCAGGTGTTCGCTGCGGTCGACGGCCATGGCCGAACCGAGCATGGCAAGCCAGAGGAAGGAGATCGATGCCACCTCGTCGATCCAGACGACCGGCAGCGAAAAGACATAACGGGAAATCACTCCGGCCAATAGAAGCGCGATGATGCCGACGAGAAGCGCCGCGGCGATCGCCTCCACTGGTCGCATCCAGACGGAACCGCTCTGCTGCGGCGCCACGCCCTCAAGCCCGGCGAGCAAAGAAGCCTCATCCATGGGCTCGATCGTATTATGGGCTGCCGTCACGCGTCATCCTCCTCAGTGCCGCGAAGGGGACAAACGAAAGAAACACTCCGGATCGATCGCGGCCGAGCCGCAAATCCAGGCGGACTACACCCCTCTCCGGCGTGACCGCTTTTCCTCCCGACGTCCGGCTCCTCCAGCCATCCGCAGTGGTCCATGATCTGGATCTTGTTCTCTTCAAGTTGCCGGAGTTTGCTGAACACGGACGGATTAGGCAAGCCTAAATTTGCCGCCAGAGCAGAAAACTTTAAAATCGATCCACATCATGGATCGCTCTCCAGAGTAGCTGTAATTGTCTCAGCTCAAGCTCCCGGACACCGTCACGTGCAGCCCGCCGTCGATGGGAAGCTCGACTCCGGTAATGTATTTCGCCTCGTCGGATGCGAGGAAAACCGAGGCCCAGGCAATATCCCAGCCGTCTCCCTGGCGTTTCATCGGCGAAAGCGCGTCTCTTTTGGCCTTCATCTCCTCGGCGGAGCCGTAATAGCCGCTGATCTGTTTCTGGATATGCGGCGTGTCCATCACCCCCGGCAGGATCGCGTTGGCGCGGATGCCTTTGGCCGCATATTCGATCGCAATCGCCCGCGTGAAGTGATTGAGCGCCGCCTTCGATGCATAATATGAAACGTAGGGGTAGCCGGTCCACCTGATGGAGGCGAGCGACGAGATATTGATGATCGCCCCGCCGCCCTGTTTTTCCATGATCGGCAGAACGGCCTTGCAAGTCAGAAAGGCACTGGTCAGGTTCACGTCCATCACCTTGCGCCAACTCTCCTCGGTTGCCTCCGCCGCACCGCCCGGCAGGTTGATGCCGACATTGTTGTGCAGCACGTCAATACGGCCAAAGCGTTCCATGGTCCTTTCGACGACGACGGCAATGTCGGAGGATCTGGTGACGTCGGCGGCGAGCGCCAGGCCCGTGCCGCCTTCGGATTCGATGACGTCGACCGTGTTCCTCGCTGCATCGAGATCGACGTCGACGCAGACGACGCTGCCGCCCTCGCGCGCATAGGCGACAGCCGCGGCCTTGCCGTTTCCGAAACCCGGGCCGACCGAACCGGCACCAAAGACGAGAACGACCTTATTCTTCATGCGATCCATAACTGCTCCTCCGAGCCACCCTCCCCGGCGTGAAGCAACTTACGGTGCGGATTTCATCCGGTCCATGTTCAATCGCGGACAGAACATGTTCAAAAAGTACCTGACTGCTCCGAATTGCCCGGTATCCGCGGCTTTTTTGGCGACTAACGGAAGTTATTTTTCTTCGGCAGAGCCCGCCCTGAATGCGGCTCGGGCGAGGTATCGGGCGTGGTCGCGAATATCCTTCAGCCAGCTCTCCGTCAGCTCCTTGAAGCGATTCTCTTGCCCGGCATAAAGCGCCCGCGCCGCGTCCTCATATCCCGGCTGATCCCCGCCGAGCGCCCGCATGAAACGATCGGCGGCCTCCTGAGCCCGGCGCCTATCATCTCCCGAACTGCTGGCTGCGCGCGCCGCATCGACGAGCTTGCGCAGAGCCACCGAGGCGCCGCCCGGTTGCTGGCCGAGCCACTCCCAATGCCGCGGCAGCAGTGTCACCTCGCGTGGCACCACGCCAAGCTTCGGCCGCCCGGGCCGCCGTTCCACCGGCTCGACAGAATCCGCATCGGATTTGGGAAGGCGACCGAGACAGTCTTCGAGTGTGCCGCGGAGATCGAGATCGACCGGCTTTCCCGTCGCATCGTCGAAGACCAGAGCGCTTTCATGGCCACCGGCCTTGATCGCCGTGACGACCTCGACCGGCGATCCGCCCGCAATACGGGTTTCACCCCGAAAAGCTGTCCAATGAAAATCCGCCATCTGCTTCCTCTATCTCGAGAGAGAGATTTATCCGGGTAAAATGAACCCGTCAATCCGGATCAGGCGGTCCGCTGTCTGAGGCGCCCCAAACCGTCGCGAAGATGACCAGCAGCGCGGATGATCGCCCGCCGCGCCGGCGGTTCGATAGTCCTTGCGATTATCCAGGCGACGAAGAGCAGGGCAGCAACCAGCACGAGGGCCACGAGCCAGCGGTTCTGATCCGTGCCGAAACGGGCAAACACCGCGTAACCGATATTCTGGTGCAGCAGGTAGAGCGGATAGGTGAGGCCACCGAGCCCGATCGCCAGTGCCGGAGAAATGCGCATCGACGGCGCCGTGGCACAGACCGCGACCGCAGCCAGCGCCAGTGGCCCGATGAGCGCGAGCCCGACGGCGCTGCGGCTCAGCCCGTATGTTGCGATGAAATCCGGTTCGGTCAGGAAGGGTGTGGCGATCGCCCAACAGACGGCAGCGGCGAGCACGCAGAGGCTCGAAAGGCAGGCATGCTGCCTCACCTTGTAGAGCGCCAGGCCGAAGGCGAAATAGCCGGAATATTCGGTGATCAGCAGTTTCTGGATCGCGCCGCTGCCGATGAGGGCCTCGTTGACGATCGAAATCGCCAGCCATGCCAGCACGACAACGCGCCAGCCGCGCTCGAAAAGGCCGGTGGCGATCAGCAGGAAAACCCAGCCGTAGAAGATGATCTCGTAGGCGATCGTCCAATAGGCACCGTCGAGAAACGGCTGGCCGAGGCCGCGCGAGATGATGACGACATGCGCCAGCCATTGCCTGACCGTCGGCGGATCGAGGGTCGGCACATGCCAGACGGCGAGCACGACGGCGGTGATCGTCGCGCAGACGATGAAGGTCGGCCAGAGCCGCGCGAAGCGTCCGGCGGCAAAGTCATAGGCCGTGCGGCCTTCCGCCGACATGGTGATGACATAGCCGGAAATCGCAAAGAAGATCAGCAGGCCGGTATCGAACCACATGGCAAAGGGTGCGAGCTCCGGAAAGCTGATGCCACCGCCCTCGCCGGAAATCCGCATGCGGAAACCGTAATGGAACGTCAGCACCATCAGCGCCGAGACGAGGCGCAGGATATCCAGGTTCAGCAGCCTTGGCGTCTTCGGGGCCGTCATCCGATCCTCTGGGGTAAAATAGCTTAAGGCCGGACCCTATCGCACCTGCCTTTGGAAAACGTGAATCCTTCCCCGAGAATACGAGCGGTTCGGGCTGGCCAGCCTCAGGGGACGCAAGGACTTCCCTTTCCTTGACGAATATCGTTTCCTGCCAAATTCATGACGGGACCCATGGACAGTCCCGAGGGAGGTTTCGATGTCGGTTTTTCTCTGCAGCGCCTGCGGCACTTCCTTTCATGAAGCCGAGGAAGCGCCGGAAACGTGCCCCATCTGCACAGACGAGCGCCAATATATACCGCCTTCCGGCCAAGCCTGGACGACGACGGAAAAGCTCGCACGGACGCACCGAAATTCTTGGGTGCAGCTCGAGCCGGAGCTGTTGGCGATCCAGACCGTCCCCGCCTTCGCCATCAACCAGAGGACCCTGCTGCTTCGCACGCCGGCGGGAAACATCCTTTGGGATTGCATCGCGCTCCTCGACGATGCGACCAAGGCGATCGTCCAGTCACTGGGCGGCCTCAGCGCCATCGCGATCTCCCATCCGCACTATTACACGACCATGCAGGATTGGGCCGCCGCCTTCGACGCGCCGATCTATCTGCATGCCGCGGACAAGGAGTGGATCTGCCGTCCGTCGGATCACGTCCGGCTGTGGGACGAGGACGCGCTGGTGCTTTCCTCGTCCGTCACGCTGGTTCATGGCGGCGGACACTTTGCCGGCGGCACCGTCCTGCATTGGGCGGGCGAAGACGACAAGGGCGTGCTGCTGGCCGGAGATATCGTCCAGGTCACGCCAGGCGCCGACCACGTCTCCTTCATGTGGAGCTACCCAAACATGCTGCCGCTCAGCGCCGCTGAAGTCGCCGATGTCGCGGAGCGGCTGGCACTTTGGCCTTTCGAGCGGATCTACGGCGCTTTCTCGCATCAGAATGTCCGCCAGGACGGCCAGGCGATCGTCGCCCGCTCCGCCAGGCGGTATATCGACCGGCTCTCCAAATGAAGAACGCGCGGGCGTTGCCGCCCGCGCGTCCGACAGTCCCGAGAACCGGGTCGCTTATTTCAGGCCGAGAAGCTTCTTGGCATTGCCCTCGTAGATCTTCTGACGGGTGGCATCGGAGATGTCCATGTTGTCGAGAACATTGATGGTCTCGCGGATGTACATCGGGCCGCCTTCCGGATCGAACGGCGCGTCGGAGGCGAAAAGCACCCGGTCTTCGCCAAAGAATTCGATGGCGTGCTCGATTGCCTTGGTCGAACCGAAGCTCGCCGTATCGGCATAAAATTCCTTGAAGTATTCGAGATGCGGACGCTCGAGCGCCTTCAGCACGGTCGAGAGATCGCGGTCGGAGGTGCGCTTGCCCATCTGGTCCCAGCCGGCACCGACGCGGCCTTCGAAGAAGGGCACCATGCCGCCGGCATGGTGGGTGACGACCTTGAGACCCTTGTACTTGTCGAAGATGCGCGAGAACACGAGGCGCGCCATTGCCGCCGAAGTTTCATACGGCCAGCCGAAGGTCCAGAAGATCTCGTATTCCGAACGGTCTTCCGTCAGGTAGTCCGGGAAGTTGGCGCCGCGCGACGGATGCAGAAAGACCGGCTTGCCGGACTTTGCCATATATTCGAAGAAGGGCTCGAACTGCGGCAGGTCGAGCGGCTTGCCGCTGTAATTGGTGAAGATCTGGACCGCACAAGCGCCGAGATCTTCGACAACCCGCTTGGTTTCCGCCATCATCCATTCCTGGTTTTCCATCGGCACGGTGGCGATGAAGGCCGGGAAGCGTTCCGGATACTTTTCGCAGAGTTCCGCCTGCGAATCGTTGCCGATCCGACCGAGGTCATAGGCGCGCTCAGGCCCGGCCAGCTTTTCGAGCGGGGGGGAAGCGAGCGACAGGACCTGCTGGTAGTCCTCGCCGAACATGTCCATCACCTGGAAACGACGGTCGAGGTCCGTCATCATCGGCACCGCGCCCGAGCGCATGGTGACGTCGGTCATCGTGCCGATATAGCCGATCAGCTTGTCGAAAAAGGGCTTTGGCCAGATATGGTTGAAAGCGTCGATCTTCTTCATGGGATGCTCCTCCTGTCTGTCCTGCTACGGCACCGCGAACTAAGGGAAGTCCAGTGCCCCGAGGCGTTTAAAAAATCCGCGAGCCGAGCGATGCCGAGATCGGCCATGCTCCGTCGCGGCAAAATGCGAAGGCAGTCGGCGAAAGTCAACACATTTTCTTGTATTATGAGATTATCGACTAGAAATCCTGTGTCGATGCGAGGCCAGCGCGGCGGTGATCTCACCCGCTGCAAGCAAGACTTCCCGGCCGATATCCTCCACCGCGGAGCCGCTGGCGTGTTCTTGAGCGATCGTTACGGAAAAGCTGGCGATGGGGCTCTGGCCCGCATCGAAGATCGGTGCCGCGAAACCGACGACACCGGGTGTCACCTCACCATGGGCCACGGCGTAACCCTTCTTGCGCACCGACTTCAGCCCATCGAGGACGGCTTCCACGGTATCGCCGGCGCCCGCCGCCTGCCAGTCGTCGAGCGTGCGATTGATCAGCGGCAGGAGATTGCGGCGCGGCAGGAAGGCAACGATGGACCGGCCGATCGCGCCCCGGCTGAGCGGCATCGGCCGCCCGCGCGGATAGCTGCTGATCGCCTCGCGGCTGGAACTGATCGAATCAACGCAGAGGATCTTTTCGCCGTACCAGCGCACCAGAAGCGCCGTGCATT
This sequence comes from Neorhizobium tomejilense, assembly GCA_002968845.1. Lineage (GTDB taxonomy): Bacteria > Pseudomonadota > Alphaproteobacteria > Rhizobiales > Rhizobiaceae > Neorhizobium > Neorhizobium tomejilense. The sequence continues at coordinate 87,165 of PVBG01000008.1, read as the reverse complement.
CGTATCGCCCCGTGAGTTTCTGGAGGTAGGGCGCGCCGGAAAGGATGAGGTTGTCGGATTTCCTCAGGAGATAATCCATCTCAACCACCCTCGGCCCCAGCGTGAAGCCGGTATTCGGCATGGAGGTGAGGAAACCGCTGTCCTTCAGGATCTTCAGATAGCGATAGAGGGTCGGCCGGCTATAGCCCAGCTCCTCCATCAGCTCTTCCGGGGTCCATTCCAGACGATCCTCGGTGAAAACCTCAAGTACCGCCTGAAGGCGTTCGAGACTGTTGACGGCCTTTTTTCTCAAAGATGCTCCCGCTCTTTCCTGACGGCGCGCGACATCAGACCGGCCGGACCTATGCGGCAATAACGATAACTGCGAAAACTGCAATGGCAAGTGGTGCTACTCGGCCGCCTTCAGCGGAGGGAGGCGGCTGCCGCCGGGAGCGCTGACTGCCTCCTCCATCGCGACCACACGCCGGATCGCCGCCAGATATTGCGCCTGGAGAGCGGTCGGCTGCCAGTTGCGGCGGGTGGTGATGCCGATCGACAGCGGCTTTCCCGACACTTCATAGTTCAGAAGCGCCAGGAACCCCGCCTTCAACTCGTGCCGGAGCTGATGCCGGGACAGCAGCGCCAGCCGGTCCGTCTGCATCAGGATGCCGCGCAACGCCGTCAGCGAACCGGTCTCGACGGTCCCCTGCGTCTGCGGTCCATCGGGAAACTTCGCGGCCAGGGCATCGAACGTGTTGCGGTTGGGCGTGCCCTTGCGCGCCACCACCCATGGATAGGAGGCAAGTTCGGCAAGCGAGACCTCCGTCTTGCCCGAAAGCGGATGACCGGCACCCGCGACGACCGCCAGCCGAAAATCGAAAAGCGGCTCTTGGCCGAGTGTCGGCGTCAGGCGGCTGCGCAGCGCCCCGATCAGAAAATCGATATGTCCCATTTCCAGATCGCTGAGGAGCTGCTCGTAGCTGCCTTCGAGGATCTCGAACCGCGCCAGCGGATGGGTGAGGGCCAGCGAGGCAATGGCATCGGGCACGATGGTGGTGCGCGCCATGGGCAGCGCGCCGATCGATACCAGGCCATCGAACTTGCCGCGCAGCTCCTGCACTTCCTCGGTGGCGTTGCCGAGTTCTTTCAGCGAAAGGCCGGCCCAGCGGGCAACGGCGCGACCGGCACCGGTGAACCGCGTCGCGCGGCCATCGGCCTCGAAAAGGCTTGTGCCGAGGATTGCCTCCGCGTTGCGCGCCGTGCGCTGAACTGCGGCGCCCGATTGGTCGAGGATGCGCGCGGCACCCGGAAATCCTCCGGTCTGGGCAAAGGCCTGCAGGGCGCGCAGGTGGGAGATCGTCAGCCTTGCATCGGCACCGGAGCCGCGCGAACCCGAGTCAGCCTGGAGCTTCTGGCAACCGGTCCGGATAAGATCGAGCGCCCTCAGCGACCGGGTCTGGACGACCCGGCCTGCCGGCGTCGCCATCGCGTGTCCCGGCCCGCGCTCGAGAAGCCGCGTTCCAAAGCGGTCTTCGAGGCGGGAAATCGCCTGCGAGGCCGCCGGCTGGGTGACGCCGACGATATCGGCCGCCCGCGTCAGCGAGCCGGTGCGCAGGCAGGCGCAGAAAAGACGGATATGGCGCAGATTAGGATAGTCCACGTGCCTGTCCTCCCCTGCCTTTCTCCTCCCGGCAGCGGGTCGAAACGGTGCAAGTCCGGCACTTGCCCCGCTTCGGTTAATTCACGGTGCGACGTTACGCTCGCCGGTCAGCTGTTCGTTCATCCATTCCGCGCTGGCACGGATGCCGCCGAGCGGGAAGACATGGATCTGCTGGATCAGGCTTTCCGGATGGGAAGCCTTGTAATGAGCGATCTCGGTCAGCACTTCCGTCGGTTCGTAGGGAACCAGGAGCTTGCTGAGATCCATCGCGCGCTTTTGCAACACGCCGAGCGAGGGGCCGACGCCGCAGGCGATCGCAAACTTGATGAGCGTCTGCAGCTTGGTCGGTCCGGCAATGCCGAGATGGATCGGCAGCTTGACGCCGGCGGCGGCGATGCGCTCCGCCCAGGCGATGACCGGCTTGGCATCGAAGGCGAATTGGGTGGCGATCGCCATCTCCGCATCGGTGCGCTCGGAATAGGCCTGCTTGAACTTCAATGCCTCGTCGACGATCCTGTAACCGCCATCCTTGTCGATGTCCTTGTTGCCTTCCGGGTGGCCGGCGACATGCAGCCGCTTGAAGCCGTAGCGGTCGAACAGGCCGGTCTCGATCAGCTGGATGGAACTGTCGAAATCGCCGGCGGGCGTCGATACGCCGCCGCCGAGCAGCAGCGCCTGGTCCACGCCCGCCTCGTTTCTGTAGCGCTTGATCCAGTCCTCCAGGATCGCATGGCTTGCAATGATGCGGGAGGGAAAATGCGGCATGACGGGGAAACCGTCTTCGTGCAGCCGCCTTGCGGTCTGCACCATGTCCTCGATCGGCGTCCCGTCGATATGGGCGATATAGACCCGCGTGCCCTTCGGCAGCAGGGCCTTGAAATCTTCGATCTTGGCCGCCGTGCGCGGCATGACTTCGATAGAATAGCCGTCGATAAGGTCCCTGAAGCTGGCCGGCTCCACGGACTTCTCTTCCTGCTTGCCCCTGAACAGATTCAAAAATGCCATTGTTGATCCTCCCCCCGTTTAGCCAGTGAAAAACGTCCGGTCAGACGGACGGAGCGGCGTGCGAGAACAACCCGTTCTCGCACGCCCATCGATTAGAGGGCCTTCTTTGTGCGCCAGCTTTCGGCGTAATTTTCACGCGCTTCCTGAGCGTAGGGCACGGCTGCGACGCGAACGCGGATCTCGGCCTGCTTATGGCCCTGCTCGACCGAGGTCTTGGAAGTACCACCATCCGGCTCGCCCCAGATGAGCGTCAGGATATCGTTTTCCTCGATGTCGGCATCGACGACGCCGAGCGACAGCATGGAACGCTCGTTGTAGCTATAGCCGTTGAACATCGACAGGCCGACGACCTTGCCGTCTTTCAGAACCTTGTCGAAGCTCGACGAGGCGTAGTTGGAGAGCGGGAAGTCGATCCACTTGGCGGCCTGTTCGCCGGGCTGGAAAGCCGAAGCGATGACCTTGACGACGTCGTCGGAATTCCACTCGAAAGTGACCTTGCGGCGCTGCGGGGTCGCCTTCTGCTTTTCGACGGCGGCGCGGCCGACGAAGTCGTGGTCGAACTTGACGTAGACGCCGTAGCCGAGTTCGTAGGGGTTGAGGTAGTAGTCTTCGATCTTGTCGGAGACGTAGCTGCCGCCGATCGAGCCCGAAGCTTCGTAGCTCTGGGCAGAAAGCCAGTCGCGATAGGCCTGCAGTTCGTCGCCGGTGTAGATCGCGGGAAGCGGCGAGGGAATCCAGCCGGATTCCAGGGTGTTGGTGGCATAGGCGCGGCTGCCGACCGGACGCAGATCGACGCCGGCCTCTTCAGCTGCCTTGATGATGGCGGCGCGGACTTCGTCCTTCTCCGCATACGGACCCCAGATTTCGAGACCCGGAGCGCCGGCCATGCCGTGGCGCAGAGCCTGAACCTTGCGGCCGCCGACATTGATCCAGTCGACGTGGAAGAACTTGATTTCCGGGATCGGGCCGCCGTTCATCTTTTCGAAGACCTTCGGCGCATCCGGACCCTGAATCTGGAAGCGGTAGTGGATGCGGGTGACGAGCTTGCCGTCCGGACGCGAAGGCGAACGCGGGTCGTGGGTCAGCTTGACGTTATATTTGCCGAGCGACGCGTTGTAGAGCAGCCAGTTGGCGGTCGGTGCACGGCCGACGAGGACGAACTTTTCTTCCGTTTCGCGGAAGATGATCATGTCGCCGATGACATGACCGGCAGGCGTCACCGGAACGTAGTGCTTGGCGCGGTCGACGCCGAAATTGGCAAAGCTGTTGATCGACAGGCTCTCGAGGAACTTGGCGGCGTCCTGGCCTTCGACGACGAGTTCGTCCATGTGATGCGACTGGTCGAAAAGAACCGCGCCTTCACGCCATGCAGCCTGTTCCGAACGCCAGTTGGAAAATTCCGGAGCCACGACCGGGTATACATAGATGCCGGTCTTGGAGTTGCGCAGATGCTCGACGGTGTTGCCCGCATCCTTCAAAACTTGAGTGAGATTGGCCTGAGTCACGGAATTCCTCCCTATGGTTTGTCTGTAGCTTGCGATGTCGTGTATACATGACGGCATCGGAAGACAAATTCAAGGGGAAATATTCGGCAGGCTGATGATCGCCTCGGGGATAGTAAACCGAAGGCTTCCGGCCATCAAAACCTGCGGCAGGCGGTCGGGTCTCAGGAGTTGAGGAGCACCAGGCCCGGAACGGTCAGCATCAGTTCCGGATCCTCGAACACGGCGTATTCGAGGTTCTTGCGGGCAATGCGGGCGTGCTCGCGGGCAATGAATTCCGCCCTTGCACCTTCACGGCCGGCGATCGCCTGCACCAAAGTACGATGCTGTTCCTGCGCGATATGCAACGACTGACGGAAGGCCGCCACATGGGCTCGGCCTGACAGGAAAGCCGATGGCGACGCGAATGGCAGCCGTGTCGCGCGCTCGACCTCCCGCTGGATTACCGTGCTGCCGGAGAGCTCGACCAGCACCACATGAAACTTTGCGTTCGCCTCCGAATAGGCTTCCAGATCCACCTCGTCCGCGGCTTCGCCGAAGCAATCATCAAGCCGGGCCTGGATTTCCCGAAGCTGATCCAATCCGGCCTGGGAGACGCCGCGTTCGGCGGCAAGCCGCGCCGCGGTCCCTTCGAGCACGCCGCGCAGCTCGATCGCATCAACGGCATCCGCATAGGTGAAGCTGCGGACCACGAAACCGCCATTTGCCAACCGGTCGAGCAATCCCTCCTCCGCAAGACGCGACATCACCTCACGCACCGGCGTCCGGGAAATCTGCAGCGTCTCGGCCAGCGAAACTTCGAAAAGCCGAGTACCTCCAGGGTAGTCGCCGCTCAGGATTTTCTTGCGCAGTTCCATCAGCGCACGCATCGTGTGGGTCGTTCTCGAGGTCTCTTCCAAATCCGCACCTTTGCCTGAGACAGGCCGGTCGCAACTTCCGCCTGTTGATCGGCAAATCTTAGCCACATCTGATGGATTGGCCAAGCCTCATGTATACAGGGGACTGAGGCTGTGGATGACGGTGCGGGGTTGGAGTCGAAAAGCATGCCGCGTATACAAGGCAACGCGCTGAAGAGACGAGCTTATTTCCCTTGACGCCGCGCCGAAAGGACCCGCGCAACGGTTTCCCTGAGATCGCTGGCCGGCTTTGCGCCGCTCGCCGCCATCTCGTCCTGGACGGCGGCAATCTCGCGGGCAAGACCGCCGTTCAGCCCCAGCGCATCGAGGGTAACGCCGCTTTCGCGCATCTCGGCGGCCCGGCGACGGCCGTGGCGGGTCGTGCGCTCGAACTGGTAATCCGGGAATTTCGACCAGTCGAGGCCGGGAAAGCTCTGGGACAGCGACGCCAAAATTTCGTCGAAACAGCCCGAGGCCTCCGCCGCAAGCAGCGCCTCGACAGTGATCGCTTCCAGGCCCTTGACGAACACCGAGCGCACCATCTTGATGGCCGTCGCCGCACCGACCGCCTCGCCTGCAATATCGGCGTTGAAGCCGAGGCCGCGGAAACGCTCCAGTAGCTCGGCGGCGCTCCTGCCGGCAATCAGAACCGGCGTGGCATGGCCCTTCGGATGGACAGGTGCCATGACGGCCATGTCGAGATAGTCGGCACCCGTCTCGTTGATCAGCGCGGCAGTCTCGCGCTTGCGGCCGGGGGAGACCGAATTGATGTCGATCAGCAGCGCGCCCTGGCCGAGATGCGGCACGATCGACTGCGCGGCAATGAGGCTCTGGTCGGCGGTGACCGCGCTGAAAATCCATTCGGCATCGGCAAGACCCGCAGGCGACGCTTCCGGCCTGACGCCGCGGCTCGTCATCGCCGCCTGCATCTCACCCACCTTTTCGGCATCGTCGAGCAGCAGGTCGTAGGCACGGAATTCGCCGTTCTCAAGCTTCGGCGCCAGGCTGTCATGAAAGGCGCGCGCCGCCTCGCCAAAACCCAGAAATGCGATCCTCATGCCCGTGCCCTACTCTCAGTCGCCGAAAACCACACCGTCGAAAAGCTTGCGCGCCGTGCGCAACACCGCCGCACGATGGACTTCGCCATCCTTCATGGTGGCGATGACGCTCATCTCGCCGGTCGGATGTTCGATCGACAGCAGCTTTTCGTCACCTTCCGGAATGACGGCCAGTTCCGAACCCGGACCTTCCGGCAGGAGACAGGCGGTCGCGACGCTGACAGCACCGAGCACGCCGATCGCATCATGGCACGTATGCGGGATGAAGGTACGGGTCGAGATCGCCCCACCCGCCGTTGGTGCAGAGACCATCGTCATCTTCGGCACGGATTTTTTGGTAACGTCGCCGAGGTTCATCATCGGCCCGGCCTTCAGGCGGATCGCCTCCAGCTTCGCGCGCAGCTCCTGGTTCGCTTCGAGATCCTTCGGGCTCTCGGTGCCGGTAATTCCGAGTACGTCGCCGCGCATGACGACGCAGGGCATGCCGTTGTCGATCAGCGTGCAGGCGACACCTTCGATGATATCGACCGGGTTTCCGGTCGGCAGCAGCGCGCCGCAGGAGGAACCGGCCGTGTCCGCAAACACGATCGGCACCGGCGCCGAAGTCCCCGGCACCCCGTCGATCCGGGCCTCGCCCTTGTAAGTCACCTGGCCGCCGGGCGTCTCGATCGTCGCGATGGCGATCTGCCCGGTGTTTTCCATGAAGATCGAGACTTCGGTCTTGTCGCCCCTGGCGGCCACCAGCCCGCGCTCGATGGCAAAAGGCCCGATGCCGGCGAGGATATTGCCGCAGTTCTGTGCGTCGGTGACGATCGGCTGGTCGACGAAGACCTGCAGGAAGAGATAGTCGACATCGACCCCTTCTCGCCCGGATTTCCGAACCACCGCCACCTTGGAGGTCAACGGATGGGCGCCGCCCATGCCGTCGATCTGGCGAGGGTCGGGCGAACCCATCACCCGCAGCAGGAAGTAGTCACGGTCTGCCGGCAGGTCATCAGCGAGGAAATACCCGCCCTTGGAGGTGCCGCCCCGCATCCACATGCAGCGGACGCCGGTTTCAGTGTCACTCATCTCGATCTCCCTTCTTCTCCCCGGTGAGGAAAAGAGAAAGCGGCCTCCACCGCTCAGATATACTTCAGGCCCTTTTCGGCGAGCTTGCCGCGCATGTCATAGATATCGAGGCCGAGTTCGCCGGCCGCGAGCCGCTTGCGCTTGTCTTCTTCGGCGGCGACCCTTGCTTCCGCCTTCTTGGCAACCGCTTCGGCTTCTTCGCGGGCAACCACGCACACACCGTCGTCGTCGGCAACGATCACGTCGCCGGGCCGGACATAGGCGCCGGCGCAGACGACCGGAATGTTGACCGAGCCGAGGGTTTCCTTGACCGTGCCCTGGGCATAGACCGCCTTCGACCAGACCGGGAATTTCATCTGGGTCAGATCGACCACGTCACGCACGCCGGCATCGATGATGAGGCCCTTGCAGCCGCGCGCCTGGGCGGAGGTCGCCAGCAGGTCGCCGAAATAACCGTCCTCACAGGGGCTGGTCGGGGCGAGCAGCAGGATGTCTCCGGCCTTCAACTGCTCGATCGCCACATGCAGCATCCAGTTGTCGCCCGGAGGGGCGGAGATGGTGACGGCGCTCGCCGCAAGGCGCGCGCCCGGATAGATCGGCCGCATGTAGCTGGCGAGCAGGCCCTTGCGGCCCTGCGCCTCATGCACCGTGGCGACACCGCAGGTTGCCAGCCGGTCGATGACCGACTGATCCGCGCGTTCGATATTCTGGACGACGACCGGCATCAGAGTTCGTCCCCTATCAAAGTTCGTCGACGGTGCGCGGGAAGACCGACTGGAAGCCTTCCGCATGGGTCGACTTGCGTCCGCTGGCCTGGCCGCCGGAATTGCGCATGAAGTGGTTGCCGCGGTTTTCTGCGACGTTCTTGTAGAAGTCCCAGAGATGTTCCTGGCCTTCCATGCACTGGATGGCCGCCCACTTCTTTTCCCAGACCGGAGAGATGTCGAGGAAGACGTCCGGCTTCCATTCCATCTGTTCGGTCTGGTGCGGCTCGAACAGGTAGAGCTGCGGCGCGCCAAGGATCTTTTCGCCCGGATTGTGGCCCCAGGCCTGGGCGATCATGCGTGCCTCGATCGCAACCTGCGTCGCGTACATGTGGTCGGTATTATAAGGGTCCCACTTGGAATGGGAGAGCATGAATTCAGGCTGAACCTTGCGGATCACGTCGACCAGCTTGAACTTGGCGTCCTGATCGACGACCAGCGGATAGTCGCCGAGATCGAAGAACTGGATGTCGGTGACATCTAGCGCTTTGGCCGCGTTCTCCGCTTCCCTGCGGCGCTCGGTCTTCACCTTTTCGAGCGTCATGCCCGGGTTTTTCCAGAGCTTGGCGCTTTCTCCGCGCTCGCCATAGGACAGGCAGACGACGGTGACGTCGTAGCCCTTTTCCTCGTGAAGTGCGATCGCGCCGCCGCAACGCCAGACGAAATCCGCCGAATGGGCGCTGATGACCAATGCTGTCTTTGCCATGGGATGCCTCTTGACTTACTTGTGTGCCACCGGCGGCGTGCCGTGCGTGTGGAAGGTTTCGATCGTCTTCATGCCCCAGGCCTGGCCCTTCTTGCGGTCGGCTTCGGTCCAGACGACCGGCTTCCAGTCCGGACGAAGGATCAGGCGGGCGCCTGCATTGGCGAGCTCGATGCGGTTGCCGGCAGGCTCCCAGACATAGAGGAAGAACGTGCCCTGGATCGCATGCTTGTGCGGGCCGGATTCGATATGAACGCCGTTTTCCAGGAAGATGTCGGCGGCGCGCAAAATGTCCTCGCGCTGGTCGCAGGCATAGGTGACATGGTGGAAGCGGCCGTGCGAACCGGTATGGTCTTCGGAGCAGGCAAGATCGTAGGTCTTGTTGTTGATGGTGAACCAGCAGCCGCCGACCCGGCCGTTGTCGAGCTGGATCATCTCGGTGACCCGGCTGCCGAGCGCCGTGGTCATGAACTCGCGGATCAGGCTGACATCGGCAGCGAGCAGATTGACGTGGTCGAGGCGGCGCGGGCTTGCGCCGCGGCCATGGTAACGCTGGGCGATGTTCTTGAGCGCCGGCTTTTCTTCCGGCGGCGCCACATATTCCCTGGTGTCCCAGTAGAGCTCGAACAGATGGCCGTCGGGGCTCTTGAACTGGTAGGCCCGGCCGTGACCGAGATCACCTTCGGTCCAGCCGACGCCCCAGCCCTTTTCCTCGATTACCCTGACGCGGCGCTCGAGCGCTTCGGCAGACGAGGTGCGATAGGCAATGTGGCCGACACCCGTGGTGTGATGCCTGGTGAGCTTCAGCGTGTGGAATTCATAGTCGTCATAGGCGCGCAGATAGACGCTGTCGCCCTCGCGGCCGCTTTCGGTTAGCCCGTAGACACGGGTGAAAAAGTCGAGCGACTCGTCGAAACGGTCTGAATAAAGCTCGATGTGGCCGAGATGGGCGACATCATAACAGGGTTCGGTCATGGCTTTTCCTAGATGATCGATCTACGCGCCCGGCGGACAGGCGCATTCTCCTCCAAAAATCGAGCCCGCGTCCTCCACTCCAACACGGCCGGCGCATGGGCGCCGCAGCTTGGCATGAAGACATAAAAGCAGATCGGCAGCCTGACGAATAGGTTCTGCTGACGCGGCATAAGTTTTGGTTGAGGTCAGGAAAAACCGCCCGGCGAATGGCGGGCAAAGACGGGCGTCAGAGGCCTGAAGGAAAGGGCGCGGCGGCAGAACCGCCGCGCCAGGCGGTATTACACGCCGAGATAAGGTGCGACTTCGTGATAGCCGCGCCAGATCATCTCGAGCGACACGTAAAGGATGACGGCGAGACCGACATAGGCAATCCAGCGGTGCTTGTTGAGCAGGCGGGCGATGAAGCTTGCCGCGATACCCATCAGCGCGATCGAGAGGACCAGGCCGAAGATCAGGACTTCTGGATGTTCATGAGCAGCACCCGCAACGGCGAGCACGTTGTCGAGCGACATGGAGACGTCGGCAATGACGATCTGCCAGGCAGCCTGGGAGAAAGTCTTGCGCGGCGCACCGCCCGCGACCGTACCGTCGGCATTGAGGTCTGCATTCTGCAGCGCTTCGTTGGCTTCGTCCTCATGCTGATGGGGCGTGCGCAATTCGCGCCACATCTTCCAGCAGACCCAGAGAAGCAGGACACCACCGGCCAGCAGCAGGCCAACGATCTGCAGAAGCTGGGTCGTGGCAAGCGCGAAACCGATACGCAGCACGGTCGCTGCGATGATACCGACCAGAATGGCTTTGGACCGCTGTTCCTTCGGCAGGCCGGCAGCAGCAAGGCCGATGACGATCGCATTGTCGCCGGCCAGCACGAGGTCGATCATGATAACCTGCAGGAGGGCGGACAATGCCTCCGGCGTAAAGAATTCCATCATTTGGCACCCAATCTCTCAAAGGCGGGAGTGCCCGCGAGTGGACCGAGACGAACTTGAGACGCTCACGACCTGCATTTCCGCCTGTCGTAGGTCACCGCCGTTGTCGTCACATGATTTCCACGAACACCAGGCACCCAAGTTGGACTAATCCAGTCCGACATCACAGCTCAAGCATGAACTGTCAGAGGGGCCCGGTCCTGGTGGCGTGAGATTTAGCGGCATGATCGCAGAAACTCAAGTGGCGAGTTTATGAAACAGCTGGTTTTGGGCTGTTTTCGCCTGGGATCGTTGACGATCCGTTGTAATCCGCCCACAGCGCCAATAGCGGCATCGATGGAAGTGGCCACCGGACTTGCAGCGAACCACCCCGAGATTACGAAAGGGTGGGATCGAGCTTGTCGCGCAGCCAGTCACCGACAATGCTGATCGACAGGGTCGTCAGCATGATCACGACTGATGGAGCAAGCATGATCCACGGCGCGCGGGTCAGGTATTCGCGCCCGAACCCCACCATGTTGCCAAGGCTCGTCTCCGGCGGCTGCACACCGAGCCCCAGGAAGGAAAGACCGCTTTCCATCAGGATGATTTCCGGGAAGGTCAGCGTCATCGAGACGATCAGCGTCGAGGCGACGTTCGGCAGGATATGGTGGAAATAGACACGCGCCGGCGTTGCGCCGAGCTGCACGACCGAGGCCGCATACCCTTGCGAACTCGCCGAGATCGCCAGGCCGCGGGCGATGCGGGCGTAACGCTCCCAGCCGTAGAACCCCATGAGGCAGACGAGCAGCACCATGGACGAGCCGAAGAAGGCGAGCACCGCAAGCGACATGATCAGGAACGGCAGCGCCGCCTGGAAATCGGCAAGCACCAGCACGAGATGTTCGACCGCACCCCGGAACTGCGCGGCCGCGAAGCCGAGCGCCGTGCCGAACACAGCCGAGAGGATCGTGGCGCCGAAGGCGATGATCAGCGACACACGGACCGACTGGAGGAGGCGCGAAAGCACGTCGCGGCCGAGTTCATCGGTGCCGAGCAGGTGTTTCAGCGCGCCCGGATGGGAAAGTCGGCTCGACAGGTCCATCGCGGTGATGTTGTAGGGGCGGAGCTGGTCGGCGAAGATCGCAACCGCGACCACGGCCGCCAGCCAGAGAATGCCGAGGCCGACGGTGAATGGCACGTTGCGGCGCAGACGCGTGATGAAGGTCGCGTACCAGCCGGGCGTCCGCGAGGTTTCCGACAGATTGATCGTAGCCATATCTCTTTGTCCTCAATGCGCCGCGTTGGAGCGAAGGCGGGGGTCGAGCCAACCGTAGAGCAGGTCGACGGCGAGGTTCGAAACCACCATGGTGGCTGCGATGATCAGCAGAATGCATTGGACGACGGCGAGGTCGCGGTTGCCGACCGAAACGATCAGCAGGCGTCCGATGCCCGGCCACGAGAAGATCGACTCGACCACCACGGCACCAGCGATCAGCGAGCCGACCATGAAGCCGACGATCGTCACGATCGGCACGGCCGCATTCGGCAATGCATGGTTCCAGACGACATCAGGCCATTTCAGGCCCTTGGCGGAGGCAGTGCGGATATAGGGCTGCCCCATCACCTCGATCATGGCGCTGCGCGAGAAACGGGCGAGGATGCCGATGCCGCCGATGCTCATGGTGATCGTCGGCAGGATACCATGCACCCATGTATCCTGGCCGCCGGAAGGCAATACCCCGAGGATGACCGCGAAGATCAGCACCAGCAGGAGGCCCATCACGAAGGACGGGATCGTGAAGCCGAGGACCGCCAGCAAAATCACGCCGCGGTCGCCAAAACTCTGGCGATGCAGCGCCGCATAGACGCCGGCCGGAATACCCAGGACGAGCTTCAGGAGCAGCGCCGGCAGGGTGAGCTGCAGCGTCGCAGGCACGCGCTGCAGAACCAGATCCAGCGCCGACGCCTTGTCGCGCATCGACACCCCGAAATCGCCGGTGAAGATCGATTTTACATAGGCGAGGTATTGGACCCAGAGCGGCTGGTCGAGCCCCCAGGCGCGGCGGAACGCATCCACGGCCTCCTGCGGCACGTCCGGGCCGAGCATGACCTGCGCCGGGTCGCCCGACATGCGCAGCACGACGAAGGCGAAGGTGACGACGGCAAAGATGGTGATCAAGGCCCGAAGGAGCCGAACGGCTACGAAGCGGATCATCGAAGGCTCCTCTCAGGCTGCGATCGAGGCGGCTTCGCCGGCAACGACATGGCAAGCGGCCGTGCGGCCATTGCCGATCGGGCGAAGCTGCGGCACGACGGAACGACAGACATCCCGTGCCAGCGCACAGCGCGGATGGAAGGCGCAGCCGGACGGGCGATTGGCCGGGTTCGGCGGTTCGCCCTGGAGGATGACGCGTCCTTCGAGGATCTTGCCCGGTACCGGCACGCTCGAGACCAGCGCCTTGGTATAGGGATGTTGCGGCGAGTGGAAAATCACGTCGGAAGAGGCTTCCTCGACGATCCGGCCAAGATACATCACCGCCACCCGGTCGGCGATGTTGCGCACCACCTTGAGGTCGTGGCTGATGAACACCATGGCGATGCCGTTCTGCTCCTGCAGGTCGCGCAGCATGTTGACCACCTGCGCCTGGATGGAGACGTCGAGCGCGGAAACCGGCTCGTCGCAGACCAGAAGCTTGGGGCGAGCGGCAAGCGCGCGGGCAATCACGGCGCGCTGCCGCTGGCCGCCCGACAGTTCGTGCGGATAACGCCCGGCCTGATCCGGACGCAGCCCGACGGCCGTCATCAGCTCGGCAACGCGGGCTTCCTGATGCTGCTTCGGAATGAGTTTGTGGATCTCCAGCGGCTCGCCGATCTGTTTTGCGATCGTCACGCGCCGGTCGAGGGCTGCCAGCGGATCCTGGTAGACGAACTGCATCTTCGCCCGCAGCGCCCGCCATTGCGGCGTCTTCAGATGCGGCATCGGTTTGCCTTCGAACCTGATTTCGCCGCCCTGCGCGGCGTCGATGCCAAGCAGCATCCGGCCGAGCGTCGATTTGCCCGAGCCGGACTCGCCGACCACGCCCAGCGTCTCGCCGGGCTTCAGTGCCAGCGATATGCCGTCCACGGCGCGCACCGGGTGCGGCCGCGCAAAAATGCCGCGGCGGATCTGGTAAATGCGAACGAGATTGTCCGCTTCGATGAGGGCGGTCATTGCAGCATGTCCTCGGTCACTCTGGTTCTTGCCTCGACAGGCTCGCTGGGCGGAACCGGCCGGAAGCAGGCGAGCTGCCGCCCATCGGCCGACGTTTCGAGCGCAGGGCGTTCGCTGCGACAGGCCTCGACCGCGCGAAAACAGCGCGGCGAGAAGGAACAGCCTTCGGGCAGATGTTTCGGGTTCGGGACCGTGCCAGGGATGGGAATGAGCCGGTTGCGGGGACCGTCGATCCGCGGGATCGCATCGAAAAGACCGCGCGTATAGGGATGGCGCGGCTCGGAAAAAAGCTGGGCGACAGTGCCTTCCTCGACGATCCGGCCGGCATACATGACGCAGACGCGTTCGCAGACCTGGGAAACCGCGCCGAGATCGTGGCTGATGAACACCGTCGCCATGCCGGTCTCGGCCCGGAGCTGGATCAGCAGGTCGAGAATCTGCGCCTGGATCGTCGCGTCGAGCGCGGTGGTCGGCTCGTCGGCGATCAAGAGGTCCGGCTCACCGGCGAGCGCCATCGCGATCATCAGCCGCTGACACTGGCCGCCCGAGAATTCGTGGGGGTAGAGGTCGAAACGGCGGCGGGCATCGGGAATGCCGACCATGTCCAACAGCCGCAGCGCCTCTCGTCTGGCCGGATCGCCCCGGAGGCCACGATGCAGCGACAGCGCCTCGACGATCTGGCGGCCGATCCGGAGCACCGGATTGAGCGAGCTGGAGGGGTCCTGGAAGATCATCGCGATCCGGCCGCCCCGCACCCGCTCGAAAGCCTCGCGGGAACCGCCGGCAAGCTCCTGTCCATCGAGCTGCACGGAACCGGTGACACTCGCCTTGCCGGGAAGCAATCCCAGAGCCGCAAGCCACGTCACCGACTTTCCGCAACCCGATTCTCCGACGAGACCGAGCGCCTCGCCCCGGCCCACATTGAGATCGATGCCGTGCAGAACCTGGACGCCGTCGAAAGCGACCTTAAGGTCGCGCAGCTCCACCAGATTGGACGATGCTCTATCCATATCCCGCCATACTCCTGCCTTCCGCCGTTTCCGGCCGACGGCATTGCCGCTTTTCAAAACAGATGCTCCGGCGGCCGCATGGTCGCCGGAGCAGTGGAGACAATCCGATCAGATCGCCCAGTTGGAGGAGCGGAAGTCCATCGCGAAGGCCGGAGCGGCCTTCCACTTGAGCGACGACTTCATGCCCGTGAACACGGCGTTCTGGTGCAGGACCTGATAGACCGGGTCTTCGCGCTCGCAGATTTCCAGCATGCGGGCGATCGCCTTCTTGCGCAGCGCACGGTCGGTGGAGGTTTCCATGACCTGCGCAAGCTTGTTCATTTCGTCGTTCGTCCAGTCCTTCTTCTGCTGGACTTCGCCGTTCGGGCCGAACTGCACGACGAGGGGAGTGATCGGGTCGTTGATCGTGTTGGAAGCCGACCAGTCGCGGACGCCCTTGATGCCTGCCGGATCATGGATCTGGCCCCAGTTTTCCTTCATCTCGATCTGCACGTTGATGCCGACCTGCTTCCACATCTCGACCATGATCTGGCCGTTGGCCGTCTGGTTCGTGTAGTAGTTGTTGAGCAGGCGGTACGGGATCGGGTCACCCTTGTAGCCGGCCTGCTTGATGAGGTCCTTGGCCAGCTGCGGATTGAATTCCGGAGTGGCCCAGCCTTCGATGAACATGTCCGAGGTCCGGAAGGATTCGAACTGCAGACCGGCCGGGATGACGGTCTGGCCGGCCCAAAGAGCCTCGACGATCGCCTTGCGATCGATCGAGTGCGTCATCGCGCGGCGCATCAGCGGGTTGGCAAGGATCGGGTTCTGGGTGTTGAAAGTCGAAACGCGGTGGTTCCAGATGGTGGAGCTCTGAACTTCAAAACCCTTGGCAGCCCTGATCGTGGCGATCTGGTCCGGCGGCAGATCGCAGGCGAAGTCGTATTGGCCGGAAAGCAGGCCGTTGACGCGCGAGGCGACTTCCGGAACTTCGACGAAGCGGATCTGGGCGAGAGGCGGGCGGCCACCCCAGTACTGGTCGAAGGCGACGAGCGTCAGCGAGACGTCCGGCTTGTATTCGGCCACCATGTAGGGACCGGTCGTAACCGGCTTGCGGGCCCATTCCGTAAACGACTTGGCTTCGTCCCAGGCGCGGCGGTTGGTGATCTGGCTGCCGCCGGAATAAAGGCGACCTTCCATCGTGACATCCGGCGTCGCGTTGTGGAAACGGACGGTGTACTTATCGACGGCCTCGACGCCGGCAAGGGCCGGCCAAAGACGGCGACCGACACCGGGAACGGTAGCCGGCAGTTCCTTGACGGTGGTCGGCTTGTGCTCGGATTCGAAGATCGTCCTGCCGCCGGCCGGCTCCGTATTGCCGAACACCCGCTCCCTGGAGAACGAGAACACGACGTCGTCGGCGGTCAGCTCGTCGCCGTTGTGGAACTTGACACCCTGGCGCAGCTTCAGTTCCAGCGTCTTGTCGTCGATGCGCTTCCATTCGGTCGCGAGACCCGGGATCGGACCCTGATTGCCCATCCAGTTGCGCAGGATGAGGCCTTCCCAGAGGTTCGGGAAGAAAACGCGCTCGCCGACATTCGACTGTTCGTGCCAGACGTCGAGCGTGTTGTTGTTGGTGATCTTCTGGACGGCGATGGTGATCGAGGGGCGCTTGTCGCCCTGTGCGATCGAGAAGCGCGGCAGGATCAGCGAACCGGCAGCGGCGCCGGCGAGACCAAGCGTGCTGCGGCGGGTGAAGTTGACCATGGAATTTGTCCTTTGGCTTCGGTTGATGGACGAGCTCGATCAGTCCCCTGCGAGCTCGAGCGGTGACGGCTTAAGGGGTTCGCAGAGCCTGGCCCGCCAACGACACGCCATTTGCTCGGGGCAGCGGACATGAAAGCCGCTCGCCCGATGAACAACGATAAGAAGCGTCTTGCTGCCGCTCACGACGACCCCCTGATTTGCAGGGGTTATTTGGCCAGCCTGTGTTTCAGTTCCGTGACGCTATCTTGGCGATTCGATGAAATTGAACACGAATGCAAATTTCATCGTCTCGCGTTACAAATGTAATATTGCCGACACAAAATTCTGGCATCGAACCCTCTGCGTGGAGTTTCTTCCGGCGCATTCCCCTCCCCACATTTTCTTTGTTCGATGGAGTTTTCCATGTCCTCCCTTCCCGTGATCGGCGCCGCCATGACGCTTGGCGAGCTCGAAATTCACCGCAACTGGCTTTTCGAAAAACAGCGCGATCTCGAACTCCAGGATTTCACCACCGCCGACGTCTTGAACGGCGACTGGACGCCGCTCGCCGAGCGCGCCAGGAAGCTGCTGGACGGTTTTGACGGCCGCCTCGGCATCCACGGCCCGTTCTGGGGCTTCACAATCGCGTCGAATGATCCGGATATCCGCGCCGTCGTCGCTAAGCGCCTCAAGCAAGGCCTCGACGTCTGCGCGGCAATCGGCGCGACGCAGATGGTTGCCCACAGCCCCTATACGACCTGGTCCTACAACAACCTCGACAACAACAAGGGCGAGCCGGAGCGCGTCGTCGAGCACGTGCATCTGACGATGCGTGACGCCGTCAAGCAGGCCGAGGATATCGGCGCCGTGATCGTTCTGGAAAACATCGAGGATATCGACCAGCACGTCCGCGTGGCACTCGCCAACAGCTTCAATTCGCCGGCCGTCGCGGTCTCGATCGATACCGGCCACGCCCATTACGCGCATGGCTCCACCGGCGCTCCGCCGGTCGATTATTATGTGAAGGCAGCCGGAAACCGCCTGCAGCACGTCCACCTGCAGGATGCCGACGGTTACGCAGACCGCCACTGGGCGCTCGGCGAAGGCAATATCCTCTGGCCGTCGGTCTTCCAGGCACTTGCCGATCTCACCAGCAATCCGCGCCTGATCGTCGAGATCAAGGACAAGTCGAAGATTCCGGCTTCCGTTGAGTATCTCGCTTCGCTCGGCCTCGGCCAGTAAGCCGGACTTTGAAGCTTATACCCCCGGCGCACGGCGCCGGGGTTACCGCAGTTCCGGAGACATATCCCGCAGGTGCGACTGGGTAGCAAGGATATCCCCCACCATCATCTCCCGCGCCAGCGCGCCGTTGCGCTCGCGAAGCGCCGCTACGATCCGGAAGTGATAGGACGAGAACGGGTGTACGACGCCCTTGTCGAATTCCTTTTCCACGTAATTGGTCAGCATCCGCATATAGGGACCGAACCGCAGCCAGAGCATTTCGATATGCTGGGGCAGCACCTCGGAACGCGAAGCCTCGTAAATGCCGAAATGGAATTCCTGGTTCTTGCGCAGCATGCCGTAGACGTCTCCAGCCTTGCCGGTTTCCTCATGCTCGCGCGCAAGCACTTCCGAACGGTCGATATCCTCGTCGCTCATATGCTTGGCGGCGAGTTCCGTCGCCAGTCCCTCGAGCGCGATGCGCGCCTGGCAGAGATCGTCGAGCCGCTCGCGCGAAACCGCCGGCACCCGGGCCGAGCCGTTATGGCCGATCTCCAGCCCGTTTTCCGCCGCAAG
This sequence comes from Neorhizobium tomejilense, assembly GCA_002968845.1. Lineage (GTDB taxonomy): Bacteria > Pseudomonadota > Alphaproteobacteria > Rhizobiales > Rhizobiaceae > Neorhizobium > Neorhizobium tomejilense. Next base: position 68,898 of record PVBG01000008.1, on the reverse strand, counting down.
CCTTCGGAGCGCCTCGCGCACCGGCATGTGGCTGGTCCCGAACTCGGTTGCCAGCGACGAAATGGTGATCGCCTGCGACGGCGCGAAGGAACCCCACATCAGCGCCCGGCGCAGCTGTTCGTAGACCGTATCCTGAACGGTCACGCGCGACGTGACCTTCAAAAGCCCGCTATCCGCCATCCTTGCCCTCTGATCCCATTCAAATCACAACCAGGCCTCGCATAACGGGCCACGCTCTTCAAGTCTCTTGGGCGTCGGACCCTCTGCTGTTCCCGACGCGATTCCCCTTGATCAAATGCCAATGGCACAATAGAACATTTGAAAGTTTGATCAAATGCTCATTCGGCAACAGGCCCAACATAGACACGGGGAAGTTCGTTGTCACCTGCATCCCCTCTTCATTGATAAATACGACACCTGGGAGAAATCCATGAACACGCATGTCACGGCAGGCGACAACCTCGCCAAGGCTTTTCCGGTCGATGAGCTGAGGCTGAAATTTCCGGCCCTCCAGAAATACAAGGACTTCATCTTCTTCGAAAATGCCGGCGGTGCCCAGGTGCCCCAGGCCGTCGTCGATGCGGTCGCGGCCCATCTCGTAGACTGCAACGTGCAGCGCATGGCGCCATATCTCCACAGCCAGGGCGTCGACCGCACCATTGCCGAAGCCCGCGTCTCGGTCGGCCTGCTGGTCAATGCCTACCGTCCGGAGGAAATCTCCTTCGGCCTCAACGCCACCTCATTCATCCGCCTCGTCAGCCTCGGCATCGCCAAGATGCTGCAGGAGCGCAACGAGATCATCGTCACCGACATGGACCATGACGCCGACATCGCCACCTGGATGGCGCTGGAGGCCGATGGCGCCAAGATCGTCTGGTGGAAGATGCGCGAAGACGGCATGCTGCATACCGACGACCTGAAGCCGCTCCTGAACGACAAGACCCGCCTGGTCGCCTGTACGGTGACCGCCCATTCGATCGGCACGATCGTCGACGTGGCAACCGTCGGCAAGCTGGCGCATGCCGCCGGCGCCGAGGTCTTCCTCGACTGCGTGCATTACGGTCCGCACGCGCTGATCGACGTCCAGGCCTGGGATTGCGACTATCTCGTCTGCTCCGGCTACAAGAATTTCTCGCCGCATATGGGCTTCCTCTGGGGCCGTTATGACGCGCTGGTCAAGCTGCCCACTTTCAAGGAAGACTTCATTCCGGACGTGCCGCCCTACAAGATCGAGGTCGGCACTTTCACTTACGAAAACGTCGCCGGCATGAACGCTGCCGTGCTCTATCTCGAAGACCTCGGCCGCAGGTTCCTTCCCGACGGCGAACATTCGCGCCGCGATGCGCTTGCCGCTGCCATGGGCGCCGTCCGCGCCTACGAGCAGACGCTGTCGAAGAAGATGCTGTCGGTCTTGAAGAAGCACGGCGCGACGATCTACGGCGTCTCCGACGAAGCCCAGGTGGAAAAGCGGGTTCCGACGATCTGCTTCAACATTCCGGGCCTGACGCCGCAATTTCTCTCGACCGAGCTCGGCAAGAACAGCATCGGCAGCCGCGACGGCCACATGTTCGCGCCGCGGCTGATGAAGCGTCTCGGCCTGACCATGGAGACAGGCTGCATGCGCGTGTCCATGGTCCACTACAACAAGGTGGAAGAGATCGACCGCTTCGACACGGTGCTCGGCGAGATCATCGCCAAGGCCAAGTGATGCAAAGCCCTCCGCGGGAGCCGATCCCGCGGAGGTATTCATCTCACTTGAGGTGGTGATAGCGGCGCCGGAAATAGACGAGCGCTTCTTCGTCCTCCGGTCCATGGGCTATCCCGACGACCCGGCAGAACAGCACGTGATGCGTGCCGCTCTCGACTACATTTTCCACTTCGCAATCAAACGACACGACCGCATTGGTCAGCCGCGGCGATCCCGTCGCGGCGAGCACCCAATCGCCAACCGCAAACCGGTCATCCTGCTGCGTCGAACCGCCGAATAGCCTCGACATCGGTTCGTGGCCTGCAGCCAGCGTATTGACGCAGAGCACGCGGTTTTTCTCGAACATGCCGGCGACCGAACTTGACCGGTTGAGGCAGACGAGCAGCGTCGGCGGCCGGTCCGTCACGCTGCAGACGGCCGACGCCGTGAAGCCCGCAAGACCGCCCGGCCCGTCTGTCGTGACGATGTTCACCGCCGCCGCCAGCTGCGCCATGCCTTCCCGGAAGGCGAGCCGCGTCGCGTCCACTTCGTCGCTTTGAATATTTATCGTCATTCGACCCTCAGCCCCGCTTTTCTCAACAAAGGCATGACGCGATCGCAGAAGAAAGGCAGCTCATAGGTGTAGTTTACGAAAGACATGGCAATGCCGGAATACCCCTGTTCGGCGATCGCGATCATGTCTTCGACGATCTTTTCCGGTGTGCCGATCAGCGGATAGCCGCCGGCGCCGCCTGCAAACCGCTTTCGATAAAGATCGTAAGCACTTTTGTCGTGCGACTGGGTGAATTCCTTCTTGCCGGCCATATGCGCATCGACCGCTGCGTGATCGGCCATCGTCACCGCATACCGTTCGTAATAATCCTCGGCCTCCTGCTGGCTCTCGCGGCAGACGACGTGGCAGACCGTATAGGCGCCGACGTCGCGTCCGAGCTTCTCAGCGCGGCTCCTGATATCCTCCACGTGTTTTCCGGCCTCCGAGATCTCGGTGAAGGTGGTGAACAGGTATTCGCAGTTCTTGGCCGCGAAATCCCGGCCCGGCCCGCCGAAGGCAGCGTTCATGGTGACCGGCCGCGGCGACTGCAGGCTGGCGGGCCGGCTCACAACGTCCTTGAGCTTGTAATAGGTGCCGTCATAGTCGAATGGCGCATCCGACGTGTAGGCCCGCTCCATGATCTCCAGCCATTCGTCGGCCTGGTCATAACCCTTCTCGACCAGCGGCACTCCGAACATGCCGAATTCCTTGGGGTTCCAGCCGCAGACGATATTGAGGCCCGCCCGGCCGTTGCTGATGTGATCGACGGTGGCCAGCGCCTTTGCCGCATACAGGGGGTGTAGGAGCGGTACGTGCACGGTCATGAACAGCCCGATCCGCTCCGTGACGGAAGCAAGCCCGGCCGCCCAGGTGAATGTCTCGAACGACCATTCGCGCACCCGGTTCTTGCCGCCGAAACCTTTCCAGCGGGCGATCGGCAGGAAAAAATCGAGCCCGCCGCGATCGGCGATCTGCACGGCATTGAGATTGTCTTCCCATCGGGCCTGCCAGCGTTCCGGCACGTCGGTGATCGCAAGCGCACCGTCCGCATTCGGCGAAAAGACGCCGAGTTTCAGTCTGCTTGGGCCTTTCAGCGGATGCGGCTTGATCATGCTGTTCCTCTCTTTTGTATTCTTCTGCGGGCGGGACGCGCGGTCGCCGCCTCCTGCAACTGGCGCCGCCGGACGGAGAGGTAGGCCTCCTCCGCCGCGAACATGAAAAGCGTCATGCGGTCCTGAACCATCAGCGGATCGTGCGCGAGGAAGGCCGCATGAATGCGGGAAAGGCCATCGATATAGAGGCCAGCCGTAGCCGGGTCGGCGAACGTGCCGAGCCGCACCGACTGGAAATAATCGATGAAGCGGGAAATCGTCGCCGCCATATGCGGATTGTTGACCGCCTTCAGCCACGCATTGCGGAAATCGACATTGGCCGCCAGCAAGGCTGGAATATCGCTTTGGCTCAGCGACAGCTCCACCCGGTTCATTGCCGCCGTGATCTCCGCCTCGATCTCCGGCGTCATGTCGCGGGCGGCACAGGCCGCGGCGCGCGGCTCAAGCTGACGGCGCACCTCGAAAAGCCCGGAAATGTCGTCCAGCGATAATTCCCGAACCGCAAAACCGCGCGTGGTGCCGACCAGATAACCTTCGGAAACCAGCCGAAGCAGCGCCTCGCGCGCCGGCATGCGGGAAATGCCGTGGGCGTTGGCGATTTCGGTATCCACCAGGCGATCAGTCGGCGAAACGGCACTCCGCTGCAGCTTTAGCCGCAGATCGGCATAGATCGCATCCACCAGATTGTCGCTCGGCTTCAACATCGAGATCTCCTACAGAAACCGTATACTGATTTTGTCTAATATCAAGCGAGTTTTCTTATATTGCGCCTCATCGCCTTAAATCATATCATTTTCAGTATACAGTTTAATTCACTTGCGGCCTCAGGAATTTTAGGCTTAAATTTTAATTTGGCGCAGTTCAAAAGCCGTTGCAGCAGATTTCACAAGGCATCCCGATGAGCGACTTCCGCAGGAAATGTATTGGCCATGAGCGCATCATCGGCACATTTGCGGCGATCCCGCATCCAGTCGCAATCGAGGTGACTGCTGCGAGCGGCCTCGACTTCATCTGCATCGACGCCGAGCACGCTCAGATCGGCCGTGAGCTGATCGAAAACCTTGTCCGTGCCTCGGATGTCCATCGCGTGCCCGCCATGGTGCGCGTTCCGGGCCACGCCCCGGAATCGATAGCCAGCGTGCTCGACGCCGGAGCTGCCGGCGTGCTGGTGCCGCGGGTCTCGACCGCCGCCCAGGCCAAGGCCGCCGTTCTGGCGACCCGCTATCCGCCGATCGGCGAACGCGGCGTCGGTCCGGGACGTGCCGCGGGCTACGGCTACCGCATTCCCGACTATCTGAAATCGGCGAACGAAAGCCTCGTCTTGGCAATCCAGATCGAGACCGCCGAAGGGCTCGCCAATGCCGAGGAAATCGTCGCCGTCGAGGGCGTCGACGTGGTCTTCATCGGCCCCGGTGACCTCTCCGTCTCGATCGGCGCGATAGGGCCGGATGGAGCCGAGAAGCTGGATGCGGCCATTCTCAAGATCACCAACGTTGCCCGCAAGGCGGGCAAGGCCGTTGGCATCTTCCGCCCCTCCGCCGATGACGTCGGAAAATGGTCGGAAGCCGGCATCAGCTTCTATCTGCTCTCAAGCGATACGAGGTTTCTCGGGGCCGGTATCGCAGCCGACGTCGCCGCAGCACGCTCCGCATAGCTGCATCGATTTTCCAGGAGTGACGACGTGAAAGCCATCCAGTACAGCGAACACGGCCCGGCCGATGTGATGCACTATGTTGATCTGCCCGACCCGGTCGCCGGACCGGGCCAGATCCTGGTGAAGCTTGAGGCCGCCAGCGTCACGCCTTTCGACTGGAAGCTCCGCGCCGGACATCTGCAAAGCCATTTCACCTTGCCGATGCCGAGCGTGCCCGGCCGCGACGGCGGCGGCACGGTGGTTTCCGTCGGCGACGGCATCATGGAATTCAAGGTGGGAGACCGGGCCGCTATCATGGCCGGCGTTTTCGCCCAGGGCGGGTATGCGGAAATGATCCCCGTCGATGAAAAGCATGCTGTCAAAATTCCGGACAGCCTCTCGACCGTCGATGCGGTGGCGCTGACCAATGCCGGCTTGAGCACCTGGATCGCGGTACGGACTGCCGAAGTCAAATCCGGCGACAAGGTTCTCGTGCATTCCGGGTCCGGTGCGGTCGGCGGATTGCTGGTCCAACTCTGCCACCATCTCGGCGCCCATGTCACCGCCACCTGCCGCTCGACCAACCGCGATTATGTCCTCGGCCTCGGCGCCGACCGCGTCGTCGCCTATGACGAGGAGGACTTTTCCGAGCTCCTCACCGATCAGGACATCGTCTTCGAATTGATGGGCGGCGAAGTCCACGACAAGTCCTACAAGGTGCTGAAAAAGGGCGGCCACATGGTCTGGCTGGTCGCCGACCCGATCAGGGACCGCGGCGAGGAATTCGGCGTGAAGGTAACCCGCGCAATGATCACCGACGACAAGTCGGCGCTTGAAGCGATGATGGGCCTCGCGGGCGCCGGCCTCCTCAAGCCCCAGGTGGCCCGCACCATGCCCTTGTCGGAGGCAGCCGAAGCCCATCGTCTGATGGAAAAGGGCGCCATCTCGCGCGGGCGCCTGATGCTGACGATGTAACGTTTCTCAAGTGCCGGTCGGAAACAGCGGCGCCTGACGGCCGTTGGCGACGAAAGTCCGGAAATCCTCGATCGCATGCGCGTTGGCGAGCGCGCAAAACGGCCCGCGGCTCACCTCGATCCCGCTGATCTTCTGCAGCCGCACATCCATCTCGGCGCTCTTCAGCGCCACCGCCGCCGTGTTGACGACCGGCGCATGCAGGATTTTGAACCCGTATTCTCCACCGACCAGCAGGCCCGGCAGCACGCCTGCCGGCACCACGACATCGGCGCCATCGCGCACCAGCGGCTCGGCGCAGGCGGTGAAGTTTTCAAGCATCCGCCGCCGTGCCTCGTCGTCGCCCGCAAAGGCCGCGCTGAAATCCGAAGGTTCGCAGTTCATGCCGGCGACGTGCTTCACCCGGCCGCCGAGGCCGTAGAGATCGGCCTGCTCGTAATGCCAGGCCTGGAATACGTCATCGAGGGTGACAAGCGCCATGCGCCGCCCGAGCCGTGCCGCATAATGCATGCAGACCTCGCCGGCGCCGATCACCGGAATGGTCAGTGCCGACTTGAGCTCATAGAGGCCGGGATCCTGAAAATGGCCGATGACGACGGCGTCATATCCGCGGCTCGCGGCCTCCAGCCCGTTGTCGATGGCGATCGCCGCGCAGCGGAACTCCGCCAGCCGCCCGAAATGCCGGTCCGGCGGGCTGATCCCGAACACGTCGACTGTCGTGCCCGGTTCGGCAATGCTGTTCAGATAGTCCGTGAGCCGCGTCATATAGGCGGCGCTTGCGGTGGCATCGATGAAGCTCTGCCAGAAGATGCGCATGTTCCCCTCGTTCCGTTCATTTTCCGGGTGCGATTCGCACTCGTCAAAACCCTAATTTAAGGCTTTACTCCGGGCACAGAAACCGCCCGGAGAGCCGCATGACTGTGTCGACCACGCCTGAAAACCCGCTGAGCGATACGACCGTCGAGATGTCGGAAGCAGCGCTGACCGAGTTCGAATGGTCGCTCTGGCGAATTTCCGCTGCCTTCCTGCGGTGGCAGTCGGAAAGTTCAAGCGAGCTTGCCGGCGCGGGCCTGAGCGGCCTCGACACCGCCATCCTGCACACGATCCGTTATCGCAACAAGCCGAAAGGGCTCGGCGAGATTTCCCGCCTGCTTGGCCGCGACGACACCGCCAATATCCAATACGCTATCAAGAAGCTGCAGACGCTGCAGCTCATCGAGCGGGTCAAGGGCCGGTCGCGCAAGGACACGCTCTACACGCCGACCCGCAAGGGCACCAAGCTTACCCAGGATTATCGGGCTCTGCGCCGGCAGCTTCTCGTGTCGCTGATCCAGAAGATGGATCACGCGGAACAGGGGCTCGGCGAGGCGACCGAAATGCTGGAATTGCTGACGAGCTTCTACGACACCGCTGCCCGGCGGGTGGCGAGCGGATCTCATCTGGTGGAGCGTTCCTGAACGAGCGCCAGAACGCGCAAGGGACTGCCCGAACCGTTCTGGATCTTGAGTGGCGCAGCAACGACCATCGCGCCGGTCGGCGGCAGCTGGTCGAGATTGGTGAGGCATTGCAGCCCGTAGCGGCCGGCGCCGTGAAGGTAGTGGTGCGCCGGATAGGGCGGCGAAAAGTGCCCGGCCTGGCCGGCATCCGTGCCGATCGTCTCGGTGCCGAACCCGATGATGCCACGCTCCGCCACCAACCAGCGCATCACCTCAGCGTCCGGCCCGGGCGTATGGGCGCCATCTGCCTGCAAATTGGCATAGGCGGCGCCTGACTTCTTCGACCAGTCGGTGCGCAAGAAGACCCAGGATCGCGCCGGAATACGGGCATGCTGTTCTTCCCACTTCACGACATCGGCAACCGTTAGCAGGAAATCCGCATCCTCGGCCGCCGCAGCCGAGCAATCGATCACGCAGGCCGGCGCGATCATGTCGGCCGGCGGCAGCGTATCGACGGAATTGAGCGGCAGGTCGCGGCCCGTATACCAATGGATTGGTGCATCGAAATGCGTGCCCGTATGTTCGCCGAAGGAGAGATTGTTCCAATACCAGGCCGGCCCGCCGCCGTCGTAGCGCGAAATCCGCTCCATCCGGAATGGCGCGGATTGCCCCAGTTCCGGCGGCATGACGATGACCGGGAAATCGGGCGACAGCGTGTGGGTGAGATCGACGACGCGGACCGCGCCGCTCGCCAATGCCCCCGCGAATTTTCCCAGAATATCGCCGCTCATTGGCCGGCCTCCCGCTCGACGGCCTTCGGATTGTCGTACAGCCGCGCCTCGATATCCTTGGCGACATCGCCGACGTAAATGTCTTCGAGCCCGCGCTTCAATCCGTCGAGAACGGCATCGGCTACGGCCTTTGGCGCCACCTTAGGCGGCGGCACCGTCTGGAACCATTCGGTATCGAGCGGCCCGGTGAATGCATTGATGACCCGGATACCGCCCGGCCGGAGCTCCGTGCGCAGCCATTGCGACAGCGACAGACAGGCCGCATGCGCGGCGGAATGGACGCCGAACTGCGGCGCATTGCTGAGCCCGTGAACGGAGAGCACGTTGACCCAGGCAACTGCCCCAGCCGCGCCGTCGGCGCCGCGGGAGCGCATCACCGGCCCAAAAGCCTGGGCAAGGCGCATCAGTCCCACCACGGTATGATCTATCGCCTCGCGCGCTATTTTGGCCGCGCCCACATCGAAGAGATGCGCCGGCCGGACGTGATCTGCGGTATTGATCAGGATCTCGACCTTGACGCCGATGTCCATCGCCAGCTCCTGCACCGAATGCTCGCTGGTCGGATCGAGATCGACGATTTCGACACCTTCGATCGCCTCCAGCGACGCCTGCTGGCCGAAAGGTTTCCAGCGATCTGTCACGCCGATAAAAATCTTGGACGCTCCCGCTTTTCCAAGAGCCCGCGCCAGCGGCAGCGCAAGCGGGCTGCGCCCATCGGTGATCAGAACCCGACGGTGCTTTGGGTCGGCGGTCATCTCGCGCCATTGAGGATCGTCTTCCATGTGCGGCGTCTCCGAAACGGGCTTGGCAAAGAACACGGCCTGTCCGGCCCGGTCCAGCTGCAAGGACAGCTTGAGCCGACTACCGGGTCCGCCGCAACCGCCATGCAGATGCACGATAGCAATCGGCCCGCAGTCGAGCTGAACCAGGCCGGTGCGCCAGGGCATATGCTCGCGGAAATACGGATCGCTGGTGACCTCGATCCGCGTTTCCGACAGCAGCGAACCGCCGGTCGGCGCGTTTTTGAACGTCAGGTCGGACGAAAGGCAGTTCGGGCAGGCTTCGCGTGAAGGATAGGTGTAGCGCCCGCATTCGCCACAGCATTGCAGCATGAAGCGGCCGACCGATGCGGCGAGCGTCAGCCCGTGCGCCTTGCGGCTGCGCGCTTGAGGCGGCAGCAGCGGCTGCGTGGTACGGGCGAGCGGGTTCTTTCGCTTCGGTTTGAGGAAGGGTCCGGTCATCATGCCCTCGCCAGAATGGCGGCTGCAGAGGCGAGCCCGCGGTCGTAGTTGATCATCCCGAAACCTGAAACCAGCCCGAGTTTCGCGTCCTCGACCTGCCTGCCTTCCGCTGTCCCCAAAAGCTGGCGCATCGCTTCGGTAAGCCCGAGATGCCCGCCCGCGGCCCCCGCCTGGCCGACAGAAAGCTGGCCGCCGGACGTGTTGTGCGGAAAGGATCCATCGATCGTGAACGTGTGTTGGCGCACGAAATCCGGCCCCTCGCCCTTGGCGCAGAAACCCAGGTCCTCGAACTGCATCATCGAGATCACCGCGTAATCGTCATAGGTCTGGACAAAATCCATGTCGTCCGGCTTCGAACCGGCCATGCCGTAAAGTTCGTCGCGATCGACCACCCAGCCGCCGCGCACCTGCACCGGATCCTCGGCGAACGCGTTGTGCCGCTCGATCGCCGACAGCAGCCGGACGAAGGGAAGCCCGAGCGAGACCGCCGTCTCCTCGCGCATCACCAGAAAGGCTTCCGCACCGGCACAGGGCATGACGCAATCGAACAGATGGAACGGCTCGGCGATCGGTCGCGCCGACATATATTGCTCCAGCGTCAGTGGCTTCTTCATCAGCGCGTCCGGGTTTTTGAGTGCGTTGTCGCGCTGGGCGACGCAGAGCTTGCCGAAATCCTCGCGCGTAGCGCCGTAGCGATCCATGTAGTGGCGTGCGATCAGCGCGAAACTCGCATTGGGGCCGCCGGCGCCATAGGGATAGGAAGCATCCTGCGCAAAGCGGGAGAAGTTGGCGAGTGTCTTGCGGAACGTATCGACCTGATTGGTGTCGGCCGCCACGCAGGCGACGATATCCGCGTCGCCTGCCTGCACCGCCCGCGCCGCCCGGCGCAGCGAGACGATGCCCGCGGCGCCCCCCATCGGCACGTGGTCGATGTGGCGCGGCGACAAACCGAAATGCTGGGTGAGCGCAATCGTCGCATCTGGTCCCATCGTGAAGCTCGCGACCGAAAAGCCATCGAAATCCCGGTGGCTGATGCCGGCTCCCTCCGCCAGTGCCCTGAGCGCCTTGCCCATCCACCAATGCGCGGTCTCGATGGAATAGCGCTGGTAGGGCACCGTCACCGGCACCGCCAGAACCACACCGTCATAAGATTGCCGCGCGCGGGAGACGACCATCAGGCCACCGTCAGTTTGACATCGACATTGCCGCGGGTCGCATTGGAATAGGGGCAGCGTTCGTGCGCACCCGCGATGATCTCTTCCGCGACTGCGCGCTCGATGCCGGGCAGGGACGCCACCAGCTCGACCGCCAGCGCGTAGCCGACCGGTACCGGGCCTATGCCGACCTTGGCGGTGATCGAGACGTCGTCCGGCAGCGCGATCTTGCTGGTTCGCGCCACGAGTCTCACTGCGCCGAGGAAGCATGCCGCGTAACCGGCGGCGAAAAGCTGCTCCGGATTGGTCCCTTCGCCCCCCGGGCCGCCGAGCCCTTTCGGCACCGAAAGATTGACCGCGAAACTGCCGTCGGTGCTCTGCGCCTTTCCTTCCCGGCCGCCGTGAGCGGTAACGGAGGTCTCATAAAGGATCTTTTCCGGGGTCATGCATGCCTCCATAGCGTGATTTAAGCTGTGATTTATTATATATCAGAACTGACGAGGAACCGTAAGGGAGTTCATCCCGTCTTGCGGATGGATGCCTTCAGCTTCCTGAGGTCGATTGCCGAACCGTCCTCGACCGCCTTTGCCGCCATCGTCTTAATCTCGCCGCGCTGCAGCTTCTGGGTCGAACTCACCGGCAGCCTGTCGACGAAAACCACGTAGCCGGGGAGTTTGTGATAGGCGATATGAGCGCCGGCGGCCTCGATGACCCGCTTCGCCTTTTCGGCCGGTTCGCCCGCTCCAGCGGTCTCGCTTTCAACGATGAAGGCAAAAACCTCTTCCCCGCGCAGGTCGTCCGGCACCGGTGTCACCGCGGATGCCTTGACCGCCGGATCCTTGGCAAGGGCCGCTTCCACTTCCAGCACCGCGATGTTCTCGCCGCTGCGCCGCACGATGCTCTTCTTGCGGTCGAAGAAATAAAGAAGTCCCTTCTCGTCGGCATAAACGACGTCGCCGGTATGAAACCAGCCGCCCTCCCATGCCTCCTCGGTCGCCTTTTCGTCCTTCAGGTAGCCGCTGAAGAAACCGTCGCGCGGGTTTGCGCCCGTGGCACGCACCAGCAGTTCCCCGGGCTTGCCGAGCTCCGCGTCATTCCCGGCATCGTCGACGATCCGAAAATCCATACCGGCACGCGGCCGGCCGATGCAGCGCAGGCCTGGCGTATAGTCATCCGCCGCAGTGGTGGTCACGGCCCGGCCGCCCGTCTCGGTCATCGCCCAGGCTTCGACGATCGGGATGCTATAGCGCGCCTCGAATTCGATCTTGTGACGGGCGTCGACGCCCGGCCCCAAGGCAAACTTCACCTTGTGCGCCCGCTCCGCTTCGACGATCGGGAGCTGCAGCAGGATCGCCGGGATGACGCCGAGGCAATGGATGATCGTCGCGCCGGAATCGGCGATCGACGCCCACCAGCTGCTCGAATGGAACCGGTCGAGCGGCACGATCGCGCCGCCCTTCATGATCATGCCGACGGCCGTGCAGCCGAGCGCGTTCATGTGGAACATCGGCAATGGCGTCAGCGCCACTTCGGCTCCCTCGCCCATTTCGGCGATACCGCCCTGCGTCGTGTACCATTCGGCGATGCCGATAAAATAGATGTTCGAAAGGATGCAACCCTTGGGCTTGCCGGTGCTGCCGGAGGTGAAGAGCAGAGCGCATTCGGCATCCGGGCCAGCGGGTCGTGCCTCGCGTGTTTCCGGCGAAGGCGGAATGTCGTCGCTGGCAGCGATCACCGTCACCTTGCCGGGCGAAATGTCCCGCAGATCATCCAGCCGCTCGCGGATGACGACCATCAGCGGAGCCTCGGCCATGTCGAGCTGGAAGAGCATCTCGTCGCGGCGCAGATCGGGATTGATTGGCACGATCGAAACGCCCATCGCGTTCAGCGCCAGCCAGTAGTCGAAGAATTCCGGACGATTTTCGAGGAGCAGTGCCACGCGGGCGCCGATCCCATACCCTGCATCCGCAAACATCTGCTTCAGGAGGCTGACGCGGGCGAAAACCTCACCATAGCTATAATGAAAACCTTCCGGCGCATAAGGCAGCTTGGCGCTTTTCGGCGCGATCAGCATCGGCGCATCCGGTTTTTTCAACGCCTGATCTTCGAAGAGCAGATAGGGAGAATGCATCGTCCTGTCCTCACGCCCGTTCCAGGATGCCCTTGATCAGGAACATCTCGGCCTCATGGATCGTGCCGAACTGGATCCACTCCGCATCCGTCTGCGTCTCCAGGCGCCAAGTCAGCAGCGTCACCACGCATTTGTCCGGCCCCATGCGCAGGAATTCACCCGGGATGACGCGAGACATATTGCGGAACTGCATGGCGTCCTTGGCCGCGCCGACTTCGTAATCCACCTGGAAGCGGTGGCGGTCGACATGGAGCCGCACGAATGTCTGTTTTCCCGTGAAGGTCGAGGTGCCCACGAAGAGGCCGGGCTCGACCTCTGTTCGGTTGAGGCTGCCCCACGCCCACTGGCCCTGTTTCAGCCCGTCCGACATCAGCTCGAATGCGACCGCCGCCGGGCGCTCCACCATGATGCTGCTGGAATGACAATGCGGATCAATCATGAGCGTCCCTCTTTCAGTCGCATCGAGGCGTGATTTTTCTAAAAGACATTTTAAGCATAAAATAATTGGAAAGAACGTCAACGGGTTTTTGCGGGCCCTGCCTTCGGCGGCGGCTTTAGTGATCGCCGCCCATCGCGTTTTCAACCTGCAGGCTGAGAAAAACCCGGCATTTCCGGCCTTCTACACGCAGAAGTCGACAGGATTCTCAATTTCTGACGATCGGAAATTTTAGGCTTGAAGTAATTTATACCTCGTTCTACGATCCCCTCAATTGTTAAGGGGACAACCGCGAAAAGCGGGTCAGAAGAAAAAACCGAAGCCCCTGGCAGGATTGCAGGCTTGCGTTTCACCAACCGCCGCAGGTCCGTCGGTCGCGATCGACGGGCAAACCAGAGGGATCGTCATGACTTTTGAAATCGACCGCAGAAATCTCCTGCAGATGCTCGGCCTTGCCGCGGTCAGCGGCTCCGTGCTCTCGCAGGCCAGCTTCGCCTTCGCACAGGGCACCGACAGCGTCACCATCGGCTGGCCGTCCGACGTGCCGTCCTGGGATCCGAACCTGCGCTTCGTCCCGGATGCGCAGCCGCTCTTCAAGATGGTCTTCGACCAGCCGCTCGATCAGTCGCCGGACCTGAAGCTCATTGGCAACCTCATCACCAAATGGGAGCTGAAGCCGGACGGCCTTTCGATGCCGTTCGAGATCCGTAGCGACGTCAAGTTCCACAACGGCGATCCGATGACGATGGAGGACTTCAAGTATACCTTCGTCGATCGCATCAAGTCGGGCCTGAAGCTCGACATCGCCAATTCCTGGCGCACGCTCACCGACATCGAAATCCTCTCGCCGACATCCGGCGTCATGAAGTTCTCCGCCCCGACCCCGACCGCGCCGCAATGGCTGGCTTTTCTCGGCAGCTACCTGGTGCCGAAGAAATATATCGAATCCGTCGGCCCGGAAGAATTCGCCAAGAAGCCGGTCGGCACCGGCCCCTACAAGCTCGTCGACTACCAGATGAATTCCCGTATCGTCCTGGAGCGCAACGACGCCTATTTCGGCACCAAGCCGAAGATCAAGCGCGTCACCATCGACATCATTAAGGATCCGTCGGCGCGTACCGCAGCCATCCAGTCCGGCCAGGTGGACCTGACGGTCAACATTCCGGTCCGTGAAGCCGAGCGCCTCGGCAAGACCGAAGGCCTGACCGCCGAAATCAACCCGTTCACCCGCCTGATCCTTTTGCAGATGCGCAATGACAAGGGCTTTACGGACATGGCCGTCCGCCTTGCAGCCCATCACGCGATCGACAAGGCAGCGCTCTCCAAGGCCTTTTATGGCGGCGCGGCAGTGCCGCTCTCCGTACCGGCCACACCCGGCACTCCGGGTTACCTGCCCGACTACAAGTTCGCCTACGATCCGGAACTGTCGAAGAAGCTTCTGGCCGATGCCGGTTACACCGCCGACAAGCCGGCGACCTTCACGCTTGCCGCCACCAACGGCCAGTTCCCAAGCGATTTCGATATCGCCCGGGCGCTGGTGCAGATGTGGCAGAAGGTCGGCCTGAAGGTCGAACTGCAGCAGATCGAATATTCCAAATATTTCGAACTGAACCGCGGCGGCCAGCTGCCGGAAGCGACGCTCTACAGCTTCGACAACGCCACCGGCGACCCCGAAATCTTCTCCGGTTATCTGATGAACCCGAAAATGCCGTTCGGCGCCTGGAAGGGTCCGGAGATCGGCGACAAGATTCTGAAACTCTTTGTCGAGCCGGTCTACGAGAAGCGTATCGCCGGCTATAAGGCCGTCGCGCAGGAAGCTGTCGAGACCGGCGCCAACATCCCGATTCTGCAGAGCGTCCAGACGCTGGTGCGCAAGAAGAGCCTGAACTACGTCAAGTACGGCAATGCCTGGGTCCTGGGCAGTACCATGTCCTGGTCCTGATACCGGCTGAACCCGCCATCCTCGGGTCCGGGTACGCCCGGACCCATTCCTTCACGTCGTCATACGGGGCATGCGCATGTTTGCGACCATTGCCAAGCTCTTGGTAAAGCGTGTCCTCACCGCGATACCGATCCTGCTGCTTGTTTCCGCGCTTCTCTTCTGCATCCTGCGCATCCTGCCGGTCGATCCGGCCGCCATGTCCCTGCCGCCCAATGCGACGGTCCAGGAAATCGAGGCCATGCGCACGGAAATGGGCCTCAACCTGCCGCTCTATCAGCAATATGGCATCTGGCTGAACAAGCTCTTCCACGGCGATATCGGTCGCTCCATCCATTTCCGCCAGAATGTGACAAGCCTGATAGGTTCGACACTGCCCGCCACCATCGAGCTCGCCGTCATCGCCATGATGGTGGCAACCGTCTTCGGCCTAGCGGGCGGCCTCTTCCTGTTCTACGTGCGCGGCACCCGCGCCGAAGCGGTGATGGATTTCGTTTCCATCCTGCTGCTCTCGCTTCCGGAATTCCTCTGGAGCCTGTTCCTGCTCCTCATATTCGGCGTCTTTTTCGAGGTCCTGCCCTTCACCGGCCGTCTCAGTCCCGGTTTCGAGCGCCCGCTCGTCACCGGTTTCCTGCTGCTCGACAGCCTGATCACCGGCAATATCCCGACCTTCCTCAATGCGCTTCAGCACATGATCCTGCCGTGCCTCGCACTCGGCATCGCGCTGTCCCCCTCTCTCATGCGCGTGCTGCGCTCGAGCCTGCTCGATGCCTATCAGGACGACTACATCCAGCAGGCCCGGCTTCGCGGGCTTTCCGAAAAGCGCATCCTGATCCGCCACGGCCTGAAGAACGCCATCCTGCCGACGCTGAGCCTGATGGGCGTGCAGTTCGGCTTCCTGTTCGGCGGCACCCTGCTGGTCGAAATCATCTATTCCTATCCGGGCATGGGCAACCTGATGGTCGATGCGATCCGCAACGCCGACCTGCCGATCATCCAGGGCGCGGGGCTCACCTATTGCGTCGCCGTTCTGGTGATCAGCATCGTGGTCGACAGCCTCTACCTGATCCTCAACCCGAAACTGAGGGTGCGTTGATATGCTACGATATGCGAAGGGGCGACCGCTTCCCCTCTGGCTGAAATCCGGCCGCGTCCAGACGGGCCTCGTCATCATCTTCATTCTGGCCGTCTGTGCGATCTTTGCGCCCTACCTGGCGCCCAACGATCCGAACGAGCAGAACCTGCTGTCGATCCTGACCCCGCCCGTCTGGGCCGATGGCGGCGATGCGATGTTTCCGCTCGGCACCGACAGCCTCGGCCGCTGCGTCCTGTCCCGCCTGATTTTTGGCGCCCGCGTGGCGCTCACCGTGGCGTTTACAGCCTCTATCGGCGCGATGATCATCGGCGCCTTCTTCGCCCATGTCGCCGGTTATTTCGGCGGCTGGGTCGATTGGGTGATCGGCCGCATCGTCGAAATCTGGCTCTCCTTCCCGCCGGTCATTCTATCCCTGATCCTGATGGTCGGCCTCGGCACCGGACTGCGCAACGTCGTGCTCGCCATCATCCTGGTCGACTGGACCCGCTTCTGTCGGGTGCTGCGAAGCGAGGTCATCGTCCTGCGCCGGCGGGACTACGTCTCTGCCGCGCAGCTCATCGGCTTCTCGCACTGGCGCACCATCACCCGCGAAATCCTGCCCGGCACCCTGCCGCTGCTCATCACACTGATGAGCCTCGAAATGGGCGTCGCCATCATCGTCGAGGCGATCCTCTCCTTTGTCGGCATGAGCGTCGGCTCGGAAACGGCGGCCTGGGGGCAGATGATCGCCGATGCGCGCCAGAACATCTACGAGGCGCCGTTCAACCTGATCGCGCCGATCTTCGCGATCTTCTTCGCGGTCTTCGGCTTCAATATCCTGGGCGACGGCCTGCGCCGCACCCTCGACACGCGCCTGACCCAGACGGAGCGCACCTGACATGGCCATTCCCTCGCCCAAAAATCCCATTCTTTCCGCGCAAAATCTCTGCGTTGAATCGGTAGGAGCCAAGGAAAATTTCCCGGTCCTGACTGATCTCAACTTCTCGCTGAAGCCCGGCAAGATCCTCGGCCTGGTCGGCGAATCCGGCGCCGGCAAGTCGATGATCGGCCGCACCATCTCGCAATATCTGCCGAAGGGCTTTGCGGTCACCAAGGGCACGCTCGCCTTCGATGGCGAGGACCTGGTGAGCATGTTGCCGGAACGCCGCCGCAGCCTGCTCGGCCGCGATATCGCCTTCATCCCGCAGGAGCCGCTTTCCGGCCTCAACCCGGTGCTGACGGTCGGTCAGCAGATCAAGGAACATCTTCTGCGGATCGGCCTTGGCCCCGGCGAAAACTGGCGCGAACGGGCGCTGAAGGAGTTCGAATCCGTACATCTGCCGCATGGCGCGGCGCTGCTCGAAAAATACCCGCACCAGCTTTCCGGCGGCATGTGCCAGCGCATCCTGATCGCCATGGCCTTTGCCAGCCGCCCGCGTCTCTTGATCGCCGACGAACCGACCACCGCGCTCGACGTGACGATCCAGGCCCGCATCGTCAAGCTGATCGCCGAAATGCAGAAGCGCGACGGCACCGCGGTGATCTTCATCACCCACGACCTGCGCCTCGCCTCGCAGATCAGCGACGAGATCATGGTACTCTATGCCGGCCGGCCGGCCGAGCGCGGTCCGGCAAAGCAGCTTTTTTCATCCCCGGCGCATCCCTATACGCGCTGCCTGCAGCTCGCCAACCCGACGATCACGGGCCCGCGCCGCGGCCTCTTCATCCTGCCCGAACGGATGCCGGGCCTGCGGGTGCTGAAGGAGTTGAAGGGTTGCCGTTTCGCCTCGCGCTGTCCGAACGCGATCGAGGCCTGCACCCGGGCCGAACCGCCGCTGGCCGATATCGGCCCGAATCATATCGCCGCCTGCATCCGCACGGAAAAGACGCCGGACATCGTGCCGCCGCCGCTGGCGCCCGGCCGCGAGATCGCATCGGCCAAGGTTCATCTGAACGGCGAGAAGCTTACCAAGGCCTACACCACCGCCTGGAGCCCGTTCGCCAAGCGCAGCAGCTTCAAGGCGGTCAACAGCGTCGATTTTTCGCTCGGCGAGGGTGAGTTCGTCGGCATCGTCGGCGAAAGCGGCAGCGGCAAGAGTTCGCTCGCCCGCCTCGTGGTCGGCCTCGATACGCCGACCGACGGCAAGATCACGCTCGCCGGCCGCGACGTCACTGCCAACGGCAATGCCGACAGGGCCTATCGCCGCGACTATATCCAGATGGTCTTCCAGGATCCGCAATCGGCGCTCAACCCGCGCCGGCGGATCGGCAGCATCGTCACCCAGGCGAACGAGGCGAGCGGATTGCACAACAGCACCCGCGAGCGCATGGACCGCGCCGCCGAACTGCTGAAAGAAATCGGCCTGCCGCCGGATGCGGCGATGCGCTTCCCCTCGCAGCTTTCTGGCGGTCAGAAACAGCGCGTCAACATTGCCCGCGCGCTCTGCACCCTGCCGAAAATCCTCGTCGCTGACGAAATCGTTTCCGGCCTCGACGTCTCGGTTCAGGCACAGCTTCTCGACCTTCTGCTGAAGCTGCGCGACGAGCACGGATTCTCGATGCTGTTCATCAGCCACGACCTTTCGGTCGTTCGATATCTCTGCGACCGGGTGATGGTCATGTATCGCGGCGAGGTGGTGGAAAGCGGCCGAACGGAAACGGTGTTTGCCGATCCGCAGCACGCCTATACCCGCAGCCTGCTCGCCGCCGTGCCCCCGGACGACGTCAATGCCGAATGGTCGCCGGTGCTGGCGGAAGCCGGCTATCAGGTCGAATAATGGCGATCGTCGGACGGAGATATTATAGCGGCCGGGACGTGAGCCGCGCCGTCACGATCGCCGACCTCCAGGCCATGGCACACAGCCGCCTGCCTGCCTTCGTGCTGGAATATCTCGAGGGCGGCGCCGAGGACGAATGGACGCTTCGCCGCAACCGCGAAGTCTTCTCGG
The DNA here is from genome assembly GCA_002968845.1 of Neorhizobium tomejilense. Classification (GTDB taxonomy): domain Bacteria; phylum Pseudomonadota; class Alphaproteobacteria; order Rhizobiales; family Rhizobiaceae; genus Neorhizobium; species Neorhizobium tomejilense. The sequence continues at coordinate 49,790 of PVBG01000008.1, read as the reverse complement.
AAATCGAGTTTCGCCCCTCGACACTGACCGGCGTCGGCATACCCGATCTTTCGACGACGATCTTCGGCCGTAAGATGCGGCTTCCTTTCGTCATCGCGCCGACCGGCTTCAATGGCCTGTTCCAATATCAGGGAGATCGGCTGCTCGCGGAAGCCGCCGCCAAGGCGGGCGTGACCTTCACCCAGAGCACCGTCTCCAACATGCGGATCGAGGAGCTTTCCGGCATCCCCAACCTCTCCCACTGTATGCAGCTCTATGTCTTCCGCTCGAAGGCCTTCATGGACGAGTTGGTCGGCCGCGCCGAAAGAGCTGGCTGCCAGGCGCTGATGGTGACGACCGACGCGGCCACATTCGGCAATCGCGAATGGGATCGCCGCAATTATCGCTCCGGCATGGACCCGACCTTCCGCCATAAGCTGGATATACTTTGCCATCCGCGCTGGGCGCTGTCGGTCATGGCGCGTGGTATCCCGCCCTTCGGAAACCTGCTCGATTTCCTGCCCACCGACCAGCAGACCTTCGCCCGCACGGCCATCTGGTCGCGCGAGCAGGTAGAGCCGGACCTTCACTGGAGTCACGTCCGCCACCTGCGGAAAATCTGGAAAAAGCCGTTGATCGTCAAAGGCGTCATGACTTTGCGCGACGCGGAACTAGCCGCGGATGCGGGAGCTGATGGCATCGTCATCAGCAATCACGGCGGTCGCCAGCTTGACGGTGCGCCATCGCCGATCACCATTTTGCCGAAGATCGCCAACAAGCTGAAGGGCAGGATCACCATCCTCGCCGACAGCGGTTTCCGCCGCGGCACGGATATCGTCAAGGCTTTGGCGCTCAGAGCCGATGCGGTCATGATCGGACGTGCAACACTTTATGGTCTCGCAGCCGGCGGCGAGGCTGGCGCGGCCCGCGCCATCACCATCCTCGAAGAAGAGACCCGCCGTGCCATGGCGCTTCTCGGCTGCCGCTCGGTCACCGATCTCGACCGCGACCATATCAAGCTCTGAACGGCCTCATCGTCCTTCAAGGGACGATAATCTGCGTTTCCATCGGGAAGTGGGAATTGCCGCCTTCGAAGGGCGGGAAGGTCTTGAAGTCCTCGCGCATGACGATGCGCGCCGGCGATTGCAGCGCCGCCTGCAGGGCGGCCGGGCTGTCGAACATCACCCGGTTGCGCTGCATGTGGTTGACCCGCTCCCAGGGAAGGAACCCGCACCAGCCGACCCGCGACAGGACCTCGATCTTGCGGATCCCGGGGAAGGTGCGCATCACCTGCGGGTGATGGCTGACATAGTGGTGCATCCAGACGTTCAGGTCCTCGGCCGGACCGGTATAGTGCACCACGTAGGAACAGGGATTGCCGTTCTTTTCGATATCGAGCTTGGCGTCGTCGACCGGAAAATGCCGCGCATACATGGCCTGCTGCGTGCCCCTGGCGCCGCGAATGCTCGACAGCACCCCGGAAGCTGCGAGCTGATGCAGGTGGCCGGCCGGCGCCATCGCATCCTCGAGCTCGCTCAGCTCGTTGAAATAGAGCTGCATGCCGAAGATCGGCGACTGCTCGTCCTTGTTGTACATGTCCTTGGTGACTTCAGGCGTGTAGAGATTGGCGGTGGTCAGCCCCGGCGTCAGCTTGATGATTTCAGCGACGGTCTCGACGTCCGCCTTGGTCACGGCAAGCTGACTTCCATCGACATTCTCGAAAAAGGCAAAATAGGCAAAACGCATGGCTCGGCTTCCTGCTTCTATGGGACCGCAACGATTGCGGGCGGCCTCTGTTCCCCGGTGGTGGTCCACTATCGAACCGCCGGCGGCGAAAAACAAGTTTAGACCTAAACTATTTTTCAAGCAGGTTTGCCTGACCAAAATGAGCCTCCCCGACATGATTTAAGCTTCAATCTTTCCGCTTGAATCTTGCTGGATTTTCGATCACGATCCGCTCTCACGCGCGTTGAAGAGGATAGGGACGCCGCCGGATAGCTCTTGGGAGAGGGCTCGCGTCACATCACTCCACCTGCCGGTCATCAAGAACAATTTCGCATCCGATCCGGCAGGAAAAAAGCCCGCCGGTCACCAAAACAGAGGGAACGCAATCATGACCATGAGCCTTTTCCGCCGCGCCGTTTTAGGCCTCGCGGGTGCTGCTGCCCTGTCCGTCGCAAGCGCCGGCCTGGCCTCCGCCGCAGCGCTTGCCGTTGGCTCCTATCCGAGCAACCCGCCCTTCGAATACAAGACGGCGACGGGTACTTTCGAGGGTTTCGAAGTCGACATCGTCAACGAAGTCGCCAAGCGCCTCGGCATGACGGTCGAGATTTCCGACCTCGGCTTCCAGGCTCTGTTCGCCGCCACCTCCTCCAAGCGCATCGATGTGGCGATCTCCTCGATCACCATCACCAAGGAGCGTCTCGGCAGCCAGTCTTTCACGCAGGCCTATTATGACGCCGACATGGGCATCGCCACCCGCAAGGAAGCGACCGTATCCAAGGTCGAAGACCTGAAGGGCAAGGTCGTCGGCGTCCTGGCCGGCTCCACCGGCGACAAGTGGGCCAAGGACAACAAGGAAAAATACGGTATCACCGACATCAAGAGCTACAATGCCCAGCAGGATCTGCTGATGGATCTCTCCTCCGGCCGTGCCGACGTGGCCGTCAGCGACGTCCCGGGCATGGAATACGCCTTCCTCAAGATGAAGGACCTTGCCGTCAAGGTGCGCATCAAGACCGGCGAACAGTACGGCCTGATGATGACCAAGGATCACCCGCTGCTTGCCAAGGCGAACGACGCGATCACCGCGATGAAGAAGGATGGCACACTGGCCGCAATCCACAAGAAGTGGTTCGGCTCGGATCCGGCCGCCGGTTCCGCCTCCGCCGTCGAACAGCCGCTGCCGAAGCCCTGAGCCGGCTATCGATATCGCACCCCAATCATGCCGGCCGGCGACGGCCGGCTTTTTCGTGAGCTTAGAGGCACCAGGAAATGACCCTCCTCGACACATTCTTCAACCTCGAGGTTCTCGGCGACGCGTTTCCGGCGCTGCTGCGCGGACTGATCAACACCTTCCTGCTCGGCGTGGCGGGCATCGGCATCGGTATTCCGATCGGCCTGGTGATCGCGCTCCTGCGCCTCTACGGACCGAAGCCGGTGCGATACCTGACGGTTTTTTACATCGACATCTTCCGCGCGGCGCCGATGCTGGTGGTGCTGATCCTGATCTACTACGCGCTGCCGTTCGTCGGCATCCGCCTGTCCTCCTGGACATCCGCGGGCCTTGCCTTCTCGATCGTCATGGCCGCCTATTCGGCGGAGATCTTCCGCTCCGGCATCGAGGGCATCCCTCGCGGTCAGTTCGAGGCGGCGGCGGCCCTTGGCCTGCCCTTCTTCGTCACGCTGCGCAAGGTCGTGCTGCCGCAGGCGATCCGCATCGTCATTCCGCCGATGACCAACAACTGCGTCTCGATGTTCAAGGATACGTCGCTCGCCTCCACAGTCGCGCTGCCGGAGCTCCTCAAGGAGGCGACGGACGCGCAAGCCCTCTATGCCAACCCGACGCCGCTGATCGGGGCTGCGCTGATCTACATCGCCTTCCTCTGGCCGATGGTGAGGCTGGTCAATCTCCTGGAACAGAGGTTCAACAAGGAAAAGAAGCGCTGACGCCGGAGAAGGCGAGGCCTATTCGAAGGCGCCGCCGGAGAGGTGGTTGTTGGCGGAAGCCTTGACCGTGCCGATCTCCGACCAGAGCGCAGCAACAGCATGCGGGTCTATATCGGCCATCATGTCCTGCAGCCAGCCTTCGTGCGCCGCGGCCATCGCCGCAAACAGTGTCACACCCGCCTCTGTGAGTTTTGCGACCGTCACGCGCCGGTCGCCCTGCGGTGTCACCCGCTGGACGTAACCGTCCGCTTCCAGCCTTTCGACGAGGCCGGTGACATTGCCGTTGGTGACCATGGTGCGCTTGGAGAGCTCGCCGAGGCGAAGCCCGTCCTTCTCGCGATAAAGCTGCGCCATCAGGTCGAACTGCGGCAGCGTCGCGCCGAATTCAGCACGCAGCCGGCGGCGGATTTCCTGGCTGATCAGCTTGGTCGTCGACAGCATCCGCAGCCACAGGCGCAGCTCGGGCTTCGACCGCCCGTGGGCGCCCTGGACGATGATCTCCAGATCGACGTCGATCGCTTCCGTTTCTGCCATTTTGAATGTTGCCTCTGTAACCGACCCACCGTCTAGAAGCAGATATTTGAAATGTCAAAGGTTTGCAGGCTCGGTCTGCCCCGCTGCCGGATGCCGCTAGCAAGCCCTTAATCGCCGCCCAGAAATCACCGCCGCGTCAAGAGGCGTCCTTACCTGCTCCCATTATTCATCCATATGCATATATTTTCTGAAGACAGCATCAAAGACGGGTCACTTGCCGGCAGGTGGGTCGCCCCTCACACTTACCCTTGACTGCGTCCAAAACGCGCGGCTTCCCATGCAAATGCGCGGTTTTTCACCAAAGGCGCACCACGGAAATTTTGCTCGACGCAGCCTCGCCCGATTGCTTGCATCCTCATATTTTCTGCAATAGGCTTCCCTTATCGGTTAGCGGCATCCGGAGAGGAAAACCGGCTGCTGCCCGGCTTAACGAAACCGGTCATTCAAGGGGAACCCGGCACCATGTCTTCCAGCACGCTCACCAGTCTCGCTTCCGCTCTTCTCTCCGGCTCGGTCAAGGTCGTGGACCTGACGGCGCCGCTCGGGCCGGATACCCCCGTTCTTTACCTGCCGCCGCAGTTCGGCAAGAACACGCCCAAGGTCGCCGTCCACACGATCTCCGAATACAACGAGGACGGTCCGTTCTGGGCCTGGAACTGGCTTGAGCTCGGCGAGCACACTGGCACCCATTTCGATGCGCCCTGTCATTGGATTACCGGCAAGGACAAACCGAACAACACGACCGACACCATCCCGCCGCAGAATTTCGTGGCGCCGGTCAATGTCATCGACCGTTCCAGGGAAGCCGCCGAAAACCCGGATTATCTGCTGACCGTCGACAGCATCAAGGAATGGGAAGCCGAGCATGGCGCGATCGAGGCCGGCAGCTGGGTGCTGATGCGCTCCGACTGGTACAAGCGCAACGGCTCAACCGACACCTTCCTGAATGCAGACGAGAACGGCCCGCACTCTCCCGGCCCGACCGCCGAAGCAATCCAGTACCTGATTTCGAAGGACATTATCGGCTGGGGCCAGGAAACCATCGGCACCGATGCCGGTTCGGCCGGCGGCATGAACCCGCCTTTCCCCGCCCATAACCTCATGCACGGCGCCGGCAAATACGGCCTCGCATCGCTATCGAACCTCGACCAGCTGCCGCCGAAGGGCGCCGTGCTGATCGCCGCACCGCTGAAGCTCGTCAAGGGCACCGGCTCGCCGGTCCGCGCGCTGGCTCTGATCGCCTGATCCGATCGAAAGGGCCGACCCGAAAGGTTCCGGCCCTTTCCATATCCAGCAGGAAGACGGGCGGCATGGCGGATTTCGACTACATCATCGTCGGCAGCGGCATCAACGCACTGGTCGCCGCCGCCATGCTCGGCAAGAAGGGCAGGAAGGTGCTCATCCTGGAGCGCAGCGACCGCATCGGCGGCTGCCTGCGCACGGAAGAGATTACCGAGCCCGGCTTCATCCACGACGTGATGGCCACCACCATGGTGCTGTTCCTCACGTCTCCCGCCTATGCCGCGCTCGGCAAGGACCTCGAAGCCCGAGGCCTGGAATTCGCCCATGCCGACCTGCCGACCGGGGTGCTGCGGCCGAACGGTTCTTCCGTCGTCTTCTCAAAAGATCGCCAGCGCAATATCGCCACCTTCGAGGCACTCGCGGCCGGCGACGGCAAGACGTTCGACAAGGAAATGAATGCGCTCGGCGCCGATGCCGCCTTCCTGTTTTCGCTGCTCGGCGGCGCGCTGTGGTCCGGCACCACATTGAAGACGGTCGCCCGGCAGGGGTGGGGCAAGGGTCTGCGCCAACTCGCCGCCTGGTTCGGCGATGCGCTGACACCAGCGCGCGGCTACCTGGAAACCACCTACAAATCCGAGGCCGCGCACGCCCTCTGGGCACCCTGGGTCCTGCATTGCGGCTTGGCGCCGGAAAGCGCCTATTCGGCCGAAATGCTGAAAGTCATCGGTTTTGCAATCGAGCTCGCCGGCTGCCCGATCGTCAAGGGCGGCGCGGCTAACCTCGTCACGGCCTTCGAGCGACTGATCGCGGATCAGGGCGGCGCGATCCGTACCGGTGCGGACGTCGAACGCATTGTTGCCGGCCCAGGCAACAGGGTCGCCGGGGTGAGGCTTGCAAGCGGCGAGACGATCGACGCCGCAGCCGGCGTGGTCTGCTCCACGACACCGAACCAGATCTATGACCGGCTGCTCAAGGACTGGCCGCAGCCCGCGCCAACTGAAATCCGGGAAAGCGTCGCCCGCTATCGCTACGGTAAGGGCAACATGCAGATCCACTACGCCCTTTCCGCGCCACCGCGCTGGAAGGGCGATCCGGAACTCGGCAAGGTGGCGCTGCTGCACCTGACATCCGGTCTCGACGGCGTCTCACGCGCCACCAACGAATGCGAACGCGGTCTGCTGCCCGCCGAGCCGACCGTCTGCGTCGGCCAGCCCGCCAGCTTCGATCCGTCGCGCGTGCCGGACGGCAAGTCGATACTCTGGCTGCAGCTTCCCGAAGCGCCGCGCTTCATCAAGGGCGATGCGGCCGGTGAGATCGCCACGCCTGCCGACGGCCGCTGGACCGACGAGCTGCGCGAACTTTATGCCGACCGCGTCGAGGCTCTGCTTTCCCGCCACATCAAGAATTTTGCCGATATAAAGCTCGCCCGCCGCGCCTATTCTCCGGCCGATCTGGAGGCGATGAACATGAACCTCGTCGGTGGCGATCCCTATGGCGGCTTCTGCGGGCTCGACCAGTTTTTCCTCTGGCGGCCCTTCAAGTCGTCTGTTAACCACCGCACCCACGTGCCGGGCCTTTATCACATCGGCGCCTCGACCCATCCGGGACCGGGGCTTGCCGGGGGCTCCGGCTTTCTGCTCGCATCGTCGTTGCGTTGAAACGACGTGGTCTAGGAGACATGGATTTCATGGCAGAACGGTTTTCAGGCGTGGTGCTGCGCTGGCATCAGGAGGGCGATCAGGAAAATCGGCCGACCATGGGCGAGATCGGCCTCAACCATTTCGCACCCTACCTGATGAACCGCATCATCTCCCGCTGGAACTCCAACATGGCGGAGGAGCTGCGCGAATACGACCTGTCGACCGCCAAGATGCGCACGCTCGCGGTCCTCAGCGTCTCTGCTTCGCTCACCATCAACGAGCTTTCCGTGTTCGCCGTCATCGAACAGTCGACCATGAGCCGCACTCTCGATTCCCTCGAAGACCAGGGTTATATCCGCCGCACGCCGCGGGCCGAGGACATGCGCATCCGCGATGTGACGATCACCGAGGAGGGCCGCGCCGCCTTTGGGCGCTTCTGGCCGACCATGTACGATTCATTGCTGCGGATGTTCGACGGCATCGACGAGGAGGAATACCGCGCCTTCACGGGCACGCTGCACAAGATCCTCCTCAACATCCGCAAGCACGAGATCTGACCGGTCTATTTCGTCAGTCGTGTCTGAAGGCTGTCGCGGATGCGCTTGCCCAGCGCCTGGTAGTTCTCGTCGAAATGATGTCCGCCCTCGATCGGCACGACTTCGACGCCCTTGTCCTTCAAGGTCGGGCAGGGATCGTCGTCCTCATCAGTGCCGTAGACGCATTGGATGAACTTCGGATCGATCTTGACGATATCGGTCATCGGATCGCCGCCCTTGCCGTCGCCTGAAACGCCAAGCCAGCCGGTCACGGAAATCTCGTAGTCCACTTCATGCGACAGGCCGAGCAGCGTGATCTGCTTGACGCGAGCCCGGTCCTCGGCCGGCAGGAGGTTGTAGGTGGCGGGCAGCACATCGGCGCCGAACGAATAACCGACCAGCAACACGTTCTGAACGCCCCATTGCCGGCGATAATGTTCGATGATCTTCGCCAGGTCGTCCGCCGTCGCCTGGGGGCTGCGTTCGGACCAGAAATACCGCAGCGAATCCAGCCCTATCGTCGGAATCCCCTGGGATTGCAGATAGCCCCCCACCTCGCTGTCGAGGTCTCGCCACCCGCCATCACCGGAAAAGATCACCGCCATCGTATTCATGGCCGGCTTGGCTTCGAGCACGTTCAGCGGCAGGTCGAGCGGCTGGTTGGTCCGGCCCGCGGCAGCGATGCGAGCGGCAAGCGCCTGGGAGAGCGCCACATCGGAAGTCTCGCTTGAATTGCTGAGTTCGACCTCGGGATGATCCTGTTTCAGGCGAAGGCCATGTGCCTTGCCGGCGGTATCGGCTGTCGCGGTGGAAATGATCGTCACGACGGCCGGCAGAGCGCCATCGTCGAAACCATAGACCGTGCGATTGCCGACCTTCTGCTTGGAAGCCGGCGTGCAGAGTTGCTTGGCAAGCGGGACGCCGGCCAGCGGATCGACGGCAATCGCCTCCTCGATCGTCGCGTTCGGGCTCTGGGAGATCATCGCCAGCGCCAGTGCGCCACCTTCTCCGATGCCGGCAACGATCGGGTGGCGGTATTGGCTATTGCCGATCCGCCGCTGCACCTGCTGGGAGACGTCCTCGATATCGGAAACCATATAGATGCAGTCGCCGTCGTCGGCGGCCAGCGACTTGATGTAGGAGGGGAAATCGATGCCGACCACGGCAGCACCGGCGGCGAGCAGCTTCTGCGCCTCCGTGTCCTCCCGAGCCCCCCAGCCCTGTCCGCCTGAAATCAGGAAGACGATGCCTTCGAGCTCGCTGCCATTGTTCGGCACAAGGATGCGCGGCTGCGGGATAAGGCCCGTATGGTAATACTGCTGATCCTGGGCAGCCGCCATCGGCACACCGGACAGCAGCGCCGCAAACACGACAGCAAGAAAACGCAGATACATCATTTACCAACCACTCCCCTCAAGCCGCCGCCGATCAGGAGCGTCGCGTCCATCATCACGATGGCGGGGCTGACGCCCCCTGCCACAGCGAGATAACGGGGCTCCCAGGCGGGATGAAACTTCGACTTGAAAGCCTTCAACCCTTTGAAATTGTAGAACCGTTCACCGTGCTCGAAAACAACGCTGCCGATCCTGTCCCAGGCGAGTGCCGCTTCGCGTGTGGACATGCCGGATAGCGGCGCCATGCCGAGATTGAAATGTCCATAACCGGCATCGCGGAGATATTCCATAATCTTCACGAACAGGAAATCCATGGAGCCTTTCGGCGCATCCGGCATGAAGCGCATCAGATCGACGGTGCCTTCGTATTTCGTGTCGGTGAGCGACAGCGTCGCGAAGGCGACGATACGATCCTCCTTCTTGAGCACCGCGACCGGCTGGGCGCTGACATAGTCATCCCGGAAAGCGCCGAGCGAGAAGGTTTTCTCGCGCGTGTTGTGATCTTCGAGCCAGGCATCCGAAACGCGCCGGAGTTCTTCGATATGCGCCATCACATCCGGCTGCTCGATGACCGAAAACTCCAGCCCTTCGCGCGCACCTTTGTTGACGGCCTGACGAAGCCCGGCCAACCGGCCGCCCTTGAGGTCGAAGCTGGACAGGTCGACGATCGCCAATTCACCGAGCTTGAAGGCCCTCAGGCCTGCATCGGCGCAGTGCGAAAGGAGACTGGGCGAAATCTGATAGAGCACGGCGCGGCCGCCTCGAGCCCGGGCTTCCTCGACGAAACGCCAGACGAGATCGGCTGTCTCCTCCTGCGGCCCGATCGGATCGAAAAGCGCGATCCAGGAGCGGCCCTGGATGCCGTACATGATGAAGGCATTGCCACTCTCGGAGAACATCAGCCGCTTGTCGCCCATCCGGACGAGGTTGGCATCGGCATTGCCCTGCGCCATGACGAGCTGGATTGCCCGCTCGAGATCGTCCGCCGTGGACAGTGCCGAACGTCGAGCCGCCGGCCGCAACAGGCTGAACACGGAGATCGTCGCCGCAAAAATCGCAAGGCCGAGGACCGCGCGCAATCCCCGCGGCGCTTCCTCGGAAAATTCGAACTGCCACCAGAGTTCGCGGCTGTAATCCACCTCGCGATAGACAAAGAGCAGCACCGTGATCGCCGCGGCGACTACGATGAACATGGCGGCGATCCAGCTCGGCGTCAGCACCTGACCGAACAGCGACGCCCGGCGTTTGAACTGCTTGGCACTGAGGAACAGGCTGACCAGCAGGATGATCAGGAACGTCGCCTCGAAAAGCGCGATCGCCCGCATGAAGGCGAAAACCAGCGCCAGAGAGGTGCAGACCATGGCTGTCCACCACGCCCCGTCCAGCCGCTGGCCGATGCCGCGCGCCGCGACGAACAGCAGCAGGCCGAGGATGCTGGAAAGGAAATGCGCGCCTTCGAACACCGGCAGCGGCAGGTAGTTGCCAAGAAAATTGATGTCGGAATCCGGCGTCGGCGTCACGCTCGAGAAGATCAGCATTGCGCCGGCGATCATCGAGAAGGTCGCCAGAAGCGGCGGCGCCAGTCGGAATTCAAGCTTTCGAAGCGTCGATGCGATGGGGTGATGGGCAAGTTGGCGGATTTCGACGCCGATTACCACCAGCGTTGCGATGAGCAGCGGCAGGACATGATAGATGACGCGGTACAGGACGAGGCTGCCGAGCACTTCATCGAGGCTGACCGTATTGCCGAGCGCCGCGACGATCACCGTCTCGAAGACGCCGAGACCGGCCGGCACATGGCTGAGGACACCGAGGCCAACGGCGGTCGCATAGATCGCCAGGAAGGACGGCCAGCCGATTTCCGTCTGCGGCAGAAGCACGTAGAGGACGGAGGCGGAGGCAGCGACATCAAGCGCCGTGATCAGGAATTGCTGCGAGGACGTACGGCTGTCCGGCAGGCGGATGCTCAGGCGTCCGACGGATACCGTCCGTCCGCCTCGCCCGAGGATCAGAAGAGCGATGAGCACGAGGATGATCGCAATCGCGCCGGCGCGAACCCAGGTGCCGTCGATATCGAGGATTGCTCCTATCCTCGGTGCCGTGACCAGCGACGCGAGCGCAGTGACTGCCAGAAGCCCGATGCCAAATGCGAGCGTCACGAATGCAATGACACGGCCGATGTCGTCGGGTGAAAGCCCAAGGCGCGAATAGGCGCGGAACCGGATCGCTCCGCCGCTGAGGGCTCCGAAACCGGCCGTATTGCCGACCGCATAGGCGCTGAAGGCGGTTACCGCCACAGGCACGAAAGGCAGCGTCCGGCCAATATAGGTGATCGCGTTGATGTCGTATCCGACCAGCGCCGCGAAACTCAATGCCGTGAAGAAAACCGCAAGACCGATCGAAGACCAGCGCGTATTGCCGAGCGCCTCGATGACGTCATCATAGTTGACCTCGTTGGTGAGGTTGTAGATGGCAAATGTCGTGAACGCGAAAACCGCCAGCGCCGCCAGGGCGATGATGTAAGGACGGTACGTCTCAAGGATGTCTCGAAAGCGACTTGGCTGACGAACCGTGGATTCCATGTGGGCTGCCGGTGCTGGAAAAATTACGCATCTAGAGTTTGGTCAGATGCGCAGCAAAAGCAACGGGATCGCGGCTATAATGTGTCTTTATGCTTAAAACCTAAAGCGTAGAGACCGTCTTCAACGCACCGTCGAGAGCAATGCCGCTTTCGTCCAGAAGGGCCGCCTGACGCAGGCGTTTCATCCAGGCCGCGCCGTCTTCCCGATCTCTCAGGCTCGTCAGCGCCGACATCACCCGGTCGAACTTCGAGAGCCCGCGTGCATGGGTATCGGAATAACCCTTCACCAGCCGGCGATTATTGATCACTTCCACTGCGAGATCATAGTTCCGCGAGAGCAGCGAGGTTGCCGCATCGAGCCAGGCTTCGCGATGTTCGGTTTCGCGTGAGTGACGCAGCGTACCACGACGGGTGCGGCGCAAGGCTGCCAGCGTGTAGAGCGTCAGGAACCAGAACAGCGTGCCGGTCTGCACCCGGCGGCCCTTGTTGATGCGGCGGTCGAGCCAGGCAAAGACCTTTGGGCGGTTTTCGACCCAGAGACCGAGCCGCTTCGGCATGGTCCCGACGACCTCTTCCATGCGCGGATGCATGTATTCGGTCATGTAGAGGATCTGGTCCTGCTTGACGCCGACTTCCTTGGCGACCCGATTGAAGCGGGTGCCGCGGGTCTTGAGGTCCGCGACGCGGATGACATCGTCATAAGCCATGGCGACGGCGACATATTTCGCCGACTGGACGGTGAAAGCATAGTCGCGATCCCCGCCGCCATTGGCACGGTCGAGGGCATAGAGTTTGCCGACCCGATCGAGATATTCGCCGGCATAGGCCGGATCCTGGAAATCCGTGAGCTTCTTGACGCCTGCAAACAGTAGCGGCCAGGCGACTTCCGGAAATTCGGCGCGCAGGCGGTGCACCAGCCGGTCGAGATCCGGATGGCCGGCGGTTTCAGGCATGACGTCGAAACGTTTCGGCGCCATCGCGACCACTTCGTCGCGCGGCTTGGTTTTCGCCCGCTCATAGGCGGCATTGAAAGCCCTGAGGCTGGGCTCGATGCCCTTGCCGCCGCCGCGAATTATCGCCTCGAAGGCTTCCTTTGGGAAGGGCAGCACGTCGGCAGCCGCAAGCGCGCCGAATATCGAGGCAGAGATGACGCTACCGTTTTTCGTCGCCAGCGTATCCATGTCGAAGGCGATGGTGCGTTTGGCAGCAAAGTCGGTCGCGCCCACCACCACGGTCGGATCGCCGATACCGTCGCCCGGCTTCTCTTTCTCGCCGACCGCAAAGGAACGGTGCGTCGAGGCGATCAGCGTGGTCTTGTCCGGCGTCACCAGGCCGCGCAGTACGGAGCGTCCGGCTTCCATCAGTTCGGCGGCCAGCACGACATCCACATCGCCCGGCGTCGGCATCAGCGAGAAGATCGGCGACACGCCGTCGCGGGCGGGCAGCATCTCGATGTAATAGATCGTCGCGCCGGTGCGCTGGGCAACGCCCGGCACCGAGGTCGACTGCGCCATCCAGCCCTGCTCTTCGGCAAGGCCGACGATCCAGTCGGCCAGCACGCCGCCGCCCTGGCCGCCCATGGCCATGATCGCCAGCGTCAGCGGCTTGTCGGAAGCATGGAGCGTCTTGAGGTTCACGGTCTCGTTCATCGATCAAGCCTCCCCGAAAACGACACGGCCGGCGGCGCGGCGGGCCTGCAGCCAGCCGATCATCGAAGCGCGGAATTTCGAGAGGAACTTGTCCCAGCCGGTCGGATTGTGAATGATATCGGCGCGATAGAACGACGGACAGAGAACGGCAGCCTCGGAAACCTCGCCGCAATTGCCGCAACCGACGCAGCTGTTGTCGATCGCCGCGACCGGATCGTCCTTCAGCGGATCATCCGTGTGCTTCACCGATAGCGACGGGCAGCCGGAAAGCCGGATGCAGGCGTGATCGCCGGTGCAGACGTCCTCGTCCACCCCGAAACGCTCCTTCACCATCCGCTTGCCGTCCTTGACCGCCTGGTTGAAGAGCGGTTTGACGCGGCGCTGCTTGTTCAGCATGCATTCGGAAGAGGCAACGATGATCTTCGGGCCTTTCTCCTTGGTGGTCAGCGCTTCCTTCAGCGTGTCGCGCATCTTGGCGACGTCATAGGTACGGTCGATCTGGCGCACCCACGTAGCACCGATGCCCTTTACCGCATTGACGATCGAGTTGTTGGTCTTGCGGTTCGGGTTGATGGCCCGCGACGACAGGATGTCCTGCCCGCCGGTCGCCGCCGAATAGAAATTGTCGACGACGAGGATGACGCCGTCCTGTTTGTTGAACACCGCGTTGCCGACCGAGGTCGCAAGGCCGTTGTGCCAGAAGCCGCCATCGCCCATGACCGCGATCGAGCGCTTGTCCGCCTCGACATTGAAGGCGGAAGCGGAAGCCGGGCCGAGACCGTAACCCATCGTCGTGCCGCCGATATTGAAGGGCGGCAGGATCGAGAACAGGTGACAGCCGATATCAGCCGAGACGTGGTGTTCGCCGAGCTCCTTTTCGACCAGCTTCATGGCCGCAAAAATCGGCCGCTCCGGACAGCCGGTGCAGAAGCCGGCGGGACGCTGCGGCACGACTTCGGCCAGCGCCTTTACCTTCGGATCGTTGAGGACATCGCTCGGATCCGGCACCGGCGGCTGGTTGCCGAGAAGCAGCCGGTCGTATATCTCGATGAAGGTCTTCAGCCCCTTCATCATGACAGGCGCGGTGTATTCGCCGCCGAGCGGGAGAATGTCCTTGCCGTGCAGGCGGGTCTGGATATCGCGGCGGCGCATCAGCGTGTGGAGCGACTGCTCGACGTATTCCGGCGCGCCCTCTTCCACCATGATCACGGCTTTCTTGCCGAGGCAGAAATCGACAACCTCCTCGTCGATCATAGGATAGGCGACGTTCATCACGTAGATCGGCACCGACGAATTGCCGTAGACATCCGCTAGGCCAAGCTGCTGCAGGCCGCGCATGACGCCGTTATAGAGACCGCCAAGCGTGATGATGCCGATCTCGCCTTCTTCGGGGCCGAAATGCTCGTTGAGCTTCTTCTCCTTGATGAAGTTGACGGCAGCCGGCCAGCGGCGCTCCAGCTTGTCTTTCTCTTGCCCGAAATTCGCCGGCGGCAGGACGATGCGGTTGACGTCGCGGACCGGGTTTTCCAGCGCCTGCCGAAGCGTGAATTTTGGCCGCTGGTTATCCTTGGCGACGAACTGGCCGTGCACGTGACAGGCGCGGATGCGCACTTCCAGCATGACGGGCGTGTTGGAGGCTTCGGAAAGCTGGAAGCCGTCTTCTACTGCCTGGACCATCGACGGCAGGTTGGGACGCGGATCGAGAAGCCACATCTGCGATTTCATCGCAAACGCATGACTGCGCTCCTGCATGATCGACGAACCTTCGCCAAAGTCTTCGCCGAGAATGATCAGCGCACCGCCGTTGACCCCGCCGGAAGAAAGGTTGGAAAGCGCGTCGGAGGCGACATTGGTGCCGGCCGTCGATTTCCAGGTCACGGCGCCGCGCACCGGATACATGACCGAGGCAGAGAGCATCGCCGCCGCTGCGGCTTCAGAAGCCGAGGTCTCGAAATGAACGCCAAGATCCTCCATGATGTCCTTGGCGTCAGCCAATACGTCCATCAGATGCGAGATCGGTGAGCCCTGGTAACCGCCGACATAGGAAACGCCGGATTGCAGCAGCGCCTTGGTGATGGCGAGAATGCCTTCCCCACGAAAAATCTCGCCTTCTCCAAGCTTGAGATCCTCGACTTCGCGCGCAAAAGATCGCTCGGCCATGGCAGTTCCCCTTCGCCTTGTCGGCTTCAATCCATAATCATTTGCAAAAGCATATTTTCGGCAGCCGCCACTTGTCAATTCACAAATGCCGGCAGAACAGCAAGTACTGCCGTGGCCGAACATCGTGCAAGACAGAGAGGCGAGCGACAGCCATCAATATATATGCTGATGCATATTATTTGGTCGATCCCGGACGAAAACTGCCGGAACCGCCGCAAATCCGCTTGACGGGTCGATCAAACGCCATATAGTTTAAACTTAAAATAATGAGCGACTGAACGTCAGGAGGACTTGGATATGCGCATCGTCTGTATCGGTGGCGGCCCGGCCGGTCTCTATTTCGCGCTCCTGATGAAGAAGCTGCATCCCGAGCATTCCATTTCCGTCGTCGAACGCAACAAGCCTTACGACACGTTCGGCTGGGGCGTGGTCTTCTCCGACGCAACCATGGTATCGATGAAGGCGTGGGACCCGGAAAGTGCGGCCGAAATCGAGGATGCCTTCAACCACTGGGACGATATCGAGCTGCTGTTCAAGGGCACGCGCCAGCGCACCTCTGGCCACGGCTTTGTCGGCATCGGCCGCAAGAAGCTCTTGAACATCCTGCAGCGCCGCTGCGAGGCGCTCGGCGTCGAGCTTGTTTTTGAAACCGATGCCAATGGTGATGTCGATTATCCGGATGCGGACCTGATCATTGCGTCGGACGGCTTCAACTCGAAGATCCGCAACCGTTATCCGGAGGTCTTCGAACCGGATCTGGTCGTGCGTCCGAACCGCTATATCTGGCTCGGTACCAACAAGCTGTTCGACGCCTTCACCTTCGATTTCCGCAAGACGGACCATGGCTGGTTCCAGGCGCATATCTACAAGTTCGACGACAAGACCTCGACCTTCATCGTCGAAACGACGGAAGAGGCCTACGAAAAGCACGGCCTCGGCCAGATGGACCAGCAGGGCTCGATCGATTTCTGCCAGGACCTGTTCTCGGAAGTCCTCGAAGGCTCGGAACTGATGACCAATGCCCGGCATCTGCGCGGCAGCGCCTGGCTTAACTTCAACCGCCTGATTTGCGGCAAGTGGAGCCATTTCAACGGCAACTCGCATGTCGTATTGATGGGCGACGCCGCCCATACCGCCCATTTTGCCATCGGCTCCGGCACCAAGCTCGCCATCGACGACGCGATCGAGCTCAGCAACCAGTTCAACAAGCTCGGCCATTCCAAGGACAAGATCCCGGAAGTCCTCGAAACCTACGAGGAAATCCGCCGCGTCGACGTCGCCCGCATCCAGAATGCCGCCCGCAACGCCATGGAATGGTTCGAAGTGGTCGGCCAGCGTTATGCCGATACGCTGGAGCCTGAACAGTTCATGTATTCGATGCTGACCCGCTCGCAGCGCATCAGCCACGAAAACCTGCGCCTGCGCGATCCCAAATGGCTGGAAGGTTACGAGCGCTGGTTCGCCAGGAAAAACGGCATCGAGGTGACCGGCAACGGCCGCACCCTGCCGCCGATGTTCACGCCCTATTCGCTGCGCGAGACCTATCTGCCGAACCGCATCGTCATGTCGCCGATGGCCATGTACTCCGCCAAGGACGGGCTGCTCGACGATTTCCATCTGGTCCACCTCGGCTCCCGTGCGCTCGGCGGCGCCGGCCTCGTATTTGGGGAAATGACCTGCGTATCGCCCGACGCCCGGATCACTCCCGGCTGCCTCGGCCTCTGGAACGAGCAGCAGGCGGCCGCCTGGAAACGCTTCGTCACCTTCGTGCATGACAATTCCGCCGCCAAGGTCGGCATCCAGCTGGGACACGCCGGCCGCAAGGGTTCGACCAAGATCGCCTGGGAAGGCATCGACCAGCCGGTCGAAGAAGGCGGCTGGGATCTGATCTCGGCCTCTGCGCTGCCCTACCTCAAAACCAGCCAGGTTCCCAAGGCGATGGACCGCGCCGACATGGATCGTGTCATCGCCGATCACGTCCGCTCAGCGAAATTCGCGGCAGAAGCCGGTGCCGACTGGCTGGAGCTGCACTGCGCCCACGGTTATCTTCTGTCGAGTTTCCTCTCGCCGCTCACCAACATCCGCATCGACGAATACGGCGGCAGCCACGAAAACCGTGCGCGTTATCCGCTGGAGGTCTTCAAGGCGATTCGCGAGGTCTGGCCGGCAAACAAGCCGATTTCCGTACGCCTCTCCTGCCATGATTGGTTCGAAGGCGGAAACACGCCGGAAGACGCGGCGATCTACGCGCAGATGTTCAAGGATGCCGGCGCCGACCTGATCGACTGCTCGTCCGGCCAGGTATGGAAGGAAGAGAAGCCGGTCTATGGCCGCCTCTTCCAGACGCCCTTCTCCGACAAGATCCGCAACGAGATCGGTATCCCGACCATCGCCGTCGGCGCGATTTCGGAGGCCGATCATGCGAACTCGATCATCGCCGCCGGCCGCGCCGATCTCTGCGCCGTCGCCCGCCCGCATCTCGCCGATCCGGCCTGGGTTCTTCACGAGGCGGCCAAGATCGGCTTGACGGACATTCCCTGGCCGAAACAGTATTATTCCGGCAAGGCGCAATACGAGACCAATCTCGCGCGTGCTGCGGCCGCCGTTGCCCCTCCGGCTGTCGGCCCGGCGGCGAAATAAGGATCG
The DNA here is from genome assembly GCA_002968845.1 of Neorhizobium tomejilense. GTDB lineage: Bacteria > Pseudomonadota > Alphaproteobacteria > Rhizobiales > Rhizobiaceae > Neorhizobium > Neorhizobium tomejilense. The sequence goes on along the minus strand of PVBG01000008.1, from coordinate 31,760 downwards.
CGTCATGAACGAAGCGCCCTCCGCCAGATTTGCCAACCGTCACGCCCTCGTCACCGGCGCAGGCTCGGGCATCGGCGCTGCGATCGCGACGGCGCTGGTGGAAGCCGGCGCGCGGGTGACCCTCGCCGGCCGGCGGGCCGAGCCTCTGGAGGCACTTGCCGCAACCCTTGGCAGGGACAAGGTCTGCGTTGCGGACGGTTTCGACGTCACTGACGAGATGGCCATCGACAATGGCCTGAAAACGGCGCGAGCCTCGTTCGGTCCTGTCGATATCCTCGTCAACAATGCCGGCGAAGGCCCAAGCGCGCCCTTCGAAAAGACCTCGCTGGAGATGTGGAACCGGGTCATGTCGGTCGATCTGACCGGCGTATTCCTCGTGACCCAGGCCGTGCTGCCGGATCTCAAGGCTTTTGGCGCGGGCGCCCGCATCATCAATATCGCCTCGACCGCGGGGCTCATCGGTTATGCCTACGTTTCGGCCTACGTGGCCGCCAAACATGGCGTCGTCGGCCTCACCCGTTCGCTGGCGCTGGAGCTTGCGAGGACCGGCATCACCGTCAACGCCGTCTGCCCCGGCTTCACGGACACGCCGCTGATCGCCCGCTCGATCGAGACGATCGTGGCCAAGACCGGACGGACGGAAGAGCAGGCGCGACAGGAATTTACCAGGAGCAATCCGCAGGGGCGGCTGGTGAAGCCGGAGGAAGTTGCGGACACGGTTCTGTGGCTGGCATCGCCCGGAGCAGCGTCGATCAACGGACAGGCAATCGCGGTTGCCGGGGGAGAAGTCATGGCAGGCTAGTCGGCCTCGGCATGAACCAGGAAACGAAACCGGGAGATCAGGATGGAACTGGAAAAGGGCATAACCGAGAGCGGTAGCGGATATAACGGCACCAGCTGGAATATCCTCGGCCAGGTCTATTTCCCGAAGGCGGTCTGCGACGACACCTTCGCCTTTGAAACCAACAGCCTTCCGGGACAGTTCGTGCCTGTGCACGTCCACCCGACCCAGGACGAATTCATCCTCGTGCAGGAGGGAGAACTCGATCTGAAGCTCGACGGCCAATGGGTCAAGGCGAAGGCCGGAGACCTGGTGCGCATGCCGCGCGGCATACCTCACGGTTACTTCAACAAGTCCGACAAGCCGTGCCGGGCGCTCTTCTGGGTCTCCCCGGCCCGCAAGCTCCAGAAGCTTTTCGAAGAGCTGCACGAAATGACCGACGTGGAGGAGATCGTGAAGGTTTCCGCCGCGCACGAGGTGGATTTCCTGCCGCCCTCCGCCAACGACTGACCCGGGAGAGGTCCTGCCGCCCGGAAAGGGATGGTCGATGAAAAGGAGAGGAGACGAACATGAGTGACGTGATGAAGGACATGAAGCGCAGTTTTCGCGACTACCAGCCGAAACATTTCCTCTGGGAAGTGAGCGAAAACGGCCGCGTCGGGACGGTTCGCCTCAATCGTCCGGAGCGCAAGAACCCGCTGACCTTCGAAAGTTATGCGGAATTGCGCGATCTTTTCCGCGATCTCGTCTACGCCTCCGACATCCGCTCGATCGTCCTGACCGGCGCCGGCGGCAATTTTTCCTCGGGCGGCGACGTCTTCGAAATCATCGAACCGCTGACCCATATGGCGATGCCGGACCTGCTCGCCTTCACCCGCATGACCGGCGATCTCGTCAAGGCGATGAAGAAATGCCCGCAGCCGATCGTGGCTGCGGTCGACGGCATCTGCATGGGGGCGGGCGCGATCCTCGCCATGGCTTCAGACATGCGGTTGGCGACGCCCGAAACCAAGACCGCCTTCCTCTTCACCCGCGTCGGCCTTGCGGGAGCCGACATGGGCGCCTGCGGGATCCTGCCGCGCATCATCGGCCAGGGCCGCGCCGCCGAACTTCTGTTCACCGGTCGTTCGATGAGCGCCGACGAAGGCCAGGCCTGGGGTTTCTTCAACGCCCTTCATCCGCAGGACACCGTCGAGGCAGAGGCCGTCAAGCTCGCCCATTCGCTGGCCGATGGTCCATGGTTCGCACACACCATGACCAAGACCATGCTGAACCAGGAATGGGCCATGGGCATCGAAGAGATGATCGAATCCGAAGCCCAAGCGCAGGCGATCTGCATGGCGACCAAGGATTTCCGCCGCGCCTTCGAGGCTTTTGCCGAAAAGCGCAAGCCGGTCTTCGAGGGCGACTGATGGCCAATCCCACGACACTCAAAGGACCGGCACGCGATTTCCTCGACTGGCCGTTCTTCGACGGAAGCCACAAGGCGCTCGCCGAAAAACTGGACGCCTTCGCCGCCTCCGGTGCGCTCAGCCATATCGACCATTCGGATACGGACGGCGCCTGCCGCGCGATCGTCAAAGCGCTCGGAAATGCCGGCCTTCTCGACGCGGCGACCGGCGCCGGCGGCAGCCGGCCGATCGACAGCCGCGCCGCCTGCCTGACCCGCGAAACGCTTGCCTGGCATGACGGCCTTGCCGACTTCGCCTTCGCCATGCAGGGCCTCGGCACCGGCGCGATCGGCCTTTCCGGTTCTGAAGAGCTTCGCCAAACCGTCCTGCCGAAAGCGCAGTCGGGCGAATGGATCTCCGCCTTCGCGCTGTCGGAAAAGGAAGCCGGCTCGGATGTCGCCGCCATGGCCTGCGCCGCCCGAAAGGACGGTGACCACTATATCCTCGACGGCGAAAAGACCTGGATCTCCAACGGCGGCATCGCCGACGTCTACACCGTTTTCGTCCGCACTGGGGAAGCGCCCGGTACGCGCGGCATCTCCGCTTTCGTCGTTTTCGCCGACGATCCCGGCTTCTCGATCGCCGAGCGCATCGATGTGATCGCCCCGCATCCGCTGGCGACGATCCGCTTCGAGAACTGCCGCATCCCGGCTTCGCGCCTGCTGGGCGCGCCGGGTGAAGGCTTCAAGATCGCCATGCGGACACTGGACATTTTCCGAGCCTCCGTCGCCGCCGCCGCTCTCGGTTTCGCCAAGCGGGCACTGGATGAGGCGCTCGCCTATGCCAAGGCGCGGCCGATGTTCGGCAATCACCTGTCCGATCTGCAACTGACGCAAGCCGCCTTCGGGGACATGGCGGCCCAGATCGATGCCGGCGCGCTCCTCACCTACCGGGCCGCCTGGCGCCGCGACGTGCAGGGCCTGCCGACCACCAAGGAGGCCGCGATGGCAAAGATGGTCGCGACGGAGAACGCCCAAAGCGTCATCGACCGGGCGGTGCAGATCTTTGGCGGCCGCGGCGTGAAGTGCGGCGAAATCACCGAGAGCCTCTACCGGGAAATCCGGGCGTTGCGCATCTACGAAGGCGCGACCGAGGTCCAGAAGCTTATCATTGCCCGCGAACTGCTGAAGGCCTGAGGACGATCATGGCTTACACGACGTCCCGCCGATTGAACTTTGGAGATTGCGATCCGTCCGGCATCGCCTATTTCCCCTCCTATCTGAACATCATGGTCGGCGTTTGCGAGGAATTTTTCGGCGCGATCGGCTCGCCTTGGCCGGACATGATCGGCCACCACAAGATCGGCGTCCCGACCGTGACGCTGGACGTCGCGTTCAAGAGCCCCGGCTACCATGGCGATATGATGGATTTCACCATCAAGGTTATGCGGATCGGCAACAGTTCCACCGATCTCGAATACGAGGTGCGGGCCGGCGACCGGCTGCTCTGGACCGCCCGGCAGCGGCTGGTTGCCACCTCGCACAAAACCCACAAGGCCCTACCCTGGCCCGACGATATGCGCTCAGCGCTGACACAGCATTTGGAGAAGAATAATGCACACCATCCTGCAGCCTGAAGGCTGGGCAAAACCGATCGGTTACGCCAACGGCGTCGCCGCCACCGGCCGCCAGGTCTTCGTCGGCGGGCAGATCGGCTGGAACGGCCAATGCCAGTTCGAAACCGACGATTTCGTCGGCCAGGTCAAGCAGACGCTGCAGAATGTCGTCGCCGTGCTGGCCGAGGCAGGCGCCGGACCAGAGCACATCACCACCATGACCTGGTATTTCACCGACAAGGCCGAGTATCTCGGCAACCTCAAGGGCATCGGCCAGGTCTACCGGGAAATCATCGGCAAGCACTTTCCGGCCATGGCCGCCATGCAGGTGGTGGCACTGGTGGAAGACCGCGCCAAGATCGAAATCCAGGCGACCGCCGTCATTCCGGCCTGAGGCAATCATGAGCAAGACGATCGAATTTTCCGCCACGGTATCAACCATGACCCGCAACGGAGTTCTGGTCGTCACGATCGATAACGCGCCGGTCAACGCCACCTCCGTCGATGTCCGCGGCGGGCTTGAGAAAGCGCTCGCCCACGCCGAAACGGCCGGCGATGTGACCAGAGTCGTCATCACCGGCGCCGGAAAGACGTTCATCGGCGGCGCCGATATCAAGGAATTCGGCAAGCCGGCCATGGAGCCGACCTTGCCTGATGTCATCGAGAAGATCGAAGGCCTGTCGAAGCCGGTCGTCGCGGCGCTCAATGGCGCAGCGCTCGGCGGCGGTCTCGAAGTGGCGCTTGCCTGCCACCATCGAGTGGCTTCGCCGGCTGCACAGGTCGGCCTGCCGGAAGTCAAACTCGGCATCGTGCCTGGCGCCGGCGGAACGCAACGCCTGCCGCGCCTGATCGGCATTCCGGCAGCACTCGATCTCATCACCTCCGGACGTTCGGTGAGGGCCGAGGAAGCCGCGAAGCTCGGGATTATCGACGAGGTAGCTGCGGGCGATCTCGTCGAGGCCGCTATATCCGCGGCATCGGCGCTGGCTGGCAAACCTCTCCGCCGCACGGGCGAGCTGAATGTCGCGGCCGCCGATCCGGCCGAAATCGAAAAAGCCTCGACCAAGATCCTTGCCAAGGCGCGCGGCCAGAAGGCGCCCGCGGAAGCTGTCCGGCTTGTCACCGCGTCCGGTCGCCCGCTTGCCGAAGGTCTGGCGGACGAACGCGCCACCTTCCTCGCGTTGCGCGACAGCCGAGAGGCTGCGGCGCTGCGCCATGTCTTCTTCGCCGAGCGGGAATCCTCGAAGGTCGAGGGCCTGGAAGGCGTCAAACCTCGCCCCGTCGAGAGGATCGGCATCTGCGGCCTTGGCCTGATGGGCAGCGGCATCGCCGTCGCCGCTCTTGGCGCCGGTTATTCAGTGATCGGCCTCGATCAAACGTCGGAAGCCGCTGAAAAGGGCCGCCAGCGCATCATCGGCCTGCTGGAACGCAATGTTGCCTCGGGCCGCCTCGACCAGGCCGGCTTCGAAGCCCAGAAGGCGCGGCTTGCCGTGACCGCGGAAGATGTCGATCTCGTCCCTTGCGATCTCGTCGTCGAAGCCGTGTTCGACGATCTCGCGGTCAAGACCGATCTCTTCCAGCGTCTCGACAAGGTGATCCGTTCGGATGCCGTGCTGGCAACCAATACCAGCTACCTGAACCCGGACGAGATCGCCGCCGCGACCGCCCACCCGGAACGGGTGCTTGGCCTGCATTTCTTTTCGCCCGCCCATGTGATGCGCCTCCTGGAAGTCGTGCGTTGCGCCAAGACCGCGCCGGACGTGCTGGCGACAGGGCTGGCGGTCGCCAGGAAATTGCGCAAGCTGCCGGTCGTCACCGGCGTTACCGAAGGTTTCATCGGCAACCGCATCTTTTCCGCCTATCGCCGCGAAGCCGAATTCCTGCTGGAAGACGGCGCCTTGCCGCACGAGGTCGACGCTGCGCTGGAAGACTACGGTTTTCCCATGGGCCTGTTCGCCGTCTATGACATGGCCGGCCTCGAAATCGCCTGGGCGCGCCGCAAACGGCAGGCGGCGACCCGCGATCCCTCGGCACGCTACGTCGAGATTGCCGATACGCTGTGCGAGGCGGGTCGCCTGGGCCAGAAAACCGGCCGCGGCTGGTACGCTTATCCGGAGGGCAAGCGGACCATCGACCCGGAGGTCACCGCAATCATAGAAGCAGCTCGGGCCAAAAAGGGCATCACCCCACGCGCATTCTCCATGAGGGAGATTGTCGAAAGGATGCTTGCCGCGATGGCTCTCGAAGGCGAGGCATTGCTGACGGAAGGGATTGCCGCGCGCGCCAGCGATATCGACCTGGTGATGATCAATGGCTACGGCTTCCCGGCTTATAAGGGCGGCCCAATGTTTGCCAGGACTTGAGCGCCCCAAGGTGGCGCTCAAGTACTAAGATGCTGAAATATATGAAATATTTCGATCCGCTAAAGGCTGCGGAAACGCTTCCACGTGCCCGTGTTTTACCCATCCAAAAGAGTTACGCTCATTTGATCAAACATGCTTGCATGTTTCCTTAATTCGCCTATTGTTTGCCCAAGCCTCGCAAGTAGGCATCTCCAAACAACGACAGGGAACGCTGCATGCTCGCATTTCCAGAGCTCATTCCGTCGAGATATTTTAACCATAAAATATCTTCCGCATCGTTGTCCCGTATTCCGACTGTCTCGTGGCGCGCTTAGGAGATCATGATGCCTTTCCCGTTTTCTGCATTCAGACGTAAGATGCTGCTGGGCACCATCGCCGCAGCCGCGATTGCCGCTCCGCTTGGAAGCATGGCCCAGGCCGCGGATTTCAAGTTCGCCGGTCCGCTCGATGCCTATACGCTCGATCCTCATGCGGTTTCGAACACGCTGATCTTCGCAGTTCTTGCCAATGTCTACGAGCCGCTTGTGCGCCGTAACGCCGAGCAGAAGATCGAACCGGCACTGGCAACCGAATGGAAGCAGACGGAAGGTACGACCTGGGAATTCAATCTCCGCAAGGACGTGAAATTTTCGAACGGCAACCCCTTTACCGCCGATGACGTCATCTTCTCGCTGACCCGCGGCCAGGCCGGCGGCATCAAGGCAAACCTGAATTCGATCGCCTCGATCGAGAAGGTCGACGACTACAAGATCCGCATCAAGACGCGCGCCATCAATCCGATCCTGCCGAACCAGATTACCAACTGGTACATCATGGACAAGGAATGGGCCGAGGCGAACAACACCGTTCAGCCGGGCGCCGCCAACAACGCCACCGAGACCTTTGCCAACCGCAATGCCATGGGCACCGGCCCCTACGTCATCAAGGAGCGGGATCCGGGCGTGAAGACGGTCTTTGCGCCGAACCCGGGCTGGTGGGACAAGAAGACCGGCAATGTCGACAACGCGACGTTCTTCGTGATCCCCAACCCGTCGACCCGCGTATCCGCCCTCATCTCCGGCGAAGTCGACATGATCGACGGCGTGCCGCCGCAGGATGCCGAGCGCATCGAGAACGACGCGAAGCTGCACATGCAGGCGGGGCCCGACCTTCGCACCATCTACATCCAGCCCGATGTCGCCCGCGACAGCCTGATCTTCGGCAGCGAAAAGACCAAGAATCCCTTCAAGGACCTGAAGGTCCGCCAGGCCATGGAACTGGCGATCGATACCGGCGCGATCCAGAAGCGCATCATGCGCAACTTCTCTGTCCCGGTCGGCCTGCCGATCGGCAAGGAGGTCAACGGTTTCGACGCAGCCCTCGGCGCGCCGGTAAAGCCCGACGTCGACAAGGCCAAGGCGCTGATGAAGGAAGCCGGCTACGAAAACGGCTTCTCCGTCACGCTCGATTGCACCAGCGACCGTTTCATGAACGACGAAGCGACCTGCCTTGCTGTCGCCGCCTCGCTTGCCCGCATCAACATCAAGGTCGATCCGCGCGCCCAGCCGACCGCCAAGTGGGCGACCCAGGTCAACCCGCCGGAATACAATACCAGCATGGCGATGCTCGGTTATTCGCCGGCCACCTATGACGCGCACATCTTCCTGACCTCGATCGCCGCCACCCGCGATCCCAAGAGCGGCCTCGGCGCCTTCAATATCGGCGGCTATTCCAATCCAAAAGTCGACAAGCTGATCGACCTGATCGGCAAGGAGACCGACCAGGCCAAGCGCACCGGCTATATCACCCAGGCCTTCAAGCTCATGAAGGCAGATGCCGCCTTCATTCCGCTCCACCAGTTGAACATTCTCTGGGGCGTCAAGGACAACGTCACCGTCGTCCAGCCGGCCGACCTTGCCTATCCGCTGCGTTATTTCACGGTGAAGTAATGACCATTGCATCCGATATAACGAGGCAGCTTGCCAGCCTCGTGTCTTATCCCACGGTCAGCGCCGTTTCGAACCTCGACCTGCTCGAATACGTCGAAGCCCAGACCGCCCCTTTCGGCGGGCGTGTCCGGCGCTTTGCCAATCCCGAGGGCGACAAGGCAAACGCGCTGATCACGATCGGCCCGGAAGCGCCCGGCGGCATCATTTTCAGCGGCCATACGGATGTGGTGCCGACCGAAGGCCAGGCATGGACCGGCGATCCGTGGACGCTCAGGGAAGCGAACGGCCGCCTGATCGGTCGCGGCGCCACCGACATGAAGGGCTTTCTTGCCTGCTGCCTTGCAGCCGTGCCGGGCATTGCCGCCAAGAACCTCAAGAAGCCTGTCCACCTCGCCTTTTCCTACGACGAGGAGGTCGGCTGCACCGGCGTCGGCTCGATGGCCGAATGGGTGGGCCAGAGCGACCTGAAGCCGCGGCTTGCCGTCATCGGTGAAGCAACCAGCATGGACATGATCGCGGCCCACAAGGGCGGCCTGATCGGCTGGTGCCGCATCAAGGGCAAGCCCGGCCATTCCTCCCAGCCGGACCGCTATGTCAACGCCGTCATGGTCGCCGGCGACATGATCGCCGAAATCAACCGCATCCGCGAGGACATGCGGAACGGCCCTCAGTTCGAAGGGCTCGACCCGCCCTATTCGACCACCCAGGTCACCGTCATCAGGGGCGGCCTGCATGGCAATATCGTCTCGGAAAACTGCGAGTTCTTCTGGGAAATGCGCCTCATCCCGGGTCAGAACACCTATGAGGTTCTGGACCACATGAAGCGTTTTGCGGCCGAAAGGCTCGAACCGGCCATGAAGGCGATCGATCCGTCCTGCGGCATCGTCTTCGACGTCCAGGCCAGCATCCCGGGCCTCAAGCCCAATAACGACCCGACGCTCGATGCGGAACTGTTGGCGCTTCTCGGCCGCACCGAACCCCGCTATGTTTCCTATGGCACGGAAGCGGGCATCTTCCAGATCGCCGGCGTCCCCTCGGTCGTCATCGGTCCGGGAGATATCGCCGACGCCCATCAGCCGGACGAATCGGTTGCGATTTCCGAGCTCGAGAAATGCGCCATCTTCCTCGACCGGCTCGGGGATAGCTGCTGCTAAGGAATTTGTCGTGCTGAATTATGCCGCGTCACGGATCGTGCAGACGATCATCGTCCTGCTGGTGATCAGCTTCATCGCCTTCCTGCTGGTCGCCAATATCGGCGACCCGCTGGCGGCCCTCCTCTCCGCCGACGCGACCGTCAACGAGCGGCTGGAACTGATCGCCAAGCTCGGCCTCGACCAGCCCCTCTGGACGCGCTTCCTGCATTTCATCGGCAACATGCTGCAGGGCGATTTCGGCTTCTCCTATCGCACCCAGGACCCGGTCGCCAACCTGATCGCCGAACGCCTGCCGGCGACCGTCGAGCTCGCCTTCGTCAGCCTGCTGATCACCATCGTGGTCGGCGTACCGGCCGGCATCTATTGCGGCGTCAACCCGAATTCGCTGTTCGGCCGCTTCATCATGCTGATCTCGACCGCCGGCATCACGCTTCCGAACTTCGTCGTGGGCATCCTGCTGATCGCGGTATTTTCCGTCCAGCTCGGCCTGCTCCCGTCGTTCGGGCGCGGCACGGTGGTCGATCTCGGCTTCTGGAAGACCGGGCTCCTCACCGTCTCCGGCTGGCGGGCGATCCTCCTGCCGGCAGCGACGCTTTCCACCTTCCAGGTCGCCTTCATCATCCGCATGCTGCGCACCCAGCTGATGGAAGTTGGCCAGAGCGAGCACATCCGTTTTGCCCGCGCCCGCGGCCTGTCGGAAGCGCGCATCTGGTATGTCTATGCGATCAAGAACACGCTGCTGCCGGTCATCACCATGCTCGGCCTGCAGCTCGGCAACATCATCGCCTTCTCCGTGGTGACCGAAAACGTCTTCGCCTGGCCGGGCCTTGGCTCGCTGTTCCTGCAATCGATCCAGGGCGCAGACATTCCGGTCATCGCCATCTATCTCATCTTCGTCGGGCTGGTCTTCATGGTCATCAATCTGATCGTCGAACTGCTTTATCCGCTGATCGACGCCCGTGTGTTGAGGAGGCAATCATGACGCCAGTCGTCAACATCCCGGCAGCCGGCCCAGCTCGCCGCAGCAGAGGCGCCAAGCTTTTGCGTGCCATGGGCAAGGCGCCCGGCGCCACGTTGTGTGCCATGGTGATCTTCGCGCTGCTGGTCTACGCCTTCGTCGTGCCGCTGTTCTCGCTGAACCCGTTCGAATTTTCCGGCATGTCGGTGCTGGACAGTTTCATTCCGCCGGCATGGATGGCGGACGGTTCTCCGGATTTCCCGCTCGGCACCGATGACCAGGGCCGCAACCTGATCACCGCCATGGCTTATGGCATGCGCACCTCGATCATCGTCGGCTTCCTGTCGGTCACCATCGGCCTCGTCCTCGGCGGCAGCCTCGGCCTGATCGCCGGTTTCGTCGGCGGCAAGGTGGATGCCTTCATCATGCGCGTCGCGGACGTGCAGCTTGCCTATCCGGCCCTGCTGCTCGCGATGATCATCGACGGTGCGGCCCGTGCGGCACTCGGCACCGAACGCAGCGTCGGCACCGCAATCGCGATCGTCGTGATGTCCATCGGCATCGCCTTCTGGGTCCAGTATGCCCGCACCATCCGCTCCTCCGTGATGATCGAGCGCGACCAGGACTATGTCTCCGCCGCCCGCATCACCGGTCGCAGCAATGTCGCGATCATCGTCCTGCATATCCTGCCGAACGTCATGGCCCCGGTTCTGGTCATCGCCACCATCAATCTCGGCATCGCCATCATCACCGAGGCGACCTTGAGCTTCCTCGGCATCGGCATTCCGGTCACCTCGCCGTCGCTCGGCACGCTGATCCGCAACGGCAACAATTTCCTGCAGTCGGGCGAATGGTGGATCTCGGTCTGGCCCTGCCTGATCCTCGTCCTCTTCGTCGTTTCGGTGAACATCCTCGGCGACCATCTGCGCGATGTTTACAATCCGCGCCTGCGGGGCCGCTCATGATCAACGCAACCGCTCCCCTCCTCGACGTCCGCGACCTCACCGTCACCATCAATCGCGAAGGGCGGCTGGTCACCGCGCTCGACAAGGTCTCCTTTTTCGTCAATCCGGGCGAAGTGCTCGGCATCGTCGGCGAATCCGGCGCCGGCAAGTCGATCACCGGCGCTGCGATCATCGACCTTCTCGTGCCGCCGCTGAAACGCACCGGCGGCACCATCACCCTTGCCGGGGAACGGCTCGACCAATTGTCCCCAAAGGCGATGCGCGGCGTGCGCGGCGGGCGGATCGGTTTCGTTTTCCAGGACCCGATGACCAGCCTCAACCCGGTGATCACGATCGGCCAGCAGCTCTGCGACACCATCCAGGCGCATCTGAAGCTTGGTGGCAACCAGACGAAAAAGAGGGCGCACGACTGGCTCGACCGCGTCGGCCTGCCCAATCCGGACGTCCAGTTCAAACGTTATCCGCACCAGCTTTCCGGCGGCATGCGCCAGCGCGTGGTGATCGCTCTGGCGCTCTGCGCCGACCCGGTTCTGGTCATCGCCGACGAGCCGACCACGGCCCTCGACGTCTCCGTCCAGGCCCATATCCTCGAACTGCTGCGCGACCTGCACCGCGAAAGCAATGTCAGCATGATGCTGATCACCCACGACCTTGGCGTCATCGCCAAGATGGCCGATCGCGTCGCCGTGCTTTATGCCGGACGCGTCGCCGAGATCGGCCCGGTCGGCGAGTTGTTCAATGCCCCTAGACATCCTTATACGCGCGGCCTGATCCGGGCGACGCCGATGCCGTCGGCCACGGGCGAGATGCGGCTCGACCAGATCCCCGGTGCCATGCCGGGACTTGGTGCGGTTCCACCCGGCTGCGCCTTCAACCCGCGCTGCTTCAGGGCGGAGGGTGACTGTCGCGCGACGATACCGCCGCTCTATCGCCAGGAAAGCTCCGCCTTTTCCTGTTTCCATCCGCTGGAAAGGGTGCCCGCATGAGCGCTTCCGATTTCCTCGTCCTCAATCACGTCAGCAAGGTCTACCGCCGCAACCAGAGCCTTATCGAACGGCTGAAGAAGAGCGAGAGCGGCGGCACGAAGGCCGTCAGCGACGTCAGCCTCACCGTCCGCCATGGCGAGACCATGGGCCTGGTCGGCGAAAGCGGTTGCGGCAAGTCCACGCTGGCGCGCCTCGTCTCCGGCCTGATGGCGCCCACATCCGGCGAGATCAGTTTTCCGCCCAATGCATCCGGCAACAAGTCGCGCCTGCAGATGATCTTCCAGGATCCCTATTCCTCGCTCAACGGCCGCTGGACGATCGAGGACATCATCGCCGAGCCGATCCGGGTGCATAAACTGCGCACCGGTAGCGCCGCGATCCGTGCCCGTGTCGATGAACTGCTGGTCCAGGTCGGCCTTTCCGCCGCGGACGCCGAAAAATACCCGCAGGAATTTTCAGGCGGCCAACGGCAGCGTATCTGCATCGCCCGGGCGCTTGCCGGAGAACCGGACTTCCTGGTTCTCGACGAGCCGACTTCGGCGCTCGACGTCTCGGTGCAGGCGCAGATTCTCAATCTGCTGCGCGACCTGCAGAAGAACCTCCACCTCACCAGCCTGTTCATCACTCACAATCTCTCGGTCGTGCGCATCATGGCCGACCGGATCGGCGTCATGTATCTCGGCGAACTGGTCGAGGAGGCGACGTCGGAAGAGCTGTTCCGCAAGCCGCGCCATCCCTATACGCGCCTGCTGATCGATGCCGCGCCGGACATGGATACCAGCGACCGCTCGCTGCATCCGATTGCTGGCGAGCTGCCGAACCCGGCCTTCCCGCCCTCCGGCTGCCGTTTCCACACCCGCTGTCCCTTCGCGCAGGAGATCTGCCGCAACACCTCGCCGCCGCAGAAAGCGACCGAGAGCGGTGGCATGTTCCGCTGTCATTTCGATCTTGATCTGTCGGACGCGACGGTCTTTCCGCCAGCCGCACAGGTCAGGATGGCCTGAATTTCAAGGATACCCCATGACGACCGTCTCCCGCCAAGCAACGATAGACAACGCCGTCGGCTATCTCGATGACGGTTCCCTCGAAGAAACCTTGCGCCGGCGCGTGGCAATCTCGTCCGCGAGCCGCGTCGTGGCCAACAAGCCGGATCTCTGGCGTTATGTCACCGAGGACATGCAGCCCTTTTTCGAGCGGCTCGGCTTCACCACCAAAATCTACGAGAACGATACGGCACCTGGCCCGTTTCTGCTTGCCGAACGCATCGAAGACCTGAACTTCACCACCGTCCTGCAATACGGCCACGGCGATGTCGTCGCAGGTCTCGACGGCCAGTGGGAGACAGGACTCTCGCCCTTCGAGATGACCGAGAGGAACGGCGCCTGGTATGGCCGCGGCACCGCGGACAACAAGGGCCAGCATGCGGTGAACCTCGCCGCCGTCGAGGCGCTGCTCGCGACGAAGGGCTCGCTCGGCTTCAACCTCAAATACCTGATCGAGATGGGCGAAGAGTCCGGATCGCTGGGGCTGGAGGAAATGTGCGCGGCGCACCGGGACGAGCTGAAGGCGGACGTCTTCATCGCCTCGGACGGCCCACGCCTCGCGCTCGACCGCCCGACCATCTTCCTCGGCGCCCGCGGCGGCATGTCCTTCCATCTGGAGATCGATGCCCGCGAAAGTTTTCAGCATTCCGGCAACTGGGGCGGCATCCTTTCCAACCCCGGCATCGAACTCTGCCACGCGATCACCGCCCTGGTCGGCCGCACCGGCCAGATCAAGGTGCCCGAGATGACGCCGGGTTCGATCCCGGAAAACGTCCGTGCAGCACTGAAGCATTGCCACATCACGCCCGCCGCCGGCGATCCGCCGATCGAGCCCTGGTGGGGCGAGCCCGGCCTCACGCCGGAGGAGAAGGTGTTTGCCTGGAGTTCCTTCGAGGTGATGGAGATGGAATGCGGCAACCTCGCCCAGCCGCTCTACGCCATCCCGCCGAAAGCCCGCGCCCGAATGCAGCTTCGTTTCCCGGTCGGCGTCGATCCGGATGCGGTCGTCCCGGCCGTCCGCAAGGCGCTGAAGGATGCAGGTTACGACCGCGTCGTGGTCAAGGATCCGACGGACGCGATTTTCCCCGCCAGCCGTCTCGATCCAGATCATCCATGGGTCAGACGCGTTGCCGCTTCGATTGAAAAAACCGTCGGCGCCCCGCCGGCGATCCTGCCCAATCTCGGCGGCTCGCTGCCGAATAACATTTTCTCGGATCTGCTCGGCCTCCCGACCATCTGGATCCCGCATTCCTATCCGGGCTGCCTGCAGCACGCGCCGAACGAACACCTGCCGATCTCGATCGTCCGCGAAGGGCTGGCGATGATGGCCGGGCTCTATTGGGATATCGGCGAGACTGCGGCGTGATCTTCAGCTTCGGCGTCAGGGCCTGCGCACGGCGCCGCTCGCTATGACAGGACCGGTCGCTACGCCTGTCGGCGAGCCGCCGAGCGGCTCGAGGCTGACGGCAAGCGTCGCGCCCTCGGTCAGGTTGCGACGCAGATCGGCAGGTATCACGAACTCTCCTGTCTGATCCGGCTCGAAGACGCCGAGAGACAGCGTTTTGCCGCTTCCGGGCACCAGCCAGAGCTCCAGCGACTTCTCTTCGCGTCCGCCGGCCGCGACCGGTACGATCCGCAAACGCCCGTTTCCAGCATCGTAGGAGGCAAGCAGGTTGATCTGGCTATCGGTCGAGGACAATTCCGCCACCAGCGGCGCATATCCCTGCGGACGTGGGATCACGCCCGATGCATAGACGACGGCAGCCACCGCAACCGCCGTCGTGGCAAATGAGAGCCGTCGCCAGAACAGCGCGGAATTCCACAGACCCCATGAGGACGGAGCAACCCGGGCGGGGCCGAAGAGCCGCGTTTCGATCCGGCCGAAAATCGCCTGGCTCGGCGCCACGTCCTCGTAGTCTTCGTTGAATGAGGCGAGGTCTGCCTGCCACCGTTCGACGATCCGGGCAAAAGCGCGGTCATTGGCGATCCGCTGCTCCACGGCGCGGCGGGCCTCGAGCGACAGGACGCCGAGCACATACTCGCCGGCCAGGATCTCGTCCTGCGGCCGCCTGCCCTGACTTTGTTCGCCCGACGTCATCGCTCCATGCACTCTCTCAATTTGAGAAGGCTCCGGCGCAGCCACGTGCGCACCGTATTCAACGGTACCTTCAATTCTTCCGCCAGTTCAAGATAACTCAAACCTTCCACATAGGCACGTCGAACCGCACGCGCATGCACCGAGTCGAGCTCCTCCATGCACCTGTCGATGCGACGGCCTTCATCCGCATTGGCCACCTGCTGTTCGGGATCGAGCGTGCCGTCGTCGGCAAGGTCGTAGGCGTCGTCAAGGTCCTCTGTGACAGGCTTCCGGGCTCGGAGGATGTCGATCGCGTGGTTGCGCGCGATCGCCGCCAACCAGGCAAGGGGCGAACCGGTATCCACGGCAAAAGTCCTGGAGCGCTGCCAGACCCTGACATAGATTTCCTGGAGCGCTTCTTCCGCGTCGGCCCTGTCTTTCAAGATACGCAGGCAGATCGAAAATAGTTTCGAGCTCGTCGCATTATACAACGACGCGAACGCTTTGCGATCACCCATCGCCACGCGATTGACCAGAGCCGCGATCTCATTGCTTTGCATTCGGAAAAAACCTCGCCGTCCCCATCTATAGAGAACGCAGATCTCAAAAAACAAGGCGCCTTCGTCGCAAAACCCGCGGCAGGGTCTTCCATCTCCTCGCAGCCGATATCCCGCCCTGCCTTTGCCTCGTCGGGATCACTGCTGCTCGCCGGGGCATCAGGCGACGTCGAGGGCAGGCACCGCCTGTCGACCCTTCGGAAAAGGCTTGAAGGTCAAGGCGATCAGGAAGGCGCCGATGCCGATCCCCCAGGAGCCGACATAGAGCCAGGTGTAGCTGGCGAGCGTGTCGTAGATCAGTCCTCCGGCCAGGGGGCCGGTCGCCATGCCCAGACCGCCGGCCATTGCCGTTCCGCCGATCACCGTGCCCATCATCCGCATCGGGAAGTTCTCGCGGGCGATCACCGCGTAGAGCGGCATGACACCGGCATAGATGAAGCCGAACAGCGCGGCGACCGTATAAAACGATCCGAGACCCTGCGCGAAAACATAGGCCAGCGCCCCGAAAGCCTGGACCAGCAGGCCGAGAACGAGAACCTGCTTGGCGCCGAACCGGTCTCCAAGAATGCCGAAGACGACACGCCCGCCCATGCCCGCCAGTCCTTCGATACTATAGATCGAAACGGCCGCTATCATCGGAATGCCGCAGGTCACCGCATAGCTCACGGTGTGGAAGATCGGGCCCGAATGGGTGGCGCAGCAGAAGAAATTGGTAAGCAGCAGGATGATGAACTGGGGCGATCTCAACACCTGCGCCGTCGACATGGACGACTGAAGTTCGCCGTCGGCGGGGGCAGCGGCATCGCTTTCTTTCGGAGCCGGGGCGCGCCTGACGAGGAAAGAAACCGGGATCATCACGACGGCCACCAGTATGGCGATGATCTGGAGCGACGTTCTCCAGTCGTAGATCGACACGAGCCACGCCGCGAAGGGCGACATGGTCATCGGCGCCATGCCCATGCCGGCCGAAACCAGCGAGACCGCGAGGCTTCGATGCGTGTCGAACCAGCCGGTGACGCAGGCCATCATCGGTGCGAAGATTGCCGCGATCGCCGTGCCGACAGCAAGCCCGAAGATGAGCTGGAAGGCCACCAGCGATGTCGTCAGGCTTGCCGAAGCGAGACTGGCGGCAAGCAGGACAGAGCCGGCAAAAACGATGGGACGCGGCCCCCACCGATCGAACAGGCTGCCCCATGCGATGCTGGCGAATGCCATCGCGACAAAACCTATGGTCATCGCGCTCGAGACGCCGGTGACCGACCATCCGGTATCGCGCGCGATGGGCAGGAGGAAAACGGGCAGGGAAAACATCGATCCGATGGCAAGGCAGCCGAGCAGGCCGCCGGCCGCCACGATTACCCATCGATATTGAATATTGGTCATCTTCGTCTCCGTTTGCAGCACCCGGCCGCCAGCCATCGCGTCAACGATGTTGACCGCGCTGCCCGGAAATGCCGGTGTGTCAGAAAGTTCTATTGTCCGGACAGGTCCGCGATGGCCGGTTCTGGTTCCGATCGAAGCCTGCCTATTCTTCCGAGGCCTGCCTCAGTACTGATCGTGCCGGCGTAGCCACGCCATCGGGAACCGGAATTCGTCCTCGTTGCGGCCCTTGGGCACGAGATCGAGATAGTGGTAGGCGCCGTTGAGCATGTCGACGCCGCGCGAGTAACAGGAATAGGTGTGGAACACCTCGCCGCTCTCATCCCGGTAGAAGACGCTGATGCCCACCTCTTCGGATGCGTTGCTCGGTTGGACCTCATAATTGTAATAGGCCACGCCCTTGGGGAGATCTTCCGGCCTCACCGACGCCTGATAGTCGAAATTGAAATCGCTGCCGTTTGAGGAGAACCACGGGAAGTTCCAGCCCATGCGTTTCTTGTAGGCGTCGATCTTGGCAAGCGGAGCCCGCGAGATGGCGACGAAGGTCACGTCGCGGTGGTTGAGATGGATCGGGATGCCGTTGAAATTGTCGGCCCAGAAGGAGCAGGACTTGCATGCCTCCTGCCAATCGGGGCCGAACATGAAATGATAGACGATCAGTTGCGAGCGGCCGTCGAAAATATCCTCCAGCGAAAGCTCGCCATCCGGTCCCTCGAACCGGTAGGGTTTTTCGACCCGTTCCCAGGGCATCGCCATCCGGCGGCGGGTCAACGCATCCCGTTGGCGCGTGAATTCCTTCTCCGCGGCGAGCAGATCAAGGCGAGCCTTCAACCATTCTTCCGGCGAAACAACTTGATTTTGCATATCAACCTCCTGTTTGTTGGAATGCAGCTTGATGGTCGAGGGATAGACTAGGGCCGGATATCGAATGGTGAGAGTGACAAGTGTGACGGGATTCCGATGGACTCGCTGATCACCGCCGCAGCGCGTGCGCTCGCCTCGGGTGATCCCCTTGGCGCCTTGAAACGGGTGGCCCTGCGCGACGATGCGGCTGCGCTCGCACTCCGAGGCATCGCCATGGCGCAGCTCGGCGATCTCGTCCGCGCAAAGGCCCTGCTCAAGCGTGCCACTCGTGCGTTCGGCCCCAAGGAGACGATGGCGCGCGCAAGATGTGTCGTCGCCGAGGCGGAGATCGCGCTCGTCTCCCGCGATCTTGCCTGGCCTGTAAAGGCCCTCGACGCCGCACGGGCAACACTCGAAGCGCATGGTGACAGGGTAAACGCCGCACATGCGTTCACTCTGGAGGTCCGGCGCCTGCTGCTGATCGGCCGCCTCGACGAGGCCGAGCGGAGGCTCGCCGCCTTCGACCCGCCTGCGCTTCCGCCCGCATCGAGAGCTGCCTATGAACTGGTCGTTGCAGGCGTCGCGCTCCGGCGGCTACGGATAAAGGAGGCCCGCGCCGCGCTTGCGCGCGCAGGACAGGCGGCACGGGAAGCTGACATTCCCCCGCTGACCGCAGAGGTCGAAAGCGCGGCGCTGGTCCTGGAAACGCCTGCGGCGCGGCTGGTGGCGCGGGGGATCGAACGTCCGATCCTGCTGGAGGAAGTCGAAACGGTCCTCGCCTCGGGCGCGCTCGTTATGGATGCATGCCGCAACGTCGTGCGGATCGGCGACACGCAGGTATCGCTCTCGTCGCGGCCGATATTGTTCGCGCTTGCCCGCGCCCTGGGTGAGGCCTGGCCGAGCGACGTGCCGAGAACCACGCTGCTCTACCGCGCCTTTCGAGCCAGGCACGCGGATGAATCGCATCGCGCCCGGCTGCGGGTGGAAATTGGCCGGCTGCGCCTCGAGCTTCAGACGCTGGCGAATGTCACGGCGACGAAGAGAGGTTTTGCGCTGTCGTCGCGTGGAGATGGAGCAGTCGTCGTACTGGCGCCGCCTGTGGACGAGCAGCATGCGGCGGTGCTCGCCTTTCTTGCGGACGGCGAGGCCTGGTCGAGTTCGGCGCTGGCGATCGCGCTTGGCGCCAGTTCCCGCACCGTGCAACGGGCACTGGACCAGCTTTTGGCAGCCGGCAAGGTGCAATGGTTCGGCCAGGGGCGGGCGCGCCGGTGGATGGCTCCCTCCGTGCCGGGGTTCCCGACAATCTTGTTACTCCCAAGTCCGCTCCCCAACGATTAGGATGAGCGCATGAAAAAATCTCAAGCCGAAATAATCCGAGAATACGGGCCCTTCCCTGGGATAAATGACGTGCATGGCGTCACCTTCGATGGCCGGCACGTCTGGTTTGCCTCGGGGGACAAGCTGAACGCCCTCGACCCGGCGAGCGGCGAGACGGTGCGCTCGATCGACGCCGCCGCGCATGCGGGGACTGCCTTCGATGGCGAGCACCTGTTTCAGATCGCCGAGGATCGCATCCAGAAGATCGACCCGAAGACGGGCCGCGTGCTCGCCACGATCCCGGCACCCGGGAATGGCGGCGATTCCGGGCTCGCCTGGGCCGAAGGAACGCTCTGGGTCGGTGAATATCGCGGCCGAAAGATCCATCAGGTCGATCCCGATACGGGCAAGATCCTTCGCACCATCGAGTCCAATCGCGTCGTCACCGGCGTCACCTGGGTCGACGGCGAGCTCTGGCATGGCGTCTGGGAAGGCGACGAGGGCGAAGTGAGGCGCATCGATCCGCAAACGGGAAACATGCTGGAAACGCTCGAAATGCCGCTGGGACTGGGAGTATCGGGTCTGGAATCCGATGGCGCCGGCCAATTTTTCTGCGGCGGCGGCAGCAGCGGCAAGGTGCGCGCGGTGCGGCGGCCCGGATAGGGCTTACGGCCAGTTCGAAAGCATGCTTTTCATCGCACGCAGCAACGCTGTTCTGCCGATCAACCCAAATCGTCCCGGATGCAGGCCTTGAAGTGTCCTTTCGTCCCTTCCCTGAGTGGCGGCACGACGCCCGCACAGGCCTCGATCGCAACCGGGCAACGGGTACGAAAGACGCAGCCGCTTGGGGGATTGGCGGGGCTTGGGATGTCACCTTTGAGGATCTGCCGGTTCGCATGCCGCGAGGGGTCAGGCGACGGAACGGCCGAAAGCAGGGCACGCGTATACGGATGCTGCGGGCTGGCATAAAGCTCGCGGCTCGGCGCCATCTCCATGATCCGCCCGAGATAGAGCACGATTACCGTATCGGCGACATATTCGACCACCGCGAGATCGTGCGCGATGAACAGCATGGTCAGGCCGAGCCGCATCTGCAGATCGCGCAGCAGATTGACGATCTGCGCCTGGATCGACACGTCGAGCGCCGACACCGGTTCATCGGCGACGATCAGCTCAGGCGCAAGCGTCAGCGCCCGGGCGATGCCGATGCGCTGGCGCTGGCCGCCGGAAAACTCGTGCGGGTAGCGGGAAATCGCATCCGGCGGCAGATCTACCGAGGCGAGGGCCTGGGCAGCTTTTGCGGCCCGCTCCGATCTGCTGCCGACCCGCTGGATATCCAGCCCTTCCGCGAGGATCTCGCCGATCGTCATCCGCGGCGAGAGGCTGGCGAAGGGGTCCTGGAAAATATACTGGACCCGCGCATGCAGGCTGCGGAGTTCGCGACGCGTTAGGCTCGTCGTTTCCGAGCCTTCGAAACGGATACTGCCGGAAGTGGGTTCGATCAGTTGCGCGACCATGCGGCCGATGGTGGTCTTGCCGCTGCCTGATTCGCCAACCAGCCCGACGACTTCGCCACGTTTGATGTTGAAGGAGACATCCTGGACGGCGCGGACGACCGGCCCGCGGGCAAATGCCACTGGGGCAAAATCCTTGCCCAGCCGGCTCACTTCGAGGAGAAATTCCTGTGACATCGGTCAGATCTCCTGCCATCGAATGCAGCGGCTGAACTGCCCTTCGCCGGCGTCTGCCAACGCCGGGTAGGCTTCTGAACAGGCCTCTATGCGGTAGGGACAGCGGGGAGCGAAAGGACAGCCTGACGGCAGGTCCATGAGGCTCGGAACCGACCCTGCGATGGTCGGCAGCGGGGTGCCCGCTTCCCTGAGAAGCGTCGCGGTTCCAAGCTGCGGCACCGAACGCATCAGCCCCTTGGTATAGGGATGACGCGGATGAGAGAAAACCCGCGCCACGCTGCCGGTCTCGACGAGCGAACCGGCATACATGACAGCCACGCGGTCGGCGATCTCGGCAACGACCCCGAGATTGTGGGTGACGAACAACATGCCCATGCCGCGTTCCTTCTGCAGCCGGCCGAGCAGGTCGAGGATCTGCGCCTGGATCGTGACATCGAGGGCCGTCGTGGGTTCGTCGGCAATCAACAGCGTCGGATTGCAAGCGAGTGCCATCGCAATGGTCGCTCGTTGCCGCATGCCACCGGAGAGTTCGTGCGGATATTGCCGGGCACGTCGGTGCGGATCGGGAATGCCGACATCCTCCAGCCGCTGGATGGCGTCCGACAAGGCCTCCCGATGGGATTTGCCCATATGAATGCGGATCGGCTCGGCAATCTGTTCGCCGATGGTAAAAACCGGATTGAGGCTGGTCAGCGGCTCCTGAAAGACGATGCCGATATCATTGCCGCGCACCCGGCGCAGGGTGTCGCCGCCAATAGTCTGCAGTTCGACGACTTCGCCCGTCTTGCGCTTCAACCGGATCGTACCCGCAGCGATACGGCCCACGCCGCGCGGCAGAAGCCCCATGATCGACAAGCTGGTCACCGACTTTCCCGAGCCGGATTCGCCAACCAGCGCCACAGTTTCTCCCGTCGCCACGGCCAGGCTGAGGTCCCGCACGGCGACGATCTCCCGATCGCCGATGCGGAACACCGTCTTGAGCCCGGAAATTTCGAGGATCGGCTGTGCACTCATCGTCAATCCAGAAGGCCGGTTTGCCGCAGGATGCCGTCGATGACGGCCGCCTCTTCGTCGTTCAGGGATCGTTGCGGGCGGGCCATGACATTGGTGTCGATGACCCCAAGCCTGCGCATGGCAGTCTTGAAGGCCCCGACTCCGGCCGAGCCCGCACTGGTCCGACCCAGGCTGACCCAGACCATCTCGAAAAGCCGGCACAACCGTTCCTGCTCCAGCCGCGCACCGGCAAAATCACCCGCTTGGCAGAGGTCCCACAAGCGGACATAACCGTGCGGATCGACGTTCCCGAGGCCCGGCACGATGCCGTGCGCGCCCATGTTCACGACGCTGTCGGCGACGATCTCGGATCCCGTCATGACGAAGAAATCCGGCAGATCGGCCGTGTCTGCCATGACATAACGAAGATTGCCGTCATCGCCGCTCGAGTCCTTGACGCCAGCGATCGTGCCTTCGCGGGCAAGCGTCACGGTGGTCCGGCGTTCGAGCTTGGTGTGGACGCAGACGGGGATATCATAGGCGATAACCGGCATGTCGACCGCCTCCCGGATATAGCGGAAGTGATCGATGGTCTCGGCCTGGTTTGTCCGGGCATAGAATGGCGCCGTGACGACAACCGCGTCGGCACCCGCCGACTGCGCCACCTTTGCATGAGCGATCACGCGCTCGGTTGTGGGGTCGATCACGCCGACCAGGACGGGCACGCGGCCGCGCACCTGTTCGACCGCATGTTCGATGATGCTGCGGCGCGTGGCTTCGTCATGGAAGACGACTTCGCTGGTCGAGCCGAGAACGAACAGGCCATGCACGCCACCATCGAGCAGATGGTCTATGACGCGCGTGAAGGAAGGATAATCCACCCCGAAAGTCGTGGTGAGCGGAGTGACTACGGGCGGAATGACGCCGGTGAAGAGGGGCATGTTCAACCTTTCACTTGAGTTCGGAGCGTGGATCGAAGGCATCGCGAAGCCCATCGCCCACGAAGTTGATGGCGAGAACGGTCAAGACGAGCGCCCCGCCCGGAAACATCCATTGCCAGGGGTAATTTTCGAGCACATGCGTGGCGCGGGCAGCATTGAGCATGTTGCCCCAGCTCGCTTCCGGGGGCGTGACCCCAAGACCGAGGAATGAGAGACCGGCCTCCAGCAGGATTCCACTTGCCACCTGCAGGGTGGCGTAGACCACGAGGATATCGATCGTATTGGGCAGACCATGCCGGATCAGCAGGTGCCAGAGGCCGGCGCCCATGCCCCGGGACGCCACGACGAAGTCCCGCTCGCGCAGTTCCAGCAGCCGGGCCCGTACCATGCGGGCGAGAACCGGCCACGACAGCAGCGAAATCACGAAGATGGTCGGCATTATGCCGCTGCCGACGATCGAGGCGAGAACCAGGAGGAAAATGACCGGCGGCAAGGTCATCGCGAGATCGACGAACCGCATCGTGGCACCATCCACGAAGCGTCCGGCAAAGCCGGCGATGGCCCCGAGGAAGAAGCCGAGGAACGTGGAGATCGCCATCGATACCGTCGCCACCAGAAGCGAAATCCGCCCGCCCTGCAGCAGCCGCGCCATGATATCGCGCCCTACGCCGTCGCTGCCGAGCCAATGGGCCGCCGACGGCCCCTGGTTCATCGCCAGCAGGTCGATGTCGTTGGGCTTGTAGAGCCACCAGAGATCGTAAGTGAGCGTCAGGACCAGGATCGGGATCAGGATAGCCAAACCGACCACGGCCGCGCCATTCTCGAAAAAGCGGGAAAGTGCGCGTCGGATGGGACCGGCGGAGCCGGCATGTGTCACGCTCGCCATCTTATGCCACCTTGATGCGCGGATCGACAGCGGCATAGGCGATGTCGGTGAGCAGGTTGACCAGGATGACGCAGGCGCCGGTCAGCAGCGTAGCGCACATGATGACCGGGTAATCCCGCCTGACGACGGCGTTGACCATCAGCAAGCCCATGCCCGGCCAGTCGAACACGCTCTCGATGAAGATCGCCCCCCCGATGGCCATGCCGATCGTGGAGCCGATCAGGGTGATCACCGGCAGCAAGGCGTTGCGGACCGCATGTTTGACGATGACCCAGAACTCCCGGACGCCCTTGGCGCGCGCCGTGCGCACATAGTCCTGCGAAAGCACCTCGAGCAGGGAGGAGCGCATGTAGCGCATGATCAATGCGCCATGGCCGATCGAAAGCAGGGCGGCGGGCAGGATGAGGTGCGCCAGCAAGTCGCCGACGGAGAACGGCGCGCCCGGCGTCGACATGCCGCCGGCCGGCACCCAGCGCAGATTGACCGCAAATACGTAGAGCCCCAGCAGGGCGGTCAGGAAAGCCGGACTTGAAATTCCGACGAAAGCCACCGTCGAAAGTGAAAGATCGGCCAGCTTGTTGCGGCGGACGGCCGCAAAGATCCCGGTTGTGATGCCGACGACCACTGAGATGACAAGCCCACTGAACATCAGCAGGATCGTCGGGCCGATGCGGTTCAAGACAAGCGGCAGCACCGCTTCGCCGTTATACTGGATGGAATAGCCGAAATCCCCCGTCAGGGCCGCGCCGAGCCAGGCGAAATATTGCACAGGCAGCGGCCGCTCGAGACCGAGCCGGGTGCGCAGCATCTCGAGATCGGACGCGGAAATCGGGACAGACGGATTGATGTAGGCATCGATCGGATCGCCGGGCGTCAGCCGCAGCAACGTGAAGATGAGAACCGTCAGGGCCAGCAGCATCAGCAGGCCGACAGCCGTACGGCGAAGGATGTATTGCAGCATGTTTTCACCAACAGGGTCCGCAGGAGATGCGGTCGGGCTTGCCCGCCAGACCGCATCTCGGCTTACGGGGACATCACGGAGCGAGATCCCATTTTTCCGGGTGGGAGACGAACGGGCCGCCGCCTGGAGCGGGTGTCCAGAAGAAGTCCTTGAGCTTGCTGGACACGACCCCATAGCGGCTCGCAACCCACATCGGCCCCCAGGGAAGCGCAGCATTCATTTCCTTGCAGACCTTCTGCCACCTGCCGTCGGCCTTGGCCGGATCGGTTTCCCCCATCGCCGCATTCAACGCATCGGTGAGCGGAGGCATCTCGACGCGCATGATGTTGTTGCCGGACGGAGGTGTCTGTGCGGCATTCAACCCGACATTGAGCGATCCCGGATTGGGCCCGTTCTGCAGCCCCGCATAGATCAGTGGGAAGTCCTGCCACTTTTCGCTTCGCACGATGCCGTTGTAGCTCGGAACGTCGAGCGCGCGCGGAACAACGTTGACGCCGACCTGCGCCAGCATGGCCTGCATCGCCGCCATGACGTTGGCGACCTGCGGCGTATTGTAGTAGGTCAGCCACGGGATCGGCTTGCTGCCGTTGATCTTCTCCCAGCCCGCCTCCGCCAGCAGGTCCTTTGCCTTTTGCGGATTGTAGGCATAGTCGGCCATATCCTTCGCAAGAAGCTGCGGCGCGACATAGCCGCAGTTGGCGAGCTTGGCTGCACCCCCGTATAGGCTTGAGACGATGGCGTTTCGGTCGATAGCGTGCATGACCGCCTGACGAACGCGAAGGTCACTCCAGATTCCGGCGCGGTGATTGAAGCCGATATAGTTCACCACATAGGAATCGCCCTCGATGACCCGGAAACCGCCATTGCCCTTGAAGGTCTTGGCGTCGTCGGGTTCGGCGAAGGTGAACTGGATCTCTCCAGCCCTGAGAGCCGCGACGGCCGCCGCCGGATTGGCGAAATAGCGGTTGATCAGGCGATCCGCCTTCGGCTTTCCGCCCCGATAGCCATCATAGGCAGCCAGTTCGACATACTGATCGCTGACATGCTTCACGAACTTGAAAGGACCGGTTCCGACCGGCTTGGTGGACCACCACGCGCTCTTGGCGACCTCCTTGACGTTCACGGACGACAGCGCATGCTGCGGCAGCATCATCATCTGCGACAGAACGGAAAGGAATGCCGAGTTCGGCTTGCTGAGCTTGACGACTGCCGTGCGCGCATCCGGCGTCTCGACCGATGCGATATCGGCAAGCCGCGCGGCAAAAATGCTGCCGCTCTCGGCGTTCTTTGCGAGCTCGAGGGTGAACTTGACGTCGGCCGAGGTAAAAGGCGTGCCGTCATGCCAGTTCGTCTGGGCGAGCTTGAACGTATATGTCAGGTTGTCCTGGGCAAGGGTGAACTCTGAAGCCAGAGCGCCGGTAAGCTTCGACAGATCGGATGTGTAGATGACCAGCGGCTCGAAATAGGTATTAAGCCAGGTGAAGCCGGCTGTTGCAGTCAGCGGGTTGAAATTACCCTGGAAACCGCCTGGACCCACGTCGAACCCGCCGACAATGGTCTTGCCCGTCTGCGCCTGGGCCGTTGCGGGCACCACTGCGGCAGTCGTGGCAAAAAGCAAAGCTCCCGCCGCCAGAAGGCGACCGAAATTCCGTCGATGCATGCTCTCCTCCTCTTTTATATTTCGACTATCGCTAAACCGGATCGACCTCCTCGGGCCGGTTGATCGCGATGACTTTCCGGATGCCGGAATAGTGTGCGCTCAGGCGCTTGCGGCCCGCTTCGACATCTCTCGCCGCCACGGCCTCTGCAATCTCGTGGTGATCCTGCCAGGTCGCCAGGGGCGTGGGACTTGCGAGATTTGCGAAGCCCGAAGCCTTGTAGAAGGCAGACCAGAAGATATCGATCAGTGCGCTCAGCATCTTGTTGTTCTGGCAACGGAACAGAAGCTGATGAAATTGCTGGTCCTCCTCGGCGAAGCTTTCGCCGCGCTCAGCGCGCTGGCGCATGCGATCAGTAAGCCGTCGAAGCTCGGCCACATCATCGTCGCTGATCATCTCGATGGTCTTGTCGATGAGGCCCGTCTCCAGTACGCGACGGATCTCCAGCAATTCCTCCACATCACGCAGCGACGCCTGCAGCCCATAGGCGAGATTGTCCAGAAGCGGCGCGAACGAGAATTCCTTGACGAAAACGCCAATGCCGCGCCGCGTTTCGAGGATGCCGACGGATTCCAGCGCCTTGATCGCTTCGCGAACCGAATTGCGCCCCACGCCCAATTGGTGCGCCAGGAAAGTCTCCGGCGGCAGAGCCGCGCCGGCCGTCAGGTCATTGTCCTCGATATAGCTGCGCAGGCTTTCCTGCACGCTGACATGCAGAAGCGGCGGGCGCTCCAGAGGTTTTATGGGCTTGGCCAACACTGCTCCATGCACATTTCGACAATCAACATGATTGAGGTATATCGACTTGTAGGATATCTGGCAAGTCGATAAATTGTAGATGACGATTGAGCGGGTGCGGCCGGGATGGATTCGGCTGCTGCAAAAGGGGAGGCGGAGTGTGGGAATCACGAAGTTTGAGCGGCGGAATGACCGCTGGGGCCGCATTCGCGGGAATTGGGCGACGCTATTGCTGCCGATCAATGAAGACGATTCCATCGATTTCCCGCGTCTGGCCGACGCGATCGACCGACTGATTGCCGCCAGGGTGGATGGCATCTACTCGAACGGCACCGCCGGCGAATTCCACAACCAGACGGAAGCGGAGTTCGACCGGATTCAACAAGTGTTGGCAGACCGCTGCAGTGCTGCAGCGATGCCATTCGTTATCGGTGCATGTCAGCCCGATCCCCGCATATCCCTGGACCGGGTACGCCGGGCGGCGACGCTCAAGCCGGAGGCAATCCAGGTGATCCTTCCCGACTGGTGGCCGGTGACTGCCGCGGAGGCGACCGATTTCCTGCAGATGGCCGCTGGCGCTGCCGGTCCGGTGCCGCTGGTGCTTTACCAGCCGCCGCATGCCAAGCGCGTCTTTGCCCCGGAGGAACTGGCGGCAATCCTTTCAGGCGTACCGCAAGTCGTGGGTATCAAGCTTGGGGATGGCGATGCATCCTGGTACGATCAGGCCCGCAAGCATCTCGATGCGTGGGGAATTTATGTCCCGGGGCATCATCTTGCGACAGGCGTCAAGCAGGACGTTGCGGTCGGGGCCTTCTCCAACGTTGCCTGCCTCAGCCCGTCCGGAGCACAACGATGGACCGCGTCGATGGCCGACGATATCGACCGGTCGCTTGATATCGAGCAGCGGCTGCGCACCTTCCTGGATGACCACATAGCGCCCTTTGCCAGGGTGCACGGATATTCCAACGCCGCGTTGGACAAGCTCCTGGCTGCAATCGGGGGATGGGCGGACATCGGCACCCGGCTGCGTCGGCCTTACCGCTGGATTGATCCATCGGTCGTTTCCGCGCTGCGTGAGAAGGCCAGGATCGCCCTTCCCGAAATCATGCTCTGAACGTCGAGGTGGTATCGTGACACGACCCAACATCCTGATGATCATGACGGACCAGCAGCGTCGCGACACGCTCGGCATCTATGGCTGCGACTGGATCCCGACACCTCACCTCGACCGGCTGGGCCAAGCCGGAGCGGTATTCGAGCACTGCACGGTCGACAACCCGATCTGCACGCCTTCCCGGGCCAGCATCTTCACCGGCAAACCCGTGCCGGATCATGCGGTCCGGCGGGTGCATGACAACCTGCCGCCGGACGAAGTGCTGTTCACCGAGCGGCTGCGGCGGGAGGCCGGTTATCGGACCGCACTTTTCGGCAAGCTGCATGTCAGCAGCCGTGTTCAGGAAGAACGGCAACGTCATCCGCATGACGGCTTCGACATCTACGAATGGTGTCTCGAGCCATCGGTTTCGATCGGCAGCCCCTTCAACGGCTATGCGGCCTGGCTTCGCGAGACGGCGCCGGATTTCCTCGCCGCCCTCCAGCGCAACGGCCGAAAGGAACTTCATCACCCCGAAGCGCAACACATGAGCAAATGGGCGGCAGACCGGACCATTGCCTTCATCCAGTCGATGAAAGCAGAGGGGCAGCCCTTCTTTTGCCTGATGAGCCTGTTCGACCCTCACGACCCCTATGAAGATTACCCCCTCGCCTTCGGGTGCATAGATGCGGCGAAGATTCCGGAGC
Organism: Neorhizobium tomejilense; assembly: GCA_002968845.1. Taxonomy (GTDB): domain Bacteria; phylum Pseudomonadota; class Alphaproteobacteria; order Rhizobiales; family Rhizobiaceae; genus Neorhizobium; species Neorhizobium tomejilense. The sequence goes on along the minus strand of PVBG01000008.1, from coordinate 2,734 downwards.
CGGTCGTTTCGCGCACGATACAGCCCGGGTGTGTCCGCCAGGAGCAGCAAGGTTCCTATCTCGGACGTTTCTCAGACTTCTCTTCGGAGGAGATCCGCAGGATCCGTCTCGGTTATGCCGCTTCCATAGCCTTTCTCGATGTACAGGTCGGTCGCGTTCTGGCGGCACTGGACGAAGCCGAGATGGCCGACGACACGCTGGTCGTATTCATATCCGACCATGGCGACCAGCTTGGCGATCACGGGCTTTTCGTCAAGGGAGTTGCACTCTACGAACCTACCGTCGGAGTGCCACTGCTGCTGCGTTGGCCGGGCCAGGTCAACGCCGGCACCCGATCTACCGCGCTTGCGCAAGGTCGCGACGTGGCAGCCACATGCCTCGCAGCAGCGGGCCTCGATACGCGATCCTGCCCGGAAAGCGAGGATCTGGTGGCCATGGCATCGCGGAATGTGACGCGGCGCAACAGCGCGATCTGCGCCTACCGCAACTCCGGTGTCAACGACAGCGGTAGTTTCTGGGATCCGCCGATGCGCGCGACCATGGCCCGGGACCAGCGCTTCAAGCTGACGCTCTATACCAGCGGAGGATCGAGCGAGCGGGAGTTGTTCGACCTTCGGACCGACCCGCAGGAGACCGTCAATCTTTCGGGGGATCCAGCCCACGCCGCGACCGAACTCATGCTGCTTGCCGAAATCGCCACGTTCCTGCAGGCGGAAGCCGCGGCAGCCCCACCACGCGCAACATCGTCCACGCCGAACGCGGCCCAGCGGCTGCAGAACAGGATCAAGTAGGCATCACCATACAATCCCGCGCCGGTTCTCCTCCGGTTGCCGTATCGCAGTTGGTCGCGGGTTTGAGGAACGCGATCGGTAGTTGGAGGCCTCGAATTACCGCTGAATTGGTGATCGGCGACACGGCCTGATCGCTATTGGCGGCTTTTGCAACCGGTTTCATACCGGATTTCGCGGTGTCGCTGCTCCTTTCGGGGCGGTCGGCGTCATGCGGCGGCACGCCGGCCCTCGTGGAACACATAGCGGAGCATGTTGTAGGCGATGTTGGCCATACCGATCTTCACCTTCGCCCTGCTGAGGCCGATGGTGCGGATAAAGAGCTTCATCTTGTCCTTCTGCCTGGCGAAGACATGCTCGACGGCGGAGCGCACTTTCGAACGGCGGCCATTGGCCCGCGACATCGCTTCCGGCATTGGTTTGCCCTTCGGCTTCCTCTGATGGATGTCCGACTTCAGGCCATTGTCCTGCAGCCATTCCTCATTGGTCTTCGAGCGATAGGCACTGTCGGCCCAGACCGTCGATGCGGTGTTGTCCTTGGCGACGACGTTCCTGAGTTGCGCTCCGTCATGGGCGCTCGCACTCGTTACCGTCCATCCCCGGATGAAGCCGTGTGCCCGGTCGATGCCGGCATGGTTATCGTAACCGAACATCGGAATAGCAATGTCATGCTGCTTCGTCGCGGCTGATGCCGGTGTTTCTGTCGGCTGCTTCGCTTTGGAATACTTTACCGTCCAACGCGCGTCGCGGTCCTTCTGCGCGAGCTTGGCGGGCTTGTCTTTCCATTCCGGCGGGATCTCGCCAGCCTTGATCGCCGCCTTCTCTTCCTGGCTATTGTGCTGTTTGGGAGCCTGAATGATCGCGCATCGATGATCTGACCGCCCTTAGCCAGATAGCCGGACCGCGAGAGATGTTTGTCGAAACGGGCGAACAGATTGTCGATAGCACCGGCACGCACCAGGCTTTCGCGGAACAGCCAGATCGTCTTGGCATCCGGCACCTTCTCGGACAGAGAAAGGCCCAGGAACCGCATGAACGAGAGCGGGTCCTGGATGACGAACTCCGCCTGGTCGTCCGAGAGATTGTAGAGTGCCTGTAGCACCAGGATCTTGAACATCAGGACCGGAAAGGCAGGCTGTCATCCCTTCGATCCGTCGGACCGCTTCAGCGCTTTGGCCAACGGCTTCTCAAACACAGGCCAGGGGATGATGCTGTTGAGCTTCTCCAGAGGGTCGCCGACGGCACTCAGCCGCTCGTAACGATCGTCTAAATCCCAAAAGCCAGACTGTCCCCGCATCATCCGCTCCCCGCAAATCACATTGCCGGATTGAATCACAAAACCCGGCAAAGGGGGAGGTATTTAGAGGCATCCAGTTGGGCGGGCATTTGCCGTGCGAACTGAGGCTTTTGGAGGCTTAAAACGCAAAAGCCCCACGAGGGGGCTTTGTTATGGATGGGGTGAGTTTTGGGAATTTGGTTGCGGGGGCCTGATGGCATGGAGACTTGTAAATTCTCCGCCTCAAGTCGGTCCGCTTACCCCAGAAGCGGCCATTATGTACAATAGTCTCGCCGTCCGAAAGGGGGCCGGCAGCTTATGGCATCAGGAAAAACGATAGCGCGCCCTTTCGAACGCGTTCTCGTCGGCACCCTCTGAATATTTTAATAAACGTCACGACGCCGACTTCTCTCAAGCTGAACTTAAGCTACCACTGCCAAGCCCGGCGAAGCGCGCAAGCGGGCTATGTCGCGCGCCGGCGGTTCTCCAAAGTGGCGGCGATATTCGCGAGTGAACTGCGACGGGCTTTCGTAACCCACTTGGAAGGCGGCGGTCGTGACGTCGATGTTCTGGACCAGCATCAGGCTGCGCGCGTCCTGCAGCCTGAGCTGCTTCTGAAACTGCAGCGGCGTCATCGCCGTCACGGCGCGAAAATGCTCGTGCAGGCTCG
>PVBG01000007.1 GCA_002968845.1 Neorhizobium tomejilense | reverse complement strand
CGAGCCTGCACGAGCATTTTCGCGCCGTGACGGCGATGACGCCGCTGCAGTTTCAGAAGCAGCTCAGGCTGCAGGACGCGCGCAGCCTGATGCTGGTCCAGAACATCGACGTCACGACCGCCGCCTTTCAAGTGGGTTACGAAAGCGCGTCGCAGTTCAGTCGCGAATATCGCCGCCACTTTGGAGAACCGCCGGCGCGCGACATAGCCCGCTTGCGCGCTTCGCCGGGCTTGGCAGTGGTAGCTTGAGTTCAGCTGAGAGAAGTCGGCGCCGTGACGATTAGCTCAAATATTCAGAGGGTGCCGACAACAACGCGTTCGAAAGGACGCGCTATCGTTTTTCCTGATACCATAAGCTGCCGGCCCCCTTTCGGCCCCATTTCGGCGCTCACAGCGGTCATTCGTACAAGCCAAGTTCAAGCGGCGCCTATAGAAGCCGCTTAAAATCGGGAAATGAACAACAGGTCGTTGGTTCTGCCCGGTTCGAGAGCGCCTCAAGTGCGTCTGCGAAGCCGTCCAGCGCGTACGACCATTTGGCCAACATGATGTATATCCCACCCTGTAAGCAATGTAACAAACTCAGAAATCGTTGGAATCTGCCTCGATCTAGATAGCATAGCCGCTGGTTCAGATCGCATGAAGGCGACCGTTCTGCGGTGGGACCAGCTCCTCTTTTGGGTCCCAAAGAGGACACGTGAGAGCAAGACGCTGGACGGCTTGATTACCAGTTGGAACGGGGGCGCGAAGCGCCTGTTTGGCTTCACAACGGCGGAGATGATAGGCAAGCCTGCCATGAGTTTTTCAGATAATAGCCTAGAAGGTCAGCCGCATCGCCACGGGCGCTCCCCGGGGAACCACTGAAGGCCGATCGGCAACTTGTCCGACGGCGTCCGTTCAATCGCGGCCCGAAACGCCGCGGCCGCTTTTGCAAGCTCGTCCATCTAGGAGAACCGTCCGGCAATCTTCATAAGCTCGCCGGTTAGCACGTCGGCGTCCGTGTATGGATCCGTGCCGCTATGTGCGGTTAAACTGCGCGCGAAGATTGACCGCGCGGGCCGTGGCGGCAGGAATCCGGTCCTTGGTGTCTTCGTATACTGTCTTGCTGTTCTTGGCGCGCGTAGTGCGCCGGCTTTCGCAACTCGGCATAGACCTCGGCCCGGTGGATGGGAGCGAGAACGTCGCGGAAGTGCAACAGCACCTACAGCTCGAGATTCGGAACCGACGGGATGGCGGTAAACGGAACCGCTTTCCCCTCGACGCTTTTCAGCTTTTTGTCAGTGGCCTCGGCTTTGGCGAGGGCATTGTGGTAGCTCAGATGGTCGTCCCGGTCGAAGACGACGTAGACGTGGTCGAAGGCCCTGGTTTCGTTGAACAGGTCGATCGCATACTTGAGGATGTTTAACGGGGAGGTTCCGTAGTCGGACGGCACAATACGGATATCGGCGTTGGAGAGCCGTTTTCGCGGCGGATCGCCTCGAAATAATTGACCTCGGTCTTTTCGCCTTCGCACACGATCAGCGTCCGGTCATAGGACCTCTTGCGACCCGGTCGGCGTGTCAGGCGTGCTTCGGGACGTTCAAAGCGGTGCTTCTTGCCCGAATCTTACTCTTTACGAAAGTGAAGTTCGAGCCCGCAGCCCGCGCTCAGGTTCGGCAGAGGCAAAGCTGCCTTTCGCTCGCGATCCGGCAGTCCGGCGAAGTGAATGGTTTGGCTTGCCGTGGCAATATCTCCTAGATTGCCAATATAGCGTCCGCAGCCAGTAACTGCATGAACTGAAAATTTACGAAAATTTGATCGACTGAACGGAATTCGCCACTCCGGAATGGGTCGACTGGTTCAATCACCGGCGATTTCTGGAGCCAATCGGGAATAGACCCGTCGGCCGAAGCTGAAGAGCGGTATTGCGCCATACCGGACGAACCAGCCATAACCGCATATGGGACGCTAACCGTATGGGTTCGCGAGGCGTTTCTTGAGACCAGCAATTGCCGCGATCAAACATCTATGACGGCACCGCTCTGGTCGCGGTCTCAGGCGGCCGGGCCGCCCGAAAGTGCCGATGGCGGCAGGCCGGGTGCGACGCGTTTGCCTGTCAGCCAGTGCAGCATCAGTGCAATGGCCACGAGCACAGCGACGATCTGGACGGCAAACACCACCTCATAGGCGCTGTTGATATCGAGGCCGGCGAGCTTGCTCGACTGGAAGACGATCTCGAGGATCTCGATCCCGACTTCGGTGCCGAACATGATGATGAAGGCCGGCGCCAGCGCGACGATCTTGCTTTGCGCGCCCAGCCCGGCGACGACGCCGATGACGGCCGCCGTCGCCGTGCCCATGCCGATGCTCGACAGCATCTTGGAGATGTAGAACAGCGGAACGTTGATCTCCTGATAGGGGTAGAAATAGATCGCCACCATGCCGGCCAGCAGAAACGGCAGCGACAGGCCCACCATGCGCGTGCCCCAGTGTGGGTAACGCACCAGAATCGCTCCGGTGGCAAACACCGAGATGATCTGGCTGGCGGCAGAAAGCGTCGCGCGGTTGTCGATCAGATCCGCCGAGCACAGGTGCCGGACCAGATAGGCGGTGTCGTAAAGGCCGGTGGTCGGGATCTCCAGCACGAACAGGACGCAGAGCAGGAAGATCGCCAGATGCGGGACCTCGCCGGCGCCGCGGGTCAGGTGCTTGCGCTTCAAGAACAGTGCTACGACGATCGCAACGAACACCGCCATCAGCGTCAGACTGATGATGCTGTCGATGCCGACGAAGGAATTGGCGGCGGTCCAGGCCTCGAAGGCGATAACGGCAATGATCAACGGCAGCGCCCGCTTCCAGGCCTTCGGGGCATCGGCGGGTACCGGTGCAAGCGTGTCGTCCGCTTTGCCCTTCTCGCCGAAGACGAAGGGAATGAAGATCAGGAAGACCAGCGGCAGGATGGCCATGATCAGGAAGTAGTTGCCGGTGCCGATGTCGAAGGCGACGTATTTGACCAACTGTGGCGTCACCAGGAATGCGATCGGCTGGGCCGAGATCCACACCGTGGTGAGCCGGGAGCGCATCGCCGGGTCCTTCTCGTCGTTGATCGCCAATTGCGCCAGCGGCGCGAAGAAGGCGACGGAAAAGCCGCTGAAGGCAAAGCTCGCAATCACCACGGCTTCGCGGATCTCCAGCGCCGGATCGACCAGCATGGTCACGCCGACCAAGGCATAGCATGCCGTGGTGATGACGGCGAAGATAACGGCGATCTTCTTGGCGCTACGCACCGAGATGACGAACGGAGCCAACGCCAAAGCCAGCACCGCGCCGCCCAGCAGCAGCTCGATCAGTACGTCGGTCTTTTCCACCGAGATGTTCAGGAAGCTGGCGAACTCGCTCTGCGACACCGATACCGTGGTGGTGCTGATTGAGCGCAGTCCGTTACCGAGCAGCACGAACATCGCCAAGATGAGACCTTCAAGCGCTAGGAGCCTGTGCATTCTGTTCTCTCAGTTCTTGAGGTTCTGGATCATCCGGCCGGCGGCGCGGATCGCCAACGCGGCGATCGTCAGCGACGGTGCGTTGACGGGGGCGGTGACATGGGCGCTGGAGCCGAGGATGTAGAGATTGCGGTGATCATGGGCGACGAGGTCGGTGTCGACTACGGATGTCTTAGGGTCGTAGCCCATACGGGCGGTGCCGCCGATGATGGCGTTGGAAAGGTAGGGATCGTTGCTCTCAACGTCGGTCGCACCCATTGCCGAAAAAATCTGCCGGTTGATCTTCAGTGCCTTGGCGAGCCCCGCCTTGGTGTAGTCGTCCATCGTGAAGGTGACCTTGGGCTTCGGCACGCCGGAACTGTCCATCACATCGGCCAGCTCGACCCGGTTATTCCAATCCGGCAGGACTTCGGCGGACGAATTCAGGCGCAAATGGCGGGCGACCTGGCGGTTGATGCTGCGGGCCAGTTCTGCCCCGGTCATGCCTTGGGCGATCAGTTTCCTGGCGAGCCCCGTGGCATCCGAATTGCCCGCCCAACCGCTGTTCATGAAGGAGGTACCGGCGGCGGCATACTGGCTGCGGAACGCGCCGTCGCGCAGCTCCAGCAGCCCGCCGGTCTGCTGCGGACCGCGATAGGGATAGACCGGCTCGGGCATCATCGCCCAGGCGTCCTGATTGGCTTGGGTCAGCAGATAGCGGCCGACGGCGCCGGACGAATTGGCGACGCCATTTTGCGCACCCGCCTGCTTGGAATTCAGCAACAGCCGCGGATTTTCGATCGCGTGGCAGCAGAGCGCAAAGACGTCGCCTTCGACCCAGAATGTTTCGCCATCCGGCCGGCGGACCTTTACCCGTGTGACATTGCCGTCAGGGCCGAGTTCTATGTAGGTGGCCAGGGCGTCGGTGAGAAATTTTGCGCCCGCGGCCTCGGCCTTTTCGGCATGCACCGAGGCATCGTATTTGGCGCCGATCGGACAGATCGGCACGCAGGTATTGTTGCCGCAGCAGGCCGGGCGGTCGTCGAAAATCTCGGAATTGCGGGCATGGGAAAAGCGGCCGGCATGCAGGCCGAGCGTATCCAGCGCCTTGATCACCTGGTGGTCCATGTAGCTGTGCGGGATCGGCGGCATCTGGTACGGGGTGTCGCCGCGCGGCGCGCCCCAATTGAACGCCGGATCGCCGGCCACGCCCCAGCGCTTTTCCGCTTCCTCGTAGAAACCGACGAGCGACTCGTAGGTGATCGGCCAATCTTCGGCCAGCGCATAGTCGGTCTTCATCCGGAAGTCGGCCGGGCGAAGACGGTCGGCAAAGCCGGTCCAGTGCCAAGTGGTGCCGCCATAAAGCCTGAGATAGGCGCCGATGAACTTGTCGGCGCCGGCCTGGACGTAGAAATCGTCGTATCGGCCGTCTTCCGGATGGGGGGCGGAAGGCGCGCTCGGATAGGGCGACTGCGGACCCTTAACGGGATTTTCGTAAAACGTCTTGAGATTGCTGGAACGGTCGCGGCGCGGTCCGGCCTCCAGCACCAACACGTCGACGCCTTTGAGCGCAAGTGTATAGGCCAGATGCGAGCCGGCCATGCCGGAGCCGATGACGACGACCGTGGCGCGCATCACATGGCTCCCGGAATAGGTGCGTTTTCCCAGTGGCCGAAGCCCGGGCCGCCGCAGGTGCCGGGGGCGGAAGCAAAGGTCACCGCTTTCCAGGACAGGCACCAGGGGTAATATTTGGCGCTGGTGACGCCGTCGCGGACGACTTCGCCGGTATAGAGAAAGGTGGCGACGAAGGCCGCCTGTGCCTGCAATGCCGGTTCGGCATCGGCGATGCGGTCCAGCAAGGGGCCGGTGTCGAGGGCCGTCACGAAGATGCGCTTGGCATCGGGACCATAAGCCAGCACGAATTCATACTCCGCCGCCTCGATCAGGTAAGGCGAGACATCGGTAACGCCGCCGATCTGGCGGGCGATGTCGGCAAAGGCCCAATCCCGATTGCCGAGCGCCCGTGCCTTTGCAGCACCGGGGACCAGCGGCAGGATGCCGAGGAACATGCGGCGGCTGAGCTTCATTTGCTGACCACCACGAAACCACGCATAGCGTTCGAGCCGGTATCGGTGGTGGCCATTCCCTTGTAGAGGTCGGCAATCGTCAGCCACACCGGCGGATACTTGTACTTCGCCACGTCGAGCATCAGCACACGGTCGCTGTCGGCGTCATAGGCGGCGACAGGCGAGATGTGGCCGTCACCGTTCTGGCCGATCGGCCTGCGCGAATAGTTGATGACGAGACGCTTCGACGGGTCGGCCAGCACTGCCTTGACGGTGTCGCGCAGGGTGTTGGCGTCGAAAGTGTCGGCATGCTTGAATTCGGCGGTGGCGCCGAGATTGGTGAAGAACTGCGCCAGCTGGCTCAGCACCAGACCCTCGTGCTCCACCATCGGATAGGGTTTCACCTTCTCGTTCTCGGCGGTAAAAATGTTTTCCTGGGTGAAGAACGGCCAGGGATACAGCCGCTGGGACACCAGGCGCGGCCCGCCGAGGCTGTTCATCACCGCGGCGATGGTCGCCGGGCCGCAGAAGGTGAGGATGTGCTCGCTGTCGAGGGCGCTTGCCAGCGCGAAATACTGGGCTCCCAGTTCGGCGCCCTTGAACAGTTCGATGCCCTTGGCATCCGGCAGGTAGATCAACTCGTCGGCATTAGCTGTGAGCGGCGCCAGCAGGACGAGGCAGACGGAAGCTTTGAGAAGGCGGTTCATTTCTGATCTCCAAACCAGGCGGCCAGGGCGGCGATATCGTCGTCGCTGAGGCGTTTGGTAATTTCACGCATGACGATGGCCCGGCCGCCGCCGCGAAGGCCGCTGCGATAGGCGTTCAGGGTGTTTTGCAGGTAGACCGGCTGCTGGCCGGCGATGATCGGCACATCGGCAAGGCTCGGATGGCCCTCAGCGCCGTGGCAGGCGAAACACTGCGATGCCTTGTCCGGCGGCGAAGCCGGTGCCGCCAGTCCTTCGGCATGGGTGGCCGTTGCCATGCCCGCCAGTATCATCGCCAGCCCCAACCGATAGTTCGCCTTCGCCCCAAGCCGCTGCATGCTCAGTCCTCGATATTGATGTTGATCATCATGCCGGTGTCCTCGTGCGGCAGGATGTGGCAATGCATGACGTAGCGCCCGGAAAAATCGGTAAAGCGGGTGCGGAAGCGCAGCGTGCCGGCCGCCGGCACCGCGACGGTGTCGAGCCAGGGCTTGCGCGGATCAGGCACGCCGTTGACGTCGATCACCTGGAACGGATTGACGTGGATATGCAGCGGGTGCGGGTAGGGCGTAGTGTTGACCAGCGTCCATTCCTCGACCGCGCCGACTTTGGTGACGACGTCGTCGCGGCGAGGATCGAACGGTTGACCATTGATGGTGAACTCGGTGTCGTGGAAGAAGCCCTTGACATCGGAGACGCCGAGCACGAACTGCCGGTGGCCGGTGATCTCGCTATCGGCGATATCGGTGAGGATGCGGTTCTTCGGCAGCCGCCCGGTCGGAAGATCCCGGCCGAAGGGGATATGTTTGGCGACACGCGCGTCGTCGGCGGCAATTACGACGATTTCGGCCAGCATCATATCGGGCAGCGGTTGCTTTCCCTGGCTGAAGGCGGGGCGGCGCAGCTCGTAGGTGCCGACCTTCGGCGCCTTGACCAGGATATTGGCCCGGTTGCCCGGCGCCAGGTCGACATTGGTCACCAGATCGGGCTTGGGCAACGGATTGCCGTCGCGCCCGACTTCATAAAGCTCCAGCCCATCGGCGGTCAGCGGCAGGAACTGGGCGTCGCCGGCATGCAGGACACGCCAATGCTGGACTTCACCCTCGCGCATGTAGATGCGCGGGCGGTAGCTGCCGTTGATCAGGAAATTGCGCTCGGCATCCAGTGCCCAGATCGGCTCTTCGCTGGTCAAAAGGTCTTCCAGCCCCGGCACCGGCGCCTGGATGACCATCACCCGTTCGACCATTGCGGCAATTTCAGGGACCGTGTCGAGCGTCCCGCCAATGATGGCCATACCAGCGGCACCCGACGCCACCTGGGCTGCGACCGAACCATGGCGATGAGGGTGGTACCAGTAATTGCCGGCCGGATGATCGTGTGGGATCTTGACGACATAGTTGAAGCGCTGGCCCGGATCGATGTTCAGATAGATGTTGTCGCTGTTGCCGCGCGGGCTGACATGGAAGCCGTGGTAGTGGACATTGGTGGTGTTGAAGCGGTTCGGCGTGTTGGTGACCATCTGGTCTGTATCGGAATTGGCCGGCATGCGGTTTTCGAAGGCGACCTCCAGGGTGTCGCCCGGCATCAGCCGCAGGGTCGGCGCCGGCAGGCGGCCGTTGAAGATTCTAAGCTTCGCCGGGCCCGAGGGCAGATTGACCTCGGTGATGTCCATGTGGAGTTTCGCCTTGAGGCGCCCGCTCTGGCTGCGGATCTCCGAAGGATTGATCAGATCGTCGGCAATGCCCAGCGGCGAGGCTTCCGGATAGGTCTCGACGGCACCGGCCAGCCTGCCGCCCAGAAGCGCGCTAGCGGCGCCGCCAATCAAGGTTGCCGCGACGGAACGTTGCAGAAAATTGCGCCGTGAAAATATCTGCATGAAAAGCCCCCTTCAGAAGGCTTTCAAGAGCGGCGCGAGACCTTAATTTTACGCTAATTCGGCGCGCAAGCAGTAGCTTTTCTGTGACTTTTCTGGGCGGCAGTCATCCACTAGACCTGGACAAGGCTTTATAGGCGACGACGAAGTCGCTCAGATGCTGGCGAAGCTGATCATCGCGTCCTTAATAATAGCCTTTGATGGTTGCATCTTTGATCGTTCGGTTCATTCGCTTGAGCTGATCGTTGGTCCGGGAGTGTCTGGGCTTGGTCGTCCCGTGTTCAATACCGTTTTTTGCGCAGTTATCTTCGAAGGCGTGAGCGCGGAATATCTCGTCATTCGCAATCTCTCGCAATCCTAAGCGACGGCAATGATCCCCTGCCGGCAATGTGACGAAGTCACGGGTCGCAAGTTCGGATCTCTTCAAGAGCACCACCGTTAAATTATACGCCAGGCAAAGCTGGGACATTACCGTCGCGCCGACGCACGCTGAACGGTTGGGCCAGCGGCAGGTTGAGCTATCGCGATCGCCGTCGGGCGAACTCTGGACTGGTCGGGAACGGCATCGGCGAGCTTGAACTGCCTGACGAGCTCGCGGAGTTTCTGGGCTTCCTGAGCCCGTGAGGCGGAGGCGGCCGTGATTGCTCCACCATGGCCGCATTCCGCTGCGTGGTCTGGTCCATTTGATTGATTGCAACGTTGACTTCGCTCAGGCCGACCGACTGCTTCTTCGGAAGAGGTTGCGATTGCATCCATATGCTGGTTGATCTGGGTGATTAAGCTGACGATGGCCTTGAGAGCCTGGCCTGTATCCCGCACAAGCTTAACTCCACTCTCCACCTCCTTGGAGGAGTTCTGGATGAGGCCCTTGATCTCCTTGGCCGCGCTGGCCGAACGCTGTGCAAGTTCTCGCACCTCCTGAGCAACGACTGCGAAGCCCTTAACTTCAGCGACAATGATGGCGTCTTCTTCCACCATGTCACCGCCGTCCCACAGGGCTTCTGCAGGGGCGTTACGGTATAAGGTGAGACCGCCAAAGCGTGGTGTCAGGTCCTCGCGCACTTGGTTGATGCGCGCATGAGACGTACCGTCGCCGGTGTTCACGCGCCTGCCTCGTGCCCTGCCAAAACCGACAACTCATATTATCGATTGGTTCCACATTTCATGCGGGTCCAGCCCAAGCAGCAGATCGCGGACTGCATGGTGCGATCCGGTCTCTCCAAAAGACTTTGTGGCAGAATCTTACGTTAAATGCAAAACAATCTTCTCCTAAAGATACCGTTTCGACGTAGAACAGGTCATACGATGATTACGTTATTTTTGCGCGATCTACAGTGTATAAAGTATGATGTCTGACGCTGTGAACCGCGTCTTCTGACGGGACGTGAACCTCAATATTGCTCGAAGCGCAAGCCGGGTTTGCATGCCTTCGACAGAAACCGGCTCTTTCCTCGGGGTCGTTTGATGACGTTCCGCCGAAAGAGCGCAAATTTGAAATTTCTTTATAAACCCGGGGGTAAGTAAACTATTTGCTTAGTTTGGGGTGCTTCGGGCTCGATATGGCGTCTCCGGATTATCGTGGGTTTCGTAGGGGAAGAAAGCGCTGGGTTACAGTAGCACGTCGAGAAAAGAGTACGGGTGGAATTCAAACCTCAAAAATTATCGCAACTCGACAATCCACAAAGGAGGTATTATCTCTTTACCAGAATTGGGAGGAAAAGCATGTATGTAGGGAAGCAGCAGGCTAATTATCGAAAATACCTGAACCCCGCCGTAGGTGGAGCACTTGGAACACGGAGACTTATGCAAATGCAGAAGGTTATATTAGTGGCTGCAACCTGCCTGACAGTCGCGGGTGCCATGTTTACGACGACAACGCCATCGCTGGCCAAAACAATGGTTTACGTATCCGCTGCAACGGACGGTGAGATCAACACCTATAGTATGGACGATAAAACAGGAGCTTTGACGCCAGCGGGCAACGTCAAGGCTGGCAACTCCGTGATGCCGATGACAGTCAGCCCTGATGGAACGCATCTTTATGCGGTCATCCGATCGCAGCCTTATCGCGTATTGTCCTATGAAATTGATCCCAACACGGGCGGACTGACGGAAAAGGCAGTGGCGGCATTACCGGATAGCATGCCTTATGTTTCGGCCGAAAAATCCGGCCGACTTTTGTTCTTCGCGTCCTATGGCGGCAACAAGATCGCATCATTGCCGGTGGGAGCTGATGGTCTGGTTAAAGACGGTGCCAAGCAGGTTGTCTTGACAGGGCGAAATGCCCACTCAATCGCCAGCGACAAAACCGGAAAATACGTTTTCGTGTCGAACCTCGGTTCCGATGTGGTTCTGCAATATACTCTGAATTCCGAAACCGGCCTGCTGGAACCCAACGCTCCGGCGAGCGTCTCAACAATGGCAGGACAGGGTCCACGTCACATCGTGATCTCGCCAGACAACAAGTCGGTCTATATCGTCACTGAACTCAGCGGTGAAGTCATTCACTATGCGCTGGATGCCGCCAAGGGAACTTTGACGGAAAAAGACGTCGTGGCCGTTTTGGCACCAGATGCCGGCCTTGAAAAGGGCGTCGCGCCAGCCGCACCGGCTGCGTTCAATGTGCCACAGAAACCAGCGGCGGCACCTGCAGCTGCCCCTGCCGTAGCGCCGCCAGCAAAGATTTGGGCTGCTGATATCGGCATCACGCCCGATGGAAAGTTCCTCTACGCGTCGGAGCGTTCAACCAGCACGATTGCAATCTTTGCCGTGGCTTCCGATACCGGTGCGCTGGCCCGTGTTGGCTTCGTTGAGACCGAAAAGCAGCCGCGTGGCTTTCGCATCGATCCGACAGGCCGGTTCCTGATCGCGTCTGGGGAGAAGTCGGAGCAGCTTTCCGTTTACGGCATTGACCAGAAAGATGGATCGCTGAAAAGGGTTGGTCGTTACCCAGTTGGCAAGGGCGCAAATTGGATCGAGATCGTCGATCTGCAATGACATAAAACGCAGCTAGTCTCATATTGAGACTAGCTGCCTTCACTGTTTAAAATCGCATACGAGTGATGAAAAGACACTGTCGGCTGACACATGTGTGTCTGATTGCCAAGGTGTGGTTGCCCGTGCCGCTTGCGGGATCCCATGAAAAAGCACTAAGGGTATGGAAATCGAAAGCGCAGACCTGAGGTCTTCACCGCTTCCGAACCTCCAGCACGTCGGAAAAGGCAAAGATGACAAGCTCCGAATGGCGGGTGGGAGTGCTGTTTTCCAGAAGCGGAATTAGCGAAATTACGGAAACCGAGCACTTTCTTGGCACCGCACTTGCAATCGAGGAAGTCAACGCAGCGGGCGGCGTGCTTGGCAAGCCCATCGTTCCGATTGCCTATGATCCGGGCGGAGATCAAACCGCCTATCGCAATCTGGCACGGCGCCTTTTGGCGGACGACGACGTCAACATCATTTTCGGCGCGTCGATGTCGGCCAGCCGAAAGGCAGTGCTTCCCATAGTCGAGCGGCACAACGGACTGCTGTTTTATCCGTCGATGTACGAGGGCTTCGAATATTCGGAAAACGTAGTCTATACCGGCGCCACCCTCAATCAGAACACTTTCGCCCTCGCGGAATACCTTCTTCGCCACCACGGGCGCCGGATCTTCTTCGTTGGCGCGGATTATATTTATCCGCGCGAATCCAATCGGGTCATGCGGGATGTGGTAGAGGCCAAGGGCGGTGAAGTCGTCAGCGAGCGATATCTACCTCTTCATGCCGACGAACAGGTCTTGCGTTCGGTTATCTCTGATATCGTCCGTCTTCAGCCCGATGCCATCTTCTCGACCATCATCGGCCGGCCGGCGCAGCGTTTCTATCGCATGTATGCCGAGGCCGGGATCGATCGAACGCGGGTTCCGATTGCGAGCCTGACCATGGCCGAGAGCGAGATTCGCGCAATCGGAGCGGACGCCTGCACCGGCCATATCCTTTCGGCGACTTATTTCCAGACGGTCGAGAACGAGGCGAACGAGCGCTTCGTGGGGGCTTTCAAAGCCCGTTTCGGCGAGGAGTACACCACGAGCGTATGGTCGCAACCGGCCTATGCACAGGTTCACCTCTTCGCCCGCGCGCTTGCCCGTGCCGGCTCGCTCGAGACCCATCGCATTTCCGAAGAAATTCTCCTGGAAGATTTTCTTGCTCCGGAAGGTCGGATCAATTTCGACGCCGATACCCGTCATCTCTGGCTGCATCCCCGCATCGGTGTGGCACGCGCCGACGGCTTGTTCGACATTGCCTGGCAGGCGCCCGGACCCATCCGACCGGATCCCTACCTGACGGCCTCGCGGTTCGAAGACGTTTGGCTGGAGGCCTGAGATGGCGGGACCGAGCAGGATCGTTCAGGATCTGCGGCGCGCGCGCGTTCTAGTTGTCCATCCGCGCGACGAAGACGGAAACGTTCTGATCGCCCACCTCAAGCGCCTTGGCTGCGAGGTTCGGGCGACCTGGCCCCTTCCACCTTCGTTGCCTCCGGACGTCGACACCGTCTTCCTGCATGTCGAGGATATGCATGTCGAGCACGCGCTTGAGATCATCGATCTTCAGCAGACGGCGATCATCGCCATCGTCACGTATGAGAGCCCGACAGCACTCCAGGCGATCATCGATCTTAACGCCCACGGCGTGATCAGCAAGCCGTTGCGGCCGCTCGGCATCCTGACGCAATTTACGCTTGCACGTTATAGGCAGAGCTACGAGAAACGGCTCGCCGGCAAGGTTCAGAAACTCGAGGAAACATTGAAGGGTCGCCGGTTGGTCGACAAAGCCGTTTCGGCGCTACGGGTCATGAATGGTCTCGATGAGGAGGCGGCCTATAAGCTCTTGCGCGATCAGGCAACGTCGAAGCGCGTTCCGATGGCAACGGTCGCCGAATCGATCATTGCCGCACAAGAGACTATGAAAAGCCTCGGACTTTCCGTCGGTGCAAAAGTTCAACCTTAAGTAGGTGTAGCCAAATGCCCTGACAATGCCTGCTGAACCGGCTTGACGGTCCCGTCCTTTCGTGCAAGCCTAAGGGTAACGAGCAGGTTTGCTCAGCGGCAGGGCTGCCGCATTCACATCATGGCTATGTAGCCTCTGGTTCACGGATTGAATTCCGTGCCAGAGGTTTTTTGCGTTTGGAGACAAGATTGAGCGCCAAGGCCTCAACCACACGGACGGTAATCGTCGCAACCGTCCAATTCGAGCCGATCATCGGTGATCGCGCCGGTAATCTTGCGACCATTGATCGGCTGGTAAGGGCGGCAAAGACCAGGGGCGCGGAGATCGTCGTGCTGCCGGAACTGGCCGACAGCGGATATAACTTCCTTGATGGCGATGAGGTTGCGGCATTGGCCGGCGCGGTGCCCGATGGCCCGAGTGCCGAGACGTTCTGCCGCCTTGGCCGAGAACTTGCCCTTTACATCGTCAGCGGCATAGCCGAGCAGGATGGCGATCGGTTCTACAACAGTGCGCTTCTCTGCGGACCCCAGGGGTATATCGGCAAGTACCGCAAGCTTCATCTTTGGAATAACGAAAACCGTCTGTTCAGAAAAGGCGATCTCGGGCTGCCGGTATTCGATCTGCCCTTCGGCCGTATCGGCATCGCTATCTGCTACGACGGCTGGTTTCCGGAAACATTTCGTCGGTTGGCGCTGGCCGGCGCCGAACTGGTCTGCGTACCCACCAACTGGGTACCGATGGCCGGTGCGGAAAGCGCTGCCGAGCCGATGGCAAATATCCTCCACAAGGCGGCTGCCCACACCAACGGTCTTTACATTGCTTGCGCCGACCGGATCGGCATCGAGCGCGGTCAGTCCTTCATCGGCCGCAGCCTTATCGTCGGCCCGCAGGGCTGGCCCGTATCCGGTCCTGCAAGTGCAGACCGCGAGGAAATCCTCCTTGCGCCAGTCGATCTGTCGAGCGTGACGGAAACCCGCACACTCAACAGCTTCAATAATCTGCTCGGCGACCGCCGGGCCGATGTCTACGGGTAACAACAACCCACTTAAGAAAGGGGAACAAAATGCAAATGAAAACCATGATCCTTACACTCGCAACCTCCGCATTCGCCACCGCAGCTTTCGCCGAGGCTCCGATCAAGATCGGCGTGCCGGTGGGATTGTCTGGCGCAAACAGCGTGGTCGCGCCGTCTGTCGTCCAAGCCGCAGAGCTCGCCGTCGAAGAGATCAATGCCAAAGGCGGCGTGCTCGGGCGGCCTCTACAGCTGGAGATCGCGGACGACGCATCAGGGGCGGCCGGAGCGCAAAAGGCCTTCGATTCGCTGGTTTTCCATAAAGAGGTGAACGTCGTCATCTCCATGGAGACGAGTGCCGCGCGCAATGCTGGCCTGCCAATCATTTCCAAGGGCGACGTGGCGTACATCTACACGTCCTTCTATGAAGGCAAATCCTGCAATGCCAATCTTTTCGTCGATGCCTGGGTTCCAGAACAGCAGGTGCCGCCTGTCGTCGACAATTTCATCATCAAACAGGGCGCAAAGAAGTTCTTCCTGATCGGTTCGGATTATGCCTTCGGACGCGGCATGCTGTCCTTCGCCAAGGGCTATATCAAAAAAGCCGGCGCCCAGATTGTTGGCGAGGAATATCTGCCCATGGACGGCAGCGACTGGACGGCCATCATCTCCAAGGTCCGTTCCTCCGGCGCCGACGCCATCATCACCTCGACGGCCGGCGGCGCACCGAACGTGACCCTGACCAAGCAGTTGCGCTCCTCTGGCGTTACCCTGCCTTACGGCAATCTCGCGGTCGACGAAGGTACTGCCAAGAGCATGGGTGCCGACGCCAAGGACATCTTCCTCTCCGCATCCTACGTCACCGGAATCGACAGCCCGGAAAACAAGGCCTTCCTCTCGGCGATGGGAAAGAAGTTCGGCAAGGATTTGCGCACGCCGAACGATCTTTCCGTGCCGCAGTATGAAGCGATCTACCTTTACAAGGCAGCCGTAGAGAAGGCGGGCAGCACGGATACGGCGGGCGTGCTCAAAGCTCTTCCTGACGTATCCTTCACCGGTCCGCGCGGCAAGATCTCCATGAACAAGCAGCATCACGCCCCCCTGACGATGTATCTTGGCCAGGTAAAGGGCGACGGAAGCGTGGCCGTTGTCGATAGCTTCAAGGACGTCGATCCCGGCAATCAGTGCCCGAACCTCTGAAACCAGCGTGGCGGGGCAGGGCGCCCCGCCTCCATCATCGGAGTTCTAGAAATGACGCTCTTTCTCGATGTCGTCAGCACCGCGGCCATTCTCTTCATCGTTGCCGCCGGGCTGCTTGCGATCTTCGGCGTGCTGAAGATCATTAATTTCGCGCATGGCGCATGGCTGACCATTGGGGCCTACTGCGCTGTCGTCGTCAGCGGGTTCGGCCTCAATCCATGGCTTGCCATTCCCTTTGCCTTCCTGATCGGCGCGATCCTCGGTGGTGTGGCGGAACGGTTCATCGTGCGACCTCTCTATCGCCGGCCGCTCGATGCCATTCTTGCAACCTGGGGCCTTGGCATCGTCATCGGCCAGTTGATCACGCTCTGGTTTGGCCGCGACGTGCAGTTCACGCCGGCGCTGCTGCCCGGCACCTTCGATCTCTTTGGCGCCGGCTATTCGGCCTACCGTCTTTTCGCCATTGTCGCGGCCATCGCTCTGGGGCTCGGTTTCACCTTGCTGCTCGATGGGACACGGCTTGGTCTTTCCGCCCGGGCGGTCATCATGAATGAAACGCTGGCGCGGGGTCTCGGTATCGATACCGAAAAGGTGCGGCTCACGACCTTCATGATTGGCACCGGCCTTGCGGCCCTTGCCGGCGTGTTGCTCGCGCCGCTGACCAGCGTCGATCCCAATATGGGCGTCGCTTGGCTGACAGGCGCCTTCATGCTGGTGATGGTCGCAGGCTCTTCTTTCGGTGCGCTTGCTGTCGCCTGCCTCATCTTCGGGGCCGCCCAGGTGCTCGTCAGCATCTATTTCAGTCCAATCCTCGGCGGCATCACCGTAGCCGTCCTTTGCGCAATCACACTGCGCATACGTCCGAAGGGATTTGCCCGTGCGTGACAGACAAAAACTCCGGCTCGTCCTTCTTGTGGCGCTGGCGCTCACAGCTCTCCTGTTGATCGTCTTCGGACCGATGTTTCTCGGCCGCTTCAGCCTCAACGTCCTGACGCGTTCGATGATCTACGCGATGCTGGCGATCACCGTCGATTTGCTGTGGGGCTACACGGGTGTTCTCACCTTCGGACAGGCGGCATTCTTTGGCGTGGGCGCCTATGCCACCGCCATGGTCCTCACCCATATCGGCGCAAGCCCGGCGCTTTTCGTCGTTGCCCTTGTCGCTTCCGTGCTGGTTCCGCTCATGCTTGGGCTAGCGGTCGGCTGGCTGTCGTTCTATCACGGCTCGACACCGCTCTATGCCACCGTGATCTCGCTCGTGGTGCCGATCGTCGTCACGCAGCTCGTCTTTTCCGGCGGCACCTGGACCGGTTCCTCGGGTGGCCTCGTCGGTTACGAAACCCTCCCGCTCGGGCTTCCCGGCTATTTCCGCCTGTCGGGGGCGTGCCTGCTGGCCTTGGCCGTTCTTGCCATCGTCTTTGTCCGGTCGGACGCCGGCCGTCTGCTCGTCGCAATCCGCGACAACGAAGCCCGCGTGGCTTATCTCGGCATGAACCCCGCCCGGCTGAAGATCGTCCTGACGGGCGTTCTGGCTGGCGTATGCGGCCTGGCGGGCTTCCTCTTTGCCAATGCATCCGGTGTCGTCGCCCCTGAAAACGCCGGCTTCGTATTCGGAACCGAGCTCGTCGTGTGGACGGCGCTCGGTGGCCGGGGAACGATTGTCGGACCCTTGTTCGGCGCAATCGGCATCGATTATCTGAGCGCCAGTCTTTCGGGCGATCTGCCCTTCCTGTGGCAACTGATCGTCGGTGCGCTCTTCGTTGCCATGATCATCCTCTTGCCGGGCGGCCTCGCCTCCCTGGTGACGCGATTCCTGAAGTCGGCGAACTCCAGCAGCACTCTGAAGTCCTTGCCGACGCGCATCGTCAAGGATGGTGCGTTGGCAAGCAAGAGCCTCCTGTCGATCCGCGGTCTCGGCAAGTCCTATGGCAGCTTCGCCGTCCTCAAGGGTATCGACCTTGAAATCGGCGCCGGAGAACTCGTCAGCCTGGTCGGCCCCAATGGCGCCGGCAAGACCACGCTGATGCGCTGTCTCTCGGACGGCACCCAGCAGATCGAAGGTCAAGTGGATATCATCGGCACGAATATTGCCGGTCGTGCACCTGAGCGGATCGTCGCCCTCGGTGTCGGCCGCAAATTCCAGGTTGCCAGCATCTTCGACAGCATGACCATCGGCGAATGCCTGAAGATGGCACGGTTCAGCCGCGAGAGACCCAACCCAATGCGGTCGCTTGGCGAGATCATGCTGCCGGCAGCGGCAGCCGAGATCCTGACGCTCACCGGCATGGCGGATATGCTGGCCAAGCCGGTGTCGCGGCTGTCGCATGGTCAAAGGCAGGCTCTCGAACTGGCGATGGTCGTCGCTCTGGAACCGCGCATCATTCTTCTCGACGAGCCGACTGCGGGTCTTACCAAGACCGAGCGCATGACCATCGGGACCATTCTCAAGAAGCTGACGGACGAAATGGGTTTCGCCGCCATTCTGGTCGAACACGATCTGGATTTCGTGCGCGACATATCGAGCCGCATCGTGGTTCTCCATCAGGGCAAGCTCGTGCTCGACGGCACGGTGAATGACGTGGTCAACTCCGAAACGGTTCGCACCATCTACGCAGGAGGCGTCCATGGCTGATACGTTCAAACTCAAGCTCAGCGGCGTGTCGAGCGGATATGGCGCAGTCGATGTGGTCAATGGCGTGTCGCTCGCCATCCGGCCGGGCGAGATCTTCGCGCTCATGGGCAAGAACGGCATGGGCAAGACAACACTGTTGAAGACGATCCTTGGCTTCCTGCGTGGCAAAGGCACGATCGAGGTCGACGGTGCCGTCATCGCCGACAGAAAACCCGCGGAGCTGATCGCTTCTGGAATCGGCTATGCCCCTCAGGAATTGCCGTTGTTTCAGGATCTCTCGATCCGCGACAATCTGCGCCTCGCGCTCAAGGGCGATCGGGATCTGGCATCCGCACTGGAACGGGTCTACGGTTATTTCCCTTTCCTGAAGGACCGGCTGGCACAGAAGGCCGGCACGCTATCGGGCGGGGAGCAGAAAATGCTGATCCTCGCGCGAGCGCTGATGCTGCGGCCAAAATTGCTGCTGATCGACGAAATCTCCGAAGGCCTGCAGCCCTCCGTCGTTCAGAATATCGCCAAAGCATTGAGGGACGAACGGGAAAAGCGCGGCACGACCATTCTGCTCGTCGAACAGAACCTGGATTTCGCCCTTTCGGTGGCCGACCGCTGGGCCATTCTCAAACTCGGGGCGATCGAAGACGAAAGCCCCAATGGGCCAGATAGCCGCAGCCGTGTGCTGCAACATCTGAAGATCTAGGGAGCCGGGGCGAGTGCGAGACCCATGGAACGCTTTCATGCCCTATCCGGATGCGGATGTCGGGCACGCGGCCATCGGTCCGCTTTCCGGCCTTCGACTGGCCGTCAAGGACCTTTTCGACGTTGCCGGCTATCCGACCGCGGCCGGCAATGCCGCGGTGCTCGCTGCCTCCGGCATCAAGACATCGACGGCGCCTTTGGTCCAGACGCTGCTCGATACCGGCGCCTGCTTCGTCGGCAAAACCAATACGGATGAGCTCGCCTATTCCCTGATCGGCGGCAACATCCATTTCGGTATGCCGATCAATCCGCGCGATCCCGACCTCATTCCCGGCGGCTCGTCGTCGGGCTCAGCCGTCGCGGTTGCCGCTGGCCTCGCGGATGTCGGGCTTGGAACAGACACGTCCGGTTCCATCCGGTTGCCCGCCGCCGTCAACGGCCTTATCGGCTGGCGGCCAACACATGGAGGCCTGAACAACAGGGCGCTGCGTCCGTTGGCGCCAAACTTTGATGTGCCGGGCTTCATGACGAGAAGCCTGGAACCAATGGCCGCGGTGATGAGCGCCGTCGGCATGCACGCGGCAAGTGACCGACCACAATCTATTCTTATTCCCGAGGATATCTTCGCAACCATTGACGACGCGGTCGCCGACCAGATGATTGCCAGCCTTCGATCAGCGGGCATACCTGTTCGCGAAGTCGGCGCGATCAGTTGGTTGAACTTGGATGAGCTTGCTTGGGCGTTCACGACCATCCTCCAAAGAGAAGCCTGGGAAAGCAACAGATCGCTTCTCGAGCGAAGCCTGCATGCTATCGCGCCCGACATTGCTGCGCGGCTCCTGTCAGGATCACGGCTGAGCGAGGAGGAGGTGCTCGAGGCGCGTCGGATTCGAGAGCAATTTTCCAAGGAGATTGATCGACTTTTTGGCGAGGATGTCCTCGTCGCTCTTCCGACATTGGCCGCGAAACCGTCAAGGCGCGACGCCGCACCGCGATGTCTCGCAGCGTTTCGCTCCGCCTGCATCAAACTTCTGTGTCTCTCCGGACTTAGCGGTTGCCCGCAATTGGCACTTCCTATTGCCCGACCCGGCGGGAACATCTCATTATCATTGCTTGGCAAAAGGGGCGCGGACAGGATGCTACTGGATGTGGCGAAGCTACTGCGTGTTGAGTGAGAAGGGAACTCGCCGTTTGATATTAAGGTATGTCTGTTCTCTAACTTGCGGGTCTTTGGTTCGAATCCGATCAAGGCGATCGTGTCGCTGCCCGCGCAGGTGATGCCGGAACCTTAGGCCCGCTCAACCTGCTTCTCGACCTGACCGGATTGATATGCCCGATCCGCCGCCAGCAGTTTCTGCGAGGCTTCCGTTATGGCAGAGAGCACCTTGGCATCGGTGATATTCTCCAGGAACGGCAGCATCGGGCCGGTATCCGCAATGCCGGCGGTCGCGACCGCTTCATGCAGGACGCGGAGCGGCGATATGCCGTCGCGCAGGTCTTCCAGCCCCATGAAGAAGGCCCGCAGCCGTTCCGCCTCGGCGACGTTGCCGGCCTTCAGTGCTTTCAGGATACCGGTGGACATGGCGGGTGCGACGCAGACGGAGCCGGACGTGAAGCCCTGCAGACCGAAATCCATCAGGTGGCTGATCGCCGGCCGCTCGCCGATGCCGGAGATGATGATCTTGCGATCGACCTTCTGGACGAGTTCGGAGAGGTAGGCATCTTCCTTCGGGTTCTGCCGGACGACTGCGTATTTGATCGTGCAGATCGCCCCATCCGCAACGACGGCCGCGAGATCGGCCGCCGAAATGTAGCCGAGCGATTTCACATAGGCGATGATCGGCCGCCCGTAGGCGTCCGCGATGCGGCGAAGGCCCGTTGCGACGCCGGCCGAAGTCACCGGGAAATTCAGGGGCAAGACCATCGCAGTCGGCAGGTCGTAGTCCTTGAGAATTGCGATCTGGTCCAGCGACTTGCCATAGTCCGGACCGACCGAAGGGATAAGCCAGGTGCCGGAGGGCGCGATCTCCTTCAGCAGGTCGACCATCTCCGCGAATTCGCGGACGGAGATGTTGTAGAGGTTGGCGTTGCCGCCATAAAGCGCGGTGGTCACGCCGCCTTGCGCCAGATGCGCCAGGATCTGGCGGTTGCCTTCGCGGTCGAGCGTGTAGTCGGCCTTGCGTGCCAGGGGCGGCACGGAGAGGACCGATTTCGCAAGCATTTCGGGTGTCACGGAAAAATTGGGCATGGCTTCAGGCTCCCGGTTCAGGGGTAAGTGGAAAAGCATTGACGAACGGTCTTGCCCAGCGTCCAGGCGCTGGACGACCGTTGGAATCAGGCCGAGTTCATGACCTCGACCGGGCGCATTTCCTGCTTGCCGTAAGCGCGGCTGGCGGAAAGAAGCCGTTGGGAATAGGGGTGCTGGACATGGCCCGAGCGGATCTGCTCGATGCCGGTTTCCTCGACGATCTCGCCGCCGTTCATGATCGCGACGCGGCTGCAGAGATGCGCAATGACGGCCATGTCGTGGCTCACCAGCAGGTAGGTCAACCCGCGTTCCTTCTGCAGGTCGGCGAGCAGGTTGAGGATTTCCGCCTGCACGGAAACGTCGAGCGCCGAGGTCGGCTCGTCGAGCAACAGGACAGGCGGGTCGAGGATCAATGCGCGGGCGATCGCGACGCGCTGCCGCTGGCCGCCGGAAAGCTGATGTGGGAACCGATAGCCGAGGCCGGGATCGAGACCGACTGCTTTCAGCACGTCGGAAACAGCGTTTTCCTTGATCGGCAGGTGCTGATTGCGCAGTGGTTCGATCAACTGCGAACGAACCGTCTTGCGCGGATGCAGCGAGCCGTAGGGGTCCTGGAAGACCATCTGGACGTCGCGGAAGAAGGCTTTGCTCCGTTCCGGCTCCAGCGGCTTGCCATCCAGCGAAATCCGTCCGCCGTAATTGCGGTTGAGGCCGGAAATCGCGCGGAGCACGGTGGATTTGCCGCAGCCGGATTCGCCGACGAGGCCGAAGGATTTCCCGCGTTCGATGGTGAAGCTGATGCCCTTCACGACGAGCGGCGTGCGCGGGCCGAACCGGACGGTGAGGTTTTCGACGTCGATCATGACGGCACTCCGATTGTGGGTTGCGTCAACCAGGACGGATCCCGCGTCAGCGTCGGCAGGCGTGCCGGCGGGTTTTCAATGGACGGCAGCGAGGCGAGCAATCCTTGGGTATAGGGGTGCTGGGCATTGTCGAGTTCGGACGCCTTCAGCACTTCGACGACGCGTCCCGCATACATGATCAGCACCCGGTCGCAGAATTTACGGATCAGGTTCAAATCGTGGCTGATGAAGATCAGGCCGAGGTTGCGCCTGGCGATCAGTTCGTCGAGCAGCGCCAGAACGTCGAGCCGCACGGTAACGTCGAGCGCCGACGTGGGTTCGTCGGCGATCAGTACTTCTGGCTCGGCGATCAGCATCATGGCGATCATGATGCGCTGGCCCATGCCGCCGGAGACTTCGTGCGGATAGAGCCGGAAGACGCGCTGCGGATCGCGGATCTTTACCGCTTCCAGCATTTCCAGCACCTTCTTCTCAGCGGCCTTCCTGCCGGCTTTCGGATAATGCAGCCGATAGGTCTCGGCGATCTGCTCGCCGACGCGCATGACCGGGTTTAGCGAATATTTCGGGTCCTGCAGGATGAGGCCGATCTGCTTGCCGCGGATATCCATCATCTGCTTTTCACTGGCGGCCAGAATATCGGCGCCTTTGAACGTCATCCGGTCGGCGGTGACCTTTGCGGTCGGCGGCAGGAGCCGCATGATGGCCCGGCCGACAGTCGATTTGCCAGAGCCGGATTCGCCGACGATGCCGAGCTTTTCGCGGCCAAGTTGGAAGCTCACGCCGCGCACAGCCTTCACGAAGCCGTGGGCGAAGGAGATTTCCATATTTCTGACATCGATGAGCGGTTCGGTCATTCGCCACCTCTTGGGTCGAGTACGTCGCGCAGGGCATCGCCGACGAGATTGAAGGCAAGGCTGACGACTGCGATTGCAATGCCGGGCGCGGCGATAACCCAGGGGCTGTCGAGCATGAACTCGCGGCCGGTGGCGGCCATCGCGCCCCATTCCGGCCATGGCGGCTGGGCGCCAAGGCCGAGGAAGCCGAGGCCGGCGGCGGTCAGGATAATGCCGGCCATGTTGAGCGTCACGCGGACGATGACCGAGGGTACGCACATCGGCAGGATATGGCGCATGATCACGGCGGCCGAGGATGCGCCTTGCAGCCGCACCGCGGCGATATAGTCCATTTGCCTGAGGCTCAGCGTTTCGGCGCGGGCGAGGCGGGCGATGGGCGGCCAGGCAGTCAGCGAGATCGCGATGATTGCGTTGGTGATGCCGGGACCGAGAGCTGCCGCAAAGCCGAGCGCCAATACGAGACCGGGGAAGGAGAGGAAGATATCCGTGATGCGCATCAGCACCTCATCGACAATGCCGCCGAAATAACCGGAGCAGGTGCCGATCAAGAGCCCGATCGGTGCGACGATGATCGTCACGAGGATGATGATGTCGAGCGTCGTGCGTGCGCCGTAAATGATGCGGGCGAAGACGTCGCGACCGAAATTGTCGGTTCCGAGAATGTGGTCCCAAGAGGGGGGCGACAGGCGGATCGCCATGTTCTGAGCGATCGGATCGTATTGCGTCAGAATAGGGGCGGCGGCGGCGGTTATGATGAGGATCAGGATAACCACTAGGCCGACGACGCCGAGCGGATGTTCACGGAATTTCAGCCAGCCCTGGTAGAATTGCTGCACAGACGCATGCAGCGTACCCTTGGGTTCAGGGGCGAGAAGCCAGCCGCGAATGCCGGGAGGCGTGGGGCGAGATTGGGAAATGGGTATCGCCATATCTATCACCGTGTTCTCGGGTCGAGGATGCGGTAGAGCACATCCGACGTGATGTTGATGATCAGGAAGACGATCCCGATGGTGAGAACCGCGCCCATGACGACATTCATGTCGTTCATCTGCAGGCCGCGGGTGAGATACTGGCCGAGCCCCGGCCAGGCGAAGACGGTCTCGATCAGCACCGCGCCCTCAAGCAGACCGCCGAGTGTCAGCGCTATGATGGTCAGGAGCTGGACGCGGATGTTGCGGAAGGCGTGGCGCCAGATCACCTGGCGGGAGGCCAGCCCCTTGGCGCGCGCCGTGATGATATATTCCTGGCTGAGCTGCTCCAGCATGAAGCTGCGCGACATGCGGCTGATATAGGCGACGGAATAATAGCCAAGGATCGAGCCGGGCAGGATGATGTGGCCGAGCGCATTCTGGAAGACGTCCCAGTTGGCTTCCATGGCGGAATCGAGCAGCAGGAAGCCTGTCACCGGCGTGACGATGCCTTCGTAATAGACATCGACGCGCCCCGATGCGCCGACCCATTGCAGCTTGGCATAGAAGATAAAGAGCGCCATCAGACCCATCCAGAAGGTCGGGATCGAATGGCCTGCAAGACCGACGATACGGGCGACATGGTCGATCGGCTTGCCGCGATGAACCGCAGCCGTGATGCCAAGTGGCACGCCAACGATGGTGCCGACGATCATCGCCACCAGGGTCAGTTCGATCGTTGCCGGAAAGATCGACAGCAGGTCGGTGACGATGGGCTGGCCGGTGATCGCGGAGACGCCGAGATCGCCGGTCAGCACTCTTTTCACATAGCTGAGGAACTGTATGTAGACGGGCTGGTCGAGGCCGAGTTGCTTGAAAACCCGGTCATAGACTTCCTTGCTGACCTCGGGTCCGGTGATCGCCAGAACCGGATCGGCCGGCAGCAGGCGTCCCATCGAGAAGGTCAGGAAGAGCAGCCCCAGCAGGGTCGTCACCACAGCGACGACGCGACCGATGAAGCGACGGACGGCAAGCTTGATGCCATCATCCGGCATGTCATCGACCGGGCCATCGGTGGCGGGATCAGTCGTGGTCGGTACGGGCGAGTTGTCTCGTGTCGTCATGTCCACGCTGGCCACGTCAATCCTACTCCTTGGTTTTCGTCACGTCGTGCCAACGGGTCGACCAGGTCGTATGTCCCTGATAACCCTTGACATTGGCGCGCATGACATAGGGGTCAGTGCGTTGGAAGAAGACGATCAGCGGCGGGTTCATGCCCTTGTAGATCTCATCGATCTTCTTGAACATTTCCGTGCGCTTGGTCGTATCGCGTTCCTTCATCGACTGATCGACAAGGGTGTTCAGCTCCGGAACCTGCATGGCGGTGCGCCACAGATAATAGCTGCCGAGACGGGCCTCGTCGCGATTGTCTGGGTTGTAGGCATATTGGGTGGCGACCGCGAACGGATCGGGCAGGCGGGCACCAGAATTGCCGAGCAGGATTTCGTATTTGCGCTCGCGGAAGGCTGGTGTGTATTCGCCGGGCACAAGGTTAAGGTCGAAGCCGGCCGCACGGGCGCTTGCCTGCAGGGCTTCGGTGAACGGCAACGTTGCGGCACCCGATGGGTTCAGCACCTTCTTGAGGCCATTCGGATATCCGGCCTGCGCCAGCAAGGCCTTGGCCTTGGCCGGGTCGTAGTCATAACGGGATGTATTGTCAGCCGGCGCACCGATCATGCCCTTCGGCACGACGGACTGCCACGGAAAGCCGGTATAGCGCATGATATTGCCGGAGATCGCCTTCCAGTCGAAAGCATGCTGGAATGCTTGGCGGACCAGGGGCTTCTGCAGATCGGGGTCTTTCTGGTTCAGTGCGATATAATAGAAGCCGAGACCTGGCACGTTGTCGATCACCATTTTCTTGTCGTTCGCCAGCGCATCCAGGTCGCCGCTTGCGAGATACTGGCCGACATCCACGTCGCCGGCCTGCAGCTGAAGACGCAGGTTGCCGGATTCGGGGATATGCCGGGTGATGACGCGGGCCATGGCCGGGACACCGCCCCAGTATTTCTTGTTGGCTTCGAAGACTGCGATGTCGTTCGGACGCCATTGCGAAAGCGTGAAAGGACCGCTGCCGGCCGAGTTGGCGGCAAGCCAGGCAGCGCCGAAATCGCCGTTCGCCTCATGCGACATGGCGGTCTTCTTGTCGATGATGCCAAGCGAAGAGCTGGCGAGCGAATAAAGCACGAGATCGGTGCTGACCTGGATCGGCAGCTCGATTTCGAGCGTCTGCGCATCCTTGGCCCGCACCAGCTTTTCGACATTGTCGGCCGTAAAGCCCCAGAGCGCGATATCGGTCGAGCCGACCTGACCACGCTTGATGACGCGCTGGATCGACCAGGCGGCATCTTCGGCGGTCACCGGATTGCCGCTCTGGAATGTAGCGTCGCTGCGCAGCGTGATGGTGATCAGCTTGCCGTCGGCCGAGGCGCTCCACTTGGTCGCGAGCATCGGCTGCAGCTTTTGCAGGTCGTTCTGCGGCAGCCGGACGAGGTTGTCGTAGATATTGGAAATGAGCTCCGAAACCGTGCGGGCATTGTTGTCTGCAGGGTCCAGAGTGCGGATGCCGGTCAGGTTCGTGCCGATCACCAGCATGTTCGGCGGCGATGCGGCGAGCGCTGCGCCCTGCGGGACCGTCAGCGCTGCAGCAACTAGAAATGTCGCCGCCATAAGATGTTTCATCATGTTCAACCTCCCAATTGAAATCTTCGAGCTCTTCAGTTCGTTCTGCTTGCCGTCTTCCGTCTCACGGATAACCGAACGCGCCGTCCGGCTTGACCGGCAGCTTGCGTTCCCAATGCACGTAGCCATCCTTTGCCAGCACCTGTTCGTCGATCTCGACGCCCCAGCCGGGACGGTCGGGGCGGAGCTGCAGGTATCCGTCCTCCGGCAGGTAGGGGTCCTTGACGTAGGGCGCGTCGAGCGGCAGCCGGTATTCGAGGATCTTGAAGTTCGGGGTAGCTGCGGAGAAATGCAGGTTGACGGCGGTCGCTAGCGGTCCCATCGGGTTATGCGGTGCGATCGGCACATAATGCGCTTCCGCAATCGCCGCGATCTTGCGCATTTCGAGAAGCCCGCCGACGACGCAGATATCGGGCTGGGCGATATCGCAGCCACGTGCCGAGAGGAGGTTCAGGAATTCGTAGCGGTTATAGAGGCTTTCGCCGGTAGCCAGCGGGCAGTTAAGCTTCGCCTTCATCTCTGCCCAGGCAGGGATGTGCTCCGGTCGGATAGGCTCCTCGAAGAACATCGGATCGTAAGGGGCCAGAGCATTGCCGAGCTGGATTGCCTGCCAGGGATCGTAGATCTTGGCATGTGCATCGAAAGCGAAGTCGTAATGGGATGGCGCCCGCTCGCGGATGGTGCGGAAGAATTCCGCACCCGTTCGGATCACCTCGCCCCAGCGCTCCTTGTGAAAATCCACGCGATAGGGATGCATCTTGAATGCCGCGAGGCCGTACTTCTCGTTATGACCGGCGATCACATCGAGGAATCCCTCGGCATCCTTGTAATTATGCACGCCGAGATAGACGCGCACCTTGTCGCGGACCGCGCCGCCGATCAGCTGATAGACCGGCAGATCCACCGCCTTGGCGGAAATATCCCAGAGGCAATGGTCTATCGCCGAAAACGCCGCCAGATGCATCGCGCCGCCCGGAAAGCGCGCCTGCTGCTGCATCTTCAGCATCAGGAATTCGATCCGTCGCGGATCCTCGCCTTTGATCTGTTCATAGAAATATTCGAGGATGTGCGGCAATGCCTTGTCGGGACCGTGGTTGTAGCACTCGCCCCAGCCGGTGATGCCTTCGTCCGTGTCGATTGCCACGATCACACGGGGGCGCTTGTCGTCGTGGCTCATAAAGCTTCGAAGGCCGGTAATGCGCATGGTCGCAATGTTCCTCTGTCGAAAAAGGCATAAATGAGCCAGCCGACGCGCTGGCGTGCCGGGCTTGAAGAAATGTACTGTCTGTCGACCGATGCCTGACGCGGGCAAAAACTCCCTGTTGCCGAAGCTTCGTGGCTTACGGCCCAGGGTGCGACAGAAATGGCGTTGAAGTTTGGCCTTGCGACCTCAGCTGCGTTTCTCGCGCCAGCAATGATGGTCGATTCGCGCCGTGTGCTGCATCTGAATATCTCCTCCCTGAGATGACCGAATGCACTTCGACAATTTCGAATACGCTAACACGGTCACCTAAGTTGTCAACTCTCATCTCAAATTTTGTAAAAAAGGCTCCAAAAGAAGTAATTTTTGATGACATCTTTGAAATTGTGCCTATCGATAGATAGGCAGGCTCGAGCCATGGTCGCGACTGCCATATCGCGCGCCGGGAGGGCCGCGGGGACGAGAGATTTGGGAGTTAAGGGGGTGTTGAATGGCGGAACTGCAATTAACGCCGCCGCGCAAGGAGAGGCTGGCGGACAAACTATACGGCCAGATCCTCGAGCAGATTTTGAATGGCGCCTTCAAGGAAGGCGATCGGCTGCCGGCGGAAAACGATATCTGCTCTGCTTTTTCCGTATCGCGCCCTGTGGTTCGCCAGGCCTTGATCCGGTTGCAGGCTGATGGCCTTGTCTATTCGCGGCGCGGTTCCGGCACATTCGTGCGCGCCGTGCCGCCCTCGGCCATCACCCGCTTCGTGCTGCCGTCCAATGTCGCGGGTTATCTGAAGTCCTTCGAGGTTCGTTTCGCGCTGGAGGCTGCGGCAGCGTCGCTGGCGGCGGAGCGCCGCTCCAGCCAGAACCTTCACAATCTCGACCAAGCCAACGAGCTGCTGCGCGAAAAAATCATGAGCGGCCAGTCTCCCAGCGAGGCGGATTTCAATTTTCATCGCGAGGTCGCTGTCGCGAGCGGCAACGACCTGTTCGTATCGCTCTTTGAACACCTGCGCGGGGAGATCAGCGGCTCTATGGGCGTGGCGCTCAACCTGACGAAACTGGGCTCGGACGAGCGACGTATCGCCGTGCTGCGCGAGCACCAGCAGATCGTCGAAGCGATCCGGGCGAGAAACGGGGAGCACGCGGCGCTCTATATGCGTTACCATCTGGTGCGTGCCCGTGAGCGGATTACCGACGCGCAACGTGATCCCTGACGAGGGCGGTATGTTGCCACGACGGCGGCATTGTTGCGGTAGGGCGGCGTTTTCTTGGAGCAAACTCGTTGCCAGCCCCTGTCCACACAAGACAAGGGCTGGCTTTGACGGTTCCGATGGCGACAACAGGTCGGCACCGTCAAACGTCAACAAGCCATATCTCGATCGGTCGATGCCGTTCATCGATGCTGGCTGTCGTCGTTTCAACCCCGAGAGTGCGTTCCGTCACAGGAGATAAGGACCGTGCAGTTCTTGGGGCGCTTGAGGGACACCTCCAGGAGGTGGGTTCGCTCCACCGCCCTGTCAAATTCGTGCCGCAGGGCAGGCTTCGCGAGATGGGCATGGCCGGATAACCGCCATCCGGCCATGCGCGAGAAGGGGATGTTTCGAAAGATGGTACTGACGGGGAAGGACCGGAGCGTCGGTAAGGACCAGTCCGCCGGAAAACCTTGCGTCGCCCTCGAACTTTCGCGCCAGGCTTTTCGTTGGAAGATTATGCGGCAAAATCATTCGGCGTCTACCAAGACCCGAAGCAGTATGACGAGGTCATCTGGCGTTTTGCTCCATACGCCGCAGCAAGGGCTGCCGAATGTTGCCAGTATCCCTACCTATCGCGTTCAGGTGCCGGCGGTGATATTTGCCCCACCTGAGCGCCGATAGACAGAATGAACATATCAAGTGCTGCGGACATTGCCGCCTCGGCGGGGCGTTCAATCCGCCACTCCGGGAAATGCCCATCGATCCACATTCTCGCCACGCCATATATAAATGCTCGCGAGGAGAAGATCAGATCCTCGCTGCTGATGCCGTCACGAAGCAGGCCGAGCCTTCGAGCATCGTCGATCAACTGGACCATGATCAAGCGAATAGCTTCATTTTCCGCGACGAGCTTCTCAGAACCGTGGAAGTCGATCAGCGTGCGCGAACTTATCACCTGAAAATGTGTGGGATTGGCCAAGACCCAGTTGAGATAGCCTTGGCCGACTGCGCGCAACGCAGCAATCGGATCGTCGTCGCCTGCTCTTTGCAATTCCGCAGACACAGCTTCGGTCAGGCGGCTCATTGCCTGTTCGGCAACAGCCGTCAACAATGCCGTCTTGCTGCTGAAATGCCGGAATGGTGCGCCGGGCGAAACTCCGGCGCGTTTGGCCACTTCACGCACAGACAGCGATTCCACGCCCTTGTCCTCGATGAGTACGATGGCAGCCTCAAGGAGAGCTTCGATCAGGTTTCCATGGTGGTAGTTAGCGCGAGCTGGCAGTGATTTTGGCGTCATTTTGCGACGATAGCCGATCCGTCCCTCGAATGTAATCATTGATTATAATTGCCCTTGCAAAACGCCTTCCTTTGAAGTAATCAGTGTTTACATAAACGGGAGGCCTACATGCCTGCGAAGGAAAATTCAGTCTGGAAGGGTTGGCAACTTACGGCTCTCATCTCGCTGTCGTTGCTGATCATGGCGGCGGTCGCCGCCGCGATGAGCCCGTCATCTGTCGAGGCGGCGCGTCTAGTGATCCGGCTGACGGCCCGCACGTCGCTGGTGCTCTTCGCGCTGGCTTTCACGGCGTCAAGCCTGGAGCGCCTTTTCCCGTCTCCTGCAACGCGGTGGCTGCGACAGAACCGTCGTTACCTCGGCGTGTCGTTCGCCGTGTCCCATGCGATCCATGCCGCGGCGCTGTTCGCTCTCGCCAGGCTTGACCCAACGCTCTTCCTGCAATTGACGAACATTGGTAGCTACATTGGCGGTGGTATCGCCTATGCCTTCATCATCCTGATGACGCTCACCTCGTTTGACCGAACGGCCGCCTTTATTGGACCGGTAACTTGGTATTGGCTCCACACTTTGGGCGCTTGGTACATCTGGGTGTCGTTCTTGCTGAACTTCGGAAAACGCGCCGCGGTGAATTCGATGTACTGGCCCGCAATGGTCGTTATCGGATTGATGCTGGTTGTCCGGCTTGTCGCAATTCTACGCCGCCATCGCATGGCTTGACGTTAGGGGAAGCAGAGGTCGCTGATGAAACGATGGGGTCTCATGGTCTCCTGCGGATTGTCGTCCCAGTGGTGCAACGACAGTTGCTCTTCCGATGCGATCTTGCAGCCGCCGGCGATCCCGGCGGATCTCCTCCACCCAGCCGACGACCTTGCTCTATCTCGGCCAGATCTACACGCCGCTTGTGCTGGCCTGCATCGTCGCCTGGCTCCGACTGGAAAAGGGTGACCATTTGGTTGCCGGCATCATGATCGGTTTGTTGATCTCGATGAAACCGAATTTTTCGGTCTGGCCCGTGCTGCTTTTTCTCGCGGGCCACCGCATGCCGAGCGTCGTGACGATTGCAACGGCCGTCGTCATAGCCGCGGTCCCTTTAGTCATCTTCGGGCCCGGAATCTACCTGGATTGGCTGCATTTGGTGGCGACGGACGGCGGGCGGGCGGTGTTCTTGACGAACGCTTCGTTTGCAGGACTTGCAGCACGGGCGGGCCTCCCGGCCGTGGGCACCGCTCTTGCTGTCGCATTGTTGCTTTCGCTGGCAGCGTGGGCTTTTTTCCGCCGGCCGCCAGTGATCGTCGTCAGCGGATTTGCGCTCTTGGCGTCCCTCCAGGCGTCGCCGCTTGGCTGGATCCACTATACGCTCTTCCTCCTTCCGGTGTTTTTGCATCATTGGCAGCGGCCTTGGACATGGCTGTCGGCCGCACCTCTGGTGATACCGGTCCCAGTCATACTCGGTTACTTCGGTGCTCCCCGCCTAGCGCAATTAGGGGTCGGCTCGGTCTACGCCTGGGCCCTCGTCCTGCTCCTCATCGGTCTGATCGCTGCTGAGCGAGGGAGGCAGTCTGCTGCTCATGTTTTCCTGCGGTAGATTCGCCAGTTCGTTGTCTCCCGTACCTTATCGAAATGGCGGGCGATGTAGTGAGCAAAAACGTCGCGCATGCCATTCGCCGTCCAGATCTCGATTGGCCATTTGGGATCGAGGATCAGGTCGACATCTGCAAACATCTCCTCCGCGGGTGGATGGTAGTCGGGACCGAGCGTCCGTCCCCAGTGATACCAGGCGCTATCGCCCACGGGCGGCCGGAGCGCCAGGCCGGCCGAGAGCGGATTGACGAAGTCCAACACGGCGACAGTCGCTTGGCGAGCGCCCAACTGGGACAGCACGTCCGCGGCCTCGACCAGAGTTTGATTATACTGCACAAAATAGTCGTACTGACCAACACTCCATGTCTCGACAAGCCGAACTCTCGAAAATGCCGGCAGCGGCATAGGCTCGCCCCGCCCGGCAATGGCGTAACGGGCATGAATGGCAACAGCCGCGGCATTGCTTATCGCCGCCGGCACAAGCAGAAATGCCAACAGTAGCGCCAAGACAAAGGGAGCCTTCCGGTGCAGTCGAGCGAGCTCGGCCTTCAGAAGATATTGCGTGATTACAGCTGCGCTCGGAACCAGCGTCAGGATGCCCCGGCGTTGAAAGTTCTGTTCAATGAGCAGCACACCGGTTACGCCGCAAAAAACTATAAAAAAAAGATGCCGGTAGCTGGGTGCGAGGATAAGAAAGATGCCAGCGACAAGTACGTAAGCAGCCAAGTCGGCGAGATTGTTCAGAAAGACGTGCCCCAGAGCGCCGAGTGTCGGGAGCCCGCCGCTGTTCTCGCCTGCAAGGCGCAGATCCGCGAGATAGTTGAGGCTGCCGCCCCAGAGAAGATCGATTGCAACGACGCTGCTCGCGATCATCCCAAGCGCCAGCGCCGCCCACCCGATTTGGCGTCGGTCGGTTGCCAGGAAGACCAAAAATGCGAGCTCTACAACGCCATAGGTGATCTTTGTGTAGAGCATGAGCAATACGAGGAAGCTTGCACAGGCGGCGTCTACGACCTTGCTCCCAGCGCTGGATAGGCGGGGCAGATACATGACCAAAAGAAGACCGAGCGAGGCCCAGCCCAGCCGATTGTAGAACATCGCAAATGTGAGATCGCCGATCCGTTCTCCCGGATTGGCAGGAGCCGCGACGAGCAAAAGCAAAAATGCTGCCAAGGGCAAGCCGAGCGCCTTGTGCATACGGCTGCCGAGAATTGCCGCGGCAACGGCCGCGAACAGGGGGATAACTATAGCCATGCCCACTGGCATCGCGCCGCCCATACTTCCCGAAAGGCCATAGCCGGCAGCGGGAATATAGAAGGTGAGTGCTCCAAGCGAGGTGTGGAAATCGACGTTCGGAACTTGTCCCGACCAGATGCGATGCGCACCGTCGAGAAAGACGAAGAGATCGTTGACGTATTTGCTGGTGATCGTCTGGCTGGGCAGAGCGAGAAGAGCTGAAAGCACCAGAGCAAACGACACGACGGTGGCCCACCAGATGTATTGGCGGCCAGCCCGTGGCGATGCGCCTTCCTGCTCCGGCATCGACCTCACTGCCTGCGTCACCGCGCCTCGCTTTCCAACCCGGCCTGCGGTCGCTGGTAAATCGTCCATTCCGGCGTTTTCTGCACCATGTCGAAATTCTTCGAAATGAACGGGCCATACAGCTCCTGTAACGGCAGGCTGTTGATGCCAGCCTGCGGCACCATCACAATCTTCACGTCGGCGAACAGTGCTTCCGGTGGGATATAGGCCTTCTCATTGATGTTGCGGTTCCAGTGGAACCACGCAGTGTCACCTGTGGGAGGGCGTATCCCGAGCCCTGCGGAAAAGGGGTTGACGAAATCGAGCACGAATACCCGCTCCAGCGGGATCGGCAGGGCCTGTAGTAGGGCCGTTCCGCTTTCGATACTATCGAGGTAGCACTGAATGAAATCAGGCTCCCCACCGGGCGGATCGACTTCCCGGACGTCCTCAAATAGCGGAGGGCCAAGGGGCTTGCCCACGTTCTCCGCCGCAAGTGCCGTGTGGAGAGCGATCGCCTCAGCGTGGTGGACGATGGGCGGCAAGAGAAAGAAGATTAGAAGCAGCGGCAGTGCAGCGACAAGACGAGCAGGCCTCTCGATTTGCGCGCTTGGGTCGACAGATTGAAAGCGCCGTGCCTTTTCCGCCAGCACTGCCGCGCCGCAATAGAGGGTGATGATACCCCAGCTGTGGGCGTTCTGGTTGATGATTGCCAATCCTGCACCCACGCAGAAGCCACTGTAGAGCAGGTCTCGAAGGCTGCGGATGCGCCAGAAGGCGATCAGCGCAAAGATCGTGAAAACCACCAGATCCGAGAAATTCTCACGGACATTTTTCAGTATGCTGCGGACGTCATGATCACCGCTGACCCGTGCGGCGGCCCGCAGATCCTCTATGTGCTGAAGCGTGCCGCGCCAGAAGAACTCGATGACGATCATTGCCAGTGCAGTCAGGAACAGACTGAGCAGGATCCAGGAGCGCTGCTGCCGGTCCAACAACAGGAAGATCAGAAAAGCTAGGCCGCAGAGCCCGTAGGTCGCCTTGGTGTAGAATTGGACAAGTAGAAGAAAGGCCGTCGCGAGACTGTCTGCAACGTCGTTGCGCGCGGCGTTGGATCTCGGCTTCAGGTACATCACCAGGATGAGCCCGAGAGCGACCCAGCCGATGCGATTGTAGAACATCGCAAAAGAAAGAAGCCGGACCGGACTTCCGAGATTGATCGGGACCGCGAGAATAAGAATCAGGAATATGCCCAAGGCGATGGCTGAGGGAGAGCTTAGGCGCGAAAGAAGGATACGGATCATCGCAGGCATGAACGCGATGACCAGGAGTGCCATTCCCATCGGTATCGCGGCGCCGAAATTTCCGGACAGGAGGTATCCCAAGGCAGGGATATAGAAGACCAACGGTCCGAGCGCCGTATGAAAATCACGGTTTGGCACCTGCCCGACAGCGATACGATGCGCTCCATCAATGAATATCAAAACGTCGTTGATGAAAGCGGTGTTGATGGTCCGTCCAGGAATGGCAAGCATCGCGGCACAAATTGCCGCGACCACCAGGAGCGCAACCTGTGTGGAAAAAAGGCGGCGCCTCATCTAGACCCCGTCCTTCCCGAGGACAGGTCTTGATCCGCATCGGCGTGCGGAAAAAGCGGATCAACAAGATGGAACATACGGACGACGAAGCGGCCAGGGCAATCTCTATCTTCTATTCCCCAGGTTTCGATCACAGCCGCAACCTCTTGAAGATCGGTTCCGGTATGCTTCGGATTATCGCCATGAGCGGATACCAAATGCGCCGGACATAGACGACGTCCCCTCCCTTGCTGCCATCGGCCACGGCAAAGATCCTTTGAGCGACCTCTGCAGGCGCGGCCGTAAGCACTGGTGGAAGCTTCATTCCATCAGTCATCCGCGTTCGGACAAAACCGGGTTTGATGGTGAGGACGCGTACCCCGGCTGTGGATAGTCTGTTTCTGAGACCGGACAAGAACGCCGTCAGGCCAGCTTTCGCGGCGCCATACACATAGTTGGATCCTCTCCCGCGGTCGCCCGCGACCGAACTTATGCCGACGATGGTGCCGGACCCGCGCGCGGCAAAGCGGCTAGCCAGGAGGCCGAGCATCAAAGCCGGTCCTTCGAAGTTTGTCCGCATTACCATGGCTGCGTGTTCGAGTTCCCTTTCGGCGCGGGCCTGCTCGCCGAGTTCGCCGACGACGCAAACGGCCGTGTCAGGCAATGGCGACACGGTGCTCAGAAAGGCTTCGAAGCGGTCGATATCAAGAATATCCAGTTCATGGGCGGTGACGGCGGCGCCGGTGCGCGTGACGATGTCATCGGCTTCACGTTGGACAAGCTCACGCCTGCGTCCGACCAAATGGATGTCCCAGCCCGCCTCGGCATAGACCAGGGCAGTCGCACGACCAATATCCGACGTCGCGCCAATCAGGAGCAGTGCCTTGCCGATGGCTTTCATATGCCAAGCCTTTTTCCCAGCTGGGAACTAAAGTGACGGTCGGCCCCCGTTGTTCGTCGCACCTCTTTGAACGCCTGCAGTCGGGGGTAACCGGCTTCGAAAGTATGACGGGATTGCCTCGCATCCTTGGCGAGATAGAGTCGCCCTCCCGCCGCGACAACCAGCTTGTCAATTTCGTCTAACAACTGGAACACGTCGGGCGCGACCGGCAGATCGAGTGCGAGAGTATACCCTGGCGCCGGAAATGACAGAAGGCCTGCGCCACCCCTCAGCCTTTTCAGAACGGCCAGGAATGAGGCTTTCCCAGAACGAGCGAAACGATCGAGCATACTGCTCAGAACCGCAAGTGCATTTTCGTCAGGCACTACGCATTGATGCTGCAGGAAGCCGCGCTTGCCGTAGAGGCGATTCCATTCGAGCAGACCATCAAGCGGAAAGAAGTAGCTGTCCCAGTGGACCAACGAGGCTCGGGCTGCTTTGCGGGCACCCAGCCGATAGTAAAGGTCGTTGAATGCGGAAACACTCGCCCTGTTGAGCGCCGAACCAGGCAGGTCGACCGGCAGCGAAAGACGGGCGGCCTTGGAGGGAGGGAATTGCGCTGCTTTCGGCATTTGAGCGATGTCGCTCGGGCTGGCGTGCTCGCCGACAAAGATCAGCGAGCGGCCGAGCGAAGCGCCCCGCGAAAGGCAATCAATCCAGGCAACGGAATAGGTGGCGTCGTCTGTTTGCTTCAAGGCTTTCAGCGTATCGGCGAGGTTTTCTGTCACGACCGTCTTTTGAACAATCCAGCCGGTAGTGATGGGCCTCAGCGTAAAGGTGGCTTCAGCGACGACGCCCGTCAGGCCCATACCGCCGAGCGTCGCGAGAAAAAGCTCCGAATTCTTGGCTCTGCTGCAGGTAACAATCTCACCACCGGCAACAACCAGTTTGATTTCGCTAACGTGCTCGCCGAACCCACCGTCGCGATGATGGTTCTTCCCGTGCACATCGGATGCGATCATTCCGCCAATCGTGACAAACTTCGTACCCGGGACCACCGGGGGGAAATAGCCCCGGGGGATGAATGACCTGAGTATGTCTGACAGCATGACGCCACCTTCGACGGTCAGCGACGCGTTCATTTCATCGAAGCTTTTCATCCGACTCAGTGCACCGCAGGTCAACGTGAGATGCTCACCGATCGCGGCATCGCCATACGAGCGGCCGTTGCCGCGAGCAATCAGACCCGCGCGCGATGACACCGTTCCAGACAGCGTTTCCGGCAGCCTGCAAACAAGCACTTCACTTTCATGGCGCGGATAACGTCCCCATCCCTCCATCGGTCTGTCACGCCCCCTCCAACCTGAACACGAATTTTCGATCGAGCGCGAATTTTGAGACGTAGCCGATCGCCAGACCGATTGCCCCGCCCGCATACTTCGCAAGGTCCGTTCTCCAGACTGTCCAGAAGACGATTTCGAACCCCCAGAATATGATCGTCGTCACGACGCTGAACAGGCCGTAAAGGACGATCTTGAACAATTCGTCACCATGCGACTCGTATCGGTCAAAGAAGATCCACCTTTTGTCGAGGAAGTATTTGAGCCCGAACCCAGCGGCGGTGCCCGCGAACATTGACGGCACAAGGCTTTGCGACGGGTAGATTTTCACGACAGCCGCCTGAACCGCAAAATTCGCCAAAGTCGAGAGGATCGCGAACGCGACATAGCGAACTGCGATGCGGGTCGTAGTCCCTTCACGCATATGATAGGAACGCATCTCGCTCACCTCAAAGCGCGGCGACTACAAAGGCGCCGGCAACGCCCAGAGTCGCGAGGCTTACCCTGTCTTTGATCGCAAATACGACCGGATCGTCATGCATCTGCCCCCTATGGGCCAGCAACAGGATGCGGGCAATCCAGCAAGCCAGGATTGGTCCCGCCAGCCATAAAATCCCTGGCCGTGTATAGAGATCCTGCACGCTGTCGCTTGCAGCGTAGAGAGCATACAATGTCAGCGCGTTCATCCCGGCCCCCGCCGCCAACGCGCCGATCATGCCGACGTCTCCATTCTTGTAATCGCGGCTCTTGGAGTCGGGTAGGTTCGCGGCTCGGCGTGAAATGAGCTCCGTATATCGCTTGACGAGTGCAAGCGAGAGGAACCAGCTCATCATGAAGGCGAGCAGCCAAGGAGAAGGCCAAACGGAAATCGCCGCCGAGCCTCCCACCACGCGTGCGGTGTAAAGAGCGGCAAGGGTGACGACGTCGAGGATTATCTTCCGCTTCAGAAAGAATGAATAGGCGGTGGTCAACGCAAAGTATCCGGCGAGAACCAACATGAAGGCGGGTGAAATCGTGACGGCAACCATAAACGACAGCAGCAGGAGAACGGGGATTGCCATGAGCGCGTGTGAGAGCGGGATATCGCCGCAACCCAGCGGCCTGCTGCATTTGCTGCGATGTCCGCGGTCGTCCTGCAGGTCGACCAGGTCATTCAGCACATAGACGCTCGACGCGCAAAGCGAGAAGGCGACCAAAGCCAGAGCGGCATTGGCGAGACTGTGGACGTCGAAGAGCTGATTTGTCAGCAACGGGATAAAGACGAGCCCGTTCTTGACATATTGATGCACCCGCAGCAACCGCGCCCAAGTGCGCCAGGTCGGCTTGTCGTGCGCAAGATGTTCGACATTGTCGCATTGACGTGACAGTTGCCGGGCCACCCTGGCGGACGTCCGAATTGCATATGACTTTCCGGCATGACGCCATACAGGTAGATCTGCGGCGTCGTTGCCAACATAGTCGAAGCCGCCATTGCCAAAGGCCGCTACGAGCTTTTCCGCCTTCACCTTGGCAGCGCAGTTTGTCATCTCGTCCGTTGCAAACCAACCGGTGAAGACACCTAAATGATCGGAAACGCGGGAGACAAGGCGCTCGTGCGTCGCGGACGCGAGATAAACCTGACGTCCCTCTTCCCGCGCCGTCTGGATCAAGTTCAGAACCTCGAGATCAAAGGGCAGGATAGCCGGATCGAAATCCGCCGGTGCTGAAAGGCGGTGCTTGAGGCAAGCCTTTCCCCTGCACATCGAGAGGACAAGGTCAACGACGGAAAAGGGGCGACGCCTGAGTTCAGAGAACGCGGTCTCGATCAGGAGGTCGGATCGGACCAAGGTGCCATCGAGGTCGATGACCAGCGGCCGCGATGACTCCGAACTTTGCGGTGTCGACGAACCACCGACCGTTGATATCGTTCGGCGAGGTAAAATCCACTCGTCCTCCTGGCCCGTCGGCAGAAAATCTCTTCGAAGCTCAAACTCCTGGCGCAATTCGCTCAAAGGATTTCCCTTTTTACTTTGGGTCGGTGGAAATCGCCGAACAACGGCTAAGCCGCTTAGTTCCATGGCCCAATCACTTGCGTCTGACGGCTTTGCTCGACCTTCACCTCCAAGTTTAGATAAGCAGCGGATATCCTTGCGCGAAAAGAGTGGTCTCCAGTGAACAGAAGACCGAAATTCGAAACATCATCGTGGAGAACAAGGTCGATCCGACCAAGCCGAGCTTCAGCGTATCGGTCGGGGTTGCGGTCCCCAAAACGGTGGAACTGCATCCGCTTCCGCCGAGGGTCGTCGAAATTCTCCCGGCCTATCGCTCGTACCGCTACTTCGTGCTTGCCGACAATCGCATCGGGATCGTCGAGCCGGATACCCTACGAGATCGTCTACATTCTGATGATCTGACTTCGGTCGCCACGTCTGCAGGGAGCGTCGCTGGCCGGGGAGGGTAGCGGCGCTCTTTCTCGTTCGGGCCGCGCGCCGACCACTGGCTCGGCTCCGGGAGAATGTTCATCACCATTTTGCCCCCGCCCCATGTTGCTAGGTCAGCCCTTGCGAGGGAAGACAACGTTGGAGGACTCGATTGCAATCGGCAAAAACCTTCTCGAGTTTATAGCTTCCAGGAAGCTTCCATCGGCCTGCAGGATGAGCAGCCGAGAGGTTTGATGGCCGTCGATGTAAAAGTACCGATCCCCTTTTTGATCGGGGACGCGGAGCACCTTTATGACATGTCCTTGGGCGTCCTGACATAGGATTGCTTGAGTAGGATCTGGTGCCATCTCCACGATTCTCCCGCCTCGCCGAGGATGGAACAGCGGTTCGTGAGAATCAACAGGTCCTCCCATCGAGATACCACCATGGAAAAGTTGTACTTCCCGCTTTCTCCAGTGCCGCGCTAGGCGTGACGCGATCTTCATTTGCGGCAATGTTC
This sequence comes from Neorhizobium tomejilense, assembly GCA_002968845.1. GTDB lineage: Bacteria > Pseudomonadota > Alphaproteobacteria > Rhizobiales > Rhizobiaceae > Neorhizobium > Neorhizobium tomejilense. The sequence goes on along the minus strand of PVBG01000007.1, from coordinate 259,092 downwards.
AGGTCGTTAGCTGCGCACGCAGATGGCCCAACATAGCGCGAAACTACTCGGCTCTCTGTCCGGCCGCTCTACTGGTGCTGCTGGCACGACTTTGGCTGGACGCTGTCTCAGCCGTCATGTTCGCCAAGATGGCGACGTACGAGGGGCCGCTTCACCGGAGTAGGGAAAGTCCTCACCGAGCTGAGGCGCCCGATGATCTCCAAAACGTTCTGGTTGACTCCCAAAACGTTTTGGAGAATGCTTATTTCAATTCGGGAGGAAGATTTTGGCTAATCTGAAACAGCTGGCGCATTCGCTCGGACTGTCGATTACCACTGTGTCCCGAGCACTTGATGGTTATTCCGACGTGTCCGCGGCCACCCGCGCGCGGGTTCGTGAGGCAGCAGAGACCGCAGGTTATCGGCCGAATGCCTCCGCTCGTCGGTTGCGCAAGCAGCGCGCTGAACTGGTCGCCGTGACGCTGCCGAGTGATCCTGGCCACGTCGGCCCCCCTCATTTCCTCGACATGTTGTCAGGCTGCGCCGAACATCTCGCTGCGGCCGGTCTCAATCTCGTCATCGCGCCTGTGCCGCGGGGTGTCAGCGAACTTGAGATATGCCAGCGCTTCGTCGATGGGCGCCGCGTCGATGCCATGCTGCTGGTTCGCACCAAACGCAAGGACGAGCGCGTCGAATACCTCCAGTCGCGGGGCATTCCCTTCGTCACCAACGGCCGCACCGAAAGCCTGGTCCCCCATCCGTTCATCGACGGCGATGGTTTTGCCGGGTTCCGCGCCGCGACGCTGCGCTTCCATGCGGCGGGGCATCGGCGCATCGGCCATATCGCCGGGCCCCAGGAATATTACTTCGCGCATGTCCGTCGCCGCGGCTGGCAGGCGGCGATGGAGGAATGCGGGCTTGCGATCGATCTCTGCGCCGAAGGGGCGCCGCTCGAGCAGGGCGGTTATCTCGCAGCCCTGGAACTCCTGCGCCAGCCGTCGCGTCCGACGGCCCTCGTCTGCGCCACCGACGAAATGGCGATCGGAGCGTTGCGGGCACTGCGCGAAGTCGACGGTGGCAGCCAGATCAGCATCGTCGGCCATGACGACCTGCCGATGGGTGCCTTCACCAGCCCGCCGCTCTCGACCATGCGCATGACCGGCGAGAACCTCGGTGCGACCTTCGCCTCGCTGCTGTTGCGCGCCATCGCCGGCGAGCCTGCCGAAGATCTCCAGGAGCTTCACGCGGTTGAATTCGTCGACCGCGACAGCCATCGCCGTCCGCCCCTGGCGGCATAGACAGCCGTGCATTCACGACAAAGAACAATGAAGGAGGAGAAGATGAAACGTATCGTGTCACTTACAATTCTGGCTTCGACGGTGGTGGCGTTCGCCTCGCCGGTGCTTGCCCAGACGGTTTTCGTATCCACCCAGCTTCGCCCGATCGAGGAGGCGACCGTGGTCCGGCAGGACCTTTTGAAGGATGCCGGCAAGGTCGACTACGTGGTGGAGGAGCCGCCGCAGTTTGCAGTCCGCATGGAAGCCGAAGCGCAGGCCGGCAAGCACACCGTGAGCCTCGTCGGTGCGCTGCATGGCGAGCTTTCGCCGCTTGCCGACAAGGGCCAGCTTGAACCGCTCGACGACCTTGCCAAGAAGCTCGCCGCCAGCGGCATGCCGCAATCGGTTCTTGATCTCGGCAAGCTCGGCAAGCCCACGCAGCAGTATATTCCTTGGATGCAGGCGACCTATGTCATGGCCGCCAAGAAGGAAGCCCTGCAATACCTGCCGAAGGGCACCGACATCAACGCGTTGACCTACGACCAGCTGATCGAGTGGGGCAAGAGCATGCAGGCTGCCACCGGCCAGCCGCAGATCGGCTTCCCGGCGGGTCCGAAGGGCCTGATGGCGCGTTATTTCCAGGGCTATTTCTATCCGTCCTTCACCGGCGGCGTGGTGCGTACCTTCAAGAATGCGGATGCCGCAGCCGGCTGGGAGAAGCTGAAGGCACTCTGGGCCTATGTCACCCCGAACTCGACCAATTACGACTTCATGCAGGAGCCGCTGGCCTCGGGCGAAGTCATGGTCGCCTGGGACCATGTCGCCCGCCTGAAGAGCGCCATCTCTGCGGCGCCGGATGACTATGTCGTCTTCCCGGCACCAGCCGGCCCGAAGGGCCGCGGCTACATGCCGGTTCTGGCCGGGCTTGCGATCCCGAAGGGCGCACCGGACATGGCAGGCGCCACGAAGGTCATCGAAACGCTGACGACCCAGAAGACCCAGCTGCTGACGGCTTCGAAGGTTGGCTTCTTCCCGACCCTCAACGTGCAGCTGCCGCCGGACCTCGACAAGGGCGTGGCGCTCCTCGCCGGTGCGGTCACCAAGACGCAGGGCTCCAAGGATGCCGTGATCTCGCTCCTCCCGGTCGGCCTCGGCGACAAGGGCGGCGAATTCAACAAGGTCTACATGGACGCCTTCCAGCGCATCGTGCTGCAGAACGAGCCCGTCGCAGACGTGCTCGCCAAGCAGGGTGCCACCATGGCCAAACTGATGACCGACGCCAAGGCGCCTTGCTGGGCTCCGGACGCCAAGAGCGACGGCGCCTGCCCGGTTCAATAAGGCACCATCCGACAAGCCTCCCAAGGCTGATGGCATCCGGGCGCGAATGCCCGGATGCCAAATCCGAAGGAGCGGGAGCAGCGGATCGCAAGGTGGCTGCATTCCGTCGCGATACGGATGGCGGAGAGAGGAACAAGTCGATGTATGATCAATTCTCAAAGCCCCACGGCGAGGGCGATCGATGACCCAGAACCGACCCTGGATCCCCTATCTGCTGATCCTGCCGTCAGTCGCCTTTCTGGCGCTGCTCTTCGTCGTGCCGCTGGTGCAGACGATCTGGCTGGCTCTCTCGGACAACGGCGCGCCGTCGCTGGCGAATGCCGAACGCATGGTGACCGATATCAATTTCACCCGTTCGGTCAGGAACACGTTCCTTTTGACGATCGTCGTCGTGCCGGTACAGATCGCCATCGCGCTTGCCATGGGCGCCATGGTCTCCAAGGTCGGCCGCGGCCGCGAGACCATTCTCTGGATCTGGACCATCCCGCTTGGCATTTCCGACCTCGCCGCCGGCCTTGTCTGGCTGTCGATCCTGCAGAATACCGGCTATTTCAACTCGCTCCTCTTCAGCCTCGGTGTGATCGGCCGGCAGGCGAGCTGGCTGTCCTACCAGACGCCGGTCGCGCTTTTCATCGCCATCGCGGTTGCGGAAATCTGGCGCGGCACGGCGATCGTCATGGTCATCATCGTCGCCGGCCTCAACCAGGTGCCGAAGGAATTCAAGGAAGCCGCCGAGATCTTCGGCGCCGGCCCATGGACGCGCTTCTGGCGTATCACCCTGCCGCTGATCCGGCCCGCGCTGCAATCGGCGCTGATCCTGCGCACGGTACTCGCCTTCGAGGTGTTCGCAGTGGTCTATGCGCTCGGCGGGCGCAATTTCCCGGTCCTCGTCGGCGAGGCCTACAACTGGCAGAACCAGAACCAGAATTACAGCGTCGCGGCGGTCTACGCGGTGCTGATCATGATCATCTCGCTTGCCGCGACGCTGATCTATCTGAAGGCCCTGAAAGTCGATCCGGAGCGCCTGCCATGAGTACGGAAACCATGAGCGCGACGGAGACAGCTTCCCGTCCCGCAAGCTTCGCCTCCTCCCGCCGCTGGCTCCTCTGGAGCGGTATCGCGGCGCTCTGCGCCTGGGTTCTGGTGCCGATCTATCTGGTGGCGTTGGGGGCACTCGGCGGTCGCCAGGGCGTCTATATCTGGCCGAAGACGGGCTTGCCGACCGGGATTTCGCTCGAACCCTTTATTCTGTTCCTGAAAACAGAAGGCGTCGTACAGTCTTTTCTCAACTCACTGGGGGCAGCCGGCATCACGGTGGCGCTTTCCATCCTGCTGGGCGCCCCGGCCGGCTATGCACTGGCCCGCTACGATTTCCGGGGCAAGGACAGCTACCGGCTTCTGGTCCTGCTCACCCGCGCGTTCCCGCTGGCGATCCTGGCGCTGCCGCTCACCGTCTCCTTCATCCGGCTCGGCCTCTATGACACGATCATCGGCGTCGGTCTGATCCACACGGTTTTGGCGTTGCCCTTTGCGGCGCTCGTTACCCAGGGCATATTCCTCGGCGTTCCGAAGGAACTCGAAGAGGCCGCCTGGGTGTTCGGCTGCACCCGCGTCCAGGCCTTTTTCAAGGTGGTCGCGCCGCTGGCTTTGCCCGGCATCGTCGCCACCGCCGTGTTTGCCTTCGTCATCTCCTGGAACGAGGTGTTCGCCGCCTCGGTGCTGACGGTGCGCAACCGCACGCTCACGGCCTATCTGCTGACGGTGCTGTCAGAAAGCCCGATGCATTACCGCTTTGCCGGCGGCCTGATGCTCATTCTTCCATCCGTTGTCTTCATCTTCGCGGTCAGGCGTTACCTGTTCGCGATCTGGGGCATTTCCTCCAAATAACGGGACCATCGACATGGCCGATATTGTCATTGACCGCATCCGCAAGAGTTTCGGCGCTTTCCAGGCGCTGAAGGAGGTCTCGCTGACGATCAACGATGGCGAGTTCGTCTCGCTGCTCGGGCCATCGGGCTGCGGCAAGACCACGCTCCTGCGCATCATCGCCGGTCTCGAAACCTCGACCTCGGGCGATGTTCGCATCGGCGACAGGTCGATCATTGGACTGGCGCCCAAGGATCGCGGGCTGGCGATGGTCTTCCAGAACTATGCAGTCTTCCCGCATATGACGGTCTACGAAAACGTCGCCTTCGGCCTGCGCATGCAGAAGGCGGACGATGCGCGGGTGAAGGCGCAGGTGGAGAAGGCGGCCGGCCTGCTGCATATCGAGCCGTATCTCGACCGCTATCCGAACAAGCTTTCGGGCGGCCAGCGTCAGCGCGTGGCGGTCGCCCGCGCGCTGGCCGTCGAGCCGAAGGTGCTGCTGATGGACGAGCCGCTTTCCAATCTCGATGCCCTGCTGCGGCTCGAAATGCGCACCGAACTGAAAACCGTGCTGCAATCGGCGGGTACGACGACGATCTATGTCACCCACGACCAGACCGAGGCGATGGGCCTGTCGGATCGTATCGCGGTCATGCACAACGGCGTCGTCGAACAGGTCGGTCATCCGGTCGAGATCTATAATCATCCGGCGACGCGTTTCGTCGGCGGTTTCATCGGCAATCCTCCGATGAACTTCATCAAGGTGCCGGTCTCGAACGGCCAGGTGGCGGCCGGTGCGGAACAGCTCGCGGTGCCGGACGATGTCGGCAATGAAATCGTGCTTGGCCTGCGAGGCGAAGCGGTGGAACTGGCGCCGCTGCCGCAGGGGATCGAGATGAAGGTGCGGGTCGCCGAGCCGATGGGATCGCATCTGCTCCTGACCGGCTCGATCCACGACCAGCCGGTGCGAGTCATCCTGCCGGCGTCCGAAACCGTGAAGAGCGGCGACACGATCGGCCTGAAGCTCGACCGCAGGCGCATCACCTGGCTTTCGCCCGAAAGCGGCAAGTCGTTTCCGGCCGTTTCGGCCTGAGCATACCGGAGTACCCGACATGAACGTGCATATCACCGAGGCGAAGCGCATCCTCGTCGCCAACGACCGCGGCGGTTATACGGTGCCGACCGACCGGCTCTACCCCTTCCAGTGGAACTGGGATTCCGCCTTCGTCGCCATGGGTTTCGCGCTTTACGATACCGACCGTGCCTATCGCGAACTGGAGCGGCTGATCGAGGGCCAGTGGGCGGACGGCATGATCCCGCATATCGTCTTCCACCAGCCGAGCGACACCTATTTCCCGGGTCCGAACGTCTGGCGCACCCGTCACACGATCCCGACTTCCGGCATCACCCAGCCGCCGGTCTTTGCGATCGCGCTGCGCAAGGTCTTCGAGGCGACTGGAAGCGGCGCCGAGGCGCGCACCCTGCCGCTCTACGAGGCGGCGCTGAAATGGCATCGCTGGTGGTATTCCGCCCGCGATCCGGAAGGCACCGGCCTAGTCGCTTTGCTGCACCCTTGGGAAAGCGGCAGCGACAACTCGCCGGCCTGGGACATCGCGCTCGCGCGCGTGCCGACTACCACCGATACGCCGGTCGTGCGCAAGGATACCGGCCATGTGAACGTCTCGATGCGCCCGCGCGACGAGGACTATAACCGCTTCATACATCTGGTCGACACCTATGCCGCCTGCGGCTGGGATCCCGCAAGGCAATGGGAAAAGGCACCGTTCAAGGTCGCCGAGATCCAGACCACCGCTATCCTGCTGAAGGCCGGCGAGGACCTCGAACATCTCGCCCGCGAATTCGGCCGGATGGAGGACGCCGCCGAGATCGCCGCGTTCAACGACCTCACCCGCAAGGCGATACTCGCGCAGTGGCGCCCGGCCCTGTCACGCTTCGTGTCGCGCGACCTGATCTCCGGCGAGGATGTCGAAGCCGCGACACAGGCAGGCTTCATCCCCCTTCTGTCGCTCGACCTGGAGAAGGGCATCGCCAATGCGATGGTCGATGAGATGAAGGCTTGGTCGAAGGGCCTCAAGGTCGCCTTTCCGACCACCAAGCCGGGTATCGCAGGCTGGGAACCGAAACGCTACTGGCGCGGCCCGGCCTGGGCGATCATCAATTGGCTGCTGATCGACGGCTTCAAGCGCAACGGTCATCCGGAAGCGGCGGAAAAGCTGCGCAGATCGACGGTCGCGGCGATCGAGGCGGAAGGTTTTGCCGAATATTTCGACCCGGTAACGGGCGAAGGCTGCGGCGGCCTCGGCTTTTCCTGGACGGCCGCCGCCTATATTTGGCTTGCTTGGACATAAGGTTCACAATTCTGGACCTGCTGCGCCATCGGGCGGAGCTGGTCCGAGTTGCCGACACCCAATCTTGATAACCGGCTGCGGCGGTTGCGCTTTAGGAAGGGTTGGCTCTTGGGTTTCCAAGGCTGCACAAATCAGATTCATGACTGTCTTTTGGAGACAGTCATGGGTGTTTTGGATCGTGTAGTCCTTCAGGACGAGCAGTGGGAGCGGATATCGCAGCACATCATTGGTGACGGGCATACGCGCGGTTTGTCCCCGGGGGCCAAATTCGCGGACATTTAAATCCGCGCATGCGCTCCGCCAGTAAGGCGATGTCAAAAAAGAAAAGGTTTGCTGCGATCTCCGGCTATCGGCCTACAAGATCCTGGACCGTGTCGGCATCGGTATTGAGAAACTCGTACAGGCTGGAGAAAAAGCCTGCAAAGACAAACGTGGCGACGGCATCCCATGGCGTAGGCTCAAATCGGCAAAGGAAAAATGCATGAATCCGTTTGTCTTCAGTACGACTGCACAGATCGTCTTTCGACCTGGCGCTGCAACTGCGATCGGCGATCTCGTAAAGCAGAAGCTCGGCCGCCGTATTCTCTTCGTGACAGACCCCGGATTGCGACGGCTTGGCCTCTGTGAACCCGCTCTTGCGTCTCTCACTGCCTCCGGCATCGAGACCACTGTGTTCGATGGAGTCGAAGCCGACCCATCGCTCGCGACCGTGATGGCCGCGGCAGGCGCCGCCAAGGCTGACAATGTCTCCGGGGTCATCGGCTTCGGCGGCGGTTCTTCACTTGACGTGGCCAAAGTCGTCGCATTGCTTTGCGGTTCAGGTGAGCCCCTCGACGAGGCGTGGGGCGTGGGGAATGCGAAGGGGCCGCGGCTGCCGCTGGTTCTTGTTCCCACCACGGCCGGAACAGGATCGGAGGTCACCCCGGTTTCCATTATCACGGTCGGCGGCGACGAGAAGCGTGGCGTGTCGTCGACCATCATCCTGCCCGACATCGCGATCCTCGATCCCGATCTGACCTTAGGCCTTCCCGCTCACATAACGGCCGCCACCGGCATCGACGCCATGGTCCATGCGATCGAGGCATATGCATCGAAGAGCGCGAATAACAACCCTCTTTCAAAGATGCTTGCGCGCCAGGCGCTGCAGCTTCTGGGCTCGAATATCGAGAAGGCGGTCTTTGACGGAAAGGACCGTGCCGCCCGCGGCGCAATGCTTCTCGGCTCGATGCTGGCTGGACAGGCCTTCGCGAACTCGCCTGTGGCGGCGGTTCACGCGTTGGCCTATCCGATTGGCGGAACCTTCCACATTCCCCACGGCCTTTCAAACGCGCTCGTGCTCCCGCACGTCCTCCAGTTCAACGCGCCGGATGCTGCGTCGATATACGCTGAGATCGCAGCCGACGTCTTTCCGGAACTCGCTTCGGAACAGGGTGACCAGGGACGATGCGCCGCTTTCATCGAGCGACTTGCCGGGTTGTCGCTTAAGCTCGGGCTTCAGCCGCGGCTGCGAGACGTGGGTATCGGAGAAGAGCACCTGGCCGGAATGGCGCTGGACGCCATGAAACAGACCCGGCTTCTTGTCAACAACCCCCGCGAGGTCGGTGAGGCGGACGCACTCTCGATATACAGGGCGGCATGGTGATGGCGGAACGAGCAGCTCCTGAGCGGTCCACGATCCGATTGTGCTGGGTGAAGACCGCTGTCGGCGATGCGGAAACGTACAACTCCTTCCTGCCGATCCAAACAGTCCTACCTTGGCATGTCGTCACAGGCAGAAACGTGCGAAAGGGCGAAGACTTGAGAGCTCTTCGGTCCACCAGAGAATCTTATAGACGCTCCCAACAAGCACCTACCCGCATGGCCCCGGACTAACTTTTGAAGATGTGAGCAGATTTCAATGGCCGAGGCAAAACGCGACAAAAGAGGGGCAAGCGCACCTACGCGGCGGACCAGCAGCGAAAGGAAGGTCCTTCCCCGCCACGCTGACCGTAGAACAACCTCCAGGCGTTCCCGCCGTTTCTGACGATGCAATGCCTCGATGAAGAGATCAGGCTGCTGCTGGACCAGCTGGCGCGCAGGCTTCAGCAGCAAAATGCACAACTGAGAGGGTGCTGGAGCGGTTCGAACGCTGAACGTATCGTGGCGTCCGCTGAGGCCTCGTTCCTGGCGGTGCTTATTGGGTCTCTGGCGGCCTACGGGCTCAGCTGGGTCTCCTACAAGTTCCTTTGGATGGCGAACAAGGACATTTCCTTCTTCTTCCTGTCGCAGTTGATCCTGCCGCCGGTCGTGCTCGCCATGTCGTTCCTGGTTCTCTACAAACACCTGCTGCTGCTCGATACGCTGATCGGTCTGATCCTCGTCCATACGCTCATGGTATTGCCAATCGTGATCTGGATCATGCGCGACCAGTTCGGCACGCTTCCGGTCGAGCTGGAACAGGCGGCACTGGTGGATGGCTGCTCGATCTGGGGCGCCTATCTGCCGATCGTTGTGCCAATCGCGCTGCCCGGCATGGTAGCAGCTTTCATCCTCTCGGTCATTCTGCGCTGAAACGAATATCTCTTTGCCGGCACTACTGACGAGTTCGAATGCCAAGACACTGACGGTGATGGTGGAAAGCCAACCGGGGTCGCAGGGGATCAACTGGTGGTCGATGGCCGCCATCGCCACGGCTGCGATCATGCCCTTGGTCCTCGTCGGCATCGTTCTGGAGCGCTATATCGTCAAGGGGTTGACGGCGGGTGCCGTCAAATAAATGCCAATGAGGAGGACACTATGCTTAAGAACATTCATCCGGCGTTGAACGCCGACGTGCTGCACGCGCTTCGCTCCATGGGGCACGGCGACACGCTGGTCGTCTCCGACACCAACTTCCCGAGCGACAGCGTCGCCAGGCAGACGGTTGTCGGCCGGCCGCTCAGCATGGCCAACCTCCCTGCACCGCAGGCGATCCGTGCCATTCTCTCGGTGCTGCCGCTCGACACGCCGCTGCAGAATTCTGCCGGCCGCATGGAAGTCATGGGCGCGCCGGGCGAAATTCCGACGGTGCAAAGCGAGGTGCAGGCCGAGATCGACCAGGCGGAAGACAGGCCTTCACCCATGTACGGCATCGAGCGCTTCGATTTCTACGATCTGGCCAAGAAGGCCTATTGCGTGATCTCGACTGGGGAAACCCGCTTCTATGGATGCTTCCTGTTCACCAAGGGTGTCATCCCATCTGCAGGCGGGTGAGGTATGGCCATGGGAACCGGAATTTCCATTCTCGGAATTTTTCAAGGCCGCCCAATGGCATGTGCCCAATCCAAACGGATCAATGACGCCTATATCGCAGCGACGGCCTTCACCTGCCGTATGACGCTGGTGACGCACAACATCAAGGACTTCGAGGGCATGGGAGTGCACGAGCACTTCGGTAGAACGTTCTCCTGGTGATCGATCGATTTTAGGACTTCGCCTTCAGGCCATATGCTTTGCTGAGGCTGGTACCGCCCTTAAAATAGATGCCGATAGCATCGTCCCTCCGTCGGTTGAACAGGAAGTCGAGCACCCAGCAGACGTAGAGATCCTTCTCGATATTCTCGGCCCGCGTCTCCAGATCGGATGCAGCGGCGGAGAATAGTGCTCTCCACTCGTCAGCGCTTGAGCGAAGGACATCAATGAAACTCTGGCGCATGTTCATCCTTTCCGTCGTGGCCCAGCGGAGTGCCTTCATCCTCCGGGGGCGGCGGATCGCTTGTTATGGTCTCCACCGCCTGGTACATCCAGGCAGGGATGGCGTGGATGTTTTCGCGCAGGTCCTCGACGATCGGCTGCCTGTGGGAGCTTCGTGCCAGGTAACGGACGATACCATCGACAACTGTCTCTAGATTGGATCGCTCGTCGCGAAACCAGTGGAGGGCCTGGATCACCCGCATTGCCGGCCGACCGGCCCAAAAAGCGGTCTTTGCCGAAATGCGCTTGAAGTCCAGGATGTAGATGACCGGTTTTGTGGCCTTGGCGTCGCCGGCATTGGCCTCGATCTTGATGGTTCGGGGGTATGTGTCCGCATAGATTGTGGACCGGGCTGGACCGGCCGTCGTCAGGCCAAGATCATTGGCAGCCGTCATGCCATCGACGCAAACACGAAGCTTGTCGCGCCGTGCGATCGCATCGATGAATGAGGCGCGTGGCGGAAACACCATCTTGCCGGTCAGTTGGCCGATAGCCGGCTTGTCGTAGAGACCACGATGAGGGCGTCGGATGTCGCCGCGGCTGGTCAGTCTCTGCAGCGCCTTTTCGACGGCGTTCGGTGTCGCGATATCCAGGAAATCGGAGCGCGACCAAACGCCCGAAGGCGCCGCGCTGGCAATCCTTTGGTGGATGCGTTCGAGAGTGTTCGATGTGGGATCCGGCATAGCTATCCTATCTTCTGACCGGAGATTATATACAAACTTTGGTCACTGGCAATAAATCTCATCCTACTGACCAATATTTATATCTAAATATTGGTCAGTAGGATGATTGCTCACGCTTGGGCGGGCGCATCAGGAAATTGATGACACCATGCCGTTGACAGCATCCCTACTAGAAGGTAGACAACAAAAATGAGCAACCTTCTGACAACCGCCGACGAAATCCTTGCTTCTGCGCGAATCTTGATCATGAGCGGAGGTTATAACGGTTTTAGCTATGCCGATATCGCTGGGATCGTTGGAATCCGGAAGGCCAGTATCCATCACCATTTCCCGAGCAAGGTCGATTTGGTTCGCACGCTTGTACAGCGATACCGTGAGGAGGGGGAGGCAGGCGTGGCGGCGCTGGAGCAGAACGTGCAGGACCCGCTCGAACTCCTCAAGATCTACGCGGGCTATTGGGCCCAATGCATTGAGGACGCGAGCAGGCCTTTTTGTGTTTGCGCTCTGCTTGCGAGCGAGCTGCCGTCTCTACCGCCGGAAGTCGCAGCAGAAGTAAGAGCTTTTTTCCGCTTTGTCTCGACGTGGCTGACCTCGGTCATGGAGCGCGGCTCACAGCAGGGGGCTTTGAGGCTTTCGAGCGAGCCTCGCGTTGAAGCGGAAGCGTTCATGGCATCCGTCCACGGAGCTATGCTGTCCGCGCGTGCCTACGGCGCTCCGGAAATGTTTGCCGCCATTCTGGCGCCCACTCTGGAGCGTCTGTCTCCGGCGGTCGTCCAATAACGTTCCGGGCGGAGACAAACCGCCCGGGGGATTTCTATGGCAAGGGAAACTACCAACCAGTAGGAAGGGTCGGCATGATGAAGAATATTCTCCCCGCCCTCGTGCTCGGCTTGTCTGTTCTCGCATCGCAGGCCTATATGGCGGCGCCTGTCCATGCTGAGGACGCAAAGGCCGGCCGGCTTAATGTCCGCGGCAGCATCGTCAACTACGGCGGATCCAGCCTCAAGGTGAAGACCCGCGAAGGAGAGACCGTCGATATCGCCCTCGCTGACGACTGGAAGGTTTCCAGCGTGGCAGATGCGAAGGTTACCGACATCAAGCCTGGTGATTTTGTCGGCATCGCGTCCCTGCCGAAGGACGGCGGTGGTGATGGTGCCCTTGAGGTGCTTATTTTCCCGCCGGCATTGAAGGGAGCAGGCGAGGGAAACTACGGCTGGGACCTCAAGCCCAACAGCAACATGACCAATGCGACCGTGGCGGATGCCGCCAAGGGCGTCGACGGCCGGACGGTCACCGTGTCCTATCACGGCAAAGAAAAGAAGATCTCCATCCCGGACGGCACGCCCGTTGTGACCTTTGCTCCGGCAACACAGGATGATCTCGTTCCCAGCGCTGTCGTCTTCGTGCCTGCCGAGAAGGCAGCAACCGGCCTCGTCGCTCACCAACTCGTTGTCGGAAAGAATGGCGTGGTTCCCCCAATGTAAACCACGTCATCGTCGCTGGTCGGATCGGCCGCCCTCCGGTTCGACCGGTTGCTTGCGATCTCCAACACGCCTCGGCGTGTAAGCCACTTATTCAAATCAGATAAGGATTTCACCATGGCACACTACCAAACGAGCTTCGCCGTGAACGGCAAGGATTATTGGTTGAAGCGATACTATTTTGCGCGAGCCGCCTTCTCCGTCATCTGGGTCGCGGCAGCATTGACGGTTGGCCGCCAGTCCTTCTCCGCAGCGGCGGTCTTGCTGATCATCTATCCCGCCTGGGATGCTGCCGCCAACTACGTCGATGCCAAACGAAACGGCGGTCTGGCACATAACAGGAGCCAGGCGATCAACGTGGCGGTCAGTTCGGTGATGACCGTTGCGGTCGTCGTCGCTCTTACAATGAGCATGAACTGGGTCCTTGGCGTTTTTGGTCTCTGGGCAATATTCTCCGGCTTCTCGCAGCTTGGCACAGCGGTTCGGCGGTGGAAGACAAGCGGGGGACAGTGGGCAATGATCCTGAGCGGCGGTCAGTCCGCCGTGGCGGGCGCATTCTTCATCGCGCAAGCGCTGAAGCCCGACGCACCTTCGATCGCCAATGTTGCGGGTTATGCTGGTCTCGGTGCCTTCTATTTTCTTGTCTCAGCCGTTTGGCTCACCGTCAGCCATATGCGGCAGAAGACTGTCTGACCCGGTTGTGCCTGCCGATTGCTGGAAAGGTGAATCCTCGAGCATCCATTTCGCAAATCACCCAGGTCACAGACGAGCGGCTAGCGTTGGAAGGTCAGGTGGACGGTGCCACTCGGTGCCGTTTCTGCCTTGACTGTACAGCCAGCTTCCAAGCCGCGCAGATCGTCCCACAGGCGTATACCGCGCCCCAGCAAAATCGGAGTGATAGCAACATGAAGACGATCGACAAGGCCTGCCTTGAGGAAGTCGCGAACGACGGTGGGGCCGCCGCCAACCCGCACGTCCTTGTCGCCCGCCACACTGACAGCCCGCTGGAGCGCATCAGCAGGCGTGGTGTCGATGAAATGAAAAGTCGTCCCGCCGGCCATCTCCAAGGAAGGCCGTGGCCTATGGGTGAGGACGAAGACCGGAACCCGGAACGGTGGCTCGTCGCCCCACCAGCCACGCCAGTTCGGATCATCGGGAAAGTTGTGGAGTCCGAACATGCCGGCGCCCATGATCTCGGCACCCACATTATCGAAATACGCCCTCGCGTATTCGTCGTCGACACCTGTGGTCCCTGCTCCCGTCGTATCCTTTAACACGCGCTCGCGAAACGTTCGCGTTGCAGCATATGCTCCGACGAGACGCGGCCAGTCCTCGCCGAACGGAGCTTCGGGCGTCTGGTCCGTTGTTGTCGCGAAACCATCGAGCGAGATCATGAGATCGACACGAACTACCACTGGAGTCCTCCTTGTGAGTGGCTGCATAACCGCCTCATTATCAAGCGGGGCCGGATACTAAGGTAAGTACCTTCATATCCAAGGTTAAACACTAAGGCAAGTGCCTTTCTGTTCTTGACCAGAGCCCCAGGCTGTTTTAATGAGTCACATGCCTTACCATTCGACTCCGCTCGACCTCGCCTTTCATGCTCTCAGCGACCCGACCCGCCGCGCGGTGGTATCGCGGCTGGCTGAGGGCGAGGTGCCGGTCAGCGTCCTGGCCGAGCCTTTCGACATGGCACTGCCCTCCTTCGCCCAGCATCTCAAGGTGCTGGAAGATTGCGGGCTGATTGCCAGCGAGAAGCGCGGGCGCAGCCGCTGGTGCCGGCTGGTGCAGGCGCGCTTCGACGAGGCGGCGGACTGGATGGAAACGGAGCGCCGGCGCTGGACCGAGCGGTTGGATCGCCTGGAAGTCTACTTGGACAAGACGGAAGAGGACGTTGAAAGACATGGCAAGCCTGTTTGAGACCTGGTCGCTCGATCGCGAAATCGTGCTGGTCAAGCTGCTGAATCACCCCCGCGAGAAGGTCTTTGCCGCCTGGATGGACCCCAAGGCGCTTGGCGAATGGTACGGCCCGGCCGGCCTTAGCATAGAGACCCACGAAGTCGATATCCGCGAGGGCGGGGTCTGGCGGTTCGACATGGTGGGCGTGTTCGAAGGCAAGGAGCAGCGCTTCCCGAACCTCATGCGCTTTCTGGAGATCGTGCCGAACGAGCGGATCGTGATGGACTATGGCACACCCGACCCTGACGACCCCGACCGTTTTCGCGCCACCGTGACCTTCGATGAGCAGGCCGACGGCAAGACCGTGCTGACAATGCGCCAACTCCACCCCAGCGCCAAGCGGCGCCAGGTGGTCATCGGCTTCGGCGCGGTGGAATACGGGCTGCAGACGCTGGACGGCCTCGCTGCCTGGCTGGACGGCTGACGAGATCTTCCTCAAGAAACGCCTGCATGTCTTGCCGGTTTCGACGATGCGCCCGAAGTCGTTGGGGCCAACGACATTTTGGGGCGTCGCCAGCGGTGACGCGCGGGACATAGCCAAGCTATTTCTGGTTATGCATCTGCTCTTCACGTTGGCCTTCGTGATGGCGGCTGCTCGCGGAGGTAAAATTCTGAGGTTCTGTAACCGCGTCCGCCGGGACCAGTGCTGCTCGGCCTCATTCAAACTGTTGGTCTTCGATACCCTTCGGATAACGATCGAGCGTCAGGTTCAACTGGATACCGTGCTCAAGCCATGCCTTTAACCCCGCAAGCAAAAGCGTGAAGCCTTGCGTGGAATCAGCGACGTAGCGCATGAGCTTATCGGCATCTCCCGTCCATCCGGACTCCTGCACGCGTACAAAAGTCGTACCATCCGGAATGGATTGAAACGTCCATTCCACAGTTGTTGGGCCGCTATAACCAGGCCATTCTATCACGACGCACTTGTTGGGCTCTACGACCTTTGGCGTGACCTCGATGGAGACGTCATGGCTCTCCCAATCCCACTTGGCGGCCTTACCGGTCTCCAGCCTTCCGCTGCCTTTGCTGAACCAGAATTTCGTCGTGATGTCCGGGTTCACGATCGCTTCGAACACATGCTCGACCGGCTTGCGGACGAGCATTCCGGTCTTGGCGATCGGCATACGGGTGATCTGAGGATTGTTCATCACTCTCTTCCACTATCTGGCGAAAACACTATTTCATATGGCTAGCTCCTCCTCGCAGCCAAGGGTCTGTCCTGGGTGGCTATTCAGTATTGCTCATCGCTCAGCATGTGATCCGCCAGGCTGTAGCAATGGCTCGCCTGATAGGCGTTCCGGCCGCGGTTCATGTGCGTGAGGTTGAAAGCTCGGATGGCCTGCAAAGCACGGCGCGTCGTCAGGAACTTGCTGATTGAGGAGAAACCGCGGATCTTGATGCCGAACATGTCCTCGCCGCGGGGGAAAAAATAGCTGAGGTCTTCCGGCGTCACGATACTGCTCTCAAGAAAAGCTTCGTCCACCCGGCCGTGATCGAGCGAACGGTCGGTGGTGAAATCGGAAAGATGCACCACGAAAAGCGCGCGGATGTCCTCGCCGTCCGCATAGAGCGAGAACAGCTCCATCCAGCTCGCATTGATGCGAACGAGAGCCTTGCCCGCCGTCGAGGGCAGGCAGGAAACGGACCAATAGTATCGCTCGGTCCGGCGCGGGATGGGAATGCAGTCGCGGCCGTAGCGCCCGAGGATCTCCAGAACCTCCGGCGCCTGTGGGCGGCGCAGCAGCTTCTCAAATCGCGCGATATACTTGAAACGCAGCTCGAGGGATTCCGAGCGCTCGTCGGCGTCGCGCAGGATCGTCTTGCCCTCCATCCAATCGTGCTGGAGCTGGAGATCCAGGAATCGGCGCAGGCCGGTGCTGCTTGGGCTGCGAGCGGCGCTCATCGGCGGTCCAGCAGTCTCGCCACCGCCTCGCGGACAAGGGCGGGGACGCTTTCGGCATCATCCAGATAGGCACTTTCCAGCAGGCCGTCCGAAAGCGCGACGAGGAGGGAAGCGGTGACGGGAGGAGCGGGATCGCCGTCTTCCGCGAGAAGGTTTTCAAGGCTGTTGTGATACCAGACGCGGCGCGCATTGATCGCCTGCCGCACAGGGCTGGCTGGATCGGGGTATTCGGCCGCCGCGTTGAGGAACGGACACCCCCGCCAGCCTCCCGCGGTCACAGCTTCGCTGATACGCCCCATGACAGCCGAGATCATTTTCCGAGGCGATTGCTTCGGAAGCGCGGCCACTGCCGCCCGCCCGAGCCGGTCTATCTCTTCGAGATAGGCGACGACGAGGTCATCCTTGGACGGAAAGTGCTTGTAGAACGTCGCCTTGGCCACGCCGGCTTCCGCGATGATGCGGTCGATGCCGACAGCGTGAATACCTCCCTGGTAAAAGAGCCGGGTCGCAGTGTCGAGCAAACGGCGACGTGCGGAACCTGATTCGGCGGGGCTGAGAGAAGTTTTCTGATCCATCGGTTGACTATAACAGACAGGTCTGTATATTGCAATTGGCAGACAGACCGGTCTGTATAGTAAGACATTATGAAAATTGGCAAAACATCTGAAATCGTTCACCGGTTCAATCGGGCCTTTGAGGAGCACGATCCTGAACTCCTCGATGACATCATCGGCCAGAACTGCGTCATGGAGTCGATCCAGCCAGCACCGGATGGCACCCGGTACGAGGGCTACGATGTGAATCTGGCATTCTGGCGGGCCATGGCGGCCGACCGCGCCAACCGCTCCGAGTCGGAAGAGATCTTCGTGATGGGTGATCGCGCCAACATCCGCTGGCGCTTCCATTTCGGCGACGGCGGCTCGCTGCGCGGGGTCAGCCTGATCCGAGTCGGCGCCCCTGCCTGAGTAGTTTGTGGCAAGGACGACAAGACAAACGAGAGTCGCAATCATCTTCATTTTTTGTTCAACCGGAGCCTGGTTCATCATCGGCCACACGCAGGGGATCGACGGCGGCTCCATCGCTCTATGAGGTGAGAAATGACCAGTGACAGCAAAGCTACCCGCCAAATCGTGGAACGCTTCCACAACGCATTTGAGAAGCATCGCCCCGAAGACCTTGATGATCTCATCGGCGACGGCTGTGTTCTCGAAAATACGGCGCCGGCTCCGGATGGAGCGCGCTATGAAGGACGCGAGGCTTGCCTCACCTTCTGGAAGGGAGTCGCGTCGTCCGCCAACCTTGTCTTCAAAGCTGAGGAAATCTCCGTGATGGGCGATCGCGGGATCATCCGCTGGCAGCTTCGCTGGAGCGAGCGCGAAGCGGACCGGGTTCGAGGCATCAACATCATGCGCGTCCGGGACGGAAAGATCGTCGAGGGCCTGGGGTACGTGAAGGGGAGTTGACGTTTCCGATCACGAACCGGCGATCCCAGCGGGTCGCTATCCAGGACCACGCACTGCGGCGGGCTGCCCGAGCAAGGCGCCAGCCCAAAGGAGGAGTAGACCCATGATCATCATAGCCGGCTACACCCGCACCGATGCCAAGAAGCGGGACAGCACCGTGGAAGCCTTCAGCGGCATGGTCGAACGCGCGAGGGCGTATGACGGCTGTCTCGACTTCTCCATAAGCGCGGACGCGGTCGATCCGGAGCGCGTCAATCTCTTCGAATGCTGGCGCGGCCAGACCGCGCTGGACGCCTGGCGCAAGATCGCGAAGGGGCCCGCGCGGGAAACCTCGAGAGGTCGCCGTGAGCCTCCATCGCGCGGACAAGGCCGAAAAACTTTTCTGAGGACCAGCGATGTCGACTGCGAAGACACCGCCTTACTGCACCTCGTTGACATAGCGGTGGTTGGCGGTGGTTGCCCGGTGCGCTGAAATCAAAACCGGTACAGCCATCTGGTCATAGGCCACTTCGTCGATCGTTAGGACCGCTGCTGGCCGGCTCAGGTCCAGCCAATGGGCATCGCACTCGGCCGCAAGGTCGGCGCCGATCTGCTCGCGTATGGCCGAGATGCGGATCCCATAATTTTCCAGCAGATGCAGGTAGAAGAGCTGAGGGATTTCCTCCGGCCTTTCCGGGAAGTCCGGAACCCGTTCGCGGGAAAGCGTCAGCGTCTCGTGCATGATCGGGCGCTCGTCGACGTAACGCACCCGGTGGAAGGTGACGATCGGCGATCCTTCGTCGATCTGAAGTTTTCGTGCATCGGCCGCGGAAGCCGAACTCCTGTCGAGCGAAGTCACCTTCGTGACCGACTTGCTGAGCGAACCATCCAGCCCGTGCAATCGAAAATACTGAAAAAACAGGCGCAGGCTGTGCTGCGGCTTGCGGCCGGTCACGACTGTGCCGGTCTTGCGACGGCGGCTGAGAAGGCCGTCATTGGTGAGATCCATCAGCGCCCGCCGGATCGTGCCCACGGCCACGCCGTAGGTTTGCGACAGCGCCACTTCGCTCGGCAGAACCGCACCCGGTTCCAGTTTGCCGAGCATGATCGCTTCGGTGATCTGTCGTTTGACCACTTCATAGAGCGGCAACGACAATTCCGTCAGCTTGATCACTCCTGATGAATTATTGGGCAGTTCCGGCAATGATTTGCCTCTTCTTTGGAGTTGACTCGGGGTCTCGATCTACGCAGTATTACTATATAGTTTATATTAAAGCGCAAGCTGGGGAGGCCGGCGCGACGGGTACCGAGGACACTGCCATGAACGCGCCGCAGCCACCTTCTTCGCAACAGATCCTTGGACCTGCCATGGCAGCGATTGAGCGGGATGTCGAGGTTGCTGTCGATGATCTGGCCCGGATGATCGAAGTTGACACCTCATTCCCGCCGGGCCGGGGCTATGACGCTTTTGCCGATCTGATGGCAGAACTGCTTTCGCCCTTTGGGTTTGCGTTTGAGCGGGTCGTCGTGCCGCGTGATCTTTGGTACGTGGCCGGTGGGCCGGCATCCGGCGAGCGGACCAACCTCATTGCCACCCGCGGAACGGGAAAGCCCGTCTGCGGTCTTTATTATCATGTCGACACGGTCCCGGCCGCGCCTGGCTGGGTACGCGATCCGCTGAAGCTGACGGTCGAAGGTGACGATCTGTTCGGGCTCGGCGCAGCCGACATGAAGGGCACGATCGCAGCAACGCTGCTGGCGTTGCGGGCTGCCAAAAAATGCGGGCTGCCTCTCTATTACGATCCGATGCTGCTGCTGTGCACCGATGAGGAAGGGGGCCTCTATCCCGGCATTCGCTATCTGGCGGAGCAGGGCATGTTGAAAGGTCATATCCTCAATTTCAACGGGTCCGCGGCGCCGCGCATCTGGGCTGGCTGCTTCGGTGTCTTCCATCTGCAGGTGACGATCAGGGGGCACGCTGTTCATGCGGGCGAAGGCAATCGCACCGGCATCGGCATCAATGCTATCGAAGGCGCCTTGCCCATGCTCAATGCCTTGATGGCATTGAAGCCGGACGTGGCCAGGCGGGCATCCGCGCTGACTCCGCCGCCGCACGCATCAGGTCCGCTGCGACCGCAGCTTTCGATTTCCGCCGTCAACGGCGGAACCGCCGGCGGACAGGTGCCGGCGGAGATCAAGATTCTCGTGAGCCGGCGTTACGCTCCGGAAGAAAACTATGAGGTCGCGCGCGACGAGATCGAAAGCCTGATCCGCGACAGCATTGCCGGCACGGGGCTGGGGCTCGAAACGGACCTTGTCGGCCACCTCATCCCGACGGACGATCCGGAAGGTCCGCATTGGCCACGCTGGCAGAAGGCGCTGTCGCTGGGCTTCGGCTACAAGCCGGAAGACTTTCAAAAATGGGGCGCCGTAAGCTGCTCCGATTTCGGCTACGTGCAGAAGTCCGGCTTTGCACAGGAGGTGCTGCTGGGCGGGCTCGGCCGCCCGGAAAGCTGCATCCACAGTCCTGAAGAGCATACCACCCGCCAGGACATCATCGCCCTGGCGAAAAGCATACTGGCCTATCTCGCGGCGGACTTTGCCGCCGACGCCATTCCTGAAAACCGCGCCTGAACCATAAGGGAACTGAAAAATGCTGGAAATGAAACGTCGCTTCTTCCTCGCCGGCACCGCCGCCGTCTTTGCTGCACCGGCGCTTGGCCTGGCGCAGACCGCAAAGCCGGCCAAGGGCGGCACGCTGCGCATCTCCGTTGACCAGGCTGCAAGCGTCATCCATCCGCTTTTGACCCGCGTCAATCCGGAATACCTGGTGACCGAACTGCTCTACAGCAACCTGACGCGCCTGAAGGTCGACATGTCGGTCGAGCCGGATCTGGCCGAAAGCTGGACGCCCAATGACGGCCTGACGGAATGGACGTTCAAGCTGCGCAAGGGCGTCACCTTCCATGACGGCTCGCCGTTCACGGCAAAGGACGTCGTCGCCACCTTCAAGGCAATCCTCAATCCGGCAACCGCGTCGCCCGGCCGCAACAATGTCGGCCCGATCTCCGACATCGTCGCCGTCGACGATACGACGGTGCTGTTCAAGCTGTCCGGCGCCTATGCCGACTTGCCGGTCGCCATGGCCTACACCAACGCTCGCATCATTCCGGCCTCGATCGCCACCGGTGACCTCAAGAGCCTTTCCACCAAGGCTGTGGGCACCGGCCCGTTCAAGCTGGTATCCTACGAGCCGGACCGCCTGATCGTCGTCGAACGCAACCCGAACTATTACGACCCGGCACGCCCCTATCTCGATCGTATCGAGGTCCAGGTATTCCCGGATATCTCCGCCGAAGGCTCGGCGATGATCGCCGGCAATGTCGACATCATCTCGACGCTGCAGCCGACCGAATACCTGCGGCTTGACGGCAATGACGGCGTCGAGGTCCTGCGCACGCCGTCCGGCCAGTTCTGCAACATCAACTTCGGTTGCGACACCGCACCGTTCAACGACGCGCGCGTCCGCCGTGCGATCGCGCTCACGGTCGATCGCGAGGCGATGGTCAACTTCGTGACCGAAGGATTTGGCACGCCGGGCAACGACACGCCGCTGAACCCGTCCTACCAGTTCTTCAAGGCTGCCAAACAGCGCCAGAAGAATATCCAAGAAGCCAAGAAGCTGCTTGCGGAAGCCGGTTTCCCGAATGGCCTGCAAGCGACGCTCATCGCCTCCGACCGCCCGGCGGTGCGCACCCAGCTTGCGGTCGCCCTCAAGGAAATGGCCAAGGAAGCCGGCATTACCATCAACGTCCAGACGATGCCGCATGCCACCTATCTGGAGCAGGTGTGGAAGAAGGGCAGCTTCTATGTCGGCTTCTACAACATGCAGCCGACCCCGGACGGAATCTTCAAGCTTCTCTATACCTCGGATGCCTCCTGGAACGAGACGCGCTGGAACAACAAGGCCTTCGACGCCCTGGTCGCCGAAGCCCGCGGCACGATCGACGCGGCCAAGCGCACCGAGCTTTACACCAAGGCCCAGGAGCTGATGAACGAGGAAGTACCCTCGATCATCCCGTCCTTCTTCGATGTGCTGTCGGCCAAGCGTAGCTGGGTCAGCGGTTACCAGGCGCATCCGCGCGCCTCGGTCTTCCGCCTCGACTACGCCTCCCTGACCGACAAGGCGCCCAAGCGCGGCTGACCCCGAACAATGCCGGGCGCTCTTTGGGCGTCCGGCCAGTCGAACAAGGAACACGACCGTGTCGCCGAACTATATAGCCAAGCGGCTGGTGATGATCGTCTATACGCTCTTCATCGTATCGCTCATCGTCTTCGCCATCACCCAGATCCTGCCGGCCGATGCGGCCGTCATGATGCTGGGCGAGAATGCGACACAGGACGCCCTCGCGGCGTTGCGCGAAAACATGGGGCTCAACGCTCCGGTGTGGCAGCAATATGCAATTTGGCTCGGCCACGTGCTGCAGGGCGATCTCGGCACCTCGCTGCGCACCGGCCAGCCCGTCGGCCCG
Organism: Neorhizobium tomejilense; assembly: GCA_002968845.1. Classification (GTDB taxonomy): domain Bacteria; phylum Pseudomonadota; class Alphaproteobacteria; order Rhizobiales; family Rhizobiaceae; genus Neorhizobium; species Neorhizobium tomejilense. The sequence continues at coordinate 236,553 of PVBG01000007.1, read as the reverse complement.
GTCATGTTCGAGGCCCTCGGACGCTCGCTGCTTTTGGCCTTCCTGTCGATCGGCCTGATGCTGGTTCTTGCCATTCCGCTCGGCATCATCGCCGCCGTCCGTCGCGGCAAGATCGCCGACATGGTCGTCAGCCTGATCTCCTATGCCGGCGTGGCGCTACCCGAATTCGTCACCGCAACGGTCGCCGTCCTCGTCTTCGCCGACCTGATGAAATGGTTGCCGCCGACCGGCTATGTGCCGCTTACCGAAAATTTTGCGGGCGGCATCGCCCATCTGGTCCTGCCGGTCTGCGTCATTTCGGTGATCCTGATTGCTCACGTCTCGCGGATGGTTCGCTCGGAACTCGTCGATGTGCTGCACACCGATTATATCCGCGCCGCCCGGCTGAAGGGGATTTCACGCGGACAAGTCCTGCGTCGCCACGCGCTGCGCAATGCGCTGTTGCCGACCATCACCATCGTTGCGCTCGATGTGGGTTACCTGCTCGGTGGCGTCATCGTCGTCGAAGAGATCTTTGCCATTCCCGGCATCGGCCGCCAGTTGATCGTGGCGATCCAGGCGCGTGACCTGCCGGCCATCCAGGCCGGCGTGCTGATCATGGCTGCCACCTATTCGATCGTCAATTTCATCGCCGACATCCTCTATGCCTGGCTCGACAAGAGGATCCAGTATGGCTGATTTCATCAAACGCCTCCTGCGCACGCCGCAGGGCGCGATCGGCGTGTTGCTTGTCCTGCTGGTGCTGGTGATCGTGCTGTTCGGACCAATGCTCGCGCCGCACGACCCGGAAACTCTTGCACCGCTTACGCGATACAAGGGCCCGAGCGCTGCCTATTGGCTGGGAACTGATCAATACGGCCGCGACATCTTCAGCCGCCTGCTGATCGGCGCCCGCGCCACCGTCGTCATGGCCGTGCTCGCAACCATCGCCGGCACGCTGCTCGGCGCCTTCGTCGGCACCACCTCCGCCTTCCTCGGCGGCCGGGCGGACGAACTGATCATGCGCACCATCGACGCCGTCATGTCGATCCCGAGCCTGCTGTTTGCGCTTCTGGTGGTCAACCTCCTGGGGTCCAGCACGGTCAACGCACTGATCGCCGTTGCCATCGCGTTCGCGCCGGGCATGGCCCGTATCACCCGCAGCGTCGCGCTGTCGGTGCGCAAGCAGGATTATGTCAATGCGGCGGTCGCTCGTGGCGAAAGCTCTGCCTACATCATCCTGCGGGAAATGCTGCCGAACGTCATTGCGCCGATCATCGTCGAGATGACAATCCGCATTTCCTTTGCGGTCATGCTGTTTGCGACGCTCAGTTTTCTCGGTCTCGGCGCACAGCCGCCGGCGGCCGAATGGGGCCTGATGGTCTCGGAGGCGCGCCGCTACATGCACCTGAGTGCCGGCATCCTGATCTGGCCGAGCGTGGCGATCGCCGTCGTCGCCGTCGGCTTCAACCTTCTGGGCGACGGTCTTCGCGATGCCCTCAATCCGCGAACCTGAGGCCACCACCATGACGACAAAACCAGAAACTCCGGTTCTCGCGATCGAGAATTACTCGTTGGATTACGACACGGCCTCCGGCGTCTTCCATGCGCTCAAGAACATCGACCTTTCCGTCCACCGCGGCGAAATCCTCGGCCTGGTCGGTGAATCCGGTTCCGGCAAGACCTCGCTTGCCTGGTCGATCATGCGCTATCTGCCCAAGAACGCGCGCGAACCAGGTGGCCGTATCCTGCTGAGCGGCGAGAACCTGCTCGAAAAGACCGATGCCCAGATCGAGGCCTTTCGCGGCCGGCGCATCAGCATGGTGTTCCAGGATCCGAGCACGTCGCTCAACCCGACTCTGTCGCTCGGCACCCAGCTCGCCGAAGTGCTGGTCCGTCACCGCGGGCTGACACGGAAGCAGGCCTGGAAAGAAGGCGAGGCGATGCTTGATCGCGTTGGCCTGAAGACGCCGGCAGCGATGATGAACCGCATGCCGCACGAGGCATCGGGCGGCGAGAAGCAGCGCGTCGTCATCGCATCCGCGTTTGCGTGCAATCCCGAATGCATCATCTTCGATGAACCGACGACGGCGCTCGACGTCATCACCTCATGCCAGATCCTCGACCTGTTCGTGGAATTGCAGGCCGAGACCGGCGTCGCCTCGCTCTACATTTCCCACGATCTGGCGCTGGTGTCGCGCACGGCCAGCCGCGTCGCCGTCATCCGTCGCGGCGACATCGTCGAGCAGGGCGCGGTGCGCGATATCTTTGCCAATCCGCAGCAGGATTATACCCGCGAGCTGATCGCGGCGGTTCCCGATCCGGCCCGCAGGCTGGTCGGTGACATTGTCGTTGACACGGACAAGCCGCTGGTGCGGGTCGAAAACGTCAGCGTCCATTATGGCCGCAAGCCGTTTCTGGCAGCACTCACCGGCCGCGCCACCGAACGCGTTGCCGGCAACAATGCCATCAGCCTCAGCATCAATCCGGGGGAGGTTCTCGGCATCGTCGGTGAATCCGGCTCCGGTAAATCGACCCTGGCGAAGGCGATGACCGGTCTCAACCGCTTCGAGGGCAAGATCTGGTTCGACGGTCGCGAGATCAGGAACCTTGGCGACATGGACAATGCCTATCGCAAGGATGTGCAGATCATCTTCCAGCACCCCGACGCCTCGCTCAATCCCCGCCAGAAGATCAGCGAGATCCTGTCGCGGCCGCTGAAGCTGTTCGGGGACGCGTCTCATCTCGACCAGAAGGTGGGCGACATGCTGGAGCAGGTGCGCCTGCCGCGCACCCATGCCCAGCGGTATCCGCATCAGCTGTCGGGCGGCGAGAAACAGCGCGTGGCGATCGCCCGTGCGTTTGCCTCCAAGCCGAAATTGGTGATCTGCGACGAGATCACTTCCGCACTCGACGTGTCGGTGCAGGCGTCCATCGTCCAGCTGCTGCTGGAGCTGCAGAAGGCCAGCGGCACCGCCTATCTGTTCATTACCCACGACCTCAACCTTATCCGCCAGATCGCCCACCGGATCGCCGTGATGTATCGCGGCAATCTCGTCGAGATCGCACCGGCAGCAGACATCGATAGCCAGGATCGCGCCGAATATACCCGCCGCCTGATCGAGGCGGTGCCGCGCGCGGCGGGCCAATACCTATGACAATGCATCAAGGAGCATGACAATGGACCCGAAATCCCTGGTGGATCGGATCAACGAAAAGGCCTGCCTCGATTTCCTATCGAAGATGGTCCAGCACAAGAGCCATTCGGAAACCGATGGCGAGCGTGATCTTGCGCGCTACATGGCCGGCGAACTGGAAAAGATCGGGGTCGAAGCCGAATTGCAGCCATTCGACGAAGGCCGCCGCTTCAACACGATCGGACGCCTCAGGGGTACCGGCGGCGGCAAGAGCCTGCTGTTCAACGGCCATCTCGACACCAATCCGGTCACCGAAGGCTGGACGGTCGATCCCTATGCCGGCCTCGTCGATGACAAGTTCATCTACGGTATCGGTGTGTCGAACATGAAGGCCGGTGATGCCGCCTATTTCTGCGCGGTCAAGACGCTGCTCGATGCCGGCGTCAAGCTCAAGGGCGACGTTATCCTGACCTTCGTGGTCGGCGAGTTGCAGGGCGGCGTCGGCACGCTTGCGGCGATCAGACACGGTGTCAAGGCGGATTATTTCATCAACAGCGAACCGAGCGATCTCGTCGCCGTCACCATGCACGCGGCAGCTCTCAGCTATGTCATCGAATTGACCGGCGACACGCGCCATCTCTCCAAGCGCGAGGAATCCGTCGATGCGATCGCCGCGGCTTGCGACATCATCCCGCGCATCAACGCCATGACCTTCAGCGGCGCCAGGAGCGACGTGCACCGGTCGATCAACCGCGGCCATGTCGGCGTCGTCCATGGCGCCCTCGGGCGCAGTCTCGAAGAATGGCGTCCGCCGCAGGTGGCGGATTTCGTCCGCCTCAAGGGCTCGTGCCGTTATGCGCCGGGGCAGACGCAGGAGGGCGTGCTGGCCGATCTCGAAAAGGAGCTGGTGGCCCTCGAAGGCCGCTTCCCCGGCCTCAAGGCAAAGCTGGTTCCGGAATTGATCGAGGGTCGCCCGCTGATGCCGCCCTTCGAGGTCTCGCCGACATCGCGCATCGTCAAATCGATCAACGCGGCCTATGAAGCCGTGCGCGGCGAAAAACAACCGACCGGCGCGATCACACCGACGCGCTTCTACGGTACCGATGCCGGCCATCTCTACAAGGAACTCGGCATGGAAGGTATCGTGTGCGGCCCCGGCGGCCGTTACAACACCATGCCCGACGAGCGTGTCGACATCGTCGACTATCTCGACATGATCCGCGTCTACATGCTGACCATCCTCGATATCTGCGAGGTTGCCTGATCATGTTCTCCCGGGCGGAATTCGATCGCCGTATTGCACGCGCCCGGGACGCCATGGCATCCGCCGGCGTCGATCTGCTGCTCGTCGATAGCGGCGAACTGCTAGCCTGGCTGACCGGCTACACCGTCTCCGAAACCATGTACCGCGCCGCCTTTTTGCCGCGCGAGGGCGATGCCTGGTTTACGCTGCGGGCGCTGGACCAGGCGCCCTGCCGGGAAAAGAGCTGGATTTCCGACGTGGTCGGTTTCGTCGATACCGACGAAGCGCAAGCGGCCGTCGCGGCAAGCATCCGCGAGCGCCGGTTTGCCGGTGCGCGCATCGGCCTCGATACCAATTCCTACAGCATGAGTGCTGCGACCTTCATGCGGCTTTCGGCGCTGCTGCCGGAGGCGCGCTTCATTCCCATGCCGGGGCTCAGCGACAGCCTGCGCTGGGTCAAGTCGGAGGAGGAGATTGCCATCCTCCGCCAGGCATGTGCAATCGCCGACAAGACGATGCTGGAGATCGCAAGGCAGGCTCGTCCGGGAATGACCACCCGCGATGCGGCGGCAATCGCCTCGCAGGTCTTCCTGCGTGAAGGTGCCGATACCGGGGAAGTGGGCCCGGTCGTCAAGGCCTCCGGCAGCCACGAGTTTCTGCACGGCGCGTTCAAGACCGAAACGATCGCGGAGGGCGACGTCCTGCATGTCGAACTCATTCCGCGCGTCGGGAACTATGGCGCGCGGATGATGCGGCCGATCGTCGTGGGTGCTCCCTCCGCGGTACTTACCGCTACGGCGGGAAAGCTGATTGAGCTGCAGGATCGGCAGATCTTGGCGATGAAGCCGGGTGCCATAGCGCGGGACGTTGACGCGATCATGCGCCGAGGTGCCCTCGACACGGGCCTGCGACCGACCTACGAAAACGTCACCGCCTATACGCTGGGCCTCTATACCCGCACGCCCCGCACCAGCGACTTTTCGCGGGTTCTACTGCCCACATCCGACTGGGCGCTGGAGGAGGGGATGGTGTTTCACCTTTATGCGACGGCTCAAGGCCTGGGTTTCATCGCGGGGGCACCTTCGCGGCCTCTTATTGTCAAGTTAGTCCCTAAGCGCTGTGTCGCGGTATCAATCTTCCCGTGAAAAGACGATTGAGATCCCGCTCTTCCGGATCCGCCAAAACCTTGACGAGGTATTCAACCATTTCCGTAAGGGGCTGCCGATAGGTGGTGAGGCGGTAGTTTGGATTGTCCGCCTGGGGCACGTCGTCAAAGCCTGTGATGGCAATATCCTTGGGAATTTCCAGTCCCAGCTTGTGCCGAATAACGTCACTTGCCCCCATGGCGAGGGCGTCATTCTCGCAAACGATCACATCCGGCAAGTCTGATGGCCCTCGATGGCTTAACGTTTCCATCACGATAGTTCCGGCCAGCGCGGGATCGTAGGCAGGAACCGTCACCGACTCGGGTCGGAACGAGAAATGTTTCCCCCAGTATTCGAGAAATGTTTCTTTCCGGAGCAGATGTGCCGAATAGCTTTGCGGCCCTGCAAGGAATAGAGGACGTCGATATCCGCGTCGATGCACGTAACGCGCCAGTTCGGTCATTGCTCCGACATCATCGACCGCGATCGAGATAGTGTTCGGATTCTCCGAACTGCGGGCGAAGACGATCAGCTTGCGGAAGCGGCGAGCCTGGAGCGCGGTTTCCAGTACGTCGTCGTCAAACTGGATGCCGATCAGGATTACCGCGTCGACGCGCCGCTGGCTTGCATTCAAGAGCGCATGGCCTGCATCGTCTCTGTTCAGCGTATTTACCAGCAGGATATCCCAGCCCTCGCGCCGCAGGATACGGGTGAGGCGCTCCATCATGACCAGTTTGTGCGGATTGGCGAAGTCGTCGATCAGCAGCGCTACCAGGTTGGATCGGTCCGAGGCAAGGCTTGCGGCACGCAGATCAGGCAGATAGCCGAGGCGTTCTGCCGCAACCATCACTTTCTGGAGGCTTTTCGGCGAGATGGATGCATCCTTGCGGAAGGCGCGATTGACCGTCCAGCGCGACACGCCTGCGGCGATTGCGACATCGTCCGCCGTGACGTTTTCGGCAAAAGGGGGTCTCTTTTCGTTTGGCATTCCGATCTCCCGTCTCTGTTTTGTATTGGTTTAGCCTCCATTGATAGCGCCTTTTTCGTTTATCCCATCTTTTTTGCTCGCGGGAGCAGATTTTTCTTGCTCGCGCGAGCAAATGTAGAGATAGTCCATTCCAAGGCGGCGGGAGGCCGCTTTCAGGAGGATATCAGTGCTGAGAATTGGACTGCTCGGTGCCGGCCGCATTGGCCGTGTGCACGCCATTAATATTGCCGGTCATGGCAGGAGCAAACTGGTCGCCGTGTCGGACGTCAACCAAGAGGCTGCGCAGTCTCTAGCCAGCTCCTACGGTGCGAAGGCACTGAGTTCCGAGGCGATCCTCAAGGACGCTTCGATCGACGCCGTGCTGATCGCGACCTCGACCGATACCCATTCCGACTTGATCGAGGAGGCTGCGAAGGCCGGCAAAGCCGTGCTTTGCGAAAAGCCGGTGGATCTTTCGCTGCAGCGGGCCAAGGCATGCTTGGCGGTGGCTTCGGCCACCGGCGTTCCGGTCATGATCGGCTTCAATCGTCGCTTCGATCCGAATTTCGCAAGGATCAAGGCGGCATTGGACGCCGGCGAAATCGGCAAGCCGGAATTGCTTTCGATTACCTCGTTCGACCCGGCTCCGCCGCCGGTCAGCTATATCAAGGTGTCGGGCGGACTATTTCGCGACATGATGATCCACGACTTCGACATGGCGAATTTCCTGATGGGAGATGCGCCGAAGACCCTTCACGCGACTGGCACGTCGATTGTCGATGCCGAAATCGGCGCGGCCGGCGACGTCGATACCGCCGTCGTGACGCTGACTTATGCCGACGGGCGCATCGCGGTCATCAAGAACAGCCGCCGCGCCGTCTACGGTTATGACCAGCGTGTCGAGTTGCTGGGCGCTGAGGGCCTGCTGTCGGCGGCAAACGTGCTCGAAAACACGGTGTCCAAGGCGACGAAGGCCGGCGTGACAAGCGCCAAGCCGGAGTTCTTTTTCCTTGAGCGCTACATGCGCGCCTATGCTGCGGAATGGGATGCCTTCCTGCACGCCATTCTCGACGGTGCCTCCATCCCGGTCACGCTGGCGGACGGCGTTGCGGCGCTGGCGATGGCCGAGGCTGCGACCGAATCGGCACGGTCGGGCCAATCGGTCGATCTGGCGCCTTAAAACATCAGTGCGGTGGCCGCGGCCATCGTGCACGCATTGCCACGGCGCACGGGAGGTGTCGCCGCCGGCTTTCGGTTCCGGCCTGCCTGGCCGGAGGAATGGACGTACGGGAGTGACGTCCAAGGGGAACTTAAACGGGAGGTTAGCATGAAGAAATTATTAGCATCCGTCGCCATCGCCGCGGTAGTCGCGATGGCCGGTCCGGCCCTTGCGACCGACATCATCGTCGTGGCTCACGGCCAGGCGAACGATCCGTTCTGGTCGGTGGTAAAAAACGGCGTTGAAAAGGCGGCTAAGGACACAGGCGTTAAAGTCCAGTTCCGCTCGCCGGAAACCTTCGACATGGTCCAGATGGGCCAGATGATCGACGCCGCCGTCAACCAGGACCCCGACGGTCTCGTCGTCTCGATCCCTGACGGCGACGCGCTGGGTCCGGCGATCAAGCGCGCAGTTGCCGCCGGCATTCCGGTCATTTCCATGAATTCCGGTTCGGACGTCGCGCATAAGCTCGGTGCGTTGCTGCATGTCGGTCAATCGGAATTCGACGCTGGGAAGGTCGCCGGTCAGAAGCTTGCGGAGTTGGGCGGCAAAAAGGCCATTTGCGTCAACCAGGAAGTCGGTAACGTTTCGCTCGACCTGCGTTGCGCCGGCTTCAAGGAGGGTTTTGGCAAGGCGGTCAAAGTGCTCCCGACCACCAACGATCCGGCGGAAGTCGAAGCCAAGGTGCGCGCGGCGCTGGAATCCGATCCGGACTTGAATGTAATCCTGGCACTCAACGCCTCGCTCGTTGGCGAGCCCAGCGTCAAGGCGGCGCAGGCGGTCGGACGCAACGGCGTGTTGATCTCCACCTTCGACCTTTCGGCCGGCTTTCTCAAGTTCATCGCGGACGGCAAGGCGGCATTCGCGATCGACCAGCAGCAGTTCCTGCAGGGTTATCTGCCAGTCGCCTTCCTCGCGCTCAATGCGCAGTATGGCCTTGTTCCAGGTGGCGACGTTCCGTCCGGACCGAACCTCGTGACCAAGGAGGCTGCCGCCAAGGTCATCGATCTTTCGGCCAAAGGCATCCGTTAACCGCAGTTGATTGCCGGGCCGCAGCGTTCCACGTCGCGGCTCGGCCACCGATCAGGAGACAGGTCAATGTCGACAGAAACGCTGGCGCGAGCGGACGAACGGATCAAAACCGAGTCCTTCGCAACGAAACTCATGAAGCGGCCGGAACTGGGGGCGATCGGAGGGGTCGTTCTCGTCACCGTGTTCTTTTTCCTGACCGCAGACCGCACCATGTTCACGCTATCCGGGATCATGAACTTCATGACGCCGGCCGCACAGCTTGGCATTCTCGGCATCGCCGCGGCCATGCTGATGATCGGCGGCGAATTCGATTTGTCGATCGGCTCGATGGTGGCCTTTGCGGGCATGGTCTTTGGCGTCTTCGTCGTCAATGTCGGCATGCCGCTTATCATCGCAATACCATTGACGATGGGGCTCGCCGCGGCACTTGGCGTGACCAACGGGCTGATCGTGCTGCGCACCGGGCTGCCTTCATTCATCGTCACGCTCGCAGGTCTTTTCGTGCTGCGGGGCGCATCACTGGTCGGCCTGAAAATGTTCACCGGCGGTTCCACTCAGCTGCGCGGCATCCGCGAAGCGGTCGAGGGGGATTTCCTGGCGCCGATCTTTTCCGGCGACGCCTTCGGATTTATTCTGACATGGCTGGCAAAGGCGGGTCTTGTCGACAGCTTCAAATCCGGTGTGCCAAAGGTGCCGGGCATCCCGGTCGAGATTATCTGGTTCATCGCCTTTGCGCTGGTCGCGACCTATGTCCTGCTGCGCACGCCGGCCGGTAACTGGATCTTCGCCACTGGCGGTGACGCCCTCGCGGCGCAGAATTCCGGTGTGCCCGTACGTCGGGTCAAGATCTCGCTGTTCATGCTGACGGCCATGGCCGCCGCGCTTGTTGCCATCATCACTGTGATCGATGCCGGTTCCACGGACGCCCGCCGCGGCTTCATGAAGGAGTTCGAGGCGATCATCGCCGCGGTCATCGGCGGCTGCCTCCTGACCGGCGGCTACGGTTCCGCGATCGGTGCGTTTTTCGGTGCGATCATCTTCGGCATGGTCACCATCGGGCTGACCTATACCCGCTTCGATCAGGACTGGTTCCAGGTCTTCCTCGGCGCGATGCTGCTGCTCGCGGTGATCTTCAACAACGTCATCCGCCGACGTGTGACCGGAGAACGCTGAGATGTCCGCCCCTATCATCCATATGGAAAACATCAAAAAGCACTATGGCAACGTCATCGCGCTCAATGGCGTGACCTTCGACCTGCTCGCCGGGGAATGCCATTGCCTGCTCGGCGACAACGGTGCCGGCAAGTCGACCTTCATCAAGACCATGTCGGGCGTGCACAAGCCGACCGAGGGCTCCATCACTTTCGAGGGAAGGCCGCTTTCCTTCGACAGCCCGCGCGACGCCATGGAGGCCGGCATCGCCACGGTATTCCAGGATCTGGCAATGATCCCGCTGATGTCCGTGACCCGCAACTTCTTCATGGGACGCGAGCCGACCAAGGGACGGGGCCTGTTCAAGCGCTTCGATATCGACACCGCCAACGAGATCACCATGGCAGAAATGCGCAAGATGGGCATCAACCTGCGCGGCCCCGACCAGGCGGTCGGCACGCTTTCGGGTGGCGAGCGGCAGACGGTGGCGATTGCGCGCGCCGTCTATTTCGGAGCCAAGGTGCTGATCCTCGACGAACCAACCTCGGCGCTTGGGGTGCGACAGACCGCCAATGTGCTTGCGACCATCAAGCGCGTGCGTGCTCAGGGAATAGGCGTCGTGTTCATCTCCCACAACGTCCGCCATGCGCTTGCCGTGGGCGACCGCTTCACCGTGCTCAACCGCGGGCAGACGCTCGGCACCGCTACGCGCGGCGAAATCACTGCCGCCCAGTTGCAGGACCTAATGGCCGGTGGTCAGGAAATGGCCGAGCTTGAAGGCTCGCTCGGCGGAACGATCTGAGGTAACCCCGAATGGATAAATCGTCTTCATTGCCTCAACGTCCGCTCGGGGTTGCCCTCATCGGCACGGGCTTCATGGGCAAGTGCCACGCCATGGCCTGGCGCAACGTCGCCGCGGTATTCGGCGGCGCGCATCACCGGCTCGAAATCCTGTCGGATGCCACGCCGGAGAGTGCCGAGGCCTTCGCCCGCCAGTTCGGCTTCGCCCGCGCCACCGCGCGCTGGGAGGAAGCGATAGCCGATCCCAAGGTTGACATCGTCTCGATCACGGCCCCGAACGGCATGCACCGCCCGATGGCCGAGGCAGCGCTCAGGGCCGGCAAGCACGTGTGGCTGGAAAAGCCAATGGCGCTGACGCTCGTAGACGCCGAGGCGATGGCGGCGACGGCGGCCGCACATCCGGGCCAGGTGACCATCCTCGGCTACAACTATCTTAGGAGCCCGGCCTTCCAGGCGGCGCGCGGCCTGATCCGCGACGGCGCGATCGGGCGGCCGGTCGCCTTCCGCGGCGTCTATGACGAAGACTATTCGGCCGACCCGCTCCTCCCGTGGTCGTGGCGGATGACTCACGAGGGTGGCGGACTGGGCGCACTCGGCGACCTTGGCTGCCACCTCGTGAGCCATATGCTGGCGTTGATGGGGTCGGTCACCGATGTGGTCGCCCAGACCCAGGTCACTATCCCCACGCGTCCCTCTCCGGATGGGCCGAAACGGGTCGAGAACGAGGACAGTGCTCTGGCGCTCCTGCGCTTCGCCTCGGGCGCGCAGGGTTCGTTCGCCACCTCCAGGGTGGCGCGGGGCCGCAAGTGCCGGCTGCAATGGGAGGTGCATGGCAGCGACGGCACGATCGTGTTCGATCAGGAGAACATGAACGAATTGTGGGTGCATCGCGCCGGCGAGGCCGGCTTCGTGCGTCATCTGACCGGACCCGGGCAACCGGACTTTACCGCCTTCTGCCCGGCGCCGGGGCACAATTTCGGCTTCAACGAGCAGAAGGTGGTCGAGGCGCGCGACCTGCTGGTGGCGATCGCTGGCGGTCCGAACGCAGGTCCCGATTTCGTCCAAGGGCTCGACATCGAGAAGGTCATTCACGCCATGGCTGCCTCGAATGGTGCTGTCATCCGCATTGAAGGGCAGAAACCGTGAGGGCGTGCCCGATGTCATCGGCATCCGGCACGCTTGCCGACATAGCCTGCGGCAGCGCCAGGCCTGATTGAAGACGCACCTTCTTGCGCCCCATAACAATCGAGAGAGTAAACATGGATCAACCCTTCACGCTCGCCGCCTGCGCGGAAATGCTCTGGCGCGACAAGCCGATCGAGTGGCGCTGCGCGCGGTTGGCCGACCTGGGCTTTCAAGTCGGCCTATGGAACTGGCCGGACCACGATCTCGCCGGGCTGGAGAGATCGGGGGCCACGTTCTCGATCATGAACGGCTACCTTACCGGCCGGCTTGCCGACGACGAGGGCGCCGACGAGCTTTTGCGTTCCGCGCGCCAGACGGCCATGGTCGGCAAGCGGCTCGGCGTCGCGCGTCTCAACCTGCATGGAACCGGGCTTGGCGAGGGCGGGCTGCCGGCCCGCCCCAGCGATGTGGTGACAGGACGGATGTGGCTGAAGGCAAGGGACACGCTTTGCCGCATCGCAGACATGGCGGAGGAGGAAGATGTTGTCTTCACGCTGGAAAACCTCAATCTGCCGGTTGATCATCCCGGCACGCCGTTCGGACGTGCCGAGGATACCTTGGCTCTGGTCGCGTCGGTCAACCATCCGCGTTTACGCCTCAACCTCGACCTCTATCACGTGCAGATCGGCGAGGGGAACCTGATCGAAACCTGCCGTGCCTGCCTCCCATGGATCGGCGAGGTGCAGGTGGCCGATGTGCCCGGTCGGTGCGAGCCAGGTACCGGCGAGGTCAATTACCCGATGATAGCGCGCGCGCTCCACGAGATGGGTTATCGTGGGCCTATCGGCATGGAGGCTTTTGCAAAGGGCGATCCGGAAATTGCCCTCGAGGCATTTCGCGCTGCGTTTACCCTTCGCGGCTAGGAGAGTTTCCGTCCCCGCCTGGCGCCTTTGCCGTCCGACACCAGTCGATGCGCGAAGACCATAGGAACAGGCGGGCGCTTGATCCCGCACCTAGGATCGGACTGATGGCCAGTCGCCAAATTTTCGAAAGAAAGCGCGAGAGAATGCGGCCGCACTGCCAAATCCGACCTGACGCGCCACTGCCTTCACTTTCGCTCCTTTATCGAGCTTCCGTCGAGCAAGAATCAGACGCCATCCGGTCAGGTAAGCCTGCGGCGTCGTGCCGACCACGTCGCGAAACAGGGCCATGAAATGGCTTCGCGACATCCCCGCAGCCGAAGCAAGGTCATCGCTGTTCCAGGCTCGCGCTGGCGCATCATGCATTGCCACTAACGCCCGGTGTAACGCTGGATGGGACAGACCCGCCAGCAAACCCGGTCCAGTCGCCCCGCGGTCGATCGCTGACCTCAGGATAAGCAGGACGATGACTTCGCAAAGCCGGTTAAGGGCGGCGCTTCGTCCGCAGCGCGATTCCACCGCTTCCGCCATGAAGGCGGCCGTGGTGTCGCGAAGGGTAGGAATGTCATTGACGTCGACGACGACCCGGTCCGGCAAAGCGTTCATCAGTGGGTTATGCGTCCCCTCGAAATCGACCGCCGCGGTTATCAAAGCCGATGGCTCGGGAGACGTGTCGCCCCGTGGGTGGAGGGCGATCCGTTCGGCAGGGCCACCCGGTTCTCCAATTACAAACAGCCGGGCACGGCCATCGCTGATCGGTGGCGGTTCCAGCGAGGCTTCCAGCTCGAACGCATCAAAGAAGGCCGTTAGGCGATCGACTTTCGGAAGAATTTTCAGACTTTGGATCATGATTTCTGGACAATAATGATCGTGATCATGGGATGCACACGCTGTGACGTCAACATGGCGTCAGAAGTTTCACCTAAAGGAGTTGATCGATGTTGGTCCCGAGAACACTGGCCCCCAATTTGACCGTCAAGACTCTTCAGCACGGAGAATTCGATCTCACGCGCGAAAACCCATCGCTCATGACGCTCGTCTGCTTCTATCGAGGCCTTCACTGCCCCGTCTGCGGAAATTATCTCAAGGAATTGGAACGGCTGACGCCGGCCTTCTAAGAGCGCGGCGTACACACAATTGCCATGAGCTCCGATGGGGAGGAACGCGCCCGGCAAATGGCAGACAAGATCGGTGCAGAACATCTGCGTATCGGTTATGGCCTGCCCTTGAGCACGGCCCGGCAATGGGGTCTCTATATCTCCGCCTCGCGCGGAAAAACGTCGATCGGCATCGAGGAGCCGGAGCTTTTTTCAGAGCCGGGCGTATTCTTGATCAGACCGGACCAGACCGTCTATTGGCTCTCGGTGCAATCCATGCCGTTTGCGCGGCCACTTTTCGCCGAGATGGTGCAGGCGTTGGACTTCGTGATCAAGAACGACTACCCGGCGAGAGGCGAATATACGGGTGAGGTCTAAGCCCGCTTGGTCGCAGTCGGACGCCGAAAGGCTGCCCGTCCGGCCCCGGGATCGTCGCGCTCATACCTCAAACCTTGAGAAAAGCCAGGCGGTCATCTGTGCGGCCGGGTGCGATTTCAAGGATGTCGGCGGTGACGACATCTTCCACAACAAAGGGGTCTTGCTGAACGCGTGTTTCCAGATCGGCGCGGGAGGTATTGTGGGCGAGAACCGCGCCGCCTGCGCTTGGCTGAATGCTTCCGCTCAGGAGGAAAATGCCCTCGTCGAAACCTCGCTTGAGCCAGGCATTGTGCCCTTCCATCGAAGCAGGCGCTTTAGCCTTGTTGGCAGAGAATTTGAGCGTGACGACGAACATAGGCGACCCCTCGGGATTCTGGACGGAAACGGTTTCTACTTGGGTGATGACGTGGGTTGCTGCGCTGTCAGCCATTGGCACATGTCTTCAACCTCACGGCGCACGAACGCCTCATCGCGAAACGCGGTCGCGAGCGCGGCCACACCCTGGCTGCGCATGAGAATGTGCATGGCGAACTCATCGGCGCCGGTGTCATGGCCGATGTCTCTGAACTGGCGCGACAGCCAATTGCGGAACAAAGTGAACAGCTCGGCCGCTCTGTTCTTGGCAACATGATCGAGCTTGGCGAGTTCATTGCATAGCGTTCCGACGGGGCAGCCATGGGCCATGATCTTCGCCTGGTTCATGATGAGGATGTTGATGAAGCTGCGGATGCGGTCGGTCGGCGTTTTCCCCTCGACCTCCCACGCATCGAGCATCGCCCTTGTCTTTGAAAGGCGATGGGCGATCACGGCTTCGAGAATCTCGTCCTTGGTCTTGAAGTGATAGTAGAAGTTCCCACGCGAAAGCCCTACGACCGCCGCGATGTCAGCGAAGGATGTCGCCTCGAAACCTCGCTCGTAGAAGCGCTTGTCGGCTGCTTCAACAATCTGCTGTCGCGTAGTCGTGGCGACCAAATTCCGGCTCCTCTGAATGCGCTTGCCGAAAGCGCATTCATTTATTTAGGACGATTGACCTAGAGCCTTTTAGGACATTTGACCTACAAATGTCAAGAATTTTTTTGGGCGGAATGCATGGTTGAGGGAGCGTAGCTGTCGAACAGCTTAACCGATTGACGCTGCCCTTGGGACGTCTCCAGGTTAGGCGGATTGAGAGTATTCTACCGGTTCGAGATGGGCCGAGCGTCGTCATTCGCTGCGAAGTTTGACCAAGGGATCAAGTGCGATCCTGCCGCCGCCGTACACCACAAGCGTCAGTGCCATGGCGGCCCATGGAAGATGGAAGTTGGCCCAGCCGTCCGGAATAGTGAGATGGATCACTGCCGTCATCGCGAGCAGGCCAAGAGCCGCATAGCGGGTGAAAAGGCCGAGAACCAGCAGGACGGGCAGGGCAAGTTCGGCAATCCCGGCCGCCGCCGCCATGGTCAACGGCATAGGGTAGGAGAATTGGCTGCCGAATATATGCAGCTTGAATTCCTGTTCGAACAGAAATCTGGCGCCGGTCGAGAGGGTCAGGAATCCGTCCCACTTCGTCAGCCCCGATTTGAAGAACGGGATGGCCAGGCCGATGCGCAGCGCCAGCAGCGGCAGCGACTGTGGAATTGATGCGAGCAGGTGTTCGGCGCGATGATGAAGCGAGACAAGTGCTATGCCGAGACCGCGGGAGGAAGCACGTTCGATGGTCATGGATGTTCTCCTTCAACAGGTTCAAAGGCGCTGAATACGCCAAGGCCGATCAGACCGATCAAAGCCGATCCGAAATCGAAATCGGGCGCGGCGGCGAGTGCCGTCTGCGCCGCCTCGCCGAGGGTCGCCCCCTCAAGGAGGCAGGCCGCGAACGCCGCGTCCCGCGGAGGTAGGACATGGACCTCGACGTGCATTGCCGGCCGCACGACCAGCGCCGCTTCGGGATGCCAGTCGGCAACCGTTGCCACGGTCTCGCCCTGATGGGCGCTCCAGATCGAGCCCACGGGAAAGTCCGATCGGACGAGTCGGGCCGAGGGATGTGGAACAAGCGCCATGTCGGAAATTCGCTCCGGCGCTACGCTGGCAAGTGCGGTGACGCCGAGCGGCAATCTGTCCGCCGCATGATAGGCCCGGGTCCAGGCAACCTCGATGCGGGCGACATCGGGAAGATAAGGGAGAGAAGCCGCGGGCGGAAATGCCGCGATGAAATCGGGGAAGTCATCGCCATAGTGCATGATCAGTGGCGAGGCCGGCTTGTGATCTGCGGCGTAGGCGCGGGCCATACCGGCAAAGAATTCGGAGCCGACGAGCCGCTTCGTCACCGGGAAGCGCTGGCCGAGTGCCGTCGTCAGCCCGACATAGACATTGTTGCGGTAGACGGCGAAACGCGATGGATCGGCTGTACCGCGGGCGGTGGTGATGCCTTGCGGAAGCGGCTGATCCGGATGCAGCAGGGCGACGGCGAAGGCATCCTGGCTTTCGATGAAACCCATGGTCATGCCGCCCGGTTGGCACGGCGTTTTACGGCCGCAGCGTTCAACATGGCATCGGCGCGAACCGCCTCTGCCCGAAGGGAGGCAAAATCCGGGACGTCGTTGTCCCACTCGATCAATGTCGGCAGGGGACCGCTCCGGGACAGAGTGTGTCGGTAAAGCTCCACCACATCGGTTCTGACGGTGCTGCCATGGGCGTCGATCAGCAGCCGGTCACCCACGCTGTCGACGGTTTCGTCATAGCCGGCCAGGTGGATTTCACCAACCAGTTCGATCGGGAAACGGTCGATATAGGCGACTGGATCGAGACGGTGGTTTACGGCCGAAACCATGACATTGTTGACGTCGAGGAGCAGCCCGCAGCCGGTGCGGTCGGCGATCTCCGTCAGGAAATCCACTTCCTCGATCGTGCTCTCGGAGAACAATAGATAGGTCGACGGATTTTCGAGCAACATTTGCCGGCCGAGCCATTGCTGCGTCTCATCGACATGGTCGACGACCCGCGCCAGCGTTTCGGCCGTATAGGGCAGCGGCAGAAGGTCGTTGAGGAAGCCGGTCTCGTGGGTCGACCAGGCCAGATGATCCGAAAAGCTCTGCGGCCGGTAACGATCGATGAGGTCACGAAGCCGCTTCAGATGTTCTCTGTCGAGGTCGCGCGCTGCACCAATCGACAGGCCGACGCCATGGAGGGACAGCGGATAGAGGTCGGCGACTGCCTCGAGATAGCGGTGCGGTGGCCCGCCAGCACCCATGTAGTTTTCGGCATGGACCTCGAAAAAGCCGACATCCGGCTTGATGGCGAGAATGGTTTCGTAATGCTCCGGCTTGAGGCCGAGGCCGGCGCGTGGCGGCAAGGCGGTGGAGCGGTTTGCGGAAACGGTCATTGCTGTTCTCCCTGTATCGACGGATAAGGCGGAGGCCCGGCCAAACCGGGCCTCCGCCGGGGATCAACCCTTCATGGGCTGCAGCATGCCTTTGTGGCCGTTGACATTCATCGAGGTGCAGGTGCCGGCGGGGACGGCCTTCCAGGCATTGCCCTGATAGTCGGCCGTCGAGGTGCCGGCGCAGGTGGTGCCGGGGCCGGCGGCGCAATCGTTCTGACCCTTCAGTGCGATGCCATAGCATTTCTCGTTGCCGACCATCTTTTCCGGCGCCAGCGGTGCGGCGAAGGAAACGGATGCGATTGCCGATGCGAGCGAGCCGGCGAGGGCGAGGGTGAGCGTGGAACGGTTCATGGATGATCTCCTCTTTGAAGTCCGCAGGCCGGTGATCGGCTGCGTAACCACCCATTCGATGGGGAGAGCCCGACGTTACGCTTTGCCGCGAACACAAGTTCGTGATCGCTTTTTGGTCTTGACGCCCGACACCACCCTGGTGCGCGTCCACCAGCAGGCCGCCGCCGGAAAAGGGGGATAAAACTTAGGTGCTGGCGGCTTACGGGCTTGCAAACCGGGTGAGGGAAGTTTCGCCCGTCCAATCCAATTCCCGCGGGTCATAGCGGACAGTGCGGATCGCAAAGGAAAGCGGGTTTAGTCCGTAACACGTCGAGAAGGTATCTCCCGGCGCGATGGCTTCACCACTCGTATGGGACGCCCTGTAAACGATCGAATTGCGTTGCTTGGCAACCAGGCTGAACGAGACAGTCTCAAGGGCTCTGTCCGCATGGTTGGTAATCCGGACCGAGACCGGCATATCTGGATTTGGGCACAACTGGGGATCGGAGTTCGCTGAGATGGAGACAGACTGGTTCGAGGGCTCCTGCTCGCTTTTCCGATCGGTGGCGAGCCAAAACCCGACCCAGGCAACGGCAAGCAAAGCGACCACAACGGCGCTAGCTCTGCGCGAAAACAAAAAGATTATCAAAACTATCGCGCCGCCGATCAGCCAACCCATTGTGGCCTCGCGACATTGTGGCTGATGATTGTCTTCATCGCTCCTACCTAGGTTTGAAGCAGGTGCAACGCAATGGAAGGAATTGGCATGGGTATTCTTTCGCTGCCCTGATGTCAGACGCCGCTACGTGTTGACCACTCCTCAGCGGTCTCGGTTGGGGTGCTGGCCGCCTCTTAAGCGTGCACCCGGCGGACCGCAGTGAGCTGCCGACCCAAGACAGGAATGACCAAAAGCAGCCCCACCAGCGACGACACAAGTTCAGGAACGACCAACAGGATCGCGGCTAAAATCAGGAGTGTTCGTTCCCACCAGACGGTTCTGACAAGCAAGAAGCCGGAAAGGGCGGAACCGAGGCATGTAATCCCCAAGACGCACCCGACGAAGGCGATCGTGAAGTTGCTCCAGGAGAAGTTGGCGGTCACAAGCAGAAGGGAAGGCGAGAACACGAACACGAACGGTACGAGAACTTTTCCCAAACCGAGGCGAAATGCGGTGTTGCCTGTCTTGAAGGGATCGGCGCCCGCCATGCCGGCCGCGGCATAGGCCGCGAGCGCGACGGGAGGCGTGATGTCGGCAAGGACGCCATAATAGAAGACGAAGAAATGCGCGACGATCGGCTCAACGCCGAGCAAGCCAAGTGTCGGGGCGGCAATCGTTGCCATGATGATATAATTGGCAGTCGTCGGAATGCCGCAGCCCATCAGAATGCAGACGACACCGGTCATGATGAGGGTGAATAACAATGTCAGTGTCTGCGGTCCGAACCAGGCGGCTGGAACCATCGTACCGACCCAGCTGGCCATTTCCGCCGCCGTCGTCGTGACAATATAGGAAATCTTGAAGCCGACGCCGGTCAGCGTTACGACCCCCACGATAATGCCAACCGTTGCCGCCGCCGCGCCGACGGCCAGCGCGTATTTTGCACCGTCCCGCAGACCCTCGAAGACTTCCGTCACCGACATGCGCCGGCGCGGATTGATGAGGCCTACGGCGATGCAAAGCGTGATGCCCCAGAATGCAGCGAGGTAAGGCGTGTAGCCGGAAAGCAGGATGCCAATCAGCACGACAAGCGGGATGACGGTCGGCCAGTCGCGCTTTAAGGCTTCCTTCAGATCCGGCATTTCGTCATCGGTCATGCCTCGAAGACCCTCCCGCTTCGCCTCGAAGTGAACCTGAACCAGGACACCGAAGAAATGCATGAAGGCCGGAACGATCGCCGCCAGGATGATCGTCGTGTAGGGGAGATCAAGGAACTCGATCATCAGGAATGCCGCGGCGCCCATGATCGGCGGGGTAATCTGGCCACCGGTGGACGATGCGGATTCGACAGCCGCTGCAAATGTGCGCTTGTAGCCGAGCCGGATCATTGCCGGGATCGTCAGCGAGCCGACAGTCACCGTATTGGCGACGGACGAGCCGGATATCATGCCAAACAGTGCCGATCCAAAAATCGATATCTTGGCCGGACCACCGGCGTAACGACCAGCAACCCATGCCGCGCAATCGAGAAAGAGCTGGCCGAGCCCGATACGTGTCGCGAACACCCCGAACAGCACGAAATGGAAGACGTAGGTGGCAACGACGCCAAGCGCGATGCCGTAGATGCCCTGGCTGGTCAGATAGAGGTGATTGATCAACTGCGAGAAGGTCGCGCCGGGATGGACCAGAATTCCCGGCATGGACGGCCCGTACAGAGAGTAGACCATGAACAGGACGGCGATGATCGGCAAGGGCCAGCCCACCGAGCGGCGCGTTGCTTCGAGAAGGACCAGAACCAGCACGCCACCCAGCACGACATCCGTCGGCGTCGGATTTCCGACACGGAAGGCGAGGTCATCGAGCGGAATGAATGGAACGTGCATGACGGCGATGACCGCACCGATTGCCAGCGCCCAATCGAAAAGCGAAATGCCGAGCGGCCGCAACACAGTCGAAGGTGCCGGCTCGCCGTAACCGCGCCTTGAGAAGGGAAATACCAGGAATATCAGGCCAAGGACGAAAGACAGGTGGATGCCGCGATGCAGCACCTCAGACAGAAGGCCGAAGCCGGCGGTGTAATAATGAAAGAGGGACAACGCGATCAGCAAGGCTCCGACCAGCCGCGCAACAAGCGGCGCCAGCGGCCGAAACCGGATTTCGGCATCGAACTGCTCTTCGAGCTCGCGCGCCCGTGCTTCGTCAAGCTCCATCGGAGAGGTCTTGCCGGCTATGCCGTCGCCCATGTCGGAAATCCTTAGCGATAATACTGCTATAACGGTCGATGCGGCGGCCTGCCTCAGCCTGCCGCCGCATCACCAATCACATGTTCGGCGCCTGTTTACTTCAGGACGCCGGCTTCCTTGTAGAATTTCTCTGCGCCCGGATGGAGGGGAATGCCCAGGCTGGTCGTTGCATTTTGAAGAGTGATCATCTTGCCCTTCGCATGTCCAGCATCGAGTGCAGCGCGCGTCGCTCCGTTCCACATGACCTTGGTGATCTTGTAGACCAGCTCGTCCGACTGCTTCGCACTGGTAACCCACTGTGCCGCAACCGAGATCGTCGGTGTTTCAGCAACATCCTTGTAGGTATTGGCGGGGACAGTATCCTTCGAAAAGAAGGTGTAGTCCTTGATCAGCTTGTCAATTTCCGGACCACTGATCGGAACGAGCGAGATGCCACTGGACGTGGCCAGTTCGGAGATAGCCCCGGTCGGATAACCACCAACAAAGAAATACGCGTCCAGTCCTCCGTCACGCAGGCGGTCGCCGGCCGGGCCAGGCTTGAGGTGCTCGGCCTTGATATCGCTCTCCTTCAATCCGTAGGCACCGAGCACGATACGGGCGTCGACGATCGTCCCCGAGCCTGGTTCGTCAATGGAAACGCGCTTCCCCTTAAGGTCTGCAACCGATTTGATGCCCGCACCCTTGCGCGCAACAAGATGGATCGTTTCCGGATACAGCGTGGCGATCAGGCGAAGGTCCTCGACTTTGCCCTTTCCTTCATAGAGGCCCGTGCCACTATGCGCCCAATAAGCGACGTCCGATTGGGTGAATCCGGATTCCATTGATCCGCCCTGGATCGCGTTGATGTTGGCCACGGACCCATTCGACGCAACAGCTGTGGAAACGAGGCCGGCAACACCCTTGTCGCCGGCGCCTGAAATTGCGTTGGCGATCAATCCCCCGATCGGATAGTAGGTTCCAGCAGTCCCGCCCGTACCAATTCTAAAAAAGGCCGGCGCCTGTGCGCCCGCCAAGCTGGCACCGAGAGCGAGCACCCCCGCGATGGCGCCGATCGACATGAAACGTTTGCTGATGTTCATCGATGTCCCCTTTTACCTGTTTCGGTGAACATGATGAATGTGCCCAGCGGTTGTCAACAAAAAGTGATGCTGTCAGGATGCGGTCAGGTTCGATCAACCTGGGGCTAGATCTCAAGTGCCAGTCTCGCCTCAGGTCTGACGTTTGGCGGCGGCCGGAGCATCCACACGTCCCCGGCCGCTTTGCTCGCCACAAGTATCTCACCACGTGTACACGAGCGGATCGAACCTACGAACACGGCGTTGTCAGTCAATAGGGCCTTAAGGCTGAAGATGAAGCGGCCGTAATCGCCAGTTGCAGTCACTGTGATCTAAGGGGCATGGCAAGGCTGATTGCTGGATCGATGGCGGCATTGAGGATTTCGCCTGCGCGCCCCGGCAGTTACTGGAGCCTCGCAAGCTGATGGTCTGCTCGTGATGGAGAGGATGCGAGGCAGATGTCGCTGTTTTGCGTTGGTGCAAGCCGATGATCCTGATAATGCTGCGAGCAAGCGCCGACGGCTTGAATTTCTAATCGCCCGGCGGCCTGTATTCGCCCATCTATGGCTCGTCGGGGGGACACGCCTTGCATCTGCGTCATCAAATCGTGGCCCTGGCAATCGTGCCACTCATCGTCGCGATCCTGACCGTCACGGCGTTTATCACCTGGCAATCCACAAGGCTCGCCCAGAGCAGCATCGATACGTTCGAGCGCAACATGCTGAAGGCGAAGGAGACCGAGCTTCTTAACCTTACGAACCTGGCAATTTCTGCAATTCAGGACATTTATGCCGATGCCGGACAACAGGACGAGGCTGCCAAGGAGAGGGTCAGATCGATCCTGACCGCGTTGGACTACGGGACCGACGGTTATTTCTTCGTCTACGATTATGACGGCAACAATGTTGTCCATCCGCGCCAGACCTTCCGTCCAGGGCACAATTGGCTCGATCTCACCGATCCTGACGGAGACAAGGTGATCGCCAATCTCATTGCCAAGGCAAAGGAAGGCGGTGGATTGCACCAGTACAAATGGGAAAAACCATCAAGCGGCGAGGTCGCCGATAAACTCTCTTTCGCTGTCGGCCTCGAGAAGTGGAAATGGATGGTCGGCACCGGCGTATATCTTGATGATGTTTACGCGCAGACCGCTGCCGCGAATGCCGATACGCGGAGGAACATCCGGGAGACATTCACGATTGTCGCTCTGATTGCCGTACCGGCCGTTCTCCTGGTCTTTGCGACCTGCCTGTGGATCACCCTTCATGAGCGCCGCCTCGCCGATCACAAGCTCACCGCCCTGACGCAGCGGGTCATCGATGCCCAGGAAGAGGAGCGGACAAGGCTTGCACGAGAGCTGCATGACGGCATTTCACAGAGCCTTGTCGGCGTTCGATACGCAATCGACCTCGCCAGCCGAAAAGCGAAAGGTAACGCAGACGATGCGTCTGCCGCGATTGATCGTGGAGCCGAGGCTCTGACCCAGGCGATCAAGGAGGTAAGACGTCTTTCGCATGAATTGCGGCCAAGGGTGCTGGACGATCTGGGACTGACGCCGGCGCTGAAATCACTGGCGCAAAATTTCGGCGAGAGAACCGGTATCGAAATCGACGTGCAGGCGGACGGGCCCGACGTTTTGAAGGCCGAAGCAAGTACTGCGCTTTACAGAATAGCGCAGGAAGCTTTGACCAATATAGAAAGACATGCGGGGGCCAGTCGGGTGAACGTTCGGCTTTGGCGGGAACGCCAACGCGTTCGGATGACCATTTCCGACGATGGCGGCGGTTTCGACGGGAGCTCCGCTGGCGCTTGGCCCAAGAGTGGCGGCTTGGGCTTGAGGAATATGCAGGAACGCATGTCCCATTTTGGAGGTATGTTACTGGTCAAATCCTCGGCGGATGGGACAACTTTGACCGCTATGCTTCCGAAATCCGCCAATCGACCGGAAGATAAGCAGGTGGCGGCTTGACGGTCCCGGATCGAATTAAGGTCCTTCTCGTGGACAATCACCCGCTCGTACTCGAGGGGCTAAAGGCGCTGCTCGAAACCTACGGGCACATAGAAGTCGTGGGAACGGCCATTCAGGCCAGCACAGGCTTAGACGCGGCACGGCGGACCTTGCCGCACGTCGTCCTGATGGATATCAACATGCCGCAATTGAACGGCATCGAGGCCATCGACCTATTCAAGGCGGCGGTTCCCGAGACCCGGATCCTGATGCTCTCCATGCATGAAAACCGTGAGTATATCTCGGCCTCGGTCTTGAGGGGGGCCGCCGGATATATCCTGAAGGATGTTCCGACCGAGGAGATTGTCGCCGCGATCGAAGCCGTTGCTTCCGGTGGCAGATATTTCTCGTCAGGGGTTTCCGAAGCGCTTCTTTCACGCAAGGGCACCGAGGGTTCCGACGGTCTGACAGCGCGGGAACGGGACGTGCTCATCAAGATCGCCGCCGGAAGCAGCAATCGTGATATTGCGGATGTGCTGGCCATTTCAGCCGCAACTGTTGAAACCCACCGCAAGAACATAAAGAAAAAGCTCGGGATCGCTACGACGGCCGGGCTGATCCGGTATGTGATGGAGAATGGCGTGTCGTCGCCTGACGTTTCCTCGGCTCTACCCACTTCTGGGTAGCCTCGTTCATTTCACCTCACCACGCTCTTGTTCGCTCCTCGCCGGCGACGTAGCACTGCCTCCCAGTTCCCGCGAAATCGGGCTTGGGAGGAAATTTCATGTCCAACTTGCTGTCGCTGTCGCGTCTCATAGACGCGGCGAACACGATCATCGGTAAGGCGGTTTCGTGGCTCATACTGCTCGCCATCGTGATCAGTGCGGCGAACGCCACCACGCGAAAACTGTTCAATCTCAGCTCCAACGCATGGCTTGAGGCTCAGTGGTACCTGTTCTCTGCGGGGTTCCTGATTGCGGCCGGCTACACGCTTCTCAACAACGAACATGTTAAAGTCGACCTCGTCTACGGGCGTCTGTCGCGCAAATCACAATTGTGGATCGAGATCCTCGGCACGCTGTTCTTCCTGTTCCCGTTCTGCCTCATCACAATCTACCTGTCATGGCCAAGGGTGACGTCAAAGTTCATCAGCGGCGAGATTTCCAACAATACCGGAGGGCTGCTCCTCTGGCCTGTGTGGGCGATGATCCCGCTCGGATTCGGCCTGCTGGCTCTGCAGGGGCTTTCCGAACTCATCAAGCGGATCGCAATTCTTCGCGGCGACATACCGGACGCAATCGCGCTGGCTGACGCTGAAGCACATACCCTCTAAGGCCGAGGCATCCGAATGTTTGCATTTTTCGCGGAAAACCTCGCGCCGATCATGTTTCTTTCACTGATCGTCGTGCTGTTGATAGGCTATCCGGTCGCCTTCGCACTGGCCTTTGTCGGTTTCGTTTTCGGCTTCATCGGCATCGAGATGGGGCTTCTGCCCGTCAATCTGTTCGGCGCCATTCCCGACCGCATTTTCGGCCAGATGTCGAACGAGACACTGCTGGCGATCCCGTTCTTCACCTTCATGGGTCTGATCCTGGAGCGAAGCGGCATGGCCGAGGAGTTGCTGGATACCATCGGCCAGCTTTTCGGACCCGTCAGGGGTGGGCTCGCTTTTGCCGTCATCTTCGTTGGCGCGATCCTGGCGGCAACGACAGGGGTCGTTGCCGCCTCGGTCATTTCCATGGGCCTGATCTCACTGCCGATCATGATGCGCTACGGCTACGACCGGCGAGTCGCGGCCGGTACCATCGCGGCTTCCGGAACGCTGGCCCAGATCATTCCGCCAAGCCTCGTGCTGATCATCCTCGCGGATCAGCTTGGTCGATCAGTCGGCGATATGTACAAAGGTGCACTTGTTCCGGGCCTGCTATTGGTGGCAGCCTATGCCGGCTATATCATCCTGATGTCGTTCATTCGGCCGCTGAGTGTCCCGGCTTTGCCGATCGAAGCGCGCTCGCTGCGTGGCTGGAAGCTGCTGCGGAAGGTGATCATCTCGCTGGTTCCGCCGCTTGTCCTGATCTTCCTGGTGCTTGGCACGATCTTCATCGGTCTCGCGACGCCAACCGAGGGCGGCGCCATGGGAGCAGTGGGCGCCCTTGCACTTGCGGCTATCAATCGCCGTCTCAATCTGGCGATGGTCAAATCGGCACTTTATGCGACGGTGAAGCTATCGTCGTTTGTGATCTTCATCCTGCTCGGGGCTCGCGTGTTCTCGCTGACCTTCTATGGTGTTAACGGCCACATCTGGGTCGAGCACTTGATGACATCGGTGCCAGGTGGTGAGATCGGCTTTCTGATTGTCGCCAATCTTCTGGTCTTCTTCCTGGCGTTTTTCCTCGACTACTTCGAGCTTGCCTTCATCATCATACCCTTGCTGGCGCCAGTGGCCGACAGCCTCGGAATCGATCTGATCTGGTTCGGGGTCATGCTGGCGATCAATATGCAGACCTCGTTCATGCATCCGCCATTCGGGTTTTCCCTCTTCTACCTTCGTTCGGTTGCGCCCAGCCGCGCTTACAAAGACCGGCTCACGGGCGCGACGATCCAGCCCGTAACGTCCGGCCAGATCTACATGGGAGCGCTGCCTTATCTCGCAATCCAGCTGGTGATGGTCATTGTCGTGATCGTGTTCCCGGGCCTGGTGACGCACTACAAATCCGGAGCGGTGGCGGTCGATCCGAATACCATTCAGATCAACGTGCCGATGCCTGGAGAGGGCGGACTTAGCCCATTTGGAACGCCGACCCAACCATTCGGGGCACCGGAACCATCTAGTGGCGGTTCAGCCCCGGCAAGCTTTGATTCGCCGCCGCCAACCTTTGGAGTTCCGGCACCGGGTGCGGAGCCTGCACCGCCAAGCTTCGGTTCACCGACACCCAGCTTTGGCGCTCCACCCGCGAGCGGAACCAATCCCTGACGACACCCGACGAACGTCGGCGTCTATGCCCCTGGCCTTAGGCCTGGCCAGAGAAACAACAACCGAGGAGGACTGACATGCCAAATGACGTAAGCCGCCGTGGCTTTTTGACCAAGGGTGCGATCGCCGGAGCTGCCACGGCAGCCGGCGCGACGCTTGCAGCGCCTGCCGTCGCACAGGAAATGCCGTCGATCCGTTGGCGCTTGACGTCGGGTTTCCCAAACAACCTCGACACCATCTATGGCGGCGCGGTCGTCATGTCCGAGGCGCTTTCGAAGATCACCAATGGCAAGTTCCAGATCCAGGTATTCCAGGCAGGCGAAATCGTGCCCGGTGCCCAGGCGATCGATGCCGTCAAGGAAAACACCGTCGAACTCGCCCACACCTGCGGCTATTATTTCACGGGGAAGGACCCGACGTTTGCGATCGGCTCGACCATTCCCTTCGGACTGAACGGCCGACAGCAGAACGCCTGGCTTTACCATGGCGGCGGCAACCAGGCCTATAATGAATTCCTGTCGAACTACGGCGTGGTGGGTATTCCCGGCGGCGCAACGGGCGCTCAGATGGGCGGTTGGTTCCGCAAGGAGATCAAGAGCGTCTCTGACCTCAAGGGCATCAAGATGCGGATCGCCGGTGTCGCCGGCGAAGTCATGTCACGTCTTGGCGTCGTCCCGCAGCAGCTTCCAGGTGGGGACATCTATCCAGCTCTTGAGCGCGGCACGATTGACGCCGCCGAATGGATCGGCCCCTATGACGACGAAAAGCTCGGCTTCTACCAAATTGCCAAGAATTATTATTATCCAGCGTACTGGGAAGGCGGTTTGACGATCCACTTCTTCATCAACCAAGGTCAGTATTCCGCCCTTCCGGACGCCTACAAGGCAGCGCTCGACACGGCGTGCAAGGCGGCCAATGTCAATATGCAGGCGCTCTATGACGTCAAGAATACCGCCGCGATCCGCTCTCTTGTGGGCAAGGGTGTGCAGCTGCGTCCGCTGCCACGCGACGTCATGGATGCAGCCTACAAAGCATCCTTTGAACTATATGCCGAATATGCGCAGAAACACCCGGCATGGGCAAAGATCTATCCTGGCTGGAAGAAGTTCCGTGACGAGAGCTTCGAGTGGTTCCGGGTCGCCGAGTATAGCTATGACAGCTACATGTATGCAGCCCAGGCAGCAGGGAAATAACTGAAGGCGCTATGGTTATCTCAGTTCGGTGGCCGCTGCGTCGAAGGCCTGCGTCGGAGCTTGGCCGAGGCTTTCTCGCGACACCGGGATCGCAAGACCAACCAAAAGGCCGCGTCGATTTGGACGCGGCCTCTTTTGGAACCATGAAGCGGTCAGCCGCGGCGCACCATGTCGGGAGGTGACCGGGATCTAGGAACTCTTTTTTGGCGGTAGCTGCCAGTTTGCGCCATGCCCGTTGGATTATTTAGCGGCTCTCATCCCCATTGACGCCTCACAGAGGTCGTTGACTGACGCCGATTGCTGGCGCGAAGAGTTGGCAGTGAACTTATGATCATATAGACACGATCCGCTTGGCGTGTGCTGCGTGCGCCAGGGTTTTCCCAAAATTACGGAGACTTGAACAACCTGAGCAGGATCGCGTAGCTATGTCTTCGAACAAAAAACAATCGATCTTCACGACGGGAAGAATAAACTCCACACTTCGCAAATTCCTCCATAGCGAAGCGTCAGGCGGATTGCTTTTGATGGCGGTTGCGGCTGTGGGTCTTGCCGTGGCGAACTCGCCGTTCGCACCAACTTATTTTTCCTTGATGAAGAGCTACATCGGTCCGCTTAGCGTCCAGCACTGGGTCAATGAGGCCCTTATGGCCATATTTTTTCTGATGGTGGGCCTGGAAATCAAACGCGAGATGCTCGATGGCCAGCTCTCAAGCTGGCCGCGCCGAATTCTCCCCGGTGTGGCGGCACTCGGTGGCATGATGATGCCCGCGGCAATCTACGTGTTTTTCAACATCAACGATCCCGCTGCAACACGAGGTTGGGCGATTCCGACTGCGACTGATATCGCATTTGCGCTCGGAGTCCTTTCACTGCTTGGCCCACGTGTTCCGGTGACGCTCAAGGTCTTCCTGACAGCGCTTGCCATCATAGACGATCTCGGAGCAGTGGTGATTATCGCTCTGTTCTACACTGCGGATATAAATCTCTGGGCTTTGGCCGGAGCCGCCTTGGTGTTCCTCAATCTCTGCCTCTTCAGCCGGATCAAAGTCGTGGCACTATGGCCCTACCTTATGCTGGGGGCTGTTCTTTGGTTTTTCGTCCTGAAGTCGGGTGTTCATGCAACGATTGCCGGTGTGCTTCTCGCACTCACGGTTCCGATCAAACTAACGCCGGGTACTCCTGAGGCCAACCAGGATGTGTCCCCGCTTCATAAGCTGGAACACGCGCTCCATCGTCCGGTATCATTCATTGTCATCCCTATCTTTGGGTTTGTGAACGCAGGGGTGTCGTTCTCGGGACTATCGCCGTCCGTTATCCTTGAACCTTTGACCCTTGGTATCGGCCTCGGCTTGGTCCTCGGCAAGCTGATCGGGGTTTTTGGCTCGGTCTTTCTTCTGGTGAAAGCCGGTATCGTGGAGATGCCGGGATCCGCCAGTTGGGCCCAGACTTTCGGCGTTTCGCTTCTCTGTGGCATCGGTTTTACCATGAGTCTGTTCGTCGCGCTGCTGGCGTTTGATGATCCGGTGATGCAAGATCGGGCAAAGCTCGGCATTCTTGCGGGATCAATCATCGCAGGTATCGCTGGATATTTCATACTGAGGTTTGCGCCCCGTCGGCAGGGGCGCCAGTACGCCGATGTGATTGAATAGCCAGAAACCTGGTTCTCGTCGCTCCGGCATTCTGGCGACATTGAGACCAAGTTCCCTTCTGCGGTTTTCCACGCGCCGGGGGGCTATCAGGATAAGGATCTGCCGAGGTCCTGGCCTAGACGCTCGAGCAAACGAACCGCCGTCGCGGTTCCAGTCTCTTGTGTAACCAGGTTCCCCAGTGTGGTCGCTCGTTCCCGCATCCTCGGATTATCCATGGCGCCGATCGCCCGAGCGAGCCGATCGGCGCTCAAATGCTTTCTCGAGAGTTTTGCCGGAGCCACTCCCATGTTCCGCATTCGCAGAGCCCAAAACGGCTGGTCACCCATGAATGGGCAAATGGCCGCCGGGATACCCGCCCGTGCGCATGCCATGGTCGTCCCAGCGCCGCCATGATGGAGCGCCATCGCGGTGAGAGGCAGTACCCGATCATGAGGAAATTCATCCAAATGCATAATAGTCGATGTTGGAAGAGACGCCGAGAGGGCGCCCCCGCCGGTTGCAAGCAATCCTCGGCGACCGGCCAGAGCCAGTCCGTTAACAACGATCTCCGTCAGTTGTTCTGGGTCCAGCCCGGGCATGCTGCCGAAGCCCACATATACAGGGGCCTCACCACCGGCAATAAAAGCTTCCAATGTACTTGGCATTTCCCACTCGGGGCTATCCAGGAACCAGGCCCCGGTAACGTGGACATCAGGCGGCCAGTCGGATGGCGCGGGAACGATATGTCTGCTGAACGCGTAGAGCGTCATCGACGGACGCGGTCGCCGTGCTGGCCGGCCAGGTAGCTTCAGGCAGCTCTCTCTCCAACGGGCGATAGTTCCGGCGAAGAGAAGCTCAGCGCCATTTGCCACGAGGCTATGGCTCAGCCGGTTGAGCGGTCCCAGGGTTCTCACCGGAAAGACCGGACTGGGAAAAGCAGAGGTCGGTGTCGAGATCGGCAAAGGTGAGCCGAGAACGGCGCTACATCCCAATCGTTCTGCGATGTGAAGCGACGCAAGTGACTTGGGGTGATAGACAATCAGGTCGGGCGCAAAATCGCGCGCGGTTTCCCATTCATGTCTTAGCAGATCCTCCATAAGAGGCCTTACGTGCTTGAGTAATTTGAACCCGGCAAGAAAGCCGCCGCCCTCGGCGATGGCCTTCTTGCCCTCGCGCGTTTCGATCAGGTTCAACATCTCCGGCGGGAGACAGTGAAAGGGAACAGATCTGGCGACAGCAAGTGGAGCATATGGTGCCGGCCCCGCGAGCTGGACCTCGTGACCCGCGGCCAGGAGCGCAACTGAGAGCGCCACAAAGGGCTGAACGTCTCCTCTCGTGCCATATGTATGGATCGCGATCCGCATCACGCCCGTCCTTCCCTCGATAGCGCCCGAAGCTTCCAAGCCTGACGCGAACTTTGCCTGGCGTCCGAGTTCAGAGAGTGACTTAAGCAGCGCCAGAGAGACGATCAGTTAGAGATCAGCTCCGACGTGAGGCGAACACGTCATGGGATGTATTGCCCTATACGCCGATCAAAGACCGACCCTGAAGTCAGCTCTGGTCTTTGCCTTGATTTCCTCGAGGGTCACCCCTTCGGCGATTTCGACCAGCACCATTTCCGGAGCGCCCGTCCTTGCGATCGTGAAAACGCCGAGGTCGGTGACGACGAGATCCACGACGCGCTTGCCGGTGAGCGGAAGATCGCATTCCGGCAAAAGCTTCGACTCGCCCTTGGCCTCGTGCTCCATCAGTACGACGACGCGTTTGACCCCGGCGACGAGGTCCATCGCGCCGCCCATGCCCTTGGCCATCTTGCCCGGGATCATCCAGTTCGCGAGGTCGCCGTTGCTGGCTACCTGCATGGCGCCCAGGATCGACAGGTCGATGTGACCGCCGCGGATCATCGCGAAGCTGTCTGCCGACGAAAAGAAGCTCGTCATCGGCAGTTCGCTGACGGTCTGCTTGCCGGCATTGATGAGGTCGGCGTCGACTTCATTGTCGAGTGGGAAAGGGCCGATGCCGAGCATACCGTTTTCGCTCTGCAGGACGACATTGATGCCGGCAGGAATGTGGTTAGCCACCAGCGTCGGGATGCCGATGCCGAGGTTGACGTAGAAACCGTCCTGAAGCTCACGCGCGGCGCGCGCAGCCATCTGATCCCGTGTCCAGGCCATTACACCGCCTCCGTCTGTGCGGCTCTCACGGTCCGCTGTTCGATATGTTTCTTCGCATCGGGAACGTGGAGAATTTTTGACACGAAGATGCCCGGCGTATGGATATGGTCGGCGTCAATCTGGCCGACGTCCACGAGATGTTCGACCTCGGCAACTGTGAACTTGCCGGCGGTCGCCATCATCGGATTGAAGTTCCGGGCCGTCTTGCGATAGACGAGATTGCCTTCGGTGTCGCCTTTCCAGGCATGGACAAGCGATACGTCCGCCGTCAGCGCCATTTCCATGACGTATTGCTCGCCGCCGAACTCCCGTATCTCCTTGCCCTCCGAAATGATCGTACCGACACCCGTCTTTGTAAAGAACGCCGGGATGCCTGCGCCGCCTGCGCGTATCCGTTCCGCAAGCGTACCCTGCGGATTGAACTCGAGCTCGAGTTCGCCGGAAAGGAACTGTTGGGCGAAGAGCTTGTTCTCGCCGACATAGGACGAAATCATTTTCCGAATCTGGCGCGTTTCCAGCAACAGGCCGAGGCCTATTCCATCGACGCCAGCATTATTCGAGATGACAGTGAGGTCCTTTACGCCGGACAGCTTGACCGCCTCGATCAGGATTTCGGGTATTCCGCAAAGCCCGAACCCGCCCGACATGATCACCATGCCGTCCTTCAATACGCCTGCCAGCGCCTCAGTGGCGCTTGATACTATCTTTCGCATCCTGACCCTCCCACGGAATTCCGCTAGCGCGAAACTAAGGCTTGATCGACCTTGGCGGCTAGCCGTATTAATACTGCATGCCTGACGCTCCAGCATCAATTCCGGATCCGGATCAGATCCATCGTTTTCCGCTGGCGGATATGCCGGTGCCCATGGTTTATGCAAGGCATCGCATCATTCGTGATTGTAACGTCGAATTCGCTACGCTTTTTGGGCTTCGCCGGGAAGAGATCCTGGACACCAGTTTTGCACGTCTCTATCCGAAGATCGCGGACTTTGTGCGCATCGGTCATTTGTGGCGCAGTCATCTGCCCGCCGGGCAGGTCTTTTATGACGAGCGGATCATGACGAGGGGGGATGGCGGACGCTTCTGGTGCAGGGTGAACGGCCGGAGCCACAATCTCGCCGATCCGTTTGCCGAAGCACTCTATTGTTTCCAGGCGATCAACCGGCCGATCAAAAGCTCCGACCCGACCTTTACTGATCGGCAGCACCAGATCATCACCCTGGTTGCGCAGGGAAAGAGCAACGCGATGATCGCTGACGAACTCGGACTTTCGAAGCGTACGATAGAATCCCATCGCGCGCGGCTTATGCAAGCCGTCGGCGTACGCAATTCGGCTGAGCTGGTAGCATGGTTTACGGCAGGCCATAAACGGCAAGGATGAGTTCATTTAATCTGGCTGAGTAGAGATCCTATCCTCAATCGGTTCTTTTCCAAACCACGAGGTTGACGCATCATCCATGCGTCCGACGGATAGGCATCGCCCATGCCTAGTCAGTCTGACTGACATCGGCTTGCTCGGGCAACGTCAACGATCCGAGCGACCGATGCGGGAGAGCAGGATGACCGGTAGCATGCCGATCAGAAGGATGGCCAAGGCGGCGACAGAAGCCTCCTCGTAGGTTCCTCTCGCGGCCTCGCCATACAGGTGGGTGGCAAATGTTTCGATGTTGAGCGGTCGCAGCAGGAGCGTGGCCGGGAGTTCCTTGACGCAGTCGACAAAGACTAGCAGGCCGGCTGCGGTTAATGCCGCTTTGGACAACGGCAGATGTATGTGGCGCAGGGTCCCGGCCGGAGACTGGCCGAGCAAGCGTGAGGCTTGGTCCAGTGACAGGGGAATGCGTGCAAGCCCGGCGTCAATGCCTCCCGCCGAGATAGCCAGAAACCTCATCGTATATGCGTAGATCAGTGCAGCGCCCGAACCGATGAACAACAGGCCGGTGGAGACTCCGAACCAATCGATGGCGGTCTGGTCAACCAACCGATCTGCCGTCGCCAGCACGATCAGAACGCCGATGGCAACCACCGTGCCGGGGGCCGCATATCCCATTGTCGCGAAACGATAGGACCAAGACGACACCGCGCCCGGGCGAAGGCGGTTCGCATAGGCGACGACGAGGCCAAATGCGATGGTGGTCGCGGTTGCGATGACGGCTAGGGCAATCGTGTTTACCGCCTCGTTCAGCAGGTTCGAGGATATGCCGGCGAAACGGATGCGTTGCCATGCGGATGTCGACAGGTACAGGGCCGGTCCGGCAAAACCGATCAGGATCGGGGTTAGGCCGAGCATCAGCAAAAGCAGGCCTTTCGGCGACGAAACTCGGAGCGGCTCAAAACCACGATTGCGCTGCGCAGTTGCAGAATAGCGCTGCCTTCGCCTCGCCCACCGTTCGAACGACACCAGAGCGACGACCATAAGCAATAGCAACAGGGCGATCTGTGACGCGCCGGGCAGGTCTGTTCGCGTGATCCAGGTCGTATAGATCGACACGGTCAGCGTGCGAACACCGAGAAATTCCGAGGCGCCGACATCATTCAGGGTTTCCATCAGCGCCAGGCTGACACCGACGGCGACCGCCGGCCTTGCAAGCGGCAGAGCGACGTTCCAGAAGATGGCGCGGCGGGAGATACCAAGCGTTCGTGCCGCGTCGATGAGATTGGCTGATTGTGTCAGGAACATCACGCGTGTGGGCATGTAGACGTATGGGTAGAGAACGAAACCCAGAAGAAGAATGCAGCCGGGCATCGAGCGCACGTCCGGCAATCGGAACTCGCGCGGGCTCGAATAACCAAGCAACCAGCGGATTACGCTCTGTACGGGACCGATCGGGTGCAGAATGTCGAGATAGGCATAGGCGATGATGTAGGTCGGCACGGCGAGCGGCAGCAGCAGTGCCCATTCCAGCGTCCGCCGACCGGGAAAGGAATACGCTGTAACCAGCCATGCCATTGTTGTGCCGATGACAGCCGAAACGATGCCGACGCCCAGGAGAAGGATGATGGTGTCGACCATGGAAATCGGCAGGATAGTGGTTGCCAGATGCTGCCAGAGGCCGGGAGAGCCCTGAATGGCCTGTAGGAAAAGGCCCACGACGGGAAGCGCCACAAGTGCTGCGACCATAACTGTGCAGATCAGCCAACGGTTGCCTGGACGCCGTTTAGGCCAAGCGATCGCGGCGATAGGGGAGGTCATGTTATTCACCAACTGGCCAGACGAAAGGCGCCCGCAAAGACAAGGGCGCCTTTCTGTCCATGTTAGTTGTCGAAGCCAACCTTATCGACCAGCGTGCTTGCTTGCTTGCGATGGCCGACGATCTCCGTCAACGACTTGGAATCGATCTTCAATTGACCGAAGGATGCGATGATCGGATCGGTGGCCGCGCCGGCCTTGACCGGGTATTCGTAATTGGCTTCGGCGTAAATCTTCTGGGCTTCATCGGAGACGAGATATTCCAAGAGCTTGACTGCTTCGGCCTTGTTTGGCGCATTTTTGGCGACAGCTGCGCCACTGATGTTGACCTGCGTGCCGCCATTCTTGAAGGTCGGAAGAATGACCTTGATGGCCTCGCCCCACTTGACCTGATCCGGACCGCCCTTGCCCGATCGCATCAGGCCGACATAATAAGAGTTCGCGATTGCAATATCGCAGATACCGCCAAGGATGTCCTTGGCGCCGTCACGGTCGCCACCACCGGCCTTGCGGGCCAGGTTGGCCTTAACGCCCGTCAGCCACTTTTCTGCTTCAGCCGCGCCGTAATGGGCGATGTAGTCAGCGAAGAGAGCCGTGTTGTAGGGGTGCTGGCCGGCGCGAATGCATACCTTACCCTTCCATTTGGGGTCGGCAAGCTCTTCGTAGTTGAACGATTTCAGATCCAAGTCCTTCGCGGCATAGAGCACGCGTGCCCGCATCGAAAGCGCGAACCAGTTGCCTTTGGGGTCGCGCAGCTGCGCGGGAATGGCAGCATTCAGCACCGCCGACTCGACGGGCTGGGTGACACCTTTCTCGACCAGGTCGACCAGGCTACCGGCATCGACGGCCATCAGAATATCGGCGGGCGAGCTGGCGCCTTCTGTCGCAACGCGTTCCGCAAGGCCATCTTTCAGGAAAACGGTGTTGACCTTGGTGCCTGTGGATTTGGTGAATGCATCGAGAAGCGGCTGGATTAGCCCCGCCTCACGCGTCGTATAGATGTTGATCTCGGCGGCAGTGGCCGCGCTTGCACTCAGGAAGAGCGAGGCGACGAGAAAGGTCGATGTTGCGATGGCATGCGTGTTCATGAGTCCCTCCATGTTTGGCATGCTTGCAGCAGTTTATGACCATTTTCGTCAAGTTTAATGTTCAACTTGCAGTCACAATCACGGTTTGTTGATCCGCATTTCCCACCTAATACAATCTTCGATTTAATCGCTCGGAAATGCCAGCACTTGGTCGTTGGCGATGGAGACTCGCACCAGATCGACATCCGGCGGCAGCCGTTTTGTCGATCTCACTCGCAATGGTGTTTCAAGGTTGTCGACACGAACAAGGAACTGCTCGAATTCTCCATGAAAGCTTCGCCGCTCGATGCGGCCGGCAAAATCTCCGTCATCCCGCGAAATCGAAATCGCCTGGGGACGGATGTAAATCGTCGACGGACTGCCTTCCGGGATAGCCATGGCCTGTGAGAAGGCGCCCATCGCTGTTTTAATCACGCCGCCCTTGTAGACGCCCGGCACCTTGTTGAAGTCACAGAAGAATTCTGCCGCATACGGGGTGAGGGGTCGATCGTGTAGATCGTAGCCTGAGCCCGTCTGAACGACTTCGCCAGCCTTCATCAGAACCACGCGGTCCCCGGCCGAAAGCGCCTCGTCGGGGTCATGAGTGACCATGATCACGGTTGTACCCAGCGTTTTCAGAAGCGACAGCGTGTTGTCGCGCACCCTGTCCCTCAGGCTCTGATCCAGATTGGAAAAAGGTTCGTCCATCAGCAGGATGTGGGGCCGGGGAGCAAGCGCCCTTGCCAGCGCTACGCGCTGTTGTTCGCCACCGGACAGCATATGTGGAAAACGGTCGATGAGATGCGTGATACCTATCCTGCCAATCACCTCCGAGGTCCTCCTGATGGCCTCGGCTCTATTGTAGCGCTTGAGACCGAACAGGATATTCTGCTCCACGGTCAGATGCGGGAAGAGAGCATAATCCTGGAAAACGAAACCGACATTGCGCGCCTCGGGCTCGATGAAAATCGATGGGCCCGAAATCTCCTTGCCAGCCAGAAGAATACGGCCGCCGTCCGGTGTGTCGACGCCGGCGATCAATCTGAGCAGTGTTGATTTGCCGCATCCGGAGTGACCGACGAGGCAGATAATTTCTCCTTTGCGGACCGATAACGAAATGCCACCGACGGCTGCCGTCGGTCCGAAACGTCGTGTCACGTCTCGGATCTCCAGCGCAAACTCGTCAGTTTCGGCAACCATTCTGATCTCCTCTCGATCGTAGGGCGATTGGGGCTGGTGCCTTGATACAGAACCCGGGTAGCGCTGCAAACCATTGGCCTGCCATTCTGATGGCGGTTGCGGATCTGAAGCGGCAGATTCAGACGATTTCCCTCGTCCGTTGCGTCGCTGGCCGACCTATTCCCGCCCGTTCGATTTGCTTGTCAAAACCAGAGCGCAACCCAGTAGTCGCATAGGTAGCCGTTCCCAACAGTCCCCTTGATCCGCCCGTGGACGGTAGCGGAACTGGAAGACAGCTTGTCGGCGTTGGCAATCGGCGTGACTCTCGAAGAGGCTCGATGTCTGGAAGACGGCACATGAGCGAAAAGAGCGGATGGAAACGTTAGGGGTGGGCCCGTAAAGACCCACCCCTTGGCAAATCCTCGGCTCAGAAGAACCCAAGTTTGTTTGGGTTGTAGCTGACCAGCATGTTCTTGGTCTGCTGATAGTGGTCGAGCATCATCTTGTGCGTCTCGCGCCCAAAGCCCGACTGTTTGTATCCACCGAACGCGGCGTGGGCCGGGTAAGCGTGATAATTGTTGATCCAGACGCGGCCGGCCTGGATTGAGCGACCGAAGCGGTAGCAACGGTTGGCGTCGCGGCTCCACACGCCGGCCCCAAGGCCGTATATGGTGTCATTAGCGATTTGCAGCGCCTCCGCCTCATCCTTGAACGTCGTGACAGAAACCACCGGGCCGAAGATCTCTTCCTGGAAGACCCGCATCTTGTTGTGGCCCTTCAGGATCGTCGGCTGAACGTAGAAGCCGCTGGAAAGGTCCCCGTCAAGGCGCGCGGCATCCCCTCCGATCAATACTTCTGCTCCTTCATTCACGCCGATCGTCAGATAGGACAGGATCTTGTCCTGCTGTTCCTGGCTCGCCTGTGCCCCCACCATCGTCTGCATGTCGCGAGGGTCACCCTGTTTGATCGCGCGCACCCGCTCGATGCAGCGTGCGATGAACGCCTCGTAGATGTCCTCATGGATAAGCGCACGACTGGGGCAAGTGCAGACCTCGCCCTGGTTGAAGGCAAATAGGACGAACCCTTCGACCGCCTTGTCAAGGAACGCGTCATCCTCTGCCATCACATCGGAGAAGAAGATGTTCGGGGACTTGCCGCCCAATTCCAGGGTCACGGGGATCAGGTTTTCGGTTGCCGCCTGCATGATGATGCGCCCGGTCTCGGTGGAGCCGGTGAAGGCGATCTTTGCAATGCGGGGAGATCTGGCCAGTGGGCCTCCTACCTCGGGTCCCATCCCGTTGACGATGTTCAGGACGCCGGCCGGCAGGAGGTCGGCGATCAGTTCCATCAGCACCATGATCGCCGCTGGTGTCTGTTCGGCAGGCTTCAGTACAATGCAGTTGCCGGCGGCAAGTGCGGGGGCCAGCTTCCAGGCGGCCATCAGGATTGAAAAGTTCCACGGAATGATCTGGCCGACGACGCCCAGCGGCTCGTGATAGTGATAGGCGACCGTGTCGGCGTCGATTTCGGACATGGTGCCTTCCTGGGCACGCAACACGGAAGCGAAATAGCGGAAGTGGTCGACTGAAAGCGGGATGTCTGCCGCCGTGGTTTCGCGGATCGGCTTGCCGTTGTCCCACGTCTCAGCCTGCGCCAGAAGCTGGAGATTGTCTTCCAAGCGGCCGGCGATCTTCAAGAGGATGTTGGCGCGTTCGCTTGCCGAGGTCCGGCCCCAGGCCTCCTTGGCATCGTGGGCCGCATCCAGTGCCAGCTCAACGTCGGCCACGTCCGATCGAGCAACTTCGCAGACCTTTGCGCCAGTGATCGGGGTGATGTTGTCGAAGTATCGGCCGTGGACTGGGGGAACGAATTTACCGCCAATGAAATTGTCATAGCGGTCCTTGAAGGGCGAGACGTAGATGCTTGCCGGCTTGGTCATGATGTTCATGGAAATACTCCTCCGTGTGATCGGATCCTCCACCCGATCACATCTAGATGCGCCAGAAAGGTCAGTTGGTCAGCCTGGGGAGAGAGGGTCAGGGACCTAAAACGTCCCAAATCTGAGACAGGTGGGCGCGCTATTCGCCGATATGCAGCCGTCTCATGCGCCGGTAAAGGGTCGCTCGACCGATCCCCAACTGCCGGGCTGCCTCCGACACGTTGCCCTCGGTACGAGCAAGGGCACGCATCACGGCGGCTCGTTCCGCGGCATCGAACCCCAAGCATTCCTCTCCCCCGCCGAAGAGGTCGGACGCAGGGCGGGGTTTAAGAAAACCCGTGGGCTCCAATCTGAATACGCGACGTGCGCCCCGTGTTGCTCCGACGACAAGATCGTCGGCATCCACAGCCAAAAGCACCGACATCTCGCTGTCGTCCGTATGTGCCACCACGATGCGAGATTTTGGAAACGTAGCGCGGAAGTAATCGGTCTCGATGGACCGCGCTGTCTGCGCCACCATCGCCGAGATGAGCCGATTGAATCCTTCCGTCTGGTCGACCCGGGCAGAAGACACATCGAGCGCGGCGATGATGCCGCCATCGGCACCGAAGACCGGAGCATCCATGCAACTCATTCCAGTATTGCGGGCGAAGAAGTGTTCATCGCGGTGGATCGTGACGCTTCTTTTCTCGGTCAGGCAGGTGCCTATTCCGTTGGTGCCTTCGCTGGCCTCGCTCCAGTCCGCGCCCGGCCACAGGCCCCATTCCCGGAAGGCTGTCAGGTCGGAATCCTTGCAGCGCTGATCCAGGATCACACCGTCGCAATCGGTCAGAAGAACACCGCACCCTGAGGCACCCACCAGGCCAAAGAGATGATCAAGCCTTGCTGTTGCAACCCTCATGAAGCGATCCAGGCAAGCTCGTCGGTGGTCGAGTTCCGCCTCATCGACCCGATCGTTCGGTCGGCGCGCCGACGGATCCAGCCGGTGATGTTCCATTGATCGTCGCCAGGACGCTGCAAGCGGACTCCGCGCCGCGTCCGATCCGGACGCGATAACCCTTGCGACCCTGTTCACGTGATCGGTTTCGCCGCGGATGATATGTCCTCCCTGGCTGTAAGCTTACCACCTCCTCGGGCTGCGGCAACATGAATCCCACCGGCATGCCTGTAGTCGACGCGTCGGTTTGCGACGGTCATTCAAAGGCCCCTTCCGGCGAGATCACCGTCATGGGCTGCCGTTTGCACTGCTACGTCGCGGATGTCCTGCAGCAAGCGATTGCGATTGTCCGGTCTCCAGATGGCGTGGAGTTCGGCCATGCATTCTTCGCGGAGATCGATCGGGCGAAATACGACACTGTCGAAGCAAGCGGCCCGGGTCTCGCCTGGCACGATTGCCAAACCTATGCCAGCGCTCACCAGTGACAGAATGGCCTGTGAATGCGTCATCTGCTGCACAATGCGCGGGGTGATCCGGGCTTCGGCTAGTAGCCTGGCCAGCTTTTCGTGCAAATATCGCGCCTGGGCGGAAAACATGATGAAGGGCTCGCCATCAAGCATGTTCAGCGCGGGACGGCGATTGGCGGCCAGGGGATGGGCCCGAGGTATCGCAAGCATCATGGGTTCGCGCGCCACGCAGACGCTTTCGAGATAATGCGAACCTATCAACGGGCGCGACAGGCCCAGATCGATACGGCCGGTGTTGATTGACTGGAGTTGTTCCGCCGTCTCCATCTGCACCAATTCCAGCTCAATCTGAGGAGCGGTGGTGCGCGCGGCACTGATGAACTTTGGCAAAAAACTATAGGTTGCTGCTCCCACAAATGCGATGCTCACCGATCCCGCGCTGCCGCGTGCCGCTCGCCGCGCCGCTGTTGTGGCCGTATTGCCCTGCTCGATCAACTTCTGGGCTTCCACCAGGAATACCATGCCGGCAGGGGTCAGGACGACCCGCCGGCTCGTCCTTTCCAGCAGCGTGACGTCCAGCTCCTGCTCCAAGAGTTTGATCTGCCGGCTGAGGGGCGGCTGCGTGATATTCAAGCGCCGGGCAGCACGGCTGAAATTCAACTCTGACGCCAGCACGACAAACGACCTGACCTGCGTCATATCCAGCATCTATCCAACTCCGGTATAGATTCTCTACAATAATCAATCTGGACTTAAATGGGTGAGATCGGTAACGGTCAAGACCAGACGCGAAACCTTTATGGGCGTGAGACGAATGGATACGCACTCGACAACGGGCTCAACCCAACAAATCGGCGGTGCAGACAGCATCGCCTGGATCAAGCTTTCCTCGATCTTCCTGCCGCTGAAAACGCCGATCAGCGATGCAAAGGTGCTGACCGGCCGGCAGAAGCCGCTGACCGAGGTTGCGTTCCTGTTCGCAGAAATAGAGACGCAGCAGGGGCATAGCGGCATCGGGTTCAGTTATTCCAAGCGTGCAGGCGGTCCCGGCCAGTACGAGCATGCAAAGGAGATCGCCGAGGTTTTAATCGGTGAAGATCCGAACGATATCGGCAAGCTCTGGAACAAACTCTGCTGGGCCGGAGCCTCCGTCGGTCGTAGCGGTCTTGCCATCCAAGCGATCGCCGCTTTCGACGTGGCCTTGTGGGATCTCAAAGCCAAGCGCGCGGGTCTGCCGCTCGCAAAGCTGCTGGGCGCACACCGTGATTCCGTCAGATGCTACAACACCTCCGGCGGGTTTCTTTCTTCTCCGATCGAAGAGGTTCTCGAAAACGTCGAGCAGTCGATCGCGGCCGGCATCGGCGGCATCAAGATCAAGGTCGGTCAGCCGGACATGAATATCGACCTGAAGCGCGTGGCGGCAGTTCACGACCGCATCGGTGGCCGGGCAGCCATGATGGTCGACGCAAACCAGCAATGGGACCGGCCGAGCGCCATGCGCTTCGGCCGCCTGATGGAGCCTTATAACCTTACCTGGATCGAGGAGCCGCTCGACGCATATGATGTCGAAGGGCATGCGGCGCTTGCGGCGCAGTTGGACACGCCGATCGCGACCGGCGAAATGCTGGCAAGCGTTCTTGAGCATGCCTCTCTTATCCAGAACAATTCCGTTGATTTCATCCAGCCGGACGCGCCGCGGGTAGGCGGCATTACCCAGTTCCTGAAGATCTGTGCGCTGGCGGAGGCGAAAAAGCTGCAACTGGCGCCGCATTTTGCCATGGAAATCCATTTGCACTTGGCGGCAGCTTACGAGCTTGAATCTTGGGTCGAACATTTCGACTGGCTCGATCCGCTGTTCAACGAGCGGCTGGAGATCAAGGACGGCCGCATGGCGGTGCCGACCCGTCCGGGATTGGGAATCACGCTTTCCGAGCAGTCGCATCATTGGACAAGGGGAACGGCGGAGTTCGGCAAGCGACCTTAAGGTCGCATGTCAGGCAGTTCCCCGCGCGACGATGTGGAAATCGATATTGATCATGGCGCCCACATCCTCGCTGCCGGCGATTTTTTTCAAGATCGATTGCGCCGCCTTGGTGCCGATGTCGCGGCGATCGATGCGGACGGTCGTTAGCGGAGGATGCGTGTGCGGAGCAAAATCGAAATCGCCAAAGCCGATGATCGCCAGGTCCTCCGGTATCCTGCAGCCTTGGAAATGGGCTTCGGCCAGTGCCCCGTGTGCTACTACATCCGACGAGCAGAAGACGCCGAGCGTGCCGTGTCCCCGGTCCAAAAGCCGCGCCATCGCGGCCCGTCCGTCGCTAAACGTCGATGGAGAGTTCATATCGAGCGCCGGCAACTCCACCTCCGCAATTCCCGCCAGACGATTGACGAATCCGTCGCGGCGTTGGACTGCGCGCGGGTCATTCGCGCCGATCTGGGCATAACGGTCATATCCCTTGGCCAAAAGATGCTCGGCGACCAGGGCGCCCACGGCCAGGTGCGAGAAACCGACGGCCGTATCGAGCGGCGACGGCGTCGAGTCCCAGATCTCGACGATCGGCAATCCTGCCCCGGTCAGCATCGTGCGCGTCTCTTTCAGATGGGAGATTCCAGTCAGGATAATGCCGTCGGGACGGCGGGCGAGGATTGCGCGGGTCAGTTCGAGCTCTCGTTGGGCATCGTAGCCGGACAATCCAAGCAAGAGTTGGTAGCCGGCGGAAACAAGCTCGGCGTTGAGGCCCTCTATAGTCTCTGCGAAGATCGTGCTGGCGACCGACGGCACGATCGCAGCGATCAACCTCGTTCTTCGTGAGGCGAGCCCCCCGGCCAGGAGATTGGGCACGTATCCGGTCCTTGCGATGACGCGGCCGATTGCTTCCAGCGTTTGCGGCTTGACCAGATTTGGCGTGTTGATGGCTCGTGAGACGGTGACAGGAGATACGTTGGCAAGCCTTGCGACATCGGCAAGCGTTACCGGCCCATTCGTCGGATTTCTTCTGTTTTTATCGTGACCTGTCATATTCGCCATCCCTGCCAA
Source organism: Neorhizobium tomejilense (assembly GCA_002968845.1). Taxonomy (GTDB): domain Bacteria; phylum Pseudomonadota; class Alphaproteobacteria; order Rhizobiales; family Rhizobiaceae; genus Neorhizobium; species Neorhizobium tomejilense. The sequence continues at coordinate 192,984 of PVBG01000007.1, read as the reverse complement.
ATGAGTTACGCTTTCATTGGACTCACAGGCAAGTGCCTAAGCTGCAGAATATTCAAGGAAACTAGATAACACACTGAATTCACGTGATATAAATTTTGCCACTCATGCTTGCGGAGCAGGATTTTGAAGTTACAATGAAAGCGCTTCCATTACTCTCCGGGAGGTGTGGAGAGAGTGGGTTTATGAGGCTGGCTGGAGGCCAAGCAAGGAGGAAGTTCTATGCACTTCAAGCGTTTCACGACGTTTGCGGCCGTTGTGGCTGCAATATGCGCGACAAGCATGCAGTCGAGCCGCGCCGATGACTATCCATCCAGGACCGTGACGGTGGTCGTGCCGTTCGCCGCGGGAGGGAATACCGATACATTCGGCCGCCTCGTGGCCGAACAATTGGACAAGCGGTTGGGGCAGCGATTTATCGTCGAGAACAAGCCCGGTGCGGGCGGCAATGTGGGTCTTGGCGATCTCGCGCGGTCGAAGCCGGATGGCTATACGATCGGCATGGGCACGGTAAGTTCAAACGCCATCAACCAGACGCTTTACAAGACCTTGCCTTACGACAAGGAGAAGGGTTTTGCGCCGATCTCGCTCATCGCGACCTTGCCGAACGTTCTGGTGGTCAATCCGGACAAGATCAAGGCGACCTCCGTCGAGGAGCTTATCGAGCTTCTCAAGAAGGAGCCAGGCAAGCACACCTATGCTTCGTCGGGCGTCGGCACGTCGATACATCTAGCCGGCGAGCTTTTGGCCACCAAGGCAGGCATCAAGATGACCCACATTCCCTACAAGGGAAGCAGCCAGGCCATTCTCGATGTGGTTGCGGGCCATGTTGACATGATGTTCGACAATATTCCGACGGCAGCGCAGCAAGTGAAGGCCGGCAAGGTGCGCGCACTCGCTGTGACCAGTCTCGATAAAGCGGCTCTTCTGCCGGAAGTGCCGACAATGGCGAGCATCATTCCCGGGTTCGAAGCAACGTCCTGGCACGGCATCTTTGCGCCTCCCGGCACGCCGCCGGAAATCGTCGAGAAGCTCAGCAAAGAGGTTCAGGCTATTCTTGCAGAGCCGGCCATGAAGGCGAAGCTGGAAGGCATGGGTGCGACCCCGGTCGGCAACACGTCGACCGAGTTCAAGGCCTTCATCGCCACGGAAACGGCAAAGTGGGCCGAGGTGATCAAGGCCGCCAACGTTCCGCCTCAATGAGTAGGCGCCGGTCGGGCTAACGCCCGACCGGCTCATCTTTCCACGCGAGTGTCATGCCATGTTGAAGATAAGAAATGGCCGCGACTTCGTCGGCGGCGTGACGATGATCTTTGCGGGTCTGCTATTTATCTGGTTCGGTCGCAACCTGGAGGTTGGAAACTCCTTCCAGATGGGGCCGGGCTATTTTCCCACGGCGCTGAGCCTGGTTCTGATGGCGATAGGCGCGCTCATCATCCTTCAGTCCCTGGTGGTCGAGGCTGAGAGAGTGGAGCCCCAGAGGCCGAATTGGAAGGCTTATTTTCTGGTCATCCTCGCGCCAATAGGATTCGGTGTGCTGCTCTCCGGACTGGGTTTGGCGCCGACAATGTTTTTCCTGATCGTCGGCGTCGCGACTGCCAGCCGATACGCCAACTGGCGCCATTCCATCCTCCTCGGCCTGTTCCTGGCGGTCTGCTCGGTCTTGCTGTTCACGCGGCTTTTGTCGCTCCCCATCAGCGCGTTCGGACCGTGGGTCCCTTTTCTCGGCGACCTTTCATAACCCTCCCAGCGAGGCCGACGAAACCGGATTGGATTGCTTATGGACATCTTCTCGAACCTCTGGCTCGGCGCCTCGACCGCATTCTTGCCGATGAATCTGCTCTACGGCTTCGTCGGGTGCCTGCTTGGGACAGCGATCGGCGTGTTGCCGGGGCTCGGGCCAACGGCGACGATTGCCATGCTGCTGCCGATCACGTTCGGACTGCCGCCGGAATCAGCACTCATCATGCTTGCGGGCATCTTCTACGGCGCGCAATACGGCGGTTCGACAACGGCCATTCTCATCAATCTTCCGGGCGAGAGCTCGTCCGTCGTGACCGCGATAGACGGCTATCAGATGGCGCGAAACGGGCGTGCCGGTGCGGCGCTGGCGACGGCTGCACTTGGCTCCTTCTTCGCCGGGACGGTGGCGACAATCCTACTCGCGATGGCAGCCCCCCCTCTGGCTGCGGTCGCATTGAATTTCGGGCCTGCCGAGTATTTTTCGCTGATGGTCCTGGGGCTGGTTGCCTCTGTGGCGCTCGCCAGCGGGTCGTTGCTCAAGGCGATGGCTATGATCGTTTTTGGGCTGATGCTTGGCACCGTCGGCACCGACGTCGAGAGCGGTACCCCACGTTATGTCTTCGACATCCCCGAACTTTATGACGGGCTCAACTTCGTCGCGGTCAGCATGGGCATATTCGGGATCTGCGAGATCCTTCGCAATCTCGAAAGCGAGCAGGAACGTTCGGTTGGCGTCAAGCGCGTGACCGGCCTGATGCTGACGATGAGCGATTTTAAGCGCATTATCGCCCCGGTTCTGCGCGGCACGGCGCTCGGATCCTTTCTCGGTGTTCTGCCCGGAGGCGGCGCGATGCTCGCATCCTTCGCATCCTATGCAATGGAAAAGCGAATATCCCCGAACCGGGCCGAGTTCGGCAAGGGGGCGATCGAGGGGGTCGCGGCGCCCGAATCCGCCAACAATGCTGGGGCGCAGACTTCGTTCATTCCGATGCTGACGCTCGGAATTCCCGGTAACCCAGTCATGGCTCTGATGGTGGGGGCCATGATCCTGCAGGGCATCACGCCCGGCCCCAACGTGATCTCGGACGAGCCGGCATTGTTCTGGGGCATGATCGTTTCGATGTGGTCGGGCAATCTCATGCTTGTCATCCTCAACTTGCCGCTTATCGGGCTATGGGTGCGGATGCTGACGGTACCTTACCATCTGTTGTTTCCCGCAATTATCGGCTTCTGCTGCATCGGCGCCTACAGCATCAATAACAGCGTCTTCGACGTGTTCGTCATGGCAGGTTTCAGCGTCATTGGCTTTGCGCTCAGCAAGATGCGATTCGAGCCGGCGCCGCTGCTCCTAGGCTTCATTCTGGGGCCGATGCTTGAAGAGAACCTGCGGCGTGCCATGCTCATCAGCCAAGGAGATCCGTCGATCTTCTTGCGCAGCCCGCTCAGTCTCTCGCTGTTGATCTTCGCCGTCGTTGTCCTTGCGCTGGTGCTGTCGCCGAGCATCAGCCGTAAACGGGAAGAGGCCTTTACGGAATAGCGCCGAGCGTGATCAGGAAAGTTGCCGATCGGCACAAGGAAGCCCTTATGGCGATGAGTGAGACTTCCGACCAATTGCGCCCGGCGGGCTGGATGATGTCGATCGGCCCAGTTCGTTATTGGCTATTCCGATCGGGCATCACAGCCGGGCCGTGCAGGCGAAACCAGGACAATTCAATTCGCTAGCCGAATGAGGCTTTCAGGGACGATCCCAAGAGGATCGCCCTTCTCATCCGACCTCTCGATCACCGACATCGTAAAGGGGCTGCATATCGTGCCCAAATTCCTCGGCAATCGTGCACCTCTTGCAGACCCGCAGGCTCGGGCCGTCATCGCCGGGCTCGGCCTTGATGCGGACGAGCTCAGCCTCGTGCGCCTCTATCTTGCCGGTCTGGCGTCCATTGGTTACGGCCTCAGGCAGATCCTCGATGCGCTCCGTGCCAAGGGCATCGCCATTACAACGGTCGTGGTCAGTGGAGGGGCGGCACGAAGCCGGTTGGTCCGGCAGATGCTCGCCGATGCTGCCGGCATCGCCATCGCCACCGTCGATACGGACGAGCCGGTCCTGCTTGGCGCAGCCATCCTGGGTGCGGTTGCGGCGGGGCACGTGCCCAGTCTCGAGTCAGCCATGTGCAGAATGTCCAATCTGGGTGAGAGTATCGGCCCCGATCTGTCGGCGCAGGACATTCATGCAAAGCGCTACAGGACGTTCCTCGACCTGCAGGACACCTACCGCGGCATGCGCGATCATTGATGCACATTGGTCCTTGACGCGATTTAGCACTGAATGCCGACCGGCGATCGGATTGCTAGATGCGAGCGCCCGGTCGGCTCGCTGATGCCGAGCAGGTCTGCCGCCTCTTTCTCGCCCAATCCCCGGGCAAGTGCCATGTGGCGGGACTGTCGGATGCAATTGCCGCAGGACCAGACGATCGCGAACGAACATGCGAAGCGCTTCCCAGAGCATTCGTTCGCTTACGTCCTTGATCCTATCGAGCCGCGCGTGAAAGCGAAGGGGCGCGCGAAGTATCCTGACCGGACGCCTACGAAGATATGGATTGTGGCCCACAGGATCGTGGGTTCCAACCCTATCCAGAGCTTCTTTCCAGCGGTTTTTTTCTAAGCCTTCCGCCCCTGTCTCTCCCCCTGCGGGGTTTACTGGTTACCCTAGAACCGATGACAGAAATTCGCGCGTCCGCTCCATTCGCGGCGCGCCGAATATCTCTTCAGGTGCACCCTGTTCGCAGATGCGCCCCTTATCGAAAAAGCAGACGCGATCTGACACCTCTCGGGCAAAGCGCATCTCATGGGTGACCATCAGCATAGTGAGATCATGTTCATGCGCCAGAGCGCGGATGACCGAAAGCACTTCGCCCACCAGTTGCGGATCAAGCGCGGATGTCGGCTCATCGAAAAGAAGAACCCGTGGGCGCATCGCAAGCGCACGGGCAATTGCCACACGCTGCTGCTGCCCGCCGGAAAGCTGGACCGGATAGTGGTCCTTCTTGTCCGCGAGCCCCACCATCTGCAGCAGGTCCAGCGCACGCCCTTCGGCTTCCGCGCGCGCCATTCCCAATACCCGCACCGGCGCTTCGACAACGTTGCGAAGCACCGTCATATGCGGAAAGAGATTGAAACTCTGGAAGACCATGCCGACATGATTGCGGATCTGGCGCAGGTGTTTTTCCGAGGCCTGGAACCGGCCCTTGCCGCCCTGCTCGTGGTAGGACGTGCCAGCAAGCGTTAGCTTGCCTTCCTGGAACGGTTCGAGTGTCATAAGAATGCGCAGGACCGTCGATTTACCGGAGCCTGACGGTCCGATAAGCGTGACTTTCTCGCCCTTCGCGACGCAGAAATTGAAGTGGTCAAGCACCGTCAGAATCCCGAAGCGCTTGGTGACATCGGAAAACTCGATGATGGGCGGCGGATCGATATTGTTGGTCATCGCAAGGGTATTCCTGCCTTTGGAAGAGCTTTATGCAAGCGGTGGAGGCCTGCTGAGCAGATCAGCGTCAGCAGAAGGAAGATCAGGCCGACAAGCGTCAGCGGCACGAGATATTCGAAGGTGCGTTCGCCGATCATGTTGGCAAGCCCCATCATCTCAAGAACGGTGACCACCGAGAGAACCGGGGTTTCCTTGATCATGGCCACGAGATAGTTGCCCATGGCAGGGACTATTCGCGGAACGGCCTGGGGCAGGATGATGTCGCGATAGGCCTGCATGCGCGTCATATTGAGGGCGGTTGCCGCTTCCCATTGCCCGTGATGCACCGCTTCGATGCCGCCGCGATAGACCTCCGACGTGTAGGCCGCATATTGCAGACCAAGCGCCAGCGCACCGGTCAGAAAGGCGGGGAGCACGATACCGAAATCGGGCAGCACGTAGTAGAGGAAGAACAGCTGCACCAAAAGCGGCGTATCGCGCAGGAACTCAACGATAACGGCGGTCGTCCAGGAGATCACCTTGACGCGGCTTCGGCGCAAGAGGGCGAATACCAGGCCGAGCACCAGTGCAATCGCGAACCCAGCGGCTGCAGCCTTCAACGTGACGGTCAAACCAATCAGAATGATTGGCAGGATCGAGGTCGTGTAGGTAACCCAGGTTGTCGTGTCCCATTCGTAACCATACATCATGGCGGTAAGATCCTCATGAATGAGCCGAGCGAGGGAAGACATCGCCGCGCCGCACGAAATGCTCGATCACGCGCACGGCTGCCATCAGGACGAGCGACATGGCGAAGTAGCATACGAGCGTGATCGAATAGATGCTTGCGCTGTCCAGCGTGATGTTGCGAATGGATTGGGCCGCGAAGGTGAGATCGGCGATCGAGATCAACGACACCAGCGAGGACAGCTTCAGCGTTTCGATGGCGAGGTTTCCGAAGGCCGGCATCATTTCGACGATGGCTTGTGGCAGCGAAATGCGAAAGAGGGTCTGGGCACGGTTGAAATTCAATGCCCGGGCGGCCTCCAGTTGCTGCACGGAGACCGATGCGAGGGCGCCTCGAACGATTTCGGCCCCATAGCCGCCGACATGGGCGGCCAATACCAGAATGCCGGTGGTGATCGGATCGAAGCTGAGACCGACCAGTGGCAGCGCGTAATAGAACCAGAACAGCTGAACGAACAGCGAGGTCCCACGAAACACCTCCGTGTAACAGAGCGCGACGGCCGACAAAATCGGTCCTCCCTCGACGCGCAGGATGCCGAAAACGAAGGCGAGCATCGCGCCGCAGACGATCGCTGCCAAAGTGATCGTCATCGTCACGGTAGCGCCTTGCCAAAGCATCGGCAGATAGGCTGTCCAGCTCATCTGGCAATCTCTCCGAATGAAAGCGGGGAGCGCCCGGTCCGGGACCGGGCGCTTTTTTGTTACTTCCCGGAGCAGAGATCAGCGACTTTCTTCTCCGCTGCTGCCGCAATGCTCTGTTCCGACAGGCCATACTTCATCAGGGTCTTCTTGTAGCCATCCGTCTTTCGGAACGCGATGAGTGCGGTGTTGAACGCGTCGCGCAATTCCTTGTCTTCCGGACGGAAGGCAAAGCCGCCATAGTTGCGGACGGGTGCGCCCTTGACGATCGGATCCTTGAACGGCGCAACCTGCTCGACATTGGCCTGCCCCTTGGCGAGTTCGGAAACGGTCAACTCGGTCGCCGCATAGGCATCGACCCGGCTCTGCACGGTCGGGATCGCATCGGCATTCGCCGGAATGAAGACGATCTGCTCGTCTTTGACGCCGACGGCACGCAGGAAGTCGACATTGTTTGCACCGGAAACCACGGCAACTTTCAAGGATGGATCTTTTGCAATGTCGCCATAGGTCGTCAGGCGCTTCGGATTGCCTTTCTTGACCAGCAGTCCCTCACCGTAGGACGAGTTGGGCTCGGTAAAGGCGACCTGCTTGCAGCGCTCGGGGGATATGTTCTGCTCTGCGGCGGCAAAATCGAAGCGACGAGCCTTAAGACCTGGAATGAGCGTGCCGAAGGGCGTTACGGTCCAATTGACCTCCTCAATGCCCATGGACTTTAGAACGGCATTGGCGACGTCGGGGCCGATACCGGCAGAGGTGCCGTCCGGCTGCATATACGAGTAGGGTACCTCGTTGGCCGTCGCGGCACGGATAAATCCCTGTTTCTTGGCTTCTTCGACGGTCAGTGCGGTGGCCGACGTGACGCCGATGCAAAGCGCAAGTGTGGAAAGGCAAATGGTTTTAGAGATGCGCATTCGAATTCTCCTCTGGTTAAGGTTCTTCTGGTCCGTTTTCGGATCTCAGATGGTTGCGTTTATTTGATCTTCTCCGTGATCGTCGCGATCACGGAAAGGCAGTCGCCGGCCTTGATGAGGCCGGGCACGTGGCGAGCCGCCAGAACGCCATCCATGGCAGCGCGGCAGTGGATCGGCGCAACACCGGTCTTTCCGACCGGGTAGATGCTGGCGATGATATCGCCGGTAATGATCGGATCGCCGAGATCGTGCGCGAACGCCACCAGTCCGTCATCTTCAGCGAATGTGAAGCAATCGCTTGACGGCATATCGAGCCAGCGGGTCGGCTGGGTACAGGGCGCGCCCTCCAGGATTCCGACGTGGCGCAGGAGGTTGAGACTGCCCTTTCGCGCGATCTCGATCGTTCTTGCGCTGGCAGTGCCAGCACCGCCGAGCTCGGTGGTCACGAAGACCTTGCCCAGTTCCTCGACCGTCGTATCCAGCATGCCGACCGCATCGATCTCCAGCATTTTCATCGAGTAGGGCGCAGCGAAAGCCGCAACGGCATCAAAACAACGCGCCTCCTGATCCTTGTCGGGCAGTTCGTGTGCTGCTGCATAGGGAAGAAAATCGAGCGTCTTGCCGCCCGAATGGAAGTCGAGCACGATGTCGGCGAGCGGTACCAGATTGCGGGTGACATAGTCCGCGATCTTTTCCGTCACCGTTCCATCCGGGCGACCTGGAAAGCTACGGTTCAGATTTCCGCGATCGATCGGCGACGTACGGGTTCCGGCGCGAAACGCGGGATAATTGAGCGCCGGGACGATGATGACGCGCCCACTCACCTGCGAGGGATCCAGCGTCCGTGCCAGTTCGAAAAGAGCCGCCGGACCTTCATATTCGTCGCCATGGTTGGCACCGGTGAGGAGCGCGGTCGGGCCTTCGCCGTTGGAGATGACGCAGACCGGGATCATCACCGAACCCCAGGCGCTGTCGTCACGGCTGTAGGGCAATCGCAGATGCCCGTGCTGCACGCCCTTCCCGTCGAAATCGACGGTCGGCGTTATCGGCGAGGGGCGGGGCGCACTCGTCAGCATGGCCTCAGCCTTTCACGAACAGCTGGCGCGGCACGTTCGACAGGCATTCGACGCCCGTTTCAGTAATCGCGATGCTTTCGGTGATTTCCAGCCCCATGTCTTCGAGCCAGAGACCGGTCATAAAATGGAATGTCATGCCGGGTCTCAACTCCGTGCGGTCGCCTGGGCGCAGGCTCATGGTGCGTTCACCCCAGTCCGGCGGATAGGACAGGCCGATCGGATAGCCAGTCCGGTTGTCCTTGATAATCCCGTATTTTTTCAACACGGCGAAGAAGGCGTTGGCGATGTCCTCGCACGTATTGCCAGGCCTTGCCGCGGCAAGGCCCGCCTCCATGCCTTCGAGCGTCGCCTTTTCCGCGTCGAGAAAGGCCTGCGTCGGCTTGCCCAGGAAAACGGTCCGCGACAATGGGCAATGATAACGCTTATAGGCGCCGGCGATTTCGAAGAACGTCCCTTCACCCGAACGCATCGGCTTGTCATCCCAGGTCAGGTGCGGCGCGGAAGCGTCTGCGCCCGACGGCAGGAGCGGCACGATCGCCGGATAATCGCCGCCGAATTCCGGCGTACCACGAATGCCGGCATCATAGATCTCGGCGACGAGATCGCATTTGCGCATGCCGGGTTCGACAACCTCGACAATGCGCTTGTGCATCAGTTCGACGATCGTACCTGCCTTGCGCATATAGTCGAGTTCGGTCGTGCTCTTGACCGCGCGCTGCCAGTTGACGAGGGCAGCCGCATCCTTGAAACGGGCATTTGGGAGATGCTTTTGCAGAGAGGCGAAGGCTGCTGCCGAGAAATAATAATTGTCCATCTCGACGCCTATCGCGAGGCTGGACCATGCGCGCTCGCCGATGATCTGCGCCAGAAGATCCATCGGGTGGCGTTCGCTCGACTGAACGTAGTGATCCGGGTAACCGATGATATTGTCATGGTTCAGATAAGCGGTGCGCTTGGCGCCGTTGGAATCCTGCTTGCGGCCGTACCAGATCGGCTCGCCGCCCGGTGGCACCAGCACGCATTGATGCACATAAAAGGACCAGCCGTCATAGCCGGTAAGCCAGTGCATGTTGGATGGATCGGTGACGATCAGGAGATCGATCCCCGCCTTTTCCATCGCGTGACGGGTTTTGGAAAGGCGAGCGGCATATTCCTCGCGGGTAAAGTTCAGCGTCACACTCACGCTGCATCTCCCATTTTGATGTCGTTTTCGATTGTCTGGCCACGTCCGGCATCTGTCGCGCGGGCAAGCGCCAGATTGGCGATGGCTGTGTCCTGCACGCCGGTACCCGTAAGGTCGGCAAAGGTTATTTCGTCTGCGTTCAAGCGGCCAATTGCCTTGCCGGCGATGACAGCTCCGAGTTCCGCAAACTGCCGGTCCGGCATGACTGCGCCGGTCTTGATGGCATGGTATAACTCGCCGAGGATGCGGGTCTGCGATAATCGATCCGGGACGTAAATCGCGCGAGCAAAGACGGCCGGATCAATCTCGTTCTTGTGCTCTGCATCCGATCCCATCGCGGTCAGATGCTGACCGGGTTCAAGCCATTCGGCCATCAGGATCGGCTTTTCGGCCGGCGTCGTTGTGACGACGATATCTGCTCCGCGCACGGCCTCGCGCGGATCGGCAATTGCGGTGGTCTCTATTCCGTGGCTGCGCGCGAAATCGACAGCAAGCGTCTGCGCCTTTGCGTGGTCGCGTGCCCAGATGCGCGCCGATTTGATCGGGCGTACAAGCATGAGAGCCGCGAGTTGCAGCTGTGCCTGAACACCTGCACCCAGGATCGTCGCGACGCAGGCGTCCTCACGCGACAGATGTCGTGCCGCGACGGCACCGGCCGCTGCGGTGCGCACATCCGTGAGATAGCCGTTGTCAAGAAGAAGGGCTTCGACCAATCCGGTCTTCGCGCTGAGCAAGATCATCAACCCGTTCAGGCTTGGCAGACCGATCTTGGGGTTGTCGAAGAATCCGGGACTGACCTTGATGGCGAAGCCGTCTAGGCCCGGCACATAGGCTGTCTTGACGTCCACTTCACCCCGAAATTCCGGGATGTCGAGGCGCAGGATCGGCGGCATCGCAACGGCTTTGGTGGCGAGCGCCGCAAACGCCTGCTCGACGCAATCGACCGCGGAGACGTCGAGCTTGACGATGGCGTGAAGATCCTTTTCCATCAAAATAGTGATGCGGCTCATAGGGTGGCCCCCTCGACGATTTTCTGGTGCATCTTCGGGTCGATGTTGCCGCCTGAGACGATGACGGCGGTGGGGCCGGACAGCTCGGCCTTGTCTGCGAGGATAGCGGCAATGCCGACCGCGCCGGCGCCCTCGACGGTCACGCTCTCATTGCGCGCCGCATGGCGGATGCCTTCGGCGATCTCGTCCTCGCTGAGAAGGATGACGTCGTCGAGAAGATCGCGGCAGAGCGCAAAGGTGACATGGTTTTGGAGGCCGATGCCGCCCCCAAGCGAATCCGCCAGCGTTTCCTCTTCGCGGATTGCGACAGGCTTGCCGGCGGCAATCGCTGCATGCATGGCTGCCCCGCGCTTCATCGATATGCCGATGACCCGGGCCTGTGGCCTCAAGGCCTTGACGGCAACGGCAATGCCACCGGCCAGGCCCCCGCCGGAAAGGGGAACAAGCACGGTCGCAAGGTCAGGCAGGCTTTTCACAATCTCGAGGCCGATCGTGCCTTGACCGGCAACGACGTCCACATGGTCGAAAGGCGGGATCGGCGTGAGGCCGCGGCTCTTGGTCAGGCGTTCGACTTCCTCTTGTGCATCGTCCTGCGACAGGCCGACAATGCGGATTTCGGCGCCGAGCAAGCGGATCGCTTCGACCTTGTTGGCCGGAACGAGCGACGACATGCAGATGACGGCGGGAACGCCAAGCGCGCGTGCGGCGTAGGCCACGGCGCGACCATGATTGCCTGTCGAGGCGGTGACGAGACCGCGTTCGCGTGCCGCATCATCCAGCGACAGGATAGCGTTCATCGCGCCGCGCAGCTTGAAGGCGCCGACGGGCTGGCATGTTTCGAGCTTCAGGTGGACGGACTGACCGGTGTATTCAGAAAGCGTGCTGGAGCGAACGAGCGGCGTGCGCGCCACCCTGTCGGCAATGCGGGTCGCAGCCTGCTCAATGTCTGCCAGGATGACTGGCTGCACGTTTTCTTCGGTCAATCTGGACTGGACGTCGCTCTTCATGATTGTCATGTTGTGAGCGAAGTAAAATCATGTCAATTATTATATTGTAATGATTCAATGATTGTCGTGGGGGCGCTCTAGCCGATCGAACCGACGTCATAGACCGGCGGCAGTTGCTCAAAGGCCTGCCGCACGGTTGTCAGCGCCTTGGCCAGGCTTGCATGGTTCAGGCGTCCGCCCAAACAGATACGAATGCCGCCACCATGACCCGGTCCGGCAATGAAGGGTTCGGACGGCGTGACGGCGACTTTCTGGTTGGTGAGCGAACGGACCAGACCTTCCTCGGACCAGTGCGGCGGGACCTTGAGCCAGGCGCAGAGCGAGAGCGGATGACTGGAGGCGATATGGTCGCCGAGAATTTCCGTCGCGATGTTTTGGCGTGCCTTTGCTTCGTCTCGCTGAATTTCGAGCAGACGCTGCGCCGTGCCGTTCTCGACCCATCGTGTTGCGATTTCGCCGGTCAGATAGGTGCCGCTCCAACTCGATACGCGCAGGATTGAGGCGGCGCGAATGGAATAGGCGGGTGGAACAACGAGATAGCCAACGCGCAACCCCGTCAGCACCACCTTGGTGAAGCTCGTGACGAAGAAACCGAGATCAGGCAGCATTTCCGTGATCGAAGGCAGATCCTCTTCGATCAGTGGTCGATAGACCTCATCTTCGATGACGAACACGCCATGACGTGCCGCAATCGCGGCTATCTGACGCCTGCGTTCCGCACCCGCGACGTGACCTGTTGGATTATTGAGGGTTGGAATAAGCACCAATGCCCGGACACCGCCTGCCGCGCACGCGGCTTCCAGTGCATCGGGCAAAATGCCCTCATTGTCGGTAGGCAGGCCCTTCAGGCTGAAGCCGAGTATATTGGAAAGTCCGATGATGCCGTGATCGGTGAGATTTTCGCTCAAGACGACATCGCCGGAGCGGACAATGCAGCTCAGGGCGAGAAAAATGCCGTGGGCGGCGCCGTTGGTGAGGAGAACGCGTTCCACCCCGGCCGTGACGCCGAGCGTGCGTAACCAGATGCGCGCCGTCTCCCGATGACGATCAAGGCCGGCGATCGGGCGGCATGGACGCATGAAGCTTGCATTGTCGCCTTCGGAAAGCTCACGAAGGATCTCGCGAGATGCGGCCTCATGCGCATCGAGATAGACGCCGCGAATAATGGAAAGATCGTGCACTTCGTTGGCACTATGGTCAAGCATCATGCGGCCGGCGCGGTCGGTCACGCGTGTCTTGACGAAGGTGCCGCGACCGATCTCACCGCTTAGATAGCCGAGCCGCTCAGCCTCCTTGTAGGAGAGGCTGACCGTCTGGACCGAAAGGCCGAGTTCGCGCGCCAGATCGCGATGCGTCGGCATGCGATCCATTGGCTTGAGAACGCCAGCATCAATATCGGCGATGATGCGCTCGGTGAGCGCCGCATGTTTCGTCTCACCCCTCTGCTTGGAAAGATGCGGCCGCCATGCCACCGGCTTGGTCGCCGCGATCGGAACAAGGTTGAGGGGATTGGCTTGACGTCGCATGAAATTGGCTCGTTTTGAGGACGGCTATTTCATGACATTATGCACGCTTCGTCTCAAAGATGAAGCATTATGCAGCCTGGGCCTTGATTGTATCAGGAATAATGGCCGGGCGGGACTTGTCCCGCCCGGCAGTGATGCCTGCGTCAAATCGTTTCGCCAGCCTGGACCAAATCGTCCATGACCGAGCGCACAGCGGATTCGGCGATGGCAATGATCTCGTCGACCTCTTCCTTCGTCGTGACGAGGGGCGGCGCAAAACCCAGAATATCGCCATGCGGCATGGCACGGGCAATCAGCCCACGATTGCGCGCTGCCTTCGAGATACGTGCTCCGACAGCAAGGCCCGGCGCAAAGCGCGTCTTCTTTTCTCGATCCGCCACAAATTCGATGGCGCCCATCAAGCCGACGCCTCGCACTTCACCGACGATGGGAAGCTGAGCGAACTTTTCCTTCAGCTGTGCCTGGAAATAGGTGCCAACCGTGCGTGCATTCCCCGGCAGATCCTCCTTCTCGACGATGTCGAGAACGGCGTTGGCTGCTGCAGCGCCGATCGGGTGGCCGGAATAGGTGTAGCCATGCGAAAAAGCGCCGACGCGGTCGGCTCCTTCTTCCATCACCTTGTAGACCTTTTCGCCGACGATGGCGGCCGACAGCGGGAAGTAGGCCGAGGTGAGGCCCTTGGCGACCGTGATCAGATCAGGTTCGATGCCGTAATGCTGCGACCCGAACATTGAGCCGGTGCGTCCGAAACCGGTGATGACTTCGTCGGCGATGAGCAGGATGTCGTATTTCTTGAGGACCTTTTGCACTTCGTCCCAATAGCCCTGCGGCGGTGGAGTGATGCCGCCGGTGCCAAGTACGGGCTCGGCAATAAAAGCGCCGATGGTGTCGGGGTCTTCGCGCAGGATCAGCGCTTCGAGTTCGTCGGCGCGGCGCCCGGAGAATTCGAGTTCCGTTTCGCCTGCGTCAGCGCCCCAATAATGATGCGGCGCGCCGGTGTGAAGAATGCCGGCACGCGGCAGGTCCATGTGGTCATGGTAAAAACTCATGCCGGTCATCGAGCCGGAGACGACGCTGCAACCATGATAACCCCGTTCGCGGGAGATGATCTTCTTCTTGTTCGGTGTACCGCGCAGGTTGCTGTAGTACCAGACGAGCTTGGCCTGGGTTTCGTTGGCGTCGGAACCCGACATGCCGTAGAAAACCTTGCTCATCCGGCCTGGCGCCATTTTCACCAGACGGTCGGAAAGGATTGCGAGTTCATCCGTCGTGTGGGCGGCATAGGTATGGTAATAGGCGAGGCGATAGGCCTGGCGCGAGATGGCCTCGGCAACCTCGGTGCGGCCATAGCCGACATTGACGCAGTAAAGACCGGCGAAGCCGTCGATCAGCTGGTTCCCCTGCGCATCCTGAATGCGGATGCCCTTGCCGGTTTCGACGATCGTTGGATCGCCCAATTTGCCGCTGGCGAAATCTTTGATCTGCGTAAAGGGATGCAGGACCGATTTGCGGTCCATCTCGGCGATCTGATCGAGGTTGGTGGTCATAGCAGCGGATCCTTTCATGCAGCGAGATTGCCGAAGCAGACATATTTTGCTTCGAGATATTCCAGGAGGCCGTGGCGCGAGCCTTCGCGACCAAGGCCGGATTGCTTCCAGCCACCAAAGGGTATCGAGGCGCCGGTGAATTTCGGCGTGTTGACGGCGATCATGCCGTATTCTAGCCGGTCGGTAAGGCGCATCGCGCGGCCAAGATCATTGGTGTAGACGTAGGCTGCGAGCCCCATTTCGGTGGCATTGGCACGGGCGAGCACGTCCTGCTCGTCATCGAACGGCAGTATTGCGGCGACTGGGCCGAAGGTCTCTTCGCGTGCGATCAGCATGTCATCGGTGACATCGGCAAGCACGGTCGGCGTGACGAAATTGCCGCCAAGCGGGCTGTCCTGTCCGCCGCAGACGAGACGTGCGCCGGCGGAGATTGCCTGCGCAATCTGCTGGCGGCATTTTTCGGCTACGGAGGGGCGGGTCATCGGCCCGATATCGGTGCGGGGTTCGAGGCCGTGACCGACTTTAAGCTCCAGGGTCGCCTTGGCGAAGGCGTCGACGAACCGATCGTAATGCCCGCGTTGGACGTAAATCCTGTTGGCGGCGAGGCAATCCTGCCCTGACGTGGCAAATTTTGCGCCGATACAGCCCTTTACAGCGTCGGAAAGCTTAGCGTCGTCGAACAGGATGAAAGGTGCATGGCCGCCAAGTTCCAACGAGGCCTTCTTCACGGTGGCGGCCGACTGCGTGAGCAGGATGCGCCCGACCTCGGTGGAGCCGGTAAAGGAAAATGCGCGCACGTCGGTGTGTTCCAGCAGACGGCGTGCAAGCGGTGCAGCTTCGCCGGTGAGAACCTGGAATACGCCGGCGGGCATCCCGGCCTCCTGCGCGAGCTTTGCCAGAGCAAGCGCCGATAGCGGTGTTTCCGGCGCAGGCTTGACGATCATGGTGCAGCCGGCCGCGAGAGCCGCGCCCGCCTTGCGGGTAATCATGGCGGAGGGAAAGTTCCACGGCGTGATCGCAACGGTGACGCCAAGCGGCTGCATCTGTACCGAAAGGCGGCTGCCTGGCAGGTGGCTCGGGATCGTTTCGCCATAGGCCCGCTCGCCTTCGGCGGCAAACCACTCGAGGAAATTCGCGGCATAGGAAATCTCGCCAAGCGCCTCTGCCAGCGGCTTGCCCTGTTCGGCCGTCATGATGACAGCGAGGTCCTGCGCGTTGTCGCGCATCAGCTTGCCCCAGATGCGAAGGATCTGGCCTCGTTCGACTGGAAGCTTGTCACGCCAAGCCAGAAAGGCGTTCTTCGCAGCGTCGACGGCAGCATCGGCGTCTTCAAGCGAGCAGGCCGCCACATCGACGAGGTGTTCGCCGGTTGCAGGATCGACGACGCCCAGCGTCTCTCCGCGTGCAACCCATGTGCCGCTCAGAAAGGCACGGCGCTCGAGCAGATCCGGTCGTTGCAGGTTTTTCAGCGCTGCGCTGGCAATACCTTTCATGCGGGGCTCCAAATTGGGTTTACAAGGAGACTAGTCGTAGGACATGATCGTCTGGCTGCATTGATTGACCTTCGGTGCAGGAATTGTGCTCAATTTTGGCTCTCAGCGCAGGATTTCTGCATGACTACTCTCGATAGAGCGGACAGGGCGCTGCTTGAGGCTGTTCAAAAGAACAATCGCATGACGTCAGAAGAGCTGGCGCAAATTGTCAATCTCTCACCGACGGCTTGTCAGCGACGCCTGAAGCGGTTGCGTGAAGAAGGGGTGATCGAGGCAGATGTATCAATCGTCTCGCCCAAGGCCGGGGGCCGCGGCATCACCATGATCGTGCTTGTCTCGCTAGAGCGCGAACGCGCCGACATCGTTGATCGATTCAAGGCAGCGATCCGCGCCACTCGGGAAGTCATGATCGGCTACTACGTGACGGGCGATGCCGATTTCATTCTGGTTATTACCGCCAAGGACATGGAGGACTACGAAGCCTTCACACGTCGGTTTTTCTATGAGAACCACGATATTAGAGGTTTCAAAACCATGGTGGTAATGGATCGAGTGAAAGCTGGCTTTGCTTTCCCGATCGAGGACTGACCGCCGTCTGCGCACGGCCTTGCACTGCGACAAGATATTTTCCGTCCCGACGATGTAGTTGAGAATCGCCCACATGTAGCCGCTCGCCGGCCCCATTGACCAGGCCGGCGGCGGCGCCACCGAGGGCTCGACAGATGGCTGTCTAGTCGAGTTTTACGCAACGTCCAACGCTTATAACCAGCCCATCAATCCGAATTGAATCCGTAGTGCCAGCTATCTCGAGACAGCGGATCTGAGGTTCAAATCGGTTCAGGAGCAAGATATACATTTCGCATGTTCGCTTGGCGTTTGTTGGATGTTGCCTACTCGAGGCACGGGCTTACAGCTTCGTCGGCCACTTCTGAGAAGCATGCATTACAGTGATAATTTCAATGTCCTCGCGAATACGGTAAGGGATGATGTAAGGAATGTCCGACAGTACAACTTCGCGCGTGCCTGGGATGCGTCCCGTGCGTCCAGCTGCAGGCATCTCTCCCAGAATATCAACGGACGCGACAATTCGGGCAACGACCCGTGCCGCAGCATCTGGGTTGTCATGTTCTATGTACGCACCAATTTCGTCAAGCCGCCGCAACGCGCGCAAGGTCCACCGGATGCGCCTCTGCTTCATGACCGGGAAGTTGTCTTGACGTATTTGCCAACTACGCGTGCCAAGTCGTCATCACTGGCGAATTCGCCGCGGTCCGCCTCAGCAATTCCGGCTTCAATTTCTTCTAGCTGCCATTCTTCGCGTGATACGAAATCTTCAATGGCCTGTGCTGCCACATAGGAGCGGGAACGGTCTAGCTTTTGGGCAAGCTGGTTTAGACGGTCGGCGACATCGTCTGGGACGCGGATTGTAAACGCAGTCATAAAAGCCCTTTCTGGTTCCCTTGAATATCAGTGAACCACTTTGGTTCGTCAAGGTTCAAACAGTCCTACCTCCAAGTCCTCGTCTTGGCGCGAACAAGCATTGGCCAATTTGGCCGCTATGTTGTCAGTCAGGCTTGGCTGAAAAGCGCAATGATCGTAGAGCCGCAATTCGGCTGGAACGGTCGCGGTCACGTTGGCCGGCCATGACCATGCTGAGCGAGGCGCCGGCATGCACGTGTCGTGAGTGCCATGACCGTGAGAGTCGTTCCGGCGACACCGCTCGTCGGAAAGGAACTTGCGTCCGTAACGAGAAGGTTGGGAACATCCCAGCTCTGGTTCCACGCGTTCAGGACCGACGTCTCAGGCGACGTTCCCATCCGTATACCGCCGGTCTCATGAATAGCGGCGCCCATCGACATGCTTCGATGGAACATCTTTCGAAACATCAGGCGGCTGAAGAAGTCAGCATTTGGATAGGCGCCCTTTCCCATTTCCTTGAGGCCGAGCGGCGATCCTATGAACTCCAGGTCGCCACCGGCTTGCCTGACGATTTCAACCAAGGTTTCTTCCTGCCTGGCCAGGAGTTCACGCTCTCTGGCACTCATGACACAGCGGATATGCGGGACGGGAATGTTCCAGGTATCCGTCTTGCGGCTATCCAGGGTCACGCGGTTGTCGGCGTGGGGCAGCATCTGGCCGTAGCCGAAAAACGCCATGCGAGCCGGCGTATCGCTCGAAACGGGCGCCCTGCCGACAGCCCCTTGATAAGCGAAATCGCTGCTTTGACCTCCGGTCCCGGAGGGTTCAAACCGCGGGATGAAGATGCCGCCGGAGGCATTGTAGAAGGGGTCTGCCGGCGCGGAATCATCCTTCATCCATCCGGGGACCGATGGAAAGGACCCCATTGCCAGGCATGGCAGCTGGTCCATGAAGTAGCGCCCCAACGTCCCCGAACTGTTGCCAAGGCCTTGCGGATGCCGGGACGAGGCGGAGTTCAGGAGAAGCCGGATGCTCTCGATCGGCGAGGCGCAGACGACGACGTTCGAAGCCCGGACCGTTTCCGTTGTTCCGGTGTCGCTGTCGGTAAATTCCGCACCGGTCGCCATCCCGGTCCGACTATCGGTCGTGATACGACGCACGACCGCATTGTAGCGGATGGCGAGGCGGGAGGTCGACTGTGCATCACGAAGGGCGCGGGGGATGCGTTCGGCTTCCGGAGCGATATAGCGCCAAGATACGACGCGCCGTTCTGGCCATCGTCCCTCAACGGCTGCCTTGAACGATTGCTCGGCCGGCGTGAGAGTTGCTCGTTTCGAATAAATTCCGTCGGGTAACGTTGAGACATGGTCTTCCTGGCCGTAGAGGCCCAGACAGGATTCGACCTCGGCATAGAAAGGATCGAGTTCCTCATATGACAAGGGCCAGTCGACGGCCTGACCGGTCCGGGCATGCAGCCTGAAATCGTCGTCACTCCAGCGGAGCAGGACGCGACCGAAGGTGTGCAGCCTCCCGCCGGCCTGCCGCCCTCTGATCCAGAGGAACGGAGCATCCGGCGGCGTCGTGTAGGGGTTTCGACGATCGTTGACGAAGAGGTGGCTCATCCACTCCTTGAAGAAGACCGCGCGCGCCTGTACGGCCTGCCCGTTCGCCGTCGCGCGTGCCCGTTCCCAGATGTTGATGTCCTTCTGTGCCGCCTTCTTGCGAGCCGGGTCGAAGTCCTTAGGACCGACCGAAGGTCCGGCCTCGAGGAGCAGGACCGACAGACCTTGGGCAGTCAACTCCTTGGCTGCAAAGGACCCGGCTGCGCCGGAACCGACGACCAGTGCATCATAAACGGTTTGAGACATAGCTTTCAGTATCCTGCCTGCGGCAAAGAGATTTGTCCCGAGAGATCAACGGAATTCCGGGTGTTGGTCGGGCCGGAACGACCGCCATGCAGCGATCCGATCTGATGCGGGGCGCCCCGCCGTATCGGCTCAACGGGAAGAGGAGACGGCGCGCCGCAGATCTGCCAGCCACTCGGCGCTGGCTTGAGCACATTCGAATGGCGGAAGCGTCGGAAAGTCCACTTCGGCAATCAGCCAGCCGTCAAAATCAGGCCCCAGTGCAGCGAGCATCCCTTCAAGATCAAGTTCGCCAGTTCCGGGTTCCGCCCAAAGCCCGGAAACGACGGTTTCCTGATAGCTCTTTCCGGCAGCCTTGGCCGCGTCGCGCACACTCAGCCGGCAATCCTTCACATGCACGACTCGTGTCCGGTCGCGGTAATCGCTCATGAGACCAATGATATCCGCCCCAGCCCATGACAGATGCCCCGTGTCAGGGCCGAAACCGAGCTGATCTGAACTGATATTGTCCAGCAGGCGGCGGGTTTCAGCCTCGCTCTCGATCCAGGTCCCGATATGCGGATGCAGCGCCGCCTTGACGCCTTCCTCCTTCAGAATTGCCGAGGCTCGCTCGACGAGGTCGAAGATCATGACAAAGCGGGCCTCGTCGAACTCCGCCCCGACACCCGGGCGTTTGACGCGCGGTGCATCCTTGGTCATGCGGGTGGAGATGAACATGTCGGTCAGGCCGAGTTGTGCCTGTTGCGTGGCGCTCGTACGTGCCGTTTCCAGTGTTGTCGCTATATCGACGCCGTGTTCCGGCAGCGCCATCGACAGGTAGCCCGGGGCAGGTTGCAGGCCTGCATCCTTCAGGGCGTTCTGATAGTCCTCTGTCGTCCATCCGGCTGGAACCTGGGCGTGAACGGCGTGAAATCCGGAGCGCGCGATTTCTTTCAGCAGATCCCGCGGCGTCGGTCCTTTGGTCGGATCGAGCCAGCCGTCCTCCGTCGCGAACCACTGGATGGGATTGAGAGCATATCTGTAGCCGCCGGAAGCAAATTGGGAATCTGTCATCAAGAATGTCCGCTTTTGGTTATTCCGCGCGCTCGTCCCTCTATCTTTGGACATGCCTTCACCAGCATCCGGACACATATATCCGGATGACGCGAAATGCCCTTACTGCGCGTGTTGTCGATGAGACGAGTACGTTTAGAGGTACATGAGCGCGCTCATCGAATAAAATAACTTCGACTGGCGAAGGTATAACTGATCGTCATAGCGGACTTATTGCGGCGAAAGGGATCCGCCCATACCGCTGGATCGTTCGATTTCTTTGAGAAGTACCGAGACTGTTGGACGGACCTCCCCCTTGCGGCGAAACACCGCATATATGTCGCGCGCCAGTGAAATCTCGTTGAAGTCGAGAGCCACTAATCCCAACCCACTTCCTTGAAGGTTCGCGCGTGTCAGATAGGCCAAATGGTGGGTGCGCGAGATCATCGACGTGAGAAAATTTATCGATGTCGTTTCCACGGCCACCACAGGTTTTGGCAAGCCGGCACTGCGGAAAAGAGACTCGAGCAGCAGCCTGTCGGTCTCGGGTAGCGGTGGCAGGACCCAGCTGTATTTTGCGAGATCAGAGACTGTGAGATTTTCACGATTTGCAAGCGGATGCGATTGATGCGCAACGATTTGCACGGGCTCCCTCGCGACAAGCCTCCACTCAAAATCCTCGTTTAGGATCTCGCTGGGTTTTACGGTAAAAACGACGTCGAGCTTTCCGGCGAAGAGCTGAGGAAGCAAGACTTCATTTATACCCTCATGCACCATCAGGCCCACATCTGGGCGTGTTACCGCGAAGTGGTTCAACGCATCGGGGATAAGTTGTCGCAAGGCGGCAGCCATGCTTCCAATTCGGAGCGAGCCACGACGCGCACCGCGTAGCGCGTCAATTTCATCAATGGCTTCGCTGGCCAATGACAGCAGCAATTCGCTGTAACCGATCAGGCGCTGTCCGAAGATGGTAGCCTGAACTCCGCTCGGTCCCCGGTCGAGCAGGCGGACGCCAAGCGACTGCTCCATGCTACGGATGCTCTTGCTGAGCGCAGGTTGGGTTAGCCGCAGGTTCTCGGCCGCCATGCTGAAACTGCCCGTATGCACGACCGCAATGAAATGCCGGAGCTGTCGAAGATCTAGGCGGTGCAGGTTTTTGTTCATGGGGGCCTTGCTGCGAAACGCGTTTATAGGGGGCAGTATGACTAAAGGTTATATCTCGGGCAATGTTAGTTGTTTGACTTCGAGCCGCGGTGAACGGAGTGTCGTGTCACAAAGGCCGGGCAGAACCCCGCCATGGCATATCGACACCGGATCGGCATGTCTGTGATTGTTCTGCTAAAATCGGCCGCATAGGGGAACACGGTGACTGCGCTGGATAAGCCTGGAAGCTTGGCGTCATAAGTCACGGAAAACGGAAACGGCGGGCCGGAGCCGCGCCGGGAATATGTGCACACGTTCGAGCCGTAAGCATCCTGCATTTCGGGGAGATGCCGGCAGCGGTCGTGCGCGCAAACGCAAGAATTTGCGAATGGCCGTCTAACAGGAGGTAAATACATCATGGTGTTGCTAAAAACTGAGAAGACGTCGCGCGTGCCGACACTGCTATCCATGGGTTTCGTGGTGGCGATGGCGTTGGCATCCTCCGACAGAATGGTGCATGCCCAGGCGGTGGAGCTTCCGAAGCCTCTCATCGATGCGGCGCAGGCTTATGCGTCGAAACTGACCGGCGGGCAGAAGATCGGTGGCAAGGTGTCCATTCTCGGCGTCAACGGCGGCCGGGAGCTTGATATGCTCAAGGCGGCCTGGGCGCCTTTCCAGGCGGCGACCGGCATTACCGTTGACTATACGGGCACGACCGATTTTGCCGCGGTGCTGCAGACCCGCGTCCAGGCGGGTGATCCGCCGGATCTTGCCGGTTCCACCAATATCAACAACCTCATGCGTTACGCCAAGCAGGGCGCTTTGAAGGATATCGGCGCGATGGTCGGCGAAGCCGCCATCAAGGGTAAATTTGATGCCGGACTTGTCGATGCGGCAAGCTTGAACGGCAAGATCTACGGGGTCTGGACCGAACTCAACAACTTCATGGTCTGGTACAACGCTCATACCTATGACGGCCCGAAAGATTCGCCGACCTGGGAGCAATTCGACGCATGGGCCGTTAAGCGCGCCAACGCCGGCAAGACGCCCTGGTGTTATACCGACGAGCGAGGTGCTTCTTCAGGAGCGCTCGCCGGCAACTGGATCCAGGCCTACATCCTCAAGAACTCCGGCCAGAAAACCCTCAAAGGTCTTGCCGATGGCTCGGTTTCCTGGACCGCTCCCGAAGTGAAGGCAGCCTTCGAGGCGTTCGGCAAAGTCGCCCACGATCCGAAGATGGTTCCGGGAGGGCCGGTTGCTGCCATGTCGACGCCCGCCGTCAAAGTCGGTACCGGACTTTTCTACGAGCCGCCGCAATGCTCGGTTCTTCTTTGGGGGACGTATGCAGGCAGCCTGACCACCTTGATCTATCCAAAGGTCAAGCCGATCGAGGACCTGGACTTCATGCCGGTGCCGGGCACGCCGGAAAATGCGGCCTATGAGACCTTCGGCGGAACGCTTTATCTGGCATTCAAGGATACGCCGCAGGTCAAGGCATTCTTGTCCTACCTCGTTTCGGACGAGGCGCAGAAGCTCGTAGCTTCCGCTGGTAACTGGACCGTCGCCAGTCAGGCGGTTCAGCCGAGCGACTATTCCAACCCGGTCCTCAAACGGGCTCGCGAGACGCTGCTCAAGCCGGGTGTGACACTTGTCGCCCAGCCGACCCAGGTTGTCGATCCGCCAGTAATCCAAGCCTTGTGGAAGGGTATTGTGCAATATGTGCTCGATCCCGACAGCCTCGACAGCGTCCTGCAGTCCATTGACGCTGCGAGATAACTCGGACGATCAATCCCGGGAGCGGCCTGAGGTCGCTCTCGGCACAAGACGGAATAAGCACCATGACTAGTCAGATCCTGCAGCTTGTCCTCGGGCTTCTCGCAATGCCCGCGATCGTCCTCGCCATCATCCTGCCGGGCGAACTGGCGATTAGGAGGTTTCCGCAGAAGCGCCAGAGCAGCCTGCGGCCGTGGATCTGGCTCTCGCCTGTCCTTGCTCTGGTCGGGCTTGTCATCGCCTATCCGCTTGCCGCATCGATCGTTTTCAGTTTCCGCGATGCCACGGCCAGCAAGTGGGTCGGATTCAGCAACTTCGTTTGGGCATTCGGGAGCGCCATGCGACCCGTTCTGTTCAACAATGTCCTGTGGATCGTCGTCTTTCCCCTGCTGACAGCCGTGCTTGCGCTTTCGGCCGCTATCATGCTGGACCGGGTCAAGTACGAACGCATCGCCAGAACCTTCCTGATCCTGCCGACCGCAATGTCCTTCGTCGCCGGCGCCGTGATCTGGAAGATGATGTACACTTACGAGCCACCGATGCAGCCCCAGACCGGGACGCTCAACGCCATCTGGACGGCGATTACCGGCCGGATGCCGATCGCCTGGCTGATCGACCGAAGCGTCAACAACTATGCGCTGATCGTCGTCGCGGTGTGGATGAGTATCGGCGTCGCCACCCTGATCCTGTCCGCGGGCGTCAAGAACATGCCGCGCGAACTGGTCGAAGCGGCCCGCATAGACGGAGCGGGGGAGTGGGCGATCTTCCGGTTCGTGACGCTTCCCTCGCTGTGGCCAACGATCCTCGTAGTCCTGACGACCCAGGCGATCTTCTCACTCAAGGTGTTCGACATCGTCTACGTCATGACCAACGGCTCCTTTGGCACCGATGTGATCGCCAACAGAATGTATACGGAGCTGTTCGTGAAGCAGAATCTGGGAACGGCCAGCGCCATCGCTGTCCTGCTCCTCATCCTGGCGTCCCCCGTGATCTTTATGAATATCAAGCAGATCAAGTCGGGGGGAGGAGAGTGACGATGTCCGCAATCGAAAGCCACAGAACCATGTCCGCACCGATGCAATCCACGTCGAAGCTCGGAACCCGGCTGAAAGGTGTAGCACTGCACACCGCGGTCTTCTTGCTTTGCCTGGTCTGGTTCACGCCTGTCCTGTCGCTTTTCGTGACGACCTTCCGATCGGAAAGCGACTCGTCGCGGACAGGGTGGTGGCACGCCTTCATCGAGTGGCGGCCAGTGCTGTCGAACTATGTCGAAGCGATGTACCTGACCGGCGTTGGCCGAAGCGTCGTGAACTCGATCGTCCTGACGGTCCCGACCGTCCTGGGCACCGTGCTCTTTTCCGCGATCGGGGCGTTTACGCTCGCCCGGATGCGGTTTCGAGGGCGCATCGCCTTGTTTCTCGCCATGGTCGGGTTCCAAGTGCTTCCACCCCAGCTCGTGTTGGTGCCGATGCTGAAGTTCTTTCTCGCGCTCGGCCTTACCGGGACCTTCATCCCGGTGTGGATCATAGAGATGGGGCTGACGGTGCCGTTCGGGATCTTTCTCCTTTACGGCTTCTTCGCCAGCATTCCATCCGATCTTGTGGAAGCCGCACGCATCGACGGCGCTTCCGAACCCCGAATATTCTTGCAGATCATCCTGCCGCTATCCGGAGCCGTCCTCGCATCGCTGGCAATCCTGCAGTTCATGATCGCCTGGAACCACCTCCTGATCCCGCTGATCTTCCTGGGCTCCGGCTCGCTTTCGCCGCTGACGGTGCAGGTCGCAAGCCTGGCGCAGACCAATGCAGGTGGCCTCAACACGCTCACTGCGGCGACCTTCATCTCGGTGATCGTGCCCCTGGTCCTGATCGTCACCCTTCAGAAATATTTCGTACGCGGCGTACTCGGCGGCGCTGTCAAAGGATAACCATCAACGGCTTGCGATCCGCCTGGAGCGGAAGGCAACCGCTGCGCCCGACGGGACAGTCGGCGCGCGCAACGAGGAATGGAAGCATGGCCAACGTAAATCTTCGCGATGTCAGAAAGATCTATAATCAGACTCAGGTCATTCATGGCGTGAACGTCGATATCGACGACGGTGAGTTCGTGGTTCTGGTCGGACCGTCGGGATGCGGAAAGTCGACACTGCTGCGGATGATTGCCGGGCTGGAGGAAATTAGCGACGGACAGGTCCATATCGGATCGACCATCGTCAACGACATGTCCCCGAAGGACCGGGATATCGCGATGGTTTTCCAGAGCTATGCGCTCTATCCGCACATGACCGTTGCCCAGAACATGGGTTTCTCCCTGCAGATGCGCGGCAACGCAAAGGCTGAGATCCGCATCGAGGTCGAAAAGGCCGCCAAAATTCTCGACCTCGAAGCCCTGCTCGAGCGTTATCCACGGCAACTTTCGGGCGGCCAGCGGCAGCGCGTTGCGATGGGGCGGGCGATCGTGCGCAATCCGCAGGTGTTCCTGTTTGACGAGCCTTTGTCCAATCTGGACGCCAAGCTGCGCGTTATCATGCGCGGCGAGATCAAGGCGCTGCACCAGAGGCTGGGCAGCACTATGGTCTACGTGACGCACGACCAGATCGAAGCCATGACCATGGCAGACAAGATCGTGGTCATGCGCGACGGTTTCGTCGAGCAGGTCGGTTCTCCTCTTGCCCTCTACGATCGGCCGGCCAATCTCTTCGTTGCAGGTTTCATCGGTTCGCCGGGGATGAACTTCCTGTCAGGCAGATATGCCGCAGGCGCGGTCTGGATCGGCGATGTCCGGTTTCCGGTTTCCGATCTTCCAGTCTCCGCCAGCGAAGGGCGGCGGGTCATTTATGGCATCCGCCCCGAAAACCTTGCCATTAGCGATGACGATGGCCTGCCCCTTGTCGTCGACGTCATCGAGCCGACAGGCGCCGAAACGCATGTCGTTGGGCACATATCCGGGCAGCGGGTCATCGGTGTTTTCCGGGAGCGATTTGCGACGCGGCCAGGAGATGTTCTTCGCGTCAAATTCGATCCTTGGAAGGTCCATCTCTTCGACCAGCAAAGCGAACAGCGGATAAACTGAAGGGCAGGCGGACGAACAACAATGAACGCACCTCAGATCGAATTATCTCGAGAGGCGAAGGTCTTTCAGCTAACGGAGACATTCAGTCCGTCAATGCGGACATTCCCTCAGATGGTCTCCCTTCAGGCCGAGCGATACGGCGACCGGCCGCTGGGGCAGCAGGTGTCAAAGCCGGCGAATCGATAATGCTAAAAAAAGGGCTTCGATCTCAGTGCCTCGGAGTTGATTGACTTCTGTCAGCCCCGGATGGGTTATTTTTCCGTGCCGTGCTTCCTGGATTTCATTGAGGCGCTGCCGCTGACTGAAAACGGCAAAGTTCAGAAATTCAAGCTGATCGAGAAAGGCGTGACGAACACGACCTGGGACAGGGAGAAGGTAGGGTACAAAGTGGCCCGATGACCGAGAGGTGGCGCTTATAGCTGGCGATGGAACTCATACCACGTCTTTATGTTAAATTCGCTGATGCCGGGCGAGAGAATGTCCGGCAGGCTCAAGCAGTTCCGGCGCGCCTCCACCCGCTACGACAAGACCAGGAAATCCCTTCGGGATTTCTTGCCTTAGCGGCCGCCAAAATATGGCTGCCATACTTTGTTCAACAGGGCCTAAGCTTGAATTTAGGTACAAAGCGTTTGTAGATATCTACCATATTCGCTCTTGCCCAGCTTCTTGCCGACGGCCTCCAGTTGCTTGTCATCTATAAAGCCCCTGCGCCAGGCGACCTCTTCAGGGCTGTTGATTTTGATGCCCTGCCGCTTCTGCAGAGTGCCGACAAAATTGCCTGCTTCCAACAAACTCTCGGGCGTGCCGGTGTCGAGCCAAGCAAAACCGCGGCCCATTTGTTCGACGTTCAACTTGCCGCGTTCAAGATAGACTCGGTTGACATCGGTAATCTCCAGTTCACCGCGCAGCGACGGCTTGAGGTTTGCGGCAATGTCGACCACGTCCTTGTCGTAAAAATAGAGTCCGGTAACCGCCCAGTTGGATTTCGGGACAGTCGGCTTTTCGACGATCGAGATCGCCTTCATTGCCTTGTCGAACTCCACGACGCCATAACGTTCCGGATCGTGGACATGATAGGCGAACACTGTCGCGCCATCGTTGCGCGCCGCGGCGCTTTCAAAAAGCTCCGTGATGCCATGGCCGTAGAAAATGTTATCACCGAGGATGAGGCAGGACTGATCCGATCCGACAAAATCGGCACCGATGATGTAAGCTTGAGCAAGACCTGCAGGTGAAGGCTGTTCCGCATAGGAAAGCGAAATTCCCCAGGCCGAACCGTCGCCTAACAGGCCGCGAAAATCGGGCAGATCATGCGGCGTGGATATGATGAGGATGTCGCGTATTCCGGCCAGCATCAACGTCGAGAGCGGATAATAGATCATCGGCTTGTCATAGACGGGCATGAGCTGTTTCGACGTGACAAGCGTCATCGGATGCAGCCGCGTCCCGTTGCCGCCAGCCAGAATGATACCCTTCATCGACAATTCTCCTCAAAATGCCTTTTCCATGCCGGCCTGTTTTCCGGCGCGCCGCTGGCCAAGAGCCGTTGCACCGTAGTCGCGGTCGCGATATTCCAGACTGGCAGTCGAACGCCGTGAATCTGTTCGAGTTTGCTGCAATCCAACCTCGAATTGGTTGGCCTCAGAGCCGGTGTCGGATATTGCGCAGTCGGGATCGGATGGACGATCGCAGACGGGCCACCCATCTCGGCAGATATGCGGAAGATCTCGGAAGCAAAGTCTGCCCAGCTGGCCTCACCGCTTCCCGCCATGTGGAACATGCCGCGCAGGCGCTGGTCCCGTGACGACAGCAAATTGTCGGCAACCGTTAATATGGCATCGGCGATATCGAGTGCAGATGTTGGATTGCCGTATTGATCGGCGACGACAGCGAGTTCGTCATGACTTCCGGCAAGATGTAACATCGTGCGCAAAAAGTTCTTGTTAAAGGGGCTGTAGACCCATGCGGTCCTGAGGATGACGTAATCCGCCCCCGACGCGATGAGACGATGTTCGCCCTCAAGCTTCGACCGCCCATAAACACAGAGGGGGGCGACAGGGTCGCTCTCCTGATAAGGCGAAGACTTGTCGCCGTCGAAGACATAGTCCGTCGACAAATGAATAATCGGCACGTTGAGCTTGGATGCCACGCGACCGATCTCGCTTAGGGCCGCGCCGTTGACGACGAAAGCTTTGGCGGCGTCGCTTTCCGCTTGGTCGACGGCAGTATAGGCGGCAGCGGAGATGATCAGTTCAGGTCTCGCTTCCACAAGAGCTTTTTCGATCGTTCCGATATCGGCAAGGTCGAGATTGGGTCTTGCTAGCGGAATAATTTCTATCTCGCCGTGGTGCTCGGCTCGCTCGATCAGAGACTGCGCGACCTGCCCGCCACGTCCGGTGACCACATACCGCCGCGCCATCATTTGCCTCCGGACCGATGAAGGAGGCCGAGCCGGCCACCGCCGTATCCTTGACGAAGCGGCGCCCACCACCATTCGTTTTCCAGGTACCAGTTGACGGTCTTTTCGATCCCGGTATCGAAGTTTTCTTCTGCCTTCCAACCCAATTCCGCCTCGAGCTTGGTGGCGTCGATCGCGTAACGCGCGTCATGCCCGGGCCGGTCCGTGACATATGTGATCAGTCGCTCGTGGGGGGCTTTCTGCGGCCGCAGAGTGTCCATGATCGAGCAGATGCGCTTGACCACCTCTATGTTGCTCCGCTCATTGCGGCCGCCGATATTGTAGGTTTCGCCAATCCTCCCGCGTTCGGCGATGAGGTCCAGCGCCCTTGCGTGGTCCTCGACAAATAGCCAGTCGCGGATATTGGCGCCGTTACCGTAAACAGGCAGCGATTTGCCCTCAAGAGCATTCAGCACAATCAGCGGGATCAGTTTTTCAGGGAAGTGATAAGGGCCGTAATTGTTCGAGCAGTTGGAGACAATAACCGGCATGCCATAGGTGCGGGCCCACGCCTTGGCGAGGTGATCAGAGGCTGCTTTGGACGCTGAATAGGGAGAAGAGGGATCGTAGGGGGTTTCTTCGGTGAACAATCCGCCCTCGCCGAGAGAGCCATAAACCTCGTCGGTAGAGACGTGGAGAAAGCGAAAGTCTGTTTTAGCTTTGCCGAAGAGATCCTGCCAGTGGTGCCGGGCTGCCTCCAGCAAGGTAAATGAGCCGACGACGTTGGTTTCGATGAAGTCGCGGGCGCCAGTTATAGAGCGGTCCACGTGGCTCTCCGCCGCCAGATGCATGACTCGGTTAGGTTTGAAACTGTCGAACGCCTCCTGCATCGCCGCTCGATTGCAAATGTCTGCCTGAAGGAAACGATGCCGCGGATTGTTTTCGACGGTGGCGAGCGACGCCACGTTGCCGGCATAAGTCAGCTTATCTACGGTCAAGACGTCGTAGTTTTTAACGAGAACCAGATGACGCACGACAGCCGATCCGATGAACCCGGCGCCGCCGGTAACGAGGACTCGCATTGCATGCTCCCTAGCTGCCACCAGCTATTGTGAATGAAGTCGTCTCAAGCTCGGCGAGACACGGTTGCATCCGATCTCTCTGCGAAAGCACGGCGCTTTCTGCTGTCACCGGCCACCTGATGTTGAGCTCTGGATCATTCCATAATATTCCGCGGTCATGGTCGCGGCTGTAGTAGTCCGTTACCTTGTAGGAGATGATGCTGTTGGGCTGGAGAGTGCAGAACCCATGTGCAAACCCTGCGGGAATCCAGACCTGGCAACCGTTCTCGGCGGTCAGCTCCGCTTGGACATATTGTCCAAAAGTCGGTGATCCTCTCCGGATGTCGACTGCGACATCGAGGATGGAACCGGCGATGCACCGGACCAGCTTTCCTTGAGCGCGAGGTTCAATCTGAAAGTGCAATCCTCTCACCGTGCCAGCTTCTACGGAAAGCGATTGGTTATCCTGGACGAAATTGAAGGCGCCGATGTTTTGGCCAAAGACGTCAGAACGGAAAGTCTCTGAAAAATATCCGCGATGGTCTCCATTTTTTTGGGGCGTCACCAGCACGACGTCGGCGATTTTCGTCCGTTCAAATTGCATGTCTTCCTCGCACTCAGATCGCTCGATCATTTCAACCACGTGATGGACACATCCGGCCGCGTTCACTGGATCATTCGTGACATCTCCAAAGGGCTTTTTGTTTTGTGCCGTTGCAACGAAGCCGTCTCGGTGTCTCCAGGGTAACGAATGCAGGCGAGAAACATCTTGTGCGGACGTTGAGGCGTGATTGGTATTTTCGCAGCCAGGTAAAATTCCTATAGCCAAAAATAGGAGCTTAACGAATATATTTTCAAATCGTGCGCGTAAATATGTTATTGATGTTAAGCAACATTTACGTATGATTACATCATGGAGCAGATATAGTTCAAAATTTGAATTAGTTTTATTCCAGAACCGCTTAATGGTGGCCATATGATCATATTTTCAGATGAAAATTTGGAGGTGATACATCGTTCCGGGTCGTCTCCCTACCTTCTCGTCACATTTAACGAAATGGAAATGAGGGCGAACGGCAGTCGTTTCTGGGGGCAGCGATTGTGCGAGAAGGCCGGCATTTCGGCGCTCGGCTTCATCAGCAGGCGGCCGAACTGGTTTCCAGCGGCAAGCGTCGTCAAGGCCGTCGAGGCGGCCGCGCCCATACTTCACGCGACATCGGAGCGGATCCTCTACGGGCATTCGCAGGGCGGCTATGCGGCATTGCGCTATCGGAGGCGCTTCAACGCCACAGTTGCCGTCGCCTTCTGCCCGCAAGTCTCCATCGATCCGAAGGCTGTTCCCTTCGACGGCAGGTTTGCGCGCCATTTCTCGCCCGACCTTCATGCCAATATGGGGATCGCGCCTGATCACGCGGCAGGCCGGGCCTATCTGTTCTTCGATCCGTTTCACACCGTCGATCACCAGCACGCGGTTCGGATCACGGCGCTACAGGAGAGGACCCAACTGGTGCCTGTCCATATGACCGGTCATGGCACCGTTCGCGCCTTTACCGGGACGGCGCGCGCGCTGTCGCTGATCGAGGCCTGCCGCGCAGACGATCTTCCGGGTCTGCGCGGTCTCGCCCGCGCAGCGCGCGTGACCGCGCCAATGCGGCCCTATCAGATCGCCATGACGGCGATTGCTCGGCATCGGGCCTGGGCCGACAGGTTTCACGCGCGCTTCGGCCCAAATTTCTCTCCTGTCGAGCAGGCAAACTTCCTCTACCATCGGGCCAACCGCCATATTCGCGACGGTGAGCTTGTGACGGCGCGGGCCATGCTTGCGGACGCCATTGAGTATCAGCCGGACAATCTCGGCTTCGGCCGCCGGCTGGAGGAACTGGACGGCCGCATCGCGCGGCTGACAGCGGCAGGCGCTGCGCATTCGTGACCGAATGTTGCCGAGCCTGCCGAGACAAGGCAGCCTTCGCGAAGAAGGCCGGTCCCTCAGCGTTTCTCGAAACGAGTGTCTTTAAAGCGCGGGCGAGAGAAGCTTGGGGCTTTCGGCGATCGCGGCATCGAGTTTCCGCCGTAACAATGTGCGATAGAGTTTGACGTGTTCGCGCGCACAGGCGGCGCGGTCGGCGGGTTGGCGCATGGAAACGCGCAGCCGCTCCCAGATCTTGCCATCGCCCAGCACCTCGACGATGCGATCCGCGAGATCCTGGCTGCTGCCTGCGCGGAAGTGCAGGCCGTCCTTTCCGTCGCGCACCTTCTCGGCCATTCCGCCGATATCGGAGCAGATCATCGGCCTGCGGTGGAGCAGAGCTTCCTGAATAACAACGGGCGAGTTTTCCCACCAGACGGACGGCAGAACCACCCAGTCGACGGAACGCATGAGACGCGGCACGTCCGCATTCTGGTAGGCGCCGTAGAAGCGAACGCGGTGGCCGGCGTCGGCGATGAGCTTCTTGATACGTTCCTGGAATTCGACCGGCTGCCGCTCGAGATTGCCGCCGAAGATCATCAGGCAGGAGTCTTCGCCCCATATCTCCTTCGGGATGCGCGAGACGGCCTCGATCAGGAGATCGGCGCCCTTGAATGGGGTCATTTGTCCGAAATAGGCAAAGCGATTGCGGCGTGGCTTGGCACCTTGAACCTCGCGCGCGGGCGCCGCCGTTTCCATGGCGATGCCGTTTTCGATCACGCTGATCTTGTCTCTTTCAATGCCCCATGCGGCATAGCGATCCGCCAGGAACCGGCTGGGGGAGATGAAAGCGTCGGCAAGGCCGAGCATGCCGCGGGCGAACAATTCCCGCTTCAGGAAGCGTGAGACGGGGATCTCGGGAAAGCAGCCGTGGCAGGCGACCGGGGACGCGGTTTCACAGAGCTGACCGGAAGGCCGTTTCACCATCTGCCCGTGATTGTGGCAGATCGACAGATATTCATGGAAGGTGACGATGATGGCGGCGTGCGGAAACGCTTCTCTCAAAGCATAGAGCGCTTCAAGGCCGATACCGAGAACATGGTGGAAATGGATGACATGGGGCCTGAGATCGCGTGCAAAACGCAAGAGGTCCCGGCTGATCGCCCGAGTATCGCCGTTGGACAGGAAGAAGTGGTCGTAATCGTCCGTGTGGAACAGCAATTCGTCCTCGACAAGGCGCAGGCTCATCAGTGCGGATGCGGCGTGCCGCGGCACCGGGTGTCCGATCCGGGCCAGATAAACCGATTCCACGTTCGGCAATGCTTTCAGGCCGAGATGCAGGTTGTGGGACGCAATTTCCGCCCCGCCGAGCGAGACCGATGGATGTGCATGCGAGACGACAAGGACGCGAAGCTGCTCGTTCATGCGGGCCTCTTTTCCAGGTGCTTTTCAACGGTGAGGATAGGCAGCCATTGGCTCTTGAAGATCTTTCGGTCGATCTCCTCCACCAAAGCCGCCATCGCGGGACTATCGCCGGCGCGTGCGTCGTCGCAGCCCCACATCTGCACGGACGGCAGCAAGTAGGAGTCGAATCCTGACCGGCTGAGGCGGAGGCCGAGATCCAGACCCTTTTCCTGCGTGCCGAGATAGCCGCCGGAAAAGCCGCCCGCGCGCGACAGGGCGTCGCGGGGCATGATGCAGCATTCGAGCGATGCCGCCGCGATGCCGGTCACCTTCATGTCGGTCACCGCTTTGAGCGGATATCCGGCGTAGCGGCCCACAACCGGTTGGTCGTCGTTGCCGTCGTCAATCCAGCTTCCCGCCCAGCGAACCGAATGGTCTTCGTAAGCGAGGACAGGCGAGATGATACTTCCTTTCATCGTGGAAGCCGCGGCCACGAGCTTGCCATACCAGCCTGTCCCATGCGGGATCAGCGAGGCGGAGAGCGACACGACCGTTTCACAGGAAAGCGCCTGCGTGCCCGCTTCCAGCATGTCGTAAACGTCGCCCATACCCTTCGTCGACACCATTCTGACCGAAAGGCGATAGAAACGTGCGAGCTCCTTGAGGCGGGTGGCCTGCCTGCGAAACCGCTCGGCGGGCATGGCGATCACGATCGGAGCGCCCCGGGTTTCCGGATCGAGCGCAAGCAGGGCGAGCAGCGGGGAGATATCTTCCTCGCTCTCGCCGACGCCAATGATGATCGGCGGGCCGTTTTCTTCATCGAAGAATCCGGCATCTATGATGGTTTCGATGACCGGCGCTGATCTTCCTGATGATTGTTTGAGGAACGGAACAATGTGTGTATCGACGATCCCCGGCAGCGCGCTGTTGGCGGGATCAATCGAGCCGATCTGGCGCAATGCCGCCGAACGTGCCGAAAGGCGTGTCGGTTTTACTGGCAGAAACGCGCGGCGCGAATCCTGCAGCGTCAGTTCGAAATAAGTGGGGGCACCGGGATCTTCAGCCGATAACTGGGCGTGGGCGATGAAGCCGTGGGCGCGCTGATCTCCCCGCAGACCCGGCACAAGGTGCGCCTGGTCGTTGAAACTGTCCGTGACGTCGGGGCGATCGAAGCGCGTCCAATGCTCGTCGAGGCGGGTCGCAGCATCGCGTCGGCGCAGTCTAACCGTCGCGACGTGGCCATCGGGGTCGTAAAGCCAGCCGGAGATGAGGAGATTTGCCACATCGGCCTCGAAAATGCTGTCTATCCCCATCCGGACGGGATAGGGCAGGCCGGAGACGGTTTCCTTGCCCTCGAAGCTGTTGGCTGCGGCCCGCAGGGACAGGAGCACGTCCGGCGTGCCATGGGTGCGCATCAGGACCGACCGGATATGTTCGGGGGTTTCCTGCGGATCGGCGATGCGCTTGCGAGGGTGGATGGCAACATGCCTCCAGCCGGTGCGCCCTCGAAAGATCAGACCTTCAATGTCGGCAGCGCGGGCAGCCTCGTCCGTCTCCAGAAGGCCGACAAAACCGGTGGCGCCATCAGGAGCGTCGGGCCGTGCAAAGGTTGCTATACCGCATTCCGCGACCACCGGTGTCGCCCTTCCGATCAGGGACATCCGGCAAGGCCCGGGTGCCATGCCGCGGCTCCAGCCCTGCAGGAATGTCACGCCGTCATGGCTCTCACCGATCAACTCGACGAAGCCATCAGTGGCGTGGGTCGCCTGTAAAAGCGCGGTTATGGTGAGAAGCCTGCGGCGGCTGAGATTGCCGGTCATCAGCGCGTCCACGAGCCGGTTTATGACGGCGGCCGACTGAGATCCGGCGGACTCAAGCATGAGCGCGGCTGCTTCCTCCGTTGACGCAAGACGGGGCGCAAAGATGTACGGCGCGCTGGTCTCCTTCTCTCCAAAGCGTATCGTGCTCATGGCAAGGTCCGTGTCCCCTGCCGGGAGGAGTGCCGCAAAGCCGTGCTTGGCCCGCGGTGAGGACGCGGCCGAACGCCATTCCGAGACAAATGCATTTCGCGTGTCGGCCTGGTCTTCGCCGACGCCAACCGCCACGTCACCGGCCGGGACCTGGCCGAGGCCAATGATGAGCAGGGTTGTTTCGTCGACGCGGCAGCCGATGACCCTGCCGGAGCGCATCGCCCTGCTTGTCGCCTGCTTAGCGGGTGTTGGCTTGGCGACCAGGGGGCTGGTGACCGGAGGATTGGTAACCGTGGGGGATTGTTCGGTGACCAGCATGCCTTGCCCTCCCTGGGTCAAATCCTGGCAATCAGCGCAAGGCCGGCGCCAGCGGCAAATCCGACGAGAACGAACAGCAGCAACAACATGGGTTTGAATTCAGCGCTCGCCCGCTTCTTCAATGTATTCAGGTTCTTTTCCATCCCCGCCACGACCCCGTCCAGCCGCATCAGGTGGACATCGAGGTCATTCAAGCGTTGGCTGACCTCCACCTTGAGGTTTTCGACGGCGTTGCCCATTTCGGTCAGGCCGGTGGTTTCGGCCTTATCCCCATCGATTTCCGGTGCGCGCTGCAGGGAGCGCTGCGAGACCTGCAACTGCCGCTGCGACGCCATCAGCACATCGAGTTTGTCGAGCACTTTTGCCAGCGGCGCTGCGATCAGGGCTTCGGCCGCCTGCTCGTTCGGCTGCGGAACACGCAGAGCCTGTTCGGAGCCGCTTTCATTGCGCGCCATGACGACGATATCGTTGGTCCGCGAATGGAGGGGATCGGGCAGCGCGATTTCGAACGCGTGTTTGCCGTCGCCGATACCGTTGCGCCGCAGGTCTGGACGGTTGCGATCGGCAACGGCCTCGGCAATTACCTTGCCATCGAGAAGGACACGGATGGTCAGCCGTTGATCCGGCGCCATCGGGTCGAATGCCCAGCCGAAAATCCTGCCCATGTCGACGGCGTCCACCCGGCCGTTCATCGGCTTGACGTTGTCCTGTTCGGATGCGGCATCCGGTCGTTCGGCGGGACTGGTCATGCGCTCTCCAATGCCTGAACCTGAGCTGTCTCCATCCACTTGAGATAGCGGCGGGCAGTCGTGTCGATGTCGTCGGGCTTGCGGGCGTTTTGCGCGAACAGGTGCAGCAGTTTCGGGTCTTCCAGGATGTCGCGCATCGCCGCGGCGAGCGCCCGGGCATCATTGGGTGGGACGGTCAGGCCGTTGACGCCATGCTCGACCATTTCAGCCATTCCGCCGATATTGCTGGCGATGACCGGGCGGCGTTGCGCCTGGGCTTCCTGAATGACCAGCGGCGCATTCTCCCACCAGACGGAAGGAACGATGGTGCAATCGACCGCGGCCACCAGATCGCCGATATCTTCGCGTCGATAGGGGCCTCGGGCCTGCACGGATCCGGATGTTTCGGCAAAACGCCTGTTGATCTCCTCGACGAACGTCTCGCTCTGGAAGGGCGCGCCGCCATGGACGCGAAGTTCGAAATCCAGGCCGTCGGCAAGAAGCTGACGCGCCGCCTCGAGCAAGACGGTCACCCCTTTCCAGGGGTTGAGATTGCCGAAATATCCGAAGACCGGCTTGCCGCCCTGGAGCAGATCTCTCCGCAGCCCGGTCTTGCGGACGGGGATGCCATTGGGAATGACGCTGATCGTATCAGCCTCCAGTCCCCATTGCACGTAGCGATCCCGCAAGAAGGCGCTTGGCGAGACGAAGTGGTCGACCGTGCTCAGCAGGGCCTTCAGGTGGCGTTCGCGCAGAGCGAAGCGATCAAGCGGGATGTCCTTGAAGCAGGCATGGCAGCGGTCCGGGCTGGACTGGTGACAAAGCTCCTTGGTGCCAGTGCGCACCATCAGGCCGTCATGATGGCAGATGGGGTAGTAGTCGTGGAGTGTCATGACGATCTGGCAGTCCGGCAGGGTGCGGCGGACGATGTGGGGAAACTCGGCGCCAAGCAGCAGCATATGATGGAGATGAACCACATCCGGCCGGAAATCGCGCAGCAGCTCCGCTATGTCAGGCACGACACCATAGAGGTCGATCTGGCTCATGAAGAAGCGGTCGAAATGTCCGGACCACAGCAGGATTTCGTCTCCCGCCGAGCCGATGCTCTGGAAGCTCGTGCCTGGTCTCGCTTCGCGATGAATATGGTTTGTGGCACCGAGAAACAGAGCTTCATGGCCCTCGCGCTGATAGGCGCGAAACAGGTCATGAGCAAATATCTCGGTTCCGCCCGGGTGAAGGGACGGATGGTTGTGGGCCGCGACCAGAATGCGCTTGCTCATCGGCCATTTCCCCGGCGCTTCGCCACGATGAAATCCTGATGGTGAGCCGCATTGGTACCGCGCCAATGGCCCAGCGATTTCAAGGTGATGGAGAGGCCGGCGCGTTCGAGCGCCCTGTCGAGAAAGCCGTCTTCGAAGCCGACTGCCGCAAGCGGCGCCTGGTTGGGTACGAACCAGCACGGGCTTTCGCCATAACGGCGGAACGCAAGGCGCGGATCGCGCCGCCCGTGCTCGTTTACCGCCGCGATCCGGTCGACCACGAAGGCTGTCATGAACAATCGCCCGCCGAATGACAGGACCCTGCGAACCTCGGCGAGGTAAACGAGGACTTCCGCAGGGGGCAGGTGAGTGACCACCGACGTCATGATGACGAAGTCGAAATGGTGATCCGGAAAGGGAAGCCTCAGGGTCCTGCCGCTGACCTTGCCGTTCGGATTGTAGAGTTCGTGCGCGATATCCAGTCGCTGGAAGGCGAAATTGGAGTAGGCGGGCGTGATCGTCCGCTGGCACCAGTCGATGCCGCCCTCGACCGGATCGATGCCATCGTAGCGGCTCGTCTGCGGATCGAGATACTGGGTGAGCGGCACGGCCATCCGGCCGATACCGCAACCGATGTCGAGCACGCGGGCCTCTTCGCGCAGGCCGCCGATACGGATGAAGTGCCCGAGGAATTCTGCGCCGATCGCACGAAAATCACCGTCCCCCACGAAGACATTGGTGGGTTCCGGCTGCGGCAGAAAGCGGTTGCCCCGAACGGCTTCGAGCAGCCAGCGAACACGGTCCTCGTCGACCAGCCGAGCCGGCTTGGCAGGGTGCACGAGTGCTACCTGTGTCACGCTGCGTTCCTTTCCTGGTTTCTGCCGTTTGTGGCGGCCGGGCGATCTTGATCTCTGCCGAACTGGTTCGCCATCAAGTCGGTGATGTCGTCTTCCCAGCGCTGGGTGTGCAGCCAGGAATTGTACTGGCTGGCGACGCCGCGCATATAGTCCTGGCTGCGGCGGATCGAGCGGCGCTCGAAATGATACAGGCAGGCGGCCGGCTCATAGGCGATCTGGAGCCCGAGACGGCGGATCTTGAGGCAGAGGTCACTGTCCTCGTAGTCGCCGATCACGTAATCCTCGGTGAAGCCGCCGACGCGCTCGTAGGTGGCCCTGCGGGTCACGAGGCAGGCGCCGGTGACGCCGGGAACCTCGCGGGCTTGCTGGGCGGGAGCATAGTCGCCGGGCATGCCCTTGTTGAAATGGTGGTTCAACCAGATCCCGCGCTGGTCGCGGCCAAAATAAAGGCCCGCATGTTGCAGCGATCCGTCTTCGAAGAGCAGTTTAGGGCCGATGGCACCGAGCCTGCTGTTTTCCAGCAGCGGCCGCGACAGCACCTGAAGCCAACCGGGTCCCTTTGGCACGACATCCGAATTGAGCATGACCAGAACGGCGCCGCGGGCAAAACGTGCGCCGGCATTGCAGGCCCGTGCGTAGCCGCTGTTGCGGTTCATGATGACCAGCTTCATCGGCAGCCCGTGCAGCAGGTGCAGGCCGCCCAGCATATGCTCCGTCTCATCCTGGACTTCCGGTGAATCGAGGACGAAGATGATCTCGGCATTGGCAACGAGCCACGGATCGGTGGCCATTCCCGACAGTTGGAAACGCAGGAAATCGAGGACCTTGTAGAGGGGTATGACAATCGAAACGAGGGGTGTGGTTTCGGACAGGCTGTAGTCCTTCGTGGAATCGACCTCTATGGTCTTGCCCAATCGCCGTTCAATATCCTGCAGGGCAGGCGCGAGGATCGCGCGGAAGGCACTGTCGACCGCATGCTGCGGCGGCACGGCGCGCAGGACATGGTTTCGCTGCGTTGCGGGCTCGAAAGGTTGCAACTTCGGTATCAGCGGCCTGACCGCTCCCGAAGCAAGGCGCAACTGAAATCGCGGCTGCAGAAGCGGGCCGGGGGATTCCGTCAGCGGGATCCAGGCAACGAAGCCGGTCACATCGGTCTTGCTCTTTTCATCCTTGCCTTCCGCCCATGCCGGGAATTTGTAGCTGTTTGCGTCAAGCGGCACGGCAGTGCCGTCCTCCTTGACGTAGTCGATGCCGGCGAAGGCGGATGACGGTGCATGGAACCACCCGCCTGCCAGAAGGCCGTCGTCGAGCGCCAGGGCGAGATCGACCTCCCCCGACGGATGCATCGACGACTTGGCAATACGGATTGCAGGCAGCGGGGCGCTGACCTGAAGGTCGATCGCCGTCGCGGCGCTGCCTTCCGGCAAGGTGGCGAGACAACGGACGACCATTTCGCGCAGCTCCACGGCCTCACGGTTCTTGCTCCACCAGGCCTGAAGGCTGGGATGGCGAGGCTTGTCGTCAGCAAGCTGGCGGATTGCAGCACCATTCTTGCTCAGGAGGACGATGAGAAACGGAGGAGAGGGAAAAGGCGCCTCTGCGATGAAATGGCAGGGTTGCAGGCCGCTTTTCGCTTTGCGTCCGAGGACAGGCCTTGCGGCCATGCGTGCGATCGAAGTCGCGCCGATCGCATAGATCGCTACGATGTCGCCGAGGTCCGGATTGATCGCCGTCTCGATCAGATGGCGTCCCTGGGCAACCTGGCAGACGATGCCGGCGGCCTGCGGTTCGGGCACGAGCGCATGAAGGGTGTCTTCAACGATCATATGGAAAAGATGGTCACCGGTGATGCGAAAGGCGCTTCGCCAGACGGTCAGCAGGTTGTTGACGAACTTGATACGGGAACCCGGCGCAAGATCGGTAAACAGCGCTTCCACATCGAGGGGCGTGAGCATGCGTGCCGGCGGCATCATGACGGTTTCGACGATGCCGCCGTGTTCCGTGCAGATGTCCACATTCACCGGCTGCTGTTCCGGCCGCATCGCCCAGAACATGCGTTGCCTTCCGTGGCCGAGCGGAAGCATCATGCTGACCAGCGGTACCGGCGAGCGATCCATCGACAACAGGCACTTGGTGGTTGCGGGAAGGGCCGGGGGGAGATCCCAGACAAGGATGGCCAAATCCGTGCCGAGCCGAAAGATTTTTGCGTTTCTAAAAACGCCGGTGGCGTCTATCGCTTCGTCGAACGTCACACGCTGCCCCTTTGGATCGGAGTTGCGCGCCCCGCGGGAGGAGGCAGGGCGCGCAGAAATCATGCTCAGTGAACGGTGAAGTAGTTCTCGGGATTGGCATGAATGTCGTCAGCGTCGACATTGACCAATGTGAGCGTATCGCCATGGCCGAGATCCACGACGACATTGCCGCCGACCTGCGTGATGCGCGAGGCCAGATCGTCCGGCGAAGTCACGTCGAGGCCATTGATGCCCTTCGAGATCTGCAGGATATCCTCGCCAGCGGTGAAGTCGAGAATGACGTCATTGCCGCCGCCGCCGCCGAAGACGAAGACGTCATTGCCAGCACCGCCGACAAGGAGGTCGTTGCCAGCGCCGCCATCGATGATGTCGTTGCCGTCGCCGCCGTAGAGGATGTCTGCACCCTTGCCGCCGGACAGAAGGTCACTGCCATGCCCGCCGAGCAGGGTGTCATTGCCCTTGTCGCCGTAAAGAAGATCATCACCCCAGCCGCCGACAAGATTGTCGTCGCCAGCTTCACCGTTCAACAAGTCGCTACCCTCGCCGCCGAACAGGGAATCATGTCCCTTTCCGCCGAACAGGATGTCGTCACCCTCACCGCCGAACACCGTGTCATGTCCGTTGCCGCCGTTTACGAAATCATCGCCCGCATGGGCGCGGATGAAGTCGTTGAAGCGGGAACCGAACAGGGCATCGTCGTATGCTCCGCCTTCCAATGTGGCCATCTGCCTCTCCTCTTCAGGTTTGTATGAGTGCGTTGTCGGCGCAGGGTGCGACGATTTCGCGCTTGAAATGTGCACTGCAAAAAACAGAAGCGCAAGCATAACCCGGAGCTAAAATGTCAGATGTTGGGAAATATATTTCCTGAATTGAATATTAATGGCACATTGTTTCGATAATGGGCCATCTTATAAATTAAAGTTGCCGTATTTTACTTTGGAATAACTTCAATATTTGAAATAGTTTCTGCTATGCAGCATTTCTTGTAACCTGGACACTAATCTTCCCTGAAAGCGCGATGGAAACTTTCGAGGACGGGAGAGGTGATGTAGTCGATCGCGCGGCGTGACGCGTGAATGATCAGCACTTCTGCCGGCATGCCGGGATAGAGGCGCACATCAG
Organism: Neorhizobium tomejilense; assembly: GCA_002968845.1. GTDB lineage: Bacteria > Pseudomonadota > Alphaproteobacteria > Rhizobiales > Rhizobiaceae > Neorhizobium > Neorhizobium tomejilense. The sequence continues at coordinate 151,063 of PVBG01000007.1, read as the reverse complement.
GGTTTGCCTCAAGCGATGCCGGGTCGAGTTTGGCGCGCGCGACGAAATAAGCACTGTTTGATTTCTCATCGACCGACTGGTCCGCGGCGACATACGTGATTGTACCTTCCATCGGCAGGCGGGACCGTTGGTTATAGGCCGTCAGCCGGACCTGGGTATGCGAGCCGACGGCGATGCTGTCGACGTCGCGAGGATTGACGCGCATCTCGACCAGCAGCGGTTCGTTTTCCGGGACGATCTCAAGCAACGGCTGGCCGGGCGTGACCGCGCTGCCGGGGGTGCGCAACAGGATGTTGCTGATGATGCCATCCTGCGGAGAGCGGATTTCAAGCCGCCGCAGCACGTCCTTCGAAGCGGTGATCTGTTGTTCGACGTCGGCAAGATCGACGCGTGCGGTGGTGATTTCGCCGGCAATCGTCGATTGAAAGTCGCTTTCGATCCCGGTCAGCGCAAGCTGCGCCCCGGCTGCGGCCTTTTCGGATTGGGCCTTGTTGCCGACGAGCTCGCCCCTTTGCCTCGCGAGATCGCTGAGTCTGGAGTCGATCTCGATGACCTGGGTACGCGGTACGGCGCCTATCTTCACCAATGAGTCCATCGCCGCGCGGTGCTCCCTGATGAAGCCGATTTGCCGGTCGATCGCCTCGATCTGGATATCGTATGACGCCGCCAGTTCGAGGTGTTCCTCGATCGTTTTTCTCTGGACCTCGACGCGTCCGACCTTGGTCTCGCGCCGCTTTTCAAAAAATATCGTCTCCGCCCTGACGGAGTCGTCCATCGCAACATCCCAGGCGTCGCCGAAATCGCTTGGAAAACTGATTTGCGGCGCGTCGTTCTGTTCGGATTTCAGTCGAGCCAGTTTGGCGATCAGGCCGATGCGCCGGGCCTGGAGCGACCGGAGGCTGGAACGGGCACGCGTATCCTCCAGTTCGATCAGGGGCTGACCGACGGTGACCTTGTCGCCCTCCTGGACGAGCAATCGGTTCATCACGCCGCCTTCGAAATGGCTGATGGTTTTTCGTTTCGAATCGACGATGATCGTGCCGTTGGCGACCGTGGCGCTGCTGAGCTCAACCGAAAACCCCCAGGCAAAAAATCCCCCGAACGACACGAGGATCGTGGCAAGCCCCGCAATGACGAGACCTCGCAGCGGTGAACGGTTGTCGAATTGGTCGAACTCCGGGTTCGACGGGGCGGCATCCGGCAAGGCCGGCTGATATCGCTGGATCTGACGCTCGGAAAGATCGGCGCGGATCGCGAGCGGTTTTTTCTCAACCAGGAGAGGTTTCTGCGCGGTCATATTGCGGCTACCTCGCGGGTTGTTTCGCCCGGCCCCGCTACCGGAATCACGGACGTACGCGGTCCGAACTGGGTGACGCGGCCGTTTTCAAGCACGAGCAGCTTGTCGGCGACCTGCATGATAGCCGGCCGGTGAGCGATGATGATGACGATGGCGCCACTTTCGCGAGCGCGCTCGATCGCGCGGATAAGGGCCCGCTCGCCGATCGCGTCCAGATTTGCGTTCGGCTCGTCGAGCACGATGAGGCGCGGTTGATTGTAGAGGCAGCGCGCCAACGCGATGCGCTGCCGCTGGCCTCCGGAAAGGGTCAGATGTCCGTCGCCGACCGGCGTGTCGTAGCCGAGCGGCAGGCGCCCGACCATTTCATGGATGTCGGCCAGTCGCGCCGCCTCCAGGACCTTGTATGGATCGCTGTCCGCCATTCGCCCGATGTTTTCCCGAATGGTGCCTTCCAGAAGCGAGACGGATTGCGGCAGGTATCCGACACCCTGGCCGAACGAGCTGCGCTCCCAGAGATAGGTATTGTTGCCGTCGAGGAAGACGCCACCGGATGTGGGGCGCAGGATACCGACCAGCAGGCGCGCAAGCGTCGATTTGCCCGCGGCGGAAGGGCCGATCACGCCCAGAACCTCGCCCGGAGAGAGGGAGAAAGAAATGCCCTTGATGATCGGCACATCCAGGCCGGGGGCCGCGTAAATGAGCTTGTCGACGACGATGTCGCCCGACGAATGCGGCGTCGGCATCGTCTGGCGGATCGCAACGTCCGCCGCGAGGATGGCCTCGAGACGATGCCAGGCCGCTGCCGCCAGCACCCACTGCCGCCAATTGTCGATGAGCGAATCGAAAGGGATCAGGAGGCGCCCGACCAGGATGCTCGATGCCATCATTGCGCCGGGCGTGATTTCCTGCTGCAGCACCAGATAGGCACCGGCCGCGAGGGTGATGATCTGGATGGAATAGCGCAGGCTGCGGGTAATGGACGACATCGCCTTGCTCCTGCTCCCGCTCGTTTCATAGGCGCTGAGGGCTTGCAGCTGCAGGGCACGCCAACGGGCCGCCAGGGCCGGCAGCATGCCCATTGCCTCGATTGCCTCGGAATGTCGCAGCGAAGCGCCAATCTTGGACACCGCCTCGATATTCGTCTGATTCGCCTCCTTGGTGAGTTGGCGTGTCAAAATGTCCGTAACCAGTCCGCCGCAGAGAAGCAGAGCGGCGGAAACGGCTCCGATGAGGCCAAAGAGCGGATGCAAAAGGAAAAGGGCGCCGAGGAAAATTGGAGACCACGCCGCATCGAGGGGTGCCGTGACTGCCGACGAGGTCAAAAAGCTTCGCAATTCCGAGATGTCCCGAAGCGACTGCGTCGCGCGCGACAGGCCCTGGTCGACCGAGGCCTGAACGGCGGCCGCCAGGATGGGCATGTTCAGTCTGCGCACAAGCGCACCTCCCATGGCCTGGAACGAAAGGGCGCGGATGAATTCCAGAACACCGAGCACGATCAGGGCGCCTATGGCCAGGATGACGAGCATTCCCAGCGTGTCCATGCTCTGACTGTTAAGCACCCGGTCATGAACCTGCAGCATGAACAGAGGCATCGTCAGCTGTAATAAATTCAGACACACGCTGAGCGCTGCGGCATAAAGCAGTCCCGACAAAAATACACGCTTGGCTTGCGATACCAGCAACCCTGGGCTGCTTTCTTTCCGGCCTCTGCGAATTTGCCCCTTGATTGTTGTCTCATTTTGAACAGTATCGCGCATGGCAATTTGCCTCAGGTTAACGTTAGATCAATCAGTCGGAGGACGTTTTGGTTATAGCTAAACCGAAGGATAGTATTGCTTCCTCCAATCTGGCACATAACGGAGGGCTTGTGCAAGCTCATGGCGATTGGGGGGATTGGGCGTAGTTGAATATTACTTCAATTTTTGAAGTAGTTTCCTGAAACGGAGATTGGGATGAAAGAAGAACTTGTGCTTAATTTGCCTGTAGAGCTGAGTGGCGAACTAACAGTTCAAATGGGTCAGGCGGCACAGACAGACCCCAAGCATTCTCAGGATGCCGAGTTTGGGGCCCTCCAACAGGTTACATATTTCGAACTCGCTCGCCTCATGGAGCGGGCAAGCAGGCGGTTCTCGGGTCTGATCCGTGCGGAGCTGACCAAGCTTCGGGTTGACGATATCGGGCCGGCACAGGCGATGATCCTGCTGGCAATCGGCGATTCGGAGCTCTCGGTCGCCGAGCTTTTGGATCGGGGCCATTATGTCGGCTCCAACGTTTCCTACTATCTGAAACAGCTTGGTGATGGTGACTACATCGATCGGGTTGCCTCCCAGCGCGACAAGCGGTCCGCACGCATCAAGTTGACGGAGAAGGGGCGGCAGCTCAGAGCCAATCTCCGGGAGGCCGCGATGACCTATGAGCGCGCGGTGAATCGTGGCGACCAGGAGCAACGGATGCTTGAAACGGCCTTCCAGACACTGCATCAGCTCGAACTGGCCTGGGGCAGCACCTCACGGTACGGCGTTTGAGTGGTGGTGAGGCCGTGCGCCTGGCCGTGGGGGAATAGACGCGATGCACGTGGCGTTTGTTCATCGACGGGGTTTCGGCCAGTTCGCTGCCCTGGCCGCCCAGCTTGCACAGCTGGGCAATGAGGTCAGCCTCATCACCGAGACCATAGATCAGAAGATCCCTTCCGTTCGCGTCATTCGACATCGAGCGGAAGCGGGCCCGCGTGCGGATCCGCATATGGCCCGACACATGGCTACTCCCGATCACCATGCGCGAATCGGCCATCGCGTCGCCGAGACGCTCGATGCCATGGTGAGGCAGGGGCTGGTGCCCGATGTCGTCGTCGGCCATATCGGCTGGGGAAGCATGATGTTTCTGAAGGATGTGCTCCCGCAGGTGCCCGTATTGGGATATTGCGAGTTCTTCTACCGGTCGGAAGGGGCGGATATCGGGTTCTCCCCTGACGATCGGCCCGATCTGGAGACCCGCAAGAGACTGCGGCTGCGCAATATCGCGCAACTCCTGTCCCTCGAGGCTATCGAGGCCGGCATCAGCCCCACCCATTGGCAGAGAAGTCTCTATCCTGCCGACGCCCAGGGACGCATTTCGGTGTGTCACGAGGGGATCGATACGGTGCGGTTTCGACCCGACCCGACAGCTTCGGCCACGCTTCCGGATGGACGCGTGTTGACGGCCGATGGTCCTCCCATCGTCACCTTTGTCGCGCGCGATCTCGAGCCGTATCGCGGATTCCCGCAGGTTCTGGAGGCTGCCGCCAAGGTCGTGCACCAGCGCTCCGATGCTCTGTTCGTCTGCGTCGGAGGAGACGGTGTCAGCTATGGCGTGCCGCCGCCGGGCGGGGGGGCATGGAAGGATCATCTCCTCAAGTCCCTGGACATACCGCGGGAGAATATCGTCTTTCCCGGCGCGGTGCCGCATTCGCTCTTACGGCAGATCTACCAGATCTCCTCCGCGCATCTGTACCTGACCTATCCCTTTGTCCTGTCCTGGTCGGTGCTGGAGGCGATGGCCTGTGGCGCGCTGGTCATCGGGTCCGATACCGCGCCCGTTCAGGAGGTCATACGTTCCGGCAAGAATGGTCTTTTGGTGCCGTTCTTCGATACGGATGCACTCGCCGAGGCGATTCTTGGCGCCCTCGCGAATCCGGAACGTCACCTCGGGATGCGCGCTGCGGCCCGCCGGACAGTCGAGAGGCGTTTCCGGTTAGCGGAATGCCTTCATCGTCAACAGAATATTATTGAAAAATTGGCCGGGAAACCGTTTCGAAGCGCCCATGGAACGGCCGCATGATTATTACTTCAATTTTCAAAGTATATTTGGAGTTTATTTCTTTATATCGGTTGAATTTTGTTATTGTGCACTGCAATGTTAGTTGTTAGGCTTCCCCCAGAAGACGCAGGATGACTTTGAAAAAATTCGGTTATCCGGAATATTGTTCTTTGTTGCAGGGTAATTCTTCAGGGGCGGTGCGTGCTAAATTTGACGTCTTCCGGCATTGGGAAACAACTGGTGACGAGAAAGCTGATCGCGGCATCGGCCCGGGATCGCTCCTGCTTCGAAGGAAGCGATATCGAACATCAGGTCGTTTTCCTCGATGCCGATGGCCTTCCTCCGGTGACATTGCAGAATGCTTTTCCATTGGTCGCCGTCGCCTATTCGGACGAGGGCGAGGCGGATCTGCAGGCGGGTTTGGCGCTGCTTGGACCACTGGGGACGATCCCGGCCGTTCCTATCCGGCGGCTTGATCCCGCAAACAGGCCGGAAAGCCTCCCGCTTCTGCAGGCTTTGACTGAAGGCAGTGTCGGCCGGCTTGCGCGATACAGCGCCTCGATCACCTCCGAGCTTGCGATCCTGAGAAGGGAACGAGAAACGCTGCTGGAAAACTACCGAGCGCTCGAGGATGCGTTCCAGGCGCGAAACTGGGAGCCGGTTTCGGAGATTTTCTCCCACGATCCCTATGCTGATCCGAAGGACGAGGGGATCGGGCCGCTGCTTGCCGCAGCCTTTATCGAACAGCTTCTGCCGGTATCGAGCCTTGGCGTGGCGGGGTTTGCCCTTCACTTTCACTCGGTGCCCAGGATCAGCGGAGAGCTTGTCGTCGCGTTGAGCTATCTCGAGAGCGGCGAAGGGGTTGCCGAATGGACTGTCCCCTATGCGCAGCTCGTGCCGAACTGGAATTTCTTCTCGCTGCCCCGCGCCTGTGGAGGAGCTGCACGTACATTGAAGCTGCGGATTTCCGCGACCGGGCCGGAGACCGTCGGCCTTTCGCTCGGCTATCCGATCGCCGGCGAGCGTTATTCGGCGCGCTCGGAACTGCCGCATCCGGATCTCGACCTGCGCCCGCTGGCGTTCAAGGTGTTCACGGGGTTGCCCGGGGTCAAGCCGACCAGAACACCCAACATGATAGCGCCGAGCAACCTGCTCGAAGGCCAGTACACTGTCGACTATCGCCTGGCGGTCGCGACCTTGAGCCAGGTCGCCGACGTTTCGGTCACGCCCATCGTCCCGGAATTCCAGACGGTGCGCTTCCTCGAGCATGAGCATGCCATCGTCTGCCACCCGTTGCCGAGTGGCATATCGGCCGGCGCGGTCAGCGGCGCCGTCGAGCCCGGAACGATATCTTTTTCGGTGAGCGCCTTTATCGACCATCCGGAAGGCAAACCTGCGGCGGTCAGCTTCCTGCTTGCGCCGGCAAATTCGAATGCGCGTTCCGAAGTGGCCGAGATCGCGCGAAAGGGCACGGCCAGACCATCGACATTCTTCAGCGGATGGCGCGAAGTCAGCTCCAGCGAGGTCGTCAACATCAACATCCAGCTGGACGAGCCGGCACGCGGCCTGATGGATCTGATGATCCTCAGCCGCGCAGTGACGGATTCGGTCGACTTCTCCTGGCTGAAAGTGTCCGGCTTCAGGATGGTCAAGCAATTTACGGAGGCCGCCGATGTCCGGTAACAGGGAGCCATCCGACCTGATCGCCGTGGCCATGCCTCTCTACGGTCACGCGGCACTTGCGCTTGAGGCGATCGAGTCGGTGCTTGCCTCCAATCCCGGCAACTGCCGGATTGTCATCGTTGTCTCTGTTGACGGCGATCCGCGCCATGAGACGTTCGATCAGCTGCTGCTCTACGCCGCGGCCCATCCCTGCGTCCATGTCATATTCGGCCGGAACGCCGGCCCGGGCGGCGCACGCAATCGTGCCATCGATTTCGTCATCGAGCACTTTCCCGAGGCGAAGGCCGTCTATTTCCTCGATGCCGACAACCGTATCCTTCCCGGCACGATCAAGACGCTTTACCAGCAGCTCGTCTCCAGCGGCTGCGGGTGGGTTTACACGAATATCGACACATTTTCGGTCAGCTGGCGCGCCCATTACGGCAATCGCTATTCGCGGCTGGTGCACTGCATCACCGACAATATCTGCGATACGGGATCGATGATCTCGATCGAGGTTTTCAAGGACGGCGTCCGCTTCAATGACGACCGGCAGAACGGTTTCGAGGATTGGGAATTCTGGCTGTCCTGCATCGAGCACGGTTTCGTCGGCATGCCCTGCCACGACACCGTCTTCGAATACAGGCTGAGGGCGGAAAGCCGCTTCAAGGAGGCGAACCGCGACCGCGCTACGTCGGTCAGCTTCCTGCGCAAACGTCACATGCCGTTGTTCCAGCGCCCGATGCTGGTGGATTTCGAGCACGAGGATTGCCCGCGTTACCTGTTTGCGCGGACGGAAGATACGGCGATCTCCTTCTTCACCGATCCCACCAAGCCACCGACGATGCTTCGCCTCGATGACATCATCCCGGCCTTCTGGGGCAATATCGGCGAACCGGACAACGAACATTTTCCGCCATTCCTGGTCGCCGGAAGCGGCGCGGCGCTCGACCTGCTGCGGCGCTCGCGCATGCTGCCGAACGTGCTTGCTCATCTCGAGCGCCTGAGCGAGGTGAGTAATGTCGTCTTCGTCCAGCTCGCCAACGATGCTTCCCAGCGCAAGATCGAGCCGGTCATTCATGGTCCGGGCGCACAAAAAATCGGCCCCGCCGACCTCGTCTTCCTGTCGACCCGGATCGCCCAGGACGTGGTCCAGAACAATGCCGTCGACTGGTTCGCCTCGATCGCAAGCCAGCAGGTATGGCCGACATCGGCCATTCTGAAAGTGCGCTTCCCTTTTCCAAGAAGCCTCCCGCGCCGCGCCCTCATCACGCCTCAGCAGGTGATGATCAATTGCCTCAACGCGATTGCCTCAAGCCCCCTCCGCGAGACGGCGGGCAGGCGGTGGACCTGGCGTCCGGCGCGGCTGGTACCCTATACCGATCTCCACAAGGCGTTGCGCAAGGAGATCGGAGGATCGCCGGTCCTGCCGCTCGGGCATAACGAGGGCAAGCGCACCGTGGCGCTGCTGGTGCCGAACGCCTCGTTCGGCGGGGCTGAAAAGGTCGTTTATGCCGCGGCCCGGGAGTTGAAGGCGGCCGGTTACGAAACCCACCTCTTCGTGCTCGGCACGTCCCGGATGGACGTGATCGACGAATTCGATTCCAGCTTCGACTACATCCATTTCTGGGAGGCGGGCATTCCGGCCTGGGGAGGGTCGGGTTCCTTCCTGGGACAGGACTTCATCGCCGAGGAGCATTCGGTCGACTGGCAGGCGCTCAAGGGGCAGCTTTCCGGCTTCGACCTGGTCATCAACAACCACGTGATGGCCGTCCATCCCCTTATCGCGCGACTGCGCTCCGAAGGCACGCGCACGGCCTGCTACCTGCACGTCGTGGACAACACGGCCTTCAAGAGGCCCGCCGGCCAGCCCTTTGCAGCGATTGCCCACGAGCATTGCTACGATGCCTTCCTGACCTGCTCCGAACAGCTCAAGATCTATCTGCACAGCTACGGTGTCCCGCACGAGAAGGTCTTCGCCGTTGCGAACGGCGCGAGCTTCTCGGTGCCGCCCAAAGCCTTGGCGGAGGTCCTTGCCGTCAGGCGTATTGAGCGCAAGGATGACCGCTTGCGGATTCTTTACATGGGCCGGTTTGACCAGCAGAAGGGCATCGACAGGCTGGCGGCAGTGCTCGCGGAATTGCGGGCCTCCAACCTCGCCTTCGACGCCCGGGCCATCGGAGGGGAAATCCTCGCCGATTCCAGGGTCTCCTGGAGTGAGCGGCTGAAGGACCTCGGTGTCGACGTGCGTCCGCCGGTCTTTGCGAGCAAGGATCTGATCAAGGCGCTCGGCTGGGCCGATGTTCTCCTCATGCCGTCACGGTGGGAGGGCGCGCCGCTGATGATCGCCGAGGCACAGCAGCTCGGCTGCGTGCCCATCGCGACCGCGGTTGGCGCGGTGGACGAGCTCATTTGCGACGGCGAGGACGGCATACTCATCGACGCTGCTTCCGATCCTCAGATGGTGAGGGAGATGGCACGCATCATTGAAGAGGTCGCGCGCAATCGCGCACGCCTTGCGCCGCTCATGGAGGGCTGCATCAGAACCGCCGCGCACCGGTCTTGGACGTCCTCCTTCTCGGATTTCATCGCCTGGAGCGATCGGTCCGTAAAAAATTCGTCACTGTCCCGCGCCGCGATCTTTCGCGAGCAGGCGACGGCAAATCCCGTGGTCGCGGCAGCTGGCTGATCGCCGAGCCGCTTCTTTGAAACAGAAAGGTCTAGTCGAATGCGTCCGCGAATTCTCGTGACGGGTATTCCTGGTCACTACACGCGCCTTGCCAATGGCGCCCATGGTTCGTCCGTCTCCTATTCAGAGCGGCAGAAGCAGCCGGAAACGAAAGAGGAGTTCCTGCAGGAGCTGAGCAACATCAGCAATACCGGGAACTACCTCATCGGCGAAGGCGCCCTGCGGGCACTCGCTCCGCATGCCAAGCAGGTTCCGTTCTGGCATCTCTACAATCTGAGCAAGAGCGGCAGCGGGTTCGATGAGTTCAACGCCAATTTCGATATCTGTGTCTTCACCTGCGCGAACCTGTTGCGCAAGGGGCTTTCCGCAGATGCCGAGGCGGATGTGCTGAGCCGGCTCAACATGCCGATCGTCATGCTGGGTATCGGATTGCAGAACCGCAAGGACCTGGAAAACAATCTTCCGGAAGGAACTAAGCGGCTTCTGGCCGTCCTAAAGGAGCGAGAGCATTATTTCCTGACGCGCGGCTACGAGTCCGCCGGCTTCCTGAAGGATCAGGGCTTCTCCTTCGTGCGCCCGACCGGCTGCCCCTCCGTCTATTTCATGCCTGACAACATGCGCCGGTCGATGAGGAAGCTTCCGAGCGTCAAGATCGGCCAGGCGAAGACCATTTTTTCGGGCTATCTCGGCGGCAATCAGGATGCGATCGTGGATGCGAACGCGCTCGCTCCGCAGGATACCGTACCGCCATACGTCGTGCAGGACGAGTTCCTTCACTTCGATATGAAGGTAGAGCCCAATGACGAGGGCCGTGTCTATGATTCCGCGTCGGGCCGGATGATCGGCGATCTGACTTATCCCGGCATTGAGCGGGAGAAGCAGCGGTTCGAGGTTCGCACCTTCTTTGACAACAACCAGTGGCGCGGCTGGGCCTCGTCGATGGATTTCAATTTCGGCCGGCGTTTTCACGGCTCGATCATCGCCATGCAGGCGGCCGTGCCCAGTCTGATGGTGGCGGTGGACGACCGCATGCGCGAGATGCTGGGCTTCACCGGCCTGCCGGCTGTCGACATCATGGAGGTCGACAAGGCGGAGAACCGCGCCGAGTTCGTGGCCGACCATCTGTCGCAGCTCAACACGAGCGAACTCGTCGACCGGTATTCCGATCGCGAGAGCGCCTTCCGCACCACGCTTCGCGAAATCGGCATCGGTCTCTAGCGAGGCCCTATCCACGGGCCTGCGGGCCATCACCCTTCGGTTCAGAGGACAGTCATGCGTATCTTGCTTACGGGCATTCCCTCCTATCTGCAGCGAACGATTGCGGACGTCTCCGGTACGACCGTTATCCATCGGCCCTATTTCGACGAGACGAGGACAAAAAGGGATCTGATCGCGCAGGTCAGGAAGATCGCCAATACCGGCAACTACCTGATCGGCGAGGGAGCGGCCGAGAGCCTGCGCGGCCATAACGTCACCTATCTGCCGTTCTGGCACCTGGCCAACAATCGGGAGTCGAACGAGATTTTCGAGCAGGTGAACCGCGAGTTCGATCTATGCGTCTTCGCCTCCGCCAATCTGCTGCGCCCCGGCTATTCCGCCGATCTCGAGGCGGAAATCTTTGCGAAGCTGACGATGCCGGTCGTGGTGATGGGCATCGGCATTCAGCGCAAGGAGGGCCTCAAGGATCAACTGCCGGCCGGTACGCTCAAGTTCCTGGACGTGTTGCGGAACAAGGAGAGTTTCTTCCTCACGCGCGGTTACTTCACCGCCGAATTCCTACGGGAGCAGGGGATGAAGTTCGTCAAGCCGACGGGCTGCCCGTCACTCTATTTCTCGCCAAGCGAGATGAAACGTTCGCTGACCGCGCTTGCCAACCCGGCGCTGGCGGAAGCCCAGAAGATCGCCTTCGGCGGTTATCTTGGCAGCGTTGCCGATACGATCGTCGACGCCCACGCGCTGCTCAAGCCCGACAGCGTCGCAAGCTATGTCGTCCAGGACGAACTTGTTGCCTACAACCTTTCCCTGACCGGCGGCGACACTGACATCGCCTATGACCGGTCGAGTGCGCGCATCACCGGGGGCACGGAATACAAGCATTCGGAGAAATGGCAGCGGAAATACGAGTTGCTGGTCTACTTCGACACGAACCAGTGGCGCGGGGCGATGTCCGAGCGCGATCTCTGCTTCGGCCGCCGCTTCCATGGCTGCATCATCGGCATGCAGGCCGGCACGCCCGCCCTGATGATCGCCGTCGATGACCGCATGCGGGAAATGCTGGAATTCATCGGCTTTCCTTATATCGAGGCCTCCACCTGGAACAGGGAGACGGATAAGCGCGCCTATCTCGCCAACTTCCTCGGCAAGATCGACACGCAGGCCGTGATCGACCGCTATTCCGCTTGCGAGGCGAATTTCCGCAGTGCTCTGGGGCAGATCGGACTTTGAGCGGATGACGGTGGCGGTGCAGGTGCGCGCGATCCTTGCCTGTGCGCTGGCGGTGCTCTGGGCGTTTGCCCAAGTGCCGCCGGCGGACGCGCGCGATGTGGCTACCGACCGCATCGGCGTCAACCGGGTCAACCTCGCCTGGCTTTCTCGCGCCGACCAGGAGCGTATACTGAAGGAAATCGCGGCGAGTGGCATCACCCATGTCCGGCTTTCGCTGTCGAGGCCGGTGGACAAGAGCATCGATGCGCTCGAGATCGCGGACCGGTTGGGGCTGAAAGTCCTTCTTGAGATCCAGCTCGGGAACAAGGATTATTATCCCCCGGGCGCGCGTCCCCGCACCGGTTTCGGCCGTATCTGGGATGTTCAGCGGCTTTCGGATCTCGACCTCGATCTGTACCGGTCGCAGTTGCGCTCGGCCCTTCGCCGCATCGACGACATGGGCATCCGCATCGACGCCGTTGAGCCCGGAAACGAGATAAACTACAGCGCCTATAACGGCGACCTCGTCGTCTACGAGAAGCCCGGGCGACGGACGCCGCGCAACGTTTCGGAAGTCGCAGACCGCACGGCCTTCGGGCGCGGGCTCGACGCTTATGTCGGTGCCGTTCGCATCACGCGGGAGGAGTTGCAGGCGACGGTCCATAGCCGCGAGGCGCTTTTGATTTCGGCCGGGCTGTCCGATGTCGGCACAAGCGAGGCCGATAGCCGGGGCATGGAACGGCTCGACCCCGGCGAATTCATTTCACTCCTGCGGGAGCGAAATATCGACGCGCTGGTCGATGGTTATGGAATTCACCTCTATCCAGGGCGCAAGGACGATGCGGCGCTGGCACGCTATGTCGGAACGCTTCTCGATTTCTGCCGGCCTGAGGGGGAGGGCAAGCCGTGCTGGGTAACCGAGTGGGGCATTGCCAACACTGCATTTTCCTGTCCCCTGGACGATCGCGCGCGGGAAGTGGCGGTTCGTGCCGTGCGCCGCAGCTTTGACGAACTGATGGATGAAGGAAGGCTGAGAGCGGCCTTCTATTATGACTGGGACACCCAAGCGGTCTATAGCGTCTGGCGTTGCGGCACCTTAAGCCCGGCCGGCGTCGCAGCCACGAAAACGGGAAAGGTTGACGCGAAGTAGGAAAATCCACGATCTGAAAGATCGCAAAGGCCGGATATGCGCGGAAGACGCTAGAGTTTCCCGTTCAAGAAAACCGCTCCCGGAATAGGGGCGAGCCAGCTTCCTCCTCCGCGATGGCGGCGCGGTTGGCAGCCTCGCGCAGCGCCTGAAAGTCGGCTTGCTGCTCGACCCTGGTGCCGCCAAGCCGCACCGTCACCGATATCTGGCGCTCCTGCCCGGCTGTGAATGTGGTTTCCTTTATCTGCCCGCGGATGCGCTCGCAGATGTTGCTGGCATTTTCCATTGTCGTGCCGGGCAGATAGATGCCAAGTTCGTCTGAGGCAAGGCGGGCGACAAGGTCACTATGGCGCACGGAAGAATATACGATCCGGACCATCGATTGAAGCAGCGTATCAGCCCATTGTGGACCGTAACGGCGGTCGATTGCATCGAAATCATCAACCTTGAGAACGAATAAGACGCCATCGGAGCTTTCCGTACTGCTTGTGCGCCTGCGTTCCATCGCATGCTCGACCGAATTCGCAAATTCGCCGGCGCGCATTGTGCCTGTGACGGGGTTGCGACCGAGCGCGTGCCGAAGCTCTTCTTGGGTATCACGAAGCGATTGGTTGCGCAGATAAAGCGCCAATTGAAGCGGAAATGTAACGGCCGCCGATATCAACGCCACGGCTGTCAATTCCACCCAGAACGGACGTTGGGGAACAAGCAGGCTTAATGGCCAAGCAATCGCGATCGCTCCAATTGCAATGGCGACGGTGCGGAGCATTGCCATCTTGATATGCGGTATGTCTAAAGCTTGGCGAAAACGGAAATACAGGGTCATCGGTTGAGGGGGCTTTTGCGGTAGAGTGTATCTTTGAGACATCGCGTGAAAATACCACGTGAACAAACCTTATGGTATTTTAACAATGGGCATGAAGAATTTGATCGGAAGGCGATCGGGCTGTAGCGGCAGAATGGCTGGTCGCGGTTCGTATCGATGCAGCCTCGTTACAACCGCATCCACAGGGAGGAGGAGCGCGAAATGCCGCCGTTCTGCCTCGGCGCCTGGCGAGATTTCTCTCGGCACAAAAGCAGAAGACTTTTCGCATTACCGCTTCATCTCACTCAGTTTCGTCAGCAGCGCCGCCCCCGTCCTGATGCCTGCAATGAACAGATCCAGCTTCAGGTTCTCGTTCGGCGCATGGTTGGCCTCGTCCGCATTGGCGTAAGGCACGACGAACGCCGGTTTCTTCAGGATTTTCGTGAACACGTAATCCGGAAGTGATCCGCCAACGGTTGGGTAGAGCAGCGGCTCAACGCCACGGGCGGTAAAGATCGCGTCCTGGATGATCGGCGCGAACGGGCTGTCCATCGGCGTTTTCGACGGCAGCATGGCGTTGAGCGGTACGAACTCCACGTCGGGCGCGTGGGCGGCGACATGCGCCCGTACCTTCTCGAACACGTAATCCGGCGTCAGGCTTTCGACCAGGCGGATGTCGCATTTGGCAAACGCCTCGCAGGGCAGAACCGTCTTCTGGCCCGGCCCGCCGTAACCGCCATGCAGGCCGTTGATGGTCAGCGTCGGGTGGAACATCAGCCGGTCAAAATAGCTGCGGTCGAGCGGCTGGTCGAGTTCCTTGATGCCGAGATCGGCCTTGATCGCATCGAGATCGAGCGGCAGCTTGTCGACCGCCTCGCGCTCCATGTTGGTCGGCGGCACGACAGCCTCATGCAGGCCGTCGATGGTAATCTCGCCCTTGTCGTTCTTCATCGTTGCCAGCAGATGGACGAGCTTCCAGATCGCGTTCGGCATGACCCCGCCGAAATTGCCGGAATGGGCATCGCGATTGGCGGTCTTTGCGCGTAGTTCGAAGGATGCGACACCGCGTACGCCAAAGGTGATGATCGGCGTATCGGATTCATGCAGCGGACCGTCGGAGGTGACGACCAGATCGGCGGCATTCAGCTTGTCGGCATGTTCAGCCACGAATTCGGCGATGTGCGGGCTGCCGATTTCCTCTTCGCCTTCCAGCAGGAAGATGACGTTGCAGGGCAGTTCGCCGGTCACCTTCAGATGCGATTCCAGCGCCATCAGCTGGGCGAAATGCTGACCCTTGTTGTCGCCGATGCCGCGCGCATAGATGCGCCCGTTGCGGATCGTCGGCTCGAAGGGCGGGCTGTCCCAAAGTTCGTAGGGCTCCGGCGGCTGCACGTCGTAATGGCCGTAGAGAAGAACGGTCGGCTTGCCCGGCTGCTTTTCCATGCGGCCGAGCACCATCGGATGGTTTTTCGTGGGGATGGTGACCGCCTCCATGCCCA
The DNA here is from genome assembly GCA_002968845.1 of Neorhizobium tomejilense. Classification (GTDB taxonomy): domain Bacteria; phylum Pseudomonadota; class Alphaproteobacteria; order Rhizobiales; family Rhizobiaceae; genus Neorhizobium; species Neorhizobium tomejilense. The sequence continues at coordinate 135,745 of PVBG01000007.1, read as the reverse complement.
TGCCGTTCAGCATGTCAACGAGGATGGCCGCCACCTCCGCGATGCCCTTGTTCTGGGCGCTGATCGAGGGATGGCGGACATAATCCATCACCCGCTTGATGAAATTCTCGCGGTTTTCCTCGATATGCGCGAAGACGCGCTCCAGATCGCTCTTTTGCTCAGTCATCCCATGCATCCTGCTTGGCTGTCAGAAGGAGGGCGCCGGAACCGTGCACCGTGCCGCTCCACCCGGGTGCGACCAATGTTGTCGTGTCGAGCTGGGTGAGGATCATCGGGCCTTGGAACGTGGCGCCGGCACCAAGCGTCAAACGGTCGACGACCGGAACGCTCGTCACGCCGCTTTCAAAATGCACCGGCACATGGTCGACCGGAGTGACGTCGGAACCCTTCTGGAGAATTGCCGGCGGCGGTTCGACCGTCATGCCGGCGGCTTCGACCCGCAGGGTCACCAGTTCGATCGCCGCTTCCAGTGCAAAACCGTAGAGCGCCTTGTGCTCGGCGGCAAACGCAGCCTCGACATCCTCGCGGGTCTCACCCCAGGTAACGGCAAGCTCACCGCCCTGGCCGTGGTATCGCAGCAAGGCGACGGTCGCGATGCGGCGGTCCTTTTCCGCCACGCCTTCGGTGTCGAACCAGGCGGAGGCCTGGGTCTTGAGCTCGGCGATGATGCCGTTGGCGGTCGAGACATCTACGGCACCGGCCTTCGGCAGCGTGCGGCTGAACTCCGCCTTGAGGTCGGCGGCCAGCAGGCCGTCGGCGCAGAGAATACCCGGAGCCGGCGCGATCATGACACGGGAAATGCCGAGCAGTTCGGCAAGCGCGCAGCCATGCAAGGGACCGGCGCCGCCGAACGGCACCAGGGTGAAGTCGCGCGGATCGTGGCCGCGCTCGACCGAGACGACGCGCACCGCACCGACCATATGGTTGTCGACGATGGCGAGAATGCCGCGCGCCGCCGTCACCGTCGAAAGACCGAGCGGGTTGGCGACCTTGCCGTCGACCGCCTTGCGGGCAGCTTCGACATCGAGCGCCATGCGGCCCCCGAGCAGGCGGGCCGGCAGATGTCCGAGCACGACATGGGCGTCGGTCACCGTCGGGTTCTCCCCACCATGGCCATAGGCGGCCGGGCCCGGCCGGGCACCGGCGCTCTGCGGACCGACGGTCAGCGTGCCGTCAGCAACCTTGGCGATCGAGCCGCCTCCCGCGCCGATCGTCACCATGTCGACCATCGGCAGCGGCAGCGGCCATTCGCCGACCTTGCCGTGTTGGGTCAGCCCGATCTTGCCATCCTTGATGAGGCAGATATCGGCGCTGGTGCCGCCGATATCGACGGTGATGATATCCTTGATGCCGCAGGCGGCGGCAACCGAGCGCGCACCGACCACGCCGGCGGCGGGACCGGACAGTGCCGTCAGCGCCGGAGCCTGGCGGATGGTCGCCGCACCGGCGACACCGCCATTCGACTGCATCAGCAGCAGCGGGGCCGCGACCTTCTCGTCCTCAAGCCGCTTTTCGAGGCGTCCGACATAGGTGGTGACGCCGGGCATGACGGTGGCGTTGAGCACGGTCGTCAGCGTGCGTTCGAATTCGCGCACAACGGGCAGCACGTCGGTCGAGGTGGTGACGGCGAGATGCGGCAGTTCTGCGCGAAGGATCTCCGCGGCGCGCTTTTCATGCACCGGATTGGCAAACGCATGCAGCAGGCAGACGGCGACGGCCTCCACGTCCATGCCGCGGATCGCCTCGGCCGCAATCCGCACGCTGTCCTCGCTCAGCGCGTCGAGCACCGCACCGCCGGCAGCGATGCGTTCATTGATCTCGACGATGCGCGATGCCGGCACCGGCCGCTCCGGCTTCACCCAGGTGTAAAGGTTCGCCTTGCGGGGAATATCCTGGCGGCCAATGTTCAACACATGGCGAAAACCCTTGGTAGTGACCAGCGCCGTGCGGGCGCCCTTGTCTTCCAAGATCATGTTGGTCGCGACGGTCGTGCCATGCAGGACCTGACCGAGCGAGGAGGCCTCGCGGCCGGCATCGGTCAGCGCCAGGCGGATACCGTTGAGGAACGCTTCCGAAGGATCGGAGGGCACGCTCGGCGTCTTCGCTCGCCAGACCTTGCCGGTGGCCCGGTCGAGAAGGGCAACGTCGGTGAAGGTGCCGCCGATATCGACGGCAACGGAAAGGGACGTATCGATAAAGCTCTCAGGCGAGGACATCGACATACTCCTGACGATGGAATGCACGGGTAGCGGGACGGTTGGCGCGCAGTGCGGCGGTAGACGCGTGGTCAACCTTGGTGCCCTTCACGACGACGCCATAGAGGCGTTCGGCGGCCTCGGCGCTGACGAAGCCGCCGAGCACGTCTTCGAGAATGGCATCGAGATTGCGGTCGAACGGATGGCCAAAACCTCCGCCCCCGCCGGTCTCCATGCGCAGCACGTCGCCCTTGACCAGCCTGTTGCCGTCCGAAAGCGGCGGAACCATGCGCTGGTCCGGCCGGCCAGGATTGATGGTGACGCGGCCGGTGCCGCCGCCCATGCCGCCATTGATGCCCCAGGGCGGGTTCTTGACGCTGTCGATGCGCACCGCAAGCATCATGTCTTCCGCGAGGATTTCGTATTCGCGGATGATGCCGCAGCCGCCGCGGAACTTGCCGGCGCCGCCGGAGTCCTTGACGATGCCGTAGGTGCGCAGGCGCACCGGATACCCGACTTCCAGGAACTCGACCGGGTAGTTCTCCTGCGCCACGAAATAGACCGCATCGATGCCATCCGAATCCGGCCGCGCGCCGTAACCGACGCCGATGCCGTCGGCGAGCAGGAAGCGCTTCAATTCGCCCGCGTCATCCTTGTAGTTGCCGCGCATGATGGTGATGACATAGGCCGAATTGGAAGCCGGCGCCTTGCCGCCCGCCGTGTTGACGAGGCCGTTCAAGGCCGACAGCACGCGCATCATGGTCAAGCCACGCATGCCGAGTGCCGCGGGGAAATTCGGCTGCAGGAAGGAGCCCTGGCGCAGGTTGACGGCGTCCAGCGCCTGCGGGCCGCCGGCATTGCACACCTGGCCCGGATCGCCACCGAGGTAGAAAAGACCGAGCGCCATGCCCGGCACACCGCGGTTCATCAGGAAATTGACCGGACCGGGCGCCTGATCGTCGGACTCGGTGGCATCGAAGGTGAACTTGTCCTCGCCATTCGCCAGCTTCTCGCGGGTCAATGCGAGGCGCATCTTGAACGGGCCGTTGCCATGGCCGTCGCTGTCGATCGCGTCGGTGAATTTATGGGTGCCGTAATCGAAGGTCTCGGCCAGCTTGGAGCGCACCAGCTTGCGGGTGCGGGTGAGCAGCTGCGCCAGCGCATCTTCCACAACATCAGAGCCGAAGCGGTCGAGGATCTCGCCGATGCGCTTGACGCCCACATCGACGCTCGCCATCAGCGCCCGCATGTCGCCGATGCTCTGCTCCGGGAAGCGGGAATTGCGGTGGAAGATATCAAGCGTCGCCTCGTTGGTGACCCCCCCATCCATCAGCTTGGTGACCGGAATGATGATGCCTTCCTGATAGATGTCGGTCGCATCCGGGCTGATCGAGCCCGGCCGCATGCCGCCGATGTCGGCGAAATGCGCCCAGCTCATCACGAAGGCGCAACGCTTGCCATCCTTGAAGACCGGCGCCAGCAGAACCTGGTCGTTGGAATGCGAAACGGCACCGCGCGAACCGTAGCAGTCATTGTACCAGTAGAGATCGCCAGGCTTCATCGTATCGGCCGGGAACTTGTCGAACACCGGGCCGGTCATGTCGCCGAAGACAGGCACCATCGACCCGACCGCCATCACGCCGTCGCCATCGAAGAGCGCCGTATAAAAATCTTTCTTCTCGCGGATAAAGGCGGAGATCGCGGTGCGCTCAAGCAGCGCTTCCATTTCCGACTGGGCGGCAGCGATCGCGCCACGGATGATTTCGAGCGAGACGGGATCGCAGACGGACCCTTCCGGTTTTACCACCCTGGCGGGCGTGCTTTCGCTTTCCTTGGGATTGTACATCTTGGAATCCTCGTTGGATGCTGTGGAATGGATCGATCGGGTGCTCATTGGGCAGCTCCGATCAGAACGACGACATTGCCAAGGCCACCGCGCTCGACGCGCTCATGGGCCTTGGCGATGTCTTCGAGTGGGAATGTCGCGCCGATGGCGACCTTGAGCCTGCCGGCATCGGCAAGCTCGGCGATCGTCCTTTCACCCGCCAGCCGCTGATCCTCCGGGATCAGAAAACCCTGGATGAAGCGCAGGTTGGCGCCCTTGGCTGCAAAGGCGTAATAGGGAAGCACAGGCGTCGGATTGCTGCTCGACGAATAGGAGGCAACGGTGCCGTTGCGTTTCAGCACGGCCGCGTCGAGCTCCAGGTTTGCCCCGAAATCGACCTCAACGACGCGATCGATGCCCTGGGCCCCGGTCAGTTCGAGGATGCGGGCGGATACGTCTTCGCACTTGCGGTCGATCGTCGCAAAAGCGCCGGCTTGCCTCACGTGCACTGCGGCTTCCGGCGTACTGACCGTACCGATCACCCGCGCTCCGCCGGCAACCGCCATCTGCACCGCAAAATGACCGACCGCACCGGCCGCACCGTTCACGAATATCGTCTGCCCGGTAACCGGACCGTCGGAGAAAATCGCGCGATAGGCGGTCATGGCCGGCACGCCGAGATTGGCGCCGTCGGCGAAACTCAGGCTATCGGCAAGCCTCACCGCCTGATGGGAGGCGATTGCGATAAACTCGGCTGCGGTGCCGAACGCGCGGCCCGCTTCGCCGTATCCGCCCTGGGCATTCCATATCCAGACCCGTTCGCCGATGCGCGCCGGATCGACGCCCGCCCCGGCGCCGACGATCTCGCCGGCACCATCCGTATGCGGAATGATCAGCTTGTGATCCATGCCCATGCCGCGCCAGCCGCCACGGCGTTTGACGTCGGCCGGGTTGATGCCGGACGCATGCACACGCACCAGCACCTCGCCGGGACCGGCGATCGGTGCAGCCATCTCAGCCACGGACAGAACCTCCGCGGCAGGACCGGTGCGTGTGTAGGAGGCGGCAAGCATCAACAACTCCAATCAGTACAGGTGACAGGCAACAGTGCGGGTTCCGACCGGTTTCGGCTGGGGCACCTCGGCCGCACAGCGCGCATGGGCCGCCGGACACCGGTCGCGAAAAACGCAGCCGGAGGGTGGATTGCGCGGGTCCGGCGCGCCGCGGCCGATCGGCAACGGCTCGTGGCTCTGGTCGGGATTCGGCACGGGGACGGCAGCAACCAGCGCCTTGGTGTAGGGGTGCAGCGGCTCGCGGACGATATCCTCGGTCGGTCCGTCTTCCATGATCCGGCCGAGATACATGACGATCGTCCGCTCGCAGACGTAACGCACCAGCGCCAGATCGTGGCTGATATAGATGGCGGTGAGGCCTAGCCGGTCGCGCACATCGCGGAAAACGTTGAGCACGCCGGCACGCACCGAGACGTCGAGCATCGACACCGGTTCGTCGGCCACCACGAATTCCGGCTGCAGGATCAGCGCCCGCGCCATCACAACGCGCTGCAACTGGCCGCCGGACAGGTGATGCGGATAACGGTCGAGAAACTGCGCAGGCTCCGGCAGCTTCACCAATTCCAGCGCCGTGATGATCCGGGCCTCGCGCTCGCGCCTCGGAATGTCGGCATTTTCCAGCGGCTCGGCCAGCGTCTGGCGGATGGTGAAGCGCGGATTGATCGCATCGAACGGGTTCTGGAAGATCAGTTGCGCCTTGGAGCGGAATTTCTTCAACCCGCTGCCGCGCACGGCGCCGATTTCCTCGCCGTCGAAATGGATCGTGCCGCCGGTCTTTTCCTCGAGCTTCAGCAGCAGCCGGCCCATCGAGGTCTTGCCGCAGCCGGATTCGCCGAGCAGGCCGACGCTTTCGCCCCGCCGGATATCGAAGCTGACGCCATCGACGGCTTTCACCACCGTCGACTTGCCGCGCATCGCCGCGAACGCGCCGCCGACGGCATAATGCAGCTTGGCATCGAAGACCGAGACCAGGATATCCGGTTTCTTGTTGACGTTTTTTTCGGTGGCGGGGTTCATGCCGGGGCCATCCATGTCTCCGTCCTGGCGGCTTCGATACGCAGGGCAGCGCTCTCGTTAGCACGATGGCAAAGCACCGGATGGCCCGGCGCGACTTCAACGATCGGCGGCTCGGTGCCGCAAATGTCGAGCGCGAAAGGACAGCGCGGCTTGAAGCGGCAGCCGGCCGGCGGAGAGGCGAGGTTCGGCGGTGCGCCTTCGATCGGCGTCAGGATGCCGGCGGCGGCCCCCTGCAGATCCGGGAAAGCGTTGCGCAGGCCCATCGTGTAGGGATGCGACGGCGCCGTCAGCGCCGCCTGCATCGTGCCGGATTCGGCGACCTTGCCCGCATACATGACGACGGTACGGTCGCAGATATAGGCGACAACCGAGATGTCGTGGGTGACGAGGATGACCGAAACGCCGAGCCGCGTCTGCAGCTCCTTCAACTGGTCGAGGATCTGCCGCTGCACGATGACGTCGAGCGCCGTCACCGGCTCGTCGGCGATGATCAGCTTCGGATCGAGCGCGAGCGCCAGGGCAATCGCGACGCGCTGGCGCATGCCGCCGGAGAACTGGTGCGGGTAGTCGGTCAAGCGGTTGGCATCGATGCCGACCATCTCGAACAGTTCCTCGGAACGGGCACGGGACTGTTTGCGGTTCAGGCCGCCGCGGCGGCGCAGCACTTCGTCGAGCTGGTATTCGACCGTATAGACCGGATCGAGGGAGTTCATGGCGCTCTGGGGAATGAAGGCGATGTCGCGCCAGCGCAGTGCGTTCATATCCTTTTCGGGGATCTTGGCCAGATCCTTGCCGTCAAACAGAATCTGGCCACCGGTGATTGCCGCATTCTCGGCAATCACCCGCGTCAGTGCCCGGGCAACCGTCGTCTTGCCGCAGCCGGATTCGCCGACGAGCCCGGTGATCGAGCCACGTGGAATGTCGAAGCTCGCGCCATCCACGGCATGGACGAAATTGCGCCCCACCTGATAGCTGACCCGAAGATCTCTGACGGAAAGAAGAGGTTCGCTCATCGGCTCAACTTCGGGAAGAGGATGTTTTCATAACCGCGGGTGATGAAGAAGCCCGCGCTGACGACGAGGATGATGCAGATGCCCGGGGGCACGAACCAGTAGAAGGCCTGTTTGGCGAGCGCCTGGCTGGCAAACGCATCCTGCAGCATGTAGCCCCAGCTGATCGAATTGGGATCGCCGAAGCCCAGGAAACTGATCGACGCTTCGGTCAGGATCGCCCAGCCGATCGCGATCGATCCGTAAAGGAAGGACAGCGGCAGGATGTTGGGCGCGATATGGCGCAGGATGATCTTGACGTCGGAAGACCCCGCCACCCGCGCCGCCTCGACATAACCGCGGGTCCGAAGCGTCAGCACCTGGCTGCGGATGACGCGGGCGGTATCGCGCCACAGCACCAGTGCCATGGCGATGACGACGTTCCAGATCGAAGGTCGCAGGAAGGCCGCCAGCACGATGACGAATGGCAGAAATGGAATGCCGAAGGCGATATCCGCGAGCCGCATCAGGATGGCGTCCACCCAGCGACCGAAATAACCGGCGACGAGGCCGATGACCGAGCCGATCAGAGCCACCATGAAGGCGGCGGTGATGCCGATCAGCAGCGCCGAGCGGCTGCCGTAGACGAGTTGCGAGAAGATGTCCCGGCCGAGGCTGGTGGTTCCCATGAGGAAATCATCCTGCCCCGGCCGGAGGTCCGCCGCGAGATCGTAGGCTGGCGTGTAGAGAATTTCGGTCGGGTCATGTGTGGCGATCTGATCGGCGAACACGGCGACGACGACGAACACCAGATAGATGAGGAGACCGGCGACCGCGAACGGGTCGTTCATCGGCAGTCTCAGTGCGCGAAACATCCGGGCAATAATATTGGGGCGTCTCGGCTTGGTGATGGCGGGTGCGGCGATCTCAGGCATGGGAAATCCTCGGATCGAGGAACGCATAGAGCAGGTCGGCGAGCAGATTCATGAAGATCACCACGAGCGCGATCATCAGGAAGGCACCCTGCGCCAGCGGATAGTCGGAAGCGGCAACGGCGTTGACCAGTTCGCGGCCGAGGCCTGGCCAGGAGAACACCGATTCCACCACGACATTGCCCTGCAGCTGATAGCCGACGGCGATCGCAAACGAGGTCATCACCGGCAGCAGCGCGTTGCGGGCGGCGTGACGCACCATCACGGTCCAGGTCGACAAGCCCTTGATGCGGGCCATGGTGACGAAATCCTCCTTCATCACGTCGAGCATGTTGGAGCGCATCAGGAGAAGCGGCAGGCCTTGGCTGTAGATCGCCAAGGTCGCCGCCGGCAGCGCCAGATGGGCGAGGAAATCGCGCGAGGTATAGAGATCGAGAAAGCCGGAATATTCGTTGCCCGGGGCGCGCGTGCCGCCGGCCGGCAGCCAGCCGAGCGAAAACGAGAAGATCGCCAGCATCACCATGCCGAGCCAGAACTCCGGCATGGCGCGGGTGGTGAGCACCAGCGGAATGGCCGCCTGCTCCACCCAGCTGCCGCGGCGCCAGGCGAGATAGGCGCCAGCGAGAATGCCGAAGACATAGGCGACGATCAGCGAGGAGAAGGTGAGGATCAGTGTGTTCGGCAGCAGGATCCAGATGCGCTGGCCGACCGGTTCGCGATAGCGAAAACTCTGGCCGAGCTCGCCCTGCAGAAGATTACCGAGATAGATCAGGTATTGATGCCACAGCGGTTTGTCGAGGCCAAACTGGGCCATCAGCTGCTGCTGCTGCTCGAGCGTAAAGGTCGGGTCGATATAGGCGGCCATCGGATTGCCCGGCATCAGCCGGAACATCAGAAACAGGATGGTCACCACCGCCCATAAAACAAGTGCGAGCTGCAGCAACCTGCTGCCCACAGCCTTGAAATTCTTCATCTGAAAAAATTCCTTCTCTTGGCTCGGCGCCGCCTTGGGAGGACAAGGCGAGGCTGCCGATGTCAAGCGTCAGGCAAAAAGGGAGGCGGCGCCTGGGAGAACTCACCGCCTCCCATGAAGATTACTTGGCGGCGATGGTTTCCTTGGTGTCACCCGGATAACGCAGCTTGCCGCCTTCCAGCGTATAGCCGGCATCCTTCAGGGTCTTGGCCGCAACGGCCTGACCGGTCTTGAAACTGTCGACGACCGACTTGTCATGCCAGAACTCGAGCGCCGGCGAGACGATGGAGTTCGAACCGACCGCGAAGCTCTTGTAGGCAGCCTTGACGATCAGCTGGCGGTCGACCGCTTCGGAAAGTGCGCGACGGAAGGCCGGGTCGTTGAAGGGCGCGCGACGTTCGTTGAAGGCGATGTAGCGGAAGCCCATGTCGACGGTGGAAACCACTTCCAGGTCGCCGTCTTTCTTTGCCGCATCGATGAGCACCTGCGGATCGCCGGTGAACTCGCCCATGAAGTTGATTTCACCCGAGCGCAGCATGCCGAGCGCGGCTTCGGCATTCGGTACGATACGCAGGATCCAGCGATCGACTTTCGGCGCCGCGAAGTGATCCTTGTTGGCTGCAAGCGTGACGGATTCGTTTTTCGCCCAGCTGGTGAACTTGAACGGGCCGGAGCCGATCGGCATCTGTTCCTGATAGCTTTCGGCAGTCTCTGGCTTGGCGGCGAGGTCCTTCAGGATCGGTTCCCAGATGTGCTTCGGGATCAGGTTGACCTTGGCAAGGCTGGACGTAACGAAGGAGGCGGCCGGCTTCTTCAGCTTGAAGGTGATGGCGTCGCCATTCGTGGTGATCGAGTCGATGTTCGTCGCGAAGGGCTTGTACATCGGGGCTTCGCCGCCGACCGCCGCCTCGAACGAGAACTTGACGTCATCAGGCGTGACCGGCTTGCCGTCATGCCACTTCATGCCGGACTTCAGCTTCACGTCGACCGTGGTGCCGTCCTTCCAGGTGAAGCTCTCGGCGGCCCACGCCTTCGGCAGGCCATCCGGGCCGACGCGCAGCAGGCGGTCCCAGACGAGTTCGGTGATCCAGCTGTCGACGCTGCCCGAGATATAGAGCGGGTTGATCGCCTTGATATTGTCGGACGAGTTGATGATCAGGTCCTTCTTGGCACCCGCGGGCTCGACACCGAGGAAGGTCCAGGTGTTGCGGATGCCGATACCGCTCTGGTTGACGACCGATTCCGGCTTCCAGACGGTCTTGTCGAAAGCAAAGGTCGACTTCGGATGCACGAGCATCATGTAGGGCTGATCCTTGGAAAGAATCTCCTGCGCCTTGAAGACCAGCGCCTTGCGCTTGGCCGGATCGATCTCGCCGCGCTGGGCTTCGGCGGTCGCATCGTAGTCCTTGTTCAGGTAGCCCGCGAAATTGTAGCCGTCCTTGGCGGTCGAGGAATGGAAGAGGTTGAAGATGAGCTCGTCCGGATCTGAGCGCTCAGGACGGCCGACCATCTGCCAGGCGGTGGAGTCCCACTGGTCGCGCTTGTACCAGACCTCGTCGGACATCTGTTCCCAGGGGATCGCCCGGACTTCGACATCGAGGCCAAGCTTGCGCCATTCCTGGGCGATCAGCTGGACGGACTGGAATTCTGCCTGCTGGCCGGCCTGCGGACGGGACAGGACGGTGATCTTGCGGATCGGATCGCCGGCCCATGCGGGCAGTGCGATGGCCGTCACCACAAAAGCTGCGAATGCAATTCTCAAAAGGGACTTCATGGTCGTTCTCCTCTGAATAGCTTGACTATTTTCTTATGTGGCAAAGGGTTTTCTCCCTCCGCATCGCAAATCCGAAATCGGCCTTCGAACACGTTTCCCGCGCGTTCAATGCCGATACTCAATCCACAGAATAAATTCATGAGCGCCTTTGAAGGGTTTGCAACCTGGCTCTCAATGTTTTATTGTGTGAAACATCGTTTCGCATTGAGAGCGAGTAAAACACATTCCAAGAAGATTGCAAGAAGCTTCAAGCAATCCAAATCAGATGCCGGAGGAGACCATCCGATGACCGAACCAAAAGACTACAAGATCGCGGCCGTGGACCGGGCGCTGGCCCTTCTCGAAGCCCTTGCCGATCGTCCGGACCAGGGCGTCACGTCGCTTGCCAAATCTCTGGGGATGACCAAATCGCTGGTCTTCCGCCTGCTCCACACCCTGGAGGAGCGCGGCTTCGTATCGCGCGATCCGGAGCGTGCCGAATTCTCGCTCGGCTACCGCATCGGCGTACTCGGCGAGCGCCTTGGCAAGGACGGCGCCCTGCTTTACGCTGCCCGGCCGGTCATGGATGCGCTCCGCGACCAGACATCCGAGAACGTCAACCTTGTTGTGCGCGAAGGCCTGAAGACCTACGTTCTGGCAACCCGCGCCGGCCGCCATTCGATCCGGCTTTTTGCCCAGGCGGGACGCAACGGCCCATTGCATGCGGGCGGCGGGTCGCTGCTTCTGCTGGCTTACGCAGATCCGTCGGTCATTGATGCGGCCCTTTCCCAGCCGCTTGAAGCCTTCACGCCCTACACGATCACCGACCGGGCTAAACTACGCCAGGCACTCGAACGCATCCGCGCCAACGGCTACAATATCGTGCTCAACGATCTCGACGAGGGCGCCTTCTCCGTCGCCGCCCCGATCACCGGCGCCGACGGCACCATCATCGCCTCGATCTCGGTCGCCGGCGCTGTGGCCCGTTTCGACGAGGAGCGGCGCGAAAGCCATTTGAAGGCCGCCCTCGACGCCGCTGCGGAAATATCCGAGCGTCTTTCGATCCATGGCCCGGGCGAAAACGGCCTCGTGAAATCAAGGGCTTGAGGCCCGATAGAACCTGTCTCCAATCATCCGGAAATTCGCGGGCGCTTCGGCGCCCGTTTTCGTCAGTGCGATTTCTAGCCCTTCGAAGCCGCTTGCGGGGTCCCCCAACCTCTGTTAGCGTTTTCAAGTTTTGTGAAACATAGTTTCACTAGATAAAACAAGTTGGGGAGTGCCGGATATGAACGAGATCGAATCTGCCGTTCTGGGAGCGGTGAAGCTGGATGAACCCTGGGCTCTGGTAGAGAGCTTTGCGACCTACAAGCGTGAGCATCCGACCGATGTGAACCGCGCCATGGACGAGGTTGCCGCGCGGCTCGCCAAGCACGGCGTCGAAGTCAAGATGCATGAGGCCGACCTCTTCCTCAGTTTACCCGGCCTCGCCCGCGTCGAAGCAGGGGATAAGACCTTTCGCGCCAAGCCGCCGTCCTATTCGCTGGACGCATCGAGCGGAGTGAGGGGCGAGATCGTTTACATCGCCAGCCTGCAGCCGAAGGCGATCTCGACCATGTTCGAGAAGACCGTCGACGGCACCGGCGAACTCGCCGCCCGGGTCCGCGGCAAGGTGGTCCTCTCGGAAGGTTTTGCCAATCCGGGTCTCGTTTCGCAGTTCACGGAACTCGGCGCGGTCGGCGTCATCGCCATCAATCCCGGCGTCGACATCCACTGGGGCACCTGCACCACCGTCTGGGGCACGCCCGATCTCGACGACCTGCCGCGCAAGCCGTCGATCCCGGCCGTCGCCGTCAACCGTGAGAGCGGCGATGCGCTGATCGAGCTCGCCAGGACCGGCGCCGAGGTCACCATCTTCGCCGACATGGAAGAGGGCTGGTTCAAGTCGAAGCTGCCTGAAGTGTTCATCAAGGGCACCGAGGAGCCGGACAGATACGTCTTCCTGCACGGCCATCTCGACAGCTGGGATGTCGGTGTCGGCGACAATGCCACCGGTGACGCGACGCTGCTCGAAATCGCCCGCGTGCTGTGGGCCAACCGCGACAAGCTGAGGCGCTCGATCCGCATCTGCTGGTGGCCCGGCCATTCGACCGGCCGTTATGCCGGCTCCACCTGGTTCTCGGACAATTTCGCGCTCGATCTCGACGAAAACTGCGTCGCCTCGGTCAATTGCGACAGCCCCGGCTGCCGCTGGGCGACCGAATTCATCAATCTCTGCATGATGACCGAGACGGAAGCCTTCCTCTCCGACGTCATCGAGGAAGTGGCCGGCAAGAAAGCTGAGGCCGAACGCCCGCATCGCGCCGGCGACTATTCCTTCAACAATATAGGTCTGTCGAGCTACCTGATGCTGTCCTCGACCATGACGGAACGCGACCGCGAGGAAAAGGGCTACTACACGGTCGGCGGCTGCGGCGCCAATATCGCCTGGCACACCGAAAACGATACGCTGGAGATCGCCGACAAGGACATCATGCTGCGCGACATCAAGGTCTACCTGCTGGCCGTGCTGCGCAATGCCAATGCAAAGATCCTGCCCTTCGACTGGCGTGCGACGGCACGAGAGTTGATCCACACGGTCGACACCTACCAGAAGAAGGCCGGCGACCGCTTCGACCTTTCGCCGAGCCGCAAGGCGGTCGAGTCCCTGGCCGAAGCACTCGCCGCATTCTACGCCGGGATCGACAGCGGCAAGATCGAAGCGAAGAGTGCCAATCACGTGATCCAGAGGCTCGCCCGCATCCTGGTGCCGCTCAACTACACCCGCGAGCAGCGTTTCCGCCACGACCCGGCCCTGCCGATCCCGGAACTGCCGACCATCTCGACGGCAGCCGATCTCGACAAGCTCGGCCCTGAGAAGCTCGGTTTCGCCAAGACCCAACTCGTGCGTGGCCAGAACCGGGTGATCTCGGCGCTGCGCCAAGCAGAACAGCTGGTTCGCGCTGCCTGATCGTCAACACCTGGACAAAAGCCCGCGCCGGGAGGCTGGCGCGGGCTTTTTTTGCTCACGGCTTCACCTCGACGACCTAGCATCTGTCATTCTCTCCTCACGACTGCATCTGCCGGCTGCTCTTGCCAGCCTGGTGGCAATATAGAGTTGCATTTGTCTGAGTCGAATTCATGGATTCGTGTCTGTCGCCGGCATTCGCAAAGCTCGACGTCTCGACTTTAACGCTGTTTTGACGCTGCTTTGACAGCGGCGCGCTAGGGCAGATTTGCGGTTTCCAAGGATGCTTTTTATGCTTCAGTTCGTCGATGGTCACAACGCTGACATGCGCTGCCGAATCGCAGGTGCGCCTGTAGCGCTCTTGTCAAGGGCCGCTTTTGTGTCAGACTGTCTGCTGGACGGGCAGCCCAGGTTCGATGAGATGATCGAGAGGGGCACAAGACGAGTTGGGCCAATGGATCGCATGGATGCAAAACATGCAGTGTTCCGGATGTACCTGCTTGGCCCGTTCAGTCTCGTCGACAGCAAAGGGAAATCGGCCACACCCAGGTCCCAGAAGGCTCAGGCAATTCTTGCAATGCTTGCTCTGTCTGCGCGGGGATCGCGCTCGCGGGTTTGGCTGAGAGACAAATTGTGGAGCGACCGGTCCGAGGATCAGGCGGCTGCCAGCCTGAGGCAGGCCCTGCTCGATATTCATAAAGCCCTGGGTTCGTCTCGAGATCTGATCATCGCTGACAAGAACACCGTGTGGCTGGACATGGACCGCATCACGCTCGACACCGAGGAGATGCTGCGCAGCGAGCGCCTGGTCGATCAGATCACCGACGAACTGCTCGAAGGCATGGATATCCGCGATCCTGAATTCGAGGACTGGCTGACGGTCGAGAGACAGAACTGGTACCGACGCATCGAAGAAGGGCGCGTCGATGATGTGTTCGAACCTCGGCAGCAACCTCGCCGCGACGTCAGCACGCTGTCAGCACTCTTGCCTTTGACAGGCCTGCCTGACCAGCGCCCGACCAATATCCCCTCGGCAGCTGCGGGCAATGATCCGGACAAGCCGCCGTCGCCGGACAATATTCAGTGGACCATCGCTCTCCAGCCGCCGATCGTCCTCGGCGCCGGAGATGGGGGGCAGATCGCGGCATTGCAGTTTCAGAACCTGCTCGCCAAGGCGATCTTCGACGGATTGGGGCTCGGCATCACCGATCTCTCCTTCGACCCGCATCTTGGGCAACCGGATCGAAAGATGGGCCTTCCGCTGTGCCTTCAACTGCGGCTGACGTTCGATGGCAGTCAGGTGCTGGTGGAGCTGGCGATCAAGCATCTGCTCGACAACCGAATCATATGGCTTGGCAGCCGTATGATCGGTCGCACCCAGATGGAGCGGTCCGAATACGGCGTCGCCGCGGCTCTGATCAGCCAGGCGGTCGACCAGTTGTCGCTGTTTCATGAGTTGAGCGCCGGCGACGGCCGCCTGACCCGCGATGGTCTCTTCATCGATGCGGTCAACGCGATCTTTCGACTTTCGAGAGGCGATCTCGAAAAAGCGGAAAAGCGGTTGCAGGAGCAGATTCAATATCAGCCGCGAGCGTCTGCCTTCGCCTGGCTGTCCTTCATCCGCACATTCCAGGTCGGCCAGCGCTTTAGCGCGCTGGACGCGCATCTGATCGAAGAGGCCCAAGCCTATGCGCGAAAGGCTCTCGAACTCGATCCCAACAACTCCGTCTCCCTGGCGCTGGTCGGGCATGTGCATTCTTTCCTATTCCGGGAATACGACTACGCAGCCGGTCTGTTCGAGAAGTCGATCCGTCTGAACCCGGCCTTGCCGCTGGGTTGGGACCTCTATGCCATGCTGCATTGCTATGCGGGGCAGCCGGAGAAGGCCAGCGCAATGGCGCGGTGGGTGCAGGAACTCGGCGTCTACAGCCCTCATAAATATTATTTCGATACGACGAAATGCATCAGCGCCGGGTTGGCGGGAGACCACGTGGCGGCAATAGCCGCAGGCGAGGATGCCCTGCATTCCCGCCCGAACTTCAATAGCCTGTTGCGCTATCTCGCTTCCAGCCACGCTCACACGGGCAATTTGGAGGCTGCACATCAATATGTGGAACGGCTTGATAAGGTTGAAAACGGGTTTTCCATAACCTCGTTTCGCGGCACGGGCTATCCATTGCTCAGCACCGGCGGCGGCAAGCTGTTGCTCGACGGCCTGATCAAGGCTGGTGCCAGAATTCGCTAAGGCAACATTCACGATGATCTCATTTGGGGAGGTTGGGGTATGGTAGGGGAAGCAAATTTGGAAGAACAATCAAAGATTGTAGATTTTCTGAATTCTTATAAATTTAGAGTTGAACCGGATACGGTTCTCCCTTGCGAACCGAGGCCTGTCGAGGCCATTCCGGTGGCGGTGGAGCCGTCGCCCCCCGTTCCGCCTGCGCCTGCTCATTTGCCCGAGGAGGACCTATCCATAGACGAGCCTCCGTTGATGATGTCGACGATGGCGGCAGCTGCCTCGGTTCTCAACAAGGGCGTCGCCAACAAGTCGGTTCTCAACAAGGCCACGCTGAACAAGAACAAGAATAAGAACAAAAATAAGAACAAGAACAAAAACAAGTCGACGATGGATGGCGCGAGCCTCGGCGTGTCGCAACTCATCCCGGCGTTCGAATTGCGCCGATTGCACCAGCAGCCGTCGCGCAACGCGTTCACGGCCGCGCGGCGCTTTACATGGGAAATGCTCGACATCCCGCCACCACCCGGTCCGGATTACACGCGGCTGGAAGCGGCGGTGCTGCTGTCCATGCAGCGGCGCGATCGTGAGCGGGCGCGGCGATTGCCCGACATCCAGGCCGAAGCGACCATTTCCGTGTCGGAATTTACCCGCGCCTTGTACATCGAGGACATCGGCGGGTACGAACAGACCGAGGGCTTGTTTCAGGCGATCTTGACCGCCTGCGAATATGTCGGGCTTCTCTACAAGAGCCAGTTCAACAGGCTCCGGCCGAACCAGTTCGAATCCCTGTTGCGACCGCTTCTGCCCGTGCCGGTGCACGAATCCTATCCCAGCAACCATGCCTTCCAGTGTTTTTCGATTGTATTCGCTTTCTCGACGATCCTGCCCGAACATCCGGCAACGGACGAACTCGCCCGCATCGCGCAGAACGTCGCTGAAAATCGCGAATGGGCCGGATTGCATTATCCGAGCGACACGCAAGCCGGCCGGGACCTGGCGCGGCGTTTCGCTCCATACCTCCATGACGCGTTCGGGCCGCTTTTCCAGGCGGTCCACGACGAATGGGTTTGAGGCCGATTTTATTCTTTGGGGAGAACGAAGATCATGACGTCCGCCGACATGGAAGCGCCGCAGGCCGCGCCGATGAATTACTACTATCTCTGGCATCTGACGGCGTTGGGCGTCATCGATGCCGACTACGGTTCGCCGCCGATCGTACCGCCGTCCGAGAACGAGACTGCGGCGCGTCCCGTCCCCGACCCGGAGATCGGGGGAAGTGTCTGGGATACGATTGCGGCTGCCGGTCTTGTCCATCCCGCCCGCGTGGCGCTGATCGATGTCGGGATAGCGCCCGATCATCCGAATTTGGCGACCCGGCTTGACCGTGAAGCCTCGATCGACCTTACGAGCCATCGCTACGGTTCGCGCGTCGCCGAAATCCTCGATGCGACCACATCCTTCGACCGTGAGGAAATGCAGGCCTTCTTCGCCGGGCTTGATATCGCGCCGTTGGGAAATCTCGGTCTATCCGACGATGATCGCGAATATCTCGACGACATTGTCGCGGAATATGCAGCCTCTCAGGGCGTCGTGCGACGGCTGTTCCACCCGGAGTCGCTTTTTGCTTCCCACGGCACCTGCTGTGCCGGCCTGATTGCCGGAGAACCGGCCGTGGCGACGCAGGACGGAGGTCCCTCGGCTCTCCCGGAGGACGTATTCTCCGGTGCTGGCGGCACGCCATGCCCGAGCGCCAATCGCAACGTTCTTCCCTATTTCGGTGTCGATCCCTTCTCCCGGGTGATCTCGATCAGGACCTCTTTCGAGGACGATGTCCTGCAGTTCATCGCCGCGTTCCTCTACGCCTATCATCAGCGCGTCGATGTCATCGTCCTGCCACGCGGCTTGCCGGACCCGAAGCGCAGTCGGGTTATTCCGAAGAACGAATTGAAGGCCGATCTCGAACGCTGGAAAAATCAAATTGCTGCCGATCTGTTCGCCCGTATTTCGCTGGCCGAGCAGGGGGGCGCCGAGCTGGAGCCCAAAGCCCCGCAAAAGGGATCGAACCCTGATAGAGCGTGGCATATCCTCAAGCAGCTCATCGTCGCCATCAGCCATCACATTCCAATCGTTTGCGCTGCGGGAAACAGCGGCGAAAGTCAGTTGATCTATCCGGCCAACCTGACTGCCGATGACAACGGGATAATCGCCGTCGGCGCGGTCACGGTCGAGGGTTACCGCTCGGGATACAGCAATTACGGAGAGGGACTTACGGTCGTCTCGCCATCCGATGACGGCGAAGTCTTCAATCGTCATCAGTTGCGCGTCGACCGCCTGTCCCCTTTCGCCGCGCAACATGACCATGAGGCATTCGGGCTGCGGGAATACAGGTATTCTCACTTCTCTCTGCTGACGACCGACCTGCCCGGCGCATTCGGTTACGACCGGGGGGCGGATCCGTGGTCGTCCATGGTGCCGTCCGCAGCCAATCCCGGCATTGGTGGAGGCTACTACACCACGTTCGGGGGCACGTCGGGAGCCTCCGCACAGGTGGGGGGCATATGCGCCTTGATCCAGCGGGCCCATAAGACCAAGAACGGTGGCGATGCACGGCTCTCCGGCCCTTTGGTCAAGTCAATCCTCCAGTCCACGGCCCGGCTGGATGCGATGGTCGCGCCGGGAATACGCGCATTGACCGCCGACTGCATGAATGCGGATGGCGAAGATGCTCTCGATATGAGCTATTTCTTCGGGTTCGGCCTGCCCGATGTCCCGGCAGCCATCGCTGCCGTATTGTCTCCGTAAGGCCGATTCTCGGCAAAGGTCACCAGGATTAAAGCCCCCTAAAAAAAGGGGGCTTTTTTGTCGGTTTAGCTTCCTTTTCACGGAAGTTTAACGCGGTGCTGGCGTGCCGATGACGGGTCCACAAGAAGCTCCTCTCAACGGAAGACTAGACGAGATCGTGGTTTCAAAGCCGGAGGGCCGTCGGTACGGCCGGTTCTGGTGGCAACTAATCTTCCCTGAAGTGGCGCGCCTCATGATGAGGTTCGAAGCGTCCGGGGCGAGGAGAGCTTAAGATGTCTGCTTATCAGATCGAGCCGTTGGCGGATCAGGCCAGAGCCTTGCTCCAGCGCAATCCGCTCTTTTCAAAGCCCGGTTTCGTCAATGCGGCTGCAACGGGCAACATGCTGAAACAGCGACCCCGTTATGCCCGAATTCTTGCCGCCGCTTCCGAACTGCCGGGTTGCGGAGAAAGGGTCGAGGCATTGGCCCGTTATTTTCCAGGCCTTGCCGATGGCGGATATCATGATGCCGACGCGTTCCTGCCCACCACAGCCTTCCTGCCCGTGCGAAGCGACCCTTACCGGTCTCCCGCATTGGCGGCTTGGATGGACGAGCTTCAGCGCGGGCTGGAAAGCTACGTCGACGGCGCCAGTTCTGAAGTTGTAGACCACAGCCTGCAGCCTGATCTCGTGGCCGAGGACCTTGCTCTCGAGCGCCGTCCAGCCCGCCGGCTTGCCTGTGGTATCGGTCTCGTCCCGATCGACAGTCTGGACGCGAGCCGCACCATGCGCAAGCGCATCGCTCATTGCCGGCCGGCCGATCCCGGCTTCGAGCAGGCCCAGATGAGCGACCATGACCTGGACAGGATCGACGATCATCTCACCAAGGCAATCGAGTTGATTTCGAGCGTCGATCCCGGTGGCTATCAACGGCTGACTGCGGGCCTTCACACACTTTATATCGGCACCCGGCGCGGTGCGATAAGCTCGTTCTCCAGCTCCGGCGACCTGCCGGGGAGTGCCATCGTGGTCCTGTCGCAGGAAAAATTGGACGCCGAAGACTATCCGGCGACTGCCGCTGAGCTTCTGCGCGAAGCGGGGCATGTCCTGCTGCGGCTGTATACGGTAGCCGCGCCGTTATCGCTGCCCGTGGAGATGCGATACGTATCGCCATACACACACAGTTTACAGACGCTCGAAAGCATCCTGCATACGGCCTACGCCATTCCCTGGGAGTGCGCCGTCCGCATCGCATGCTTGCCTTTCAGAGCACCGCCTGAGCACCGAGCGCGGGAAGCAGCTTTTGTCATTGCGTATGCTGCCCGCCTGATACCGCTCATCGATATCGCCCGCGAGGGGGTCGAGCGTCTGGGCGGCGATGTTCTTCTCGACCTCCGGGACATCGCCGTCATTCCATCCTGGGGCGCCGCAATCCTGGCGCTCATCGACCGGCTTCTGGAATGCGAGCCGCCGGCTCGGCGCAAGGCCTATTATGCCCAGCGCCTGTGTGTCGTGGATCGTCAGGCCTGGGATCTCGGGCAGGTGCTTTTGCGGGGGGAGCAGCCCATCGACCCGCGAATGGGCCGCCCGATGCTGCAGAGCAGCGGCGATGGTCTGAGCCTCTGGTACGATGGCCGGCTCCATGTGATCCGCAAAGCCGCCAGGCAGCCTCCCGACGAGTTGTCCATCCAAGATGTCGCGCTGGCGGGAACGTCAGTTTCGACGGTGATGGAGCATGCGTGATGGGTGGGCGCGGTTCCTGTGAATTCTCAGCAGTTCCCGACCGGTTCAAGCAAGGTAAACGATCATGAGAGCCTTCGAATATCATGCCGATCTCTTCGATGTCATTCACGACACGGATTTCATAATTGTCGGATGCGGAGGCCTCGGCTCCCAGATCGCCTCCCAGCTTGCAGCGCTCGGGGCTCGCAAATTCTTCCTGGTGGACGGCGACCGCATCGAAGAGAGCAGCCAAAGACAGATGAGCGGGGCGGCGGCGGAGGATACCGGTCGATCAAAGAGCGACCGGTTGGCAACCTATCTCGCCTCCCGCTTTTCCGCCGCGGTCGCAATCATGACCCAGTTCGCCGATGGGGCGGAAGCTGCCCGGCTCACTCTGGCCCGGACACGTAAACCTTTCCTGCTACTTGCAGAGGACGACGTTTGCCTGGCCGGCCAATTCCTGGCGGAATATCACGCGACGGCGCCGGAGCCTCCGCCTTACCTGCATGTCGGCCAGGTCGGACCGTTTTGTGTCGCCGGGCCACTGGTGGCGCAGCCGGGTGATGCCTGCCCTTTCTGCTGCTCGACATCGCCGGCATCGGTCGACACGGGGGTTGCAGCGCCGCCGTCGCCGGCCGATAACGCCCTGATCGCTTGTTTTGCGGTTTCGCAGATCACCATCGAACGCCTGACCCACCGCAGTTCATTGCGCGGCCATCGCTGGCTCTTCAATCCGGCCACGGGCCACGCCTCGCTCCATCCTGTTTCCAAGAACCTCGATTGCAAGGTGTGTCAGCCATGAAGCCCCTCTCTTCCCAGGACTACTATTTCTCGATCGTCGCAGCTTTGAAACAGAAGAACGTACCGCCTGGCGGGGAAGCAATGATGGAGGCGATCCTTGCCGCCTTTCCCAGCGGCTCGCGGAAAATCGTCGACTTCGGCTGCAACACCGGCTGGATCAGCCGCAGGGTTGCACGGGCTTTTCCGCAAGCCGAAGTAATCGGTGTGGACGAAAATCCGGCGATAATCGAGGTCGCGCGAGAGGTCGCACGGCGGGAGGAGTCGGCGGCGATATTTTCCTGCGTCGACATTGCCGCGCTCCCGGACATCATATCGGAGGCAGATGTCATCATCTGCGGAGGAAGTGCTGCCTTTTTCGAGCGGCCGCTGGATCTCTACCGGATGGTGGCGAGATGTCTGAGGCCCGGCGGTCTCCTGATGGATTGCCACTATGTCTACGACGCCGATGCGCCTCCTTCTCTTCGCCAGGAGGAGAAAGAAACGTTCGGCCTGGGGTGGATGCCTGACGGACTGGACGACATCGTGTCCGTTCACGAAGACGCGGGATTGAGCGTCGGGAAAATCAAGCGGCTGCCTCGGTTCCATTTTGAAGACAGCGCTGCAGCCCGGCTGGCGCGCGATATCCTGCACACCGTTCCAAAGATGCAGGAACTGGCGGAGGCAATGGCGAAACGCCGCCGGCTGATCAGCAAGCTGGCGCATCACCGACACCCTTATCTGCTGGTCGCGCGCGCCGGCGAACAGATCGTCGCCGAAGGCGTGACGCACCGCAAACGCGCAGAAGTCCCGATGGCGTTCGAAGCGATCACGTCCAATCGCCATGCTTCCGTTCGTCGCCAGACCGTGGTCGGATGCAGCTTTTGGAGGGAGGCCGCAAGAGCGGTTGGCCTGCGAAGCGCATATTCATAAAACCGGAATCATAACCCAAATTGTCTCCCACGTTTTCCTGAAAACAGCAGGCGCGCTCAGACAACGTCCGTCGTGGAAGCCAAGCTTTTACGACGGCAATGCTGCGATAAAATTTTCGGTTTTGGCCACGGTTGCGCCGTTAGTCACGTCGGGAGAGCCTCCGATCGAAGGTCCGGCGCACATTCCATTTCAGTTGTAGCGGCTCATTTCCCATGACATCCGGCTCTCCGGCGCCGCCTGACACAATCACACTATCAAACCCCCTCACATTCTGCACGAGATGGTATCGGGAGGCCTTTAGGCACCACGAGAGATCATGACGTTGTCTTCGCGTATAATTGAGAATATCCTGAGTTTATGTCATGTATACGCCAAGCATGGCGTCATACAATGACAAAAGCTGTTTCGTAATGTTCGATATTGTTGCGATATTCTATCAGAATATCTTGCTTGGTTCCGTGTTGTGCGGAATTATAGTTGATGAGCGCTCCCCATTGTTTTCTCATCACCGCAATTTTTTACGGAAGTTTAACGCCGCGCTGGCGGGGCGATGACGGGTTCGAGAGAAAGTCTCATCACGAAAGACGGTGGAGAACACAGTCCGGCTGGCTGGCATTGGCCGTCCCCGGCAGCACTCAACCGATCGGCAGGGGAACGTTCACAAACGCTTCAAGCCGGTGGGCAGATCCTCAGCCTACTTTCGTCTCCGAAGGATGAGCTCACGGGAGCTTCGGCAACACCGTTCAACGGGCCGAGAGGAGATCCTCCAGTCATTCGGAAATCGATGACAGCGACTGCTGTCTCGCCAGACTTAAAATCAAGCACGACGTCCGCAAAAGCGGGTTTCGCCAAACAATGGAGTGAAAAATGACTGTGCCTATAGAGAAGATTGCCTTCCTCGTCGCCGCGGCGTGCATGGCTTCGTTTGCCGGACACGTCCTGGCCTATGACGGCCATCGGTCGACTTCGGGAAACGAGGCCTCGTTCGCCGCCCCGGCGGATGCTGCCAAAACCGAGGCAAAGGCCGATGCCACGCTTGACGTGGCGCAGGTCCGGACCCCGACCCGTCGCGACAACCGGCTTACCGGCGACGAACGGCAGTAGATCCCGGAAGCAAAGCGTCCAAACAGTTCATTCAAGACATCGATCGGCTGGGTCGCACCAGAAGCCGATCAGGCTAAACAAGGAACAACGACTATGAAAAACTCTGTCATCTCCACCATCCTCGCCACCCTGATGGCATCCACCTTTGCAGGTGGCAGTGCCTTTGCCCAGGACGGCGAATATTATGAGGGCGCCTCTCGCGACCGCGACCATCTGGGGGTCACGGCGGATTCCCTGGGCATCCCCTCGGTCACCCGTTATGGCTATCCGCCGCTGAAGCGCGATCGGCGTCTCGATATTCCTTCGTCTCCGGTGATCGACAGCGGTGACTATTACGACGGCCAAACGCGCGCCCGCTAATACCGAAGGTTCGAGTATAGAGCGCCGGGATTTCCCGGCGCTTTTTCTGTCGCTGGTGGCTCGCATGGTTTTCCCGCACCGCTTCGCCACCCGATACGGCCGCAGAACTGTTCACTTCGAAGCCTTCGTCTATCTCTTTGCCCCGGTGATCTGGTTCGATGAAGTCCATCCGTCGCAGGCTCCAGCTCCAGTCGCCGAAAAGCCAGATGATGTTGATTTTCGTGCACGATGGTAATACCTTTGAGGCGTGCGGTATTACTAGGTCACGGAAAATGACGACAACAGTCACGGCAAAAGGGCAAGTCACGATTCCGAAGGCGGTTCGGGACCTGCTCGGAATCGTTCCCGGCAGCAAGGTCGATTTCCATCGAGCTGCCGATGGGAGCGTTGTGCTGACAAGGGCTGACAAGACGCAGCCGGCGAGCCGTTTTCAAAGACTTCGTGGTCATGCCGGAAAAGGGCTTGATACCGACGCCATCATGGCGATGACACGTGGCGAAGCGTGACGCTCGTTGACACAAATGTGCTGCTCGATCTTGTAACCAATGATCCGATCTGGGCGGACTGGTCGGTAGCGCAGCTGGAAGCTGCCAGCCTCGCGGGGCCGTTGTTGATCAACGAGGTAATCTACGCGGAACTCGCCGTTCGTTATAAACGCATCGAAGAACTTGATGCCGTCATCGAAGAAGCCGGCTTAGAGCTTACTTCGTTGCCGCGCGCGGCCTTGTTTCTCGCCGGAAAGGTATTCAGGCAATACCGCGGGGCCGGCGGTTCGCGCACTGGCGTGTTACCGGACTTTTTCATCGGTTCGCAGGCAGCCGTGTGGAAACTGCCCTTGCTGACGCGGGACATCGGCCGTTATCGGACCTACTTCCCGACAATTGAGCTGATCACGCCGGATTCTTGATGTCATATGAGGTAGGGAAAGATTTCCCCACTTTGGTCGTAGGATCGCAGGTCTGGCACCCTGAACTTGTCGCGCCGGTGCCAGTCGCGAAGCGAGCGACCTTCCTGTCCGAGAGGTCGCCAGTTGGGAGTGGATGGGCTACAAAAAGCTTGCGTCAAAAAGTTCGCGGGAATAGCTCGCGTGGGTCACGCCTGCCTGCAGATCCTGCCTAGTGAGTTCGTCGACAAATACGCCATTTTGCATGACGAGGACCCGATCACACATGTGGGAGATGACGGACAGATCGTGACTGACGAGGATGAACGTCAGATTGCGCTCCTCCCGCTGGTCTGCCAGCAGATTGAGTACCTCCGCCTGGATCGAGACATCGAGCGCCGAAGTCGGCTCGTCGAGAAGCAGGATCGGCGGCGACAGGATCAGCGCGCGTGCAATCGCCACGCGCTGACGCTGGCCGCCCGAAAGTTCATGCGGGAAACGGCTGGCGAAATGCGCCGGCAGGCCGACCTGTTGCAGTGCCTCGGCGACCCTTGTCCAACCGTCGCCAGCGCCCATCGACCTGATCGGCTCGGCGAGTGCGGTCCCGATGCGGTGGCGCGGATGCAGCGAGCCGTAGGGGTCCTGAAACACCATCTGGGCAAGCTTCAACTCGTCGCGTGTCCGCACCTTGCCGACCGGCTTGCCGTTAAACGATATCGATCCTGTCCATGCGCCCTCGAGGCCGGCAAGCGAGCGCAGCACCGTCGACTTGCCGCAACCGGATTCACCGACGATGCCGAGCGTTTCGCCGCGGCTCACGGCGAAGCTGACGCCGCGTACGACGTGATTGCTTTTATCCTTGGAGCCATAGACGACATCGAGGTTTTCGACCTTGATCATGGATTGGTCTCCACTTCGATGGATTTGCGGTCGAGGACTTTCAGACGTCTGACGGGATGTTTGGGATCCGGCATCGCGGCTATCAGGCCTCGGGTATAGGGATGCGCCGCATCTTCGAGCCTGCTCAGCGTTTCGACGACGCGGCCGGAATACATGACCAGAATGCGCTCGCAAAAAGCGGCGACCATGCGGATGTCGTGGCTGATGAGGATCAGGCCGGAGTTGTTCTCTCGCACCAGTTCATCAAGCAGCATCAGAACGTCCTTGCGTACGCTGACATCGAGCGCAGACGTCGGTTCATCGGCGATCACGAGCTTGGGACGCGCCAGAAGCATCATCGCAATCATCACGCGCTGGCCCATGCCGCCGGATATCTGGTGCGGGTAAAGAGACAGGACGCGATCGGGATCGTTGATGCGCACTCTCGCCAGCATGTCGCGGGCGCGCGCAACGGCATCCTTGCCCCTGGCGCCAAGATGCAGCTTTGCAGCCTCGGCAACCTGTTTTCCAATGGTCAGAACAGGGTTCAGCGAGTAACGCGGATCCTGCATGATCAAGGCGATGTCTTTGCCGCGAAGGCCTCCCATCTGCCGTTCGGTCTTTTCCAGCAACGGGCTGTCGAGGAAATCCATCCGCTCGGCGGTCACGCCGGCGCGTTGCGGCAGGAGCCGCATGATGGCGCGGCCGGTGGTCGACTTGCCCGAACCGGATTCGCCGACGATGCCGATGCGCTCCCGTCCCACGTCAAAGCTGACATTGGAGACCGCCGGAATGGAGTTTCGGCCGAAACGGACGTTCAGGTCGCGAACGGACAGGACAGGCGTTTCATCAAGATCTGGCATGGCGCGGGTCCAATAGATCGCGAAGCGTGTCTCCGGCGATGTTGAAGGCAAGGCTGGTCAACAGAATGGCGAGGCCGGGCATCACCGCGACCCACCAATAATCGAGCATGAATTTTCGCCCGCTGGAAATCATCGCGCCCCATTCCGGCAGCGGCGGCTGCGCACCGAGGCCGAGGAAGCCGAGGGAAGCCGCCGTCAGGATGATGCCTGCCATGTTGAGCGTCAGCCGCACGATTACGGAGGGAATGCACATCGGAGCGATATAGAGAAACAGGATGCGCAAGGGTGAGGCGCCATAGAGCCGGGCGGCCGCCACGTAATCCGCATTGCGCACGACGAGCGCTTCCGCGCGTGCGAGCCGGGCGATCGGTGGCCAGGCCGTCAGCGAAATGGCGACGATCGCGGTTCCCAAACCTGCCCCGAGAGCCGCGGCGAAGGCGAGCGCCAGGATCAAGGACGGAAACGACAGGACTATATCGGTGGCCCGCATCAGGATGGCATCGGTGCGTCCGCCGAAAAAGCCTGCGACGACTCCGATCACCAGGCCGATCGGCCCGACGATCACCGAGACCGACAGGACGGTCTGGATCGTGATGCGCGTGCCGTGAACGAGACGGCTGAAGATATCGCGCCCGAATTCGTCCGTGCCGGCGAGATGCGCGAGGCTCGGAGGCTGCAGCGCGTCGCTCAATGTCTGGGCCGCGGGATCGTAAGGCGCGATCAGCGGCGCAAAGATCGCGACCACAACCAGGATGGCGAGGATGATGAAACCCATCATGCCAAGCGGTTCGTCGGCCAGCTTGTGCAGAATGCGGGAGGTCGAGTTCCATATCCTGGTGCCGATTGCCGGCGGCCGGATGATGGCGTCGTCCTGGGCGATATTGCTCATCGTGCGGCCTCCCGGGTACGCGGATCAAGAAGCGCGTAGGCAATGTCTGCAACGAAATTCAGGAACATGAAGATGAAACCAACAATGATGGTCGCCGCGAGGATTGCGTTCATGTCACCGATCATGAGGGCATTGGTCATGTACTGACCGATGCCCGGCCATGAAAACACGATCTCCGTCACCACGGCGCCTTCCAGCAGGTTGCCGTAGGAGATCGCAAGCACCGTGATCAGCTGAACGGCGATATTGGGCAGGACGTGGCTGATGACGGTGCGGACCGGACCGACGCCCTTGGCGCGCGCGGCGATGACATAGTCCTGATTGAGCTGTTCCAGCGTGAACGCGCGGGTCATGCGCGTGATATAGGCCATGGCCATATAGGCCAGGATGCACGCCGGCAGGATGATGTGCGACAGGGCGTTCCAGAATATATCGGTCTCGCCTTCGAGCAGACTGTCGACGAGCATCAGCCCGGTGGTCGGCTCGATCAGGCCTTCGTAGAAGACATCGACGCGGCCCGGCCCGCCGACCAGATTGAGGCCGGCATAGAAGATGACCAACCCCACGATACCGAACCAGAAGACCGGGATCGAATGTCCGACCAGCGCGAAGACGCGGGCGAACTTGTCGATCGCGCTATCCCTGAAAAGACCGGCCGCCAGGCCGAGAGGAACGCCGACTAGGGTGGAAATCAACACCGCGAGCGTTGCAAGTTCCAGCGTTGCCGGGAAAGCCTGGGACAGGTCCTTGGTGACTGCGTTGCCGGTCAGGATGGCCGTGCCCATATCGCCGTGCAGCAGTCCCCAGACATAGACGAAGAATTGCTGGTAGAGCGGCAAGTCGAGCCCAAGCCTGACGCGCATGGCCTCGTAGGCTTTCGGATCGGCGAGTTCGCCGACAATGGCCCCGACCGGATCGGTCGGCATGACGCGGCCGATCACGAAGGTGACGCACAACAGGATGAACAGGCTGACGATCAGATGGAGAAGTCGTCGTCCCAGCTCGCCTAACGAAAGTTCCTTCATGATCGGCTGCCTGACCTGACGTTAAGTTACTTATCGGCCTTCGTGACGCCTTCCAGACGTGTCGTCTGGCTCGGATGCCCGACATAGCCCTGCACACGGCTGGTCAGGACGATCGGTTCATAGCGTTCGAAGAGCGGCAGAACGGCAGGTTTCTGGGCAACGAACATTTCCTGCATCTGAACGTAAAGCGCTCCGCGCTTCTTCGCGTCCGGCTCCAGCGCAGCCTTGGCGGTGATGGCCGTCAGCTCAGGGATATCCCAGCCGGACCGCCATACGAAGTTGCCGGCATTGTTGGCCTTCAGCGAATTGTCCGGATTGCTCGAGAATTGCTCCATCGCGCCCAGGACATTCGGCATATAGGCCCCTGTCTGCGGGATCAGGAGATCGAAATCTCGGGCTCGGTGCGCGGCGATGATATCTGCACCATTGCCCTGCATGATATTGATCTTCACGCCGATCTGGCCGAGCGACGCCTGGATCGCGGTTGCAAGATCGATGCGCGGCGTCTGGGCAATGGTCTTGAGGTTCAGCGTGAAGCCGTCCTTGTAGCCGGCTTCCGCCAGCAAGGCCTTTGCCTTTGCCACGTCCAGCTTCCAGTCCGGGCTCGGAATGGCATATTCGAAGTTTTCCGGAACGGGAACGGTGCGCGCCCGGCCGTATGGCCCCATGATCGCCTTTTCCATGCCCTTGTAGTCAATGCCATAGGCAATCGCTTCGCGGACCTTCGGATTGGAAAGCGGTTCCTTGCCGGCGTTCATCGACAGGACATAGAACCCCCCTGTCGGGACGCGCTGGATTTGATAACCCTGCTTGCCGTTGAATGTCGCAAGGTCGGTCGCGGTCAGTGCGCTGGCGATGTCGATATCGCCACGCTCAAGCATCAGCCGCTCGACCTGGCTTTCCGGCACATGGCGAACGACGACGCGGCGCATCTTCGGCTGACCGGCGACGTAATTCTTGTTCGCGTCGAGGATGACGATCTCGTTCGGCGTCCACTTGTTCAGCGTGAAAGGACCCGAGCCTGCCGAATTGGTGCGCAACCACGCATTGCCCCAGTCGTCGTTGACGACATGGCTCTTCAGTTCCTTGCTGTCGACAACGCTCGCGATGACCATCGCCAGGCGATAGAGCAGGAGCTCCGACGTGACCTCGCCGGAAAGGTCTACACGCACAGTCTTCTCGTCCGGCGCCGTCACCAGCTTTTCAACGTTGCCGCCATTGTAGCCGACACGCTTGAGATTGGCGGCCGCGGCCTGGTCGAGCTTCAGGAGGCGGGTGATCGAGTATACCACGTCCGCGGAGGTGACCGGGTTGCCCGATGCGAATTCCGCCTTGCGCAGATGGAACGTGATCCCCTTGTCATCGATCTCCCATTTTTCGGCAAGTTGCGGGGAAATCTTTCCGGAACCGTCGGTCGAAACCAGGCGATCGTAGAGGTTCGCCATGATCTCATTGGCCTTGGCTTCCGTCGCCTGATGCGGATCCAGCGAGAGAACCTGGGCAAGCGAAGTCGCAATGACGAGCTGATTGGCCGGCGTCTCGGCAAAAGCCGCTGGCGTGCCGAAAGACATGACGGCAAAAGCCGCGCCAACAAGCAATCGGGTGCAAAGGTATTTCATTGTAACTCCTCCCAGAGTGAACCAAAGACATAGCCGGTTGTTCAAATGTTGTATGATGACTTAGCCAACTTTTCTGGGGATGGCAAGCTTGCCGCACGAGCTTTCCGCAAGCCTACATTTTACAGAGCGTGGTGAGTTAACGATAAACCTTTCTGATAATGCGTATTATCAACCGATTTTCTGCGGGAATCTCAAGAAAAATCGGGCGATCGCAGCTAGCTGTTTAGGTATAGTTCCGCCAGCCGATCTCCACGCTTGCCGCACGAAGATTCTCGACAGCCGGTAAAAAATCATATTAGGTCGTATGATATATGATACGCTTAGGGAGGATGTGAAAATGTATGTTGGCACACAAGTTGGCGCGAGAGATGATGACGACTACCGCGTTTTCGCCCAATTGGGATTGAAACACATCTGCGCAGATCCGCCCGGCGCGCCGTCGAGCTGGAAACTGGAAGATCTCGAACGTCATCGCGACAAGATTGAAAGCTTCGGGCTCATCCTCGACATGATCCAGCTTCCGCTTCCGTCGCAGCCCATCGAGAAGGCATCCTATCCGGACATCCTCCTCAAGGGTCCGGATCGCGACCGGCAGATCGATGCGGTATGCAGGCTGATCGAGGAAACCGCCAAGGCCGGAATCCCGTCGGTGAAATACAATCTCAACCTGATCGGCATCCCACGTACGGAGATGGAACTTGGGCGGGGCGGGTCACTGAACGAAGCCTTTCGATGGGACAAGGCCGACCAGCAGGCCGAGCCAGGCCTGGCGGGCGTGCTGTCCGAGGACGAAAACTGGGAGCGGATCGACTATTTTCTGGAACGTGTAGTGCCCATCGCAGAGAGCAACAAGGTGCGGCTTGCCTGCCATCCGCATGACCCTTACACCCCGCCCGGCTACAAGGGCGTTACCCGCGTGCTCGGCACCGTCGAGGGTCTGAAGAAGTTCGTGCTCATGCGCGAGAGCCCCTACCACGGCCTCAATTTTTGCCAGGGCTCGATCGGCGAGATGCTGGAGAACCCCGGGCAAGAGATCGACGATATCATCCGCTGGTTCGGGACACGCGGCAAGATTTTCAACGTCCATTTCCGCAATATCGCGGGCGGAAAACTCTCCTTCATGGAAACTTTTCCGGACGAGGGCGACATGGACATGGTGCGCTCTCTCAAAGTCTATAAAGAGGTCGACTATCGTTACATGATCATGCCCGATCACGTTCCCCGGATAAGCGGCCGCGATCCCACAGGCGTAGCCTTTGCGTTTTGCTACGGCTATATAGCAGCCTTGCTCGAAGCCATGAAATAGTGGCTTTGGCGATCACTCATACGCCACGTGGTTGATCGAAGCCGCCAGGCCGGCGGCTTCGATCCGAAGCGTTGCAGCAGGTTCCGTCCTTCATCTCGCCGCCTAGTTCGTCAAGGGCCCGTCGCGGGAGCGATCTGCATCTGGGCGGGCACGAGCTTATCCGGTTGGCCGGAAAGCGGCTTCTGACCGGTCAGTCGCTCGTCGGCAGACGTGGGAGGCCGCGCCGATTGCGTGGTCGACGCGGTGATTTCCGTTCCGATACCGGATACTCCGTCAGGAAGTCTGTCGGTCTTCGCCGGCGATGACAGTTGCTGATTGACAGATACCTGGTCCGTGCCAATCGGTTGCGGCGTGACCCGACCGTCGGATGACGCAACGCGCCAGACGGTATTGCCGGCGTCATCGGCGACGAGCAGCGCTCCGGTCCCATCGATCCCGACGCCGACCGGCCGTCCTTTCGCCTGATCACCCTGGATAAAGCCTGTGACGACATCCTGCGCCTTGCCAGATGGCTTGCCATTCTGGAACGGTACGAAGATGACTTTGTAGCCATTGAAGCTGTCCCGGTTCCAGCTGCCGTGCTCGCCGATGAAGGCGCCGTTGGCGTATGCAGTTGGCAGCGCGGAATTCATCGAGAACGTCAGTCCGAGCGCAGCGACATGACTGGACAGGGCGTAATCCGGCTGGACTGCTTTTTCGACCATGTCGGGACGTGGCGGATGAACGCGAGCGTCGACGTGGTTGCCGTAGTAGCTCCACGGCCAGCCGTAGAAGGCGCCGTCCTCCACCGAGGTCATGTAGTCGGGAACGAGGTTCGGGCCGAGCTCGTCGCGCTCGTTGACGACGGTCCAGAGCGCACCGGTTTGGGGATTGAAGGCGAGGCCGTTCGGGTTGCGCAAACCCGAGGCGAAAACGCGCGCGGCGCCGGTCCGCCGGTCGACCTGCCAGATCGCCGCACGGCCCTTTTCTGCTTCGAGCCCGTTCTCCACGATGTTGGAATTCGATCCGACGGAGACGTAAAGCGTCCGGCCGTCCGGGCTGAGGGCCAGATCTTTTGTCCAATGGTGATTGATCGGGCCGCCGGGCAGCGGCGTCAGCGTTTTCGGTTGCGCGGTGATCCCGTTCTGGCCGAGTTCGTAGGGGTAGGCAAGGATGGCGCTCGTCGTGGCGACATAAAGCGTGTTGTCTATCCAGGCGAGGCCGAAGGGAGAATCGAGCTTCTTCAGGAGGTCATGGCGTTCATCGACCGTGCCGTCGCGATTGGTGTCACGCAGCAGGG
Organism: Neorhizobium tomejilense; assembly: GCA_002968845.1. Classification (GTDB taxonomy): domain Bacteria; phylum Pseudomonadota; class Alphaproteobacteria; order Rhizobiales; family Rhizobiaceae; genus Neorhizobium; species Neorhizobium tomejilense. The sequence goes on along the minus strand of PVBG01000007.1, from coordinate 103,326 downwards.
TGATGATATTGCTTTCTTTCTGTTCACCGCCGCCGCCGTGGGCGATCGACATGATCCAGTCGCGGATGAAATCCTTCGGCCGCGAGGTCGGCTCGCCGGCGGGGCCGCGGGACTGGACGACGAGCACGTCGCCATTTGGCAGGGTATGGACGGTGCGGGGATTGGCAAGGTCCTGGGCATAGGCCGTGACCTTCAGGCCATCGGGAATGGCAGGCGTCTCGCCGTCCTTCCAGCCGACCACTTCCGCGACCTTCAGATCAGGTATCAGGGAAGGAGAGGGGTCAGGCAGAACCGGGTTCGGGCCGATCTGCTGGGACAGATCGAATGTGGCTTCCTGCGCCGACGCGGCGAGCCCTAGGGAAAGCGACAGAACCGAAGTGCCGAGAATGAGGGATCTCATCATCATATCCTCCAGGCCAATCTGGCATATTTGCGGGCGGAAACGGCGGCAGCCACAAGGCAAAGCGCGAATGTAACGGCAGAGAGCGCCAGGCCATAAGGGACCACGGCGGTCCATCCGTCGCCGGCATGGACGAGGCTGTTGAGGACGGCAAGGGCGAGGATGATCAGGTAGAGAAGCGCCGACGGGAAAGCCGGCCGCAGTGGACGGGTGCGGGGCCGCGCGAGGTCGATGAGCCCAGCCAGGATTGCAATTACGCCGAACACCAGGCCGGCGCACAACAGCCATGCGGAGAAGTTCTGCCACATCAGGTTGTTGCTCTGCCAGAAGGCGATATCGGTTGCGAGCGCAAGTATGAAGCAGACGAAGGGGAATGGGACGAAAAGCGACTGGATCGGATAGGCGGCCGCGTCTCGATCATTGGAGGAAAGTACAGCCATGGCATGCTCCCAGAGGTAAGAGCGCAAAATATGCCATTTAACCCGCGGAGGCAGGGGATGGTTCCGTTCCGGTGTCGCAAAGCCTTGAAGCCAGCGGCATTCTTCGCCGGCAGAGCTGTCCCTCAATTGCCTTGGAACTTTCGGCATCAGACTTGGTTCGGAGACCTTAGCGCGACGTTCCAGCCAAAGCCGACACTCGTCGCGTCGCCATGCCCAACAAGCCAATCTATCAGTGAGAAAACTTGAACGGAGGTTCAAATGAAAAAGTTTTTCGTCATCGGATGTGTAGGGTTGTGCCTCACAGCTTGCACGTCGACTGAACGTGGGGCGGGAATCGGCGCTGCCACGGGTGCCGTCGTCGGCGGCGTAGCAACGGGTAACGTTCGCGGTGCCGCGGTTGGTGCGGCCGTGGGTGGCGTGTCCGGCGCCTTGATCGGGAATGTCGCGGGACAGCCCGGCCGCTGCTATTACCGCGACCGCGATGGGAACCGTTACGTCGATCGATGCTGAGTTCTTTCCGGCCTTCGTCGGCAGGGCTTGATGCCTCGACGATGCTCGCGAACAATACAACTCGCGCGGATTCGGGTTCACGTCCATGACCAACGGACGCGGCCTCAGTCGTTACTGAGACCGCCAACACTTTCAACGATTCCACATCCTAGCCATGCCGGCGATAGCCATTCGCTTTAGCCGTTGACGGCGGACTTGCAGACTATGGGGTAAGCCATGGCCTCCATTGAGAATATTGAAAACGAGCCGATCGGAGATCTGGTAGCCAGGATGGAGACCATGACCGATGAGGAGGTTTTCATCGCCATGCGTCAGCTGGAGCTGGCGAGCGAGGCAGCGCGGGACGAGGGCCGCGACGACATCCTTGCCGGAATTGCCTTGGTCGAGAGCGAGATCGAGCGGCGCTATCCGGGACAGGTTCTGGCACCGTATCGTGAATGGAAGCGGCGCGGGATTGTCCAGTAACCGAACCGCTCGGCAGTGCCGCCTGAGGAGATCAGCTATGGAAGAGAAGCAGGAGCGGCATGTGCCGCCTGAGCCGGGGACGGATGACGCAAGGTGCGCGGACACGGAGCGGAGCCGCAAGGAACGGGAGGCGGCAATGGAAAAGGCTGTCCGGGCGACGGAGAAGATTCTGCAGGACGAGAGACGATCTTCGAGCGACGCCCAGGGCGCGCCTCGATCGTCGCGCCCCTACTGAATGCGGCACCGTCGCCTGGCGGGAACGATCGAGAGGTGAGCAGAAGGGAAGGAGGCCTGGATGGTCGACTACCAGCGCATGCGCGATCACATGGCCGAGGTTCACATAAGGCGGCGTGGAATAAGGGATGAGCATGTCCTCAATGCGATGCGTGCCGTGCCGCGAGAGCGCTTCGTCGCCGAAGGTATGGCTGAATTCGCCTACGAGGATGCGCCTCTGCGCATAGAGGAGGGGCAGACTATTTCGCAGCCCTACATCGTCGCGGCGATGATCGAGGCGGCAGAGCTGCGGGCGGGCGATCGTGTGCTCGAGGTTGGAGCCGGTTCCGGCTACGCGGCCGCGGTGATGGGCCAGATCGCGGAGCACGTCTATGCGATCGAGCGCCACGAGGCCCTGGCCGCATCGGCAAAGCAGCGCCTGGCTGATCTCGACTATGACAATGTCGAGGTTCTTGCTGGCGACGGCACGCGAGGACTTCCCGAGCAAGCGCCGTTCGACGCAATTGTGGTGGCCGCGGGCGCTCCGGCGGTGCCGGAAGCGCTGAAGGATCAGCTCGCAATCGGCGGGCGGCTCGTGATCCCCGTGGGTGGGGAGTCTAGCCAGACGCTCTGCAAGGTTATCCGGCGCACGGCGACCAGCTATGAGCAATCGAATCTCGGGGCGGTGATGTTCGTGCCGCTGATCGGGGAGCAGGGCTGGGCCGAAGATGGCCGGCGCTCCGCGAGTAATCACAAGCCGGGCATTTCTCGCAAGCAGAGCCTGCCGGCAATGATTGCCGAGGCGGCCGAAGACCTCCCGGATTTCGACGATCCAGCATTCGGCCGCCTGTTCGACCGCTTTGGCGATCGACGCGTGGTTCTGCTGGGGGAAGCGAGCCACGGGACCGCCGAATTCTATCGAGCCCGTGCCGCGATCACGCGTCACCTGATCGTCCATCGGGGATACACGATTGTTGCGGTCGAGGCAGATTGGCCGGATGCGGCGAAAGTTGATCGATACGTCCGACACCGGTCCGCGTCCGAACGCGAAGAGCCTCCGTTCCAACGCTTCCCGACCTGGATGTGGCGCAACACGGACGTTCGGGCACTGACCGAATGGATGCGAAAGCACAATGCAGGTCTCGACGCCATGGAGGATCGGGCGGGCTTCTACGGGCTCGACATCTACAACATGTCCGCCTCGATCGGAGCCGTGCTTGACTATCTGGATCGGGTCGATCCGCAGGCGGCGGCTGTGGCGCGCGAGCGCTACGGCTGCCTGACGCCCTGGCAGCAGAACCCCGCGACCTATGGCCGGGCGGCGCTCAGCCGCGGTTATGCCGAATGCGAGCAGGCGGTGATCGAGCAATGCCAAGCGCTGCTGCGCAAGCGGCTCGACTATGCAAATAACGACGGCGACGCCTTCCTCGATGCCGCCCAGAACGCCCGGCTGATCGCGTCCGCCGAGCGCTACTACCGGATCATGTATTACGGCGGGGCGGAAAGCTGGAACCTGCGTGATACCCATATGTTTGAAACGCTGCGGCATCTTCTTGATGCCAAGGGGCCAGATGCCAAGGCGATCGTCTGGGCCCATAACAGTCACATCGGCGATGCCCGATCCACCGATATGGGCGCAATCCGTAACGAGCTCAATATCGGACAGCTCTGCCGGGAAGCTTTTGCAAGCGAGGCAGCACTTGTCGGTTTCGGCACCCATGCCGGCACGGTGGCCGCCGCGCACGACTGGGACGGAGACATGCAGGTCATGCGGGTCAATCCTTCCCGCCCGGACAGCTATGAGCGGCTGTGCCATGAGGCGGGTAAATCCCGGTTCCTGCTTGATCTTTCGCCTGCCAAGCACGAGCCGCTGAGACGCCGCCTCTCGGAGCCTCGGCTTGAGCGCTTCATCGGCGTTATCTACCGGCCCGACACGGAGCTGTGGAGCCACTACAGCCAGGCAATCCTTCCCGAGCAATTCGATGCCTATGTCTGGTTCAACGAGTCCCAGGCGGTGACGCCGCTCGGACCGGAGCACCATCGCGGCATGCCGGAAACCTATCCCTTTGGCGAATAGGCTACGGTGCTATTCAGTTGAAGGAACGAGACGTGGCAAGCAAGCCGGCCGCCTCGGCGAGTTTTTCAGGATCCTTGAGGCCGCGGCAGTAAAGGTCGTACACGATGGGTGCGACTGAATCGGCGCTGCGTTCTGATTTTTCGGCTGCAACAATGACAGCGTGCCGGAGGAGGGAAATGTCTCCCATCGTCATTGCACGCGCCGGAAAAGGATTGTGATATGTCATATCGGCCTCCTTGAAGCGGCGAATTCTAATCCCCGCGAAGCGCTTTTTCCACAGATAATGAACGCCGGCGGCCTTCTGTGCGGTGCCGTACAAACCTTCACCCAGTCGGGAATCAAAATAGCCGAGGGCACAGGGCTCGCCAAACATCGACGGCTGCCGGACGGCGTGGAGCGTTCGGCCATTACGGGGAGCGTTGCTTTAACCCAAGCAGCCAGAGAAGATAAGGTCCGCCGATCAGCGCCGCGAAGAGGCCGACCGGGACCTGATAGGGATAGATGACGACCCGCGACAGCCAGTCGGCCATCATCAGTACGCCTGCGCCGATGACGATTGCCGCTGCAAGCTGGCATCGCAGGTTCTGGAAGCCGATGAGCCGCGCGAGATGCGGGGCGATCAGTCCTGTCAGGCTCAAGGGCCCAACGAGGAAGGACGAGATCGCCGTCATCAATGCCGCAAGGATCGCGAGCACGAGGCGTGACGGCAGGACGCGAAGGCCGACGCTGCGGGAAAGGCTAGTCCCGAGCGGCAGGATGGCGAGCCAGCGGATCATGAAGAAGAGCGGCGCCGTCAACACCACGAGCGCGATCATCGCCGTCCAGGCTTCGAAGATACCGGCTCGATTGGTGGATCCGGCCATCCAGGAGAGCAGGGTATAGCTGCGCATGTCGCCCTGGGCGAGCACCATGCTGACGATCGCCATGCAGAAAGCGCTGATGGCGATGCCGGCGAGCAGCAGTCGTTCGGCCGAAAAACCGGAGCGGCCGGCGATCGCGATCATCACCAGGAAGACGGCGAGCGAGCCGAGCGCCATGCTGAGAAGCATGATGGCAGGCGATGGGATGCTGAACAGGAAGAGAGCAACCGTCAGCCCGGCACCGCCGCCGCTCGAAACACCGAGCACCTCGGGACTGGCGATCGGATTGCCGGTCACGCGCTGCATGATGAAGCCGGCCGCACCGAGCATGGCGCCGGCACCGCCGGCTGCCAGGATACGCGGCAGACGAAACGGCAGAAGCTCGGAAAAGAGCGGGCCGATTGCAACGCTCCAGCCGTGATCGGTCGGGCCTAGCGCAAGTACGAGGACGAAGATGATGGAAAGCGCCAAGGCAAGGAGCGACAGTGCGCCAGCAGGATTTCGAAGCTGTCGATAGGCAGCGTCGGCCGTTGCGGTCATGGCAGAAAATCCGTGGACGCGGGGCAGCAGCAGGAGAAGCAACGGCCCGCCGAGCAGTGCGGTTGCGGCACCCGCCGGTACCAGATCGGAAAAACCCGGTCCCAGCAATTGGGTCAGGCAATCGGACAGGAAAAGCACCGCGGCTCCCGTGAGAGGCGCGGCCATCATCACCTGTCCGGTGGTTCGCGCGCCGCAGAACCTGGCCATGGCGGGTGCTGCGAGCCCCAGGAAGCCGATGATGCCGACTGTTGCCGTGACGGAGGCGGACAGCCAGACGGCGAGAACGAGGATCGAAAACCGGACACCATGCAGCGCGACGCCGAGGCTTTTGGCACTGGAATCGTCGAGCGCTAGGACATTCAGCGGCCGCAGCAGCAGTGCTGCGGCGAGGATGCCCGCCGCCGACCGCGGCGCCAGCGAAGTGACACCACTCCAGTCCTGCTGGTTGAGCGCGCCCGCACCCCAGATATGGATCGACATGGCATATTCGCCGCGCGCCAGGATCAGCATCACGCTGAGCGAGGCCGCGATCAGGCTGACGATCATGCCGGAGAGCGCCACCGTGACCGGATCGAGCCTGCGCCGCCAGCTCAGCGCCAGCACGATCGCCACCGCGGTAAAGCCGCCGGCAAAGGCGAGCAGTTCGCGGGAAATGCCGGTCAGAAGCGGCAGAAAACTAAGGCCGAGCGTCAGCGCCAGTTGTGCCCCCGAGGCGATGCCGAGAGTTGAGGCATCGGCGATCGGGTTGCGCAATACCCGTTGCAGCAGCGCACCGGAAAGACCGAGCGCTGCCCCGGCGATCAGCGCAATCGCGGCACGAGGCAGAAGGCTGTTCCACAGCAGGATCGCATCGAGCGCAGCCGCGGTCGTCGTCGCCCCGGGAACGTGCGGGCGAAACGCCAGAAGCAGAGCGAAGGAGACAACGCAGGCGATGCCGAGCACGGCTGCAGGAAGAACGTGGGGAAGGCCTTCGCGCATGGGCATCGGGAGACTAGCCGTTGCGGGCATGGGAAAATCCTTCCGCCAGGAAATCGGCAAAACGACGTGCGGCCGGCAGTGCCCCATAGGGATTGATCGATCCGACCGTCAGCACGCGATTTTCCCGCACCGCAGGCAGGGCCTTCCAGAAAGCGCTTTCGGTCAGTGTCGCAAAGGCATCCTCCGGATGCGGAGGAATGAGGACGATCCATGCCTCGGGCATGGAGGCCAGCGTCTCGATGCCCATCGGCGCCATGGCCGAATAACTGGTGGCGCCCGTCCAGGCATTGGCCAGCCCGACGCGTTTCAAGACCTCGCCGAACATGCTGTCGGAACCGAAGACGCGGTAATGGCGCGCATCGCCGAGGTTGATCGGCAGGACAGGGCGGCCGTCACCTCCGGCAAGGAGGTTCTTGTAGCGATCGAGCCGGGCAGCGAGCTCCTCGACCATCCTATTGGCCGCGGGCAGCTGCAGCCGCTCGCCGATCGACAGCACGGCCTGTTCTGCAAGGAGGTACGGGCTTTCGCCGGGTTTGTAGATAGAATGGTTTTCGACCGGCGCGATACGGCGCATCAGCGGATCGGCCCAGGCATAGAAATTCGAGTTGAGGATAAGGTCCGGGCGGGCAAAGCGCAGCACCTCGAAATTCGGCGTGCCGCGCAGGCCGAGATCGGCAACGCTGTCCGGGACATCGGGCTTGATCGCAACCTGGCGGAACTGCCGAAGCTCGGTCGCCGCCACGACATTGGCGCCGATCGCAAGCAGCGTTTCGAGAAGCGCCCAGTCGAGCGTTGCAACCCGCGGCCCTGTTTCCTGCGCCCGCAGAGTGCGCGCCGCCGCCAAGGCGGCTGCGGCTGAAAGCATGGTTCTGCGGGTAAATTGCGGCACTCTCGGCATGTCTCCAAAGGCACAGGAAGGCCACAGCCGGGCCTTCCTGAAAGACTTGTTTCAGATCGTCAAACTACCAGACCTTGCTGATCTTCAAGTTGACGGTGCGGGCCTCGCCGTAGCCGCAGAAATACTCCGTGTTGCAGCCTGCGACATAGTCCTTGTCGAGCAGGTTGGTGACGTTGAGGGACGCCTTCCAATCGTTCTTCTCGTAGCGGATCGCCGCGTCGAAGACCGTCGCATCCGGAACGCGCAGGGTGTTCGCATTGTCCGCCCAGGATTTGCCGCGATAGCGGGCGCCGGCGCCGAAGCTGAGTCCTTCCAAAGGTCCTTCCGTGACGGTGTAGTCGAGCCAGAGAGAACTCAGAACGTCAGGCACGACGTTTGGTGTATTGCCGACGAGCGTGGGATCGTCCTTGGTGATCTCGATATCCGTATACGACGCCGCCGCGATGACCTTCCAGTTCTCGTCCAGATTGAACTTGCCTTCTACTTCGACGCCCCGGGAGCGGACTTCGCCAAGCTGGCTGGTTATCCCGCCGGCTGTGATCGTGTAGTTCTTTTTCGTGATGTCGAAAACGGAGGCCGTCAGGCTGCCGTCGAGCCAGGTAGGCTCGTACTTCAAGCCTGCCTCGAACTGGTGGCCTTCCTCGGGTTTCGGCGCCGCGCGGCCCGTCAGGCCGACGATCGGGCTGAAGAACGTAGCGGCGCTGACATAGGGCGTCAGGCCGTTGTCGAACTCGTATGCCAGGCCCGCGCGGCCGCTCCAGGCACGGTCGTTGCTGGAATAGTTCTCCGTTCCTCCCGGCATGAGGTCATCGATCTCGTTGTGGACATAGTCGTAGCGGCCGTTGAAAGTTGCGATCCAGCCATCGCCGAACTTGATCTGGTCCTGCGCGTAAACGCCGACTTGGTTGATCGTGTAGACCTGGTTGAGGTTGCGGGCGAGAGTGATCGGCGAGCCATAGACCGGATTGTTGGGATCGAACGGATCCGGGAAGGACGGGAAGGGGGTTGCGAACTGGTCTGTATGCAGCCGATAGTAGCGGTAGTCCAAGCCAGCCATGATCTTATGCGAGGCGCTCCCGAAATCGAACTCGTTTTCGATCCGGTTGTCGACATTGAAGGCATTGGCGGTCGACGTAATGTCTTCGCCGTACCGGTCTACCACGCCATCCGTCGGGTCGAAGTCGAATGGATAGACATATTTCTCATGCTTGAACAAATGGCTGTAACGCAGGTTCTGAGTGAATTTCCAACCGCCTTCGAATTCGTGTTCGAATTCGTAGCCGACCATTTTCTGGACGACCGTGCCGTTATCGAAATCCGGTTCGCCGAGGAACATGTCGCGCGGTATCTTGCCGTAGCCGGCGTTGACGACTGTGCCGCCGTAAGGCAGCAGACCGTTGGTCGTGTGGACTTGGTCGAGGCCGCTTAAATAGGTCCAGACCGTCAGGCTGGTGCCTGCATCCGGCGAGAAGGTGAACTGCGGCATGATGAAACCGCGCAGGTCCTCGCTGTAGTCGGTATAGTTGTCGCCACCGGCGATCTTGCCGGTCAGGCGATAGCTGAAGGTGCCGTCCGGGGTGATCTTGTCGGAAATATCGAAACCGAAGAAGGCGTTGCCATTCGTGTTGATGCCGGTCTCGGTGTAGTAGTAGGGCTCGTCGGTCGGGCGTTTGCGGATCAGGTTGACGACGCCGCCGGCATTGGCCCCACCGAGCAGGACGGAGGCCGGGCCCTTGAGGACCTCGACGCGTTCCAGCATGAACGGATCGATGTGGAAGCCGCCATAGGCATGACTGGTGAGCGCGAGGCTGTCGAAGAAAACGCCCGTCTGCGACGCATTGAAACCGCGAACATAGATCCAGTCGGTGTCGGGGTCCGAGCCGTAGGGCTGGCCGAACACGCCCGGCGTATAGAGGAGCACCTGGTCGATCTTGCTGACGGCGCCGCGGTCGTTCATCTCTTCCCGGCCGATGACCGACACGGACTGCGGGATTTCCTTGAGCGGCGTATCGGTCTTGGACCCGGTCGTCGACTGCCTCGCGACATAACCCTTGACCGGGCCGGTTCCGTCGCCTTCGCCCTCACCGCGAATGACGATCGGCGCCAAGGTCGTATCGGCGTCCTGGGCATGAGCCGCCCACGCGCTGCAAAGGGCGACAAACGCCACACCTGCACCCAGGCCGAGCCTTGCCCCCAAGGTTGTTTTTCTCTTGTTCATTCCATGCCCCACTCACACGAACTTTTCGCCGCTCTCCGGAAGCGGCGCTACAATAAGGTGAGCAGTTAACTCATATTTAAAGTTTGAGCTTGGTTCGATCGGCGACAATTGGACGTTTTTGGGCAATTTCTGAAGGAGTGAGCAAATATTTGCGAAGTGCATCACGACTGCCTGGCCTTGCGCCAGCGGGCCGGGGTGATCCCCACATGTTTGCGGAAGACCTTGGTAAAATGCGCCTGGTCCGAGAAACCGGTTTCGGCGGCAACTTCGGTCAAGGCACAGGCGTCCGACGCCAGCAAGGCTTTTGCGCGTTCCAGCCGGGCATTCATCTGCCAGTCGTGGGGGGCCATTCCAGTCGATGCCTTGAACGAATGGCTGAAATGCGATGGCGACAGTCCCGTCAGGTCAGCGAGTTCCTGCAGGCGGATATTGCGCATGCAGTTTTCAGTGATGAAATCCGTGGCGCGCCGCAGCTGCGCTACGGCCAGCGTTCCTCGCCGCCGGGGCGGTACCTTTGCCATCTTCAGGACATCGATGACCAGCGCCAGGGCGAGCCCGTCCCCATAGAGATCATGCAGCGGCTCCGGGTTGGAAATCTCGGCGGCGATCAGTCCGGCCAGCGCCATGACGCGCTGGTCGGAGAACAACAATTGGGGATCCTTGAGCTTTTTGGGGTTGATGTCTTCCATCAACCGGCGGCCGAGGATGTCCGCGTCGAAATGGATATCGAGGTGGCGCACATATTGAACGTCGGCAATGTCCAGCCAAAGGTCCATGTCGGCGGGAATGTAGGAGATCGGGCTCTGATTGCTGTCCTGTGGCGCGCCGCGGGATTTCGGGGAGAGCTTTACGACAGGGCGCCCGCGGCCGCGCTGGTCGAGCAGGATGAACAGTCGCGGGTCCCGCGCCACGTAGTGACCGCCCGCATAGGCGGCGCATTCCACCTCCCAGAGGTCGGCGGTGATGCCGTTCCAGTAACGGCGCCTCAGCCCCCCGATGACCGAAAAACCCTCGATCCTGTTCTGCATCCGCGGTTGAAAGATCATGCAGCTACCCGAATAAATAAACTTGCATATTTTTATCAACTTTAATGCAGCGTATCAATCCCGCGGGCGTTGCGGATGCTGCACCATCCCGATCTGCGGAACACAGGGGCAAATACACACACACCGGGCGGCCGGCAACGCGACCAACGGCACGGCAAAGGAGGTCGGTTGACCGGAGCGTCCGATTCGAAGAAACATGAGTCTAGTTTTCCGGTTTGAAAGACGATGTACGGATGGTACCCATGCCACTGAACCCAAACGAGCGTGAGATCGCCAAGGCAAATCTCCCTCTCCTGTCATTAAAGGAGGCGAGCTTTGCGATCGAAGGCCGCGTCCTCTTACATCCGCTGACGCTCGATCTTCGGGCAGGCAGGTCGATCGCTCTGATCGGTCACAATGGCTCCGGCAAATCGACGATGTTGAAATTGATCGGCCGGCAGCAGGCGCTGAGCGCGGGCACTATCCAGTTCGAGGGCAAGCCGCTTGAAGCCTGGAGTGCGCGCGAATTCGCCCGCCGGCTCGCCTATCTGCCGCAGCGGACGCCAGCAGCGCCCGGCATGCTGGTCAAGGAACTGGTGGCGCTCGGCCGGTATCCATGGCACGGCGCGCTCGGCCGGTTCAGCGCCACCGACAAGCAGAAGGTGGAGGAGGCTATCGAGCTCACCGGTATCGGCTCTTTTGCAGAACGCATGGTGGACAGCCTGTCGGGCGGCGAACGCCAGCGGGCCTGGCTTGCCATGCTGGTGGCACAGGATGCCGCCTGCCTTCTGCTCGACGAACCCATCTCCGCGCTCGATATCGGCCATCAGTTGGAAGTCCTGTCCTTGACGCACGACCTTTGCCGCGAAAAGGGCATCACCATCATCACCGTGCTGCACGACGTCAACATGGCCGCCCGCTTCTGCGATGAGATCGTCGCGCTGCATTCCGGCCGGCTGATTGCCCATGGCACCCCGCAAGAGGTCATGACGACCGAGGAACTGGTTCGCATCTACGACGTCCGGATGGATATCCTATGCCAGCCCTCAAGCGGCCGGCTGGTGGCGCTGGCCCAGTAATTTCAAGTATACAGTCAGCCAGTGGGGTTTCGTTAGGCGGTAACCCCACTACGGAATAGCGGCAGCCGTCATGGCTGCCGCAGGATCTCACTCGTTTTCTAGAACCTGTATCCTACTCCCAGCATTGCGAAGGGTTGAACGTCGTCCTTGACGATCGGGCTGTCCTTGGCATCCCCGAGCAGGAAGCCGGCCCCGCCGGCGCCTGTGACGCTCCAGTTCTCGGTCATCATATAGGTGATGGAACCCTTGAGATCGACGCGCTTGATCCCCGCCTTCGCTTCGTATGCCCCCAGGCCGGACCGAGCTGACTGGATCGAAGTCACCCCGAAATACGACTCCATGTGCTTGTCGTCGGCCCATGTGCCGGACACATCGGCGGAGAAGATGAACCGTTCGTAGCGATGGGAAACCTTCGCGCCGAAAGTGCCGGTCAGTCCCTCGCTGCCGCCTATGGTCTTGTCCAACTTGGCGTAGACGCCGAATGGGCCGACCTCATAGCTGACGATCCCTCCGATGACGCCGCCCATGTCGATGTCGCCCAGACCACGCAGGTAGTCCGAGTCGTCCTCCTTGCGGCCCATCTCGACACCACCGGTCACGCCGATCCTGAAGCCGTTTGTTTCGAAAAGATCGACGGTGAGGCCACTGGTATCGAGATGCACGCGCTCCCCAAACTGGGCGGAGACGAGCGGAAACGGCTGCACCTCGAATTCGTCGGATCCTTCGTATTCGGGCAGGTAAACCGCCCCGACGCCGATCGTTACCTTCCAGTCATGCAGTTTGCCGCGAATGCCGCCGTAGCGCGCGGTATCGAACTGCTGGGGAGGGGCAATCGCCGCGTCGGTTGCTTCAAGGTCAGCCGCGAGTGCCGTGACCGGCAAGAGTGCCGAGGCTGCGGCCAACGCCGCGATCGAGATTTTTATCGTCCACCGTCGCTGAATGATGTCGAAAGCCCCAACTCCGCTTAAGACCGTATTGCGGTGCCGGTCTTCCGGATGATGTTGATCGTGCTGGCTCACCAAATTAACTCCTGATTATAAAAGCTAAAGAAACCGGGGTATGGTTTCGGGGAGAAGTTGCGGTTGAAGAATTGCCGCAGCATTACAAGGTCGAGATGAAAACCAGCCGGCACTGTCGGTGCGGCAGGGCGAAGCGATAGCGGCAAATCCTGCTGCCAATGCCGGCGAGCAGCGGACGAACGGAGCAAGGCTTTGGGGGTGCCGGCCCGTGCTCCGTCCGTCCATGCCGCCTTACGGAGCGGGCCGGTCGCTGGAGGGTCCGACCGCCGTTCCTCCGTAAAAAGTGCAACGGCTACGCTGACGCGCATGCCGGGCCACTCGGATGATATGTCAGTGCGTAATGGCCGCTTTCGGCTTCTTGTCGGTCCAGTCCGGCGGCGCGCCATACTTGGCCGCCACGGCTCCCACCAATCCAGGCGCCCGCCCGAAGGCGTCGCACGCCGGGTATTTGGGTTTTCCGCCGAGCCAGGATCGCATCCGCTGCCCTGAAGGAAGGGCGATGTTCAATCCTTTCGGCTCCTTGCCGGAAATGAGCACGCGCGAAAAGTCGGACGCGAACCTGGAGGCGAGGCCATAGGCGTCCCCGACTTCGGAAACGCGGGGCTTGTCCTGGATCGAATTTGCGCCGCGGGCCCACACCATCGCCGCGCTCTGAATGCCGTCGCCGTCGACAGCCTCCGCTTCGACGGCCAATCCCCCGAGGCCGAAAGGCAATCGCGGCATGCTGACGGGCAGGACAAAGCCGGTGCCGACGGTGACGGCGGTCGCGACCCCAGCCGCGGCCCTGTTCGTCGGTACGATATCGGTGACGACGGACCGTATTGTCAGATCCGCCGGTTGGCCGGCCGGCACCATCTGGTACTTGTCGCTAAGCGCGACGCAGAGCGCCCGGTCCAGAACGTTCGACACCAGCGAGCGGTCGGCTTCCGTTTTGATGCGGGATGCGGCACTGAAAGAGAAGGTTGTCGGCACGATGCTGACCGTCTTGACCGTGGCCAGATGTCGCCCATCGACATAGAGGCGTTTCTTGGCCAGCGTTCCCTTCGGCGCGCCAAGATTGCTGTAGGAAGTCAGGGTGCCTGCCTCCTTCAGCGGCACCGAGGTGCATCCCGCCACCGCCAGGGTTAGAGGCAGGGCGAAACATAGAGATCTGAAAGCTAACGTGGATGGAGATCCTGCAAATCGGAGAAATGGTTCAATTGATGGATTGCTGCGCACGCCGTCGGGCCTCCGTCATGGGTGTACCAGGTTGACAGTGCGGGGGAAGGATTGCCGCAGCATTACAGAGGATTGGGATGGGCGAACATGGTGTCGTCTGTCAGAGTTCGATTGCAACCTGGGTTCCGATTGTGCCGCTTTGAAGGCTGACCCGCCCCTGATGGTTTGCGACGATCTGTTTCACCAGGCTCAAACCAAGGCCTGCGCCTCTGCTTTTTGGGGTGACGCGGTAGAAGGGTTCGAAAACCAGTTCCTGATGTTCGGCGGGTATGCCTGCCCCTTCGTCGGCCACGGTGATCCGCCCGCCGGCCGAGACCGAGATGGTGATCATTCCCCTGTTGCCGCCGTGGTCGATCGCATTGCGGACCAGATTGCTGATCGCTCTTGGCAGAGCGGAAGGGCTGCCGCGCCGCTCAACGCTTTCCACCTCGCGCTGGAAGGAAATCTGGTAGCCCGCAGCGATCGCCTGGGGCGCGAGGTCGGCAACCACCGTCCGTGCAATCTCCACGAGATCGACCGCTTCATGGAGCTCGCTCGCCTGGTCGTTGCGCTCAAAGTCGAGGAGCTGTTCGGCGGTCTCGGCCAAACGCGCAACGTCGTTCAACAATCGCCTGCGTTCCTGGCCCTCGGACGTCCCATCGATCCGCGTTTGCATGATGGCGATCGGTGTTCGGAGCTCATGCGCCGCGTCGATCAGGAAGCGCTGGCGTTTCTTCAATTCGTTCTCAAGCCGCTCGAGCGTACCGTTGAATGCGATCACCAACGGAGCAACTTCTTTGGGAATACCTGCCACCGGCAGCCGTGTTCCATGCTGGCGGGGTTGGATCTGCGATGCTTTGTCGGCGACATCGCTCACCCTCGCAAGCGCGCGGCCGACGATTCGCGGGACGGCGAGGAAGATCGCAGGCAAGGCGACCGCAAGCAGGGAGACATAGATCGGGTAGGCCCTTGTTAGAAGGGCGAAGACCGGCGAACCTTTGTCAGCCACGCCGCCAAACAGAATCCGAATCTCGCCGACGGCCGCCTCGGCATTGTCAATCGTCGCGGCCTCCTTTGTCGCAGAGGATCCCCGTATGTCCGCGTCGTCGAACAGATGGACCAGATGGGCGAGTTCAGCATAAGCTGGAGGGATGGTGCCATAGGACACCGACGCACCATCTATCGTGGCGACCACATACCAAAGAGAGTTGTTCTGCTCCTTGAGCGCCCTTAGCCTCGGCGTTTCTCGTAGCTCCAAACGTCCTTGGCTGTCGCGTGTCGCGGCCGCGGCTATCGCAGAACCGATCTTCTCCTCCATGGCAATGTTAGGCGACATGATCGTAGCAGCCCATATACAAAGCCCGAGGATCACCGCAGCAATAACTGCGACGATGACCAGGCTGAGTTGCCAACTCAGCTTCCACCAAAGCGAACGGGTAGCCTTGTCGTGCATCATTCCTCCTTCAGGAGATATCCGACACCGCGGATATTGTGGATCGTGATACCGGCGCCGGCATCCAGCAGTCGTTTGCGCAATCTTGAAATATGCGCATCGAGCGCGTTCGACTGAATTTCTTCTTCATAATTGTAGACCGCAGCCTCAAGGGTCGATCGAAGGACGGTTTTGTCTTTCCGCTTGGCCAACGCCACCAGGACGAGAAGTTCGCGCCTCGGCAGATCGAGCGGGATCGATTCGACGGTCACGCTCAAATGCAGCGGATCGATCACCATTCGGCCCACCGAGATCTGAAGTTCCGTCAGACTTGGCGGCCGTCGCAGAACCGCCCGCAACCGGGCCATCAGCTCGTCGACAAGAAACGGCTTGCCGAGATAATCGTCCGCCCCGAGATCCAACCCTTCGACCCGCTCCAACGGCTCGTTGCGCGCCGTCAGCACAATGATCGGTGTGTCGGTGCCCGTCCGCCTCAGCATCGGAATGAAGGTCAGCCCTTCGCCATCAGGCAGACGCCGATCCAGGAGAATCGCGTCGTAGCTATTCTGGCGCGTCAATTCGAAAGCGTCCGCAAGATGCGTGGTGTGATCAGTGACGATGCCGCGTTTGCTCAGCGCCCCTGAAAGAGCGTCGGCCAGCTCTTTCTCGTCCTCTATCAATAGAAGTCTCATCGTCCCTTGGCTCTCCTGTCCGGTCCTTCTCCGCCGCGAAGATTGCGGCAGCATTACGGGGGACAAAGGAACCATCAGGTAATGCTGCTGCAATTGTAGAAGCCTAGCAACCGGAGCCATCCAGTCGCGAAAACGCGAGGCGCCGCCCGCAGGTGGCCGTGCTTTACATCCAAGGAATGTCGCTATGGCTTTGAAATGGACGATGAGATTGACCAAGGCGGGGATGCTTCTGGGAGGCGTCTACCTCGCTGTCGTGTTTATCGATCCCGCACGCGGAACGGTCGATGCGAATGAGCGGGTGAAAGAGGTCGTCGCGGCGGTCGCGGCGAACCAGCTCGATAGACCGCTGGAACTGGCCCCTTCGGAGATCGCTGACATCAGGCCCATGTCGATGGCGGAACGGCTGCGCGTCAGCGGGGACCTCGAGCCGATCAATCGCGCCGTCCTGCACGCCAAGGATGGAGGCAGGATCATCGAGGTTCGCGCCGTTGCGGGACAGGGCGTCAAGGCAGGGGACGTGCTGGCACGTTTCGAGACGGACGATCTCCAATCGATCCTCAAGCAGCGTGAAGGGGATCGCGATGTCGCGGCAGCGGAGATGCTGCTCGCCATGCAGTCGCTCAACAGGATCGAACAACTCGCGGATAAGAACATCGCGAGCCAGGAGCAGCTCGACAAAGCACGAAGCGAGGTGGCCGCCGCGACCGCCAGACTGAAAAGCCTTTCAGCCCAGGCGGATATCGCACGCACCGCTTTGCGGGACGCCGAAGTTCTGGCGCCGTTCGATGGGGTGATCTCAAACCGGGCGATCAATCAGGGCTCCCGCGTCGGCGCCGGCGCAGAACTTTTCACAATCGTCGATACGAGCGTTCTGGAAGCAAAAGTCCTGATCTCCACGCGCGACGTTCACCGTATTGCCATCGCCCAACGGGCAGAACTGCACATCGACGGGCTTGACGGGCAAACGGTCATCGGACGCCTGGATCGTATCAGTCCGGTCGCCGACCGCGGCACGCGCTTCATCCCGGTCTATATCCGGCTCTCCAACAGTGGCGCCCATCTGAGGGGCGGATCGTTCGCGACAGGCTCAATCCTGGTCCGGCAAAACGAAGACGCGATCATCATACCGGCGATCTCGCTGCGTAAGGACGAGACGGGAGACTATGTCCTCAAGCTGAAAAAAGGCCGTCTCGTCCGCCAGCCCGTGACTGTCGGATCGGGATGGGGCGGGAGTGACAGCCTGGAGATTTCCGAAGGCCTGGCTTACGGCGACACGATCGTGACGGCACCGCTGCCCGAGTTGCGACCGGACGTCACCGTCACGATCTCGAAGGCGGGCTGACATGTTTCTCACCCGCATTTCGATCGCTCATCCCGTCTTCGCCACCATGATGATGGTGGTGCTGCTTGTGCTTGGCGCGTTTTCCTACGAGCGCCTCGGCGTCGACCAGTTTCCGAATGTCGACGTCCCGGTTGTCGTGGTCACGACGACCTACCCGGGTGCGACGCCCGAGACCGTCGAGACGGGGGTGACCAGGCCCATCGAGGAGGCGCTCAATACGATCAGCGGCCTCGATGAGATCACGTCGACCTCCTACGAAGGACGGTCGGTCGTCATCGCCCAGTTCAAGCTGGAGGTGGAGAGCACGACGGCAGCACAGGACGTCCGCGACAAGATAGCAGCCCTCGAAGCAGACCTTCCCGAAGAAATCGACAAGCCTGTCGTGGCGCGGTTCAATCCATCGGACGAACCGATACTGTCGGTGGCGATCAGTTCGCCCTCCCTCGAAATGCCGGAACTCACCGCCATCGCCGACCAGCGCGTGTTGCGCCAACTGACGACGATAGCCGGGGTGGGGCAGGCGACGCTGATCGGCGGTCAGAAACGGCAGGTCGACATCAGCATCGACGAGACGCGAATGCGCGCGTTGGGCATCGGCATCGACGAGGTCATCGAGGCCCTCCGGACCACCAACCGGAACAGGTCCGCCGGAAACGTAATCGGCGGTATTACGGACCGTACCATTCAGGTGCAGGGACGGATTGCGGAGCCGAAGGACTTTCTGGATATGATCGTTGCCCGCCGCGGCGACGGGGCTGTCTATCTCCGGGATGTTGCCACCGTTAAGGATGGCGCGGCGGATCCGGAAAGCCTGGCGATCTATAACGGCGAAACAGCGCTAGCGCTCGCCATTGTCAAGGTCCGGGATGCCAATACCGTGCAGGTGGTGAGCGATGTGCGAAAGCGGCTCGATCAGCTGAAGGCCGAACTGAGCGCCCAAAACGTTCGGCTTCAGATCATCACGGATGCCTCGACCCCCATTCGGGAGTCGCTCGGGCAGGTGCAATCGACACTGATCGAGGGAGCGGCATTGGCGGTCGCTATCGTTTTCCTGTTCCTCAACTCATGGCGAAGCACGGTGATCACCGGGCTGACGCTTCCGATCGCCATGATTGGCACGCTCGCTGTCATCGACTTTCTCGGCTTCACGCTCAATATGCTCAGCCTGCTGGCGTTGACGCTCTCGATCGGCATTCTTGTCGATGACGCGATCGTGGTGCGCGAGAACATCATGCGCCACCTGCACATGGGCAAGTCGCATTTGAAGGCGGCTCTCGATGGCACCAACGAAATCGGGCTCGCCGTGACGGCGACGACCGCCACGATTGTCGCGGTCTTCCTGCCCGTCGCATTCATGGAAGGCATGGTCGGCCGTTTCTTCTACGAATTCGGCGTTACAGTTTCCGCCGCCGTGCTGATCTCGCTGTTTGTCGCCTTCACCCTCGACCCGATGCTTTCCAGTGTCTGGCATGATCCCGATGCTGAGCCCGGCGCAAGGCGCGGACCGGTCGGACGGCTGATTTCGCGCTTCGATGCCGGGTTCGAAAGGCTCGCCGAGCGCTATCGAGGGATCATCCGCTGGACGCTGCGGCATCGTTTGGTCACGGTCGGGCTGACTGGCGGCATCGTCGTCGGCAGCATTTTGATGGTTCCGCTGATGGGTGTCGAATTCGTTCCCAATGCGGACGAAGGTCGATTCCAGATCAACGTGACGACGCCGGCAGGCTCTTCGTTGGATTACACGCGCACCAAGGTTGGGCAGGTCGAGAAGGCGCTGCATGAGTTTCCGGAGGTTGCTTCGATCTACTCGATGATCAATACCGGCAGCGCCATGGGCAAACACAAAGCCGCCATTCTCGTCAGCCTCGTGCCGCTGGAGCAGCGCAAACGGGCGCCCGCCGCCATCGCGGGTCCCGTCCGGGAACGTCTCTCCGTCATACCGGGGATCAAGATCGCCATCGTCCAGGAGGGCCTGGGCGGAGGCGCCAGTCCGATCCAACTGAGCGTCCTGGGTGACGATCAGCGGGTACTGGAAAAGATCGCGGCGGATCTGACCACCGGCATGCGCGGGATGCCCGGCATGGTGGACATCAATTCGAGCGCTGGCGAGGAAAATTCCATCCTGTCCGTCCGGCTCAAGCGCGAGCAGGCGAGCGATCTGGGCATCGGTATCGCCGAACTGGCCGGAATGCTCTCGCCGCTGATCGGCGGCGAAGACGTTTCCACCTGGACCGATAGGCGCGGAGAAACCTACGACGTTGTCGCCCGCCTTCCCCGCGACCAGCGCACCAATGCTGCCGCCCTCGGCGAGTTGATGATCAAAGTCCCGGGCGATGACGCAAGCGGCAGCCCGCGCATGGTCCAGCTGGATCAGGTCGCGGACATCGCAGTCGTCCCGGCGGCTTCCGAGATCCGTCGTCTCGACATGTCCAGGGAGATCCTGATTTCGGCGGACATATCCGGCCGAGCCGTGGGGGATGTCACAGCCGAACTGGTGGCCATGGTAGCCAAGCAAGATTTGCCGACTGGCTACCGGATAAAATTCGGCGGCGATTCCGAGGACATCCAGGACGCGACAGGCGGGATGTTCAAGGCGCTGACCATGGCGGTGATCTTCATCTATGTCGTGTTGGCGTCGCAGTTTGGAAGCTTCACACAGCCGATCGCTATCATGGCTGCACTTCCCCTGTCGCTGGTCGGCGTGCTCCTCGGCCTCATGGTCGCGGGAAGTACCATCAACATGTTCTCGATGATCGGCTTCATCATGCTGATGGGGCTCGTGACCAAGAACGGCATCCTGCTGGTCGACTTCGCCAACCGCGAGCGCCGGCAGGGTTCGACCCTCAGCGAGGCGCTCGTCAATGCAGGCGCCGTACGGTTCCGCCCGATCATCATGACATCGCTCGCGATGATCGCCGGGATGATCCCGCTCGCGCTGGCAGCCGGTGGCGGCGGCGCACAACGGGCGCCGATGGCCCATGCCGTCATCGGCGGCCTTGTCAGTTCGACCCTTCTGACCTTGATCGTGGTGCCCGTCATCCTCTCCTACATCGACAGTCTGACGCTTTGGATTGCGGGGAGGGTGCGGACGCATGCGGCCAGCGAAAACGAACTTCACTCGCCGAAATCGGCACAGCCATGACCCGCAAAACCGTTCTCCGCCTCTTCGGCAGGTTTCTTCTATCCGCCATCATGATGGCGGCCCTTCTTGGAGGGCCGCTTGTCCTCCTGATTTTTCTCTCGAGGCGGTTCACCATGTAGAGAGTTCACGCCTGGTCGTGCAGGAGCAAACGTGCCGATCCGCTCACGACGCGGAATCGGTTGATCGCAGAACTGCCGTGCTGTGATAGACAATTCAGCCCCGTTGCCTAATTCCCGCGCGCGCTGCGCAATTCCCGCTCGCCTCTTTCGAGCGCGCTGGCATTCAGTACCTTGCGGAGCAGGGCGACGGCGACCGCGCGCATGCGAAGATTGTACCAGCCCTCTGGCCCATTGCCGGGCTCCTCGTAGAGGTCCAGTTTTTCATAGAGCTGCTGAAGGCGGTTCTGGACGCTTCGCAACGAGAGCTTTTTCCGCTGGGCTATCGCCTTGTCGGTCAGGCCGAGCGCCACATCCACCAGGATTTCGTATTCCGCGTCGCTCAAGCCATGCGCAGTACCGAGGCTTTTCTGCTGGATGCCCCGGACCTCGCGGTCGATAACACATTGCGATTCAATGAAGACGCCGCGCAATGCGAGCTTCAATCGCTCATCGGAGGTGGATTTCAGCACGTATCCGTATGTCGCACCTTCCGGAACGATACGCGCCACGCCACGCACATAGGCCTCATCGGAATAGTTCGACCAGAATAGAATCTTGGTATCCGGCCGTTCGCGCCAGATGGTACGGGCCGCCTCGATGCCGTTGCGCTCGCTCATCTGCAGATCCATGACCACGTGCTCGGCCCGGGATTGGCGCGCCTGCACCTCACCGGCATGGCCGTTTTCCGCCTCCAGGACCGTGTCGCATTCCGGCAATGCGGCCCGCACCGCCTCGTGCAGGTAGGACCGGTGCAGCGGATCGTCCTCAATGATCAAGACTTTCATGCCAACCTCTCCGCAACATGCCGGCGTTCCATCGACAGCATGACCTTGGCCGTCGTGCCGCGCCCGCCGGGATTGGCGCCGATCTCGAATTTTGCCGAGATCAGTCGCGCTCGCGTCTTCATATTGCCTATCCCGTGCCCCGCCTTGTCGCGGGTGTTGCGCAGGCCGCTCCCGTCGTCGCTGATCTCGATCGACAGTGCGTCGCCCTGGATACGCATATGCACCAGGATCGTCTTCGGTTGTCCATGACGGATCGCGTTGTTGACCGCTTCCTGGACAATGCGGAACAGCGCGGTCGCCACGGTCCTGTCGAGGTCGAGCAACGCTCCACCCGTCTCGTCGACCATCCGCCAGACGACGGGCAGGCCGCTTTCCCGTACTGAGCGTTCCAGGTGGTTCTCGATCGCCTCCGCCACGCCGAAAAGCTGCAGCACGGTCGGCTTGGCCTCCTCGATGATCTGGCGAAGGTCGTGCATGCACTGCTGGAGGGTGCGGCAGAGCGGTTCGAGAGCATCCCCATGCAAGTCCGGAAGTCCTGAAAGCCGCTCCATGCGCCGCGCGAGCCGTGTCAGGTCGGCGAGCGTCTGGTCGTGAAGGTCCATGCCGATCCGCTGCCGTTCGGCCTCCAGCGCCTCGGTCAGCTTTAGCGCACCCAGCCGCAATCCCTCTTCGCGGGCGCGGGCCTCCGTCTCGACGATCGCCGAGCGTTTGGCCTGTTCGGCAGCCCTCAGCGCAAAGAAATAAGGTGCCAAAAGGTCGGCGATCGAGCGGGCGTTCTCGACATCCTCCATCGAGTACTTGTCGTGCTGATGGCTGGAGCAGCTCAGGGCGCCGATGATATCACCCTGGACCTTGAGCGGCACATGTAGCCGGCTTCTCAGGGACAGTTCGATTATCGGGCTCGAAAACGCCCCGTCGAAATGAAAGCGCGGATCGGCACAAGCATCCGGTGAAAGCAGGAAATCCACCTCGCCGGACAGGAGCGTACGGATCGGGCTGCCGGTCAGCAGCGCCGGGGGTTGCTGGCTCCAGGCGGTCGCAAGCCCGCTCTCGTAGGCGATGTGGTATTTCCCGTCCAGCATCTTGATGCATACGTCGAGATGATCGTGCGGAATGATATGGCTGATCTCAGCCGCCACCGCCTGGATGATCGAATTGAAATCGAGCTGGCCTGCCAGCAGCCGGGAAATTCCGAGATAGCGGTCAAATAACGCATTTGGCGCCGGATTGAGCATGACGGACATCCTCCAGTCCTCCAATTATTAGACGCCTCGCTGCTGCTCTTGTCTTGCGGGAACCCGCAAATTTTGCGCGAATACCCGCAGAGAGGTTGCTTGTATGCGCCTATACAACATCTGATTTCTCCTCCATGCTCGCTTTACTGAGCAAACGGGGCTCAGCGCAATCACTATCTTCGGACAACCGTTGAGGAGCGGCCCGAAGAACCCGTCGAGAACTCTAGGGAGGAAATCATGATCATCAGGAAGATGCTTTTCGCATCTGTCGCTATCGCATGCGTTGCCGGGCCGGTCTCCGCCCTGGCCGATACTTCGGGCAAAAAGATCGCCCTTTCCAACAATTATGCCGGCAATTCCTGGCGTCAGGCCATGCTGACAAGCTGGGACAAGATCACCAAGGAAGCCGTCTCCAAGAAGATCGTCGCTGCCGCCGATCCGTTCACGACGGCCGAGAACCAGGCGACCGAGCAGGCCGCCCAGATCCAGAACATGATCCTGCAGGGCTATGACGCGATCGTCATCAACGCAGCGTCGCCGACCGCGCTCAATGGCGCCGTCAAGGAAGCCTGTAACGCCGGCATCACCGTCGTGTCCTTCGACGGCATCGTGACCGAGCCGTGCGCCTGGCGCATCGCGGTGGATTTCAAGGCGATGGGCGAAAGCCAGGTCGAATATCTCGCCAAGAAGCTGCCGAAGGGTGGGAACCTGCTCGAGATTCGCGGTCTTGCAGGGGTTTCGGTCGATGACGAAATCCATGCGGGCATCCAGGCTGGCGTCCGGAAAAACCCGCAGTTCAAGGTTGTCGGTGCCGTCAACGGCGACTGGGCGCAGGACGTCGCGCAGCGCGCTGTCGCTGGCATCCTTCCGAGCCTTCCGGAAATCACCGCCGTCGTAACCCAGGGCGGCGACGGTTATGGCGCGGCCCAGGCGTTCGCCGCCGCCAATCGTCCCACTCCAACCATCGTCATGGGCAACCGCGAGGACGAACTCGTCTGGTGGAAACAGCAGAAGGACAAGAACGGCTACGAGACGATGTCCGTCTCCATCGCTCCCGGCGTTTCGACGCTCGCCTTCTGGGTGGCCCAGCAGATCCTCGACGGCAAGCAGGTCAAGAAGGACCTTGTGGTGCCCTTCCTGCGCATCGACCAGGGCAATCTCGAAACCAATCTCGCCGGCACCCAGAAGGGTGGCGTCGCCAACGTCGAGTATTCGCTGGAAGACGCCCAGAAAGTCATCAGCGCAGCCAAGTAAGCTGATCCTCCCCAAGACAGGATGCGGCGCCGTTGCGCGCCGTGTCCCGATCCGTGCCCGACCGCCTCCCGAACTGTCGACGACGTGTTTCGCATGAATGAAGTGACAACAAGACAAGAGGTCGTTGCCGCCCGCGGCATCAAGGTAACCTTCGGCGCCGTGAAGGCACTGGACGGCGCCGACCTTGTCATCCATGCCGGCGAATGCGTCGGATTGGTCGGACATAACGGCGCCGGCAAATCCACGATCGTCAACGTCATCAACGGCGGCTTGAACCCGCATGCTGGCGAAATCAGCTATGGCGGCGTCAGCACCCAGCACGGCATTTCGACCGCGCGAGCCAATGGCGTTCGCTGCGTCTTCCAGGAACTGTCGCTTTGTCCCAACCTGACCGTCAATGAGAACGCCCGCATCATGCACGCGGAACTCGCCGGCTGGAACTGGCGCAGCAGGGCGGGCGTCCTCGTCAGACTGCAATTGCAGGATATTTTCCCCGGCCACGGCATCGACTGCGACAGCACGGTCGACGACCTTTCGATCGCCGAGCGACAGATGGTCGAGATCGCCGTCAGTTTCGCCGGGCTGAACCGGAAGCCGAAACTCGTCATTCTCGACGAACCGACATCCTCGCTCGACGCAGGGCTGGCAGCGCAGCTGATGGCCTATATCCGGAGGTTCGTCGGCAAGGGGGGCGCGGTCCTGTTGATCTCGCACATCCTTGGCGAAATCCTCTCCACCTCGGACCGCATCGTGGTGATGAAGGATGGCCGGGTCGTCGCCGACCGCTCCGCCTCGGAGTTCAGCAAACGCAGCCTCGTCGAAGCGATGGGCAATGTGGCGCGCGAAAAGGAATGGCAGCGCACGGGCGACAAACGCAACGGCGCGCCGGTGCTTGCCATGCCCGCGCGACGGGGTCACGGCCTTGCCTTCGAAGCCCATCGCGGCGAGATGATCGGCCTTGCCGGTCTCGGAGGCCATGGCCAGACGGAAACGCTTCTCGACCTCTATCTTTCCCGCAACAGCAACTGGTGGCCGGCCAGCCGGAAGGAGATCGCCTTCGTCGCCGGCGACCGCAGCCTGAACGGCATATTCCCGCTCTGGAGCATCCTGAAGAACCTCAGCATCGCCTCGCTCGGCGATTTTTCCTCCCGGACCATCGTCGACCATGACCGCGAAGGCGCGCTCGGCGACGGCTGGAAGAAGCGCATCGAGATCCGCACGCCGGAAATGAAAAACCGCATCCTGTCGCTCTCCGGCGGCAACCAGCAGAAAGTGCTGTTCGCCCGCGCATTGGCGACGAGCGCGAGGATCGTGCTGATGGACGATCCGATGCGCGGCGTCGATGTCGGCACCAAGCAGGAAGTGTATGGCATCCTCCGCTCTGAAGCGGCAAGCGGCCGCACCTTCATCTGGTATTCGACCGAAATGGACGAGATACGTCTTTGCGACCGGGTCTATGTCTTCCGGGAAGGAGCGATCGTCGCCGAGCTCGCAGGCGACGAGATCACCGAGAAGAATGTGCTTGAAGCCTCCTTTAGCGGAGGCGAAGCGGCATGAGGATATCCACCGGCACGATCCGCCTTGTCATCCCTGCCGCGTCGCTGGCACTGCTGCTCGCCGCCGTCTTCTACATGCAGCCGCGCGCCATGAGCTATACCGGCCTGAACCTGCTCTTCAATCTCGCCGTGCCGATCGCACTCGCGACGGTGGCGCAGATGCTTATCATGGCGGTCAACGACCTCGACCTGTCGATGGGCGCCTTCGTCAGCTTCTGCGCCTGCGTGACGGCGACGTTCCTGCAGGCCTCCCCGGCGATCGGAGTGCTGATTTTCCTTGGCGCTATTGCGGCCTACGCCGTGATCGGCGTTGTCATCCACGTTCGAGAATTGCCCTCGATCGTCGTGACCCTCGGTATGAGCTTCGTCTGGGGCGGGCTCGCGGTCCTCATGCTGCCGTCTCCGGGCGGCGAAGCTCCGGGCTGGGCTCGCTGGCTGATGACCTCCCGGCCACCCTTTGTGCCGATGGCGATCGTTGCCAGCATCGTCATCGCGCTGGTCACCCATTTCGTCATCATGCGCTCCTCCGTCGGGGTGCTGATCCGCGGCGTCGGCGGAAACGTCCGCTCGGTCGAACGCGCCGGTTGGTCGGTCATCCGCATCCGTGCGGGAACCTATGCGCTGGCCGGTTTCTTCGCTGTGCTGTCCGGCATCGCGCTCGTCGGCCTCACGACTTCGGCTGACGCCAATATCGCTCTGCGCTATACGTTGCTGTCGATCGCGGGTGTCATCCTCGGCGGCGGCGAGTTCGTCGGCGGCAAGGTCTCGCCGATCGGCGCCGTCATCGGGGCGTTGACCTTGACGCTCGCCGGTTCGTTCCTGTCCTTCATGCGCATTCCCCCCGACTGGCAGATCGGCGCTCAGGGAGCGATCCTCATCGTCGTGCTGGGGCTGCGCCTCCTCCTCAACCGGCTGGAAAAGCGGGAGAAGAGCCGATGAACGGCGCACGCCTTCTCTTCTCCAAACCCTGGATCTGGTCTTTCGCGGCCACGATTGCCGTCTGGATCGTCACCGTCCTCTTCACCGGCGGAGCAAGCTCGCTCGGCCTGTCGCAGGCGGCTCTCACTTTCGCGGCCTTCTCCGTCATCGTCGGGCTTGGCCAGATGTTCGTCATCACGCTCGGCCCCGGCAATATCGACCTCTCCGTGCCCGCCACGATGACGCTTTCGGGCACGCTGGCGCTGAAGCTGATGGACGTTGAGGACGGCATGATCGTCGTCGGCCTGCTGGTTTCGATTCTGCTAGGCTTCGGGATCGGTATCGGCAACTACGTGCTTATCAAGCTGCTGCGCATTCCGCCGATCATCGCGACGCTGTCCATGAGCTTCATCATCCAGTCGACGGCGATCTGGACGAACCGCGGCCTGCGCATCAAGCCCCCGGAGATATTGGCGATCTTCACCACATCCAACCTGTTCGGCGTCCCCAACATCGCCATCGTCGCGCTCATCCTCTCCGTCATCGCTTGGGTGCTGCTCGAAAAGACGATCTATGGCCGGTGGATCTCGGCGATCGGCCAAAGCACGTTTGCTGCCCGCATGACGGGGATCCCGGTCGATGGCACGCGGCTCGTCACCTACATTCTTTGCGCCGTCCTCGCCTCGATCTGCGGCTACTTGCTTGCGAGCTTCTCCGGAGGTGCTGCACTCAATATGGGTTCCGAATACCTGCTCACGTCGATTGCCGTCGTCGTGATTGGCGGTACTGCCGTCGCGGGCGGCAATTCCAACATTCCGGGCATATGGGGCGCCTCGCTCTTCATGTTCCTTGTCGTGTCGATGCTCAACACCTATGGCTTCGGCGCCGGGTTCCGCCTCATCCTCACCGGCCTCATCATCATCGCCGTCATTCTCATCGCCGGCGGCCGTCAAGCCAACCGATGAACAACTCCAATCGGACACATTCCCATGCCGCAGAAAACCTCCATCTACGAGATTCACGACGAGGCCTTCCGGCAGCTGATCGTCGGCAGCGCAGCACTCGAGGAACTTTATTCCGACTGCCGCTGGGCTGAGGGACCGGTCTGGTTCGCGGACCTGAATTGCCTGATCTGGAGCGACATCCCGAACCAGCGCATGATGCGCTGGGCGCCGGACGGCGGTGTTTCGGTGTTCCGCTCGCCATCGAATTTCGTCAACGGCAATACGCGCGACCGTCAGGGCCGGCTGGTTTCCTGCGAGCACGGCGGCAGACGCGTGACACGTACCGAGATCGACGGTTCGATCACTATTCTGGCCGACCGCTACCAGGGCAAGCGCCTAAACTCGCCGAACGACGTCGTCGTGCGCTCGGACGGCAGCGTCTGGTTCACCGATCCGACCTACGGCATCAAGTCCGATTACGAAGGTTACCGGGCCGAGCCGGAGCAAGATACACGCAACGTCTACCGCCTTGATCCGGTGAGCGGCGACCTTGAGGCGGCCGTCACCGATTTCGGGCAGCCGAACGGCCTTGCCTTCTCACCGGACGAAACAAAACTCTATGTCGCCGACTCCGCCTCCAGCCACGACATCAAGGCGCCGCGGCACATCCGGGTGTTCGATGTCGTCGACGGCAGGCGTCTTTCCAATGACCGGATTTTCTGCAGCCTGGACAATGGCCTGCCGGATGGTTTCCGTGTCGATATGAAGGGAAATGTCTGGACGAGCGCCGGCGATGGCGTGCATTGCTTCTCGCCCGACGGAGTGCTGCTCGGCAAGATCCTCGTGCCGCAGACGGTTGCGAACCTCACCTTCGGCGGCCCGCGCAGGAACCGGCTTTTCATCACCGCCACCAAATCGCTCTATTCCGTATTCGTGGCGACCAACGGCGCGGCATTGGGCTGATTGCGCCGGTCAGGAACGGAATAAGGGATTTTGCACGGACAGGTCGTTCCGGATAGCTGTCGCAGCGACAGAAGCCTGACCCATGGCATGGCTGATCTGATCCAGGCCCTGCACGACGTCTCCGGCTGCGTAGAGGCCGCTCACGGTGGTTCGCTGATGGCGGTCCACCTCAACACACCCTTCTTCGCTACAGTCCGCCCCCAGCGATCTCGCAAGGCCCGAGCGCACCTCGGTGCCCAATGCCGGATAGACGGCCGAATAGCTCAGCGCTCCGGCCGGGACTTCGACGGTGATTGAATCGGCGTGCAAAGCGAAAGCTTTGACGGGGCCGGTCACTATCTTGATGCCGTGCCGCATCAGGACCTCCGTCTGGTTTTCCGACAGGTTATGACGATCATCAAGCGAGATCAGGGAAACATCCGTGGTATAGCTCCGGAGAAACAGCGCCTCCCTGAAACCGTGTTCGCCGGTTCCGATAACTCCGACGGCCTGATCCGTGACCTCGAAACCATCGCAAACAGGGCAATAGCGAATGAAGCCTTTGGCTAGGGCCTCATCGTGCATGTGAACGGGCATAGGCGGTCTGTGATTGATGACACCTGTTGCCAGAAGAGCCGTTTTAGCCTCGATGACCTGACTTTTGCTTGAGACGACAAAGCCGTCTGTGCTCTTCTCCAAAGCTAGGACTTCCGTCGAGAGAAACTCTGCGCCATAGCGCGTAGCCTGACTTCGCATCCGTTCGACCAGCTCCCATCCGGATATCCCGTCCGGATAACCGGCGTGGTTGCGGGTCATCGGGATCGTGACCGCTCGTCCGCGCCGATCATCGAGCACGATCACCTTGAGATGGAAACGGGCAAGATAAATGGCGGCGGTCAGCCCCGCCGGACCACCGCCGATGACCGCGCAATCATAAAACATCAAGGATGCTCAAGCACTCACCCATCGGCGTTTTCCAGTTCCGCGGCACGGGCCAGCCCGTTATTCGCTCGCCCGCCGGAACACCTGGGCGCCGCGATAGTTCCATGGCTCTTGCTTCGTGATCTGCACGAGAGCTGGGAGAAAGGGAACGCGATGGATCAGATCGAGGGATCATGGCATTGGAAGTCAGTCCGATGAGAAGAGGCGGATCGAAGGCCCCGAAGGAACAGGATGAGCTCGCGAACCAATACGGGGTGGAGGCAAAACGGCCCTCGCCAAGCGGCGAGGAGGTGCCGGTCTCGGAGACCGGTCGGCACAAAATCCTGTCGGCATTGAAGGCGCTTCCGGCTACCCAGTCCCGTGAGCTCGTTTCCCATCTCCCGAAATGCTTCCTCCCGGATTTCGCGCGCACCGATCGCGTCTGGGGGCTGTCGTGCCAGCTTTACGAACTGAGGTCGGGACGGAACTGGGGGATCGGCGATTTCGCCGACCTCCGGTCGGTCGTCGGTCTGGCAAGGGCCTGGGGGGCCGACTTTGTCGGCCTCAATCCTCTCCACGCCCCTTTCCTTGCCGCACCCGACCGATGCAGCCCCTATGAGCCTTCCAACCGTCGTTTCCTCAATCCGCTCTATATCGCCGTTGACGGGGTCGAGGGTTTTGCCGCGTCCCGGCAAGTGCAGGACGAGATCGCGCAATTACGGCTCCTGCCCTTGGTGAATTACCGACGGGTGGCGCGCATGAAGCTCGATGTTCTGCGCAAAATCTGGCGGAGTTCGCGGGATTTGCGAAGTGAAAAGAGCGCCGCCGCTCGCGAATTCTCGGAGTTCCGTCGCGACGGCGGCGACGATCTCCGCCTTCATGCGCTGTTCGAAGCCATTTCCGAGGCCCAGGTCGTTTCGGGCGGAGAGGCGGGCTGGCACCGCTGGCCGGAACAATACCGTGATCCGAAAAGCGAGGCCGTGTCGCGCTTCGAAGAAGAACACGCTGACGAGGTCGCGTTTCACATATGGCTTCAATGGCTGGCGCATCGGCAGCTCTCGGAGGCTGCCGATCACGCGCAGGAACTGGGGATGCGTATAGGGCTGTACCTCGATGTCGCGGTTGGCGAAGCGCTCGATGGCTCCGGGACCTGGAGCAACCGCCAGATTTATGTCCAGGGAGCGAGCATCGGCAGCCCACCGGACCCGATGGCCGCCGGTGGGCAGGACTGGCAGCTGGCGGCGTTTCATCCCTCGGCGATTGCCGAAGGCGAGCCGTCACCGTTCGAAAAGCTGATGTCCGCGGTCATGCGATATGCCGGTGCTGTCCGCATCGATCACGCCGCCGCCCTGCGCCGGCTATTTCTGGTGCCCGCGGAGGACGGACCCGACCAGGGAGCCTATGTCGGCTACCCTCAGCGGTCGTTGATCGCCACTCTGGCGGCGTTGTCTGAGAGATACCGTTGCGTGGTGATCGGAGAGGACCTCGGTAACCTGCCGAAGGGGTTGCAAGCCCAATTGACAGCGGCGAATATTCTCTCTTATCGGATAATCTCCTACGAGCAGACGAAGAGTGGGTTCAAGCTGCCCGAGGATTATCCGTCCCTTGCGCTTGCCTGTGTGTCGACCCATGATCACCAGACATTTGCCGGATGGTGGAAGGCGGTAGACGTCGAGATGCGCATCAGCCACGGGCTCGTTTCCGGCGATGCTGGCCGCCAGCAGATTAGGGACCGGAAGCGGGAACGACGACAGGTTCTGCGGGCATTCAAGACGGCCGGACTCCCAGTCGCGTCGATGAGCGAAACGACGGCACGCGAGAATGACATTCCGGCACTGGCGGTCATGGCGCACCGCTTCATCGCCAAGACGCCTTCGTTGCTCGTGGCCGTGCGATTGGCCGATGTGACGGACGAAAAACAGCCCACCAACGTGCCAGGGACCAGTGACACCTACCCGAACTGGACACCCAAACTATCGATAACCGTCGAGGAATTGGCCGGGCTGGCCGATACCTATCCCATCATCGTCGCGGTCGGCGAGGAACGTCGCCCTACACGCGCAGGTCGATCCGGCCAGGTACAGGTGCGTACGCAATCGATCCGGAGATGAGGGGAAGGCAATCCCGACGAACGGTGGGAGAGGCCGGCGGCTGTCATTTGATGCGCCGGCATCTCACTGGTTTCGCCTTTTCGGCTCGACCCCGTTTTGTAGTTTAAACGCGCATTGCTGATTAAAGGGCGCTGACGTTTTCGGCTTTTGACTTTCCAGTCTTGCGGTCCTGGCCTAGCTCATAGCTTACCTTTTGTCCCTCTCTCAAAGATCCGCCTCGTTCCAGTGCAGAGACATGCACAAACACATCGGCTCCACCATTCTCGGGCGTGATGAAGCCAAACCCTTTGTCTTCGTTGAAAAATTTGACAGTACCGGTAGGCATGAAGGCTCCTGATGTTTTGCACGGCCGTTGCCGCGAGCGGGAGCCTATAGCGCATTCTTCCCGCTTTCAAGACATGCGCGCCTTCGTTGTTAGGTAGAGGGGCTTTGTTGGGCGCTTGGCGGCCAGGCCGAGCTCGTCGGATGTGAGCCGTCATCAGGATGTTAACAAAGGTAAATACCTAAATTCCCGGGATATCTTTTCGGATGGTGCATGGGGCGGGGCAACTCGCTGCGGAATAATTATGTCCGGCCGTCGGGCCATTCGGTTGGATGCAGATAACGGCCATGAGGGGGATAACCGATGGAACGTTTCTTTCGACAGATGCGGGGACTGAGTGCGGCCGCCGCCCATCTTTGCGGGCTCATCGCCATCGCTCTGGTGCTTTGCCCAACAGTGGTCACGGCCGATCCGATCCGCGGGGCTGGATCGACCTTTGCTGCGCCAATCATCGCCAGATGGGCCGAGAACTACGAGAAGGCGCGCATGGACGACGGCGATTTCAGTTCGCCGGACTGGACCGTCGACTACGAGCTGGTGGGCTCCCTGGCCGGGCTGATGCGCCTCGACCAGCCGGAACTCGACTTTGCTGCGTCGGATGTGCCTGTTTCGCATGAGGAGCTGGCAAAGCATGGTCGTCAGCAGTTCCCGATCGTGCTCGGCAGCGTGGCTATCGCCGTCAATCTCGACGGGATCGAGAAAAGCGGGATCAACCTTACCGGACCTGTTCTCGCCGACATCTATCTGGGAAAGATCAAGTCCTGGGCCGATCCTGCGATCAAGGCCGCAAACCCCAATATCGCGTTTCCCGACTTGGCGATCAGCGCCGTCACGCGCAAGGACGGCTCGGGTACCACCTTTATCTTCACGGAGTATCTGTCGTCCGTCAGCCCGGAATGGAAGGCGACCCATGGTGCGGATACCCTGATCAAGTGGCCCGTCGGAGCCTCCGTTGAGGGCACCCAGGATCTCATACGCGCCGTGCAGGCGACCAAGGGCGCCATCGCTTATGCCGATTTCGGCCAGGTGAAACGGGCAAATCTCCCCTACGCGGCCATCGGCAACAAGGCGGGCAAGTTCGTGACGCCGGGGCCGGAAGGTGTGCGGGCCGCCGCCAGCGCGGCCTCCTGGGATGAAGCGAAAGATTTCGCCGTGTCGTTGACCGACCAGCCGGCGGAGGGCGCCTATCCGATCGCCGGGGCAACGTTCGCAGTCGTTTCCAGGAAAATAGGACCGAACAGGTTCGGGCGGGTTCAAGACTTCTTCCGCCTCGCATTCGAAAACGGTGGCAAGGACGCCGAGGCGCTGGGCTACGTGCCCGTGACGCCGCAAATGGTCAGCCAGATCGTCAAGTACTGGCTGAAGAAGGACACTGCCGCCAGCCAATAGGCTGGTGCTTTCGTAGCCAGGTTTTTCACTCCGGGCTCCGGCCGGTTGCGAAAGGCCTCATTGCATCGTGCCGCCACGGCGTCAAAAGGGGTTAGGCGTTATGAATATTGATATCTTTAAGGATATCCTGGTTCCCGTCATCGGCGGCCTAGGCATTTTCATGCTTGGTCTCGAGTTCATGTCGAACGGCATCCAGGCACTCTCCGTCAACAAGATGCGGGCGTTCCTCGCCAAGGCTGCGGGGACGCCGATCAAGGGCGTAATTGCCGGCACGGTCATCACCGGCGTCATTCAATCCTCCACGGCCATGACTGTCATGGTCGTCGGCCTTGTGAATGCGGGCGTCGTCGGCCTGCGGCCGGCCATCAGTGTCATCATGGGTGCCAACATCGGCACGACCCTTGGAAACGGCCTGATCGCCCTGCCGCTTGGTCCCCTCGGTCTGATCTTCGCCGGCACGTTCTCGCTGGTCTATTGTTTTGCCAAGAGCGAGAAGGTGCGCAACATCGCACTGGCCTGCATGGGTTTCGCGCTGATCTTTTATGGCCTCAATCTGATGACAGGTGGCCTTCGTCCTCTGCGCAACATACCCGAGGTCATGGCCGTTCTGTCGACGTTGACGGCGGACTCCTATTATAACCTGATCAAATGCGTGCTGATCGCCGCCGGCGTCACCGCGATGATCCATTCCTCGTCCGCGACGATCGGGATCGTCATGGGTCTCGGCGCGGCCGGCGTCCTCGATTGGACGACGGCGGTTGCCTTCTCATTGGGTGCCGATCTGGGGACCACGATCACCTCGTGGATCGCCTCCCTCAATCTTTCGAAGAATGCCAAACGCGCCGCCTATGCGCATATGTCCTTCAACATTATCGGCGTCTGCATCACCGTACCGTTGTTCTTCGTCTCGATCGATGTGCTGGCATGGGCGATGCAATGGTTCGGTGGCGATCCGGGTGTCGCCGTCGTCATCGAGGGCAAGGAAACGTTTCCGCTGGTTCCCGTGGCCGTCGGTCTCTATTCAACGTTCTTCAATGTCTTCAACACGGCGCTGCTGTTTCCCTTCGTCGGCGTGTTCGACCGGATCCTGTCGCGGATCGGCCGCACAGATTCCGAGGATGCGGAGGATTACTCGACACCGAAATTCCTCGACCGCAAGCTTGCCGGCAACTTTGCCCTTGCGGTTCCGGCAGTGCAGAAGGAAACCGCTCGGCATCTTCAGGCCGGCGCCATGTTCCTGGACATCGCCCGTTCCGCCAAGTCGGCACCGTCCGATCCGGGCGAACACTATCTCGCCACCGATATCCTCAGCCGCGATATTCGCGATTATACCGCTTCGCTGATGAAGGAGGACTTGCCCTACGAGCAGCTCGATCTCGTGGCAAGCCTGATCGAGGAGGCGGATTTTACCGCGGCCCTGACGGAATCGATGCATCAGGTCGCCCGGCGGGTAAGGCGTGAAAAGTTCAGCAGCCAGGCCCAGGCGATCGTCGATGTCGCGTTGAACAAGCTGGGGACTGCCCTGCAGGAAATCATGCCCGATCACGGCGTCGCCCGTCCGGATATGCCGGCCGGCCATGTCAGCCTTCCCGAAGTCGAGGAGCTGCGTGCCCGCACGCTGGCGCTCGGACCCAATGCCGGCGCTGCGGAACGCGGCACCATCCTCGCGCTGCTCGGTTCGATCGAACGGGCGCAGATCCTGATCCACCGGATCGATGCGGAGCGCAAGTCTGTGAACCGGCAAAGCATCCTGTCGCGCGTGCCGCGCAAGCGCGACGAACAGGCTCGTCCCGTCAGCAACGAGGGCGGGTTCAGTCCGATGCCTGCCGAGTAACGGACATTGCCGTCGAGATCTGCACGTGGCATCTTCGCGATAGAAGATGCCACGTCCTCGCGTTAAGGGATGACGGCTACCCGTTGCCGCTGCGCAATCTCTTAACCCACGGAGGCTCGAATGAGCGTTGGCTTGATCGCCCTTCTTGACGATGTCGCGGCCTTGGCGAAAGTGGCTGCCGCATCGCTCGACGATATCGCCGGACAGGCGGCCAAGGCCGGTGCGAAAGCGGCAGGCGTCGTCATCGACGATGCGGCGGTCACGCCCCGCTATGTGACCGGATTTTCGGCGGAACGCGAATTGCCGATCATCGGCAAGATCGCGCTCGGTTCGCTGAAGAACAAGCTTCTGATCCTGCTTCCCGCCGCGCTCGTCCTAAGCCTGGCGGCGCCTCAGGCCATCACGCCGCTGTTGATGATCGGTGGGTTCTACCTCTGTTACGAGGGTGTGGAGAAAATCTACGAGATGCTGCTTCCGCATGCCGCTCACACCCATGAAACGGCCCTTGAAACGGCAAGTCTCGGCGCCCAGTCGCTCGAAGACGAGAAGGTTGCCGGCGCGATCAAGACGGATTTCATCCTGTCGGCCGAAATCATGGCCATTACGCTCGCCGCGGTGCCGTCAGGCAGCGTCATCACGCAGGCGTTTATCCTTGCGGTCGTCGGATTGAGCATAACGGCCATGGTCTATGGTGGCGTGGGGTTGATCGTGAAGGCCGACGATCTGGGCCTGATGATGGCGCGTGCGCAGACGGCGCCGCCCGTGGGGCCGTTCGTGCGCGCCATCGGACGAGGGCTTGTCACCGGCATGCCGTATTTCCTGAAATTGCTGGGTATCGTGGGAACGGCCGCGATGATCTGGGTCGGCGGCGGCATCATCGTCCACGGCCTTGAGGCTTATGGTCTCGCTGGCCTTGCACATCTGATCCATGATGCCGGGGAGGTGACCGCGCATGCGATCCCCGTTCTGCCCTCCGTGCTGCGCTGGATCGTCGAGGCGGCAGGAGCGGGCATCGTCGGTATCGTCCTCGGCTTTATCACGATCCCGGTCGCAGGCTACGTTATCTCGCCGATGTGGCGCTATTTCAAATCGCTCCTGCCGCGTCGCCGGCGCAAGGAGGCATTGGCGGACGAGAAGAAATGAAGGCTGGGTTCATCGGCAGCAATGATCGATAGGTGGACGGCGCGGCATCGTGAAGGCGTCAGATCCAGCGAGCGCGCTTGAACCGGATGAAAAGCGCGATGCACATGACGGCGATGACTGCCAAAACGACGAAATAGCCGTAGCTGGTTTTCAGCTCCGGCATATTGTCGAAATTCATGCCGTAGATGCCGGCGATCGCCGTCGGAACCGCGAGAATGGCGGCCCAGGCCGCCAGTTGCCGCGTGATTGTGCCTTGTCTTTGCTGTTCCAGCAGATTGCTCGCCTCGAAAACCGACGTGATCACGTCGCGCAAGCTTGCGACCATCGTTTCGACGCGGTGCATGTGCTGCAGTGCGTCCCGGAAATAGGGCTTGGCTTCCCTGTCAAGCGACGGCAAATCGAGGTGATAGAGCTTTCCGCAAAGGTCGAGCATTGCGTCCAGCACCCGCTGAAACAGGATGATTTCCCGCCGCAGCTTGAAAATGCGCTTGATCTGGTTGCGGTCCAGAAACGCATCGAGCATCTTTCTTTCCATGTCGAGCACGGAATCCTCGATCGTGCGCACAATGGGAAGATAGCCGTCGATAATGAAATCGAGAATGGCGTGCAGGATATAGTCGGTGCCATGGCATAGCGTCTGCGGCGATGTTTCCAGCCTGCCGCGCAGCTCTTGATGTCCGCGCTCCGAGCCATTGCGGACCGTTATGATATAGCGCTTGCCGACGAAAATCGCTGTTTCCCCATAGGTGATATGGTCGGCTTCCAGCTGCGCCGTCTTCGCGATGACGAACAACTGATCGTCATAGACGCTGAGCTTCGGCATCTGCAGCGGACTGAGCGCGTCGGCGATCGAGAGTTCGTGCAGGCCAAAACGGCTTTGCAGCATCAAAAGGTCGTCGCGGGTGGGCTTGTGCAGGCCGATCCACACGAATTCGTTGTCCATTGCCGGGATCGCCGCCTCGTCGAACGGCACGGCCTCGACTCGCCGGCCGTCGCGATAGAGAAAAGATGCGGCGACGCTCATGCAGCCTCCTGGATTACCATGATCATGCGGCGCCCTTCGGGGCATGCCTTGCGCTGTGATACCCGCAATCTCACGACCTTTTTGTGACTATGCGACACCGACCGCCGGGTTTGCCGGATCGTGGTCAGGTATCATCACGTGTGGCGCACCTTTGTGGAGTTTCGGTCGGCGCCGTGATATGAGACGGTGATGACCTTATCGAACGATTTTGATTGCCAGTCATGCGGTGCGTGCTGTTCGTTTTCCGCCGATTGGCCACGATTTTCCATGGAAAGCGAAGCCGCCCTCGATCTGTTGCCGGCACGTTTCGTCGCTGCGGATGAAGGAGGAATGCGTTGTGAAGGATCCCGTTGTTCTGCATTGTCAGGGCAGGTCGGCGTCGGCACATCCTGCATGGTCTACGAGATCAGGCCTGACGTTTGTCGCGAATGCCTTCCGGGAGACGATGCCTGCTTGATGGCGCGTGACGCTTTCGCATTGAATTCCGCGTAGAGTTCGCTGACATTTCTGTCCCGCCCCTGGCGATCGGATGCAGACTATTCACCGCGTCTCAGGTGGTTCACCGGTCGATCCCCCGAGGCGTAGGGATACGGATCGGTCCTGAATCGCCAAAAACCTACATCTGCGACATGTCATCCAGCAGGTTCTGTGCCAGTTCGCTGATGGCGGTTTCCGCTTCCTCCAGGTTCCAGCCGACGTTTTCGGCGCGTTTTGCAAGGCCGGCCAACACTGGCGGCAGATTGCCGCCAGCCGTCGCCACGATATCGTCCGGCGTCAGTCCCTTTGCAAGCTGAAGAAAGACTTGCTCAAGGGCTTCCTGGCAACCGATATCCCTGTCCGGATAGGGTTCGGAACTGCGCGGCCTGTTCAATACAACCATTTGACCCTCATCTTATGCTGCAGCCTGAGCGGCTGGCAGATACTGCGGCCCAGGCCGCGTCCGCCGCCACCAGGGCGGCCCATCGATATTTTTCTGCCTATACGAACGAAGGGCCCCGATCGATCGGAGCCCTTCATAGCAGAAGACGTGATCGAGTTCCCGATGGGAACCCGTTTACATCATGCCGCCCATGCCGCCCATGTCAGGCATGCCGCCAGCAGCATCCTTCTTGGGCAGGTCGGCAATCATGGCTTCCGTCGTCACCAGCAGGCCGGCAACCGAAGCCGCGTTCTGCAGGGCCGTGCGAACGACCTTGACCGGATCGACGATGCCCATGGTGATCATGTCGCCAAATTCGCCGGTCTGGGCGTTATAACCGAAGTTGTCGGTATCGCTTTCCAGGATCTTGCCGACCACGATCGAGCCTTCGCCACCGGCATTCTCGGCAATCTGGCGAACCAGGGACTGCAAGGCCTTGCGGATGATGCTGATCCCGGCATTCTGATCGTCATTCTCGCCCTTGATGTCGAGAACGATCGAGGCGCGAAGCAGGGCCGTGCCGCCGCCAGGCACGATTCCTTCTTCGACCGCTGCACGCGTTGCATTGAGGGCGTCGTCGATGCGGTCCTTCTTTTCCTTGACTTCGATTTCCGTCGAGCCGCCGACGCGGATCACGGCAACGCCGCCAGCGAGCTTGGCCAGACGTTCCTGCAGCTTCTCACGGTCGTAGTCGGAAGTGGTTTCCTCGATCTGAGCCTTGATCTGGGCGATGCGCCCGTCAATATCCGCCTTGGTGCCTGCACCATCGACGACGGTGGTGTTCTCCTTGGTAATCGAGACTTTCTTGGCGCGGCCGAGCATCTCGAGCGTGACGTTCTCGAGCTTGATGCCGAGGTCTTCGGAGATCACGGTGCCGCCGGTCAGGATCGCAAGATCCTCCAGCATGGCCTTGCGGCGGTCGCCGAAGCCCGGAGCCTTGACGGCAGCGATCTTGAGGCCGCCACGCAGCTTGTTGACGACGAGCGTCGCAAGGGCTTCGCCTTCGACGTCCTCGGAAATGATCAGCAACGGCTTGCCGCTCTGGACGACGGCTTCCAGGATAGGAAGCATGGCCTGCAGGTTGGAGAGCTTCTTTTCGTGCAGCAGCACGTAGGCATCTTCCAGCTCAGCCACCATCTTTTCGGCATTGGTGACGAAGTAGGGCGACAGGTAGCCGCGGTCGAACTGCATGCCTTCGACGACTTCGAGTTCGGTTTCGGCGGTCTTGGCTTCTTCGACGGTAATCACGCCT
Source organism: Neorhizobium tomejilense (assembly GCA_002968845.1). Classification (GTDB taxonomy): domain Bacteria; phylum Pseudomonadota; class Alphaproteobacteria; order Rhizobiales; family Rhizobiaceae; genus Neorhizobium; species Neorhizobium tomejilense. Next base: position 64,092 of record PVBG01000007.1, on the reverse strand, counting down.
TCGTTGCCGACCTTCTGCATCGCGTCGGCGATATACTGGCCTATTTCCTTCTCGCCATTGGCCGAGATGGTGCCGACCTGGGCAATCTCTTCCGAGGTGTTGATCTTCTTGGCCTTGGCAAGCAGGTCCTTCACGACGGCGGTAACGGCGAGGTCGATGCCGCGCTTCAGGTCCATCGGGTTCATGCCGGCTGCAACGGCCTTGCCGCCTTCGCGAACGATCGCCTGGGCAAGAACGGTCGCGGTCGTGGTGCCGTCGCCGGCGATGTCGTTGGTCTTCGAAGCAACTTCGCGGACCATCTGGGCACCCATGTTCTCGAACTTGTCGTCAAGTTCGATCTCCTTGGCGACGGTAACGCCGTCCTTGGTGATCCGCGGTGCGCCGTAGGATTTGTCGATCACGACGTTGCGGCCCTTCGGACCGAGCGTCACCTTCACTGCGTCGGCGAGAATATCGACGCCGCGCAGCAGCTTCTCGCGTGCATCACGGCCGAATTTGATCTGTTTGGCAGACATGGAAAAACTCCCGGGCCGTTGGCCCCATGGTCTTCGTCAAAAGGAAATAAGGAAGCGGCCGAAGATCAGGCGATGACGCCCATGACGTCTGCTTCCTTCATGATCAACAGGTCTTCGCCATTGAACTTGATCTCGGTGCCGGACCACTTGCCGAACAGGATGCGATCGCCTGCCTTGACATCGAGGGGAACGATCTTGCCGCTCTCGTCGCGGGTGCCGGTGCCGACGGCGACGATCTCGCCTTCCTGCGGTTTTTCCTTGGCGGTGTCGGGAATGATGATGCCGCCCTTGGTCTTGGCTTCAGCCTCGATACGGCGCACGACGACACGGTCGTGCAACGGCCGAAAATTGGTATTGTTCATTTTGGGTTCCTTAGCGAGAGCGCAGCCCAATGGCGGGTTCCCGATCGGATATCCTTAGCACTCTTATGCCAGGAGTGCTAGCGCCATTCGTGCCTTGGTGGTGATCCGGCATCGGCGGCGACGCTGGCTCTCTTCGCCAGGGGACGGGCGGCCGACATCGAAACCGCCAGCGGGTCGCCGCCGCGTATTTAGCAAAAGCCGTTGAGCTTGAGGATCTTATGGGCGTCGATCGACGCCTGAAGCTGATCCTCCGAGTTGCGCTCTCCATGGTTCGCGTCCGGATGATGCATCTTGAGCCTTTGCTTGTAGCGGCTTCTGATCTCCTCCGGCGTTGCATCCGGTGAAAGGCCAAGCGTCTCGAAAGCCTTGGCTTCCAGTACCTTGAGCTTGCGTCGCTGAAGATCCACGTTTGCGGCCTGGCGTTGTGCAGCGCTTTTGCGTGCGTTCGTCGCCTTTGCGGAACCGGAGCGGGCCATGGAGGGGAGCGGCATCTCCGAGGCTTTTTTGATACCGGTGCCCCAGGTCGGGCGGCTGCCGCTTGCCGCTTCCCTCTGATAGCGCGCGATCAACGGGTCGGAGAGGTTTGGCGCAAAGTTATAACCTTTGCCATATTCCTTTACATGCTCAGGACAGAACAGCAGATAAAGCCCTTCGGCATCCCGCCCGACAGGAGCGCGATGAGTGCCACCCTTTTCGCATCCGTCCCACTGGCATTTCGGATGGTTGGGTTCGTGGTGCGGAGCCGGTTTTTTGCGGATCGACCGTAGGCCGACAAATATCTTTGAATCAGACGTCATCGCGCCTTATATGGCGGTCCTGCGCCAGCAGGCAAGGAGTATGGACAGGCCAACCACAGAGCAGTCCGTTGCTGCGGCAGTTCTGCGCCCAGCCGAGCGGGCTGAGGTCCACCTGTGAGAGCCCTTTTGCTGTGCCGGGACGCAAATTCACCGAGACGTCCAAACTAAAAGTTGACTCACGGGCAGATAGCCTCTATTTACGGTTTATCGATCTTTTGCTTGCTGAACTTTGGTTTCCGCGCGATTGGCACCGCGCCTGACGAACTTCCCTTTCAAAATCAATCGCTATCACTATCCGCAGGGCTTTGGCTCTGGGGTCACTCAATCTTGCTTTGAAAGGGTTCATCATCATGACCACAGGCACAGTTAAATGGTTCAATTCCACCAAGGGCTTCGGCTTCATTCAGCCTGACAACGGCGGCGCTGATGCGTTCGTACACATTTCTGCCGTCGAGCGCGCCGGAATGCGGGAAATCGTCGAGGGCCAGAAGATCGGCTACGAACTCGAACGCGACGCAAAGTCCGGCAAGATGTCGGCTTGCAACCTGCAGGCTGCCTAACCAAAAGCGGCTTCCGCTTTGACCACGGATGTACTGGCACCGCTGGAAGCTGATTTTTTAAGGGCCGGGCATCATGTCCGGCCTTTTTGTTTTCGATCCTGCATAGTTTGCAAACAGGAGCCGTCATGACGCACAGCAAGACCCGGCAGCAGGCCGAAATGGCCTTTGACCAGGTTCAATCGCAGTTCTTCGCGCGCGACCACGCGGTCGAAGAGCTGGATTATGTCGCGCAGGTACGGGAGGCGAAGACCCTGCGTCTTCGCGAAGCCCGCCTTGCCAGGGAGGAGCGCGATCGAAATGCAGCGCTCGCCATCGCGCTCGCGAAGCGCGCGAAACAGAGACAGGTGTGAGCAACGCCGTGACCGAGAGTCGCCCCGCCGAACATCCCGAATGGGGATTGGAGCAATTGCGCAGCGCAATCCATGCGGCGGGCGTGGCCCTGTGGTCCTGGAACGTGGATACTGACCGCTTCGTTATGGACGGTCACGGCTTTACTCTCTGGAACGTCACGCACGATGTTGCCCTGACCTTCGAGCACCTGTCCGAGAAAATACATCCGGCCGACAGGGACCGGGTGAGGGCAGCCTTTGTCGCGACACGCGCTGTGATCGGCCCTTACGAGATCGACTTCCGCATCCTCGTGGGATCGGACGTGCGATGGGTATCGGCGCGGGGACAAGGCAGTGATGCGGGCATCAAGAACCGGGCGATGACGGGTATTTTTCTGGACGTCACGGGGCGCAAGCAGGCCGAAGAAAGCCATGAACTCCTTGCGGGCGAAATGAGCCACCGGGTCAAGAACCTGCTTGCCATCGCGTCGGGCCTCACTCTGATTACCTCACGATCCTCTGCATCCATCGAAGACATGACGAAGCAGCTGACCAACCGGCTGACCGCACTCGGCCGGGCGCACGATCTTGTTCGGCCGTTACCGAGCGGCCAGGGCGATGCCGCGCTTCTCGGGGACATCTTTACCGTTTTGCTCGCTCCCTATGACGACGATGGAGCTTTTGCCGGAAGAATCAGAGTAGCCGTTCCGCGTCTCGGCGTCGGCCAGGCGGCTGCGACGGGTCTGGCGCTCGTCGTCCACGAACTGGCAACCAACGCCTTGAAGTATGGCGCGCTATCGGTGTCGGAAGGCACGCTCGATGTCTCGGGTACGATGGTTGGGGATGACGTCGAAATTCGCTGGACGGAGAGAGGGGGGCCTGAAGTCAGCGCGCCTGAGGGGCCTGGCGGATATGGGAGTAAGCTTCTCCGCCGCACGCTGGCTGGCCATCTTGGCGGCGCCCTCGAGCACGTATGGTCTATGGAAGGGTTGCTCGTGACCCTGCGCATCGATGGCGTTCGACTGTCGCTCTAGCCTTCAATGAACGGAAACGCCTGCACTGCAGCGTCGGTGCCTTCTCATATTTGACCCTTTCATTGATGAACTGCGGAAACGCGGCGATTTGGCCGGCTGTCCAGAATATCCAACCAGCTGATAATCCTTGGGCCGTTTCTTTCGGGCCGCTTGAATACTATGCGGATAGATGCTGGCCATCATTGCCGAGGCGATATAGAAGCCAGGTTCAGCAACAGGCAGATCGCGATGGATGACTCGATCAAGATAGACAATCGCGGCGACTTCGGGCTCTGGGCCATCGAAGTGGCCAAGCAGATCGTCAGCGAACAGGGTTTCGACCTGGCCAACGCTTCGCGGAGCGGCACGGAGGACGAGCTACGCGTCGCCGGCAACGCGCTGGGGCAGGCCATCACCAATGCACTCATCGAGGTGTATGACGGTCTGCTCGAAGGCGTGCCTGAAGAATAGAGCCGCGCTTATCCCGAGACACACGTGTGTTCTACGGAAACGGGAAAGGCCGCCGGCTGGCCAGCGACCTTTCTTCGGCTGCGATAGAAACAGGCGATTATTCGGCAGGCTGGCCCGACGGTATCAATACCGCGTTTTCGGCGTCGGCGCCGCCTGCCATGGCGGCTGCAAACTGTGTCCGGTCCAGCTCGTTTTCCCAGCGCGCGACAACGACGGTCGCGACCGCATTGCCGATCAGGTTGGTGAGCGCCCGGCATTCCGACATGAAACGATCAATGCCGAGGATCAGCGCCATGCCGGCGACAGGCACGGAGGGAACGACCGAAAGGGTCGCCGCCAGGGTGATGAAGCCGGCGCCGGTAATGCCTGCAGCTCCTTTCGAGCTCAGCATCGCGACCAGCAGCAGCAGGACCTGGTCGCCGAGTGTGATCGGCGTGTCGGTCGCCTGGGCGATGAAGAGCGCGGCAAGCGTCATATAGATGTTGGTGCCGTCGAGATTGAAGGAATAGCCGGTCGGAATAACCAGCCCAACCACCGAGCGCGTGCAGCCGGCGCGTTCCATCTTGGCCATCAGGCCGGGCAATGCCGCTTCTGACGAGGAAGTGCCAAGCACAAGCAGCAGTTCTTCCTTGATGTAGCGGATAAGCGAGATGATCGAGAAGCCGTTGTATCGGGCGACGGCACCAAGGACGACCAGAACGAACAGGAGCGAGGTGAGATAGAAAGTGCCGATCAGCATGGCAAGATTGGCAATCGAACCGATGCCGTATTTGCCGATGGTAAAAGCCATGGCGCCGAAAGCGCCGATCGGGGCCGCCTTCATCAGGATGGTCACGAGACGGAAGATCGGCGCGGTCAATGCCTGCAGGAAATCGAGAACAGGACGGCCGCGGTCGCCGACCATGCCAAGTGCGATGCCGAACAGAACCGAGAAGAACAGCACCTGCAGGATATCGCCCTGTGCGAAGGCGCCGACGATCGTGTCCGGGATGATGTTCATCAGAAAGCCGGTGATCGTGGCGTCATGGGCCTTCGCCGTATAGGTCGCCACTGCCTTGGCGTCGAGCGTGGCCGGATCTATGTGCATGCCGGCGCCGGGCTGGACGACATTCGAGACGAGGAGGCCAACGGCGAGCGCAAGCGTCGAAAAGGCCAAAAAGTAGATCATCGCCTTGCCCGCGACACGCCCGACCTTCTGCAGGTCGGCCATGCCGGCGATACCGGTTGCCACCGTCAGGAAGATCACCGGCGCGATAATCATCTTCACCAGCTTGATGAAGGCATCGCCGAGCGGCTTCAGCGACGCGCCGACATCCGGGTAGAAATGACCGAGCAGGATGCCGGCGGCAATTGCCACGAGAACCTGAAAATAAAGGTGGCGGTAGAAAGGAAGTTTGTCGTGCGTTGGCACATCGGAGATCGTTGCGTTCATCATGTCCTCCATGGCGCCCCAACCAATTGGCCTCCCGGGGCGGCGGCGTTACTGTTGCTGCAGGTGTGCTGCTGGTTTTGCTGGAGCAACATGCGTGCCAGAGAGGTGGCTGACGCCTAACCCATTGATTTTCCATGTTAAGACTGAACGACGGAAGTGGTTCCTGAAGCCTGCCGTGCGGATTTCCGCCATTGGTCTTTGCTTTTTATGCGGATTTATGCACACATCCGGTGATGCTTGAGCAGCGCCGTCGAGAGAAATCGGTCAGGGATCCCGCCTTCGGGTGGACACCATGGCCTGCCTTTGCCTTCGCAGCTGCCGCGATCCTGATATCCGCTCTTTATGCCGCCGGTCTCTACGGCCGCAGTTCCGCAATCGGAGCGCTCCTCGACCAGGGCCGCGCCGATGCCAATCTCAAGGTTGCGCTGCTGCGTGCGGTGCTGGAAAGACCGCGAGCGCTTCCCCTGCTTCTGGCCGAGGATCAACAGGTGGTCGGCGCGCTGGCGTCGAGAAACGTACAGAGCGTCGGCGCCCTGGACCGAAAATTGGAAGGGCTGGTGGCCCGCACCCATGCCTCCGTTCTCTACGTCACCGGCAGGGATGGCATTGCGGTCGCATCCAGCAACTGGCGCGAACCCTTAAGCTTCATCGGCAACGACTATTCCTTCCGGGAATATTTCCAACGGGCGATGGAGAACGGAACGGCAGAGCATTTCGCCCTGGGCAGCGTCAGCAAGCGCCCTGGACTGTACATCTCGCGGCGGGCCGAAAATCAGGCCGGTGCGCTCGGCGTCGTTGTGGTGAAGATGGAATTCGACCAGCTGGAAGGCGATTGGCACGACGCCAACCGTCCCGTCTATGTCACCGACGCCGATGGTGTCGTCTTGATCACCAGCATTCCGTCCTGGCGCTTCATGACCGCCGCGCCGCTGCCTGTGGAACGGCTTGGCGCCATCCGCCAAAGCCTGCAATTCGGCAACGCGCCATTGGCGCCTCTTCCGATCGTGCGGCAGGAATTGCTTTCGGAGGACGCATCGATCGTTTCGGCGGTTTTGCCCGGAACAAGCGCAGGTGAGTATCTTCGCCTTCTGACGCCGGTTCCGTCGACATCTTGGCGGCTTGAATATCTCGTGCCGACCGAGCCATCCGTCGCCGCTGCGGTCCGCGGGGCGCGGCTGCTTGCACTTGCGGTGCTCGTTCCGATCCTGGCACTGATCGCATTCCTTTTGAGGCGGCGGCAGATGATCACCATTCGCATCGCCGCGGAGAAAACCCTGCGCGTGGAACTGGAGCGCCGTGTCGCGGAACGGACCGTGGATTTAAGCCGTGCGAGGGACCTCCTGCAGGAAGAGATCGCCGACCATCGCAGCACCGAGTCGAAACTGCAGGTCGTACAGCAGGAGCTCGTGCAGGCAAATCGCCTTGCGATCCTTGGTCAGGTTGCGGCCGGGGTTGCCCATGAAATCAACCAGCCGGTCGCGACCATCCGCGCCTATGCCGACAATGCACGTGTCTTCCTGCAACGGAACCGGAAAGCCTCGGCGGAGGAAAATCTCGGCGAGATCGCCGCCCTGACCGAGCGGATCGGCATGATCACCGAAGAACTCAAGGCCTTCGGACGCAAGGGACGAACGCCGCCCGAAGCCGTCGATCTGCGGGGCGCTATCGAAGGCGCGGTGGTGCTTTTGAGAAGCCGCTTTGCCGGGCGGCTGGACATACTCCAGATCGGTCTGCCACCACCCGGCCTTGCCGTCACCGGCAATCGGGTCCGCCTCGAACAGGTGCTGATCAATCTGTTCCAGAATGCCTTGGAAGCGCTGGAGGGCAGAACCGAGGCAAGTGTCAATGTCTCGGTGGAGACACTGGCGGACGAGATCGTGATCCGGGTCTCCGACAATGGCCCCGGTATCGATCCATCGGTTAGAAGTTCGCTCTTTTCGCCCTTCAACACGTCCAAGGAAAAGGGCCTCGGCCTCGGTCTGGTCATCTCGAAGGATATCGTCACTGACTATGGTGGTCGCATCGAGGTCGAAAGCGGCGAAACCGGCACGACTTTCATTGTCTATCTGCGCAAGGCGGTATCATGAGCAATCCAACACCCGTCGTTCTGGTTGACGACGACGCCGACCTTCTCAAGGCGACCGCCCAGACGATCGAGCTTGCGGGCTTTGTGGTCTCCCGATTTTCGAAGGCTTCCGACGCGCTCGTCCGGATCAACGATGGTTTCGCGGGCGTCGTCGTTTCCGACATCCGTATGCCCGAGATCGACGGGCTGCAGCTCTTCGATCGCGTCCGCAAGCTCGATCCGGACCTTCCCGTCATCCTGATGACCGGCCATGGCGATATACCGATGGCCGTCAAGGCGATGCAGGACGGAGCTTACGACTTCATCACCAAACCTTTCGCCGCGGACCGCCTGGTGCAGGCCATTCGCCGGGCTGCCGAAAAACGGCGGCTGATACTGGAGAACAGGACACTTCGCGATGTGGCCGAACAGGCACGCGACGACCTGCCGCTCATCGGTCAGACCGCGGCCATGGAGCGGCTGCGCAGAACGCTTCGCCAGATTGCCGATACGGACGTCGACGTTCTGGTGACCGGAGAGACCGGTAGCGGCAAGGAGGTCGTTGCCAATCTGATCCATCGATGGAGCCGGCGGTCGAAGGGCAGTTTCGTCGCGCTCAATTGCGGCGCGCTTCCCGAAACCATCATCGAAAGCGAATTGTTCGGCCACGAGCCCGGCGCCTTTACCGGCGCGCAGAAAAAACGTGTCGGCAGGATCGAATATTCGAGTGGCGGCACCCTCTTCCTCGATGAAATCGAAAGCATGCCGCCCGCCACGCAGATCCATATGCTGCGCGTCCTGGAGGCGCGTGAGGTGGCACCGCTCGGCACCAACGAGACGCGGCCGATCGACCTGAGGGTCGTGGCGGCCGCCAAGGTCGATCTTGGCGATCCCTCGCAACGCGGCGCATTTCGCGAAGACCTCTATTACCGGCTCAACGTCGTCACCATCTCCATTCCGCCGTTGCGTGAACGGCGCGACGACATCCTCCTCCTCTTCGGATTCTTTTGCGAACGGGCCGCCAAGCGGTTCAACCGTCAAACGCCCGCTCTGTCATCTTCTGCCCGTCATCACCTCGAAACCCATCATTGGCCGGGAAACGTCCGCGAACTGTCCCACTTTGCAGAACGCTTCGTCCTCGGGCTTGCAGGGGAGGACGACGGGGCGATGGTGCCGCTGGAGGCAGCCACCCTGACGCTGCCCCAGCGTCTCAACCAGCATGAAGCGGAAATCCTCCGTGAGACGCTGGCCAGCAACGCAGGCGATGTCCGCCGTACGATCGAGGCGCTCGGAATTCCGCGAAAGACCTTTTACGACAAGCTCCAACGGCACGGGATAGAGCGTGCCTCTTTCGACCAGGGCGTCAAGCCGGCCAGATAGAGCCTCAAGGCCGCAAGCAGACTTTGTCGGCATGCATGTGATACCGAGGCGGAAAGCCCCAGAAAACGTCGGCCGCCATCGTCAACGCGTGGTTTCGGGATCTGCATGGTGGCAGGCGGTCAGCAACCCCGGGGCAGTCGTTCTTGCCGTCAGGCCAGGCTCCTGATCGGCGCAGATCGAAGTGGCCTTCCAGCACCTCGTCCGAAATCGGCATCCGCTCGGCGGATTGGCAGGGCTTGGAAGATCGCCTTCCAGCACGATGCGCTTGCGATGTCCGCGAAGCCTTGGGTCCGGCGTCGGAACAGCCGACATCAGGGCCTGCGTATAGGGATGTGCCGGCGCGCTGAAGATCGATTGCTTCGGCCCGGTCTCGATGATCTTGCCGAGATACATGACCATCACTCGATCCGAGACGTGCCGCACGACGGCAAGGTCGTGCGCGACGAAAAGCATCGCCAGATTGCGCTCGCGCCTCAGCCTGGCGAGCAGATTGACGACCTGGGCCTGAACCGAGACGTCGAGGGCGGAGACCGGTTCGTCGCAGACGAGGAGCGTCGGGTTGAGTGTCAGGGCGCGCGCGATTCCAAGCCGCTGCCGCTGGCCGCCTGAAAATTCCGAAGGATAGCGGTCCGCATGTTCCGCACGCAACCCCACGGATTCAAGCAGCTTGACCGTCTCTTCCCGCCAGCGGGCCTTTGGCACGGCGCCGGGATGCAGCGCCCACGGTTCGGAGATCAGCCGGTCGATCCGCATGCGCGGATTAAGCGACTGGTAGGGGTCCTGGAAGACGACCTGCATCTTGCGGCGCAACTCATGCAGCTCCCGTCCGCTCGCTTTGGTGATTTCCACGCCATCGAGAACGGCGCTGCCGCTGGTCGCCGGCCCGAGCTTCAGGAGCGTCCTGACCAGGGAAGTCTTGCCGCAACCGCTTTCGCCGACAAGGCCGAGCGTCTCTCCGCGGGCGATCTCGAAGCTGACGTCGTCGACTGCGCGCACGGGCGTCGCGCCGCTGCCAAAGTGCCGGGAAAGGTTTTCGACTTTGAGAAGAGGCTGGTTCATGCTGGTGATACCGGGAAATGGCAGGCGGCCTGGCGGCCCGGCCCCACGGTTTCAAGGGGAGGGATGACCTCGGCGCAGAGCCCTTCGGCGCGCGGACAGCGCGTCCTGAACGCGCAGCCTGAAGGAAGGGCGACGGGATTGGGCGCCGAACCGGGGATCGGCACCAGTTCGTCGTCATCGGTATCCAGGCGCGGCTGCGAGGCAAGCAGGCCGACGCTGTAGGGATGTCGCGCATCTTCGAAAAGTTCGAAGACATTTGCGGTCTCGACGATCCGGCCGGCATACATGACGGCCACGCGGTCCGCGAGTTCGGCTACCACACCCAGATCGTGGGTGATGAAGATCATTCCGGCATCGCTGCGTTTGCGGATTGTCGCCAGAAGATCAACCACCTGCGCCTGGATCGTGACGTCGAGCGCCGTCGTCGGCTCGTCGGCGATGATGACATCCGGTTCGAGTGCTACGGCCATGGCGATCATGATGCGCTGGCGCATGCCACCGGAAAATTCGTGCGGATATTGCCGCGCCCGACGTTCAGGATCGGGAATGCCGATTGCGGTCAGGAGGTCGATCACGGCCTTCTCGACGCCGCCTTCGGGGTTGCGGCCGTGGATGCGGTACATCTCCGCGATCTGCCAGCCGACGGGATAGACGGGATTGAGCGCCGCAAGCGCATCCTGGAAGATGAGGGCGATCCGGCTGCCGCACAGATCCCGCCGCTCTTTGCGCGAAAGCTGCAGCAGTTCCGCCCCGTCGAAGCGGATCGATCCCCGGTCGATCGCGCCCGGAGGATTGGGAACGAGGTCCATGATGGCAGATGCAGTCACGGACTTGCCTGAGCCGCTTTCGCCAAGAAGGGCCAGGACTTCACCGCGTTCCAGCGAGAAAGAGACGCCATTGAGTGCGAATATGCGGCCGGACGCCGTATCAAAACTGACTTGCAGATCCTCGACTTCGAGAAGAGCCATCAGCGCCTCCGGCTTACAAGGCGCCAGTGCTGCGACGGGTCGTTGACGATCCGGAACCAGTTGGCGAGAAGGTTGAAGGACATGGTGGTGAGCATGACGGCGAGGCCGGGGAAAAAGCCGAGCCACCAGGCAGACGACAGATAGCCCTGGCCCTGGGCGACCATCAGCCCCCAGCTTACCGAAGGCGGCTGGATGCCGAGACCGAGATAGCTCAGCCCGGATTCGAACAACATGACCATGGCGAGATTGACCGAGGCGAGCGTCAGCATGGTGGGTGCGACGCTGGGGAGGATGTGGGTGCGCAGGATCCAGGCCGGTCCCCCGCCGAAGACGCGCGCGGCATCGACGAAAAGTCGTTCGCGGACCTCGAGCGTTTCGGCCCTTGCGACGCGGATATAGGCCGGCATGCGGGTGATGGCGAGCACGATCACGAGGTTGCTGACGCTCGGACCGAACAGGTAGAGGCCGAAGAGTGCCACCAGCAGGGTCGGGAAACCGAGGATGATATCGCAGATCCGCATGATGAGGTTTCCGACGATGCCGCCGAAATACCCGGCGATCACGCCCAGCAGCGTTCCGCCGATCAGGCTTGACAGCACGGTCACCACGGCGATGCCGATCGTCGTCGAAGCCGCCTGGATGAGGCGAACGAGGAGCGGCCGTCCGAGTGCGTCGGCACCCAGCCATAAGGTCCAGGACTGGCCGAAGTCGAACGGCGGCAGGTTGCGTGCCTTCAGCGAAATGCGGTTGTCGCCCAGGAGCGACAGCGAATCGGTGAAGATGGCGAGCACGACGATCAGCAACCAGATCGCCGCGGCGACGGCCATCGGGTCACCCGCGAGCGCACGCAGGAGCCAGAAGATGCGGGGGCCACGGCGCTCGCGGGCCGGGAGGAATTCGGCGGATGTGTCGGTCATTCGATCCTCACGCGCGGATCGATCGAGGCATAGAGCATGTCGACCAGAATGTTGATGACGAAGATCACGACCGCGACGGCAAAGATCGATGCCTGGACGATCGCGAAGTCGCGTTTCAGAATGCCGTCGATCAGGAGTTTGCCGATGCCGGGAAACCCGAAGACCACCTCGACGACGCCGCCACCGCCGGCGAACTGGGCGGCAAGGTCGCCGGTCACCGTGACCGCGGGAAGGAGGGCATTGCGGAGCGCGTGCACGAAGGTGACCCGTCCGTCACGCGCGCCCTTGGCCCGCGCCGTCCGGACGAATGTCGCATTCAGCGCTTCAATCATCGAGCCGCGGACGATCTGCACCAGAGTTCCGAAAGGCCGGGCAAACAGGCAGGCGACGGGCAGCACCCAGTAAATCGGGCCGCCGAAGCCTGACGTCGGCAGAATGCGGAAGGTGACCGCAAACAGAAGCACGCCCATCAGGCCGAGCCAGAAATCCGGCACGCTTGCGGCTGCCTGCGACAGGACATTGACGCCCCGGTCGATCCAGCCGCCGGCATTCACGGCAGCAATGGATCCCATGACGATCGCGGCGGTGAAGGCCAGAGCCAAGGCGATGGCGCCAAGTGCCAGCGTGTTCGGCAGCGCCTCCAGCACCACGTCCATGGCCGGGCGATTGTGCCAGAGAGACATTCCGAAATCGAGGCTGAGAATATCCCAGGCCCAATCGAAGAACTGGGCCATGAGCGAGCGATCGAGCCCAAGACGGATGCGCATGGCGTCGCGCGCCGCCTCCGAAGCGTCGACAGGCAGGTAGAGATTGACGGGATCGCCCGTCAACCGCACGAGGAAGAAAGCGGATGTCATCAGTGCCGCAAGCGCGAGCGCCGCGAAGGCCGCGCGTTTCAGGAAATAGGTGAAGGACATCCGCTCTCCTCAAGCGACATACAAGCCGTCGGCCGGGCAGATCAACGGTAGCTGATCGACTTCAGCTTGATCTCGTTGCCGGCCTGTACATCAGGCGTATAGTTCACATTCTTGGCGACACGGGCGATCGTGACCATGTGAAAGAGCGGTGCGATGTTGACCGCATCGACGGCGATGTACCTGAACGCCTGTTGGAACAGCTTCTTGCGCTCGTCGCCGGTTGCCTTCGAGCCGTCGGTAATCAGCTTGTCGAGGCCGGCGTCGGTGATGGTCGACTGGTTGCCATCGGTGGTAAAACGGTTCGGCAGCGTGAACACGGCATCGCCCTCGGCATTGTCGATCTGCGTCTGCAGGATCGAGGGCGGGCGATCCTTGTTCCACGGTTTCAGCAGCCGCTTCAGCCACGGGCTTGTCTCGAGCATTTCAAGCCGGGCGTTGAAACCGGCATCCGCCAGCATGGCCTGAATGGCCTCCAGGCTTTCGGAGGAGTTCGGATAGATGCCGATGCGGCCGTAGATGATGATCTCCTTGTCGACCGGCACGCCATCCGCCTTGGCGGCTGCAAGCAGGGACTTCGCCTTTTCCGGATCGTAGGTCCAAACGGGAATGTCCGGATTGAAGCCGAAGACCGATGGTGGCACGACCTGCATCGCCTTTTGAGCGTCCTTGTGGAAGATCGTTCCAATGAGGCCATCCCTGTCGATCGCGAGGTTGAGGGCTTCGCGAACGCGCTTGTCGTTGAGGGGTGCGATCTGCGCATCGATCCTCAACAGCGAGGTTTCGGCGTTTGGGAAGGCGTGATCCTGTCCGGTGGTGCCGTCCTGGGGTGCAATTTCATAGGCGATCTGCGCTTCGCCGGTGTCGACCATCGCCGCCCGCACCGCGGACTCGGCGCGCCAGATGATCGTCGCGTTGGGAATTGCCGGCTTGTCGCCCCAATAGCCTTCATAGGCCACCAGACCGACGGACTGGCCGGGTGTCCACGCGACCAGCTTGTAAGGTCCGGTTCCAGCTGGATTGCGCGTCTTGGTGTCACCCGGGGTTGCCGGCGAACCGATGTCCAGGGCGGACAGCTTGTTCGGCAGGATTGGCTCGACGACGTCCGTCCTTATGAGGAGGGTCGTCGGGTTCACGGCTTCTGCATTGAGTTTGAGGCCCTTCAGGGTGGCAAGTCCCACTTCGCAGGCGAGCGCCGGATCCTGGGCCCGCTTCAGAGCCGCGATAACCGCATTCGCATCGAACGCCTTGCCGTCGTGGAAGGTCACGCCTTGGCGCAGCTTGAACTCCCAGGTCAGGCTATCGACCTGCCGCCAGCTGGTGGCGAGGCTCGGGACGACAGAACCATCCTTGGGGCTGAGATTGACGAGCGCTTCGGTGATGTTGTTGTGCAGAATGCGTGAATTGCCCGAGAGGTCCGTGTCGCAGGGGTCGAGCGATTTCGGCTCGTCCGTCACCACGACCGTCAGCTTGTCCGGGGCCGCGCGAGCGGGAATTGCGACGCCTGCCGCCAACGATATTGCAAGCCCCATGCTCAACGCATGGATACCCGTGATCTTCTTCATGAAAGCCCTCCTCCAAATCCAAACGAGCCGCATACGGCGCCTCGGTGATCTCTTCCTCAAAGTCATCCGGGTCCGCGGGGACAACCCGCGCTCAAATGGCTTTACTTCCTCCTGCAAGTGCGTAGTGTCAAATGTGACACTTGCGACGCCAACATGCTCGTTCAATCTCAAGAAATCAAGGCAGTCAATCCGTATATGGAATTTGAAGTTCATGAGTGAACCAAAGCATGGGTCCCCGGTGGTGGAAAAGACGGCGCATCTGCTTGAGGCGGTTGCGGATGCGCGGACCGGAATTTCGCTCGGCGCATTGGTCGATCAGCTCGGAGTGCCTCGTTCGACCGTCTATCGCATCCTCAATTCACTGACCGCACATGGGCTTGTGGCTCGGGTAAACGGCGGGGCCTCCTACGAGCTGGGGCCGAAATTCGTGCAGCTTGCGCGGCGTATTTCGCCCGGTGCGGATAGGGTGACGCTGATCGAGGCTGCGAGGCCTGTTCTGGCTGCCGCGGCCGACAGGATCTACGAATCTTTCAGGCTGGCGGCGCCCGAAGGCAATGAAATGATGACGATATTTGCGGCCCCCAGTCCCGGGGACTACGCCCTGTTCATCAAGGTCGGCGGTCGTTCGCGCAAGCATGTCGGTGCGGCCGGCAAACTTGCTCTGGCCTATTCCGACTACAACGAGATCGAGGTCTACTGCGCCGGCGGGCTGGAGGCTCGGACGCCATATACGATCACCGATCCTGAGACGTTGAAGGAAGCGCTCGCTGAAATTCGCCGCAGCGGAAGTGCGGAGGACAACCAGGAATCGAACCTTGGCCTGCGAGCTTTCGCAGCTCCCATATTCGATTCAGCAAGTCGCCTGGTCGCCACCGTCAGCGTGCCGTTCATCGGCGAGGCGACGCCGGAGCGCGCTCGATCAATCAGGCGCGAGGTCCTCGACGCCGCTGCCATGGTGATGAAGGCCATCAATGGCGCTCATCCAATGTCCAAATAAGAAGCAGGAAATTCTTTATTGAACTATCATGCCGTTATGCTAGACCTCGCAGCCGGACAAACGGAGGTTATCATGACGGCGTTGGACCCATCGGTTTACGTAAAGCTTTTGCGGACAAATTCGGCGACCCTGAGCAGCTTGCTGCTGAAACGTGGGCTCAGGAACACCGCGGTTCGCGGTGTGCGGCCGCTGGCCGCCGCCGAGAAACCTATGATCGGCCCGGCCGTCACCGTTCGCTACATTCCCGCCCGGGAGGATATCGACGGCTCGGCCTACAGTTCCGATCCGTCCAATCAGCAGCGCAAGGCGATCGACACGATACCCGAGGGGCACGTCCTTGTGTTCGATTGCCGCTCGCTGGCGGAGATTGCCGGGATTGGCGCGATGCTGGCCCGGCGCCTTGTCTACCGCGGATGCGCTGGCCTTGTGCTGGATGGCGGCGTTCGAGATACGGCCGATATCGCCCAGCTCGGGCTCCCGACCTACTGCATGGGGCCGGCGGCTCCGGCCAATCTGGTTGCCCACCATGCTTCCGACATGAATCAGCCGATCGCCTGCGGTGGTGTTGCGGTTTATCCCGACGACATCATCTTCGGCGACAGCGAGGCTGTCATCGTCATCCCCCGGCAATATGTGAACGAGATCGCTGACGAGGCCGTCGCAATGGAGGAGCAGGAGGAGTTCCTGAAGCTGGAGATCGAGTCGGGCAAATCGACACTTGGCGTCTATCCGCCAAACACGGAAACGCTCGAGCGGTTCGAGGCCTGGCGCAGGGCTCGCATCGAGGCCGTTTGACGCCTGTCACCGCCAGCGTTCGGCGAGTTCGGCCCTGCAGCTCGCTTGGGCGTGGAATCTTCATCTACTGCGACGCGCTGTGGCCCCCAACGCGGCAACGGTTCGATTCCCGCGCCGCTCGAACCCGCCTACGATTGAAGTCAACGGCAATTCCAGCAACCTGAATCAACCGATTTTCGCGGCAGTGTTCTGAAGAACGGTGCGGCTCTCCGGGAGCTCCGGCGGAGCTCCTATGGATTGTCGTTTGATGAGTGTGGTCGCCAGCACCCGGCAGCGTGGCGCATCGCCGATGCCGGTAATGCGCCGGACGAGGATCCGCGCGCTTTCGAAGCCGAGGTCGTAGACCGGCTGGGCGATCACCGTAATCGGCGGGCTGGTCACGCTTGTCCAATCGGCATCGTGGAAAGCGATCAGCGACAGGTCTTGAGGGATGGACATGCCCAGTCTGCGCAGGGTCTTGAACACTTCAAGCGCCACCACGTTATCCGACGCGAGTATGGCAGTTGGCCTGTCGGCGCCCTGAAGCAATTCGGAAATGATCTTGTCACCCTCGCCGCGGCGGTTGGCACCGAGCCGGATGTAGCGCTCCGGATGCTCGATACCGGCAGACCGGCTCGCCGCGACAACGCCTTCTATTCTCTCCATCACCGTACTCAGATTGATCTGGTGCGGTCCCCGGTAGATCGGGTCGTCCGACTCCGTGGCTGAGATGTAGGCGATGCGGCGATGGCCGGCTTCGATCAGGGCTCGTGTGGCGGCCTCGGCCGCCTGTCGGTCGTCCGTAACGACGGCATCGACTGCAAGACCCGGAACGGTCCGGTCCAGAAGGACGAGGGGTCGACCGGATCGCTGGACCTCGTGCAGGTGCTGTGTCTCATATACCGAGGCCGGAGTAACGATCAATCCATCCACGCGCTTGCCCAGCAAGACGCGCACGGCCGCCTTTTCCTTGGCGGCATCCTCGCCGGAATTGGACAGGATGACATCGAATCCGGCTGCGTGCGCCGCATCGCTGATCCCGCGCACGGCCTGGCCGAAATACGGATTTTCGATATCGCCGACGATGACCCCGATCGTCTTCGACTTTCCGGTCGTCATGCTGCGCGCAAGCTCGTTGGCCTGATAGCCAAGCTTTCTTGCGGCTTCGCGAACCTTCTCCTTCACGACGGGGCTCGCTGTCCCGTAGCTGCCGAGAACGCGTGCGGCGGTCGCCTTGGATACACCTGCGCTCTGCGCAACGTCCGAGATGGTGACAAGCCGCTTTGACGTCGTTCTCTTCATCATGTTCCGTGACATAGGCTGAGAAAAAAACGGCGTCAAGAAAATCACACCATTGACATGTGAGACCGGTCTCAAATACGATTGATACCGGTCTCATTAGGAAATACGGGCGCTTTTACGCCTCGGATGGACGAAGCCCTCTACGATAATCCAGGACGAAGGAACATGCAGTTGACAACCTCTTCCTCCCGCCAGCGGATCGCCGTCATCGGTGGCGGTATTTTCGGTGTTTCCTCGGCGGTTCATCTGGCCCGGCTGGGCGCGCAGGTCATCCTAGTCACGGAAGGGGCGTTCGCCAGCGGCGCGTCCGGTCGGTCGCTGGCATGGCTCAATTCGGCACGTTTCCGTTCCGCCGAATATCACCGTCTTCGGGTCGCCGGCATCGATCGCTACCGGACACTGGCAAGCCGCAATGAAGGCGCTGCCTGGCTGCGCTTCGACGGTGGCCTGACATGGGATGCGGACGATGCGGCGAACCGGATTGCGGAAACCTTCGCTCACGAGCAATCGATCGGTTATGACTGCCAGCTTCTTGCCGCAACAGAAGTGGTGAAGGTCACGCCCGGTATCAATGTGGCTGCGGTTTCGCCTCAGGGCGCGATTTTCAATCCCGGTGAGGGCTGGGTGGACCTGCCTTCCCTGATCGATATCCTCCTTCAGGAATTCAAGGCGCTTGGCGGCCAGGCCGTCGCCCATGCCGGAAAGGCGAGCGTCGACATCAAGGGTGGTCGGCCAGCCGGGGTCTCGACTACAAATGGAACGTATGTAAAGGCGGACGCAGTTCTCGTCGCCACCGGCGCGGTCGTGCCTGACATGGCAAAACAGGCGGGCCATGCCATTGCCGATGGAACTCCGATCGCCCTTCTTGTCAAATCGAAGCCTTTCAGGCCCGCCGTCCGCGCCGTCCTCAATACACCGAACGTGGCGCTGCGCCCGACGCCGGATGGCGCGGTCGTCTGCGATTCCGCATGGTCGGAGGAAGAGCTCAATCGCCGCTCCGACGGAACCCATGACGTGAAGGAAGAGACGCTTCGTCGTCTCCTTCTGGAAGCCTCGAACGTGCTCGAGGGTAACCCCGCGCTTGAACTGGAAAGCTATCACTGCGGGCCGAAGCCCGTGCCGGGTGACGGGGAACCGGTGATCGGCCCGCTCGAGGGCATTCCGGATTATTTCGTCGCCTTCAGCCATAGCGGCGCAACACTCGGGCTGATTGCCGGTGAGCTCATCGCGCGGGAAATCGTGACGGGGGAGGCGAGCCCTCTGCTTGCGAATTTCCGGCCGGCCCGTTTCGCCCGGAAAAGCCAGGCCTTGGCATCGTAAGCCGAGCTGCAGGGAGGAGATTGCAGATGACGGCGAAGGAGAAGAATTCGGAGATGGTCGATCTCGAAGTTGCCGTCGAATTGTCCGGCGTCGACAAATGGTTCTCCATCCTCCAGGTGCTGCACGACGTCAACCTTACCGTCAGGTGTGGTGAAAAGGTGGTCGTTTGCGGTCCCTCGGGTTCCGGCAAGTCCACCATGATCCGTTGCATCAATTACCTGGAAAAGCACCAGAAGGGCCGCATCGTCGTCAACGGTACGGAGCTGACGGACAACAGGAAGGTTATCGACCGCGTCCGGCAGGATGTCGGCATGGTGTTTCAGAACTTCAATCTCTATCCGCATCTCACCGTGCTCGAGAACTGCACGCTGGCTCCCCGCTGGGTAAAGGGGGTTGCGAGAAAGGATGCCGAGGCTGTAGCGCGCGCCTATCTGGAGCGGGTGCGGATTCCGGACAAAGCCGATTTCTATCCAAGCCAGTTGTCCGGCGGACAACAGCAGCGCGCGGCGATCGCCCGATCGCTCTGCATGAACCCGAAGATCATGCTGTTCGACGAACCGACCTCGGCTCTCGATCCGGAGCTCGTGCGCGAGGTGCTGGACACGATGGCGCAGCTGGCGAGCGACGGCATGACCATGGTGTGCGTCACACATGAAATGGGTTTCGCGCGGCAGGTGGCGGACAGGGTGGTGTTCATGGACGCGGGCAGGATCATCGAGACAGCGCCGCCCGAGGAGTTCTTCAGCAATCCGAGGGAAAGCCGGACAAAGGCATTTCTCAGCCAGATACTGCACTAGCGGGTCTGATTTTCTGCATCCGGACCGGTTGCGGCAAAAAGCATACGGACGGGCAAACGTTCGATGGCAAAACAATGAAACAAAGGGAACGACTGTCATGTACATATCCATCTGCATGCTTCGCCGCACGGCCGTAGCTTTCGGCGCGCTTGCCGTCCTTGCGTTTGCGCCGCTGCCCGCTTCGGCTCAGACCGTGCCTAAGGCGATCAAGGATGCCGGCGTGATCCGCATCGGCGTCAAATGCGACTCTCCTCCATTCGGGGCATCCGGCACCGACGGCAAGCCGGCCGGCATCGAGATCGAGATGGCGAAGCAAATCGGCATTGCCGCCTTCGGGGCAGCCGAAAAGGCGGAATTGAGTTGCGTGGCGACGGACGCCCGCATTCCCTCCCTGACGGGCGGAAAGATCGACCTGATCATTGCGACGCTCGGCAAGACGCCGTCGCGCGAACAGGTGATCGATTATTCCGATATCTACTACTGGGGCAGCAGCCGGGTGATCGTACCGAAGGACAGCAAGGTCCAGAAGCTGGCCGATCTCGACGGCAAGTCGATGCTCATCATCAAGGGCGGCTCGCAGCTGAAGTGGTTGAAGGAACGCATTCCGAGCCTGGAATTCGTCCAGCTCAACACCAATGCCGACAATCTGCAGGCCCTGCAGCAGGGTCGCGCCGACGGCTATGTGGGCGATGCGATCACGATCGCGACGCTTGCGGCCAATTATCCGGAATTCCGCACGCTGGAAGAGCCCGTCGATCTCGGCTTCAATGGCGTCGGCGTCCGCAAGGGTGAGGACGAACTCAAGGCTTTCGTCAATGGTGTGGTCAAGAAGCTGAAGAACGAGAAATTTTACTCAAAGACAGTGCCGACCTTCGTCAAGGATCCCGTCGTCGCGGCGGAAATGGTAAAATCCTTCGAAACGGATCCGCCGGCCGTAAAGTGAGCGAACCCGGTCCTGACGGTTTCGACCGCCAGGACCCCATGTTCACCGGTATTTTCGAGCAGGATGACGGCCATGGACTTTGCCTATATTCTCGACGCCCTGCCGGACCTGATGACCGGCCTCAAAATGACGCTGATCGTCAGCTTTCTCGCGATCGTCCTGTCCTGCCTTATCGGCCTGCTGGGCGCGGTGTTGCGGACGGGCGGGATCAAGCCCCTGCAATATGCTGTCACGGCCTATGTCGAATTCATTCGCGGCACGCCCTACCTCGTGCAGATCTTCTTCATCTTTTATGGCCTTCCGAGCCTGGGGTTGCGCTTCAGCATCTTCTGGTCCGGGGTCATTGCTCTCACGGCCTGGGCAAGTGCCTTTCAGATCGAAAATTTCCGGGCCGGCCTCGCGGCCGTCGGCAGGGGAATGCATGACGCGTCGGCGTCGCTTGGCCTCAAGCGCTGGCAACATTCGATATTCATCATCCTGCCCCTGGCGACCCGCGCCGCTCTGCCGTCGGCGATGAATACGATCGTGGCGACGGTGAAGAATTCCGCATATCTGCAGGCGATCGGCCTGGTGGAGCTGACTTTTGTCGCCGTCGACCGGATCGCCTACGATTTCCGGGCAATCGAGATGTTCGCCTCGATTTGCGTGATTTATCTGATCTGCGTCTTCACCATTTCTGGCTTCGGCTACATGGTCGAACGGCGTCTCAGCCGACCTTTCGGCGGGAGGTAGACGATGCTGCTTCTGGAGTTCCAGTCCTTCCTGTTGGACGGCCTTCTCAATACCCTGTTTCTCTCGTCGGTCATGATCGCCGGCGGCACGTTCTTCGCGGTGATCTTCGCCGCCGGTCTTTCCGCCCAATCGGCTTGGTTGAGAGGACCTGTCTACGGTCTCGTCGAATGCCTTCGCGACATTCCATTGATGGTCACGGTGCTGATGGTGTATTTCGTGCTGCCGCATGCAGGCCTGTCGTTCAATCCGTTCTGGTCGAGCGCGCTCAGCGTGTCGGTCTGGGGTGGGGCGAACGGCGCGCATATTATTCGCGCCGGTCTGCTGTCCGTGCCGAGTGGCCAGCGGGAAGCTGCCCTGTCATCCGGCCTGCGCGGCTGGAAAGGGTTGTTCTTGGTCATAGTCCCGCAGGCGATGCCTGTCATTCTGCCCCCTTACGTCAGCCTCGTCACCAGCCTCACCCAGGCGAGCTCTCTCGGCGCGGTCCTCGGTGTCAACGAACTGCTGCGCTCGGCGCAGATCCTCATCGAGCAGACGACCATCGCGCGCGGAGGAAGCCCGGCCTATCTGGTCTACGGCTCCATTCTTGTGGTGTATTTCGCTCTCTGCTGGTCGATCTCTGCCTTGGGCGCAAAGCTCGAGCGGCATTTCGCTAAACCATACCAGCGGACGAACGGCAAGACCGGGCTTGCAAGGCCGGCGGTGGCCCTGCAGATCAGCACGACCTGAACTGGTATCCTGTCCTTGATATGGGGCAGCCGAAATCTTCGGCTCACCCCCAGAAAAGCGACTTGGGCCGCTCGCCGCCATAGCCTGTTCCATGGCCCTTTCAGAGGGTTTTGAGGTGTAGGATCAAGGTCCTAGAGCGGCGAACTGCGGTGAGGGCTGCGCCGAGCGCGATGATGCCGAGACCAATCATCAGGACCTGATTGTAGCCGCCCCACAACGGCTCAAGCATGGATATCAATCCTGCTGCGGTGATCGTTGCCATCCGGTGTTGCTTGGCCATCGGGCCGGAGAAATCACTCGGATTGCCGGTGGCCCGGCCGAGTTCCCTGACATAAGCCGTCAATACGGCAAAAGCACCAGCGGCCCAGCCGAGGCCGGGCATGCCGATCCCATATCCAACGCCCGCGAAGATCAGGAGATCGGCGATGCGGTCCGGGAATTCGTTCCAGAACGGGCCGTCCGGTTCTCCCTTTCCGCCTTCGACGGCGACCATGCCGTCGAACAGATTGCAAAGCAGCCGGCCCTGGCAGCAAAGCACGGCCAGCAGCAGACAGGCAATGCGGCACCAACCGACCGTCTGTCCCGCCATATAGAAGGCGCCACCGGCAAGGGCCGCGGCGACCATGCTGGCCTGGGATATCTGGTTTGGGGTGATGGTTTTCGATGCCATCCATCGCGCGATCGAGCCTGCCCAGCGGGTGTTGCGGCTTGCCAGCGGCCGCCTGTCGCCTGTCTCGGTCATGTCCCGGCACCTCGTCTTGCGGAGATCGAATAATTGTAGATCGCGGCGTAGCTCGTCGATACCAGAAGCGGAACCGCGACGGTCTTGAGGATTTCCGGTGTGCCGCTCGCCGCATGGATCGCGACGAGAACGGCGGTCGAGCCGAGGCAGGCAATGAGCGGCGGCGCCCATAACCGGGTCATGCCGTCAAAGCGCTTCGAAAGTCCGTCGATCACCGATTTCAGGAAAAGTGTCAGGCACGCGGACATCACGCCCTGCACCAGACCGGAATAAAGCGGTCTTGGCATTGCATAGTCGCGATTGGCAAAGACAGCCCAGCCGCCCATGGCAAGAAACGCGAACAGCACATGCACCGTCCCGCTGCGTGCAAGCCGCTTCAGCGCATCCGGCATCACAGCGACCACCAGTAGCGCACGATATGGAAGAAGATCGGCGCCGAGAACACGACGGAATCCAGCCTGTCGATCAGGCCGCCATGACCTTCGATGAGATTGCCCCAGTCCTTGATGCCGCGGTCCCTTTTGATCGCCGACATCACCAGGCCGCCGAAGAAACCCATCAGCGTGATGATGAAGGCGAGCAGCCCTGCCTGAACAGGCGTGAACGGGGTGATCCACCAGAGGGCAGCACCGATCAGAGTGGCGCTGATGACGCCGCCGACAAAGCCCTCGACGGTCTTGGATGGCGACAGTTTCGGTGCGATCTTGGTGCGCCCGAACAGCTTGCCCCACACATATTGCAGCACGTCGCTCAACTGGACGACGATCACCAGGAAGGCGATCAGCAGTACGTTGCGGCCGTCGTAGCCCGGTATGTTCAAGGTCAGCAGCGCCGGGACGTGCGAGGCGCAGAAGACGCAGATCATCAATGCCCACTGCACCTCCGCAATACGGATCAGGAAACGCTCCGTATCGCCCCTGAGCACCGATATGATCGGCATCAGCAGGAACGCATAGACCGGAATGAAGATCGAGAAGATGCCGTATTGTTCAGCCCAGAGCAGATAGTATTGAACCGGCACCACGACGAAAAAGGCGGCCGCCAGTGCCCAGTGGTCGGCCCTGCGGGTGTTGATGAGGGTCACAAATTCCCTGAGCGCGGCAAAAGAGCAAAAACCGAATAGAACGAGAACCCCGATGCGGCCCGCCACGAAAGCGATGCCGATCAGGATAACCATGATCCACCAGGCCTTGATCCGGGCGTTGAGGTTTTCGATTGCCGCGTTCGAACCGTTTGGCGAGAGGCGCTGCTGCAGCACGTAACCAATGGCCGATGCAAGAATAAGCACGCCGAATATGCCGGCCACCAGCGTCAAGAGATCGGAACTCGCGGCACTCATTCACCACTCCCTGCAGGCTTGGGGGACAGAGCTAGAAGAGCCGTCTGCATGCGTTCAAGGAAAGTGTCCTTGGCCTCATCCTGTGCCAAGCGCAGGGCGCTGCCGAAGGTGACGGTGCAGATCAGCGGTATCGGGACGATCTCACCCTTTGGCATGACCCGGTTGAGATTGTTGATCCAGACCGGGACCAATTCTATGTCGGGGCGTGCCGCCGCCAGATGAAAAATGCCGCTCTTGAACGGAAGGAGAGGGGCATCGGACTGGTTGCGGGTGCCTTCCGGAAAGAGGATCAGCGACGAACCGGCGTCGATCGCCGCGGCCATTTGTGTGACGGGATCCTCAGTCCTCTGGTCTCGCTCCCTGGCGATCAGAACCGCATTGAAAACGTCACGGCCGATAAAACGGTTAAGCCGCGATTTCAGCCAGTATTCAGCGCCGGCAACCGGACGAGCCTGACGACGGAGCCTTGGCGGCAACACCGTCCAGACCAGAACGAAGTCACCGTGGCTGGAATGGTTGGCGAAATAAACGCAAGGGCGGGTGGGCAGGCCTTCCTCAGGCCAGATGGCGCGAACCGCCGTGACCGCGCGGGCAAATACGACGATCGCCGCCGCCGCGGCCTTTGTTATAAAAGCCTTCATTCGTCCCCCGGTCGACGTGAGCGATAGCGCTGATCGAACTCTAGCATTGTCACGGTCGGAAGAAAGGGACTTTGGAACATTCCAGCGAAAAACAGCACCAATGCCGTCGCGCGCTTTACCTTTGAACAACCTCGGTGACCCGGCCACCGGAAATCACCCGGATTCGGCATCCGTCGGCGTGTAGAAGCGCAGGCCCGGCGCCCACGTTCGGCGGGAAGAACGGCGCTTAGATATGCGTCGTCTGCGCCGCGTTGATCGATGAGATGAAGCTCTTCGTGCGCTCCTGTCTCGGATCACCAAAGATCGCTTGCGCTCTGCCGGACTCGACCACTTTTCCGCTCTCGAGGAAAACCACGTGATTGGCGATCCGCGAGGCGAGGCGCAGATCGTGCGTCGCCATCACCATCGTCGTACCCTCGGCGGCGAGCCGTCCGAGCACGTCGATGACCTCGGCGGAAAGTTCGGGATCGAGAGCCGAGGTCGGTTCGTCGCAGAGAAGGACCCGGGGCGAAGGTGCCAGCGCCCGGGCGATCGCAACCCTTTGCTGCTGCCCGCCGGAAAGTTCTGACGGCCAGGCATCGGTCTTATGCGCCATTCCCACCTTGGTGAGCAGTTCGCTGGCGCGGTTATGGGCCCTTTCGCGCGGCCACTTGAGAACCGTCGTCAACCCTTCCATGACATTCTCGATCGCTGTGCGATGCGGAAAGAGCTGGAAGTTCTGGAAGACCATGCCGGTCTGGCGGCGGATTTTCTGGATCGACTTCCAGCCGATCTTCATGCCGGGCTCGAAGTCGAGCTTTTCATCGCCGATGCGGACGGAGCCGGCGGTCGGGATCTCCAGGAGGTTGATGCAGCGCAGCAGCGTGCTCTTGCCGCCGCCCGAGGGTCCGATGAGCGCAGTGACGCTTCCTTCGGGGATGCCGAGGCTGATATCCTTCAGGATGACCGCATCGCCGAACCGCTTTTCGATGTTGGAAAGCTCGATCATCGGTTTGACTCCATCATGCCGCCATAACGGGCGAAACGCTTTTCAAGCCTGTTCTGCAAGGACGACAGCACCGAGCTCAGGACCAGATAGATCAAGGCCGCCTCGATATAGAGGATCAGCGGTTCGTAGGTCGTCGCGACGATCCGCTGGGCCGCCTGGAAGAGTTCCGGCACCGTGATCGCCGCGGCAAGTGACGTATCCTTGACCAGCGAGATGAAGGTGTTCGAAAGCGGCGGCACGGCGACGCGCGCCGCCTGCGGCAGAATGGTGCGGCTCATCGCCTGGCGCCATGACATCCCGATCGAATAGGCCGCTTCCCACTGCCCTTTCGGAACCGACGAGATGACGGCGCGGATAATCTCGGAGCTATAGGCGCCGATATTCAGGGTGAAGCCGATCAGCGCTGCGGGGAAGGCGTCGAGCAGGATGCCGATGCTCGGCAGGCCGTAGAAGATCACGAAAAGCTGCACAAGAAGCGGCGTCCCGCGGATCACCCAGACGTAAAATCGGGCGATCAGCGCCAGCGGTGCCGGGCCGAAGAGCCGCGTCACCGCCGTGATCAGGCCGAGGATGAGCCCGAACAGGAAGGACAGCAATGTCAGCGGAACCGTAAAGCGGATGCCCGCCCATAGGAGGGTCGGAAGTGAATCCGACATCAGTTGAAGCCAGTGCGGCACGATGTGATCCTCAAAATGAGGCGTCCGGCGCAGGCGCCGGACGCTGGATTCATGCATTCAGGAACGCCCTGGCAGCCTATTTCGAGACGTCCTGTCCGAAATACTTGTCCGAGATCTTCTGATAGGTGCCGTCGGCCTTGATGTCCGCCAGGGCCTTGTTGATCGCGCCAAGCAGTTCCGGTTCGCCCTTGCGGATGATGATGCCGGAATAATCGGCATTGTCCTGCTGCGCTGCGATCTTTACCGGCGCGTCGGGTTTCTGCTTCTTGAAATCCAGGAAGGAGAGGCTGTCATTGATCGTCGCGTCGGCGCGGCGTGTCAGCACAAGCTGGATCGACTGGTCGAAACCGTCCGTACCCACAAGCTCGGCGCCCGACTGCTGGGCGATCTTCCCGAAGTTGCTGGTCAGCGACTGGGCGGATTTCTTGCCCTTGAGATCGGCAAAGCCCTTGATGTCGCTATTGTCCTGGCGAACGATCAGCACTGCCTTGGAGGCGATGTAGGGCTCGGAGAAATCGTATTTCTGCTTGCGGGCTTCGGTGATGCCGACCTGGTTGATGACGGCATCGTAACGCTTGGCGTCGAGGCCGGCGATAAGGCCGTCCCACTTTCCTTCCAAAAACTCGGCCTTGACGCCGATTTTCGCGGCAACGGCTTGCCCGATCTCCACGTCGAAACCGACGAGCTTGCCGCTTGCGTCATGGAAGGTGAATGGCGCGTAGGTCCCTTCCGTGCCGATCTTGACGACACCGGAGGATTTGATGGCAGCGAGATTTTCGCCGGCGAGGGACGGCGTAAGGGCCGCCGCGTGAATAAGGGCCGCCGCGATAATGGTTTTCAGCCGGAACATTTAGGTCATCCTTTCAGCAGTGCTTGCTGGCGACTAGATGACAGAAAATAGGACGCGGCGATTGAAAGAAAACCGCAAATAAAGCCGGCAAATGCGAATATTTTGCTCACATACGGTGGCAGCCAACCGACAGCCACGACTTCCGTCTTCGCACGTAGATGCACGTCACGGCTGTGGATTTACGCCACTCGACCGTGTCGATGCCTGTGGCGCACTGAATTCAACGCAAAAAATTCCAAACATCCTGAACCCCTTAGCGATGAACGTGCCGTTTTCGCGCGCACTCGCCTCCGACGCGATTGACATAAATCAATGACGGCCAGATTATATTCAACATGGATACAATATATTCAAATAGAATACAAGAGGAAAGCGGCGGCGTCCGCCCACTCTCCACGGTCCTGAAGACCATGGCGGTGCTGGACGTGCTGGCATCGAGCGCCCGCGGCATGAAACTGCCCGAGATCGCGTCGGCCATGGCGTTGTCGCGACCAACCGCCTACCAGCGGCTGCTCACGTTGATCGAAGCCGGCTGGGTCGAGCAGGATCAGGAGATGCGCTACCGGCTTTCGATGCATGCCTGCCGGCTTGCCGCGGCGGCCATGGAGCAGGCGAATCTCGGAACGCGGGTTCAGCCGATCATCGAAATGCTGGTCCATCGAGTGAAGGAGACGGCTTCGCTGGCAGTGCTCGATCGCGGACTGCCTTGCATAGTCTCGCGTGTCGAATCCCAAAGCGTGCTGCGTGCGGAACAGAAGATCGGCACGACCATGTCACTCGAAGGTTCCGCATCCGGCCGCATCCTGACCGCTTTCGCGGACGAACTGACACTGGCCCGCCTGACGGAAAGCGGCGAGCCGCTCGCTTCGGAGGAGCTCCTGGGCGAAGCGCGCGCGAACGGTTACGCCTTGTCGAGCGGCTATACCCATAGCGGCGTCGTCGCCATCGCCGCGCCGATCTTCGATCTCCACGGCAAGTGCACGTCGACGATCTCGCTGGTCATGCCGGAAATGCGCTTCGACCTCGAGAGCTTCCGCGAGCCGCTTCTCGAAACCGCCCGAACCATCACGAAAATGCAGCAGGGAGAACGTTGACGGTCATGACCGCGACTTCCGAACAGGTGGCAACGCCCCGACCGCGCCCGAGCCATGAGGTGATGAAGACCTCACGGCTGGCGGCAATCCAGCCGAGCCGGCTCAGCGGCACCCGCGCCTTCATGAACAAGATGATCCGCGAGCGCTGGGACATCTCCAACGTCCTTTTCAACGTGGATGGAAACGCCGAAGGAACCGTCGTTTACTCCATCAAGGCGCCTGACCAGGAATTCTCCTTCATCGGCTTTTCCCGTCCGCCGAGCCGCACGGCTCGTACCGGCCGTATCATCGGCCAGGCCTGGGACATGATGGGCGCACTGATCGAAGGGCCGGCGACCGAAGTCGAGATCGAAACGGCGCGGCGGGAAATCCCCAAGCTCTATACCGGCCGGGCGACCGCAGGAACGCTCATCTGGTGCCGCTCGAACCGCTCGATGCGGGTCTTCGACCAGACGCTCGAAGCGCTTGCCGAAGGCCGTCAGCCCTCCGTCGCCGATCTTTCGAAGGTCTGTTACCTGATGCGCAATACCGGCCTCGACGGCAACGGCACGTTCGGGACGCGCTCCTTTCCGTCGCTCGGTGCCCGTCATTCGCTCGGTAGTGTCCTGCAGGCCCAGTTGCTGACCGCCTACCTGATGCGGGAATTCTCCTGCGACCTCGTCGAGCATCTGGCGGCCAAGAAATCGGAGACCGCCGTGCGTCTCGACCCGCAGCTTCGCCGCTATATCGGCGTCGGCAATGGTTCGGCGCTCGGCCTTATCTTCTTCGTCCACAAACATCCGCGCCTGATCGACGGGCTTCTGTCCGCGCGCGAAGCCGCGATTGCGATGGCCCGCGCGCTGAAGCTCGATGGGTCGGATCCCCGCATCGCCAGGCTGCTCGGACTTCTCCGCCAGGCAATCGTGTTCCGCAAACAGGACCGGATGGTCTACGAGACATTTGCTTCCAGCGCCGAAGTGGCGTCCGACCTCGAAAAGGTCGTGGCAGCACTCGAAGAATTCCGCCGCAGCGGAACGGTGTTTGGCCGTGCCACGGATTTCCCGCTTGACGTGCTTGCCGCCGAATTCGAAGCCCACCTCATTCCGGAAGCCTTCGAGACTTTCCTGTCGTTGCTGATCGAACTGGTGCCGGAACAAGCCGACCGGCTGTTGTCAGCCATCGATGCTCCCGACGAATTCAGCATCTCACCGGCCGAGACGGTCGAACAACTGATGGCGCTTGTCGGGGATGAATATCGGTGGGCGCTCGACACCGACATGGCTGGCCCCGAGGCCTATAAATATGTCTGGTACAAGTCGGAGACGGCGGAGGAACCGCGCCGCGGCGCCCGGGAGGAGGTTCCCGATGCGCTCGACCTCGGCCTCGATGTCTGCGGCGGCATCCAATCCCTTTTTGCCGATCTCGGCAGCGCCGATGGTTCGCTCAGCACCGCCCGTTTCCTGATGAAACATCCCGAACACCGCTACATGGTGGCGCGCATTCAGAGCCTGCGCGGGCGGGACTATCACACGCCCCGCGCCAACATTAACGCGGAGGCTTTTGTGCCGATCGATCTCGTGCGGCTGATGAATGTCGGCATCCACGGCATCGACAAGACCCGTGACTTCCTGAACCGCAACCTGCGCGGCGTGCTCTATCACGGCGCACCGACCCCCGACGATCTGCGCGCCGGCTATACCGGCACTTGGTATTACCCGGCGGAGCCTGTTCTATGACATCCTCGCGTTCATCTCCCTCCATGCGCGTCATGCCTCGCGAAATGCGGCTGATGTCGGAGAGGATCCTTTCGCTGAGCAGCCTGCCCAAAGGCTTCTTCCTGACAGTCGGCGACATTCCGATGTATTCGCAAAAGCTCGGCCTTGGCGGTTTCAAACTGCTCGAGCAGCGGTTCGAGAGCTTCAAGTCGGCGGCTCCCGCCCGTATCGCGATTGCTTCCGAAGCCGGCAACCGCATGACGCTCGATGCTTGCGGCGAACACGCATGGTTCGTGCTGCCGACGGCGATCGATCTTCTCGGTGAGCTGACAACCCGGTTCGGGTCGGTGGAGCTGACCATAACAGGAGCCACGGATGCCGAGGAACTTGCGCTTGCCGCGCGTTTTGGCGGGCGATCAGGGCTCTCGATCTCCGTATTCGGCAATGTGTTGAAGGCTGTTCCGGCAGCTGTCACCGGCGACGTTCGCAACGACGATCCTCTTCTCTGGTCGCTTCTGGAAAACGGCGCCGAGATCGAGAGCGACCTCTGGTGGCGCATCTATCACCTTGCGAAGCAGGCGCTTGCGACCGACAGCGTCGTCTCGCGCCGCCATGCCGGCCCGATGATCGTCAACGAGGACGGCACCGTCATCGGCCGCAAGGACAATGACGACGAGACGGATGTCTCCTTCCTGTCGTCCAGCATTTCCGAACGTATAAAAGAGGGCGCGAGATCATGATCATCGACGGTTTGCAATGTGGGCATTTCGATCGCGCCGCCTTTGAATCCCTGAGGGCAGGGGATGTCGGCGGGGTCGTCAATACCTGCGGCTTCTGGGAGGGCACCGTTGAATCGATGGACTCGATCGGCCGCTGGCGCGACCTGGTGCGCGAAAACTCCGACATTGCCGAGATCGCCCTTACCGCAGGCGACATCACGCGCATTTCCAGCGCGGCCAAGGTCGCGGTCATCATGGGTTTCCAGAATGCCAACCTTTTCGAAGGGCGGATCCGCTTCGTCGAGATGTTTGCCGAACTCGGCGTGCGCGTCGTGCAGCTCACCTACAACAACCAGAACGAACTCGGTGGCTCCTGCTACGAGGCCGAAGATTCCGGCCTTGCCCGTTTCGGCAAGGAAGTGGTGCGTGAGATGAATGCTGCCGGCATTCTGGTCGATTGCAGCCATGTCGGCGACCGCACGACGCTCGATGCGATCAAGGTTTCCGAAAAGCCGATCGCCGTCACCCATGCCAACGCCCAGTCGCTGTTCTTCCACAAGCGCAACAAGTCGGACGACGTCATCCGGGCGCTGAAGGATACCGGCGGCGTGATCGGCTGCGCTGCCTATCGCAACATCACCGGCGACGACTTCTGCGCTTCGATCGAAGCCTGGTGCACGATGGTTGCCCGCACGGTGGATCTTGCCGGCATCGACTCCGTCGCGATCGGCACCGACAAGAGCCACAATTTCACCGCTCCCGATTATGCGTGGATGCGCAAGGGGCGCTGGACCCGTGGCGAGGACTATGGCGCCAGCGCCCCCGGCAAGCCGCTCAAGGCCGCGCCGCCGGAATGGTTCCAGAAGGTCGAGGACATCAGGGTAATCCCGGACGGCCTGCGCGCCGTGGGCTTCTCGAAAGAAGAGGTCGCGAAGATCACCCACCAGAACTGGCTGCGGCTCTACGAAGCCACCTTCAGAAAATCATAAAGAGGAGAACTGCAATGACTGGAATGAAGACATTTCTCATGCCTGACCGCCGCCGTTTCCTGAAGACGGCCGGCGCTGCGGTCACCGCCTCGCTTGCCGCTCCCTATCTCGCTCGCGCGCAGGAAAAGATCCTCTACGTGAACACCTGGGGCGGTCCCTGGGAGGCTGCGGCAAAGGCGCATCTCATCGATCCCTTCACCGCAGAAACCGGCATTCAGGTCAAGACGGTTTCCCCGGTCTCGTTCGCCAAGCTCGCCCAGCAGGTGAAGACCGGCACCTACGAATTCGACGTCACCACGCTCGGCGGCGGCGAACTGGTGCGCGCCAACCAGGCCGGCATCATCGAAGAGCTGAAGGAACCCTACAAAGGCGGCCTCTTCGAAAACGGCGTCGCGTCACATGCGTTCGCCACCGTCATGGCCTGGCGCAAGGACAAATATAAGGACACTCCGAAGACCTGGGCCGATTTCTGGAACGTCGAGAAATTCCCCGGCGGGCGGTCGCTGCAGCGTTATGCGTCGCGCGTCATCCCGATCGCGCTTCTGGCCGACGGCGTCGCGGTCAAGGACCTCTATCCGCTCGATGTTGACCGGGCCTTCAAGTCGCTCGACAGGATCAAGCCGCATATCCGCGTCTGGTGGACTGCCGGCGCCCAGTCGACGCAGATCCTGCGTGACGGAGAGATCGACATGATCGGCATCTGGCACGGCCGATATTTCGAGGCCGAGAAGGCTGGCGCTCCGGTTGCCATGACCTGGAACCAGGGCGAGATCGAGCGCGCCTATTGGGTTGTCGCCAAGAAGACACCGAACCTCGAGAACGCCAGGAAATTCGTCGAGTTCGCAACCAGTGCCAAGCCGCTCGCCGGCTTCTCCAAGGCTGCGGACTACGGCGCGCTGAACCCGGCCTCCAACCAGTTCGTGGATCCAGCGGATGCCAAGCGCATGCCGACCTCGCCGGACAACTACAAGCTGACCTTCGAGCAGGACATGGCGAATCTGGGCATAGACCCGGCGGAGCTCGCCGAACGTTTCGAGGAGTGGGTCGCGAGCTGATCCGCTCTCCTGGATCAACTTGACCTGCTAGCCGGCATCGCGCGGAGCGACCGCGCGATGCCGAAACGATCCTGCCTGCCATGAAAAGGGAACGGCAATGGGCATCAGCCTTTCAAAACTGACGGAAAAGACGAACATCTGGCCCTGGCTGCTGCTGGCGCCGCTCGGCATCTACATGCTCATCTTCTTCGCCGTGCCGCTTGCCGAAGTGGCGATCATGAGCTTCACCGAGCCGAAGGTCTCGCTTGCGAACTACCAGAAGGTCGTCACCGGCGCGCTCTACCAGCGCGTCTTCCTGAACACGTTCGTGACGGCCGCCTTCGTCACGCTCTGCTGCCTTCTGGTCGGTTATCCGCTGGCCTATCTGATGGCGCATTCAAAGCCGCGCACGGCAATGCTGATCTTGCTGCTCGTCACCATGAGCTTCTGGACCAGTTTCCTCGTCCGTACCTATTCGTGGATGGTTCTGCTCGGCAATAACGGTCCGCTGATCGCCTTCCTGCAGATGATCGGCGTCGACAAACCGCCGCAGCTTCTCTTCACCCGTTTTTCCTCGACGCTCGCCATGGTGCATATCCTGGCGCCCTACATGATCATGAACATCTATTCGGTGATGAAGAAGATCGACCCGGCGCTGATCCGCTCGGCGGAAAGCCTGGGCGCCAAGGGCTGGTCGCTGTTTAGGCATGTCTACCTGCCGCTGACGGCACCGGGTATCGCCAATGGTTCCGTCCTGGTCTTCGTCATCTGCCTCGGTTTCTACGTGACGCCGGTTCTGCTCGGCAGCCCGCGCGAGCAGATGGTCGCCGGTCTGATCGGCCACCAGATCGAGGAGTTCCTCGCCTTCGGTCTGGGCTCCGCCATGGCGATGATCCTGCTCGTGGTGACACTCATCATCCTCACCATTTATCACCGCCGTTTCGGCCTCGACAAACTCTGGGGGTGACCGAACATGAACACGTTCATGCGCTGGGCCGGTTTCATCGTCGTGCTCTTCATTGCAGCACCGCTCGTCATCGTCGTGCCGATGTCGTTTTCGAACGCGAGCTCGCTGCAATTCCCGCCGCCGGGTTACTGGCTTGGATATTACCGGGCTTATTTCACCAGCATGGATTGGCTGATACCGACCTGGAACAGCATCCTGATCGCGACTGCGACGACCATCCTCACCATGGCCCTGGTCGTGCCTGCAACCTTCGCCCTGGTGCGCCACAAGTTTCGCGGCAAGGGGTTTGCCGACCTGATGATGCTGATGCCGATGGCAGTGCCCCATATCGTCATGGCGGTCGGCTACTATTCCTATTTCGGCGATCTCGGGCTGGTGCACAGCCATCTCGGCGTCATCCTGGCGCATACCTGCCTGTCGGTCCCGATCGCCTTCCTCGTCCTTTCGGCCAATCTCAAGGGTTTCGACCGAAACCTTGAACGCGCCGCGCAGAGCCTCGGCGCCAGTCCGGCAAAGACCTTCCTGCACGTCACCCTGCCGATCCTGCGGCCGGGCCTGGTCATCAGCTCGCTCTTCGCCTTCATCCAATCCTTCGACGAGACGGTGGTGGCGATCTTCATTTCCGGCCGCGACGCGGAGACCCTGCCGCGCAAGATGTTTGACAGCATTCGCCAGGAGGCCGATCCGGTGATCGCCGTCATCTCGACGCTGCTGTTCTTCGTCGTGCTGCTCGGCATAGCGGCTCCCTATTTCGCCAGCGCGCTGCGCAGCCGCGCTCCCAAGCCGAGCCGGCCGGCCGGCGCACATTGATCCTCGCAAGGACTTCCCCAAGGACTTCCCATGACGAACTATCTGCAACTCTCCAACATCACCAAGACCTACGGGCATTTCACAGCGCTCGACGATGTGAGCCTGTCGGTCGACAAGGGGGAGTTCGTGACCTTCCTGGGGCCGAGCGGCTCGGGCAAGACGACGACCCTGATGATCATTGCCGGTTTCGAAAAGGCGAGCGGCGGCACGGTGCAAGTCGGTGGCCGGTCGATCTCCGAGCTTGCGCCGCACGAGCGCAATATTGGCATCGTGTTCCAGAACTACGCCTTGTTTCCGCACAAGACGGCGGTGGAGAATGTCTATTTCCCGCTGCAGATGCGTGGCGTCAGCCGTTCGCAGGGCCTGAGGCAGGCAGAGGACATGCTGTCGCTCGTCGGTCTCAAGGGCTTTGGCCATCGCCATCCGAAGGAATTGTCCGGCGGCCAGCAGCAGCGGGTCGCGCTTGCCCGCGCACTGGTCTTCGAGCCCTCGCTGCTTCTGCTTGACGAGCCGCTCGGCGCGCTCGACAAGAACCTGCGTGAGCAGATGCAGATCGAGATCAAGCGCATCCAGCGCAGCCTCGGCGTGACGACCATTTTCGTGACCCATGACCAGTCGGAGGCCATGTCGATGTCCGATCGCATCGTGGTGTTCGAGAAGGGACGTATCGAGCAGGTCGCAGCACCCCTGGATATCTACCATCACCCGCAGACCTCCTTCGTCGCTGCCTTCATCGGCGAGAGCAACCTGATCCCGGCAATCATTACCAGCGGGACCGACAGAACGGCCGAAAACCCGACGCTTGGAGCCGTCCAATACGCTGGCGAAGATACTCTTGCCGATGGCCAGAAGGTGACGCTTCTGATCCGCCCGGAGCATATCAAGCTGTCACGCAACCCGATCGAGGGCCGCAAGAACGCCCGCATGATCGTCGAGACGATCGTCAACTACGGCGACAACGCACTCGTGATCGGACGGGCAGGGGATATCCCCATGCGCGTCAGGGTGCTCGGCGCCGATGTGGTGATCATCAAGGAAGGCGAGGAATGCTGTATCAGCTGGGCGCCGGACGCGGTGTTCGTGATCACCAAATAGGGTTGCGCTCGAAGCGCCTCGTAAATTTGGCGACACCTTAGGTCAGAAAACCCTACAGCAGCTCGTATTTTTTTAGAATTTCTTTTATTTTCTCGTCCTGAGACTCGTCTGGAAGCAGGGCAGGCTGCCTGCTCGCGCCAACCGACTTGTCCTGAAGGTAAAGCGACCGCTTGACCATGGCGGGCGCAAAGCCCAGCGCATAAAGCTCGGTGCGAAAGGCGGTATAGATCGCCTGCTGACGCTCCGCTTCCGCGATGTCGCCGGAATTGAAGGCCGCAACGATGCCGGCGAGCACGTGCGGCAGGGCGTTGCCGAGGCCTGATATGCAGCCAGCAGCGCCGTTCTGGAGCGACCACAGGACAAGATGGTCGGGACCGGAATAAACCTCGAATCCTGGGTTTTCTTTCGAGACCTGGAGGTAGGCTGCAAGAGTTTCCTGAGCGCCGCCGGAATCCTTGATGCCGGCGATATTGCCGTGCCCGGCAAGCTTTGCGGCCGTCGCCGGCTCGATGTGGTTCTGGGTCCGGGCGGGGATGTCATAGAGATAGACCGGCGTCTTGACCGTATCCGCGACCGTCGAGAAGTGGCGGACCAGTCCGTCCTGGGTGCAGGCGATAAAGAAGGGGGTGATGACGGCGATGCCGTCGACGCCGATCCGGTCAAACTCTTTGGCGAGCTGCACCGTTTCGAAGGTGGCAGGCATCCCGGCATTGACGATGACTTTGGCGCGGCCTGCCACCTCGTCAACCACGTGTTCCGTCAGGCGGATCTTCTCTTCGTGGGTGAGAGCTGTGAAATCACCATTGGTGCCGGCGCACATGATGTTGTTGCCCGCCGCCACCTGCCGGCGGACCTGGGCGCGGGTCGCCTCGAAATTGATCGTCTCGTCTTCGTTGAAGCAAGTCACAAGTGCGACAAAGGCATTTCTGGTCATTCAATCAACTCCGCTTATCCGCCGTCCGGCGGTGTGTCATGCACGTTTGAGACGGGCTGCCCGGTGTTCGGCCTGAACATCCGGGTCCGGATCGAGGCTCGCCGCCAGGAGCGCTTTTGTATAGGCTTCCCGGGGCGTCTCGAAGATTTCCCGGACCGTTCCCAATTCCACCACTTCGCCCTTCTGCATGACCATGACGTAGTCCGCGAAGTCACGAACGACGGGCAGGTCGTGGGCGATGAAGATGAAGGAGATTCCCATGTCCCTTCGCAGCTTGTCGAGAAGCGCGATGACCTGGGCCTGCACCGACACGTCGAGCGCCGACACCGCCTCGTCGCAGACGATCAGCTGTGGTTCGAGCGCAAGCGCGCGGGCAATTGCAATCCTCTGTCGCTGGCCGCCGGAGAACTGGTGCGGGTAACGGCTCATGTGCTCGGCCGAAAGGCCGACCTGCACCAGCAGTTCCGCGACCCGTTCCCGCCATTGGCGCTTTGGCAGAATGTCGGGATGGATGGCCCATGCTTCGGATACGAGCTGGAACACCGTCATGCGCGGATTGAGCGACTGGGTGGGGTCCTGAAACACCATCTGAAGGTCGCGGCGGAGCTTGTAGAGTTCCGATGGCGAGAGCTGAAAAAGATCGCGCCCCTTCCAGTGAGCCGTACCGGCGTCTGGCTCGTCCAGCCTCAAGAGAACGCGGGCAAGCGTCGATTTGCCCGAGCCGCTTTCCCCGACGATCGCCATGGTTTCGCCGGCTCTCAGATCGAACGAGACGCCCTTCAGCGCATCGAAAGAGCCGTAGCGTTTGCGTATGTCCCGGACGCTGAGCAGCGGTTCGCCCGACAGCTGCGCGATGTGCATCTCGCCCTTTCCGGGGGCGGCGCCGATCAGCTTTTTGGTATAGGGATGCTTTGGGTTCTTGTAGACGTCGCGAACCGTGCCGGTCTCGACCAACTCGCCTTTTTCCATGACAACGACGCGATCGGCAATTTCGGCCACCACGCCGAGATCGTGGGTGATGATCAGCACGCCCATGCCGGTTTCCCGCTGCAGCTCCTTCAACAGCGCCAGCACCTCGGCCTGGACCGTCACGTCGAGCGCGGTGGTCGGCTCATCGGCGATCAGCAGGTCGGGGCGCAGCGCAAGCGCCATCGCAATCATCACGCGCTGACGCTGGCCGCCGGAAAATTCGTGCGGATATTTGCCCATGGCGCCTTCCGGATCGGGAATGCCGACCCGCGTCAACAGGCGCACCGCTTCGCTCCTGGCCTGTTCGGCCGGCATGCCATGGGTCGTCATCGCTTCGCGGATCTGCCATCCGACGGTATAGACCGGGTTCAGATGGCTGAGCGGGTCCTGAAAGATCATCGCGATCCGCCGGCCGTTTGCCTCGCGGCGGGCCTGGGGCGGCATTGTCAGCAGGTCCTTGCCATCAAGCAGGATCTGCCCGGCACTGATCCGGCCGGGCGGCATGTCGATGAGGTTCATGATCGCCGCTGACGAAACCGACTTGCCCGATCCGCTCTCGCCCAGGATCGCCAGCGTTTCGCCGCGGTCGAGATGATAGGAGATGTTTCGCACGGCATGCACGACGCCGGCGGCCGTGTGGAATTCGACCGAGAGGTTGCGGACTTCCAGCAGGTGCTCAGCCATTCTTTCGGCCTTTCATTTCCAGGCGCCAGCGCTGAACCGGGTCGAGCGCGATGCGCAGCCAGTTCGACAAAAGGTTGAGCGACAAGGTCGTCATGATGATTGCCAGTCCGGGCCAGAACGAGAGCCACCAGGCATTGGTCAGATACTGGCGCCCCTGGGAGATCATCAGCCCCCAGGTGATCGCGGGCGGCTGGATGCCGATGCCGAGGAAGGACAACGCGCTTTCGGCAAGCATGACATAGGCGAAGTCCAGCGTCGCCAGTGTCGTGAGCGTCGGGAAAACGACCGGCAGAATGTGACGGAACAGGATGCGGTTCTGCGAAGCGCCCATCACCCGCGCCGCCTGCACGAACATCCGCTCGCGGATCTCCAGCACCTCGGCGCGGGTGGTGCGCAGATAAACGGGGATGCGGGTGATCGACAGGACGGCGACCAGGTTCAGGATCGAGGACCCCAGGAGATAAAGGACGATCACCGCGATCAACAGCGAGGGGAAGGACATGATCACGTCCGCCAGGCGCATGATCACCTGCCCGACGCGGGGCGAGGAAAAGCCGGCGACGAGGCCGAGCAGCGTGCCGGTGACCGACGACAGGATCACCGCGCCGGCTGCGACCATGATCGTATTCTGGGTCGCAACGATGATGCGGGCGAGCAGCGGCCGGCCGAGAGCGTCGGCCCCCATCCACCATACCCATTCACGGCTCCAGTCGAACGGCGCGAGGTTGCGGCCGCGCAGGTTCTGCTTGGTGGCGAGCTCACCGAGCCAGGATGGCCCGACCAGGGCAAGTACGATGATGATGAGCAGGAAGATTACCGCGCAGAGCGCGAATTTGTCGGCCCAGAGCATCCGTGCCATGCGGACCGGGAAGGGGGGCTCGTGGGTGATCGTCGTATCGGAGGTGGAAACACTCATCGTTGCGCTCCTCAATGACGGATGCGCGGATCGAGAAGCGCATAGGCAAGGTCGATCAGCAGGTTCATGAGGAAGATCGCCAGCGCGGTTACCAGGATCGCGGCAAGGACGACGTTGAAATCCCGCTGCAGGATCGAGTCGATCATCAGCTTGCCGACGCCTGGAAAACCGAAGATCGTCTCGACCACCACGGCGCCGTTCAACAGGCTTGCCGCCTGGTCCCCGATGACGGTGATGACCGGCAGCATGGCGTTGCGCAGGGCGTGGATGAAGATGATCGGGCCGGCCTTGACGCCTTTTGCGCGGGCCGTCTTCACATAGGCGGAGGATAGCGCGCCGATCATCGAGCCGCGCACCACCTGGACGATGATGCCGAAGGGACGGACGAACAACACGGCGATCGGCAGGATCCAGTGCAGGATCGAGCCGGTGCCGGAGGTCGGCAGCCATGCGAGGTTAACGGAGAAGACGACGATCGCGACGATGGCCAGCCAGAAATCCGGGACGGAGGCGCCAACGAGTGAGATGATCGAGGAGAGCCGGTCGAAGAAGCCACCGGAACGAAAGGCGGCGAGCGAGCCGACGACGATGGCGGCCGCCGTGACGAGCGACATGGTGATCACGGCGAGCCAGAGCGTCCACACGAAGGCTTCCGTCACCACACCCAGCGCCGGCCGTGCCTTGCGGAGCGATTCACCGAGATCGCCGGTTACCACGTCGCCGACATAGCGCCCGAACTGCACCATCAGCGGGTCGTTCAACCCGTGAAGCTCGCGGAACTGCTGCTTCATTTCGGCCGAAGCCTCGACGGGCAGGAAGAGAGCGGCCGGATCGCCGGTCAGGCGGGACAGGAAGAACACCAGCACAAGCAGCCCGACCAGTGAAATCAAGCTCGCCACGGAGCGCTTACGAATGAAACTGAGCATGTCGCCCTCGACTATTATGGCGGCGGATGGGTACCCGCCGCCTTTGGGTCGTGATTGGAAATCCGGTAGCCGGTTTCCGCTGACTATTTGATGCCGATCTCGGACAATTGCAGCATCGAATTTGTAGCGATGGTCGGTTTGAAGTCGATACGCGGTGAAACGCGCGAGAAGCCGACCATGTGGAAGAGAAGGCCGTCTGCAACCACGTCGTCATGCAGGTAGGCGATCAACTGCGACCAGAGCTTCGCACGTTCGTCGCCGACTGCCGCCGAGGCGCGCTTGATCAGGTCGTCGACCTTTGGGTCGGAAAAGCCCGACTGCGTACCCTGCGAGGCATATTTGAAGAACATGGTGAAGGACGGATCCCCCTTGGAGTTGTCGTGCATGGCGGCGACGATGATCGGGCCACGACCTTCCTTGAAGGGCTTGGAATAGTAGCTCTCGTGCTCGGCGACTTCGACAAACTTCAGATCGACCTTGAAGCCGACTTCCTGGAGCTGCGACTGAACCGCTTCCATGATTTCGGTGACGTTCGGGAAGTTTGCCGTGCGGGCGATCAGCGTGATCGGCGTATCGACCTTCACGCCGGCGGCCTTGGCCTCCGCGAGAAGCTTCTTGGCGCCTGCCGGATCATAGGGAAACACCTTGACGTTCGGGTTCCAGCCTTGCGTGGTCGGCGGAACCAGCGCCGTCGCGAGCACGGCACCATCCGGCACCAGCGTGCCGATGAATGCCTGACGATCGATGGCCAGATTGAGCGCCCTGCGAACGCGCACGTCGTTCAGCGGCTGAATGTTGTGGTCGAGACGCAGATAGACCGTCTCGCTGTCGAGATAGGAGAAGTCGGTCTTCGGATCGGTTGCATCCAGCTGCGAGATCGACGGAGAAAGATCCGCCTCACCAGCCTTCACCATCGCCGCACGCACGGACGGATCGGAGCGGAACAGATAGGTCGCCTCGGTCACCTGCGGCTTGGCGCCCCAGTAGTCGCTGCGGGCGGCCAGCACGATCTGCTGACCCGGCGTCCAGTTCTTCAGCGCATAGGGGCCGGTTCCGATCGGCTCGCGAATGAATGCCAGCGGAGTTTCTTCCGGGACGATCGTCACCAATGACATCAGCAAAGGCAGGATCGGCTGGGCCGGGTCGGCCTTGAAATCGATCGTGTTGGGATCGACGACATTGGCGCTGATCTTCATGCCGCCGAAATAGCGGCGAGATTCGCAGGCATTCTTGTCGCTCATCACGCGATCGAAACTGTGCTTCACGTCCTTGGCGTCGAACGTCGTCCCGTTGGAGAACTTGACGCCCTGGCGGAGATGGAACCGCCAGCTGCCGTCCTGGGTCTGCTCCCATTTTTCGGCAAGGCGCGGCATCACGCCCTTCTTGCCGCGTACATCGAGCTCGGTCAGGGTTTCGCTGACATTCTCCATGATGATACGACCGATGTTGGAACGGGTCGCCATGCACGGCTCCAGCAGATCGGCTTCTTCGGGCAGCACGATCTTGATAGGACCGGACCCCGCGTAAGCCGGCGCAAGCGCAGATCCAAGGATCAGCGCGGTCATCAGCATCTTCTTCATGTGGTTCACCTCCCAAGTGAATATAAATTGATCAGACACCGTTCCGATCGACCTGCCGTGGCCCGGTGGATGAACGGCTGATTTGGTGATTGGCGAGCCGACCCGTGAAGGAAGACCGATGGCGATTTAGAGGCTCAATCGTGGGGCGTTCGGGTCTTGGACCGAAAATTTCCCCCGACGGCAGGGCCACATATTTCGCTGCACCGCGATCGCCTACTCCTCCTGTGCTATTCTCCTCCAAACCATGTTCTGTCCTGCGCACTTTGTCAAATTGTTTTGCGATGTAATTTTTTGAGAAAAATTCATTCGTAAAAATACCGTTATTTTCCATATTGTTATGATTATACCTGCACCTGAAACCTGCGGCTTATGCATATTATAAAACTTGACAACTTTGTGTTTCTGGCAATTCTCAGCGCCGAGAGGAGAGCTTTATGAGCCCTGATGAAATAGCGGCAGCAATGACCGGCAAGGTACGGATGACCGCCGGCAGGCACGAAGCCTTCCTGCCTTCCCCCATGGTGCAGAACCATGCAAGCTTCCTGCATCTCCTGGCTGACGGCGCGTTGATCTGCGCCTGGTTCGGTGGCTCGCTGGAAGGTAAGTCCGATATATCCATTTTCGCGTCCGTCCTCATGTCGTCCTCGGACCTCTGGGGGCTGCCGCAGAGGCTGAGCTTCGATGACGCGCATTCCGAGCAGAACCCGGTTCTGCTTAACGCGCCCGATGGCCGGCTCTGGCTTTTCCACACG
This sequence comes from Neorhizobium tomejilense, assembly GCA_002968845.1. Classification (GTDB taxonomy): domain Bacteria; phylum Pseudomonadota; class Alphaproteobacteria; order Rhizobiales; family Rhizobiaceae; genus Neorhizobium; species Neorhizobium tomejilense. Next base: position 21,754 of record PVBG01000007.1, on the reverse strand, counting down.
TCGCAGCCTTCCGGTAACCAGGACGAATGCCGTATCCGCATGGCCGAGATCCGGCGTGATCAAAGCGACCCGACAAGGCTGACTACGGAGGCGGGCGCTTATCTCGACCTGCCGAAAGGATGTTTTATCCGAGCTCCGCTGACGGTGCGGGATGACGGCGCATGGCTTCTGCCGATCTTCCGCTGCGTTCAGCGGCCGGGCCAGAAGTGGAATGGAAGCCATGACACGGCGGCAATCGGGATATCCACAGATGCCGGGAAAACCTGGCGCCTCGAAGAATTGCCGCAATCGACCGGCTGCGTCCATATGAGTCCCGTCGCCTTGCCGGCAGGCGGTCATGCGGCTTTTTTCCGCCGGAGGCAGGCGGATTTCGTCTACCGGAGCGAAAGCGCCGATGGCGGCCGATCCTGGTCGGTGCCCGAGGCAACGGATGTGCCGAACAACAATTCCTCGATTGCGGTTATCCGGTTGAAGGACGGTCGGCTTGCGATGATCTGCAATCCGACAAGCGCGGCTCAGTCCGGCGATCGCCGTGCTTCGCTTTACGATGAACTCGGCGAGAGTGACGAAAGACCGGATGCCGATCCTACGGGCGGCTGCGTGCCCGTCTGGGGCGTGCCGCGCGCGCCGGTCTGTGTCTGTATTTCGAATGATGGCGGGCTAAGCTTCCCAGTCCGTATTCTGATCGAAGACGGGCCGGGCACCTGCCTGTCCAACGATTCCACCGATGGCCGGAACAAGGAAATGTCCTATCCGTGGCTGCTGGACGCGCCGGACGGGACCCTGCACATCGCCTATACCTATCACAGGCGGGCAATCAAATACGTGAGCCTGGCTTCGGGCTGGGCAGACGCGACTGACGGGAGAATTTGATGAGCAATATCATTGGTATAACCATGGGAGACCCCTGTGGCGTCGGTCCGGAAGTAACAGTCAAGGCGCTGGCCGAGATGTCGGACGCCGATCGCTCCGCAACGCGGGTCTACGGCAATCTTGCGACGCTGGAGGCGGCCCGCGACGCGGTCGGGGTCACGCTCGACCTCACGCCTTACGTGGTCGATCTTCCGGTGGAGGGAGCGCCTCTGCCCTGGGGGCAGTTTTCGGCGGTCGCCGGCGATGCGGCGTTCCGCTTCATCGAGCGCGCCGTACGCGATGCCGAGGCCGGCTCGATCGGCTGCATCGTCACCGCGCCGATCAACAAGGAAGCGCTCAACCTTGCGGGTCATCACTACGATGGCCATACGGGCATGCTGCGCAGCCTCACCGGTTCGGCAGCGGCATACATGCTGCTGGCCTCCGACCGCCTGAAGGTGATCCATGTCTCCACGCATGTCTCCCTGCAGGAGGCTATCCGGCGCGCCACGACGGAACGGGTTCTGGCGACGATCCGCGCCGGTGACGCGCATCTGAAGCGCATTGGTTATGAACGTCCGCGCATTGCGGTGGCCGGCATCAATCCCCATTGCGGCGAAAATGGCCTCTTCGGCACGGAGGACGACGATCAGATCGCGCCGGCCGTGGCGGCCGCCCGCGCCGAAGGCATCGAGGTTCACGGTCCGATTTCCGCCGATACGGTTTTCCATCGAGCCTATTCGGGCGCCTTCGATCTGGTCGTCGCGCAGTATCACGATCAGGGCCATATCCCGATCAAGCTTGTCGCCTTCGACACGGCCGTCAACGTTTCGGTCGATCTGCCGATCGACCGCACCTCCGTCGATCACGGCACCGCATTCGATATCGCCGGCAAGGGGATCGCCAATCACGGCAATATGAATTCTGCCATCGCCTACGCGCGCAAGCTCGTGGCGGGGGTCCGATAAGGAAAGCGTCATGGCCATTGCACCCATCACACTCCACCAGCCCCTGCGCCTCGCCGTCGGGGCCGGCACGATCAGCCAGGTTGGCGTCTGGGCCGGCGACGTCGCCTCGACCCTGGTCATTGCGACGCCGATCACGGCTGGTTTCGCCGACCGTCTGCAGTTGCCCGGCCGATTTTCGGTATTCGACGCCATTCCGGGCGAGCCGGACACCTTGACGCTGGATGCTGCGCTGGCGGCTGCCCGCAAGGCTCGTCCGCAACTGATCGTCGGGCTTGGCGGTGGATCCGTGTTGGACGTCGCCAAGCTTGTCGCGGTGCTGTGGGATTCCGAGCAGAGCCTCGAAGACGTTGCCGGTCCCAATCGCGTCGCCGGCCGTCGCACGCGGCTTGCCCAGGTCGCGACCACCGCGGGTACCGGCTCGGAGGCCGGCATCCGCTCGCTCATCACCGATCCGGTCAAGCGGACCAAGATCGCGGTGGAGAGCCCGCACATGATCGCGGATTTCGCGGTGCTCGATCCTGAACTGACCTATTCGGTGCCTCCGGCCGTGACCGCCGCGACGGGTGTCGATGCCATGGCGCATTGCGTCGAAGCCTTCACCAACCGCCGCGCCCATCCGATGATCGACGGCTTTGCCCGCATGGGGTTCGGGCTGGTCGGCCGGTATCTGGCGCGGGCGGTGAAGGACGGGCAGGATACGGAGGCGCGCGAAGGGTTGATGCTCGCTTCCTATTACGGTGGGATTTGCCTTGGACCGGTCAATACGGCGGCCGGCCATGCGATCGCCTATCCACTGGGGACGCGGCTCAACCTGCCGCACGGTCTGGCGAATGCCATCGTTTTCCCGCATGTACTGGCTTTCAACCAGTCTGTCGCCGCCGCGAAGACCGCGGAAGTGGCCGCAGCACTCGGTCTCGGTGACAATCTCTCCTCGGACGAATTGCGATCGTCGGCATGCGACTTCTGCGGAGCGCTTGGCATCCAGATGTCGCTGGCGGCTCACGGCGCCAGGCAGGACGAGCTTTCCCTCTACGCTTCTGAGGCGCATGCGATCCGTCGGCTGATGGATAACAACCCGGCCGAAATGAGTATCGACGATGTGCTGGGAATCTACGAGGCGGCATTTTGAAGTGATAGCCATCCGGCGGTACGCTGCCGGATGGCCGTTATTTCCGGATGACGCATTCGGGTTTCATTGGTGCGACGATTGGAACAGCCGCGCGCGTGAGCCCTTCAAGTGGTCCAGCATCAACTGCCGCGCCGATTCCTGGTCTCCGCGTGTGATTGCATCGGCAATCGCCTCGTGCTCGCCGAACACCTTCGCCAGCCCGGTTGCCTCTCTTTTCACGGAGGCTCCGTGGAATTTCATCCCCACGGCAATGTGATCCTTCAGGGCCTCCATCGCCGTCGAGAAGTAGCTGTTCTGAGCCGCCCGCGCGATAGCCAGATGGAATTGGTAGTCGGCGTCTTCGCGATGGGCCTGGCGGTTCGTGGCATCGCGCAGCAATTCCAGGGCCCGCGTTATGGCCGCCAGGCTCTCCTTGTCGTGACGCACTGCCGCCGCCGCCGCTGCTGCAGGTTCAAGCGTCATGCGAAACTCGTAACAGTTGAGGAGATCGGCGACATTTTCCAGCTGGCCGAATCCGAGCGGTTCACGCAGGCCGAGCGCACGCACGAAGCTGCCGGCACCGCGTCTCGAATAGATCAGTCCCTGCTCGCGCAACCGTCTCAGCGCTTCCCGGATGATCGGCCGCGACACTTCGAATTCGTTGGCTAGCTCATGTTCGGTCGGCAACCGCTCGTCCGGCCTGTATGCCCCCGACTTGATCGCGCGCAACATCCGCTCAAAGACGATATCAGGAAGGCCCTTGCGGGCAGTGCCGCTCTCAAGCCCCATCGTTCAACCCTTCTCGTCCATGGTTATTCTTGCTATCTCGCACAATGTGCCCGGCGTGCCGAATCCGCCGGATTTGGCGATGATGCATTGGCCATCGATATAAGCCAAGCCAAGGCCTGGCAGACATTCGCCGAGAAGCTGGAATCGCGAAACATTCATTGCCTTCAGGACAGCCTCGGCAGTCGCGCCGCCCGACAGAAGCAGAGTGGCGACCGGTGCCGTCATGTCCGGGACTATGCTTGCCGCCAACCGGTCCGATACCAGAAGCGGCGGATCGTCCTTTCCATCCGGCGTGGCCTGAACCAGCGTCACGGAATGCTGCGGCCGTGCGATCCTCTCCGGGTGCCCGTTCGGCGCGGCAATATAGTCAGGCACGACCGCCCGCCGCAATTCCTCGACTTGCGCCAGCGTGATCGGATCTCTCGAGCCGATGACGAAAAGGGCAGGGCCGGGTTCAGGGAGAGCCGGTTCGGCGACCTGACGGCCGGTCATGTGACAGGCCAGCGCCTCGGCGAGACCCCTGGCGCCGACAAGAAGATCTGCCCCGGCCTCGCGGCCAATTGCCAGAGCCGCAGACATGTCTTCCTGTGAAAGCGTATCGGGAATGATGGCGCGTCCGGCATGAACGCCAAGCGCGTCGGCGACCTTCAACGGCTTGTCCAGGCCGAAACCTTCGACATGTCCCGTTCGGACATTCCGTCCGAAGTCAGGTATCGCAGGCGCGACCAGCGCCAGATGAAAAGGCGTCGCGTCGAGCTCGGCGGCGATATTGCCCTTGAGGCGGGAATCGATCTTCTTGAACAGGACGATGTCCGACGGCAGGCACGACAGGGCCGCCGCAGTTGCCTGCCGCGCAGCCTCCGACTCGACTTCCCGAGATCCGAGGTTGACTGAAAGAACCGCGGGCCTCAGTTGCAAGGCCGCTCCGATAGCCTCGATGCTCAACGCGATTTCAGTATGCAAACCCCTGCCGGCAAACGGCGCCGCGCAATCAAGCGCGCCAGTCAGGTCGTCGGCAAGAATAACCAGCATAATGGACCACATAATCTGTTGTTATCTTTTTGAGCGAAATTTGCTCATATTGTCAATTGTATAACAGCAGTATTTGACAAATTGTGTCGTCGCGCGGGCGCCGGATGGATTGGCCAGACCGTATTTTTGCGGGCCTTCACTTGCTGTAATTTGGCGTCCCTTTGCAGAGCGAAATCTGCTCGTTTGACGCGGGAGGCGGAGCGCGCCCGGCCTGTAGTCTTTTTGAAATCCTGCGCTAGATTAAATGGCACTCTAAGGCAGGGGGCTTCGGTGAGCAGACAGGGCAATGACGTTCAGCGCAGTGGCATGGATTCGGATGACCTTTCCGACGTAGATGTGGCGGTGATGGCGGACGAAGACGCCCGCGCCCTGCTTGAAGCTCTCCTGGCGATGAGACGGGGAGACTTTTCGGTCCGGATGCGGTCCGATATGACCGGCGTCACCGGAAAAATTGCAGATACATTGAACGACATCATCGCGGCCAACCAGAAAATGGCGGCGCAGCTCGAAAATGTAGGTCAGGTTGTCGGGCGGGATGGCCGCACCAGCACCCGGGTCAGATTTGGCCTCTCCGATGGAGCCTGGGCGGACATGGAAGGGTCGATCAACACCCTGATCGACGATTTGCTGTGGCCGACGACGGCGGTTACCCGGACGATCACGGCGGTCGCCAAGGGTGACCTGCTGCAAACGGTTCCGCTTGACGTCGATGGGCGTCCGCTGAAAGGGGAGTTCCTGCGTTCGGCCGAGATCGTCAACACGATGATCAAGCAGCTGAGCGTGTTCACGTCCGAAGTGACGCGCGTCGCCCGCGAGGTTGGCACGGATGGCAAGCTGGGTGGGCAGGCTCAGGTTCCGGAAGTGACCGGCGTTTGGAAAGACCTGACCGAGAGCGTCAATTCGATGGCTTCGAACCTGACCGCTCAAGTCCGCAATATCGCAGACGTCACGATTGCGGTCGCCAACGGCGATCTTTCCAAAAAGATCACCGTCGATGTCCGCGGCGAAATCCTGCAGCTGAAGGAGGCCATCAACACGATGGTCGACCAGCTCCGCTCCTTTGCATCGGAAGTGACGCGCGTTGCCCGGGAGGTCGGCACGGAAGGAAAGCTGGGGGGCCAGGCGCTCGTACCGGGGGTAGCCGGCACGTGGAAGGATTTGACCGACTCGGTCAACGCAATGTGCGGCAACCTGACGGCGCAGGTGCGAAACATCGCCCAGGTCACGACCGCCGTCGCCCGCGGCGACCTTTCGAGAAAGATCACCGTCGACGTGTCCGGCGAAATCCTTGAATTGAAGGAAACCATCAACACGATGGTCGACCAGCTCAACGGCTTTGCCGGCGAGGTGACGCGCGTTGCCCGCGAAGTCGGCACCGAAGGCCGCCTCGGTGGCCAGGCTCAGGTGCCGGGCGTCGCCGGAACCTGGAAAGACCTCACCGACAACGTCAACTCCATGGCGTCCAATCTGACGGCCCAGGTGCGAAACATCGCCGAAGTGTCGACGGCGATCGCCAATGGCGACTTGTCGAAAAAGATCACGGTCACGGTTTCGGGTGAAATTCTGGAACTCAAGGAAACCATCAACACGATGGTGGATCAGCTCAACGCGTTTGCATCGGAAGTCACCCGCGTCGCCCGCGAGGTGGGAACGGAAGGACGACTCGGCGGGCAGGCCAACGTCCGCGGCGTCGCCGGCACCTGGAAGGACCTGACGGAGAACGTCAACTCCATGGCCGGGAACCTGACGGCACAGGTCCGCAACATTGCCGAGGTCTCGACGGCAATCGCCAATGGTGACTTGTCCAAGAAGATTACCGTCGATGTAAAGGGTGAAATCCTGGAGCTGAAGGAGACCATCAACACCATGGTCGACCAGCTCAACGCGTTTGCATCGGAAGTCACGCGTGTCGCGCGCGAAGTGGGAACCGAAGGCCGGCTTGGCGGCCAGGCCAACGTGCGCGGCGTCGCGGGAACCTGGAAGGACCTGACGGACTCGGTCAATTCCATGGCCTCCAACCTGACCGGCCAGGTGCGCAACATCGCCGAAGTTGCGACCGCCGTCGCCCAGGGCGACCTGTCGAAGAAGATTACCGTGACGGTGTCCGGCGAAATTCTCGAACTCAAGGAAACCATCAATACGATGGTGGACCAGCTCAACGGCTTTGCCGGGGAGGTGACGCGTGTCGCCCGAGAGGTCGGGACGGAGGGACGTCTTGGGGGCCAGGCGAACGTTCTGGGTGTCGCCGGCACCTGGAAGGATCTGACGGATTCGGTGAACTCGATGGCGGGCAACCTGACGGCCCAGGTCCGCAACATCGCCGAGGTCTCGACGGCGATCGCCAACGGCGACCTGTCACGCAAGATCACCGTCGACGTGAAGGGTGAAATCCTTCAGCTGAAGGAGACGCTGAACACGATGGTGGACCAGCTCAACCGGTTCGCCTCGGAAGTGACGCGTGTGGCGCGCGAAGTGGGTACCGAAGGCAAGCTCGGCGGCCAGGCTCAGGTGCCCGGCGTTGCCGGCACCTGGAAGGATCTGACCGAGAACGTCAACTCGATGGCCTCCAACCTGACAGGTCAGGTGCGAAACATCGCCGAAGTGACGACCGCGGTCGCGCGAGGAGACCTGTCGCGCAAGATCACTGTCGACGTGAAGGGTGAAATCCTCGAACTGAAGAACACCATCAACACGATGGTGGACCAGCTCAACGCCTTCGCCGGCGAAGTAACGCGCGTTGCACGCGAGGTTGGCACCGAAGGCAAGCTCGGCGGCCAGGCGCAGGTGTCGGGTGTCGCCGGCACCTGGAAGGACCTGACCGACAGCGTCAACTCGATGGCCGGCAACCTGACGGCCCAGGTCCGCAATATCGCCGAGGTCGCCACCGCGATCGCCAATGGCGACTTGTCACGCAAGATCACCGTCGACGTTCGTGGCGAAATCCTGCTGCTGAAGGACACGCTCAACACCATGGTCGACCAGCTGCGGTCGTTCGCGGGCGAAGTGACGCGCGTGGCGCGCGAGGTCGGCACCGACGGCCGCCTTGGCGGCCAGGCCGTCGTGCCGGGCGTCGCGGGAACCTGGAAGGATCTGACCGACAACGTCAACCTGCTTGCCGCCAATCTCACCACGCAGGTCCGCAACATCGCCGAAGTCACGACCGCCGTTGCGCGAGGCGACCTGTCGCGCAAGATCACGGTGGATGTGAAGGGCGAAATCCTGGAACTCAAAAACACCATCAACACGATGGTGGATCAGCTGAACGCCTTTGCGGGCGAAGTCACCCGCGTGGCGCGCGAGGTCGGCACCGAGGGCAAGCTCGGCGGCCAGGCGCAGGTGCCCGGCGTCGCGGGGACGTGGAAGGACTTGACCGACACGGTCAACGTCATGGCCGCCAACCTGACCGAACAGGTGCGCGGCATCGTCAAGGTGGTGACGGCGGTTGCCAACGGCGACCTCAAGCAAAACCTCACCGTCGCATCCAAGGGCGAGGTCGCAGCGCTTGCCGAAACCATCAACAACATGACCAATACGCTCGCGACCTTCGCCGACCAGGTCACCACGGTGGCTCGCGAAGTGGGCGTCGAAGGCCGCCTTGGCGGCCAGGCGAACGTGCCGGGCACCGCCGGTACATGGAAAGACCTGACGGGTAACGTCAACCTGCTGGCCGCAAACCTCACCACCCAGGTCCGGGCTATCGCCGAGGTGGCAACCGCCGTCACCAAGGGCGACCTGACGCGGTCGATCCAGGTGGAAGCGCGCGGAGAAGTCGCCGAGCTCAAGGACAACATCAATACGATGATCGGCAATCTGCGCCTGACGACGGAGCAGAATACCGAACAGGACTGGCTGAAGACGAACCTGGCGAGATTCACCAACATGCTCCAGGGGCAGCGCGACCTGACGCTGGTCGGGAAAATGCTGCTGTCGGAACTGGCGCCTCTCGTCGGAGCACATCAAGGCGTGATCTATCAGGTGGACGCGGAGGATCGCCAACCAACCCTGTCTCTGCTGTCCAGTTACGCGGACGGGGTCGGTGCGGCACATCCGCGGCGCCTGGAATTCGGCCAGGGCCTGGTGGGGCAGTGCGCCATCGATGCCCGTCGCATCCTCGTCACCAATCTTCCCGACAATGTCGTTCCCATCAGCTCGGGGGTTTTCTCGACCCTTCCCAAGAGCGCCATCGTTCTGCCGGTTCACTTCGAAGGACAGGTCAAGGCGGTGATCGAGCTTGCTTCGGCCGGCGAATTCACCGAGCTGCAGCTTTCCTTCCTCGACCAGCTGACGACCTCGATCGGCATCGTACTCAACTCAATCGAGGCGACGATGCAGACGGAAGGTCTGCTCAAGCAATCCCAGCAGCTTGCGACCGAACTTCAGACGCAGCAGCGGGAGTTGCAGCAGACCAACGAGCAGCTTGAGCAAAAGGCGCAGCAGCTCGAAGAACGAAACGTGGAGGTCGAGGCGAAGAACCAGGAAATCGAGCAGGCCCGCCGTGCGCTGGAAGAAAAGGCGACCGAGCTTGCGCTGACATCGAAATACAAGTCCGAGTTCCTCGCCAACATGTCGCACGAGCTGCGCACGCCGCTCAACTCGATCCTGATCCTCGGCCAGCAGCTGGGAGAAAACCCCGACGGCAATCTTTCCGGCAAGCAGGTGGAGTTTGCAAAGACGATCCATGGCGCGGGCACCGATCTCCTCAACCTGATCAGCGATATTCTCGACCTCTCCAAGATCGAGTCTGGGACCGTTTCGGTCGATGCCGAAGAGATATTCATCACCAACCTGCTGGAGATGATGTCGAGGCCGTTCCGGCATGAGGCGGAAAACCGCGATCTCAGCTATATGGTCGAGATCGGCGAAGAGGTGCCGAGAAGCATCATTACCGACTCCAAGCGGCTGCAGCAGATCCTCAAGAACCTGTTGTCCAACGCCTTCAAGTTCACCGCGCAGGGCGGCGTCACGCTGAAAGTCGCTCCGGTGACGGAAGGCTGGTCCCTGGATCATCCTTCTCTCAAACATGCCCCGTCGGTGATCGCCTTCGAAGTCTCCGATACCGGTATCGGCATCCCGCCCGAAAAGCAGCGGATCATATTCGAGGCATTCCAACAGGCGGATGCCTCGACCAGCCGGAAATACGGGGGCACCGGGCTAGGTCTTGCGATCAGCCGCGAACTGGCGAGCCTGCTTGGGGGCGAAATCCAGCTGCGCAGCACCCCCGGCGTCGGCAGCACGTTCGTACTCTACCTGCCGCTGACCTATGTCGGCGCTTCCCCCGTGCCAAAATACCTGCCGGCGCAAAGCAACGTGGTTCAGCTCGCGGAAGCGGCCGCGGCACGGCGTGCCGACAAAACCACGGAACAGATCGACGACGATCGCGGCGAAATAAACCCCGGGGACGCGGTTCTGTTGATCGTCGAGGATGATCCCCACTACGCCCGGGTGCTTGTCGATCTGGCCCGTGACAGCGGGTTCAAGGTCCTGGTGGCCACGCGCGGCAGCGAAGCGTTGAATTTCGCGCAGGAATTCAAACCCGCCGCGATATCCCTCGACATCTTCCTGCCGGACATGCTCGGCTGGACGGTGCTGAGCCAGCTCAAGCAGAGCGCGGCGACGCGGCATATTCCGGTCCAAATCATCAGCCTTGACGAGGACCGTCAGCATGGCCTCACGCGCGGCGCCTTCGCCTTCATGAGCAAGCCCACAACCACCGACAGCCTCGGAAAGGCATTCCTGCGGCTGAAGAATTATGCCGAACCGCGTCGCAAGCGGCTTCTGCTCGTTGAAGACAGCGAGGCGGAGCGGCTGAGCGTGACTGCGCTGCTCAGCCATGATGACATCGACATCGAAAGTGTAGGCTCGGGTGCCGAAGCGCTGGCCGCGCTGAAGCAGGATCCGGCCGACTGCGTCGTTCTCGATCTTACCCTGCCTGACATGTCGGGCTTCGAAGTTCTCGAAAAGATCCGCGACGACAGTGACATTCCCGAGGTTCCGGTCGTGGTATTCACGGGCCGCGAGCTTTCGCCGGAAGAGGACGCCCAGCTACACACGATGGCGCGCAGCGTCGTCGTCAAGGGTGTGGAGTCGCCCGAGCGTCTCCTGGATGAGACGGCACTGTTCCTCCACAGGGTGGTGGCCGATATGCCGGCCGCCAAGCAAGCGATGCTTGAGGAACTTCACAGTTCCGATGAGGATCTGATCGGGGAAACCGTTCTGCTGGTGGACGACGACGCCCGCAATATCTTCGCTCTCAGCAGCGTTCTCGAGCGCCGCGGAATGAGGGTCCTGACAGCGACGACCGGCAGCGAGGCCATCGACGTCATTCACAGGGAGCCGGCTGTCGCGATCGTCCTGATGGACATCATGATGCCTGGAATGGACGGCTACGAAACAATGCAGGTGATCCGCTCAGACCACCGGTTCCGGCGCCTGCCCATCCTTGCGCTGACCGCAAAGGCAATGAAGGGAGACCGCGAAAAGTGCCTGGAGGCGGGTGCGTCGGATTATCTGGCAAAGCCGGTCAATACGGAGCAATTGCTTTCCGCTCTCCGCATGTGGCTGCATCGCTAGGGATATGGCCATGAACCCCGTCAATATCCTTCTCGTGGATGATCAGCCGGCAAAGCTCCTGAGCTATGAAGTCGTGCTGCAGGAGCTTGGCGAAAACCTGATCAAGGCCCAGTCGGGCAGGGAAGCCCTGGAGCATCTCCTGCGCAACGATATCGCGGTCATTCTCGTGGATGTCTGCATGCCGGAGCAGGACGGCTTCGAGCTCGTCAGCATGATCAGGGAGCACCCCCGATACCAGCATACGGCGATCATTTTTGTGTCGGCCGTCATGATGGCGGAACCGGACCGGCTGCGGGGTTATGCGGCGGGTGCCGTCGACTATGTCTCGGTACCCATCGTTCCGGAAGTTCTGCGGGCCAAGGTCCGGGTATTCGCCGACCTGTACCGGAAGACGAGGGAACTGGAGCGGTTGAATGCCGACCTCGAGGACAGGGTTCGGGAACGCACCGCCGAACTCGAAGCGTCCTCGAACCAGCTCCGTCAGCTCAATGAAGACCTTGAGGAACGGATCGACCAGAGGACGCGCGAGCGCGAAGAAGCGCTTGCGCAATTGTTCGAGGCGCAAAAGCTGGACACGATCGGCCAATTGACCGGCGGCGTCGCCCACGATTTCAACAACCTGCTGATGGCGGTTCTGGGTAGCTTGAACCTCCTGAAGAAGCGGCTTCCAATCGACGAGAAGAGCGAGCGGCTGATCGCCAATGCGATACAGGCGGCCGAGCGCGGCGCGGCTTTGACCCAACGGCTGCTGGCCTTCGCGCGCCGCCAGGAATTGAAGCCGCACGCGGTCGATTTCGCCGAACTCTTCGAAAACATCCAGGACCTGCTGAGCAAGGCGCTGGGGCCTGGGGTCGATATCAGAAAAGATATTCCGCCACGGCTTCCGCAGTTGTTGGTCGATAGCAACCAGCTCGAACTTGCCCTCCTCAATCTGTTCGTGAACGCGCGCGACGCGATGATCGGGGGCGGTACGATCATGGTGTCCGCAGAGCAGAAAGATGTCTCGAGGCACGGCCGCCTGGCCGCCGGTCGATACGTGCGGATTTCGGTGTCCGATACCGGCGAAGGCATGGACGAAGCGACGGTTACCCGCGCGGCCGAGCCCTTTTTCACGACGAAAGGGCCTGGAAAGGGGACGGGTCTCGGCCTTTCCATGGTGCACGGCCTGGCGGCTCAATCGGGTGGCATCCTTGACCTGTCGAGCGTCAAGGGAGAGGGGACGACGGTGTCTTTGTGGTTGCCGGTCGCCGAAAATATTGCGGTGGCGGCGTCGTCATCGGAGGCTACATCGCCAGACGCTGCTCCCAATGTGCCGCATGCACTGACGGTGCTTGTGGTCGACGACGATTCGCTCGTCAGCATGGGAACGTCGGCAATGCTGGAAGACCTTGGCCATGTCGCCACGGAGGCATCCTCGGCCGCCGCCGCACTCGAGATCCTCGGCTCCGACCAGAAGTTCGACCTTGTCATCACGGACCACGCCATGCCGGGCATGACCGGCGCTGAACTGGCACGGCGGATCCTCGCCTCTTATCCGGGCTTGCCGGTGATCCTCGCCTCCGGATATGTTGAACTGCACGAAGATCACGGGCTTTCAGATCTCCCGAGGATGATGAAGCCGTTCACTCAAGAGCAACTTCAGACGGCAGTGCATCGCGCGGTGGCTGAGCGGGCGACGGCCGCCTGAGCGCCCCTTTCGGGCTCCGCGATATCTGTCCTGTTCAGACCGGCAGCCAGCCCGCAGCGAGGGGGTGATCTGCGGAAAGCGGCAGGCGTACGATCTGGCCTTCCCTTGCCGACGCGTAGATTGCCGTCACAAGCTCGATCGAGTGATAACTTTCCTGAAGCGACGGCAGGTAAAGGTCAGGTTCGCCGGTGAGACGTGCATGGACATCTGCGAATAGTCCCGGAAATCGCGGAAGGACATCGGGTATGTCTCGCGTTGCCGCATCGACCTCGGGCTGTCGTGAGGGGTCGGTTGCTTCGAACCTCCACGGTCCTGCCCCTATCTGATAGGGTTCCGTGCCCGACGTGGCCGTGACATGCTCGAAACACATCCTCAGCCGCGAACTGTTTCCGGCCGCACCCAAGGTGACCGAGGACGTGATCAGCGCCCCCGCTGCGGTGCGCATCGAAAGCACGGCGCAATCCTCGGTCTCGATGGGATTGACGCGTGTATCGAGGAAGGCGGCAACCTCCACGACATCTCCCGCGAGATGAGTCGTCAGGTTGTGGATATGGCACGCATGACTGACGAGCACGCCGCCGAGCTCGCCTTTCCAGGTGCCCCGCCAGCGCTCTGCGTAATAATCTGATCCGCGTTGCCAGTGTGTCTCCAGGGCCACCACGTAAGGCCTGCCCAGCAGGCCCCGGACCTTCAATTCGTGCGCTGCCCGGTAGCCGGCTCCATAACGATACTGGAATACGGGAAAGACCTGCCGCCCCGCTCGTGCGGCAAGCTCGGTGATCCGGCGCACCTCGGTTATTGAACCGGCAAGCGGCTTTTCGCAGACCACGTGCTTGCCTGCCTCCAGTGCGGCAAGCGTCATCGGTGCGTGCAGTTGTGGCGGCAGGCAGATGTCGACCAGATCCACGCAGGGATCGGCGAAGACCTCGCTGATGTCGGCAACGACCCGGCTGCCGGGAGCCTGTTGCGCCGCGTCCTCGGCGCGAGGCAGGTTGAGGTCACAGACGTAACGGACGTCGAAAAGATCGGCCAATTGCGCATAAGCGGCGAGATGCGCCTTGCCTATACCCGCGCCGATGACGGCGACACGGATGCGCGTCGTCATCGGTCTTTCTTCTCTTCGGCGATGTGTTGCGCCTGCAGTCCCAACCGGGTCGCGAGCAACGCATGGGACTGGGCCATGGCCGTCTCGGTGCGCCTTTCCACATCGGCAAACAGGCGGGCGAAGAAGGGCTTTCCGGCGCCGCTTGCCTCGAAACGCTGCACGCCCGACTTGTCGACCACAAAAACGTGGTCCTGACCGTCGTGGCCGGCAATATCGATGTATTTGCGCAGCTCGATATACCCTTCCGTCCCGAGAATGGTCATCCTGCCGTCGCCCCAGACGGGAAGACCGTCGGGCGTCAGCCAATCGACCCGGGCATAACCCCGGCCGCCATTGCCCTCCAGCAGAACCTCGCCGAAATCCTGAAATCCGGGCCGATCCGGATTTGCGACATTGGTCACATGGGCGGAAACGACGCGTGCCTCGGCCGAGCCGGTATAATGCAGGAACTGGTCGAACTGATGGGCACAGATATCGGCAAGAATCCCGCCGCAACGGGTCCTGTCCCAGAACCAATCCGGCCTGAGATGCGCATTCAAGCGATGCGGTCCAAGACCGACCGTCTGGACGACCTTGCCGATCCGGCCTTCGGCGACCAGCTGATCCGCCAGGGTGGCGCTCTCGACGGAGACGCGTTCGGAAAAGGATACGACCCAGCGCCGCCCGGTCTCCGAGACGGTACGCTGGATGTCTGCCAGCTGTTCCAGGCTGGTGCAGCCGGGTTTGTCGACCAGAACGTCCTTGCCGTGCACCATCGCCGCCACTGCGATATCGGCGCGGTCGCTGTTGATTGCAGACGACAGGACAAGGACAATGCTCTCGTCATCGAGGATGGCCTGCATCGGCCGGGCGGGCAGATCCGGATAGGTTTCCTGGAATGTCTTGCGGACCGCCTCCGGCGTCTCGTCGCCCGTTGTCCATGCAACAAGCGTGGCGCCGGCGCCCCGCATGCCGTTGATCATGCCGTAGATATGTCCGTGGTCTATGCCGATGACGCCGATTCGAAGGTTAAAAGCCATGGAAACTACCTGTTCAGGTGGATGCCGCGAGCGCGAAGCATGGATTGGATGTTGACGAGCGAACCCGTCTCGATGGAAGCGTTGGCGGCGATGCCGGTGAGGATCGACCAGGCGCCGGCAACATGATCGGAGGCACGGCCGTAAGGATCGGGCTGCATGCTTTCCGGATCAAAGATGTAACCCAGCATGACCGGATCCGCGCCGCCGTGATCCCCCACTGCCTTCGGAACGGCAAGCTGGCGCGCGGGCTCGCCGGCCAGGTGAAGTTCCGTGGTGATCGCATCTTCATCCGCATGGGCGCGTTTGCCGCCGAACACGCCATGGACCTCGACATGGCGATGGGTGATGTCGCCCTTGGTGCCCTGGAACTTGATCTCCAACCCTTCCCAGGGCGAATAGGCAGTCAGGGTGTAATTGGCGGTGACGCCCGAGGCGTAGCGGATATGCGCCTGCATCGTATCCTCGATACCGATCTCTTCGTCGAATACGCAGAGATCCCGGAAATAGCCGTCTTCGTGTTCAGCCTCGACATAGAGATTGCGCAGGTTCTCGTCGGCGGCAAGGTCGAGCCGGAAATCGCACTTGTGGGCGACAGGACAGTCGCTGCAGCGTGGCCCACGGCCAGCAAGACCAAGTTCCATTGCCATTTCCGGGCGATAAAAGACCCGGCGGCCGGAGGCCAGGACCTCCGTCGGCGCGGTCCCCAGCCACCAGTTGAGAAGGTCGAAATGGTGAGTTGATTTATGGACCAGGAGCCCGCCGGAATTTTCCTTCTGGCGGTGCCAGCGGCGGAAATAATCGGCGCCGTGAACCCGATCGAGGTGCCAGCGGAAATCGACCGCCGTCACCGTGCCGATCGCTCCGGATGAAATCAGCTCCTTGATCTGGGTGCGCGCCGGCGAATAGCGGTAGTTGAAGGTCACGGTGACCTTCCGGCCGGTGCGCGCCTGGGCATCGACGATCTGCTTGAGGCGGCTGAGATCGATCGTCAGCGGCTTTTCGCAAATGACGTCGCATCCGGCCTCGAAGGCACGGACGATGTAATCGGCATGCAGGAAATCCGGCGTTGCGACGACAATCGTATCCGGTCTCTGCTCCGCAATCAGCCGGTCGAAATCGGCGGCGAGATAGGTCGCGACGCCGTTCGTGCCGGGCCTTGAAGCCGCTCGCGCTGCTTCGCTGAGGCGATGGGCGTTGCTGTCGCAAAGGGCAACGATCTCATGTTTGTCGGCATAATCTTCAACAACGGAATTGCGGAACATCTGATGCCGTGAGCCGCATCCAACAATGGCGATCTTCACTGTACCTGGCTTTCTTTCTGGGTGGGTTCGATGCGTTTGCCCGCGCCATCGAAATAGTGGAGGTCGGAGAGGTCGAACCCGATGGTGACCGGATCGCCCATTCGGTAGGGCACTCGCCCATTGTCGCTGGCCAGCAGGACCTGGCCTGAAGACAGGGTGATATGCAGCAAGGTCTCGCTGCCAAGATATTCCACCAGCCGGATCGTGCCTTCGCCCGTGACATCGCCAGTGCCGACACGCAGAGACGAAGGCCGCACGCATAAAGTCAGTGCCTGATCGTCGGTCGGAAGCTCGGCAATCGCAAAATCAGGCATGCCGGCCACCGATACCACGGTCCTGCCCGCGTCGCGCGTCGCTCTCGCCTGCAGCATGTTGATCTTCGGCGAGCCGATGAAGCCCGCGACAAAGAGATTTTGCGGCCGGGTATAGAGTTCCTGGGGCGTGCCGAGCTGCTCGATCTTGCCGCCTCGCAGAACTACGATCCGGCTTGCCATGGTCATCGCTTCCACCTGGTCATGGGTCACATAGATCATGGTGGTGCCGAGCCGGGCGTAGAGCGAGGCCAGTTCCGCCCGCATCTGCACGCGCAGTTCCGCGTCCAGATTGGAAAGCGGCTCGTCGAACAGGAAAAGCTGCGGCTCGCGCACGATCGACCTGCCGATCGCCACTCGCTGCTTCTGGCCGCCGGAAAGCTGGCGCGGCTTGCGGTCCATGAGCTGCTCGATTTGCAGGATGCGCGCGGCCTCCGCCACCCGCCTTTCCACCTCGGTGCGCGAAACCTTGAAGTTCTGCAGACCGAAAGCAAGGTTCTTGCGAACGCTCATATGGGGATAAAGAGCGTAGCTTTGAAAGACCATGGAAAGCTCGCGCTTCGAGGCGGGCAGATCGTTGACGACCTTTCCGCCGATCGAGATCGTTCCTTCGCTGATGTCTTCGAGCCCCGCGATCATCCGCAGGAGCGTCGACTTTCCGCAGCCCGATGGACCGACGAGAACAAGAAACTCGCCGTCGTGGATGTCCAGATTCAACCCCTGGATGATGGACAGCGCCCCATAGCGCTTGCCGACGTTTCGAAGCGTCAATCCTGCCATGCGTCTTGTTCCCTATTTCATTCCGGAAGTGGCGATGCCGCGCACGATGAGTTTCTGGAACAGGACGAAGAAGATGACGACCGGGACCAGTGAAAGAACCGACATCGCGAACATCTGGCCGTAGGCGGACTGGCCCTCCTGATCGAGGAAGAGGCGAAGCGCCAGGGGCACGGTGTAGCTCTTGATGTCGTTGAGGTAGATGAGCGGGGCGAGGAAATCCTCCCAGACCCAGATCAGCGAAAAGATCGCGGCCGTGCCCATGGCCGGCAGCGAAAGCGGCAATATGATTGCCCAATAGATCTTGAAGGGCGAGCAGCCGTCGATCATCGCCGCTTCATCCAGTTCGCGCGGCAATTGTCGAAAGAACTGCACCATCAGAAAGATGAAAAAGGCATCGGAGGCGAGGAAACGCGGCACCACCAGCGGCAGATAGGTGTCGACCCAGCCGAGATTCAGGAACTGAACATATTGAGGGATGAGAACTACGTGATAGGGGATCATCAGCGTCATCATCATCAGCGCGAAAAAGAAGCTGCGCCCTGTGAAACTCAATCGCGCAAAGGCATAGGCCGCGAACGAGCAGGAAACCAGGTTTCCGATCACCGACAGGCCGGTGACGATCGCCGAATTCACATAAAAGACGGTGAAGGAGATCGGCAGGGCGTACCAGCCCTTGGTGTAGTTCTCGAACCGAAATTCGGAAGGCCAGAGCGTCAGGCTGCCGAAGATCTCGTTTTCCGGCTTGAAGGAGGAAGCGAGCAGCCAGAACAGCGGATAGAGCATGACGCATGACACGATGATCAGGAAGATATGCTTCAGGATCCGGCCGTTGCGATTTTGTCTGTCGCGCTTCAGCCGCAGCTCGTGAGCCACGCGCGCGGCCTCGTCCATCTGGATGGCGAGCTCCAGATCAGTCGCGCTCGTTTTCATAGTGCACCCAATATTTGGAAGTGAAGAAAGCGATCGCGGTGAAGGTCGCTATGATGACCAACAGGAACCAGGCAAGCGCCGATGCATAACCCATGCGGAAGAATTTGAAGGCTTCGTTGAACAGGTAGACCGTATAAAACAGGAGGCTGTCCGCCGGAGCGCCGGTGCCGTTGGAGATGATGAAGGCGCTGGAAAAGGTCTTGAAGGAATCGATCGTCTGCAGCACCAGATTGAAGAAGATCACCGGGGCAAGAAGCGGCAAGGTGATGCGGGTGAATTGCCGCCAGCCGGGCGTCCCGTCGATTTCCGCCGCCTCGTAAAGATCGCGCGGTATGCCGCGCAGGCCCGCCAGAAAGATCAGCATCGGCGAGCCGAACTGCCACATGGCCAGCACCACCAGCGTATAAAGCGAGGTATCGGGATCGGTGATCCACGAGGCTCCCTGAATTCCCACCATCGCCAGGACCTGATTGACGACGCCGTCGGCGGCGAAAAGCTGGCGCCACAGGATGGCGATGGCGATGGACGCGCCCAGCAGGGACGGCAGATAGAAGATCGCTCGGTAAAGACCGATCGTGCGCAGGCCCTTGTCGAGCAGCATGGCGACACCGAGAGCCATGATCAGGCGCGCGGGTACAGCCAGCGCAACATAGGTAAACGTCACTTCCAGCGCTTTCCAGAAGCGCCGGTCCCGCGTGAACATGTATTCGTAATTGCCCCAGCCGATCCATCGGGGCGCGCTCACCATGTCATAGCGGGTGAAGGAAAGATAAAGCGACGCAAGGATTGGCCCAAGCGCGAGCAGGAAAAATCCGATCAGCCATGGAAGAAGAAACACATAGGCCGGTGCATTGCGGGCAAAAAAACGTTTCATCGAAACGACCTTGTTGTCGGAAGAGAGGCCCCGGCGGCAGGCGCCGCCGGGGCCTTGATATTGCCGCGCCGATTACTGGGCGCGCTCGATGATCGCCTGGGCATCCTCGATGAAGGTGCCGGCGGCTTTCGCGACTTCCACCTTGCCAAGCACGACATCGGTGCCGATACGCATGAAGGCGTCTCGTACCTCTCCCGCTCCCTTGGGGGCGGGCACCGGCAGCGGGCCGACCTTGCTCTGGATCGCCGTGAAATAGTCGACGGAGAGCTTCTCGACTTCCGTGAGCTTCGGGGCCAGCGCCGCGCGGATTTTTGGCGAACAAGGAATACCGCGTTCGAGGCCGAGAATGCCGGTAATATCAGGATCGTTGACCCAGGCATTCATATAGGCAATTGCGGCCCCGGTATCCTTGGCGTCCCGGCTGAGAGACAGGAACATCGACGGCTTGATGAACTGGCCAGGCTTGCCGCCCGCCTTGTGGGGCACCATGGCGGCACCGATCTTGTCTTTCGCCACGGCCTGGATGCCGACCAGCTGGTTGGACCAGTAGTGGGACATGGCGGTGTCACCGACGGCAATGCCCGACTCGGCAATCGGCGGATCGAGAATGACGGTCTTGTTCTTGTCGCGAACAACCCCGGCCTTGCGCAGATCGGCCCACATCTGCCACCAGCTGGTGACGTCACCGGCTGTCGCCGTGACCTTGCCGTCTGGGCTGTAGAATTCCCGACCGTTCTGGCGAACCCAGGATTCGAAGGTCTCGATCATCAGGGACAGATCGTCCGACCCCTTCATCTTGCCGCCGGACTTGGCGGTAATCTTTTCGCATGCCTTGGCGAAGTCGTCCCAGGTCCAGTTGATCAGGTCTGCATCGATGCCCGCTTCCTGGAAGGCGCGCTTGTTGTGGACCATGACCTGGCTGTTCGAGCCGATGTTGAGAGCATAAAGCTTTCCATCGACCTTGCCGCCATCAAGAGGCCCCTTGTCGAAGTCGGCGATCATCAGGCTCTTGCCGACGAATTCGTCGAGGGGCTTCAGCGCCCCGCGATTGACGTATTCGAACAGGAACCGGTAGTCCATCTGCACGAGGTCGGCCATGTTCCGGCCGGCGGTCTGGGTCGCCATCTTGGTCCAGTAGTCGCCCCAGCCGATCGTTTCGCCGGAAACTGCGATACCGGCGTTTTTCTTCTGGAATGTGTCGATGACGGCAAAGGTGCGCTTGTCGCGCTCCGGATTGCCCCACCAATAGTGCCGGATCGAGCGATCGGCAGCAAACGCCGGCATGGCCGGAAGTGCGCAAGCGGCTGCAGCCGCTCCCATGGTGCCCAACAATGCTCGTCTCGTCAGTCTGGTCATTTCGTCCTCCTCCTTCTGACCCGAAGCGCCTCATGGGCGCCGGATGCGGTTGTTCATGGCTTGTTGCATGCCGGCTCCTCCTGCCGGACACACCCATTCTTCCTCGGCGCAGCTTGTCAGATGAAGCTGCGCAAAAGCTCGGTCAGGCAGAGCATCGCCATCGCCTGCCCGTAAGGCATGGATGTCAGCTTGATCTGCCGGTAGAAATCGAGATCGCCGCCCATCGCCGTGCCGAAAGAGACCTGCTGGAGCTCTCCCCCGGGGCTGATGTTGTCGATCACGCCTTTCATGGCTTGCTCGGCGGTTTCCAGATACTCGATGCCCAGATACCGCTTGCGTACGCCCTTCATCAAACCATAGGCGAAGCCGGCGGTCGCCGAGGCTTCCAGATAGCTCGAGGTATCATCGACCAGCGTGTGCCACAGGCCCGATGGGTGCTGGTGGAGTTTCAGCGCCGCTGCCTGCCGGCCGAGCAGGGACACCAGATGGCGGCGGAGGGGATCGTTTTCGGCAAGGTCCAGGAGCTCGACGAATTCCGGAATGGCGATCGTGATCCAGCTATTGCCGCGTGCCCATCTGGCGCGCGCAAAATTATGATTGTCGTCGAACGTCCAGCCGTGGAACCAGAGGCCGGTCTGCGTGTCGCAGAGATATTGGGCGTGGACCAGGAACTGGTATTTCGCCTCTTCCACGAACTCCGGCCGTTTGAGCACCAGGCCGATTTTGGCAAGCGGCAGCACGCTCATCATCAGCGTGTCGTCCCACATCTGCTGATCATTGACGCTGTTATAGACGATATGCTGCAGCCCGCCTTCGCGGGTCCGCGGCATCTCGTGCATCACCCATTCGGCCCATGTTTCCAGGTAGGGCCGCCACCGAGGATCCCCCGTGAGTTCATAGAGATGGGCAAGCGTCAGGAACGGGGCGACCGTGTTGATGTTCTTTGTGGGGGTACCTTCAGCCAGCCGGGCTTCGAACCAGTCGACGATGATGCCCATCACCTTCTGATTGCCGGTCAGCTGCCAATATTTGAGAAGGCCGAAAAGCGCGACCCCATGGGTCCATTCCCAGC
>PVBG01000072.1 GCA_002968845.1 Neorhizobium tomejilense | reverse complement strand
GCCGGTTCCGGTGAATGCCGCCACGCCGGTATAGGTCAGGTTCTCGACATCGGCGACCGCCGCCAGCGTGTAGCTGGCGAGTGCGGTCTTTATCGTATCCGTGCCTTCATCAGCGTTTTCGGTGACGGTATCGCCGGCGTTGTCGACCACATAGGTGTCGTCGCCGCTGCCGCCGATCAGCGTGTCGGCGCCGGTCCCGCCGTTCAGCGTGTCATTGCCCGCCCCAGCGGTGATCGTGTTG
>PVBG01000071.1 GCA_002968845.1 Neorhizobium tomejilense | reverse complement strand
GTGGGCGCTATGCTGGACGGACCTTTCGACCCTTTTCGCTCGGGGCGCAACGGCGTCCCGGCTCTTTAACAGATGAGACCTGCTCATGACCCTGAAGACCATCGAAGGTACCTTCATTGCCCCCAAAGGCCGCTACGCCCTGGTGGTCGGCCGCTTCAACAGCTTCGTCGTGGAAAGCCTGGTCAGCGGCGCCGTCGACGCCCTGGTCCGCCACGGCGTGGCTGAAAGCGAGATCACCATCATCCGCGCCCCGGGTGCCTTCGAGATCCCGCTGGTGACCCAGAAGGTCGCCCAGCAAGGCGGCTTCGACGCCATCATCGCCCTCGGCGCGGTGATCCGTGGCGGCACCCCGCACTTCGAATACGTGGCTGGCGAGTGCACCAAG
>PVBG01000070.1 GCA_002968845.1 Neorhizobium tomejilense | reverse complement strand
CACCCATGTCTTTGCCAAGAACCAGGGATTGCGCGCGCTGAATGATTTTTTGGATGTGATGATCGACGTCACCCACAGCCAATACCACGGCGGCGGCCATGCAGCGTTGACCCGCACATCCGGTGAACGAGTCACTGATACCAGCTCCGGTCAGATCGGGATTTGCGTCCGGCAAAAGCACGATGTGATTTTTCGCTCCGCCCAAAGCCAGCACACGTTTTCCCAGGGCTGTGCCACGCTGATAAACATGTTGTGCCACTTTGGTAGAGCCAACAAAACCCACGGCTTTGACCTGTGGGTGATCAATGATCGCCTCGACTGTGTCTTTGCCGCCGTGAAGAACCTGGAACAGTCCATCCGGCAGTCCGGCCTCTTGAAGAGCCGCGGCGATTTTCATCGACGTCAATGGGGT
>PVBG01000006.1 GCA_002968845.1 Neorhizobium tomejilense | reverse complement strand
CCCTTGGTGTCGATAACCCGGCCGTCATCGAGGCGCAGGAGGAATTCGCCGGTGCGATCCTCGATATGGACAAGGTTGTCGATCAGCCGATCGATGAGACCACACACGTCATTGCGCTCAATCAGGTGTTGCTTTTGCCGCAGCAGCGGATGCATGCCGCCGTCCTCCCAAATATATTCGGAACGCTATTCCGGATTTTAGGAAATCACACTCCTTGCGGCTTTTCAACTGTGTTTTTTTGTGCATTCTTCCGCTGAGGCGGGGCCTGCCCACGCCCATCCTTCATCTTGACACAGGTTTCTGCAAATTCCAGAATGAGATTTCGAAAAAAATAGAACATGCTATGTCAGAGCTGAGTCCAAAAACTGAAAATGTCGCCGCCGTTCTCAAGGTCTTCGCCGTGATGGAGGCGTTGGTCGAGGGAAAGAAGGTGAGTCTGGCCGATCTCGCTCAACGAGCCATGACGTCGAAGACCACGGCGCATCGGCTGCTGCAGACCATGGTTGAACTCGGCTATGTGGAGCAGGATGCGGAGACGGAGAAATACGGACTGACGCTGAAGCTGTTCAGCCTCGGCGCGCGATCGCTGACCGAGCAGACGGATCTGCTGCGTGTGGCGGACCAGGCGATGGGAAAGCTTTCCAGGGTGACTGGCGAGTCCGTCAATCTGGGCATTCTCGATGATCGCGACCAGAAGGTCGTCTACATTCACAAATACGATTCCGCCTACAGTCTCTCGATGAAATCGACGCTCGGACTGCGTAATCCGCTGCACAGCACCTCGCTCGGGAAGGCGCTTCTTGCCTGGCGGGATGACGACGAAATCCGGGAGCGGATCAACAAGATGGAACTGACCAAGCTCGCGCCGCGCACCATCACCGATCCGCAGGAACTGTTTGCCCAGCTGCGGATGGCCCGCAGTCGTGGTTTTGCCGAAGAGGTGGAGGAGAGCGAGGCGGGCGTGCGATGCATGGCGGCGCCGATCTTCAACTACCTTGGAAAACCGATTGCTGCGCTGTCGATTTCCTTTCCGATGTTCCGCTTCGATGAAAGCCGGAAATCCGAATATGTCGATCTCCTGCGCACGGCAGGGCTCACCGCCTCCGCCGGGCTCGGTTACCAACCCGCAAAGAACTAATGCCTGGGGGCCTCAACGCCCACCGGACATTGCGGAAGCGAGGCGGCTCAAAGAGCCGCCAGGATGCCGCCATCGACATAGAGCACCTGGCCGTTGACGAAATCCGATGCCGGAGAGGCCAGAAAGATCGCCGCACCGGAAAGTTCCTCCGGCTGGCCCCAGCGAGCGGCGGGCGTGCGGTTCTTCACGAAGGCGTCGAATGCCGGATCGTCGATCAGCGCGCGGTTCATCTCGGTCGCGAAATAGCCAGGGCCGATGCCGTTGACCTGAATGTTGTGACGGGCGAGTTCCGTCGCCATGCCGCGGGTCAGCATCTTCAGCGCGCCCTTCATTGTCGTGTAGGGCACGACGGTCTTGCGGCCGACCTCGCTCATCAGCGAGCAGATGTTGATGATCTTGCCGCCACCGCGCTCGATCATCCCAGGCAGAACCGCTTGCGAGGGAAACACCGCGCCCATCACGTGGGTGTCGAACATCCGCCGCCAGGTTTCGGCGCTATGCTCGAGGAAGGGTGCACGGATCTGAATGCCGGCATTGTTGACGAGGATATCGACCGCATCGATGCCGGCGAACGCGGCCTCGGTCTCGTCGGCGTCGGTGATGTCGCAGACCAGCCCGGAGGCCTCGTACCCCTCCGTCTTCAATTGGTTCACTGCCGCGGAAAGCGTCGCCTCGTCGCGCCCGTTCAGCGTGACCCGGGATCCGGCGGACGCGAGTCCGCGTGCCATGGCAAGGCCGAGGCCGCGGCTCGAACCAGTGAGGACGGCATGGCGCCCACTCAGATCGAAAAGTGGATGTCGGACGTTCATCGAAATTTCTCCCGCATGGCCTGAATACCGGGAAGGGTATCCATAAGATAATCGTGACGAGGACCAAGGCGCTGGATCAGATCGCGGCGATGCTGGCTGACCACGATCGTGAGATCTATCCCCTATGACCGGGTGAGGTGGAGGCCGGATGATGTCCTTTGTCAAGACGGAGGGTGCCGCCGTGGCGGGCAGTGCGCTTTGCGGTGCGGACCTTTACTATCTGCCCGGAGCCTTTATATACCTGACGCCGATTGTCATATTAGACTGCCTGAGCAAGTTGGTCGCGACGCCTTGGTGGCGGGTATGATGTTCTAATGGCAGATGGTGAAGGAATCCGGCGTTGAGTTATTGGCATTCCATGGCTTGGCATACGGAGGGGATAAGGGTTGTCGCTCCGGTCAAGTGGCGTCGTTTCGACGGGTTGGTCAGTGTCTTCTGGGAAGCGGAAAGCCAGTCTGGCGCCACGGGCTATTATTTGGCGGACGACCCGCGCATCATGATTTTCTTCAACGACGTATCGTCTCGAATTCGCGTGTCGAACCGAGACGGATCGCAGCACTCCCGTCCGATGACCCGCGCCGTTTATGTTCCCGCCGGCGTTCCCATGTGGACCAGCAGCGAAACCAAGCACCGCTTTTCCCACCTCAACCTGCATATGCACAGGGATCGGTTGCTCCGGTTCCTGTCGCCCTCGGTTGGGGCCTCCGCCGCCTTGGCCGCGGTGCGCCGGCCGGTGGAGCTTCAGGATGTCGGTGCCATCGAGACGCTGGCGGGTTTGCTGGTCGACGAGATATCCAGTCCGTCAAAGCACGCGGTCTATGGCGAAAGCCTCGTGGGCAGCATCGTCGCCGGTCTTCTCGACATACCCGACCATGAAACCGAAAAAGCCAATGGCAGGCTGACCCAGGCACAGATGAACAAGCTGGTGTCACGCATCGACGGCTTGAGCGACTGCCGCCTGACGGTTGCCGAAATGGCTGCCACCGTCGGCCTTTCGGAAAGCTGGTTTGCCAACGTATTCAAGCAGACCACCGGTAAAACGCCGCTGCAGTGGCAACTCGCCAGGCGCATCGACCTGGCGAAAAGGCTGCTCGTCGAAAGCGATCTGGCCGTCGCGGAGATAGCGGCCCAGCTTGGCTTCACCGACCAGGCCCATTTGACCAAGGCGTTCAGGCAGATTGCCGGCGATACGCCTGCCGCCTGGCGCCGGATGCGGCAGATCTGCTGATCGTGGCAAAGCCCCATCGACCTCCCAGCTTCTTCCGTCACGCGACGATCGCCGGCGCGTCGAAAGACCGGTGCTCGACCTCACGGGAATTGACCATAGCCCCTGCCAGCAGCCGGAAGCTCACGGTTCCAACCGGCTTGCCTGACGGGTCAACAACGGTCACGTCGCCATCAGGTGCAGAGACCAGCGCCCGTATCGCTTCTTCGATCGTGACATTTGCCGGAATGGTGGGCTGCTCACCCCCGGTCCGGGAACGCAAGGGAGCCATGATCGCTTCGACCTGCACGACCCGTCCGCGGTTCACTTCTTTGACGAAATTGGCCACATATTGATCCGCCGGCCTCAGGACGATGTCCTGGCTTGTACCTTGCTGTATGACCTCGCCGTCGCGCAGGATGGCGATTTGGTCTCCCAGCCGGAGAGCCTCGTCGAGATCATGTGTGATGAACACGATCGTTTTCTTGATCTCGTTCTGAATATCGAGAAGAACCGACTGCATGTCCATGCGGATGAGCGGGTCGAGTGCGGAATAGGCTTCGTCCATCAGCAGGACAGGCGCATCGTTCGACAATGCGCGGGCAAGTCCGACGCGCTGCTGCATCCCGCCAGACAGTTGGTTGGGGTACCTATGCTCGAACCCCTTCAGCCCAACGCGCTCCAGCCACCTCATTGCGACGTCGATCGCTTTGGAGCGGCCGATGCCTTGGACCTCAAGGCCGAAGACGGTGTTGTCGAGCACGCTCCGGTGCGGCAGCAAGGCGAACTTCTGAAAGACCATTGCCGTCTGATGACGCCGAAAGTTTCGCAGTTCGTCCTTGTTCATCTTCACAACGTCCACCCCGTCGACCAGCACTTCACCCGCGGTCGGATCGATCAAGCGGTTGATATGGCGGATGAGCGTGGATTTGCCCGAACCGGACAGGCCCATGATGACCTGAATACAGCCCGACTTGATGTCCAGATTGATATCGCGCAGCCCCAGCACATGGCCATGCGCATCGTTGAGTTCTGTCTTGGTTAGACCGTTGCGAACGGCATCGACATACGCGGCGGGATCGGCACCGAAGATCTTGTAGAGATTGCGGACTGCGATGCCGCCCAAACCTTGCTCAGCCATGGACGATCTCCCGATGTTTCTGGAGCCGCTTGCCATAGGCCTGGCTGACCCGGTCGAAGATTATGGCGATCCCAACGATTGCGAGGCCGTTGAACATGCCGAGGGTAAAATACTGGTTGGCGATTGCCTTCAGCACCGGCTGGCCAAGCC
The DNA here is from genome assembly GCA_002968845.1 of Neorhizobium tomejilense. Classification (GTDB taxonomy): domain Bacteria; phylum Pseudomonadota; class Alphaproteobacteria; order Rhizobiales; family Rhizobiaceae; genus Neorhizobium; species Neorhizobium tomejilense. Next base: position 303,109 of record PVBG01000006.1, on the reverse strand, counting down.
CCTGAACGCCGATCATCGAGGCGACCACCACCATCGCCAGCGCCATCATGATCGTCTGGTTGATCCCCGCCATGATCGTTGGCAGGGCAAGCGGCAGTTGCACCTTGAAAAGCTTCTGGGTCTCCGAGGTGCCGAAGGCGTCGGCAGCCTCCAGGACATCCTTGTCGACGAGGCGGATACCAAGATCGGTCAGCCGGATCATGGGCGGTATGGCGTAGATCACCACGGCGATGAGCCCCGGGACGCGGCCGATGCCCAGCAGCATGACGACCGGAATGAGATAAACGAAACTCGGCATGGTCTGCATCACGTCGAGGATCGGGTTGACGACCCGTTTGACGCCATTCGAACGCGCCATGAGTATGCCTATCGGCAGACCGACGGCAATCGACAGGACGGTGCAGACAAAGATCATCGCGACCGTACGCATCGTGTCGGTCCACATGTCGAAATAACCGATCAGCAGCAGCGTGATCAGACAGCTCAGCACGATTTTGACACTTCGGCTCGCAAACCACGCAATGGTGAGGATGATCGCCGTGATGATCGGCCACGGTGTCTGCGTCATAAAGCGATCGGCCGCCAGCAGAAAACTCTGCAGAGGCGAAAACATGCTTTCGATCGTATCGCCATAGGCGCGGGTGAAAGCCCGAAAACCCTCATCGATCGCTTTCTTCAAGTTACGAAGCGCGTCGTCATCCATATGGGGAAATTTATAAAACCATTCCATTCGGTTCCCTTTCTCTGGAAAGAGCCGTGTGAGGTCTTTTTCTTCTCTTGACGGCAAGCGGAAGGGGCGACGTGTTCGGCACATCGCCCCAAGGGCCTATTAGAGCGCTGCCTCGATTTTCTTGGCGGCGTCCTTGGAAACCCACTTGGTCCAGATATCTTTGTTTTCCTTCAGAAAATGCTTGGCGCCATCCTCGCCGCTGGCCTGATTGTCCGTCATCCATGCCATCAGTTTGCCGATGGTCTGGTTGCTCCAGGACCGCTTTTCGAGATAGGTCATCACCTCGGGTCCTGCTTTTTCCGAAAAGGGCTTGGCGACCAGGGTAACGATCGTGTCGATCGGCCAAGCATTCGGCTTCGGATCCGGGCAATCGGCAACGGTGTTGCAACGCTTCCATTCAGCCGGATCGTTTTTCTCGCCGGCATCAAGTTTCACCATCGGGTATTTGCCGAGCAGCGCCGTCGGCGCCCAGTAGTAGGTAGCAAAGCTCTTCTTCCGCTCATATGCCTTTGCAATAGCACCGTCCAAACCGGCTGCCGATCCGGTGTCGATCAGCGTGAACTTGGCCTTTTCCCCGCCGAACGCCTTGAACAGCTGGGTTGTCACGACGGTGCCACCCCAACCCTGAGGGCCGTTGAGGATTGCGCCTTTGCTTGGGTCTTCCTCGCCTGGGAAGAGTTCGGGATGCTTCAGCAAATCCGGAATGGTCTTGATGTCCGGATGCGCGTCCGAGACATATTTCGGGATCCACCAGCCCTGATTGCCGCCGTCCGGCAGTGGAGATCCAACCTTGACGATCCGGCCCTCCTGCGTGCCCTTCGCGACCAGGTCGGGAAGCAGGTCGATCCAGGCCTCCGGAGCGATATCAGGCTGGCCCTTTTCCGCCATGGAGGTGATGGTCGGCACGGTGTCTCCAACCGTGATCTCTGCTTGGCAGCCGTAACCTTCGTTTAAAATGAACTTGTCCAGATTGGAGATGACCTCCGCGCTTTGCCAATTCATGCTCGCGATCGTGACGCGGCCGCACCCGGCAGCACTTGCCGCCGATGCGCCGGCGAACACTCCGACCAGCACGCAACCCGAAGCCAAAAGCTTATTCATAGTACTGTTCCCTTTTTAGCGGCTGGACGTGGAATGCGGGGCGCCGCGGATGCCCGATTCACAATTGCTTGGGAGCGTCTCCCAAACTCATCGATTTCTCGAGCGCTGCCGTCAGTCCGCAAGCAATGGCTGTTTCGAAACCCGCAGCACGCATTGCCTCGATCGCGACTGCCGTGGTGCCGCGGTAATCGAGGAAGGTCTGCACGATTTCGCTGGGACAGGTCTTACGCATTTCCATGAGACGCCCCGCCCCGATGATAAGCGTGTTAACGGCACGCCTGGCCATCGCGACGGGGATGCCCCGGGACAGGGCATCTCGCATCATCGCGTCGGCAAGAAGCGCCGGAAAGGCGGGGCCTGATCCGGACAGGCCGGTGAAATAGTCCATATCGGTTTCGCTGTGCACTTCATCCTGAACACCGCAGGTCTCGAACAGGGCTCTGACAAATATACGCTCTTCTTCGCTGACCTCAGGCGTCGCGATCCATGGCGTGTAGGATTGGCGGATCTCGACCGCTGCATTCGGCAACGAACGAACGACATAAGCGGTCCGATGACGGTCGCTCAGCGCGTCCAACGGAATGCCTGCCATGACGGAAATCAGCAGCTTGCCTTTCATATCGACGTTGAGGTCACGCCAGTCAGCAGGGCGGACGCAGAGAACGACAACATCCGAGCGGTCGGCAAGGGCCTGATTGTCCAATGTCCAGAAAGCCTCGTCGAAACGATCCGGCCGCTGGTTGCGATAAGAGAGCGACAGGTCCTGTGGCTTGACGAAGCCGGCATCCAGCACCGCGCCGGCAAGGGCGCTGCCCAGCCAGCCGTTGCCGCCGATCACGCCAATTCTCCAACCCCTGCCAGCTTCCACCTTGCTCTCACCCTTGTTTATAGCCGTGCCGCGCGTAGAAGCGATCGAGTTCCCGCTGTTGCGGGATCTGACCGGTATAGATTGCGATATATTCGGGAATGCGCTTCATACGCAGTCCGATATCCTCGGTGGACTGCATGGAGATGTAGCCGATCTGGACCAGGTAGGTTGTTCTCGCGCGCACGTCCGCAGGCTCTTCGTCAAAGCCGAACCGCACGAACATACGGCTCAAAGCGCCTATTCGGGCCAGGTCAGCCTGCTGAACTTCAACCTGGATCTCCGGCGATTGCAATGCCCAACTGCGAATTGCAAACTCGAACTGGGAGTCGAAGAGATCTTTGTTGAGCCAGCAATCGAAGACATTGAGCATCGCTTCCGCAAGGGATTCTGCATATGCTTCGGACTGCTTCACGAGGTTGCCTGTGTTCTTGTCCCTCCAGCGCAATATCAGCGCGCTCAGCAGTTCTTCTCTATCCTTGAAGAACCAATAGAAGCTTGTCCGCGACAGGCCCAGCTTCTTGGCAAGCGGCAGGATCTTTACTGAATCTACGCCGGATTCGAGCAGCGCTTCATAGGCGGCTTCAAGCCAGCCCTCCTGAGAACCACGCCAGCCGCTGTCATTTACCGCCTGTTCCATAGACACTTCCTAACAAACTCCTAATCGCACTTCAAGTAAAATGTACATCAATGTCGACTCCAGGTACGTTGATGTTTTCAGTATTGACACACATGTACATTCCTGCTTAGCCTTACGCGCAAAGGCCATAACCGGAGCCGTCGCATGTCGAACGATCCCCTCCTTCAGCCCTACACACTGAAGCATCTGACCCTACGCAACCGTATCATCGTTACATCGCATGAGCCCGCCTATCCTGAGGACGGCATGCCGAAGGAACGTTACCGAGCCTATACCCTCGAGCGAGCGAGGGGCGGCGTGGCGCTGACAATGACGGCGGGATCGGCAGCGGTGTCGAAAGACAGCCCGCCGGTCTTCAACAACCTGCTTGCCTATAAGGACGAAATCGTTCCGTGGATCCGGGAAATGACCGATGCCGTGCACGAAGAGGGCGCAGCTATCATGATCCAGCTGACCCATCTCGGCCGGCGCACCCGTTGGGACAAGGGCGATTGGTTGCCGGTGGTCGCGCCGTCCCATCATCGTGAAGCGTCGCACCGCTCCTTCCCGAAGAAGATGGAGGATTGGGACATCGGGCGCATTATCAGAGACTTCGCGGACGCAGCCGAGCGCATGAAGGCGGGCGGTATGGATGGTGTCGAGTTGGAGGCATACGGTCACCTGATCGATCAATTCAATTCGCCGCTCACCAACGAACTGGACGGTCCATATGGGGGCTCGCTCGAAAATCGCATGCGTTTCTGTTTCGACGTCTTCAAGGCGATGCGAGCGCGCGTCGGAGACGACTTCATCCTCGGCGTTCGCTACACTGCCGACGAATGTCTCCCCGGAGGTACTGGAAAAGCTGACGGCATCGAGATTTCGCGACGGCTGCGCGACAGTGGCCTGATCGACTATCTGAACGTGATCCGAGGTCACATCGATACGGATGCCGGCCTGACCGACGTCATTCCGATCCAGGGCATGGCGAACTCGCCCCATCTCGATTTTGCCGGAGAAATCCGTGCAGCAACCCAATTTCCGACCTTTCATGCGGCCAAAATCCCGGATGTGGCGACGGCACGGCACGCCATTGCCGCGGGCAAAGTGGACATGGTCGGAATGACCCGCGCCCACATGACGGATCCCCACATCGTTCGCAAAATTATCGAAAAGCGTGAGGAGGACATACGCCCTTGCGTCGGCGCGAATTATTGTCTCGACCGCATCTACCAGGGCGGGATGGCCTTTTGCATCCACAATGCCGCGACGGGTCGCGAGCAGACCATGCCGCATACCATTGCAAAAGCAGACATCCGCAAGAAGGTCGTCATTGTCGGAGCCGGGCCGGCTGGCCTCGAGGCGGCGCGCGTGGCCGCCGAGCGGGGGCATGCGGTCGTGGTTTTCGAGGCGGCCAACAATCCTGGCGGACAGATCCGCCTCACCGCGCAGAGCGAACGCCGCCGCGAGATGATCAGCATCATCGACTGGCGGATGAGCCAATGTGAGAAGCTTGGTGTCACGTTCCATTTCAACAACTGGGCGGACGCCGATATGATCGCGGCTGAAGAGCCCGATGTGGTCATCATCGCAACTGGTGGATTGCCGCATACCGAAGTTCTATCGAAGGGAAATGAGCTCGTCGTCTCCTCCTGGGATATCATTTCGGGTGACGTCAAGCCGGGCACCAATGTGCTCATCTTCGACGATGCCGGCGACCATGCCGGCTTGCAGGCCGCGGAATTCATCGCCAAGACAGGCGCCAAGGTCGAGATCATGACGCCCGACCGTTCCTTCGCGCCGGAGGTCATGGCGATGAACCTTGTTCCCTACATGCGCTCGCTGCAGAAATTCGACGTGACCTTCACCGTCACCTACCGGTTGCAATCGGCCGAAAAGAGCGGCAACCAGATCATTGCCCATGTCGGCAGCGACTACGGCGGTGTTGAAAAGCAACGGACCGTCGACCAGATCGTCGTCAATCACGGTACGATTCCATTGGACGACCTTTATTTCGAGATGAGGCTCGGCTCGAGGAATCTCGGTGAAGTTTCCTACGACCAGCTGATTTCCGGCGTGCCGCAAACGGCCGAGCGCAATCCCGCTGGCACCTACCAGCTCTTTCGGATTGGCGACGCGGTCGCTGCTCGCAACACGCATGCAGCGATCTATGACGCATTGCGGCTTGCCAAGGATATTTGAGCAATGGCCCGCAGCGAAGCCTTGCAGGATTTTCTGAATGCCGCGTTCGTTGCGTTCGACCGGGTTGCCAAGGATTCACGGGCCCGGCAGTCACTCATGCAGATATTTGCGCACCTGCAAACATCGCGGCCGGAGCGGGTGAATATCGCAAAGCGGCTTCCGGTTTGTGGGTTTCATTTGCAGAGTGTCTTGGCTGCAAAGGCGGAGCAATCCTCGTTGAACATCTTGCTCCACCGCTTCGCCGCGCTGGAGACAAAGCTCGAATGGAACTGTCGCTCGACCTATGACAATTCGGCCAGTGCAAATTTCCCGATGAGCCACGCCAATACCATGATCGTCGGGCCGGGCGGCCTCGAGGACCGTTCGGACGTGTGGCTCGGCGCGACCCTGATTGCGCCGAACGTGCGGTATCCGGACCACGATCATGCACCGGAGGAAATCTATCTTGTCCTGTCGGATGGCGAATTCATGCAGGGCGATTCCGGTTGGTTCACGCCCGGCATGGGTGGCTCCTTTTACAATCCACCTGGAATCCGGCACGCGATGCGCTCGGGCGAGGGGCCTCTCTTCGCATTCTGGGCACTTTTACCCGACCAGCGGAAACACTGAGGCAAGGCGATCGATCGTTTCTCCGGTCATCCCTGTAATTGTTTTAAGTCCTACCGATCGACCACGAGGTCACTGAGTGGCTTCGAACAGCACGGCAGGAATAACCCGGCGTCGATCTCTCGCTGGCGGATCCCGCCATTGTGGTTCATGTCGACGGATCCGGACACCAGTTTTGATTTGCAGGTGCCACACACTCCGTTTGAACATGAAGAGGGGAGTTTCACGCCAGCTTTTTTCGCGCAGGACAGGATGGTCTGCTCGCCTGAAACATCGATTTTACGGACCTGCTTGGCAAACTCCACCGTGAACGTTCGCGTGGCTGTTTCTAGGACAACCGGAAGGTCGATGTCGTCGATGACGGCAGCGTCGAAGCTTTCCTCGATATAACGGGACGACGGAACGCCGAGCTCTGCGGCAATCACGCGGGCAGCAGCCATGAATGGGGCTGGGCCGCAGCACATGATGACACGCTCTGCAATGTCAGGTACGGCCAGCTTCATGTAGTCTGCCGAGATGCGCCCGGTAAGGCCAGGCCAATGGGCTTCGCCGGCGGTGATCTCAGGTAGGAAATGCAGGCGGAGCTGCTTTCCTTTATTCGCCAGGCAGGCGAGCTCTTCCCGAAAGATCAGGTCTTTGGGGCTTCGCGCAGCATGCATGAATACGACGTCGATGGGCTCAAAGGTATCCGCCAGTTCGCGGACGATCGACATGACTGGCGTGATCCCCGACCCGCCAGACAGAAGCAGCAGTTTCTTGGCATTGGGCCGGATGAAATGTCCGAGCGGTCCATTGCCCTTCATCGTTGAGCCAGCTGTGACATTGTCATGAAACCAGTTGGAAATCTTACCGCCAGGCACGTGTTTCACGGTGACTGAAAACGCGTTGGCACGCTGCGGCGAGGAGGATATGCTGTAGCAGCGGCTTTCGGGCTCGGCGTCAATCTCGAGATCGAACAGGAAATACTGGCCGGCCTTGAAGGCGAACTTTTTCCCAAGCGAAGACGCGAACGTGAATGTTTTTACATCGTGCGTTTCCTGGTGGACGTCGATGCAAACCAGATCCTCGTCCAAATCCCGGTCCCAGAATTCAGTGTTCTCGATCTGATCGACAGCTGCGAAGGCGCTCCTAGTATCCATGCGCACGCATCCGATCGATGTACCAAGAGGCGAACTTGTCGAGATTCGTCTCTGAGAATGGCGAATAGGGGCCGGGCACATAGGCAGGGTCTTCGACACCGGCATGGGAGCGGGCGACGAGTTCTGCGTCCTGATCCGTGGTCGCCACCCAGACGTTCGTCAACTTCTCAAGATCGTAGTGCACGCCCTCGACGGCGTCCTTGTGAACGAGCCACTTCGTGCGCACCAGCGTCTTGTCGGGCGAAATTGGAATGACTATTGCCACGATGGCGTGGTCACCCATGAAGTGGTTCCAGCTGTTATGGCCCCACAGATGCACATCACCAAGATCCTTGCGGGTCATCGTTCCCAGAAGTTTGGATGAGGCCGCCGTGGCGTCTGGGGTTTGGGATTCGCCCGCACCAGAAATGATAAGGCGCTGCGTCCTGAAATTTGTCTCGCAATCGACGAGTTGTTCGATGGCGGCGGATGGATAGCCGTCTGCTGTCCACTGAAGTGTGCGCTCTTCGTAAAGCGCAAGATGTTCTTCGGCCTGCGCCCTGTCCTCCGGGCTGAGTGTCTCGGGATCGAAACCGAAATCCAGATCGACAAACGAGACGCAAAGCTCCGGGTGGTTTGCCGAACAATGGTAACACTCACGATTGTTCTCCATCGTCAGCTTCCAGTTGCCGTGTTCGATCACATCGGTTTCAAATGCGACTATGGAATTGCGAATATCGTAGGGTGCCAGGCGCTCGGTCATCGCCAACTCGAGGCGAGCAATATCCTTCGGCGGATTGTCGGCAAGGCAGACATAGATGAGGCCGCCGATCGACTTGAAGGTCACAGGCTTCAGGCTATGGCATTTTTTGTCGAAGTTCTTGCCCATATGGGGTGCATAGCTCAATTCCCCGCTGAGTTCGTATGTCCAGGTGTGATAGGGACAGACCAGCTTCGAGACGATCGTCTTGCCGGGATTGAGGAGGCGCGAGCCCCTGTGGCGACAGACGTTATGCACGACGCGGATTTCGCCGTCATCGTCGCGCAGCAGGATCAGGCTGGTTTTGCCGATGTCGATAACCGCAGCGTCGCCGGGCTCGGGCACGTCGCATTCAAGTCCGACGCAGATCCAGTGCCGACGAAAGAAGACGTCGACATCGGCTTCGAACACGTCTGACCGGGTATACAGGCCGGCTGGAAGAGCATGCCCGTCGGCACGCGCGTCCAAAAGTGAAGAGATCGAGGACGCAAGTTTGTTCAGCATGAAGAACCTCTTTGCCTGCTTTCAGGCAAGGTGCGCTTGCCATGCAATCGGTTCAACGGCATAAATTGTTACGTTGGCATAATGAAAAGTAATGGATTGAGGGCGGGAGCATGCAGTTTCGTAGACGACTCCCATCCTTGACCGCGCTGCTGATGCTTGAAGCAGTTTTGCGCAGAAAGAGCTTTACTGCGGCCGCGACCGAACTTGGCGTCACACAGGCGGCCGTAAGCAGGCAGATTGCTTTGCTTGAGGAAGAACTGGGGCAGCCAATGTTCGTGCGAAAACATCGCGCGATCGAACCTACGCCTGCCTGTCGCATTCTGGGGGCGTCGCTGGCGCAGAGCCTTGCCAATATTGCGGAGACGGTCGAGGCGATCAAAACATCCGGCCAGGATGTCGTCACGATCGGCGCGACGATCGCGTTTTCGTCTTTCTGGCTGCTTCCGCGTCTGGCCGACTTCCGTTCCCAAAACCCTGGTATCCAGGTGCGTGTTGTATCCCAGGATGAAAAAATCGATCTCGATAGTGGTGAGATAAACATCGCCATTCGTTATGGAATACCGCCGTTTAACGATGGGACGGTCATTGCTTCAAAAGACGATTTCATAACGCCCGTGTGTTCGCCCGATTATCTCAAACGCAGACAACCAGGCCCTCTATCATCGGCAGACGAGTATATCGAAACTCACAGTTCCGACCCGTTGTGGTTTTCGTGGGCCCAATGGCTTGACCAGATCGGAGCCTCCTTCGATCTCAAGCCATCCCTGAGATTCAGCCATTATACCGAAACGATATTCGCTGCGTGTAATGGCCAGGGAGTCGCACTCGGCTGGGGCGCCCTCGTTCAGGCTTTTCTTGATGCCGGAACGTTGGTCGCGCTGCATGATCTGACGTACAAGGCTGACGGGCGATATAATATCGTGCTGCCACTCAAGGCGCGACGAACGATTGCCAATGACAGAGCCGTTGCCTGGCTCACGGCAGCACTGCACGCATAACCAGCAGTATTGGCACCCGGACCAGTTCCCATGTCGTTCGAGACTCCCATAGGTAGGGTTTTACGCTCTCACCAGCAACGGATGAGATCGGCCCGGCTATCCTCGATCCAGGTCAGCAGCGGCGCCCAGTTGTCCTTGAACTGCGATTTCTCCGAGGGCTTTGAGGCGCCCGGACGGCCTGGTATCCGAAGCTCTCCTACGAGGCGGAAAAATAGGTCGTCGGTCACCGCCGCAGCGTGGTGTCAGCGCCCCTGCCGACGCTCGCATACATGCCGGTCGTGCGGAATTCGGTGGGGTTGGTGCCGTAGGCACGGCGAAAGACCTTGGAGAAGTAGTTGGCGTCCCGGAAGCCGGAGCGGATTGCCACCTCCTTCACCGGCATGCTGTCGGTCTTGGTCAAAAGCTTGATGGCGCGCTCCAGGCGTTTTTGCAGAACGAACTCGGCCGGAGGAACGCCTTCGCTGGCGGCGAAGATGCGCGAGAAATGCGCTCGGCTGAGACCCGCGACCTTGGCCAGCTCCTCGACCGGCAGCGGATGTTCGAGATTGCTCACGATGTGGCCGATGACATGCTGCATCGTCCGGTATTCTTCGCTGAAGATGGGATGCGAACCGAAGACGTCGTCATAGAGCGCCATGGCCGCTTCGTAGGCGATGGCCGATGCGCGGCCCGGGGTCTCCGCGCCATCGATGAGACGCAGGCTGCAATCGGCCAGATGCTCGATGGTGCGCGGCTGCAGCTTGAGGATCGGGCCTGTCACCGCGAGAACGGCGCGGTGAATGCGAAGCGCTTCGTCGCCATTCATCGAGATCCAGAAGAACTCCCATCGGCCGCCATCCTCCAGCCAATAGCGATGGTTATGCGGGACGAGAACCAACAGGGTTTCGCCCTCCTTCACCCGCAGCTCCCGGTTGTCGTATCTGAGGTTGCCGGCGCCGCCGATCGTGTGCTGAAGCACAGTGAACGGCGTTTGGCCGCGCTTGCGCCCATCCCAATCATAGGTTGCATCCGTGCGGATTTCATAGCCCGTGCTGGTCGGCATCGTGTGCAAAGTCTGTCGGCCCCGCGGCAACGAAACGGTCCGCATGACCGGCCCCCGCTCGATTAATTCCTGCAGCATAGAATTACCCATGAAAGCATAATCCTTCTCTGGCGGCCCCGCCGAATTTGCGCATAATCTGCCCCCGAGAGAGAGGACACCGCCAGCATCGAGGAGCGGCGGGGAGGGGAATAGGCCGGATTTCTGGCCTTTTTTGCCGCAGTGCGCAAGCCCGGCGGCTATTCTTCTTCCCATCCCCCGGCGCCGGTATTTTCATCGCATCGAGGTTGAAATCATGAGCTTCAAAATCGCTATCATTGGCGCAGGCAGCGTCGGCTTCACGAAAAAGCTGTTCACCGACATCCTGTGCGTTCCGGAATTCAGGGATATCGAATTCGCGCTCACGGACATCAACGAGCATAACCTCCAGATGATCAAGGCGATCCTCGACAAGATCGTCGAATCCAACCGGCTGCCGACCAGGGTGACGGCAACCACCAGCCGTCGCGAGGCGCTGACGAGTGCTCGCTACATCATCAGTTGCGTTCGCGTCGGCGGCCTGGAAGCGTATGCCGACGATATCCGCATCCCGCTGAAATACGGTATCGACCAGTGCGTCGGGGATACGATCTGCGCCGGCGGCATTCTCTACGGCCAGCGCAACATCCCGGTGATCCTCGATTTCTGCAAGGACATCCGCGAGGTCGCCGAACCCGGTGCGAAATTCCTGAACTACGCAAACCCGATGGCGATGAACACTTGGGCTGCGATCGAATACGGGAAGGTCGATACCGTCGGGCTCTGCCATGGCGTCCAGCACGGCGCAGAACAGATCGCCGATGTTCTCGGCGCCAAATCCCGCTCGGATCTCGACTATATCTGCTCGGGCATCAACCATCAGACCTGGTTCATCGATCTGCGCCTCAACGGCCGAAAGATCGGCAAGGACGAACTCGTCGCCGCCTTTGAGGCGCACCCGGTTTTCTCCCAGCAGGAAAAGCTGCGTATCGACGTCCTGAAGCGCTTCGGCGTGTATTCTACGGAGAGCAACGGCCACCTGTCCGAATACCTGCCCTGGTATCGCAAGCGGCCGGAAGAGATCACCAGGTGGATCGACATGTCCGACTGGATCCACGGCGAGACCGGCGGCTACCTCCGGCACTCGACGGAAACCCGCAACTGGTTCGAAACGGAATTCCCGCAGTTCCTCGCCTCGGCCGAAAAGCCGATCGATCCATCCAAGCGCTCGAACGAGCATGCGAGCCATATTCTCGAAGCGCTTGAAACCAACCGCGTCTATCGCGGCCACTTCAACGTCAAGAACAACGGCGTCATCACCAACCTGCCGGCCGACGCGATTATCGAGTCGCCGGGTTTCGTCGACCGCTTCGGTATCAATATGGTCTCCGGCATCACGATCCCGGAAGCCTGTGCCGCGACCTGCATCGCCTCGATCAACGTGCAGCGCATGTCGGTGCACGCAGCCATCAGCGGCGATCTCGACCTCCTGAAGCTGGCGGTCCTGCACGACCCCTTGGTCGGCGCCATCTCAACTCCGGAGGAAGTCTGGCAGATGGTCGATGAGATGGTTGTCGCCCAGGCCGGTTGGTTGCCGCAATATGCCGATGCCATTCCTGCGGCCAAAGAGCGGCTGGCAAAATCGACAGTGAAGACCCGCGACTGGGCCGGGGCGGCGCGCCGCAATGTCCGCTCGATCGACGAGTTGCGCGCCGAAAAGGCGGCGCTCAAGCAGGCTGTCTGAGATTTCGGGAGGACGGGTGGCGATCGGGCTCCGGGAGGGAGCCTGTCGCCGCAAGCCCGCATCCGGATCGTTTGAGGAGAACCGGGGCATTGCAAAGTGCTCCGCAACAGGAGGGAGAAACGATGACAAATTTCCGCAACCTTGGCCGTCTTGCCGGACTGGCGCTGAGCGTCTCGGTCTCGGCTTTGAGCGCCTATGCCTCAGAACCCACTGCTCCGCCCGTTCCGGCGCAGTTCCCGGCGGAAGGCAAGATCAAATACGTGTCCAGGGATTCCATTGAAGAGTTCAAGGCACTGCCCACCTATCATGAGCCCGACTGGGTCACGAAGAAGTTCGTCGCCAGCGGCAAGCTGCCGCCCGTCAAGGACCGCCTGCCCAAGGTGCCGCTTGTCTTCAAGACGGAGAACATGGTGGATGGCCCCGGCGTCTACGGCGATACCCTGCGGCATGTCATCGGCGGTCGGCCTGAAGGCTGGAACTATGGTGCCGGCCAGACCCAGGGATGGGGTGGCATCGATATCGGCCTGTCCGAGTGCCTCACGCGCACCGCGCCGCTCTTCCAGGTTGAAGCCAAGGATACCGAGCCGTTGCCGAACCTTGCCAGGAGCTGGGACTGGTCGGAGGACGGCCATAAGCTGACCATGCATCTGGTCGAAGGCGCGAAATGGTCCGACGGCGTCCCCTTCAATGCGGACGACATCATGTTTTACTGGGAAGACGAGGTCATCGACCCGAATGTCTCGCCGCTCGGCGGCGGCGCATCGCCTGAAGCGTTCGGACAAGGGACAACACTCAAGAGGCTCGATGACCATACCGTCGAATGGACCTTCAAGGAGGCTTTCCCCAAACAATATCTCTATACGATGGCCTATCCGGGCTTCTGCCCGGGCCCGTCGCATATCCTGAAGCCGCAGCATCCGAAATATTCGAAAAACACCTACGATCAGTTCAAGAATGCGTTCCCGCCGGAATTCGCGAACATGCCGGTGATGGGCGGCTGGGTGCCGGTCGAATACCGTCCCGACGACATCATCGTGATGCGCCGCAATCCATACTACTGGAAAGTCGACGAGAAGGGCAATCAACTCCCTTATCTCAACGAACTGCATTACAAGCTGTCGACCTGGGCCGACCGTGACGTGCAGGCCGTCGCCGGATCCGGCGACATTTCAAACCTCGAGCAGCCGGAAAATTTCGTGGCATCGCTGAAGCGCGCCGCTGAGAAGACCGCCCCGGCCCGTCTTGCCTTCGGCCCACGCCTGATTGGCTACAACATGCGCCTGAACCTCTCCGGCAACGGCTGGGGTGAGCCGGACGCACGCGGCCAGGCCGTTCGCGAGCTGAACCGCAACGAGGATTTCCGCAAGGCGATCACCATGGGCCTCGACCGCAAGGCGATCGGCGATTCGCTGGTCAAGGGTCCGTTCACGGCGATCTATCCGGGCGGCCTGTCCTCGGGCACCAGCTTCTACGACCGCAATTCCGTGGTCTATTATCCCTTCGACCTGAATGGCGCCAAGGCACTGCTGGCCAAAGCGGGCCTCAAGGATACCGACGGCGACGGTTTCGTGAATTTCCCCACAGGGACCGCAGGCGGCAAGGATGTCGAGATCGTGCTTCTGGTCAACAACGGCTACGCGACGGACAAGAGCCTCGCGGAAGGCGTCATCGGCCAGATGGAAAAGCTCGGGGTCAAGGTCATCCTCAATGCGCTCGATGGTCCGAAGCGCGACGACGCTCACTATAGCGGCCGTTTCGACTGGCTGATCCAGCGCAACATGCCGGAACTCGCCTCCGTGGTTCAAAACACCGAGCAGCTTGCGCCTGTCGGTCCGCGCACGAGCTGGCACCACCGCGCCGGCAAGGACGGCAAACTCGACCTGATGCCCTACGAAGAAAAGCTGGTGGCTATCGTCACCAAATTCCAGACCAGCCAGGACAACAACCAGCGCGTCGACCTGATGAAGCAGTACCAGAAGGTCGCAACCGAGAATGTCGATACGGTCGGATTGACGGAATATCCGGGTGCGCTGATCATCAACAAGCGCTTCTCGAACGTGCCGGAAGGAACTCCGATCTTCATGTTCAACTGGGCCGAGGACTCCGTCATCCGCGAGCGCCTGTGGGTCGCTGCCGACAAGCAGGGCAAATATGAGCTGTTCCCCGAACAGCTGCCCGGCAAACCGGGCGAAAAGGGCCCGATCAACTAAGAGCTCCCCCTCCCAACCAAGAACTCCGGCCGCGCGTGAAGCGCGGCCGGGCAAGATCAACAAGCCGGCCGCACCGACAGGCGCGACAGGCGGCAAGGAGAAGCGAACCGTCCGATGTTACGATTCCTGCTCGTGCGCATAGCGTCCGCGATTCCCGTCCTGCTCATTCTGAGCATCGTGACCTTCGCGATCATCCAGGCGCCGCCGGGTGACTATGCCGATTACATCCGCTCGCAGCTGATCAACCAGAGCGGCGCGTCCTTCGCACAAGCCGACGAACAGGCTCGGGCCTACCGCATTGCCCACGGCCTCGATCAACCGATGGTCATCCAGTATTTCACCTGGATCAAGGGCATCGTCACACAGGGCGATTTCGGCTACAGCATGTTCTACAACAAACCGGTAGCAGACGTCGTCGGCGAACGCCTGCCGCGCACGCTGCTGCTGGCGCTGGTCTGCCACATCCTTGCCTCTTTGCTCGGCATCGGATTCGGCATCTGGGCGGCAACCCGACAATATTCCTGGATCGACAGCCTGCTCTCCGGCATCTCATTTCTCGGCATGACGGTGCCGCGCTTCCTGATGGCGCTGATCATCGTCTACCTCCTGGTCTTCCAGCTCAACGTTTCTGAAATAGGCAGCTTCTTCTCGCCGCAATATGGCGGGGCACCGTGGTCCTGGGCGAAATTCGTCGACCTCGTCAAACACGTCTGGCCGGTCGTCGCCATCGCCACCTTCGGCGGGCTCGCCTACAACATGCGCGTCATGCGCGGCAATCTGCTCGATACGCTGAACGCCCAGTATGTCGAGACGGCAAAGGCCAAAGGGCTTTCGGGCGGTGCGGTCGTGATGCGTCATGCCGTGCCCAATGCCCTGCATCCACTCGTCATGTATCAGGGCGTCGTGCTTCCCTACATGCTGACCGGCGAGATCGAGACGGCGATCATCTTTTCGCTTCCCACCGTCGGGCCGGCGATTGTCGGCTCGATGGCCGTCGGCGACGTCTATGTGACGGCGACCTTCATGATGGTGCTTTCGGCCACGCTCATTGTCGGCAACATCATCGCCGACATGCTGCTGGCCATGCTGGACCCGCGCGTCCGTGCCTATGGAGGGGCCTGATATGCTCGCCTTCGACTCCTCTTCGCCACGGCCCCACGAGCAGATGTCCCTCGAACAGACGGCCACGAACGCGCCGCGAGGCAATGAAAGCTACACGGCGCTGGTCTGGCGCCGGCTGCGGCGCTCCTGGACCGGAATGATCGGCCTCATCCTCGTCGGATTGTTGCTCGTTATGGCGATCTTTGCGGAGTTCTTCGCGCCGATGGATCCGAAGGCGACGGACGTGGGCTTTGCTCCGCCGCAGATAATGAGCTTCCACGACAAGGACGGCAACATCGTCTTCCAGCCGCGCGTCTATGGACAGACCGAATCCGGGGAGCTCGACCCCGTGACCTTCCAGCCCGTCGTCGGTCCCGACTACGACAACCCGAACCTTCTCGGCTTCTTCGTGGCGGGCGCCGAGTACCGGCTGTTCGGACTGATCCCGACGAACCGCCATTTCTTCGGTTCCACCACCGGCCAGCCGGTGCATTTCCTCGGCACCGACAAGTTCGGCCGCGACGTGCTGTCGCGCGCCATCATCGGCTCGCGGATTTCGCTGACGATCGCGCTCACCGTCGTTTTCATCGTCACGGTGATCGGCACCACGGTCGGCATGGTATCGGGCTATTTCGGCGGTTCCTTCGATACCTGGGTGCAGCGCTTCGTCGAAGTCGTCCTCGCCTTTCCGCAGCTGCCGCTCTATCTGGCACTGACCTCGCTGATCCCGGTGACGGCGCCGACCAATGTTTTCCTCGGCTTCGTTGTCGTCGTGATGTCGGCGCTCGGCTGGGCGCAGATGTCGCGCGAGGTGCGCGGCAAGACGCTGGCGCTGGCCCGCATCGATTATGTTCGGGCGGCCATGGCCGTCGGGGCGAGCGACCGGCGGATCATCTTCCAGCATATCTTTCCGAACGTCATGAGCCACGTGATCGTCGCTGTCACGCTGCATATCCCGAGCGTCGTGCTGCTCGAATCCTTCCTCGGCTTCCTCGGTTTCGCCGTGAAGCCGCCGCTGATCTCCTGGGGACTGATGCTGCAGGACACGGCAAACTACTCCGTGATCGGCACCTATCCCTGGATCCTGGCGCCGGTCGGTTTCGTGCTCATCACAGTTTTTGCGTTCAATGCGCTCGGCGACGGGCTGCGCGACGCAGTCGATCCTTATTGAGGTGGTCCAGATGGCTCTCGCACTTGCCAACAGCTTCGCCCCGCCCATCCGCCTCGACCATGCCGGCCGCACGGAAGAGCCGATCATCGATGCCCGCAACGTCGCCGTGAGCTTCAAGGTCGAGCACGGCACGGTGGAGGCCGTGAAGGATATTTCCTTCCAGCTCTACCGCGGCGAGACGATCGCCATCGTCGGCGAATCCGGATCGGGCAAGTCGGTAACCGCACGCACCGTCATGGGGCTGCTGTCGAAGCGCGCCGTGGTGTCGCCGCAATCGACGGTCGCCTATGAGGGCGCCAATATCCTGAAATTCTCCGAGCGTGAGCGCCGCAAGCTGCGCGGCGATCGTATCTCGATGATCTTCCAGGAGCCGATGAGCTCGCTGAACCCGATCTACACGATCGGCAGCCAGATCATCGAAGCCATCCGCGTGCATCGCCGAATGAGCCGGAAACAGGCTGAGGCCCGCGCGCTTGAACTGCTGAGGCACGTGCAGATTCCTGACCCGGAAGCCCGCCTGCGGCAATATCCGCATCAGCTTTCCGGCGGCCAGCGCCAGCGGGTGATGATCGCCATGGCGCTGTCGAACACTCCGGACGTGCTGATCGCCGACGAGCCGACGACGGCACTCGACGTTACCGTGCAGGCGCAGATCCTCAACCTGATCCGCAACCTTCAGAAGGAATTGCGGATGGCGGTGATCCTGATCACCCACGACCTGACCGTCGTGCGGCAGTTCTCGGATTATGTCTATGTCATGCAGCACGGCGAGATGTGCGAGCACAATACGACCGAAAAGCTCTTCGCCAGTCCGCAGCATGCCTATACCAGGCACCTGCTCGCCTCCGAGCCCCGCGGCCAGGTCAATCCGCTGCCGGAGGGCTGCGACGTCATTCTCGATGCCAAAGGCGTGCGCGTCTCCTTCATGCTGCGCCATGGCACCTTCTTGAAGCCGGAACTGAAGGAGCTTGTTGCGGTCGACAGCCTCGATCTGACGCTTCGCCGCCACGAAACGCTTGGAATCGTCGGCGAGTCCGGTTCGGGCAAGACAACGTTCGGCCAGGCGCTGCTGCGGCTGAACGACACCGACAGCGGCGAGATCTATTTCGACCGGCAGCCGATCCACGGCCGTTCGCGCGTCGAAATGCGGCCGTTGCGCTCGCGCATGCAGGTGGTCTTCCAGGATCCGTTCTCGTCGCTCAATCCGCGCATGACAATCGGCCAGATCATCGAGGAGGGGCTTGTCGTCAACAGGCTCGGGGCGACGAAGGCCGACCGGCTCGACCGCGTGCGCGAGGCGCTCATCGCAGCTGGCATGCCGGGCAACATCCTGTCGCGCTTCCCGCACGAGTTTTCGGGCGGCCAGCGGCAGCGTATCGCCATTGCCCGCGCCATCGCGCTCGAGCCTGAATTCATCCTGCTCGACGAACCGACCTCGGCTCTCGATCTCTCGGTTCAGGCGCAGATCATCGAGCTCTTGCGCAAGCTGCAGGACGAACGCGGCCTCAGCTACCTTTTCATCTCGCACGATCTGAAGGTCGTGCGTGCCCTCTGCCACCGGGTCATCGTCATGCAGCACGGCAAGATCATGGAAGAAGGGCCTGTCGACGAAGTTCTATCCCACCCCAAGACCGCCTACACCGAACGGCTCGTCAAGGCCGCTTTCGAGGTAGCATAATGATTGTCGAATGCCGGAGGTTGTAATGGCACGAAATCCCAGGATCGCATTTATCGGAGCAGGCTCGACCGTTTTCATGAAGAACATCATCGGCGACGTCCTGCAGCGCCCGGCGCTGTCGGGCGCCACCTTCGCCCTGATGGACATCAATCCGCAGCGTCTCGAAGAAAGCGCGATCGTCGTCAACAAGCTGATTTCAACACTCGGCGCCAAGGCGAAGGCCGAGACCTATTCCGACCAGCGCCAGGCGCTGGCGGGTGCGGACTTCGTCGTTGTCGCCTTCCAGATCGGCGGTTACGAACCCTGCACGGTCACCGATTTCGAGATCCCCAAGAAGTTCGGCCTGCGTCAGACGATCGCCGACACGCTCGGCATCGGCGGCATCATGCGCGGCCTGCGCACCGTGCCGCATCTGTGGAAGATCTGTGAGGACATGCTCGCCGTTTGCCCCGAGGCGATCATGCTGCAATACGTCAACCCGATGGCGATCAACATCTGGGCGATTTCGGAGAAATATCCCACGATCAAGCAGGTCGGCCTCTGCCACTCGGTGCAGGGCACGGCAATGGAATTGGCGCATGACCTCGACATTCCCTACGAGGAAATCCGCTACCGCTCGGCCGGCATCAACCACATGGCCTTCTATCTGGAGTTCGAGCATCGCCAGGCGGATGGATCCTACAAGAAGCTCTATCCGGATCTGGTCCGTGCCTACCGCGAAGGTCGCGCGCCCAAGTCCGGCTGGAACCCGCGCTGCCCGAACAAGGTGCGTTACGAGATGCTGACCCGCCTCGGCTATTTCGTCACCGAGAGCTCGGAGCATTTCGCCGAGTACACGCCTTACTTCATCAAGGAAGGCCGCGAGGACCTGATCGAGAAATTCGGCATCCCTCTCGACGAATATCCGAAGCGCTGCATCGAGCAGATCGCCCGTTGGAAGGGGCAGGCGGAAGCCTATCGTTCGGCCGACAAGATCGAGGTCGCGCAGTCGAAGGAGTATGCCTCGTCGATCATCAATTCGGTCTGGACCGGCGAACCCTCCGTCATCTACGGCAACGTGCGCAACAATGGCTGCATCACGTCGCTGCCCGGCAATTGCGCAGTCGAGGTTCCCTGCCTGGTCGACGCGTCGGGTATTCAGCCGACCTTCATCGGCGACCTGCCGCCGCAGCTCACGGCACTGATCCGCACCAACATCAACGTCCAGGAGTTGACGGTTCAGGCATTGATGACCGAGAACCGCGAGCACATCTACCATGCTGCGATGATGGACCCGCACACGGCGGCAGAACTGGATCTCGACCAGATCTGGGCGATGACAGACGAACTGCTCGCCGCTCACGGCGACTGGCTGCCGGCCTGGGCCCGCACCGGCCGCAAGGATCAGGCCGCCTGACCAACTCTCCCGGTCTTGCGCCTCAAGAAGTCTCGCGGCCGTGCCGCGGGACTTCTTGCCCTTCATCCAAAGCGGTCTTGGCTGCAGATCGCCGGTGTACCGAAATGTTGTCCCGACCGGCGAAATTGCGGATGGGACGGGAGGATCACCAGGTCTGGCGCAGCGTTGCATAGATTGCGCGGCCGGGATTGTACCAGTCGGCGCCGAAACCACCATTGGCCACGTGCTTTTCGTCGAACAGATTGCTGACGTTGAGCTGGAACGTCGTGTTTTCCTGGATCTTGTAGGTGAATGCCGCATCGAAAACGACGTTCGGGTCCGACTTCACCGTGTTGGCGTTGTTGACGAAATACGAACTCATGTAGCGCGCGCCGAGCCCAAACGTCATGTCGCCGCGTGGCCCATTCCCCTCCAGCGTGTAGTTGACCCAGGCCGAAGCCGTGTGTTCCGGCACCATGGCAAGACGGTTGCCTTCATTGGCGCCCGCGTTTTTGACGATCTCGGTATCAATATAGGAATAGGCGGCGGTCAGGCTGAGGTTGTCCGTCACCTCAGCCTTGGCTTCGAAGTCCACCCCGCGGGACTTGACCTTGCCAACCGGCGTTGCCACGGGCGGGGCGCCGATGTTGAGTGTGATGTTTTCCTTGGTCAGATCGTAGACCGCGATGCTGAACAACGCCGGAATCTCGGATGGCCGATATTTCACGCCGACCTCCCACTGTTCGCCACGCTCAGGCTCCAGGCCAATCGTGGCCGGGACAGCCGACTCGGCGTAGCTTATATAGGTGGCGATTTCGTCGGTTATCTTATAGCTGAGCGCCGCCCGTTTCGTAAACTCGCTGACATCGGCCCGGGTGATGGGATTGGCTGGAGCAACAGCAAGGTTGTTCGTCTGTTCGAGATCGAGCCAGTCGTTTCGCAGCCCCACTGTCGCGGTCAGTTTTTCCCAGAAGGTTAGTTCTTGTTGAAAATAGATCGCCTTGGTCTTCTGGTCGTTGACCAGGCTCTGATAGAGTGGGACCGAGGAAGGCCGCCCAGTATAGACCGGATTTGTATAGTCGATGTCCGGTGCGTCGCCGTAGTAATTGTTGGTTGTGCCGTGATAATCGTTATATTCGACGCCAAACAGGCTGCGACTGTCCACATTCTCAAAGCTGGCGTCATATTGCAGGTGGGCGTCGATAACGAAGTTTTCGGACGTCGAGTCGTTTGCGAAGAAGTCCCGGTCCACGATTGTCGTGCCGGCCGCCGGTGCTGCCGCTACATAAGCATAGCCGAAATTACTCCTGGTGTTGCTGTATCGCGCGCTTGAGTTGAACGTCAGGCCGGAGCCGAAGTCATGGTCGAACATGACGCTGAGCGTATTGCGGTTCACATCGCGATAATTGTAGTCCGGTTCGCCCAGGAACAGGCTTCGGTCGAAGTCCGAGCCCACAGGGTGCCCGCCGCCTCCGGGTACTCCCTGGCGGTCCAGATGATCATAAACGATGGACAGGCTGGTGTCGCCACTCGGGCGCCAGGTCAGTCCGCCCATAATGAAGTTTTCGTCGTCCTGAGAATAGTCGTATTCTTCCTCGGCTCGTTTGAATTTGCCGGTCAGGCGATAGGACAACGTGTCGTCCTCGGTAATGTTGTCACCGAAGTCGAAGCCCGTTTCGGCGTGGTCGAAGGAGCCGCCCGTGACGTAGGCTTCGCCGAAACGCTCGCTCTTCGGCCGTTTGGTGACAAAGTTTACCGAACCGCCGGGGTCGGAGACGCCAAAGCCAGTTGAGTTGGCGCCTTTGAGCACTTCCACGCGCTCGAAGGCGTAGGCTTCTTCCCGAAGTCCCCCGAACGGCCGGCCGATGAGTAGTCCATCGCGGTACATGTAGGCGTCGAAGCCGCGGATCTTGAAATAGTCGAAGCGGTCGTCGGAGCCGTAGAAGTCGGCGGTGACACCTGCCGTGTATTGCAAGACCTCCTCAACGCTGCTTGCACCACGCTCCTGGATTTCCTTGGATGTGATGACGGAGACGGAGGCGGGCGTGTCCAGAATATCGGTCACCATCTTGCCGCCCCCGGTCGTCTTCGTCGCGACGATCGACTTCGAATCGTTGTCGGTGTCGAGGCCGGTGCCGCTGCCCTGGATGACGATCGGTGCGAGTGTCGTATCGGCGTTTAAATTTTCCTGGCCAAGCACGACGGTCGGCGTGAAGGCGACAAGCGCCGTGCAAGCCAGAAGGGCCGCATTCCGATAGCGGATAAGGGCCGGTCTCGAGCGAGCGCTTGTTCTTTTGTTGTCCATATTCACGTTCCAGAAGTTGATTCGACGAGAGATCGCCGAGACTGATGCCAGGTCTGGGGGAACCATCCCGAATGACATCCCGCGGCCCGCCCGGGAGTGGTCCTCCCGGTCATGCGGCCGCAATGGCTTGGTCTGACATGCCCCGAGACGGCTATTAACTTGAGCATGTTTGTCCAGTATTGTAAATTCTCCGCGCTTTGTAGGATCCCACGGAAATCTCAGTGGTCTTGTCGGTGCAGGTCTGGAGGGTGGTTGACGGGGCTGCCTTAACCTGAAAGTGGAAGTCTACTTAAAGTCTGCGGAGTTTGACGATGCTGCGGTTATTGCTTTCGGCCGTAAAAATGGCGGCGATATGCATTTGGATTGTTACGCTCGGCATCGCCGGGGCAGGCGCCCGGGCGGCCGAAGGAACGACCTATCCCGTCACCATCAAACATGCGTTCGGCACGACGATCATTCCCCAAAAGCCTGCGCGGGTAGCGACCGTCGCCTGGGCAAACCATGAAGTGCCGCTGGCGCTCGGTGTCGTGCCCGTCGGCTTTGCCAGGGCCAATTTCGGCGACGACGACGGCGATGGGGTATTGCCTTGGGTCGCCGAGAGGCTGGCAGCGCTCCATGCCACCAAGCCTGTGCTTTTCGATGAAGGGGACGGCATCGATTTCGAGGCGGTCGCCGCCACCAGGCCCGATGTGATCCTGGCCTCCTATTCCGGCTTGAGCCAATCGGATTACGACACGCTCAGCCAGATCGCCCCGGTCGTCGCCTATCCCGAGGCGCCTTGGTCGACCGACTGGCGTGACATGATCCGCTTGAACAGCGCCGGGATGGGCATGGCCCCGCAAGGCGACGCGTTGATCGCCAGGATCGAAGCCGACATCGCCAAGGTGGTTGGCGGGCATCCCGAGCTCCGGGGTAAATCGGCGATGTTCATTACCCATCTCGATGCGACTGACCTGAGCACCGTCAACTTCTATACGGCGAACGATACCCGGGTGAGGTTCTTCGAGGATCTTGGTTTGAAGTCTCCCAGAAGCGTCGTCGAGGCTTCGAAGTCCGGAAAATTCGCAGGCTCTGTCAGCGCCGAGCGTATCGATGTCTTCGACGACGTCGATATCGTCGTCACCTATGGGAACCAGAAACTGCTCGATGCGCTGGCGGCCAACCCCTTGATGTCCAGAATGCCGGCCGTGGACAAGGGCGCCCTCGTCATGCTGGGCCGCAACCCGATCGGCACGGCGGCAAATCCGACACCGCTTTCGATTTCATGGGTCTTGAAGGACTATGTGGATCTGCTTGCGGAAGCGGCCAGAAAGTCCAAATGACGGCCGGCAACATACGTTCGTTCTCTCGGCCGCTCGTCTCTCGACGCTCGAACCGGACCCGCGGCCTCTGGCTGGCCGGATTGGTCGCGGCCCTTTCCGCCCTCTGTGCGCTCTCGGTCACGGTCGGCAGCCGTGAAGTGGCCTGGAGCGATGTCGTGGCGGCGCTCGCGGGGCAGGTCGACAGCATCGGCCAGGCAGCGGTGAGCGTGCGTATCCCGAGGACGGTACTTGCCGTACTTGCCGGAGCCGCGCTCGGACTTGCCGGGGCGATCATGCAAGGCGTGACCCGCAATCCTCTCGCCGATCCGGGCATTCTCGGCGTCAATATGGGTGCGTCGCTGGCCGTCGTGACCGGCGTCGCCTTGTTCGATATGTCCTCCGCGCACGCCTATATCTGGGCCGCGATCCTCGGAGCGGGGTGTTCGGCAGTTTTCGTCTATACGATAGGATCGCTCGGGCGCGGCGGGGCAACCCCGTTGAAGCTGGCGCTGGCGGGAGCCGCAACGTCGGTTGCCTTCTCCTCCATGGTGATCGCCCTGGTGCTGCCGCGCGCCGATATCGCGGGCGGCATCCGCTCCTGGCAGATCGGCGGCGTGAGCGGAGCGACCTTTGAGCGCATTGGCCCGGTGCTGCCGTTTCTCGCCATCG
The DNA here is from genome assembly GCA_002968845.1 of Neorhizobium tomejilense. GTDB lineage: Bacteria > Pseudomonadota > Alphaproteobacteria > Rhizobiales > Rhizobiaceae > Neorhizobium > Neorhizobium tomejilense. The sequence continues at coordinate 278,995 of PVBG01000006.1, read as the reverse complement.
GTTTCGCGGTCAGCCTTCTGTCGGCGCGAAAGCTGAACTCGCTGGCTTTGGGCGACGATGTCGCGGCAGGACTGGGGGAGCGCGTCGCCGTGGCCCGCGCCGTCGCCGCATTCGGCGCCATCTTGCTGTGCGGGGCGACAACGGCAGTTTGCGGCCCGATCGGCTTTCTTGGATTGGTCGTGCCGCATGCCTGCCGTCTGCTGGTCGGGATCGATCACCGGTGGTTGCTGCCGTTTTCCGCGCTTGGCGGCGCTTGCCTGCTGCTGGCGGCAGATGTCGTCGGCCGTATCGTCACCAGGCCAGCCGAGATCGAGGTCGGAATCATCACGGCCCTCGTCGGGGCGCCGTTCTTCATCTGGATCGTCAGACGGCAGCGGGTTCGAGAACTGTGACAGTGTTTTTCCCAACCATTGATCTCATCGCCCAAAATTGCCGCCGCCGAGCGCGCCGGCACGGTCTCTTGACCGTCATTCTGCTGGCTATCGTGGTCACCCTCTTTGCGGTGACCTTGTCGCTCGGCCAGTCCTTCACGCCGCCCGGTGACGTCATGCGCGTCCTGCTCGGGGAGGATGTCGCAGGCGCCACCTTTACAGTCGGCAAGCTGCGGCTGCCGCGCTCAGTCCTTTCGGTCCTCGCCGGACTGGCCTTTGGGCTCGGCGGCGTCACGTTCCAGCTCATGTTGCGCAATCCCCTTGCCAGCCCAGACATCATCGGGATCACCTCGGGCGCAAGTGCTGCGGCCGTGTTCGCCATCGTCGTCCTCTCCTTGAGCGGGCCGATCGTCTCGGTCCTGGCGGTTGGCGCAGGCCTCGGCGTGGCGTTGCTGGTCTACGCCCTGTCATTCCGCAGCGGAGTGGCCGGGACGCGGCTCATCCTCGTCGGCATCGGTATCTCGGCCATGCTGGAAAGCGTCGTCGCCTATATCCTCTCCAGCGCTCCGGCCTGGAACCTGCAGGAGGCCATGCGCTGGCTGACCGGCAGCGTCAACGGCGCGCAGCTCGGCCAGGCGCTTCCGCTTCTTCTGGCACTGGCGACGTTCGGTGGGCTGCTGCTCAGCCGGGCACGCGACCTGGAGGCGCTTCGCCTGGGCGATGACATGGCTGCGGCCCTGGGGGTCAAGGTGGCGAGGACCCGCATGCTGGTGATCGTTGCAGCCGTCGGCATGATTGCATCCGCGACGGCGGTGACGGGGCCGGTTGCCTTTGTGGCTTTCCTGTCAGGGCCGATCGCCTCCCGGGTCGTCGGACGCAACGGATCGTTGCTGATACCGGCGGCGTTGATCGGAGCGATACTTGTGCTGGGCGGCGATTATGTCGGTCAATTCCTTTTGCCTGGCCGTTATCCGGTGGGTGTGGTGACCGGAGCACTGGGGGCGCCCTATCTGATCTACCAGATCGTGCGCGCCAACCGGATGGGAGGTTCGCTATGACCGTTCGTTCCACTCACTCTCTTACCGCCTGCGAGCTTTCGGCCGGATATAACCATGCCGAAATCCTGCACGCGCTCGATCTTGCCATTCCGCCCGGTAGGATTACCGCAATCGTCGGCGCCAATGCCTGCGGCAAGTCCACGCTGTTGCGCACCATGTCGCGGCTCATCTCGCCCAGCCACGGGCATGTGTTGCTGGACGGCAAATCGATCCACCGTATCCCCTCCCGGGAACTGGCTCGAACATTGGGTCTACTTCCTCAGTCGCCGATCGCGCCGGAGGGAATTACCGTCGCAGACCTGGTCAGCCGGGGGCGGCATCCGCATCAAAGCCTGTTTTCGCGCTGGACGCGCAAGGACGACGAAGCCGTCGAGAGCGCGCTCGCGGCGACCAAGACCGTCGAACTTGCCGAACGGCCGGTGGACGAGCTTTCGGGCGGGCAGCGCCAGCGTGTCTGGATCGCCATGGCTCTGGCGCAACAGACGGATGTTCTGCTGCTGGACGAACCGACGACGTTTCTCGACATCAATCACCAGGTCGAAGTTCTCGATCTGCTGACCGATCTCAACCACGCACGGGGAACCACCGTCGTCATGGTCCTCCACGACCTCAATCTCGCGGCGCGCTACGCGGACTACCTCGTCGCGATAGCCGAGGGATGCGTGCATGTCGCAGGCAGTCCCGAGGACGTGCTGACGGAAGAGAACGTGCGGCAGGTCTTCGGGCTCGAGAGCCGCGTCATTACCGACCCGACATCGGGCCGGCCGATCATGCTGCCGATCGGCCGTCATCGGATGGCGGAGGAGCAAGATCTAAAGGAGAATCGGTCATGAATGCAGTTCAGTCGCTCAAATTGTCCGGCGTCGCACTGCCAAGGGATCCCGAACGCATGCTCGACGAAATCTGCGAGCACTTCATCGAGCATGCCGACGTGCAGCGGAGCAAGGACCACGCCCTGCTGAAGAGCAAGAACAGCACGACGAGCATTCGGCTGGCAGGCAGCAAGCTTCTGATCGAACTGGCATGCGAGTCGCAAGCGGCGTTGCAGCTGAATCAGACGATGATTGCAGAGCACCTGTTCTATTTTGCAGGAGAGGATCCTCTTGAATTGACGTGGTCGGAGCATTCGTCCCTCGCGGTGCTGCCGAATATCCACGAGGTGACGGTCGTTTCGGCGGAGGATGTGACCCCTCACATGCGGCGCGTGAAGTTTGCCTGCGCCGATGTCGCGCCGTTCGTCGGCGGCGACATGCACGTTCGCCTTCTGGTCCCCCCGAAGGGCAGGCCGCCGGTATGGCCGGGAATCCGCCAAGACGGCCGCGTCGCATGGCCCGAGGGAGAAGACGAGATTCTGGTTCGCATATACACGATCCGCTCTGTCGACATCGAACGCCGGGAATTGTGGATCGACTTCCTGCAACATCCATCGTCCCCTGTCGCGACACCTGGAGCCGACGTCGCCCGCGACGTGCAGCCCGGAGAAAAGGTAGCGCTTCTCGGGCCCGGCGGCGGCAGTCTGCCGGCAGCACAGTCCATTCTTCTGGTCGGCGACGAAAGCGCTCTTCCCGCCATCGCCCGGATCGCGGCCGAAGTGGCGCCGGGCACCCGGATGCAGGCGATCATCGAAGTGCTGGATGAGGCGGAGGAACAGCGGCTTCCGTCAGCGGGTTGGTTGGATGTCCGCTGGCTGCATCGGCGGAGCTATCCGGCAGGCGCGAAAGGCATTCTCGCCGAGGAAGCCAAGAAGGCGGTCGCCTCCATCGAGGACGGTACCTTCGTCTGGGTCGCCTGCGAAAAGGAGGACGTGCGCTCGATCCGCGCCTTCCTGAAAAGCCGCGGGCACGACAAAAAGATGATGTATGTGGCCTGGTACTGGGAACAACATTCCGCCTGATGCTTTGTTGGCGGGCAAGCCTTTCGAAAGCCGTCCGGCATGCCGTCGGTGGCCCTCTTGAGGCTTGTCGGCCGCAATCTATATGATCTTGTTCAAGGGTTTCCACTGCAAAGGTTGAACATGGCAGAACGGTTTGAAGAGGCGGAGTTTATCGACCCTCCGCGTATCTCGAGCGGCGTGCCCGGTCTCGATACCATCCTCGACGGGGGCCTCGATGAAAACCGGCTTTATCTCTACGAGGGCCGGCCTGGGACGGGCAAGACCACGATCGCCCTGCAATTTCTGCTCGAAGGTGTCCGCCAGGGTGAGCCGGTGCTTTACATCACCCTTTCCGAGACGGAACGCGAGCTGCAGCTTGTGGCCTCCCGTCACGGCTGGTCGCTCAAGGGTATCGAGGTATTCGAACTCGTCCCTCCGGAAACCACGCTCGATCCCGACCGTGAACTGACGGTCTTCCATCCGGCGGAAATGGAGCTCAACGAGACGACGAAGCTCATTCTCGATCGCGTCTCCGAACTCAACCCGAGGCGCGTGGTCATCGACAGTCTTTCCGAGTTGCGCCTCCTCGCTCACAGTCCGCTGCGTTACCGGCGCCAGGTCCTGGCGCTGAAGCACTTCTTCGCCAGCCGGCAGTGCACCGTCATTCTTCTTGACGATCTGTCGTCTCAACAGAATGACCTGCAACTCCATTCTATTTCCCATGGGGTTGTGCTGCTGGAGCAGCTTGCCATCGACTTCGGCGCCGAACGGCGCCGCATGCGGGTCGTCAAGATGCGTGGCATCAAGTTCCGCGGCGGCTACCATGATTTTACGATCGAGAAGGGCGGTCTCCACATTTTTCCCCGCCTCATCGCTGCGGAGCATCATCAGGCCTTCGACGACGAGTTCACCTCCAGTGGGAACAAGGAAATCGACGACATGTTGGGCGGCGGGCTGGAGCGGGGTACCAATGTCCTGTTCCTGGGTGCTGCCGGAGTGGGAAAGTCGTCGCTTGCCCTGACCTATGCCTTGGCGGCGGCGAACCGCGGCGAACATGCCGTCATTTATGCCTTCGACGAGGGGCGTGGAACGCTGCAGGCTCGGGCCAGGAATTTGGGTTTCGATCTTCAAACCCACCTGGACAGCGGGCTGATCCGGTTGCAGCAGATCGATCCTGCAGAACTTTCCCCGGGGGAATTCACCGCCAACGTCCAGAAAAGCGTGGAGATCGACGGTGCGCGCGTCGTCGTCATCGACAGTTTGAATGGTTACATGAATGCGATGCCGGACGAACGTTTTCTGGTCCTGCAGATGCACGAACTGCTGACCTACCTTGGCCAGCGTGGTGTGCTGACCATCCTTGTCCTTGCCCAGCATGGGCTCGTGGGCCCGCTCGAGGCTCCGCTCGACTTGAGTTATCTCAGCGATTCCGTCGTCATGCTGCGGTATTTCGAAGTGCAGGGCACCGTGCGCCGAGCGATATCCGTCGTGAAAAAGCGAAGCGGCAGGCACGAGCACAGCGTGCGCGAGTTCAGCCTGTCCGACAATGGCATCAAGCTCGGACCACCAACCCTGGAGTTCACCGGCGTGCTGGCCGGCTCGCCGTATTTTTCAGCCGCTCCTGTAACGAGTTCAGCAGACGGAAATAATGGCGCAAGGTGAAGACCGACTGGAACCGGTTATTGTCTTTGCACCGGTCGGCAGGGACGCGGCCGCTTCGGTCGGCTTGCTCAGCCGGAGCGGCATAGCGGCAAAGACCTGCGGCGATCTTCAAAGCCTTGTGGCAGCGCTGCAGGCCGGTGCTGCAGCCGCGTTTATTGCTGAAGAAGCCCTGTTTGGAAAAGACGCGAGCCTCCTGTTCAAATGGGTTGCGGACCAGCCGCCGTGGTCGGATCTTCCCTTCATCCTGCTGACCAGCCGCCAGGAGCAGACCGGTATCGAGACGTGGCGGCAGAGGCTGATCAACTCTTTGCGCAACGTGGCGCTTCTGGAGCGGCCGGTCCAGGCCCAGACCCTGGTCAGCACGATACAATCGGCACTTCGCGCGCGAGCCCGGCAGTTGGAGTTGCGTGGGCTGCTGGCGGAGCGCGAGCAGGCCGCGCAGGAACTGGAGAAGCAGGTCGTTTTGCGGACCCAGGAGCTCAAGGCCGCCAATGAGGCCCTGCGCGACCAGATGACGGTGCGTGCGCATGTCGAGGAAAAGCTTCGGCAGGCTCAGAAGATCGAAGCGATCGGTCAGTTGACCGGCGGCGTCGCTCACGATTTCAACAATCTGCTGATGGTCATTTCCGGAGGTCTGGAAATGCTCGACCGCCAGACGGACCCGGCCAGGCGCAAACGGTTGATGGACGGGATGCGTCAAGCCGCCGAACGCGGATCCGGCCTGACACGGCAGCTTCTGGCTTTTTCCCGGCGTCAGGAACTGCAGCCGCAGACAATCGATCTGGCCCGCCAGATCGGAGGGATGCGCGAACTGCTCGACCGCAGCCTGAGGGGCGATGTCCATGTGACGCTCGAATTCCCACCCGGCCTTTGGCCGGTCGAGGTTGACGCAAGCGAGCTGGAACTTGTTGTTCTCAATCTCGCGGTCAACGCCCGCGACGCGATGCCGAGAGGCGGCACGATCGAAATCCGCGCGGAAAATGTTCCGCTCCTGGATCAAAGCGGTTCCGGCAAAGACTTCGTCCGCCTTTCCGTCAGCGACAACGGCTCCGGAATGACGCGCGAGGTGCAGGCGCGCGTGTTCGAACCGTTCTTTACCACGAAGGATATCGGCAAGGGGTCCGGCCTTGGCCTTGCGCAGGTTCACGGTTTCGCCCAGCAATCCGGCGGCAGGATAGAGATCGAAAGCGAAGTCGGCCGAGGGACGAAAATAATCCTGATGTTGCCCCGTTCCTCGAAGGAGCCAGGCCCGGATCAGCACCACCTGGTCGATCTGCACGTCGCGCGCCGCCGTCCAGCGTCGGCGGGCAGCATTCTGCTGGTTGAAGACGACGACGAAGTCGCGGCTCTTGTCAGAGAGATGCTGGAAGATCTCGGTTTTCAGGTCGTGCGGGCTGCAACAGCCGCCGCCGCTCTGGGCGCTCTGGCTAACGGGCGGCGGATCGACTTGGTATTCTCGGACATCATGATGCCCGGAGGAATGAACGGCGTGGAGCTGGCAAAGGAAATTCGCTCGCGCCGCATGGACCTGCCGATCCTGTTGACGAGCGGATATTCCGAAGCCGCCAAGCAAGCGGCAGAGGTGCAAGGCATCAAGATCCTTCGCAAGCCCTACCAACTGGCCGAGCTGTCAGAGGCGCTCAGAGGCGCAATAGCCCGGCACGACCTCAATTGATGCCGCCGGACCCGTAATTCTTTCGGCCGTCGTTTCGGCTGTAAAGCGCTCCCGTACAACTCTGAATAACAAATCCTTTAATCATTTATCCTAGGATCGCCGGGTTGGAGGGGTAGATGAAGGATTTTCTGGAAAGCAAGGCCGGCAGACAGCTGGCGGAGGTAGCGGCAGTCGCGATGCTGCTGCTCGTCGGTTGTATAGCCTATGACGATCTGCTGCTGAGGCTGGTTCAGTCGGTCAGTGCGGGAAAAACCCACCTCATCATCATCGGCCTGATCGTTGCCGGTCTCGCGAGCTTTGCCTATTCGGTGCTGCGCATTCTCGACATGCGCAATGAAATGATGAGCCGCCGGAAGGCCTTCGATGCGGCTGACCATATCGCCACGCACGATCATCTGACGAAACTTCCCAACCGCTATGCCTTCGACAGGTTCGTCCTGTCGCACCCGGATGAAAGGCAGCAGGAAACGGACGAGGATAACGGGCCGCAGACCGCAACGGTGTTTTCGATAGATCTCGACGGCTTCAAGAAGGTCAATGACCTTCTTGGCCACCAGGGGGGCGATATCCTGTTGAAGGAGGTGTCGCGGCGCATCTGCGCATTGGCTGAATACGAATGCGTCTTCCGTTTCGGCGGCGACGAGTTCGTCGCCGTGGCTCGCAACCTCTCGCCGGAAAAGGAGGAGCTCTTCGCGCAGCTGCTCATCCATTCAGTTTCCCGGCCGGTCCGGATCGGGACCCTGCTGACGGAGGTCGGTGCCAGCGTCGGTTATGCGCGCCTGCCGGACCACGGTAGCTCGCTCGAGGAAGTCTGCCACCGGTCGGACGTCGCGCTGTACGAGGCGAAGAGCCGGGGTCACAATCAATATTCCCTGTTCCAGCCCGAGATGCAGGAGAAGGTCTCCGAGCGGGCCAAGCTCGAAGGCGACCTTCGCCGCGCCATCGACGAGGGCAAGATCGACCCGTTCTACCAGCCGCTGATCAATCTCAGAACGGGGGAGATCTGCGGTTTCGAAGCGCTTGCCCGGTGGAACAAGGACGGCGTATTCGTCTCACCGCAGCATTTCATTGCCGTGGCCGAAGAGACCGGGCTCATTACCACCCTCTTCGAGCAGCTTCTGTCGAAAGCCTGCCGCGATGCGCAGCTTTGGCCGGGAACATTGTCGCTCTCCTTCAACGTCTCGCCTGTCCAGATGGAAGATAGGTTACTCGTAAGCCGTGTTCTCCACATCCTGCAGCAGACCGGCCTGCAGGCGTCGAGGCTGGAAATCGAGATCACCGAAAACGCCCTGATCGACGACCCGGACCTTGCCGCCGCAACGATCGAGCAATTCCACGCCGCCGGCATCCAGGTGGCGCTCGATGATTTCGGAACCGGATATTCAAGCCTGGCGCAGTTGGCGCGCTTCAAGTTCGACAAGATCAAGATCGACAAAAGTTTTGTGTCGAGCTTCACCCATAACGACAAGAACGCCAAAATCATCGACGCCGTGCTTGGCCTAAGCCGCAGTCTCAACCTCAAGACCACCGTCGAAGGGATCGAGGAGAACGCCCAGCTCGCCTACTTCCTTGGCCAGGGCTGCGATATCGGTCAGGGCTATATCTTCGGCAAGGCTATGCCGCAATCGGAAGTGATCGGTTTCGTCAACGACCGCAAGCGGGCACTGAGCGCCTGAAGAGACCAACCAGAGGCCCTGGCCGAGAAGTAATGGCGGTGTCGCCATCCATCTTCACGGCCAGGAGATTTAATGTGGCGCGGAGCTATACGGCTGCCCGTGCCTCCGGCTCAAGCTGTGACCGAAGCACGAAGCCGTTCTGCGGCCGCTTGAGACCGAGGTTCTCCCGCAGGGTGGTTCCTTCATATTCATGCCGGAAAAGGCCACGCTTGCGCAGGATCGGCACGACCTGATCGACGAAGTCAGTCAATCCGGCGGGCAGGATCGGCGGCATGATGTTGAAGGCGTCGGCAGCGCCGTTCTCGAACCATTGCTGCATCGCGTCGGCAATCTGCTCCGGGGTGCCGATCACCGTGCGATGGCCGCGGGCGGTCGCAACGGCCAGATAGAACTGGCGCAGCGTCAGGTTGTTTCGCGATACCAGATCGGTGACCAGCTTGAGGCGGCTCTTGTTGAGTTCCGTATCCTGCGGCAGAGGCGGAGCGGGATCGTCCAGCGAATAGCCGGAAAGGTCGACGCCCTTGTAGTGGCGGGCGAGGATGTTCCAGGCGATGGAGGGATGAACGAGCGACTGGATATAGTCGTAGTTCTCCTGTGCTTGCCTTTCGGTGCCGCCGAGAACGGGGAATATGCCGGGACTGATCAAGAGGTCGTCCTGGCTGCGCCCGTAGCGGGAAAGCCGTCCCTTGACGTTGGAATAGAATTCCTGGGCGTCCTCGAGCGTCTGGTTGGCGGTGAAGATCATCTCGGCGGTTCGGGCGGCCAGTTCTCGGCCGGGTTCCGATGCGCCGGCCTGGACGATGACGGGATAGCCCTGCACGGGACGGCCGACATTGAGCGGACCGGTGACCGAGAAGAACTGGCCCTTGTGGTCGACCAGATGCACCTTGTCCGGGTCGAGATAGACGCCGCTTTCCTTGTCGCGGATGAAGGCATCGTCCTCGTAGCTATCCCACAGCCCTTTCACCAGGTCGACGAATTCTTCGGCGCGCGCGTAGCGGTCGGCATGGGCGGGATGGCCCGGGATGGAGAAGTTCTTGGAAACGTCCGCGCCCGTCGTCACCACATTCCAGGCCGCCCGACCCTTGGAGATATAGTCGAGCGAGGCGAATTTGCGCGCCAGAAGATAGGGGTCTTCATAGGTGGTGGATGCGGTGGCGACGAAGCCGATATGGCTGGTGGCCTGCGACAGGGCGGCCCACAGGGTCACGGGTTCGAAGTGGGCGCCCTGCGAGGAACGGCGAAGCGCCTCCGGATCTTTGGCGCGCTCCCAGCCGGCCGGGCTGTCGGCCACGAAGACCAGATCGAACTTGCCCCGTTCCGCCGTCTGCGCCAGCTCGCGGTAGTGATCGATATTCAGGCCAGCGTCGGCCTGCGAAGCCGGATGGCGCCAGGCTGCCACATGATGGCCGGTCGCCATGATGAAGGCCCCAAGCCGCATTTGTCTCTTCTGTTTACTCATTGACGTATCCCCCGTTCGAGGCGTTGAGATTGAACTGAACCTTGCTGGTCACGATGACAAGTTCCGTTGGATTTCAGGCGGCGCGCCGTCCGGGAGTTTCCACCCCGAGCCGGCTCAAAAGCTGGGTGCGGATTTTTGCAAAGCGCGGATCACCGTGATCGCGCGGCGTCGGCAGATCGATCCGCAGGTCCTCGATCAGATGACCTTCGTCGAGAACCAGTATCCGGTCGGCAAGCGAGATTGCCTCGTCGACGTCATGGGTGACGAGCAACACGGCTGGCCGATGCCTTGCGCACAATTCCCGCAGCAGGTCGTGCATCTTCAGCCGCGTCAGTGCGTCGAGGGCGCCGAACGGCTCGTCGGCGAGAAGCAGGGACGGCTGGCGGACCAGCGAGCGAGCAAGAGCGACCCTCTGCTGCTCGCCGCCCGAGAGCTGGTTTGGCCAGGCCGCCTCGCGCCCCTCAAGGCCTACCTCGGCCAGTGCCTTTCTGCCTGCTTCCTGCCCGGCAGCCCCCGGCAGGCCGAGCGTGACGTTCTGGATGACTGTGCGCCAGGGCAGAAGACGGGCATCCTGGAAAACCACCGAAAGATTGTCCGGTGTTTCCAGCGTGCCGGTTCCCTCGACATCGTGATCGAGGTCGGCGAGCGCCTTGAGGAAAGTGCTTTTGCCGGAGCCGCTCCTGCCGAGCAGGGCAACGAATTCCCCTTCGGCGATATCGAGATCCACGCGATCCAGGATCGTCTTGGTGGCGAACCGGCGCATGAGGTTGCGGACATGCACGGTTCTGGATGCGGATTTCAGTTGGCTAGAGTGCGGCGCCATGAGAGGACCCTCCGTTCGAGCAGGCGGACGAGACCGTCCGAGACGAGGCCGAGCATCACGTAGACGACCAGGCCGACGAGAATGACATCGGTTTGCCCATAGTTGCGGGCGAGTTCGATCATGTAGCCGAGCCCGCTGGTGGCGTTGATCTGCTCGACCACGACAAGGGAAACCCAGCAGAGCGTGACGGCAAACCGCAGGCCCAGGAGAAAGCCGGGCAATGCGCCGGGCAGCACTACCTGGAAGATGAAGTCCTTCTGGCTCATGCGCAGGGTCTCGGCCAGCTCGACATAGCGGCTGTCGATGCTGCGCAGGGCATTATGGGTGTGGATGTAGATGGGTATGATCACGGCAAGGGCGATCGTCGTGACCTTCATGCCCTCGCCGATGCCGAACCACAGGATCAGCAGGGGGATCAGAGCCAGCGTCGGGATGGCGCGCTTGATCTGGACGGGACCGTCGATCAGCGCTTCGCCGATCCGCGAAAGGCCGGCGGTGACGGCAAGGATCGTGCCGATGACCAGACCGATGCTGAGCCCAAGCAGGGCACGCGTCGCCGACGTCACAAAATTGTCCTGCAGCCGCCCCTGTTCGATCAGCCTTCCAAAAGCCTCGATGACCGTCCATGGGGCGGACAGGATCCGGGGGTCGATCCACCCGAATGCCGAGCCTGCCACCCAGAGCAGCACCAGCAATGCGGGCCCGATCTGCAGTCCGAAGGGTATTGCCGGTCCCGGTCCCAGTCTCCGGCGGCTCCGGGACGTGACGGGTCTCGCCACGGCTGGAACGGTAAATGCACTTTCACGGCTGGACGTCCGGGATGATTTCGCCTCATCCGCATCCCAAATGGTTGCCATGCTTCAGATCTCCTCTTGGATGATGCGGGGGGATTACTGGCTCTTCGCCAAGGCGGCGGAGGCGGTCTTTTCGAACCGGTTGTCGAAGATCTTTTCCACGTCGAAGGGCTTGTAGCCGAGCTCCGCCGCCAGCAGATTGATCGTCTCCTGGTGGCGCTTTTTGACCTCGCTCCAATCTCCCGAAACAACCTGCTCCCCAGTCAGCTTGACGAGATATTCGCCGTCATCCTGGCTCAGACCCTGCTGCCCGACGTAATATGTCTTGATCCAGATCTCCGGGTTCTTGTTCACCCACTCGGTGGCACGTGCCCAAAGCCCGACATATTCGGCAAGAGCCGCCGCCTTTGCCGGATCGTCCAGCACCCATTGCGGCGCATAGAGATGACCCGGATCATCGCGCAGTCCGTGTTCGACAAGCGTGGCGCCATCGGAACCGTATTGCGCGATATAGCGCCTTATATAGACGCCCCCGAGCGGTGCGACATCGACCTGTTTGCTGGCCAGCGCCTTCGGATAGACGTCGCCGGTGCTTGGCAGTTCTACCAGCGTGACGTCGCTTTTCTTGAGGCCCGCGGCATGGAGTGCGCGAAGGACGAGTGCTCCCTGGGCCTGGCCCGGGCTGAACGCGATGCGTTTGCCGCGGAAATCGGCCAGCGTCTTGATGCCGGCGCCTGGCGCCACGCCGAAGCGATAGATGGGATTGGCAATCGGGTCGCGGCGTTCGCGATAGGCGATGTTGCGAACGGGCAGGTTGTTCCAGTTGGCGAAGATCGAGGGAATTTCCGCAACCGATCCGACGTCGAGCGCCTTGGCGCGGAATGCTTCCGACGTCTGCGGGCCGCCACTGATATTTGCCCATTTGACTTCGAACGACAGCTCCTTGATCAAGCCTGAGACTTCCAGCGCCTTTTGCGTCACCGGATCCCCGACCGTCAGGACCGTCCCCGGCGGCACCTTCGGAAGAAGGGGCGCGTTCGTCTGGGCCGCGACCACCCCGCCCATGGTGCCGAAGGCAAGCAGGCCGAACAGCACGGTTCTCATTGTCTTCACCAATGTCATCGTTGATTTTCCCCTTGTCGTTGCAGGACACGAAAGTCGATGCACGGAAGGGTGAGATATTTTCTACAAAAGAAATAGACTATTTAATTTAAGAATGCGCCGGATAGTGAAATATCGTCCCAACATGTCGATCATCGACATGAGGACCGACGACCTTGATGCGGCATCCCGATTTCTTGCTCTGAGGCTAAAGCGCCTGCCCGTGGTACGCCGAGAGCGCCGGCACATCACGCATGAGCCTCTGGGCCAGAGACCGCTGGAGAGCGATATCACCGCGGTAGCGTGCCTGAAGAAATTGCGCATGGACCTCGCGCGCCGTGTCGGGACTTTCCCGAAGCGCCGTGGCGACGGGAACCTCTTCCGTCTTGCCCTTGACCCTAATACGGTCGAGTTCGAAGACCGCGAACGTTTCGCCCACGGCCTGTGCGGTCCGTTCACCCAATAGCAACGGCACCCCGTAAGCCTTCGACGCGCCTTCAAGTCTCGCTGCCAGATTGACAGCGTCCCCGAGTGCGGAATAGTCGAAACGGCTCGTCGAGCCCATGTTGCCGACCACGCATTCGCCGGTATTGATGCCGATCCCGATCGCCAGCGGATAATAGGTCCGTCCCGTCGCCTCCGCTTCGGCCCTCAGATCGTCGTTCAGCGCCTGCATCGAGTCGAGCATATCAAGCGCGGCTGATACCGCATGGACCGCGTGCGACGGGTCGTCGAGCGGTGCATTCCAGAAGGCCATCAGGCAGTCACCGATGTACTTGTCGATCGTGCCGCCATGTGAAAGCACGATGTCGGACAGCGGCGTCAGCAGCCGGTTGATCAACATCGTCAATTGTTGGGGATCATCCTTGAGCTGTTCGGCGATGGTGGTGAAGCCCCGCACATCGCAGAACAGGATCGAAAGCTCGCGTGTCTCGCCGCCGAGCTTCAGTTTGGATGGATCGCGGGCGAGTTGATCGACCAGTGCGGGTGCCAGATATTGCGAGAAAGCCCGCGTGATCTGCCGGCGGTTCTTCCGCTCCTGGGCATAATCGAGCGTCGCCTGCGCTGCGGCCATGCCGGCAAAGGCGAGCGACGACGCTATAGGGGACAGGAAGATGCGACCGAAGCGCAAGCTGACATAGCTGCCGACGAACAGTACGACAATCGCCACCGCGCCGAGTGCGACCGTGCGCCAGCCGGTACCCTTCCAGACAAGAACGGAGGCCGCCACGACTGCGGTTAGCAGCAGCAGTTGTTTCATCGGGCCACTGGCTTCGGTGATGGACCTCTTGAGCCGCAGGTTGTCGAGAATGGTCGCCTGAATCTCGGCGCCGGCCGTCAGCTTGCCGTTGTGAACCGTATAGGAGGTCGGAAAGGCGTCGGCCCCGCCGTTGTCGATCGACGGCGAATTTTGCAGGCTCAACCCGACAATGGCGATCCGGCCCTTGAATATCCCTGGCGGCAGGAAGTTTTCGGGATCGAGGGCCTGGTAATAGGACACCGTCGGATAGGTGCGGGGACCGCCGAAAACTTGAACCAGGCTTCCCGGCTCAGGCAAGTCCGCCTTGATGCCCGCAGTTGTCGCGACCATGGCGGCAAAACCGTCCAGATAGTCCGGTATCTCGCGCAGCACGCCGTCCCGGTGCAGGCCGACCGAGGCGATACCGGTCGGCGCCTGCCTATCGGAAAACATCTGCAGCGGTATGACCCGGATGAACTGGTCGGCCTGATCCGAAGTCACGAGCGTCTCGTCGCCCGCCAACACCACGTCGGGCCCAAGTGCTTCGGCGAGTGCTTCGTCCTCGGCCGGCGCCGACGGTTCGGAAAAGATGATGTCGAGGGCGATCACTTTGGCGCCCGCTGCGCGAAGCTGGGTGATCAATCTCGCATGCAGGCTGCGCGGCCACGGCCACTGCATGTTGATCTCCGCCAGCGACGGCTCATCGATCGCCACGATGATCGGTCCATCCTCGGCAAGCGGCTCCGCCCCGACGGTCGAGAGGTAATCGAAAGCTCGATAGTCAATCAGCGGCCAGCCGGGCAGGCGGGCGATGAGTGCCGCCGCCCCGAAGAAAAATGCGGCGAGAACGGCTACCTGAATGCTGCGCGACGAGAAAAAGCCCCGGGCCGAAAAGGAGAAGCCGCGCCCGCCGTCCATCAGAACCGAACTTTGAGCGTGCCTCGGAAGGACCGGCCCCAACCGGGTGTGCCGGTGCTCACTTCGATGTCTTCGTCCAGGAGATTGTAGGCGGTGAGATCCAGCTCGAAACGCTTGTCGAAGGGTTCCCAGGTCAGGCTGGCGTCCAGGGTCCAGTAGTCGTCAAGTTTGATCCCGGCTTCATCGACACGATCGCCCACGTAGTTCGCGGCAAGCGTTGCCTTCACATTCGCTTCGTTGACCCAGGTGAGCGCCACCTGTCCTCCCCATTCCGGTATGAAAGGCAGGGGGCCGCCAAAGGTCGCGGATGCGGGATCGCGGTCTTCGGAATCGGTATATGCAACCGTGGATGAGAGGCCGAAGCCATGGTCGAGCAAAAGATTGGCGCTAAGGCTACCGCGATCGATGCGTCCTTCGGAGGTGGTAAAAGGTATGGCGGAAAGCGGAATACCGATCTGCGGATTTTTCACGTCCTCATGTTGGAATTCCAATGCGGTGAAGAAGTCCGGCGTCCATTCCGCGTCCCACCGAAGCGCTACGGTATTGGTGTAACCCTCAGGGTCAGTCGAGATCTGGTTCGGCTGAATACCGACAATCCCAATCGGCGAGAGCGTCGGCGTGGAAACATCCACGCTGCTGCGTATAAATCCTGCACGCAGCCATTGTTCACTCGCAGGCGACCAAGCAATGCCGATACGCGGATCGAGACGTTGGACATCCACGCCGTCGCCTGAAAGGAGAGTCCCGAAGAGACCATATTCGGCCTTGAGATCGGGATTGATTTCATGGAGCAGGTCGACGTAAACGCGACCAACCCCAATGCGACTGGATGACGAAGCACTTGCTGCACCTGATAGGAGGTCAAATGTGTCTTGCGACTGGTCGCTATCGAGCCATCCGGCCTCAACGCCATACCTCCAGGTGAAATTTCCTGTGCCGACCGTGTGATTGAGCGCGGCGATATAGCTATCCTGCTCAAACTGGCTTGTCGCACTGAGAATCTCGAAGGGGGTACCAAACAGATCAAGCACTTCAGTCCGGTGGCTTCGACTGTCCATGCGGTTAAACAGCAGCGCGGCGTTGATGACGTTTTCGTATTCAACGGTATGGCTCCAGCCGATGCCGCCATTTGTTAGTCGGTTCGTATTCGAGTGCTGAATGGTGTCCGGAACTGAAGCCACGCCAATAACGAAAAGCCGCTGGAAAGCGAATTTGGAGTCTCGCTCCGCAGTATTGTAATAAAGGACAAGTCGATCATGCGCTGTCGGGCTGGCCGTCAGGTAACCATTGGCTCCAATGATCTTGTTTTCCGTATTAAGATCCGTGAACGCACCAATATCACGGCTGTCCGGCTCTCGCTGCCACTGCAAATTCCCATAGAAGCTGATCGGGAACGGCAGGTTGCTATACCCCTGGACCTCTCCCTCCCCAATATAGTCCAGTTCGCCGCCTGCGGTATTGATCCCCCCGCCGATCGAACCTTCGAAGAACGGTCGTCTCATAATGTTGGCGGAGCGCGAGCGGCCGGAGATGATATGCGGTTCGAGCATCAGGCCTTGCAGGAAGGACGAGAAAGCCTGCCCGTTTGGCGTGTTTGTGATGACGTCGTCGCCGTAGAAGTAGTTGTTGACGAACGGATTTGCGCTGCCGCGGATGCTCTGGTCGATATAGGCGGTGCCGGCGAAGGGATCGAAGGCCGCATCGCTGTAATATTCGCCCCAGGCATTCATGCCTTGCAGACGGAACGCGTCGTTCAGCGTCGACCCCGCCTGCTGGTTGGCGCCGAGCGAGGTGAAATCGCCGCCGCGGGCCTTTGAGCGCCGCAGATATTCCTGCGCGTTGCGAATGGCGCCTTCCGAGTCGTAATTGTCGATCGCAACTGCGGTGCGCAGGGCGGAAATCACCGGATCATTGTCATCGAGCCGCTCGGCATTTTCCGTCGCCTGCTCGGCCGGTACCCGGTCGCCCTTTTCATAATTCGCAGCCGCCAGCAGCAGCTGCGCCTGCGAATATCCGGGATTGGCAACGCTTGCTGCGAGCAGATCATCGACCGCCTTGTCCAGCTCGCCCGTCTGCAGATAGTACCGACCGCGCGCGACAAGCGCCGTGTCGAAGCCAGGATCGATGGCAAGCGCCATGTCGATTTCCCGCTTGGCATCCTCGATCCGGCCGATATCGAGATAAAAGAGCGCCAGGTTGGAATGACTGAGCGGATCCTGCGGATCGAGCTCTATCGACTTCTTGAACGCGGCTTCGGCCTCGCGATTGGCGCTCCGCGCCGCGTGGATGTTGCCGATCGCGTTCCAGGTCGTTGAGCCCCCGGGCGCGACCTTGATGGCCGCTTCGAGATCGGCGAGGGCGCCCTGGTAATCACCCTTGAAGCCGGCCCGGAAATGCGAGCGCGCCTCGAGCGCCGTCGGCTCGGCGGGATCAATCGACAGGGACCGGTTGAGCGCCTCTTCCGCCTGGGTGCGATCGTTCAGCAGAATGGCAAGCCAGCCGCGATATGCCGGCAGTTCCGGATCGTCCGGATATTGGCGTTCCGCCTCCTGGAGAACCTTTATGGCCGCGCCCAGATCCTGCAGGAAGCCAAGCGCATAGGCGCGCAGAAATGCGCCGTCCGATCCCCCCACCTGTGGTGGCAGTGCCTCGGCCCGGTTGGGATCGGCAAGCGCGCGGGCATAGTAGCCGCCGTAGAGTGCGATACCCCGCCGTTTCGGGTCGAGCCCGCGCTGCGCCTTCTCGAACAGTTTGGCGGCCTCCGCATAGCGGGTCTCGCTTGCGGCAAGGACCGCCTCGATCAGCGTCACGCGGGCCTGCTGCGCGGCGGAAAGCGGCCGGCCCTTGAGATTTGCGAGCGTCTGTCGCGCCCGCTGCCGGCCCTCGAGCGAAAGCTGGGCTTCGGCAAGCGCGACCCAATCCTCCGCGCTGCGGCGCTCGGGGGGGATGCCGGAGATACGATCGGCGTTGCGGCGCATCTCGGCGACGGGCTGTGCAGACGCCGGCATCCGCTCGAATGCCTCACGTGGCGGCAGGAAGAACAGCATCTGCTCACGGTCGTCGGAATCGACAATCACGATCTTGCGCGGCGCCTGGCCGATAGAAGCAACGGCTCCTTCGCCCTGCCGCACCTCGACGCTGCCCTGTGGATTGCTCAGCTGGACGACGCCCTCGAGAACGTTGAGCGAGGTTTGGTCGTCTTTGACCGTCATCGTCCAGTCGGTGCCGCGGATCGCCGCTGCCGCCGCCGGCGTCTCGACCCGTACGCCAGGCCCACCGCGT
The DNA here is from genome assembly GCA_002968845.1 of Neorhizobium tomejilense. Lineage (GTDB taxonomy): Bacteria > Pseudomonadota > Alphaproteobacteria > Rhizobiales > Rhizobiaceae > Neorhizobium > Neorhizobium tomejilense. The sequence continues at coordinate 261,060 of PVBG01000006.1, read as the reverse complement.
TCCGCGCGTGCCCAGATAGTGCCGGACTGAAGCTCCAGCACGGTGTCGGCACTGGTGCTTGCGGTGATCTGCTTGACGACGAGCGAGGAATTGCGGCCGAGCCGGACCTGCGTCCGGTCGGAAAACAGGATCGCCAGCTGGCCGGTCGCGTTGGTGCGCAGCACGTCGCCGGTGAGAAGGTCCTGCTTCAGGTCGACGAACTGCCAGCTGGACACGTCGATAAAGCGGACTTCCTCGCCCACCTTGCGGGCAATGACCGCGCCGGCAGCCGGCCCCGACCGTTGGACGGGCTCTGCCGCTGCCGGGGACATCAGTCCGCCAGCAAGTATAGGCAGCGCGACTGCTGCAACATAAAACCGATTGAACGCCCCCAACATACCTCACAACTGCTTAGAAACACGGCAAGTGTCAAGATGACCTTTAGCAATGCCATTGCTTTTCGGCTGGACTGTATTAACAGGGAAACAGTTCCGAACGAGGGAAAACAAGTTGAGCGACTTCGAAAGCGCACCGACCGAGATGCTCGAAATGCCGATGGCGTCCGGCGAGATCACCGAGGAATACTTCAACCATGTTCGGAAAATCAACGACGTATTCTACGATCAGATCAAGATATCCGATCAGAAGGCCGCATATATCTTTACCTTCATGCTCGCCTTTTTGATCTCGTCGAGCGAGGGGCGAGGGGTATTCACCTTGGCGCGTTATACCGATGGCGCGTGGGCCGCGGTGGTTGTTTCGGCTTTGCTCGCCGTCGCTTCGGTGTCGTCTATTCTCTCCGCGATCCTTGTCGTGCTGCCGCGGCGCGTGGAGAAATCCACCTCGCTTTTCTGGGGGACATGGCCGCAGCACAGAGCAATATTCGAGCATGCGGCGCAGCGTAGCGATGTAGGTTATCTCTTCAAGGAATACCTGGACAATGCCGATGTGCTGTCCCTGATCGCCCGGCAGAAATACCGCTGCGTCTCCTATGCCTTCCGCGGGCTGATGTTCACGGTCGTTGCCTACGTCCTGCTTCTTCTGGTGACCTGACGCGGGGCCAGACGTGCCTCGATAGGCTGCCTGGCATTTCCGGTTGTGAAGGCGGTGCCATAGGCGCCGCCGGCATTCCGACGACATTTGCGCGAATGGATGAACTTCAGCTCAACGTCGGCATCGAAGACGGGCTCGTCGCTCCTAGAAAGTCGCCTTGTCCAGCGACTGGATTTCTCGCAGGCGCCAAGCGCGGGGCGTTTCCCCCGTCTGCTTCACGAAGAAACGCGAGAAGTAGGCGGGATCGGCAAAGCCGAGGCGATGGCCGACCTCCTGCACGGAGGCGAGCGAGAAGACGAGCTCGCGCTTGGACTCTTCGATCAGTTTGGCGGTGAGCAGGTCGTGCGCCGTGCAGCCCGCCATCGACCGGACAATGCGGTTGAGATGCGTCAGCGAGATGCCAAGTTCGCCCGCATAAAAGGATATCGGCTTGTGCGACCGGAAATGCTGCTGAATGAGGCCGTTCAGCATGTCCATCCGCCGTTCGCTTTCGTTCGCGGGGAGTTGGTTGAGGTTGTCGGCGTGAGAGATGCGCGCGGTCAGCCTCAGGGCGAGCTTTACATAGGAAGCCAGAAGTTCGTTGCGTCCGTTGTTGCGGTGATCAAATTCCTCGCCAATTCGTTTAAGCGTTTGCACCACGTAGGCGGCGTCGGCATTCAGCGGATCGAGCGGGGTAAGGTGCGGTGTCGCGAGCCATTCGCCGAAGCGGCTGCGTTCCCCCGGCTGGTGGCCGAGATGGGAGCTCAGGATGGTGATGACTAGGCCCTCGATATCGCGGGAGAAGCGGAAGCCGTGACTGAGGCCGGGAGGGACGGCGATTATCGCCGGTGGCCGGATGGGATGCGTTTCGCTGCCGAAGGTCGCGTCGCCTGACCCCGCCTCGATGTACAGTATCTGAAAGAATGCCTCATGCCGATGAAGGCGGATTTCCCAATGGTGGCGGCTGCTTCTCGACCTGATGGTTTCGCAATGCAGCCAGAAATCATGCCGCTTGCCCGGATCCTCTCCGTATAGCTGGTAGATCGGTATGTGCCTGTTCATCGGGTATCTCCGGCCGCGATGTTCGGTTTGTCCAATTTTTTGGCTCGAATGTCCATTGTCGCCGATGGGGAAGCCGAGCACAATTTGCCAAAACGAAAATACTCGGGAGGGAGATGCTTGAGAACGCAGGTTGCCATTATCGGCTCCGGACCGTCGGGTCTCTTGCTCGGCCAGCTTCTGACGGGAGCCGGTATCGACAACATCATCCTTGATCGTGTCGGCAAGGACTACATCCTCGGGCGGGTCCGTGCCGGCGTGCTGGAGGAAGGCACGGTAGGGCTGATCGATCAGGCCGGAGCCGGAGCGAGGCTTCACGCCGAAGGCCTGCCCCACACGGGGTTCTCGCTCGCCTTCGACGGCCGCGACCACCGGATCGACCTCCGCGGCCTGACCGGCGGCAAGCGCGTCATGGTCTATGGTCAGACGGAAGTGACCCGCGACCTGATGGAGCGTCGCGAGGCAAGCGGAGCCCGGACGATCTACGAAGCCGCCAATGTCACGCCCCATGATTTTGACACCGGCTCCCCCTTCGTCACCTACGAAAAAGACGGCGGCACCCATCGCATCGACTGCGATTTCATCGCCGGCTGCGACGGTTTTCACGGACCGAGCCGCAACGCCGTGCCGAAAAGCGCAATCCGTGTTTTCGAAAAGATCTATCCGTTCGGCTGGCTCGGTATCCTGGCGGAGGTCGCCCCCGTCAGCGATGAGCTGATCTATGCAAACCATCCTCGGGGTTTCGCGCTTTGTTCGATGCGATCGGCGACCCGCAGCCGCTACTATATCCAATGCGCCCTTGATGAGAAGATCGAGGACTGGAGCGACGACCGGTTCTGGGACGAACTTCGCCGCCGCCTGCCTGCGCATCATGCCGAAGCGCTGATCACCGCGCCGTCCTTCGAGAAGTCGATCGCACCGTTGCGCTCGTTCGTTGCCGAGCCGATGCGGTTCGGCAGCATGTTCCTCGTCGGCGATGCAGCTCATATCGTGCCGCCGACGGGAGCCAAGGGGTTGAACCTGGCTGCAAGCGATGTCCACTACCTCTTTGCCGGGCTCAGGGAGCACTATCGGGACGGCTCCGACGCCGGCATCGACGCCTATTCCGAGAAGGCGCTTGCGCGCGTATGGAAAGCGGTGCGCTTCTCGTGGTGGATGACGACGATGATGCATCGTTTTCCAGACACGGGCGAATTCGACCAGAGGATCCAGGAAGCCGAGCTGGACTATCTGACCCATTCGCGGGCAGCTTCGACGGCGCTTGCGGAAAACTATGTTGGCCTGCCCCTCTGACGCTGCATCGATCGGCCACGGATCGGCAATGCCATAACCGTGGCTGCCCGAAATGGAGAGTTGTCAGCCGGCCCCCGCTTTCTGCTGATAACCCCGTTTCACCTTGCTGCGGACAAGTGCGAAAAACCGGCGCTCCGCTTCCTGCCGCGAGCCGAACAGATCGATGCGGAAACGGCCCTTGGTGCCGATGCGGCCCCAGTTGCGGGTGAGCGCCGCGCCGTCGAAAAGATCGGGCTCGACGGTGAGCACGTAGAAGCGGGCCATGTTTCGGGCGGGGTCGCGGCGGGTGAGGAGAAGCGGTTCGCTGGTCATGCCTGCAGAATCGCAAGTCCGGATTCCGCCGTCCAACGACATGATTGAATCGATCCGGCCTCATCGATTCACGGCGCTGATAGGTTCAGCGCAGCAGGGATTTCAAAAGCCTTGCAACGCCCTTCAGCGGTTCCAGATAACGCTCGGCCATTTCAACCGCAGGGACGCTTGCCGCCGGTGCGCCGATATTGATCGCGGCGACCACCCGGCCGCGGTCGTTTTCCAGCGGCACCGCGATCGAGCAGAGACCGAGCTCCAGTTCCTGGTCGATGACCGCGAAACCCTGTTCGCGAACGCGGGCGAACTCCTCCATCAGCCGGACAGGATCGGTGAGGGTGCGAGGGGTGAAGGGTCTCAGGTTGCTCTGTTTCAGGAGCGCCAGGCTCTCGCTATCGGGCATGGCCGCCAGCAGGACGCGGCCCATCGAGGCGCAATAGGCGGGGAGGCGGCTGCCGGGCATCAGGTTGATCGACATCACCCGCTTTTGCGAAGCGCGGGCGATATAAACGACCTCGGTGCCGTCGAGCACGCTTGCGGATGCGCTCTGGTGAACCTCCTCGGCGAGCTTGTCGAGAAAAGGCTGGACGATGTGGGGCAGGGGGGTGGCGGAGAGATAGGCATGGCCAAGCCGCAGAATCTTCGGTGTCAGCACGAAGAATTTTCCATCATAATCAGCATAACCGAGTTCGGCCAAGGTCAGCAGGCAGCGGCGGGCCGTTGCCCGGTCGAGCCCGGTCGCCTTTGCCACGTCCGCGATCGCCAGCCGCGGCGTGGTTTCGCCAAAAGCCTCGATCACCTTCAGGCCTCGCGCGAAGCCGCTGACGAAATCCGTTTCCTGCATGGTCTTCCCTGTGCCCGGTGTCGATGCAATGTGAGGCCATGAGGATGTGCACGCTCCGCATCGCCAGTTCGCACAATATGTGCGATATATGAACAAAGGTCAATTACCGCACATATTTCTTGCTGTCCCTGCCGTGCTGATCTATCTGTTTTCCAGGAGGCACGGCGGGCACGTTCGCCGGGTATAGCGAAGGAGATATCCCGTATGGACAAGACAATCGGGAGCACGGCGGAAGCCGTCTCCGAGATCAGTGATGGCGCGACCATCATGATCGGCGGTTTTGGCGGATCAGGCGCCCCGATCGAGCTGATCCATGCCCTGATCGACAAGGGGATCAAGGACTTAACCGTCATCAACAACAATGCCGGCAACGGCCGCATCGGCATTGCCGCGATGATCGACGCGGGCATGGTCAGGAAGATGATCTGCTCGTTTCCGAAGTCGTCGGATCCGCGCGCCTTTACCGACCGTTATCTCGCAGGCCAGATCGAGCTTGAACTCGTGCCGCAGGGCACGCTTGCCGAGCGCATCCGCGCCGGCGGCGCCGGCATTCCGGCCTTCTACACACCGACCGCCTACGGCACCGAACTTGCCAACGGCAAGGTGATCGCCGAGTTCGACGGCCGCCACTACGTGCAGGAGCGCTGGCTGAAGGCGGATTTCGCCATCGTCAAGGCGCAGCTCGGCGATCCACTGGGCAACCTCACCTACAACAAGGCCGGCCGCAACTTTAACCCGCTGATGTGCATGGCCGCGGCCAAGACGATCGTGCAGGTCTCGAAGATCGTGCCGCCTGGCGGCATCGATCCCGAACATGTCGTAACACCCGGCATCTTCATCGACCGCGTCGTCGAGGTCGCCAACCCGCAGCAGGAAGAAGAGCTCATCCGCGCCGGAGTGGCCTACGCCCCAGGAGCCCAGGCATGACCATCGACACCCGAGAAGACATCAAGCTTTCCAACGCCCAGATCGCCTGGCGCGCCGCCCAGGACATAAAGGACGGTGCCTATGTGAACCTCGGCATCGGTTTTCCGGAAATGGTCGCCCGGTACCAGCCGCCCGGCCGCGAGGCGATCTTCCACACCGAAAACGGCATCCTCAATTTCGGCGAAGCGCCTGCCGAAGGCGAGGAGGACTGGGACCTGATCAACGCCGGCAAGAAGGCCGTGACGCTGAAGCCGGGCGCTGCCTTCTTCCACCATGCCGACAGCTTTGCCATGGTGCGTGGCGGTCATCTCGACGTCGCCATATTGGGCGCGCTCCAGGTGGCCCAGAACGGCGACCTCGCCAACTGGCGTGTCGGCACCAAGGGAGTGCCGGCCGTCGGCGGCGCCATGGATCTGGTGCATGGCGCCAAGCAGGTCTGCGTCATCACCGAACACGTCACCAAGAACGGCGACCCGAAATTAGTTGAAGCTTGTACCTTTCCGCTGACTGGCGTTGCCTGTATCACTCGGGTCTATACGAGCCACGCCGTCATCGACATCGTCGAAAAGCATTTCGTCCTGCGCGAAAAGCTGGCCGGCATGACAGTCGAGGAACTGCAGGCCATGACCGGCGCCCGCCTCCATATCGATGGACCGGTTGCCGATCTCGTCGTGCCGAAACTGTGAGAGAGAAAATCATGACCGAAGCCTATATCTGCGATTATATCCGCACTCCGATCGGCCGTTTCGGCGGCTCGCTCTCCGCTGTCCGCGCCGACGACCTCGGCGCCATCCCCCTGAAAGCGTTGATGGAACGTAACGCTTCCGTCGACTGGGAGGCGGTTGCCGACGTCATCTACGGCTGCGCCAACCAGGCCGGCGAAGACAACCGCAACGTCGCCCGCATGTCGGCGCTGCTTGCCGGCCTGCCGGTCTCCCTCGGCGGCACTACCATGAACCGGCTGTGCGGTTCGGGCATGGATGCGGTCATCACCGCCGCCCGCGCCATCAAGGCCGGCGAGGCCGAACTGATGATAGCCGGCGGCGTCGAAAGCATGTCCAGGGCGCCCTTCGTGATGCCGAAGGCCGACACTGCGTTCTCGCGCAATGCCGAGATCTACGACACCACGATCGGCTGGCGTTTCGTCAACCCGCTGATGAAGAAGCAATATGGCGTCGATTCCATGCCGGAAACCGGCGATAACGTGGCGATCGACTACAAGGTTTCCCGTGAGGACCAGGACGCGTTTGCCGTCCGCAGCCAGGCAAAGGCCTCGGCAGCTCAGGAGAACGGTCGTCTTGCCAAGGAAATCACCTCGGTGACCATCCCGCAGCGGAAGGGCGATCCGGTGGTCGTTTCGAAGGACGAACATCCGCGTGCAACCAACATGGAAGCGCTTGCCAAGCTCAGGGTACTGAACAAGATCGAGGGCGCGACGGTGACTGCCGGCAACGCCTCCGGCGTCAACGACGGCGCCGCGGCCCTGATCATCGCTTCGGAGGCGGCGGCGAAGAAGTACGGATTGACGCCGATCGCCCGCATCATGGGCGGCGCCACTGCCGGCGTTCCGCCACGCATCATGGGCATCGGCCCGGCGCCGGCCACCCAGAAGCTCTGCGCCCGTCTCGGCATCTCGCCGAAGGATTTCGACGTGATCGAGCTCAATGAAGCCTTTGCGAGCCAAGGCATCGCGGTCCTGCGCGAACTCGGCCTCCCGAAAGACGCCGAATACATCAATCCGAACGGCGGCGCGATCGCGCTCGGCCACCCGCTCGGCATGTCCGGCGCCCGCATCTCCGGCACCGCAGCGCTCGAACTGTCGCTCGGCAAGGGCAGATACGCACTCGCCACGATGTGCATCGGCGTCGGGCAGGGGATCGCGGTGGCTTTGGAACGCGTTTAACACCCGTTCCACCTGCTGTCATGAATCGACGCTGGGCGCGCAAATTTGACATTGCCGCCCATTTTCGCCTGACACATCGTCGCAACCGGGCATCAAGCCTTGGGTCCCGCATCCGCTGAGCCTATATAAAGCGGGCCGCAAATGCGGCGGAACCCAAGGTTTTGAGATGAGCGACGAATTGCAGGGACGCGCGGCACATATCGCGGCGATCCGGGAACGCGCGGAAGCGGAAATGAAGGCGATCGGCATCGACGACGCCTTCATCGGCACGTTGGTCGATACGTTTTACGGCCGCATACTGGAGCATCCGGAACTAGGCCCCGTGTTCGACGCACGGCTTTCCGGACGCTGGCCGGAGCATATGGCGAAAATGAAGAGCTTCTGGTCCTCCGTCGCCTTCCGCAACGGTGCCTATGGCGGAAAGCCGGTCCAGGCGCATGCAGGCGTCGCCAACATGAGCCCTGAGCTTTTCCCGAAATGGCTGGAGCTGTTTGCCGCGACCCTGGACGACATCGCTCCGAGCCCGGAGGCGAAAGCCTGGTTCATGGCAACGGCGGACCGGATCGCGCGAAGCCTGACGCTGTCTCTCTTCTACAATCCGGCGCTTGACGACCCGGCGCTCAAACAGGCCTGACAAGCTGCAGGTCGATCCAACCTAGAGGTCGCGGCCCGCATCCAGTGCTTCCTCGGCCTCATCGATCGACATCTCGAAGATCCTCTTGCCGATATCGAAGCTGAAACCTGCCCTGGCGAAGGCGGAAAACTCCTTGACCTTGCGTTTTTCGTCGAGCTCGCTCTTGCGGAACGGCCCGAAGGCGCGTTTGCGGGCCAGGATGAGGGCCGCGTGGAAATCATCCGCCTCGGCAATGGCGGCCGCGACGGTGCTGCTGGCCACGCCCTTCTGCGACAGCTTCTGGGCAATGGCCCGCCTGGACCTGCCGCCGCGCATGCCCGAGCGGGTGCTCATTTCGGCAAAGGCGGCATCATCCAGCGCCTTGTTGTCATAGGCGAATTTAACGGCGAATTCGGCAAGCGCCCTGACCTGGGTCTCACCGATATCCTCGAATTTCTCACGTGCCTTGCGCGCTATGGCGTCGAAGAGCTGCTTTTCCGTGTGCATGCGCCGGTTTATGCGATAGATCGTCGAATTGCGCGCCCAGGAGAGCATGCGCGGCGTCGGCGCATCGGATTGCGGCGTCTCGTCGTCCAGATTCAGTTTAAGCCTCCGACCGCTTTTACCGCCGCTTCCTGCAAGGCAGCGCCGGACTTCTTACATCATGCCGCCGTGGCGAAACAACATCATCGCGGCAGCCGCATCAGACGGTGGGAACGGCCTTCAGCACATCCTGATGCACGACGATCCGGGCGTGATAGGGGACGCGCGTATAGAGGTCCATGACGTCCTGGTTGACCAGGCGCACGCAGCCCGACGACGTCGCCTTGCCGATCGAGGCCCATTCCGGCGAGCCATGCAGGCGGTAGAGCGTATCCTGGCCATTCTGGAAGATGTAGAGCGCCCGCGCACCAAGCGGGTTCTTGATACCCGGATCCATGCCGCCGTTCTCGATGGAGAACTTCTTGAGGCTCGGCTGGCGCGCGACCATCTCGTTTGGCGGTTTCCAGCGCGGCCAGGGCTGGCGCCAGTGGATGACGCCTTCACCCTGCCAGGCAAAACCGTCCTTGCCAATGCCGACGCCGTAGCGCATCGCGGTGCCGCCGGGTTCGACTACGTAGAGGAAACGGCCGGGCGTATCGACGACCACCGTGCCCGGCAGTTCGCCGGTCGGATCGACCACGCGCTGGCGATAATATTTCGGGTCGATCTGCTTGTAGGGGATTGCCGGCAACAAGTGGCCGCTGTCCTCGACGGCGGCGTATCGGGCCTGCAGCTCCGCTTCGCTCGGGGGCTCGATCGGACGGCGGGCCATTTCCGGGACCGGAGCCCGTTCAGCGGTGGTGGCGCAGCCGGCAAGCGTCGCGGTCATCGAGACGGAGCCTATCACGAAGGCGCGCCGCGACATCTGGTATTCGCTGGTCATGGACCGAAGGATCTTTCTGAAAATCAACGTATGTGAGCTAGTAGCGGTTTCCAGCCCAGACCAGCAAGGCGCGACGCATTCACATCACGGTGACCTTTCCGTCATCGGCCGAGAACGGCGGGTCAGCTAAAATTCGAGCTGTTTCGGGAACGTCACCTTCATTGCCTGCATGCCAATAAGCCGCAACCGGAGGTTATTTCATGCGCAAATCGCTCAAGTCGATCACCCTCGCCGCCCTGCTGTTCGCATCGGCGCCCCCTGCCTGGTCTCAGTCGACTCATATGCCCCCAAACCTTCCGCAGCGACCTGAAGGTTACATCAACCTGCAATCGAGTATCAGCGTCGGTCTGCCCTATAACGACGGCGCGCCGGTTGAATCCCAGATCGAAACGGCGCAACGGATGATCTATAGCCTCGCCGCGAAACAATGCGAACTCGTGCTCTCGACGATCGCCAGCGACTGCAAGATGAGCAATCTCAGCAACAACCTCAATTCGCAGCGCCTTCAGCGCGACAATGCGCAGATCACGGTGACGGCTCAGATCACCATGATCGTGAAGCTGAAATGATGGATCGGGCAATCCTCAATCCGTTGCCCTGGCCTCGTAAAACGCCCTGACGTCGCCTGCAAAACTCCTGCGCGAATCCGGCTTGGTGTAGAACATGTGCCCGCCGCGATAGACCTTGAGTTCGGCGCGGCCGGCAGCAAGTTCGGGCGGCAGGTGGTCGATGACGTAGCGGCTGGCGCCGTAAGGTGTCAGCGCGTCGCTGTAGCCATGGGCGATCATCAGCTTGAAGGACGGGATGACCGAAAGCAGGTCGCGGATATCGGTGCTGGCGCTGGCGAGCGAGCGCGAATCCCCGCCATGGCTGCCGTTCCACTCCCAGCGGCGGTTCACCTCCTCGTTCAACAGCGAATAGGTCATTTCGGTCGCAAAGCCGAGTTCGTTGCGGGCATAGGCGGCAAAGGTGGCGCCATAGGCGCGCGTGTAACCTTCGAGGATCGGATCGTCGTTGCGGGTCGAGGATTCTTCCGGATAGGCATCCGGCACCCCATAGGAGGCGTCGTAGGGGCTGACGATCTTTCCCGGTCCTCCCATCTGCTTGGCATAGACATCGCCGACGAAACCGCGAGTTCGGGCGACGACGTCCCTTGGAATGCCGGTGAGTTCGGACACCCGACCGTAAAACGCTTCGGCTGCCTGGCCGGTGGGGGAGGGGCCGGCCAGTCCGACGAGATAGTCGCCGCTCGCGAAACGCTCGGCATCGGCAAGCTTTTCCGGCGTGAACTGGTTGCGGCGCTCCAGCTCGGCTGCGGCGAGCGAAGGAAGCTGCAGCGCGGCACTCAAGGGATCGTCGGAATTGGCGAGGAACCGGCCTTCGACCAGTGGCGACAGCATGATGATGCCCGAAGCCAGCATCCCCTGACTATTCTTCAAAGACACGGCGACCTTGGCAGCTCGAAAACCGCCGTAACTCTCGCCGAGCAGGTATTTCGGCGCATCGAGCCGGTTGTTCTTCTGGACGTAGAGCGCGATCGCCTTGGACAGGCTGTCGGCATCCTGCCGCACGCCGTAATAGGCGCCGGCCGCATCATTGCTGGCGGCGCGGCTCCAGCCGGTACCGATCGGATCGATCAGCACGAGATCGGTAAACGCGAGCCAGCTTTCGGGATTGTCCTTCAGCCGGGGCGTCGTGCCGTTGTCGCCGGTCGTGCCGAATTCCAGGATCTTCGGGCCGACCAGGCCGAGATGCAGATAGGCGGAGGCAGCGCCCGGTCCGCCGTTGAAGGCGAAGGTGAGCGGCCGGCCGGGTTCCCGGTTTTTGGCGACATAGGCGGTGTAGAAGATCTTCGCCGAGCGGTTGCCGTCCTGCCCGAAGAGATCGAGCGTGCCGGCCGTGGCGGTATAGGGAAGATCGCCGGAAGGCGACTTGAAGACATGTTCGGTGGTGGAATCGGCCGGAATCAGGCTGAATATGCCGCCACCGGCACCTTGCTCCGCCTGGCGACCGCGCTCGCGGTTCTCGTCACCGCCGCGCGGCTGTTGCGCCCAGGCCGGTCCCGAAAGCACCGGCGCTGAAAGGGCGAGGACTATGGCGAGAGATGCAATCAACCGATGAAACGTCAAAACTGAAATCCTCCTTGGCCAGCCGCACCCTATGTAGGGCGGCGCGCCGATCCGCAAAACTCAACTCCTATTGATCGACGGGGCAGGGGCCTTCGGCTCGCCAATTTTCAATTTTTCTTAGCGGCGCCCTGCAGATAACGGTGCAAATCCGCGGCCGGCGGTGCGGATTTCCACGCGAACGGTGGTCACAAGCGCACATAAAATTTACGCTCGCGCCCATGATTCCCAAGGCCGTATCACCGAAGACGTCGTTTCAGCCCATGCCGGCAGCTCGCTGGGCAAGTCCCCAGACCTTTGCCGCAGACACCGCGGATGCGGCATTCATGGCGGGTGGGGCACTTTATCCGCTCGACCAGATCGTCCGGGCCGAACCGGACTGGGCCGGCGCCTGGCGGCAGCGGCTGGCGCTGAAATGCGCGGCAGCGGCCGTTCGGCTTGCAGGGCGTTCGGAAGACGAGGCGGGGCTGCGCGATGCCTGGCTGTTGCGCAAGCCGGGAGACGATCCCGGTCCGGCCGGGCAGATCCTTTCGGCCTGGAAGCGGCTTGGCTCGCGTTCGGCCGCGCTCGATGCAGAGGTGCTGCAGGCGACAGCCGGCATGCTTGGCATCAAATGGGACGAGCCGCTGGCAACGCTCGCGCAGGTTTTTGACGACCTCGGCCTCACCGGATCAGCTGCGCCGTTCGCGGCTGGGGCGATCATCCGCGAGACGCACGCCATCCGTCCCGACGCCGAAGCGCTCGGCTGGTGGCTGGCCGATCTCCTTCTGGCGCAGAAGCTGCGCTGGCCCGTGCCCGTGCCGCTGTTGATGAGCCAGCGCTTTTCTTCGGTGTTCCGCGCCGAGGGCGGGCGCGGCCGCATCCGGCCCGGCGAAGAAGGGTTCGACCGGGCGATCTGCCTGGCCCTGGTGCATGCCGCGACCGAAGCCGGCCGGCTGGCGGTAGAGATTGCCCGGCGCGCCGAGCGGCTTGCCCTCGTCACGCCAAAGCTGCGTGCAAAAGGGGCGGAGGACGGGCTGCGCCTGCTGCTCTGCGATGACGCCGTTTCCGGCTCCCTGCAGACACCGAACCTTTCCCGTTTCGCGTCGCGCCGGCTGTTCGAGCGGCTGCAGCAGCTGGAAGCGGTGCGCGAGCTTTCCGGCCGCCCCACCTTCCGCATCTACGGGCTCTGAGCATGGCGAAGCGTGCGCGGCAAATCGTCATCGACAAGGAACTTCTCCACCTGACGCAGGAGGAGCGGCATCGCCAATGGGCGGCGCGGGTGGAGGCGGTGATCTTTGCCTCTTCCGAGCCCGTCACCCGGAAAGCGCTGGAGCGCGTCGTCGGAGAGGACTGCGATATCGAAGCGATCATCGTGGAGATTCGGGAGGCACTCGAGGGCCGGCCTTATGAACTCGTCGCGGTCGCCGGCGGCTGGCAGCATCGCACCCGGCCGGAATTTGCGGATGTCATCCATGCTTCCGGCGCCGCAAACGCGCCTCCGGCAGATCTGACCGATCACCAGGCCTTGGTGCTGATGACGATCGGTTACTTCCAGCCGGTGACGCGCGCCGAAATCTCGAAGATTTTCGGGCGCGAGGTAAGCCGCGATACGATCGCAACGCTCCGGCAGCTCGGCTTCCTCGCCTCCGGCCCGCGCAGTCCGACGCCCGGTGCGCCCTATACCTATATCACCACGCCGGCATTCCTCACCGCCTTCGGCTTCGACACGCTGCGCGACCTGCCGGATACGGAAATGCTGGAGGACGCCGGGCTGCTGAGCCGCACGCTGCCGGTCGACGATTTCGTCGAGCCGGAACTGGAAGACGACGACGACTAGCAGCAGTGCTTGAAATGTGCGGAGATTGAGCTCATATTGAGCAGCAGATGATCAAAACCGGATCAGGACTTTCTCATGGCTCATGCTTTTGAAATCGGCGCCGCCGCTTTCCGTGAACCTCAGTCCGCGCTTCTGTCGGCGCGGCGGGTGTCGGATCTTCTCGGCCTGACGCATGCGGAACTGGCGAAACTGATCGGCGTCGCCCGCAACACGCTGACGGCCAAAAGCGGCGCCCGCAAGGTCGACATGGCGCTCTCCCCGGTCGTGCGCATTCTGGCGATGGCGAGCGAGATGGCCGGCGACGAAAATCGCGCCGCGATCTGGTTCAAGCACCAGCCGATCCCCGGCTGGGCCGGCAAGACTGCTTACGACCTCGTCGGCGAGGGCAAGGCCGACAAGGTGCTCGCCTATCTGGAGGCGGTGCGCTCCGGCGTTTATGCCTGAATCGACAATCCTCTGGCGTGCCTATGTGCCGCGCTGGGCGCATGCGCCGCTTTCCGGTGACGGCGCTGCCCGTTTCGGCGGTCGCTGGAACCCGGTCGGCGCAGCGACCATCTATGCCGCACGCGAGCTTTCCACCGCCTGGGCGGAGTACAACCAGGGTTTCGTCCAGCATCCGGCCCTGATCGCCCAGCTTCGACTGGACGGCGCGCGGCTCGCGGATCTGACCAGCCTAGAGGTTCTGGCCGGTCTTGGCATCGGCGAGGCGATCCACCGCTGCGAATGGCGCGATGATCTCGACGCCGGGCGGGTGCCGCCAACGCATCTCCTCAGAGAGAGGCTGCTCCAGGAGGGCCACGACGGCGTCGTCTATCCATCCTTCATGTCGCCGGGCGGAACCTGTGTCGCCCTCTGGCACTGGAACGGCAAGGACCAGCCGAAGCTCACGATCACGGACCCCGACGGTCGGCTGCCGAAAAGCCCGGCTTCCTGGCTATAGTTGGGAAAAGCGACGTAGTTTCTTCCCCGTAGCGTCGGTTCGACCAGCAGGACGACCACAGCCACTCAATGTCACACCCACAGCTGTATGGAAAATGCTCCGTTCAACCTTGGCATTTAAAATTTAGCGGAATGTAATGTTTTGGATGCATGATGGGCCGAGAGAAAGCGGTGCCCATGCAGCAGAACATCCGTATCACATCGCACGTCACAATCGTGCTGACATTGCTGACAGCCCTGACAGCGCTGCTTCTCGCCGGCTTCATGTGGCTTGCCTCGGCCAAGGTGGATGACCTCGCCTTGATCCGCCAGAAGGGTTACGTCGAGCAGGGCCTCGACGAGCAGGTGAAAGCCGTACAGCATGAACTGGAAAGCGTCACGGTGTGGAACGACGCGGTCCTGCTTGTTGCCAGGGACGATCACCCATGGATTGCCGAGAATATCGGCACATGGATGCACAAATATTTCAGCCATGACCGCACCTACGTGTTCAACGAGCGGGACGAACTGGCCTTCGCCATGCGGGACGGCGAGGATATTGCGGCCCTGACCTTCCTCGACGATGAAAAGGCTGCGTCGGCCGTGCGGGAAAGTGTCCGTGCGGTGCTCCACAAACGGATCGCACCGGGCGATTCCAATCCCCCGGTGCTCGCCGAGATTTTCGCGGAGAAGATCCTCTCGATCGCCGGCCGGCCCGCCGTCGTCAGCGCGAGACCGATCGTCCCGAGCAGCGACGAGGTCTTGCTCGAGGCCGGCAAGGAGTTCATCGCGGTTGCAGTCAGGTTTCTGGATGCCAGCGCGGTCGAAAAAATTGCTCGTTACGCGCGGCTCGAAACGCTGCATTTTACCACCGACGCGGCCGAATCGACTGCGGCCATTCCGGTCATGGCCACTGCCGGCCAGACGCTCGGATATATGGCATGGAATCCCATCCGGCCGGGCCTGATGCTCATCGAGCAGATCGCTCCGGTCGGCATTGCCGGCATCATCGTGGCGATGGGCGTGGTGATCTTCCTGGGCCTCGGCCTGCGCAAGACAACCCTCGACCTGTCCGAGAGCCGTCTGGCGCTGATGCGCCACCGCGACCAGCTCGAAGAGAGCGTCAGGCTCCGGACGGCGGAGATCGAGCGCCAGCGGGAGGAACTCGACAGGCTCCTGGCGCAGGAGCGGCATGTGAATGCCCTGCAGCGTCAGTTCGTCACCATGGCGTCCCATGAGTTCCGCACGCCGCTTGCCATTATCGATGCCGCGGCACAGCGCCTGTCGCGCACCAAAACCAATCAGAAGCCCGAATATGTGGAAGAAAAGTCGGCCCAGATCCGCTCCGCCGTGCTGCGTATGGTGGACCTGATGGAGAGCATCCTGTCGGCGGGCCGGCTGGAGACCGGCAAGACGACGCTGAAGCCGGAGCGCCTCTCGCTGGCGGAAATCATCGAAGCCTGCTGTGCCCGACAGATGGATGTTCGCAAATCCCACACGATTCACCGGGACCTTTCGCATCTGCCGCAGGCGATCCTTGCCGACCGCACCACGATCGAACAGGTCTTCACCAACCTGCTTTCGAATGCCGTCAAATATGCCCCCCACGCGCCGGACATCCATATCCGGACCTCGACGAAGAACGGCATGTCCTATGTGTCGATCCAGGATGCCGGCATCGGCATGGATGCCGAAGACCTGCCGAAGCTTTTCCAGCCCTATTACCGGGCCCGCAGCGCGACCGGCATCGCCGGCACGGGCATCGGCCTCAATCTCGTCAAGCAGATCGTCGATCTGCATGGCGGTTCGATCTCCGTCGAAAGCGTGCTCGGCCGGGGAACAACATTCACGGTGGCGCTCCCGAACAAGGGACCGCTCGCAAATCTCATCAAACGTGCAGCTTAGGGAATAGCAGGATGATTACCGTACTATGCATCGACGACGAAGCGGATATCCGCCAGCTCATCGTCGAGGAACTGGCGGACGCCGGATTTGCAACTCTGGAGGCGGCCAACGGGCAGGAGGGTCTCGAAGCCATCCTGGCGTATTGGCCGGACATCGTCATCTGCGACATTTCGATGCCCGTCATGGACGGTCATCAGCTCCTGGCAGAAATCCAGATGAACCATGCCGAGCTTTTCAACATCCCCTTCATCCTTCTGTCGGCCTTGACTGACAAGGACAATGTGTTGACGGGCCTGCGGGCAGGGGCGGCGGACTATCTGACCAAACCGATCGATTTCGATCTTCTGCTGGCAAAGCTCGCCGGCTGCATCGCCCGCCTCGAAAACGACCGGGCCGTCGGCCGGGCGCTCTGATTTCATGGCAAGGCGGCGTGAGCAATCTACAGTGGGCGTCGTGCCTATCGATGCACCGCTGTAGGTCCCGCCGTGATTTCGGGTTGCGACGATTTTCCGGACGAGGCTCGCGGCCCGAGTTCGAGCTGGGTGCGAGCCTCTAACCGTCATCATGGCGGCTGTGGGAACCTAAGAACCGACCCCTATGGCGCCGTCAAATCAACGTTTTGTAAACCATCGACGCCAAAGGCTGGCGCGGTGGTGACGAAGAAGTTTCGCCGGAGGCGAGGTTTTGTCACTCACCCTTGGAGGGTTCGTCGCGTTCGCGAAGATTGCGGGCGACGAGGCGACAGAGGTCGCGGAGTTGCTGGTAGCTCTCTTGCGGCAGGAACGAAAACACTTCGCGCTCGACGGCGTCGGCGGCTGCATCGCAGGCCTTGATCATCCGCTTGCCTTCGGTCGTCAGGCTCATGCGCAGGATGCGGCGGTTGGCCGGATCTTCCTTGCGGGTGATGAGATTGCGGCGCTGCAGCCCGCCGATCAGCTCGTTCATCGTCTGCGGTGTCACGAAGAAGCGACGCGACAGTTCGGCCGAGGAAAGGCCGTCGCGGCTGCCGATCACGCTCAGCACCGTATATTGGATGCCGGTCATCTGCAGCGCCGACAGCGCCGCCTCGAGCCGGCTGCGCACGGCATGATTTGCCTGGTTCAGGAAGTAGATTGCCCGGGGCTGCTGCATCACCCAGTCGCTGGTGCTTGCTTCTTCGGGCTTCATGTCTTCAGCCATCACGATGCGGCGACCTTCTTCAAAACGGTTATATGAGCGGGGTAGCGGAGAAAATGCAGCCGCACAAGCCGGGTTGGACGAAACCCCTCAACTTACTGAGGCGCCGAGCCGGAGCGACAGCGACCTTGCGGCACGCAACGTGGCGGTCAGCGGCGGGCCGGAAGGCGCGATATCGAAACCATCCTGGCGGCCGAGCACGGTGATGACCGCCTTCAGGTGTGCGCGGTGATCGAAGACGGGAGCGGCAACGGCTGAGAAATCCGGAACGGTGGACGGCAGCGTTGCGGCATAACCTTGACGGCGGACATCCGTGAGTTCGGTTATGAAACGCGCGGCCGAGGCCTCCGCTTCGCCATCCTGTTGCATCATGGCGCGCAGGTGGTGTTCCCATTCGACGTTCGGCAGGTTGGCCATGAAGACCCGGCCGGTCGCGGTCGGCCAGAGGCGTACAAGCGATCCGACCTTGATCTCGTAGACGCTGTCGGAGCGGCCCTCGATCTTGTCGACCACGACAGGCGCATCGCCGTTCCACACCGCCAGGGTCACCGTCTCGCCGAGTTCGGCGGCAAGCTGCGAGATTGACGCACGCGCAAGGCTGAGGAAGTCGGTGCGCGAAAGCGAGGCAAGCCCGAGCTGCAGCGCCGAATCGCCGAGATCGTAAAGGCCGGACAGCCGGTCCTGAGCGGCAAAACCGGTGCGCACCAGGCTGACAAGATAACCATGCGCCATGCTGGGCGTCATCCCGGCAGCCGCTGCGATATCGTTCAGCCGCAGCGCGCGGCCGGCATGCTGGATCGCGGTCAGCACCTTCAGGCCCTTTTCAAGCGACTGGATACCGGCGCCCTTTGTTTCCGGCCCCTTGCCTGCCGCCTTCTGTATTACCGCCGCGTCCATGACCTCTCCGCTTGACGTCCTCATTCATCTTTATACAATATAACTGAATGATTTCAAGAATATTGAAATCGACGCGAAGGATAAGGAGGAGACCTTGGCGGAATATCTGGTTTGTTCGGAGGATGAGATCGCCGATGGCGGCCGCAAGGTCGTCGCCTGCGGGGAGCGGGAAATCGGCATTTTTCGGGTAAAAGGCGCTCTGCATGCTTGGCACAACATGTGCCCGCATCGTCAGGGCCCGATCTGTCAGGGACGCATCTATCCTCAAGTCATCGAGCCCGTCGATGAAAGACAGGAGGTGCGGACGCTTCAATACAATGAAGAGAACATGCACGTCGCCTGTCCGTGGCATGGCTGGGAATTCAACCTGGAGACCGGTCGCAACGCCGGGCCGGCCAAATACCGCCTTCACCGAGCCGAACTGGCGATCCGGGAGGGGCAGGTCTATGTCGTCCTCTGAGCCCACATTACGCAACGACCCCTATGGCTGGATCGAGGACGCCACCGCCGAGATCGAGAAGGCGACCGCCGAACTGCTGGAAAACGGCGAGGCATCGCGCGTCTCGGATGAAGCAGTCGCCCGGATGATGACGGCGGCGATCCGGCTTTACGTCGCCAAGAGCGACGGCGAGGAACGTACCTTCCGGCCGCTGACCGGCACCCGCGACGAAACGGTGACCGCCACCGAGGCGCTCTCCACCGTTTCCGAAATCCTGCGCGCCCTGCATCTCGGGCCGATGGAACTGGCGCTCTGGTACCGGCGCCGGCCGGACGAACTCTGAGGCATAAATCCACTCTTTCGCCTGAGGAGAGCGAACATGGATATTTCCAACAAGGATCGCGCCCGCGAATTGCCGGTGCAGCAGATCGATGTCTTCACCGATACGCGCGACATCCTCGCGCATGCCAACAAGGCGGCCAGGAAGCGCGGTTTCGAGGACTGGCTGATCTGCGACGTGGACGCCCACCACACCGAGACGATTTCCTGGCACGAACTGGTGCAATATATCGAGGACCCGGTCATCCGCCACCAGGCGATGCTCTTCCACGACGAGAAGATGGGCACCGCCTCCTACGGTTTGAACGGCGACATGGGCCTCAAATACCAGGATGTCGGCGGCCGCATTCCGCACCAGGCGGGCATCCGCGAAAAGGTCGATGACGGGGTGCATCGCGATGTCACCCTCTCGCGCCGGGCGATGAGCGCGCTCGGCGTCGACTATATGGTGCTGTTCCCGACGCCGATGCTGACGCTCGGGCTGCATCCGCAGCCGGAAATGGAAGTCTATCTCGGCCGCGCCTATAACCGCTGGCTGATCGACAAGGTGCTCTCCAAGGACGACCGGCTGAAGACGCTTGCCTACCTGCCGTTCAACGTGCCCAAGGAAGCGGAACGCACCATCGAGGAATTCGCCGGCCAGCCGGGTGTCATCGGCTTCTGCGTGCCGTCCACCCGCCATAAGCCGGTGCACCACAACGACTATATGCGCGTCTATGCGATGCTCGAGGAGCGCAACCTGCCGATCGCCTTCCATGCCGCCTATCACTGGCAGGACCAGTCGCTGTCGACCATCAACCGGTTCCTCGGCATGCATGCGCTTGGCTTCGTCTGGTGCAATATGGTGCACATGACCAACTGGATCCTGAACGGCATTCCGGAGCGTTTTCCCAAACTGAAAAGCATCTGGGTGGAAAGCGGGCTCGCCTGGATCCCCTTCCTGATGCAGCGGCTCGACGACCAGTACCTGATGCGGCCGTCGGAAGCGCCGCAGCTGAAAAAGCTGCCGAGCGATTACATGCGGGAAAACTGCTGGTACACGACCCAGCCGATGGAAACGGTGAACATGAAGGCGCTGCAGCTGACGCTGGAGATGATCAACGCCGAGAGCCAGCTCCTGTTTGCATCCGACTGGCCGCATTTCGATTTCGACCTGCCGCAGGAGATCTACGACCTGCCGTTCCTGAGCGAACAGGCGAAGCGGAATATTCTCGGGCTGAACGCGGCGAAGTTGTTCAATCTGGACCCGACGCCGCGTAAGACTTTGTAGGCGGGGAGGGTGTGTGGAGCCCCTCAGCACCGCGGCAGTTTTTCATGGTCTTCCACTTCGTCTAACAAGGACATTCCAACATGACCATCACCGGAGGCGATTCCATCGTCGCTTCACTGCGCGCCCACGATGTGGATACCGTCTTCGGCATACCAGGCGCCCAGCTCTACGGCCTGTTCGACGCCTTCCAGCGCGACGGCATGCGGGTGATCACGCCGCGGCACGAGCAGACATGCGCCTATATGGCCTTCGGTTACGCCCGAGCCTCGGGCAATCCCGGTGTCTATTCCGTCGTGCCCGGCCCGGGCGTGCTCAACACGGGCGCTGCGCTGCTGACCGCGTGGGGCTGCAACGAGCCGGTTCTGTGCCTGACCGGGCAGGTACCGACCGCGTTTCTCGGCAAGGGCCGCGGCCACCTGCACGAGATGCGCGACCAGCGCGCCGTTCTCGCCGGCATCGCCAAGTCTGCCGAACGCGCCGACAAGGCAGCGGACGTTTCCGTCGCAATCGCCCATGCGTTTCGCGAGATGCGCTCCCTGAAGCCCGGCCCGGCAACGGTTGAAATGCCCTGGGAACAGTTCGTGGCGGAGGGCGAATTCGAGATTGCCCGGCCGCTCGAAAATCATCCGGATCCGATAGCCGATGTAGCGGTCGGCGAGGCGGCGGCGGCGATCGGCCGGGCGGAACGGCCGATGATCTTCGTCGGGCCCGGCGCCTTCGAGGCCCGTGATGAGGTGCTGCGGCTTGCGGAAATGCTGCATGCGCCGGTGGTCGGCTTTCGTTCCGGACGCGGCGTGGTCTCCAACCGCCACGAACTCGGCCTCACCATCGCCGAGGCGCGAAAGCTGTGGCCGGCGGTCGATTGCGTCATCGGCATCGGCACCCGGCTCGAGGTGCCGAGCTGGCGTTGGAAGCCGAGAGCCGAAGTGCCGGTGGTGCGGCTGGAAATCGACGCGGAGGAGCTGATCCGCACGCCGGAGGCCCTCGGCGTGCTCGGCCGAGCAAAGACCTCCCTCACGGCGCTGCTTGCCGAACTCAAGCCGCCGATGCCTTCCGACGACTGGCAGGAAGCGATCCGAGAGGCGCGCGCGCAAACGGCGCAAGCCATCCAGGAAGTCTCGCCGCATTACGGATATCTGCAGGCGATCCGCGCTGCCCTTCCCGACGACGGCATCCTCGTCGAGGAGGTCTGCCAGTCCGGTTTCGCCTCCTGGTACTGTTATCCGGTCTACGAACCACGCACCTTCATCTCGACCGGCTTCCAGGGCACGCTCGGCTTCGGCTTTCCGACCGCACTTGGCGTCAAGATTGCCCGGCCGGACGTGCCGGTGGTGTCGATCGCCGGCGATGGCGGTTTCATGTTCGCGGCGCAGGAACTGGCGACCGCCGCGCAGTATGGCATCGACGTCATCACCGTTGTCTTCAACAATTCCGCCTTCGGCAACGTGAAGCGCGACCAGAGCGAAGCTTTCGGGGGGCGACTGATCGGCTCGGAACTGAAGAACCCGGATTTCGGCAAGCTCGCCGCCGCCTTCCATGTGGATTTCGCCCGAGTGAGCGCTCCGGAGGATCTCCGCACGGCAATCGATACCGCGATTGCGCGCGGCGGCCCGTGGCTGATCGAAGTGCCGCTGTCGCTCGAAAGCGAAGTGAGCCCCTGGAAATTCATCCACGGGTAATCCGTCGATGACGAATTCCGTTCTACATGGACGAAAAGGCCTATCGTCATGGCAGGGAGCCGTATAAAGTCGGCTCCAAGATTTCGATCCGGGGAGGGCATCGTTTCCGTGACATCAGAGAAGAAAACCATCCGTATCGTTGTGCTGACGGCGGTTCTGCCGGCTTCGGTGGTCTCGACGCTCGAAGGCATGGGCGGGCGGCAAATGTCGCTCGCGGACGTCGCCGCAGGCGGCGAGATGCCGGGCGTGCAGGTGCTGGTCACCGATCCAGGCGTCGGCGCCAACGCGGATATTCTCGCAAAATTCCCCAACCTGAAGCTGGTCGCCTGTTACGGCATCGGCATCGACTCGATCCATATGCCGACCGTCAAGTCGCGTGGCATCGGCATTTGCAACACGCCGGGCCTGCTGACGGAGGATGTCGCCGATCTCGCCATGGCGCTGATGCTGGCCTCCGCCCGCGATATCGTGCCCCAGACCCAATATGTCCGCGACGGCCGATGGACGACGATCGCGGCAAAAGTCCCGCTCGGCCGCTCGCTCAAGAACAAGGCAATCGGCATTGTCGGGCTCGGCAATATCGGCGCAGCGATTGCGGAACGGGCCGCCGCTTTCCGGATGCGGGTTTCGTATCATGGGCCGCGGCGGAAACCTGTCCCTTATACCTACATGCCGGATCTCGTCGCGATGGCGAAGGAGAGCGATTTCCTCGTCGTCGCCAGCCGCGGCGGCGACGACACCAGGAAAATCGTCAACCGCGACGTGCTGGAGGCCCTCGGACCTCAGGGCACGCTGGTCAACGTCTCGCGCGGTTCGATCGTCGACGAGGCGGCGCTGGTGGAGGCGCTCAGGACCGGCAAGCTCGGCTTTGCGGCACTGGACGTATTTGCCAACGAGCCGAGGGTTTCGGAAAAGCTGCTGTGGATGCCGAATGTCATCATGACGCCGCACCAGGGCAGCGCGACTGCGGAAACCCGCCTCGCCATGGCCCTTTTGCTGGTCGAGAATGTCAACGCGTTTTTCAAGGGAACGCCGCTGCCGACGCCGGTGGTCCCGATCGCGATCTGGGCTTTTGAACTCTAGCTTTTGAACTCTGGGGAGGACGTCACATGGCATTTCAACGTCACGTCATCGGACTGGCAGGGCAGGACCAGCCCGGCGAGGTTATCACCGAATTCGACCGCGCCTCGGTCACCGACGAGGAATGGGCCGTCCGCGTCGATCTCGCCGCCGCCTATCGTCTCGCGGCACTCTACGGCTGGGACGACCTCATCTACACCCATATCTCGGCCCGCGTGCCGGGCACCGAAAACCACTTCCTGATCAATCCGTTCGGGATGGCCTTCGACGAGATCAAGGCGAGCAACCTCGTCAAGATCGACCACGAGGCGAAGATCATCGGCAAGTCGGACTATCCGGTGAACGGCGCCGGTTTCGTCATCCACCACGCCGTGCACAAGGCGCGCCACGAGCTCAACTGTGTCATGCACCTGCATACCGAGGCGGGCATGGCGCTTTCCATGCTCGATTGCGGCTTGCTGCCGCTCTCCCAGCATTCGATGTTCTTCTACAACCGCATCGGCTATCACGGCTACGAGGGCCTGGCCCTCAACATGGAAGAGCAGGACAGGCTGATCCACGATCTCGGCCCGCACAAGAACATGATCCTCAAGAACCACGGCACGCTGACATCGGGCGAAAGTGTCGGCGAGGCGTTCGTGTGGACCTTCTGGCTGGAGAAAGCCGCCCGCGCCCAGCTCGCCGCCATGGCCGCCCAGCCGCAGGGTCTCACCGTTCCGGCCGAGAAGATCGCCGAGCTGACCGCGCATATGTACGAGATGTCGCCGGCAAAGCCGGGACTGAAGGAATGGCCGGCGATGCTGCGCAAGCTGGATCGGATCGATCCGAGCTATCGGGCCTGACATCTGATACGACCGCTTGCCGGGAACTGGCGGGCTTTCCTCCTATTCTCCGCAACGAAAAAAGCCGGCGTTTCCACCGGCTTTTTTTATCTGTTTCAGCAAGTCTTACTGCTGCGGGATCTGGGCGATCGCGACGTAGTCCTTCCACTCCGCGATCGTCTTGATCATCAGAGCCTGGGCTTCGGCAGGAGTAGAGATGTAGGCGTCGCCGCCCTGGTCGGCCAGGAACTTCTGGGTTTCCGGCTGCTGCAGAACGGTGTTGAACCAGCCGTTGATCTTGGTGGTGATGTCTTCCGGCGTGCCCTTGGCAACCATGGCACCCCACCAGCCGAGCTGGTCGACGTCAAAGCCCTGTTCCTTCAGGGTCGGAATGTTCGGAGCGCCCTTCATGCGTTCCGGCGAGCCGACGCCGAGAAGACGGAAGCGGCCTTCGCGCTGCTGGGCGAGGGCAAAGACCGGATCGTAGGAGCCGAAGTCCATTGCGCCGCTGGTCATGTCGTTAAGCGAGTCGGCGGCAGTCTTGTACTGGACCGAAACGGTCTCGAGGCCGGCTTTCTGCTTGTAGACTTCGGCCATGACCTTGCCCGAAGTGGCGTTGACGGCATAGGAGCCACCGTCGCCCTTTTCCTTCATCGCGGCGGTCAGTTCCTTCAGGTCCTTGTAGGGCGCGTCCTTGGCGACGGCGATCATGAAGGCCTGCTTGTTGATGGTGGCGATCGTCATCAGGTCCTTGCCGACGTCGATGGGCGGCTTCTTCATGATCCACATGTTGCCAGCGATCGAGTTGCCGGAATGGACGAAGATCGTGTAGCCGTCCGGCTTGGAGCGCGACGTGTATTCAGCGGCGATGTTGCTGAGCGCGCCCGGCTTGTTTTCGACGATGATCGTGGCGCCGGCGACCTTGGACACCTTGTCCGCGAAATAGCGGACGAGAACGTCGGCGCCGGAGCCGGCCGGGAAGGCGCAGACGAAGGTGATCGTCTGCTCCGGATAAGCGGCCTGGGCGGGCGTAACGTTTGCAATCTGTGCGACCGCCAGCATCGCCATGGCGGCGGTGGCTTGTGCGATCTTCTTAAGCCATTTTGTCACTTTTCATCTCCTATGGCGGTTCGTAAGGGTCCCTGCGAAAGAACCTGCCGCACTATGGCGAGAGGGTCTTTCGAATCGGTTGATTAATTCTGCGGAATCTTGGCCATGGCCACATACGTCTTCCACTCCTCGACGGTCTTGGCGAGCAGTGCCTGACCCTCGTCCGGAGTGCCGACATAGACGTCACCGCCGAATTTCGCGAGGAAGGCGACGGTATCGGGCTGGGCCAGGACTTCGTTGAACAGCGCGTTGATCTTGTCGACCACCGGCTTCGGCGTCGCCTTCGGAACGAAGGAGCCCCACCAGCCGAGCTGGTCGATGTCGTAGCCCTGTTCCTTGGCGGTCGGGATGTTGGGCAGCGACTTCAGCCGGATCGGCGAACCGGTCGCAAGGATCCGGACACGCTTCTCGTTGGCCTGCGACAGGGAGAAAACCGGATCGTGGACGCCGTAGTCGAGAGAGCCGCTCAGCATGTCGTTGAGCGAATCCTTGGCGTCCTTGAACGAGACTTCGACCGGATCGACGCCAGCGACCTGCTTGTAGATTTCGCCGAGAACCTTGCCGGATGTCGCAGCCGTTGCGTAGCTGGCGTTGTTGCCCTTTTCCTTCAGCACCTTGGTCAGCTCCTTCATGTCCTTGATCGGGCTGTCGTAAGCCACGACGAACATGAAGGCCTGCTTGTTGATGAAGGAGGTGGTCTGCAGCTCCTTGACGACGTCGATCGGCGGCGCCTTGAACAGCGACATGTTGGCCGCCGTCGAGGTGCCGGAATGGACGTAGATCGAATATCCGTCCGGCTTGGCGCGGGCGGTGTACATGGCGGCGATGTTGCCGGCGGCCCCCGGCTTGTTTTCGACGATCACCGTCTGGCCGGCGACCTTGGCGAACTTGTCGGCAAAGAAGCGGACCAGGACGTCGGCGCCGGAGCCGGCCGGGAAGGCGCAGACGAACGTGATCTGGCCATTCGGATAAGCACCCTGCGCGAACGCACCAAAGGGCGCGAGCGTGGCGGCCGCGGCAGTCGCCATCATCAGGTTTCTGCGTGAGATTTCAGTGGTCATCGGTACAAGTTCCTCCCTTGAACGCCCCAGTCATTCCCGTAGCAAGCTTCCGTCAAGCCCGTTGAACAAGCCTCAGTTTTGCGGGATCTTCGCCAGCGCCACATAGGCACGCCACTCCTCGACGGTCTTTGCAAGAAGCTCGTCGACCTCCTTCGGCGTACCTTTGTAGACGTCCCCACCGAACTTGTTCAGGAAGGCTTCCGTTTCCGGCTGGTCAAGCACGTCCCGGAACAGTGCGTTCAGCTTCAGAACGACATCGTCCGGCGTCTTGGCCGGCACGAACACACCCCACCATCCAAGCTGGTCGACATTGAGGCCATATTCCTTGATGGCCGGAATCTCGGGCGTCGATTTCATGCGCTGCGGCGAGCCGACCGCGAGCAACCGCAGGCGCCCCTCGCGCTGCTGGCTGAGCGCGAAGACCGGGTCGAGTGCCGCGAAATCCAGCTGACCGCTGGTGATGTCGTTCAGGGAATCCGGGCCGGTCTTGTAGGCGACTTCGGTCGCCGAGACGCCTGCCAGCTGCAGGTAGACTTCGGCGAGAACCTTGCCCGAGGTCGCGGTCGAGCCATAGGTGGCGTCGCCGGCCTTGGCCTTCAGGTGCTCGGTGAGCTGCTTCATGTCCTTGATCGGGCTATCTGCGGCGACCGCGATCATGAAGGGCTGCTTGTTGATGAACTGGACCCCTCGCAGCGCCTTGGTGACGTCGATCGCGGGTTTCTTGAACAGCGACATGTTGGCCGCGGTCGAGGTGCCCGAATGGACGTAGACGGTATAGCCGTCCGGCTTGGCGCGGCTGACATATTCGGCGGCGATATTGCCGTTGGCGCCCGGCTTGTTCTCGACGATCACCGTCTGCTTTGAAACGGCCGCCACCTTTTCGGAGAAGAAGCGGACGAGAATATCGGCGCCGCTTCCGGCCGGAAAGGCGCATACGAAGGTGATCGTACCATTGGGATAGCTGGATTGTGCGAACGAGACACCGGGGAGAACGGCGGCCATCGTGGCCGCCGCAATCAGGGTGCGTCTTGTCAGTTTCAAATGTTGTTCAGTCATTGGCTCTTCCTCCAAAAAACCGTTGCAGAACGTCCGTTATTCCTCCTGGAACGCCTCCTCGCGTGTCTTTCGGAACTGCGGGAAGATGATCAGGCAAAGCATCAGGACCGTCGCCACGAGAAGCGTGGCCGAGATCGGACGGTCGATGAATATCGTCGGATCGCCGCGCGAGATGACCAGCGAACGGCGCAGGTTTTCCTCCATCAGCGGGCCGAGAATGAAGCCGAGCACCATGGGCGCGGGCTCGCAGCCGAGCTTGAAGAGGATGTAGCCGAAGACCGTGAAGACGATCATCAGAACCATCATGAACGGCTCGGTGCTCGTCGAGTAGACACCGATCGCGCAAAACAGCAGGATCGCCGGGTAGAGCAGGCGGTAGGGAACCGACAGAAGCTTCACCCAGATGCCGATCATCGGCAGGTTGATGACGACGAGCATCAGGTTGCCGATCCACATCGAGGCGACCATGCCCCAGAAGAGGTCCGGACGGGTGGTCATGACCGCCGCACCCGGCTGGATGCCCTGGATGATCATCGCGCCCATCATGATCGCCATGATCGGGTTCGACGGAATGCCGAGCGTCAGGAGCGGGATGAACGAGGTCTGGGCGGCAGCGTTGTTGGCCGCTTCCGGACCCGCGACGCCTTCGACCGCCCCGGTGCCGAACTTGCGCGGGTTCTTCGAGATCTTCTTTTCGAGCGTATAGCTGGCGAAGGAGGCAAGAACCGCGCCGCCGCCCGGCAGGATGCCGAGGAGCGAGCCGAGGCCCGTGCCGCGGAGGGCGGCCGGATAGGCTTCCTTGAATTCCTTCTTGGTCGGCCACATGTCGCGCATGCGGGTGCTGATCGCTTCGCGCGGCGGCGGCGGGTTCTCGAGGTTGCGGATGATTTCCACGATGCCGAAGAGGCCGAGAACCAGCGGCAGGAAGTCGATGCCCTCCCACAGGCCTGAAAGGCCGAAGGTATAGCGGGTAAGACCCGTGTTGATGTCGGTGCCAACGAGGCCGAGCAGCAGGCCTATCAAGACCATGGCAACGGCCTTGAGGACCGAACCGTGCGCCAGAACGATCGCCATGGTGAGACCAAGCAGCATCAACGCGAAATAATCCGGCGAATTGAACTGCTGGGCGATCGAGGCGAGCGGTGGACCGAAGGCGGCGATGAAGACGGTGCCGATCGTGCCGGCGAAGAACGAGCCGAGAGCGGCGATCGCGAGTGCCGCACCAGCGCGGCCTTTGCGGGCCATCTGATGTCCCTCGATACAGGTCACGACCGAGGAGGCTTCACCCGGCATGTTGACCAGGATCGAGGTGGTGGAGCCGCCATATTGTGCCCCGTAATAGATGCCGGCCAGCATGATCAGCGACGAAAGCGGATCGAGCCCGAACGTGATCGGCAGCAGGATCGCCAGCGCGGGAATGGGTCCGATGCCTGGAAGAACGCCGATCAGCGTGCCGAGCACGACTCCGATCAGACAGAACATCAGGTTCTCGAGCGAGCCTGCAGCCATGAAGCCGGTTGCGAGGTGTTCAAAGACTTCCATGGATTACCTGCCCCACCAGACGGGCATTGGCTGCCCAAGCGCGTATACGAAGATGATAACGACGAACGCCGCCGTGGTGACCGCGAAGACGACGGTCTCGACAGGTTTGACGTCGCGCCGTGCATAGGCAGCGAACATGATCAACAGGATCGAGGAGATCACCGCGCCGATTTCAGCGATCAGGATGCCGAAGGCGGCAATCGCCAGCAGGATGAAGACGATCGGGCGGAGCTGGATACGTTCGATGGCGGGACCTTCGATCGCCAGCGACTTTACCGTGACGATCAGCCCGATCAGTGCGATCAGGCCGCAAATGATCATCGGGAAATAGCCAGGGCCCATGTTGCGGGCGGAACCGAAGGTGAGGTCCGACCCGACATAGAGGCCGACCGCGCCGAAAAGGATGAACAAGATGCCCGCGCCGAAATCCTGCGGACTTTTGATGACCATGGTTTCCTCCCTGAAAACCCGACTATGTGAACCGGTCTGGCTCCCCTTGGGCGCCAGCCAAACCGTCATTATGCATGCTCCCCGGGCCGCGCCTCGAATTCGCAGCCCTGAATTCGTCTATAGGCAACTAGATTTGACTATATACAAGAGCATTTCTCTTGTCAGTCAATCGAATTCCGTAGTCTCCCCTGTCGATCAGATACCACAGCTGCCCGCCGTTTTCGATCCTATCGCATTTATATCAGGAAGCCTGATATCCCAGGTGTAATTTCGTGACATCCTTTCCTGTTTTTGATCTGTGGATTGAAACTTTCAATTGCAGCCGCCGTCTCCCAAGGGCTTGTCCGAAAGCTCCGGCGGGCAGATATGAAATTGGTTTTGAACAAAGTCAATTATACTTTATCAAAAATAGTTGACAGGCGCATGCGCGTCGGGAGAGATTGTCCGTCAGAATTTCAAAGGATAAAAAAATGAAGATTTCTGTCGTGGGAGGAGGGATTGGCGGGCTGACGGCGGCATTGTCGCTGCTCCGCCAGGGGTTTGACGTCGATGTGTACGAACAGGCGGTCGAGCTGAAAGAGGTCGGCGCCGGCGTTCAGGTCAGCGCCAACGGCACGCGGGTTCTGTTTTCGCTCGGGCTCGAAGAAGACATCATGTCGATCGCCTCACAGGCGCAGGGCAAGGAGATTCGTCTCTGGAACACCGGGCAGGCCTGGAAACTGTTCGACCTCGGCCCGCTTTCCATCGAGCGCTATGGCTTCCCCTATATCACCATCCACCGCAACGACCTGCACCAGACGCTGGCAGCCGGCGTGCGCCGCATCAAGCCCGATGCGATCAAGCTGTCCAAGAAATGCGTCGGGGTAACCCAGGACGACAAGGGCGCGACCATCACCTTCGCCGACGGCACCACCGCCACTTCGGATATCGTCGTCGGCGCCGATGGGGTGCACTCGAAGATCCGCGAGACGCTGTTCGGTCGAGACGACCCGAAATTCACCGGCATCGTCGCCTGGCGCGGCGTCATCCCGGTCGAACGCCTGCCGGAACGTATGCTGCGGCCGGTCGGCACCAACTGGATCGGTCCTGGCGGCCACGTCATCCAGTACCTTCTGCGCGGCGGCAAGCTGATGAATTACGTCTCGGTCGTCGAGCGCGCCGACTGGCAGGTCGAATCCTGGTCGGTCGCGGGCACCGTGGAAGAGTGCCTTGCCGACTATGAAGGCTGGCACGAAGACATCCACACGATGATCAAGGCAATCGACGTGCCCTACAAGTGGGCGCTGATGCTGCGGCCGCCGATGGACGACTGGACCCGCGGCCGCGTGACGCTGCTCGGAGACGCGTGCCATCCGACATTGCCGTTCCTTGCCCAGGGCGCGGTGATGGCGATCGAGGACGGTTTCGTGCTCGCCCGCGCGCTTGCCGAGAACAACGGCAATTACGAAGCGGCTTTTGCTTGTTACGAGGCGGCCCGCGTCGAACGCACGGGCAAGATCGTTCGTGGTGCGGAAGGCAATCTCAGCCGCTTCCACAATGCCGCATTGAAGGATCCGAAGCTCGCCGAGGACTACGTCAATGCCGAATGGCAGGAAGACAAGGTCAAGCAGCGATACGAATGGCTGTTTACCTACGACGCCACCTCGGTGCCGGTCGTGGCGGGAACCAGGTCGCCGGAAGCGGCCGCCTGAGGCGGCGATCACAATTCAACCTCGAAAGCCCGTTCGCTGGTTTACCGGCCGAGCGGGCGAAGCATAACGGATAGGACATCATGACCACCAAGGCGGACTGGCAGCGGATCCCGCTGATCGTCTCCTTTCCGGAGACCGCGAAATATACCGAGACCTACGGCTTTGCCGGCAATTCCGGCAGGGTCAATCTCGAGGGCCAGCTTCTGCGTGGCACCGACGCGCCGTCGAAGACGGTCTATGTCTTCATGCACCCAACCTCGACGCTCCAGCTCCTGCCGATGCCGACCGCGCTTGCCGATGCCGGCCTGCACGTGCTTTGCGCCGCCAGCCGTTATCCGAAGAACGACACCGCTCTCATCATGGAAAAGGTGGCGATCGACCTCGGCAAGTGGCTCGATTATGCCCGTGGCGAGCTCGGTTACGAGAAGGTGGTGCTGGTCGGCTGGTCGGGCGGCGGGTCGCTGTCGCTGTTCTACCAGGCGCAGGCCGAGAACCCGACGATCACCCATACGCCGGCCGGCGACGAGGTCAACCTTGTCGAAGCGGGGCTCAAGCCCGCAGACGGCGTGATCTTCATCGCCGCTCACCTGTCGCGTGCCGAAACGCTGACCGAATGGCTCGATCCGTCGGTTCTCGACGAACTCGACCCGGATCTCCGCGACCCGGAATTCGATATCTATTCGCCGGACTGCCCGCACCAGCCACCCTATTCGGCGGAATTCATCCAGCGCTTCCGGGCCGCCCAGGTCGCCCGCAACCGCAAGATCACCCATTGGGCGCTCGACATGCTGGCGGAGCTGAAGCGCCGCGGTTCGTTCGAGCAGGAGCGCGCCTTCATCGTCCACCGCACCATGTGCGACGTGCGCTGGTTCGACGGCACCATCGACCCGAATGACCGGCCGATCGGCAAGAGCTATATGGGTGATCCGCGCACCGTCAATGTCGGGCCGGTCGGGCTTGCCCGCTTCACGACGCTGCGTTCGTGGCTTTCCCAGTGGAGCTACGACCTGTCGAATGCCAAGGGGCCGATGAACGCGGCGCTGATCAAGCGCTCGCCGGTGCTGCAGATCGAGAACAATGCCGACGAGGCTGTCCCGGCGACCCACAATCCGACAATCCGGGCAGCGCTCGCCACCGAGAACAAGGAATACATGACGATCCCGCACGCGACCCACTATTACCTCGGCCAGCCGGAACTCTTAAAAGCCTGCATCGACCGGGTGATCGACTGGAGCAAGCGGCAGGGTCTGCTGGCATGAAACCAGTCCGGCGTTCGTCGGGAGCGGGCTCCGGACCATCGGGAGGTTTGACCGTGAGCTTCAAAGAAAAGCACCACCATCCAGGCTGGATCGGTGGTGCCTCTGTTTCTTCCGCACATGCCTTGCAAACAAGGCGATCATACCTGGCTGCGCACCCCCTCATCCGCCTGCCGACACCTTCTCCCCGCTGGGGAGAAGAAGTATGCCGCAGCGTCTCGGATATCCTCTCCCCTCGGGGAGAGGGCCACCGAGCGGAGCGGAGGTGGGGTGAGGGGGACAGTCCTCGTCAGAGGACTGCTTTCTCTCTCAAAGGCAGGGGCCAGGCCTCAGACCGCAGCCGATTTCCTGGCGATCATGCCGGCCTTCTTCTGAACCCATCCCTTCATCGCGTCATGAGCTTCCGAAGCGGCCTGTTCCAGATAGCCGGGCTCTTCTGTGCGTGCGGTGATTTCCAGGCGCAGGCCGTTCGGGTCGAAGAAGTAGATCGAGTTGATGAACTCGTGGTCGATGACATCGGTCGTCTTCACGCCGGCATCCTGCAACCGCTTCTTGAACTTCAGGACCTCCTCGACGGAATCGACCTCCATCGCGAAGTGCTGGACCCAGTCCGGCGTGTTCGGCGAGGGAAGCGGCATGATGTTTTCGCCGAGGTCGAAGAAGGCCATGTAGGAGCCGTCGCCCATTTCGAAGAAGAAATGCGCGTAGGGCTTTTCTTCGCCCGTCGACGGCACCTTGTCGGCGGTCATGCAGTTGACCAGCGGCAGGCCAAGCAGGTCCTCGTAGAACTTGCGGGTCTCCTCGCCATCGCGGCAAGGGTAGGAAAAGTGATAGAGTTTGCGAAGCTTTGGTGCGTCAACCATGGTGGTTCCTCCATATCCAGGCTTGTTGCATTGGCCGTGATGTTAGGCCTTTGCCGACCCTCCCATGTCCACCTTGCAGGTGGACATGCTCACCAGAGATCTGTTCTCAACCCTGGAGGCGTCAATGCCTGCGCTTGATGGAGACAACGTGACCGTCATGGCTGCCCTCATGGACGAAGTCGGCGAGCCCGGCTTCCCCGAAAAATTGCTGGAGACGCTGCGCGGTATCGCCGGCACCGATTTCTGTTCCGCCTTCCAGGCCGAGGAGGATGGGTCGCTCACCTATCTCTTCGCCTGCGGTTATCACTCGACCATTCCGGGCTTTGCCGAGCGCGCCTCGCTCGACTATGCCCGCCGTTACTGGCTGCGCGACCGGGTGACCCGCCAGATGCTGAACGCAGGCCCCGGACTTGCCAAGGTGCAGGTCATCCGCCAGGCCTGGAATGGCATCCGCGACCCCGAATACCGCCGCGACTGTTACGAGCGCGCCCATGTGCTCGAACGCCTGACCATCTATCACTCGGAGGAACCGCGGATCTTCGCCAGTCTCTATCGCACCCGCGAAAACGGTCCGTTCCCGCTCTCCGCGGTCGAACGGCTGGAAGCCTCCGCGCCGCTCTTGATGGCCATGGTCGTCAAGCATGTGCGGCTCCAGGGCAGGCCGCAGACGGCGCCGCTGCATCCGCCACAGCAGGAGATCGCCGGGCGGCTGCTGCAGGCAGGATTTGCGCTTTCGGGCCGTGAGGCAGAGGTTTCCGCCGGCCTGCTGCTCGGCCGCACACATCGGGAAATTTCCGAAAAAGTCGGGCTCGCGCTTTCGAGCATCGTCACCTACCGTCAGCGCGCCTATCGCAAGCTGGGGGTCAGCGACCGGCGCGGGCTCGAGGCGCTTTATGAAGGAATTTCGCGCGTCTAACGCATCATTTTGAGGAGGGATTTGAGATGATTTCGATCAAGGACCGCATTGCCATTGTCACTGGCGCCAGCTCGGGCATCGGCTGGGGCATCGCCAAGGCGATTGCCACGGAGGGTGCCGTCACCGTGCTTGCCGCCCGCAGCGCCGACAAGCTTGAAAAACTGGCGGCCGAGATCGAGGCAGAAGGCGGTCATGCGTTCGTCGTGCCGACCGACGTCACCGACGACGCGCAGGTCGAAAAGCTGTTCGCCACGGTGAAGGAAAAATATGGCCGGCTCGACATTCTGATCAACAATGCCGGCATCGCCGACCATACGCCGGTCGAAAAGCTCACCAATGAGCGCTGGCACGAGGTAATCGGGGCAAATTTGCACTCTGTCTTTTATTGCAGCCGCGCCGCCTTCGTCATCATGCAGGAACAGAAGCGCGGCCGGATCATCAACATGGGCAGCCTGTCGTCGAAGGTTCCGCGCGGCCATACCGCCGCCTATACGGCGAGCAAGTTCGCGCTCGAGGGCCTTACCCGTTCGCTCGCCGTCGACGGCCGCGAGCACGGCATTGCGGTCTCCATGGTGCATCCGGGCTCGACGGTCAGCTCGCTGGTTCCCGGCGTCACCGACAAGGTCCGGCCCGCAACCATGATGCCTCTGGATGTAGCGCGGATCGTCGTGCTGATGGCGACGCTGCCCGACGACGTGAACCTCTACGAGAGCATCATCCTGCCGGTCGAAATGCCGTTCCTCGGCCGCGGTTAAGCATCGGTTCAGCACGACGTCAAACGGCTTTCTTTTCGCCGCGCCTGAAACTGAAAGCCGCTTGACCTATATTCGGGTCCCTGATATCCATTTCCCCAGTAGGGAGAATTTGCTATGGAAAAGACCGAATCCGCTGCCGCTGGCCAGAACAATGGCAAGTGGGGCGAATATGTTACCGTGGATTTCGACGAGGGCATCGCCTGGGTGACGCTCAACCGTCCGAAGCAGCGCAACGCCATCAACCCGGGCATCGTCTGGGAAATGAACGCGATCATGGACGCGCTGGAAGAAGACGACCGCTGCAAGGTGATGGTTGTCACCGGCGCCGGCGAATCCTTCTCGGCCGGCATGGACCTCAAGGAATATTTCCGCGCTACCGACAAGGTACCGCCGATCCAGCGCGAACGCCTGTTCCGGGCGAACGCCGCATGGCAGTGGCGCCGGATGATGTATTTCCCGAAGCCGACCATCTCCATGGTCAACGGCTGGTGTTTTGGCGGCGCCTTCCAGTTCCTGGTTGGCTGCGACCTGGCCATCGCCTCGGAAGACGCCATCTTCGGCCTTTCTGAAATCAACTGGGGCATCATCCCGGCCGGTATCGTCACCAAGTCGGTGCTGGAGACGATGAGCTTCCGCGACGCCATGTATTACATCATGACCGGGGAAACCTTCACCGGCCAGCAGGCTGCGGACATGAAGCTGGTCAACAAGGCCGTTTCGCCGGACGAGTTGAGGGCTGAGACCCGCAAGCTCGCCATGACGCTGATCGGCAAGAACCCCTTCGTGCTGCGCCAGGCGAAGACCGCCTGCCGTTTCACCCGCGACCTCACCTGGGAACAGGCCGGCGAATACCTGATGGCGAAGTCCGATCAGACGGAGCTCCGCGACCCGGAGAACGGCCGCAATACCGGCATGAGTCAGTTCCTGGATGAGAAATCCTTCCGCCCGGGCCTCGGTGCCTACCGTCGCGACTAAGAAGTGGCTCCCATGGCTGATACGATGACCACCGCTCCCAAGACGCTCGATCCGGCCAAGCCGTTCGATCTCGACCGTCTGCTGCGCCCACGATCGATCGCGATCGTGGGCGCGTCGCCGGATCCCGCTTCGATCGGCGGCGGCGTGCTCGCCAATCTCGAACTCTTCAAATATGCAGGCGACCTGCATCTCGTCAGCCGTTCGCGCGATGAGATCAATGGCCGCGCCTGCGTGAAGACCATCGCCGACCTGCCAAAGGGCGTCGATGTGGTGATCCTCATCGTGCCGCAGGTGGCGATCAAGGACTCGGTTCTTGCCTGCGTCGAGCGGGATGTGGCGGGCGTCATCGTCTATTCTTCCGGTTTCGCCGAAGCCGGCGAGGAGGGCCGCCGACAGCAGGACGAGCTTGCCGAAATCTGCCGCAAGGCGGGCATGGCGATGCTCGGACCGAACTGCATGGGCTATACCAATTATGTCGACGGCATTCCGCTGACCTTCGAGCCCGTCGACCTGCGCGGCGTCGGCGAGCGCTCCAGAGTGGCTATCGTCGCCCAGAGCGGCGCTACGGCGGCCAATATCCGCTTCGCCATGCATTCGCGCGATATCGCGGTCTCCTACGTCATCGCCACCGGCAACGAGGCAGTGATCGCCGCCGAGGACCTGGTCGCCTGGCTGATCGAGGACAAGGACAACGCCGCCGTCGCCGTCTATGTCGAACAGGTCAAGAACCCCCAAAAGTTCCTCGCCGTGGCGCGGCGCGCCCGAGAGCTTGGCAAGCCGATCGTCATGCTGCATCCGGGCTCCAGCGAGCGCGGCAAGCAGGCAGCGCAATCGCATACCGGCGCGCTTGCCGGCGACCATGCGCTGATGCAGACGGCCGTGCGCAACGAGGCCGTCGCGCTAGTCGAGACGACCGACGAGCTGTTCGACGTCACCGCCATCCTGGCGCGTTATCCGTCGCCGCCGCCGGGCGAGGCTGGCATCGTCACCAATTCGGGCGCCATCCGCGGCCTCTGCTTCGATTTCTGCGAGCGCGTCGGCCTGCCGATCGCGACGCTGTCGGACGAGGTGCATGCCGAGCTTGCGACGCAAGTGCCGCCTTACGTCCATGTCGACAACCCGTTCGACATCGGCACGACCGGCTTCTCCAATCCAGGTATTTTCGGAACGTCCACGGCATCCATGCTGAAGGATCCGAATGTGGGCATCGTATTCCTGTCGCACGCGGGCGGCTCACCGCCGATGCAGATCAAGAAGTCGGACGCCATCATCCCGGTCGCCGCGACCGCGACGAAGCCCGTCATCCTCAACATTGTCGGCGATGACTATCCGCTCGACCCGACCTTCATGAAGGCGGTGCGCGACAGCGGTATCCCATTCTTCCGCTCGCCAGAACGCGCCATGCGCGCCATGGCAGTGGTGATGAACTATGCGGCTGCGCTCGCCGCCACCAAGGACCGGGCGCCGGAAGGCGAACGGATCGCCAAACTGCCACCTTCCGGTCTCGTGGTCGAGTATGAAGGCAAGCGTATCCTTGCCGATCTCGGCATCCACATCCCGAAGGGCGCTTTGGCCAAATCCGCCGACGAAGCCGCGACGATCGCAGCCGATGTCGGTTATCCGGTGGTCATGAAGGCGCAGGCGGCCGAACTCGCCCACAAGAGCGATGTCGGCGGCGTCATCGTCAATATCGCCGACGAGCCGGCGCTGCGGGCGGCGCATGAAAAGATGTATGCCAGCATTGCCAGGCACAAGCCGGGCCTTGAGCTCGACGGCGTGCTGATCGAGGGCATGGCGCGCCAGGGCCTCGAAATGGTGGTCGGCGCCAAGCGCGATCCGCAATGGGGTCCGGTCGTACTGGTCGGCCTCGGCGGCGTCTGGATCGAGGCTCTCGCCGATGCCCGCCTGCTGCCGGACGATATCAGCCGCGAGCGGGCGATCGCCGAAATCCGCAAGCTGAAGGCTTCGAAGCTGCTGGGCGCCTTCCGTGGCCACCCGGCGCGCGATGTCGAGGCGATCGCCGACGTGGTCGTCAAGCTCGGCGCGCTGATGCGCTCACAGCCTCAGATCGTCGAGGTCGATATCAACCCGCTCGTTGTCTATGGCGAGGGGGACGGGGCTTTGGCTCTCGACGCGCTATTCGTGGTGCAGTGAGGATTGGGGGATTTCCCCCTCATCCGCCTGCCGGCACCTTCTCCCCAAGGGGAGAAGGTGAATTGCCGCAATGTCTCAGATCCTCCTCTCCCCAGCGGGGAGAGGCTGGCCGAGCGAAGCGGAGGCCGGGTGGGGGGGGTGCTACGCCCACTGTTTTATTTTGGCAGTCACGAGGGAGGAAACCGTGATGCAGACCCAATCCTATGGTGAATTGAAGCTGTTTGTGGATGGCGAGTGGCTCGGCGCGGAAGGCCGGATGACGGAAGACGTCATCAATCCGGCAACCGGCGAGCCGATCGGCGCCCTGCCGCATGCAACCGCGGCGGACCTCGAGCGAGCCGTGGCAGCCGCCACCCGTGAATTCAAGGCCTGGAAGGCAACGACCGCCTTCGACCGCGCCAAGATCATCCGCAAGGCAGCCGACATCCTGCGCGAACGGGCCAATGAAATCGGCCGGCGCATGGTGCTCGACCAGGGCAAGCCGCTCGCCGAGGCGATCCCGGAAGTTCATATCTCGGCCGACATTCTCGACTGGACCGCCGACGAGGGCCGCCGCACTTATGGCCGCATCGTGCCGTCGCGCGTGCCCGGCGCCCGCTGGATGGTCACGAGAGAGCCAGTCGGCCCGGTCGCCGGCTTCACGCCCTGGAATTTTCCGGGCGTCATCCCGGCGCGAAAAATTTCGGCCGCGCTCGCCACCGGCTGCACCATGGTCATCAAGCCCTCGGAAGAGACACCCTCGACCGTGCTCGAGATCGCCCGCGCGCTGCAGGATGCCGGCCTGCCGAACGGCGTGCTGAACGTCGTGCACGGCAAGCCGGCGGAGGTCTCCGAACACCTGATCGCTTCGGACGGCATCCGCAAGATCACCTTCACCGGCTCGACCGCCGTCGGCCAGCATCTCGCAGTCCTCGCCGCGAAAGCCGGCGTCAAGCGTGCCACGATGGAACTCGGCGGCCATGCCCCCGTGCTGATCTTCGAGGATGCCGATATCGACCACGCCATCCGCGTCATGGTGCACGCGAAATACCGCAATGCCGGCCAGGTCTGCATCTCGCCGACCCGGTTCTACGTCCATGACAGCGTCCACGACAAGTTCGTCGACGGCTTTGCCAAGGCGGCGTCGGCCCTCAAGGTCGGCGACGGCCTCGACCCGTCGAGCCAGATGGGGCCGCTCGCCAACAGCCGCCGTGTGCCGGCGATGGAACGCATGGTCGCCGATGCCGTGCAGCGCGGCGCCAAGGTGAAAGCCGGCGGCGAGCGCGGCAGCAATCGCGGCTATTTCTTTCAGCCGACCGTGCTGTCCGACGTGCCGCAGGACGCGATCATCATGAATGACGAGCCCTTCGGTCCGGTCGCCGTCACCGCCCGCTTCACCTCCTTCGACGAGGTGATCGAACAGGCCAACCGGCTGCCCTACGGGCTTGCCTCCTATGCCTTCACCCGGTCCAGCCAGACGGCGGCGATGGTCAGCGACGCGCTCGAGGCCGGCATGGTCGGCATCAACAACAACTTCATCTCGATGGCCGAAACGCCGTTCGGCGGCGTCAAGCAGAGCGGTTACGGCTCCGAAGGCGGCACCGAGGGCATGGACGCCTATCTCGTCACCAAAATGACCAGCCTGTCGTAAGGCTCCGGGATCTTTAGGAGAATATGATGACCATAGAAGCAAGCGATCTGGGCGGAGAGAACGTCAAGGTCGAATTCGAAAACGGCATTGCCTGGGTGAAGCTAAACCGCCCGGACAAGCGCAACGCCATGAGCGTCGGTCTTGCCGAAGACATGATCCGGGTGCTCGACGCGCTTGAAATCGACGACCGCGCCGGCGTGATCATCCTCACCGGCGAGGGCGAAGCCTTTTCCGCCGGCATGGACCTCAAGGACTTCTTCCGCGCCACCGACGGTGTGTCGGACGTCAAGCGCATGCGCGCCTACCGCTCCACCCGTGCATGGCAATGGCGCCTGCTGATGCACTACGCCAAGCCGACCATCGCCATGGTCAACGGCTGGTGCTTTGGCGGTGCCTTCACCCCGCTGATCTGCTGCGACCTGGCGGTCGCCTCCGAAGATGCGGTGTTCGGCCTTTCGGAAATCAACTGGGGCGTCATCCCCGGCGGCGTCGTCTCCAAGGCGATCTCGACGCTGATGAACGACCGCAAGGCGATGTATTACGTCATGACCGGCGAAAAGTTCGGCGGCAAGATGGCCGAACAGCTCGGCCTGGTGAACGAGGCGGTGCCGGCCGAACGCTTACGCGAACGCACCGTCGAGATCGCCCGCGTGCTCCTCGAAAAGAACCCGACCGTGCTCCGCCAGGCCCGCATGGCCTATAAGTATGTGCGCGAGATGACCTGGGAGGAGTCGGCGGAATATTTGACCGCCAAGGCCGACCAGACGACGTTCGTCGACCCGGAAAAGGGCCGCGAAAAGGGACTGTCGCAGTTCCTCGACACCAAGACCTATCGGCCGGGGCATGGGGCGTATACGCGCGAGGAGTAGTCTACACCTCCTTTGAGGAAGGCCGTTGCCAGACCCCCTCATCCGCCTGCCGGCACCTTCTCCCCGAGGGAGAAGGTGGATTGCTCCAATGCCTCCGATCTTCCTCTCCCCTCGGGGAGAGGGTGGCCGAGCGTAGCGGAGGCCGGGTGAGGGGGGCGGCACCCGCTGCCTCCAAGACTAAAACGCGAGACCCAGTCATGGACCTGAACTATTCGGACGAGCAGCTTCTGTTGAAGGAAAGCGCCGAGCGGTTCCTGAAGGATCGCTACGACTTCGAGAAGCGCAACAAAATCATCGCCTCGGAGACCGGTTTCGATGCCGGCATCTGGTCCGAGATGGCCGATCTCGGCTGGTTGGCGCTGCCGTTTGCCGAAGAGAATGGTGGGCTTGGTGGCGGCGCGGTGGAAGTCTCGCTGATCATGGAAGCGATCGGCCGCGCTTTGGTGGTGGAGCCTTATCTTGCATCTATCATTCTCGCCGGCGGGCTGGTCGAAAAGCTTGGTTCCGAAGACCAAAAAGCCGAGATTCTCGGCGGCCTGTTTGCCGGCACATCGCGCCCGGCGCTGGCGCATACGGAGCGCCAGACCGGTTTCGACCTCGGCAATATCGCCGCAACCGCGACCCGCAGCGGCGAGAGCTATCTTATCTCCGGCGAAAAGCCGCTGGTTCACGGCGGCGCCTTTGCGGATATCTTTCTGGTCTCGGCCAAGCTTGACGGGGCAGTAAAATTGTTCGCCGTACCTGCGGATGCTGCGGGCCTGACGCGGACCGAGGTGAAACTCGTCGATGGCAGCCGCGCCAGCGATCTCGTTCTCGACAACGTTTCCCTACCCGCGTCGGCGTTATTTAGTGCTGAGGCCGATACGCTCGCCGAAATCGAAGCGGCTTACGACCGCGTCAATGCGGCGCTCGCCTCGGAAGCGGTCGGCATCATGGATGCGCTGATGGATGCGACCGTTGCCTATACCAAGGAGCGCGTGCAGTTCGGCAAGCCGCTCGCCGCGTTCCAGGCACTTCAGCACCGCATGGCCGAGATGGCGGTGAAATGCCAGGAAGCCC
Organism: Neorhizobium tomejilense; assembly: GCA_002968845.1. GTDB lineage: Bacteria > Pseudomonadota > Alphaproteobacteria > Rhizobiales > Rhizobiaceae > Neorhizobium > Neorhizobium tomejilense. The sequence continues at coordinate 219,819 of PVBG01000006.1, read as the reverse complement.
GCGGTTCGGCATTGCTCGCCACGCTCTCCGTCGATGCGCCGCGCGCGATGCGCATCCGCGGCGTCTCCGGCGCCCGTGCGAAGATCGGCAAGGTCTCCCGCTCTGTCGCGCAGGAGGCGATCCAGCTGCATGGCGCCATGGGTTTTTCGGAAGAGATGCCGATCGGCGCCTGGTTCCGCCGGCTTTACGCGATCGAAAACACCTTTGGCACCACCGCGGACCACCTGAAGCGCTATGGCGAGATCATCCGCGATCCTGCCACGCTCTCCGGCAGCTTGCTGCGCGAACCCGTCTGAGGAGAGTTCCATGGATCTGTTGATGACGGAAGAAGAGGTTCGGTTCCGCGACGAGGTTCGGACTTTCTTGGACACTCATCTGGACGAGGGCCTGAAGCGCGCAGAGCGGCTGAACCCCAGCTTCCTTGCCGACCCCGCTATCGGCCTCGAATGGCAGGCGAAGCTCAACGACAAGGGCTGGGCCGCCCCATCCTGGCCGAAGCAATATGGCGGCACCGGCTGGTCGCTCGCCGAGCGCTACATTCTCGACCAGGAATGCGAACGCGCCGGCGAGCCGCATTTCCGCGGCGCCTCAATCAAGATGATCGCGCCGGTCATCATGCGCTACGGCAACGACGAGCAGAAAAACTTCTACCTGCCGCGCATCCTGAGTGGCGAGGATCTCTGGGCGCAGGGCTATTCCGAACCCGGCTCCGGCTCCGACCTTGCCTCGCTGAAGACCCGGGCGGTGCTCGACGGCGACCACTACATCGTCAACGGCTCAAAGATCTGGTCGACGCTGGCGCATCATGCCACGCGGATGTTCGCGCTGGTACGCACCGCCGACACGGGCAAGAAACAGGAAGGCATCACCTTCATCCTGATCGACCTGAAATCGCCCGGCGTCACCATCCGGCCGATCCGCTCGATCTGCGGCACGCATGAGTTCAACCAGGTCTTCTTCGACGACGTGAAAGTGCCGGTCTCCGACCGCATCGGCGAGGAAGGCGAGGGCTGGGACATCGCAAAATACCTGCTCGAATTCGAGCGGGGCGGCGCCTTCGCCGGCGGAGTCTTGCGGGCCATGCTGACGCGCCTGCACCGGCTCGCTTCCGAGCCACTGCCGGACGGGCGAACGATGATCGACGATCCGCTGTTCATGGCACGCCTTGCCGAGATCGCCACGGATGTGGACGCCAACGACATGCTGGAGCTTTCCGCCATGTCCAAGGTGCAGGCCGGCGGCAATCCGGGGTCGGTGCCGTCTTCGACGATGAAGATCGAGCGCAGCCGCATCCGCCAGTCGATCGCCGAACTCGCGGCCTCGATCCTTGGCCCAAATGCGTTACGCTTTGAAGAGCATCGGCCGCTGCACGAGTTGCCGGAGGAAAGTGAGATCGACGAGGAGCGCAAGGTTGCCTCCGCCGTCTATTTCAATTCCCGCTCCCAGAGCATTTTCGGCGGCAGCAACGAGATTCAGCTGGAGATCATCGCAAAGACGCTGCTGAGATGAGCGTCTTCTGAAACCATATCCCATCCAGCGCGTTACCGGCCGAACCGATCAACCCGGAGAACGCCCGTTGGATATCATCCGCATTCTGCTCGCCTTCATCCTGCCGCCGCTGGGGGTGTTCCTGCAGGTGGGGCTCGGCCTGCATTTCTGGCTGAACATCCTGCTCACTCTCTGCGGCTGGCTGCCCGGCATCGTGCATGCGCTGTGGGTGATCCTCAAGAAATAACCGGATCGAACCCGCGTCGCCTGTGAAAGAAGCAGCCGGCTCGGGGGCTAGGCAGCGATATCGGCGATTTCGCCCGATTGCCAGAGGATACGCGGATCGGACATGTCGCCGCTTTCCATGTCGACCTGAACCGAATAGGCCGCGACCCCGACGAAGCGGTCGGCCATGGCGCGGGCGATCTTCTCGGCCGAAGCGGCGTTCGAGGCTACGCGCATCTCGCCAGGCGTCACGTTGCCCCGGACTTTCTTGAACGGCAGCACGATGAATTTTTCTGACCTGGACATGGGGTTTCCTTCTTTGCGCCACTCTGTCGATATGCGCGCTGCGAAGTCAACAGCGGCCATCGGAAATAGCCCTGTCCCCCAAGTTGACACGAGTTTGCGCTACCCGAATAGCGGCTCCGTTGGAGCGGGTCCGCGCTGGCCGGTCGGGAATAGCTATTCTCTATGGCCGCGATATTGCGGCAGGTCGTCGGTGATCTCGTGCCACGGCGCCTTGGACGCGACGAAGATATGGTGCGTCGGCCGGATTGTCGGGGCGTCGACCAGCGTGCCCATTGCCACATGCACCCAGGCAGCCTCCCGCACCAGCGAGTAGAGAAGCGAACCACAGGCCCTGCAATGGGCGTTGTGGGTATCGACGTCGCCGAAGATCAGCAAACCGTCGTCGCCTTTCACCATGGCAAACTTCTGCCGCTCGATGCCCGCTAAGGGCTTGAAAGCCGAGCCGGTGGTGCGGCGGCAATCGGAGCAATGGCAATTGGCGGCATAAACGAAAGCGTCTTCCACTTCATAGGCGACTGCGCCGCAATAACATTTGCCGTTTAACCTCGTCATCGCCTGATCCCGTCCAGATACCAGTTGATAGGGGCAGCTCCAGACCAAGGCCGAAGCAGCAGCATCTCCGTGGCAGATTACGCGGGGTGCCCACGGAATAAAGTCCCATCACCGAAAGTTGAAGGCAGGCTCGCGGAGGAGAGTCGCCCTCGGTCGCCTCTGTGTTACAGTTTTAAGAAATCGATAACGCAGTGATTGGATTGGCAATGCTTACAACACTCGCGATGCTCATGAGCCTTTCCGCCGCTGCCACCGCCCCCATGGTCGCGCAGCAAAAGGGAGGCGAAGTCGATGTGGAACTGGTCCTCGCGGTCGATACGTCCCGCTCCATGGACTACGAGGAAGTCCGCGTCCAGCGCGAGGGATATCTCGAGGCGCTCAAGCACAAGGAATTCATCGCGGCGGTGAAGACGGGGCTGAACGGCCGCATCGCCATCAGCTATTTCGAATGGGCCGGTGACGTGGTGCCGGATTCAATCATCGATTGGACAATCATCGAAAACGAGCAGGATGCGATTAATTTTGCCGCCAAGCTCGAGGCCCGGCCCATCAATACCCAGCGCCGCACTTCGATTTCCGCCGCAATCACCCAAGGCGCAACGATGATCGTCGCCAATTCGTATCGTGGCACGCGTCAGGTGATCGACATTTCTGGCGACGGGCCGAACAATTCCGGCAATCCGGTCGTGCCAGTCCGTGGCAAGGCCCTGGAAGCCGGCATCATCATCAACGGGCTGGCGATCATGCTGAGGCCCTCCGGCGCACCAGGCGGGCTCGACAAATATTATGGCGACTGCGTCATCGGCGGACCTGGCTCCTTCGTGCTACCGGTTCACAAGATCGAGGATTTCGCCGTCGCCGTCCGCCGCAAGCTGGTCCTGGAGATCAGCGGGCTCACGCCGCCGGCAACCGTACAGAAGGTGGCGGGCAACCAGCCCTCCAGCGACTGTCTGGTCGGCGAGAAGCAATGGCAGGATCTGTTCGATCGGTGATGCCTTGCCCCGGGTTCTCGTCCGGGTGGAACATTTCATCCGATTTCAGAGTTTCCTTCCGCTTATCGCAAGACGGGAGGGAGCCGGCATTGAACGGGGCCAGGGCGGAACGGGGCAATGACGCGGGCGGAAGCCGAAGTTTTCTGATCGGTCTCGGACGTGGCGCGGCCGGCGCCATGCTGTTCGGTATCCCGATGCTGATGACAATGGAGCTCTGGCAGCTCGGCTTCTACATCGAACGCTGGCGCCTGTTGCTGCTGCTGATCGTCAATATTCCGCTTCTCATATTGCTCGCCCACCGGATCGGTTTCGAGCGCACCTCCACCCTGGCGGAAGCCTGCCGCGACGCCACCATCGCGTATGGCCTCGGCATCGTCATAGGTGCGGCGGTTCTCATCATGCTCGGGGATATCAAGCCCCACATGCCGCCCTCCGAAATGCTCGGCAAGATCGCCATACAGTCCGTGCCGGCAAGCATCGGCGCGCTGCTCGGCCGCTCCCAGCTCGGCGGACAGTCGGGGAATGATGAACACGAGGACGATGGGGAGGAGGACGAGGAGCAAGGCGGTGGCGCAGTGCCCGACGAAATTTCCACCAGCTACAGCCGCGAACTGTTCCTGATGGCGGTCGGCGCCCTCTTTCTCAACCTCAACGTCGCGCCGACGGAAGAAATCATCCTGATCGCCTACAAGATGACGCCCTGGCACGCGCTCGTCACCATCGGCCTATCGATCGCCATCATGCACGGGTTCGTCTATGCGGTCGCCTTCAAGGGCACCCATGAAATTTCGAAGGAAACGCCATGGTGGCACGCCTTCTTCCGCTTCACTCTGCCAGGCTACTTGGTCGCCATGCTGATCAGCTTCTATGTGCTGTGGACCTTCGGCCGGCTCGACGATACGGCGTCGACGCAGATGCTGATGTCGGCGATCGTCCTGAGCTTCCCCGGCGCAATCGGGGCCGCCGCCGCCCGCCTCATCCTGTAACGCGTGAACCTCGATGACGACCACAGCCAACAAACGCCACACCGAAGTCAAGGAGCCGCACTGGATCGAATGGGCGACCGGCATGGTTTCGGCGCTCGTCGTTGTCGCCACCATCGCCTGGGTCGCCTACCAGGCATGGACGCACGACGACATGCAACCGGAATTCTCAATCGCCATCACCGAGAGGCGCCAGACCGAAGGCGGCTACCGTGTCGCCTTCGATATCGCCAACAAGGCGACGGCGACGGCTGCCGCCGTTACCGTACGGGGCGAGATCCTGGATGGCGGCAACCTTGTCGAGGATGCAGACGTCACCTTCGACTACGTGCCGGCGGAATCCAAATCCTCCGGCGCCATCCTGTTTTCCCAAGATCCCGGCACCCGCGAGGTGCGGGTCCGGGCGGTCGGGTATATCGACCCGTGAGGGATCATGGATATCACCCCGGCGTCACCCGTTCGAACAGGTGTTCGTAGGACAAAACCAGCCCGTCGCCGTCGATGACAAGGTCCGCTTCGAAACCTGCCGAAAGGCCGAGGTCGACGTAGCGCACGCGGCCCGGACCCTGGCGGTCGTAGCGCTGGCTCGATCGCGCCACCGTGAGCGCTGGACCATCGATGAATGCCGTATCCAAACTCAGGCTGGCTCCCTTTTCCTCAGCGGTCCTGCGGATCGGGAACGTGTTGCAGAATGGTGTGACCGACAGGTCCGGCTCCTCCGCGCCAAAGAGATCCGGCCGGGCCATGTCGTTCACCCGCCAGCCCTTGCCGACGCGTTCCAGGTGCAGCAGGCCGTAGCCTTGCGCATTCCATCGTTCGACCGTGACCGATTGAGCACGCCAGCCCGGATCGAGCCGCCAGCGATGATCGAGGCGAAAGCCGCCGGCTTCGAGGCAGATGACCGTCGATGTCGCGGTGACGACGTCCGGTTCGACCGAAAGCTCCAGCCTTTCAAATCCTTCAATATCGGTCCGGCACCAGAAAAGTATGGATGTGCTCATGCCAGAAGCTCCTCCCAAAGGTGTCCAAATTACCGGATTACTCCGGCACCGCCGAAATATAGCGTCTTGCGATCATCCAGCACGCCAGTGCCCAGGTTGCGCCGGCGCACCAGCCGCCGAGGACGTCGGTCGGGTAGTGGACGCCGAGATAGACACGGCTGAAACCGATGATGAATGTCAGGAAGATCGCCGCACTGATCAGGAAGATCCGCGTCGAGCGATAGGGCTGGGCGCGCGACAGCAGCGCTCCGAGCGTCAGGTAGGTAACGGCCGACAGCATCGCATGGCCGCTCGGAAAACTGAGGTCTCCGACTTCGACCAGATGCGGCACGATATCCGGCCTCGGTCGTGCCACGCCGAGCTTCAGCAACGAACTCAAAAGCCAGCCGCCAGCGATCGACAGGAACATGAAGAGCGCGATCGCCTTTTGCCGCGACAGCAGGAGGAAGGCCGTCCCCATCACGGTCATCAGGGTCAGCACGGTAACCCCGCCGAGCGCCGTGATGTCTCCCATGGCATGATTGAGCCAATAGGGGCCGAGCGGCGTCGCAAGATCTGCGGCATTGCGCAGGGCGAGAAGGATCTTTTCGTCGAAGGCATGGGTCTCGCCCTCCAGAACCTCGTCGGTCAAGCGGAAGAAGACGAATAGCCCGCCTGCCAGAAAGGCGATCATCATCAGGCCGATCGGCTCGAACGTCATGACCCTTTCGACCACTCTGCGTGTCACGCGCTGATGGAATGCCATCCAAACTCCTTGCTCAATGTCAGTTCACGGCCGACCGCATCGCGCGGAGCGGCCGATCCATCGAAGGCGGCTGCACGATCCTGTACCGGGCCTCGATCAATCCGTAGAGGCCGAACGCGAAAAGCCCGATGGCCGCCAATCCATAGAGAATAGCCCCGAATGGAAGCTGGCGCACCCATGCGAGCGCATCCGCCAGGCCGCCAGCCTGGTTCGGATCGACAGCGAAGGCCGCATAGATGAAGAACCCGCCGATAATGAGGAATATGACGCCGCGCGCCAGAAGGCCGTAGGCGCAGATGCCATTGAGGACGGCTCGCTGCTCGAATCCGCTTTCGAAAAAGCGAAGATACCCGCGTTTGATGCCCTTGGCCGCCTGGGCGCAGCCGGCACCGATGATCGCAAGGCCGACGCCTGCGACAAGATAGCGACCGAACGGCTGCTGCATCAGCCACGCGGTCCAGCTTTCGCGAGCTCCGGACGATCCTGCGCCGAAGCCGAGAAGCAGGGCCTGCCCGACCGCGTAAAAGGCGAGACCGGTATAGGTCGCGGCGCTGACGAGAAGACCCGCCCTGACCAGATACCCTTTCGCATTGTGCTGATGGCGGTCGGTGTTGAGGATCGATTGCGCCACTCGCCAGAGGATGAAGCCGATCAGGCCTATGCCGATCAAGCCGAGCCAGATCTGGCCGAAAGGCTGTTCCAATACGATCTGCAGCGCGGAATTGGAATCCGGCTCTCCACCGCCGAGCGTCGAGAGCGACGCCATGCCGGCGATCAGGACGTATACGATCCCCCTGGTCGCATACCCGGACCTCGCCAGCCATTCCAGTTTTCTATCCTTGTCCATCCCGATCTCCGCGAAAGATCGACAGGAACGTGTCTGGGTGGCCGCGGTTCCGGAAGATCGCCGCTGCCCCCGTTTCGCTTCCCGGCCAATTCCGCGAAACGCTGACGCAGGGGCGGCGGGATGGAGCCACCTCTCGCTTGGAACAATTCGGTGATAATTCGTGTGCAGCGCACGTGGGATCATTCTTCCGCCACATGCGTTTCCCAACGCTACCAAACCCGCTCGGATGAGTCTCAACAAGGGCGGCTGAATAATTAAAGGAGTACAGGGATGAAGAAGATTGTTGCCGTGGCGCTCGCCGCTTTGCCGGTCGTAACCAGCGCCGGAGCCGCCTTTTCCGCCGATGTGATTGCCCGCCGGGATCGTGTCCCGGTTTATGAAGAGCAGGACCTGCGCGGCGGTGTTCGCATCGGTTATCTCGATTGCTCGATCGGCGGCGGTGTCGGTTACGTGCTTGGTTCCGCCAAGGAAGCCGATTGCGTCTTTACGACGGCGATCGGCAGCGAGCCGCTCGACCGTTATACCGGCGTGGTGCGCAAGATGGGTGTCGATCTCGGCTTCACGACCCGTTCGCGGCTGATCTGGGCCGTCTTCGCCCCGACCGCGGGTTATCACCACGGTTCGCTCGGCGGCCTCTATCAGGGCGCGACCGCTGAGGCCACCGTCGGTGCCGGCATTGGCGCCAACATCCTCGTCGGCGGTACCGCTGGTTCCATCCACCTGCAGACGGTGAGCGTTACCGGCCAGCTCGGCCTCAACGTCGCCGCAACCGGCACCTCGGTCACGCTGACGCCAGCGGGCTGAGCATTCCACGCTTCCCCTTCCCGGAAACGGGGAGGGGACCCCATGAGGTAGACACTTTGCAAGCATGCAGTTCTCGCCGGCCTCTTGCTCCACGCCGTCCACATTCATACCTTAAAGGGACGGTATGGTTGGCCTTTGCAGACCCTTGCGGGGTTCCGGACCGCGTATTGCCTCATCAGGATTTGCATCATGGATCTCGAGAAAAGTTTACGGTCGGTCGTGGCCGTGCGTGCTTCCATCCCGGACAACGCCTTTACGGCCAATACTCTCGGCACCCGCCGGGAAGGTAGCGGCGTGGTGATCCGCGAAAACGGATTGGTGCTGACGATCGGTTACCTGATCACCGAAGCAGAAGACGTCTGGCTGACACGCCAGGACGGTCGCGTCGTGCCGGCCCATGCGCTGGCCTATGATCAGGAAAGCGGCTTCGGCCTCGTGCAGGCCATGGCGCCGCTGGATCTGCCGGCGCTTCAGATCGGCGATTCCGCTACCGCGACGCTCGGCGATCCGGTCATCTTCGCCGATGGCGAAGGAGAGTATGTGCGTAGCAATATCGTCGCCAAGCAGGAATTCGCCGGATATTGGGAATATCTGCTGGATGAGGCGATCTTCATCGCACCTGCCCACCCCTCCTGGGGCGGAGCGGCGCTGATCGATACGGAAGGCAAGCTGCTAGGGGTCGGATCGCTGCGCCTGCAGATGAGCCGCGGCGGCGAGATCGCCGACATCAACATGGTCGTGCCGGTCAACCTTCTGAAGCCTATCCTCGACGATCTCCTCAATCGCGGCGAATTCAACCGCCCGCCACGCCCCTGGCTCGGCGCCATGTCGGCGGAAAGCAATGGCGAAGTGGTGGTCATGAGCGTCACCGAAAACGGTCCGGCTGCAAAGGCGGGCCTGAAGCGCGGCGACGTGATTTCGGAAATCCGCGACGGCGAGGTCGACGGGCTCGCGGACTTCTATCGCAAGATCTGGGACAGCGGGCCGCCCGGCGCCGAAATCCCGATGCGGATCCTGCGTGATGGAAGGGAGGCCTGGCTCAGAGTGAAGTCGGCGGACCGGAATGATTTCTTGAGGAAACCGCAGCTGCAGTAAGTGCCGCAATTGGGCGGGAGAGGGCTGCAAGGCCGGCTTCAAGCGGCTATCTCAACAAGATCGCCCGGAAATCATTCACATTGGTGCCGGTTGGGCCCGTTTCGAATATGTCGCCGATCGCGGCAAATCCTGAAAAGCTGTCATTGCCGTCGAGCAGTTTCCGCCCGTCGAGACCCGCGGCCCCCAGGCGTCTCGCCGTCGTGCCGTCCGCGAAAGCACCGGCATTGGTTTCCGATCCGTCGATGCCATCCGTATCGGCGGCCAGTGCGGTGACATCGTGGCCGTCGATCGCCAGCGCCAAGGCCAGCGCAAATTCGCCGTTGCGGCCGCCCTTGCCGCCTTTCGCCCGCAGCGTCACCGTGGTCTCCCCGCCGGACAGTAGAACCGCCGGCTTTGCGAACGGCCGGTCGCGGAGCGACACCTCGCGCGCAAGGGCTGCATGCACCAGGGCGACGTCGCGCGCTTCGCCTTCGACGGAGTCGGAAAGGATATAAGGCGTCATGCCATGGGCGCGGGCGACCTCGGCGGCGGCCTCCAGCGAGACGCCAGCAGAGGCTATGACAAAATGCTCGTGGCCGGCAAAGACCGGATCGTCCGGTTCCGGTGCGTCGGCGGCCGGCGAGTTCAGATGCGCGATCATCGCCACCGGCAGCTTCAGTTTGTATTGTTCGACGATCGCGAGCGCATCCTGGCGGGTCGTGGCATCCGGAATGGTCGGGCCGGAGGCGACGAAGGCGGGGTTGTCGCCGGGAATATCCGAGACGATCAGGCTGACGACGCGGGCCTTGGTTGCTGCGGCAAGCCTGCCGCCCTTGATGGTCGACAGATGTTTGCGAACAACATTCATCGCCGAGATCGGCGCGCCCGAGGCAAGCAGCATCTCGTTTAACGCAATCTCGTCCTCCAGCGTCAAGCCTTCCGGCGGCGCGGGCAGCAGGGCGGAGCCGCCGCCGCAGACCAGCGCGATGACGAGGTCGTTTTCGGAGAGGCCACGGATCGTCTCGACCAACCGTCTTGCGCCGGCAAGGCCTGCTGCATCCGGCACCGGATGCGACGCCTCGAGAATCTCGATCGACTTTGTTTCGCAGCCATAGCCGTAGCGGGTCACGATCACGCCGGTCAGCGGGCCGGTCCACACGCTTTCGAGCGCTGCGGCCATCTGGGCCGCACCCTTGCCGGCGCCGATGACGACGGTTCGTCCGTTTGCCGGCGGGGCGGGCAGGTGCTTCACGATGCCGGTCAGCGGATCGGCAGCCTTCACGGCCGCATGAAACAGCGCCTCCAGCAGTTCCCGATCCGTCATCGCTTTTCCTCCGCGTCTCCGCCACCCGGGCTCTTTCGATCACGGCAGTCAACAGCCGTCAACCGGGCTTGATCACCCACCGGCCTTTCGAACGGAACAAAGCAAGCGAGTGTCGGTTGTCCCACGGGCTCACCAAAACGAAGGAGCGAGAATATGGGTGAACATCTGAAAGAAGCGGGTTACCCAGGCCAGATCGACATCGGCGGCGACAGGTCTCCCGTGACTTACAAACTGAAGGCCAGCAAGGAAGATGACGGCGCGTTCCACGTGGCGGTGAGCCTCAGCGCCCCGCGCGACTGGCTGCTGAAACATGGTTTCCGCAAGGAGGCCACGCTGGTGCGCCAGGGCGGTGCTGAAACGCCGGTGCATTTTGAGGAAACGCTCAATGTCGCCGACAATATCTCGGTGACGCTGCGCGCTGACGACGCGGTAATAGCCTCGATGGACGAATTGCGCCGGACGTTTCCGGAGTTACGAGCGACTTAAATTCGTAGTTCTCTGTTTGCGCGAAACTACCGCAGCGTATAATCGCAGGCCCGGCCGATCGTTTGGCCGGGCATTTTGCGGTTGAGGCGGCGAGATCTTGGAGACAATTGAAAAGACAGCCCGATCCTGCGGCACCTGCACGCTCTGTTGCCGGCTTCCCGAAATCGCGGCGCTGGACAAACCGCCGGACGCCTGGTGCCGGCACTGTTCGGAAGGGCAGGGCTGCGCAATCTATACCGATCGACCTCAGCTCTGCCGCGATTTCCTCTGTCTGTGGATGACGGATCCGGGTGTTCCAGAGGCCTGGCAGCCGCTGACATCGAAGATGCTCGTCTATGAGCAGGGGCCGCAGCTGACCGTACTGGTCGATCCGGACCATCCGGATGCCTGGAAACAGGCGCCTTTTCTTTCCGATCTCGATAATTGGGCTAGAGCCGCGCAGGCGCGCGGCCACTACGTCATCCTGTTTTGCGGCGACGACGTGACGAAGATAGAGCCGGGCGTCACCGCGCCGGCATGATCTCCGCAGCGGCCTGGCGGATGGTCTGCATCAGGATCGACAGCGGTGTGGAGGGGTTGGCGTCGGCGCGGATGGTGAGGCCGACCGGGCCGCGTGTCTCGCTGGTATCGATCGGCAGCGTCGCCAGAACCCCATCCTCGATATCTGCGGCGACCACACCCGTCGAGATGATCCAGATCGCGTCGCTCGACCGCACGAAGGCACGGCCGAAGGCATCCGAGACGGTTTCCACCTGGGTCGGCAGGCTGGCGACGCCGTTGGCGATCAGGAACTGTTCGACCGAGGGCCGGATGATCGAGCCACGGGTCGGCATCAGCACCGGATAGTCGGCCAAGCCCTCGAATATCGATCGCTTGGCATCGAGCAGTGGATGGCCGGCGCGGACGGTGAAGACGACCTGTTCCGAATAGAGATGTTCGAAGGACAGGCCGGTCATCTTTTCGGGCAAAGCCAGACGGCCCACCACCAGGTCGAGCTCGCCAACCCGGAGCTGCTCCATCAAAACGGCATTATCTCCCGTCACGATCTTGACGCGGCTGCCGGTCTTTTCGGCGAGGAAGAGCGTCATGGCGCGCGGCATCACGCGGGTGGAAACGGTCGGAAGTGCGCCAATCCGGACCGGCGGCGCGGAATCGAACAGTTCCTGCGAGACGGAATCCACGCCCTGCCGGAGTGCCGTCAGTGCCGCACCCGCATGGCGCAGGAACACCTCGCCATAACGGGTGATGCGGATGCCGCGACCGTCGCGCTCGAACATGGCGACACCCAGCGCCTCTTCGAGCTCGCGGATGGTCTTGGTGACGGCCGGCTGGCTGACATGCAGAATTTCGGCGGCCTTGACCACGCTTTTCTGGCGCGCGACCTCGACAAATGTATGCAAGTGCCGAAACTTGACTCGGGAATTGATCAAGATCAAATAACCCTATGGTTAGGAGATCATGCTGAAATATCATTTTACCTAACCGGAAACTAGTGCAATCTATCAAAGCGGGAGGAGGCACTGATGCAGTTTGTACACATCAACGACATTGTGATCCATTACGATATCCAGCGCGCGGGCGACGGAAAGCCGGTCGTGGTGTTCATCAATTCGCTGGGAACCGACAGCCGCATCTGGCATCACGAACTGCCCAAGCTTGCCGAGGATTTTACGGTCCTCACCTATGACAAGCGCGGCCACGGGCTCTCCGGCCTTGGCAATCCGCCCTATTCGATCGCCGACCATGCGGCCGATCTTGCCGGCCTGCTCGACCACCTGCAGCTCAGCCAGGTCATCATCTGCGGCCTCTCGGTTGGCGGGCTGATCGCCCAAGGCCTATATGCCACCCGTCCGGACCTCGTGAAGGCGCTGATCTTTTCCAACACCGCCCACAAGATCGGCACGGCTGAAAGCTGGGCGGCGCGCATTGCCGCCGTCGAGCAGAACGGCATCGGCAGCATTCTCGACGCGATCATGGAGCGCTGGTTCACCGCGCCGTTCCGCAAGCCGGACAATGCCGCCTACCAGGCCTATTGCAACATGCTCGTCCGTCAACCGACCTCCGGTTACAGCGGCACCTGCGCCGCGATCCGCGATGCGGATTTCACTGAGGCCGCCAAAAGGATCGCCGTGCCGGCGCTCTGCATCGTCGGCCGTGAGGACGGCTCGACACCGCCCGAACTCGTCAAGTCGTTTGCCGACCTGATCCCCGGCGCGCGCTACGAAATCATCGAGGGTGCCGCGCATATTCCGTGCGTCGAGGCACCCGCCGCCCATGCCGCGCTGATCCGCGGCTTCATCGAACAGCTCGAGGAATAGACATGGCCGATCCTTCCGCGCCATCGGAACGTTATGCTCAAGGCATGCAGACCCGCCGTTCGGTGCTGGGCGATGCCCATGTGGACCGCGCTCAGGCGAACCAGACGCCGTTCGATGGACCGTTCCAGGAAATGATCACCGAAGGCGCCTGGGGCACGGTCTGGTCGCGCCCGAACTGGAGCAAGCGCGAGCGCTCGATGGTGACGATCGCGCTTCTGGCCGCGCTCGGCCACCACGACGAGGTCGCCATGCATATCCGCGCAACCGCCAATACGGGTGCGACAAAGGACGATATCTGCGAAGCCCTGATGCATGTGGCAATCTATGCCGGCGTTCCGGCCGCCAACCATGCCTTCAAGATCGCCAAAGCCACTTATGCCGAAATGGACGCGGACAAGGCCGCGGGAGAGCAAAAATGAAGAACACACCCCCAGAAACGACACCCTTTTTCGCCCGCGACCGGGAATGGCATCCGCCGGCCTTCACGCCGGGTTACAAGACTTCGGTGCTGCGCTCGCCGCAGCGCGCCCTGATTTCGCTGGAAGGCACCAAGAGCGAGATCACCGGCCCGGTCTTTGGCCACAACATCCTCGGCGAGTTCGACAACGACCTGATCGTCAACTACGCCAAGCCCGGCGAAATGGCGCTCGGCGAACGCATCCTCGTCTACGGTCGCGTCATCGACGAGCGCGGCCGCGGCGTTCCCGGCGCGCTGGTGGAATTCTGGCAGGCCAATGCCGGCGGCCGTTACCGCCACAAGAAGGAAACGTATCTCGCTCCGCTCGACCCGAATTTCGGCGGCTTCGGCCGCACGATCACCGACGAGGACGGCGGCTACGCCTTCAAGACCATCAAGCCCGGTCCCTATCCGTGGCCGAACGGCGTTAACGACTGGCGCCCGGCGCATATCCACTTCTCGGTCTTCGGCCATGGCTTTGCCCAGCGCCTGATCACCCAGATGTATTTCGAGGGCGATCCGATGATCTGGATTTGTCCCATCGTGAAGACCATTCCGGACGAGAATGCGATCAAGGGCCTGATCGCCGCGCTCGACATGCAGAACACCATCCCGCACGACATGCGGGCTTACAAATTCGATATCGTCCTGCGCGGCCGTCGCTCGACATTCTTCGAGAACCGTAAAGAGGGCAACTGAGATGGTCCAGCCGCTCACCTACTTCAAGGAATCCGCTTCGCAGACTGCGGGTCCGTATGTCCATATCGGCTGCACGCCGAACTTTTCCGGCATTACCGGCGTCTATGACACCGATCTCGGCTCCGGCCCGATGGTCAACGACCAGACGCGCGGTGAGCGCATCACCATCCGCGGCTTCATCTATGACGGCACGATGACGCCGCTCAAGGATGCTATGATCGAGATCTGGCAGGCGGATGCCGACGGCTTTTATAATAGCCCGTCGGAAACGCGCGGCAAGGCCGACCCGAACTTCTTCGGTTGGGCCCGTCAGCCGGGCGACATGGCGACCGGCGAATTCGCCTTTGCAACGATCAAGCCCGGCAAGGTGCCGTTCCGCGACGGCCGCCCGATGGCACCGCACGTCACCTTCTGGGTCGTCGCCCGCGGCATCAATCTCGGCCTCAACACCCGCATGTACTTCTCCGACGAGGAAGAGGCCAATGCGGCGGATCCGATCCTGTCGCGCATCGAGCACCGGGTTCGCGTTCCAACCCTGATCGGCAAGCGTGACGGTAATACCGTCACCTTCAACATCTATCTTCAGGGCGAAAACGAAACCATATTCTTCGATATCTGAGATCGAAGAATCAGGGTCCGCCCGGGAGTAGATATGAGCGTCTCGGCTTTCGAGCATCCATTCCTGTCCGGTCTCGTCGGTGACGACGAGACCGGACAGTTGTTTTCGGTCAAAGCCGAGATCGACGCCATGCTGGCCTTCGAAACGGGCCTTGCCAAGGCCGAGGCCTCCTGCGGCATCATCCCGGCCGGGGCTGCGGAGCGCATTGCCGCAGCCTTGCAGACATTTGAGCCTGACATGGCTGGCTTGCGAAACGGCACCGCGCGCGACGGCGTCGTTGTCGCCGAACTCGTCAAGCAGCTTCGCGATGCCGTCAAACAGCAGGCGGGCGGCGGCGAGGCCGCCAAGCACGTGCATTTCGGCGCGACCAGCCAGGATGTCATCGATACGGCGCTCATGATCCGCCTGAAGCAGGCCTGCTCTCTGTTCATCGAGCGGCTCGCCGCCCTCGATAAGGCTTTCGATGACATCGACCGGGCATTCGGCAGCCGGAGGCTGATGGGCCATACCCGCATGCAGGCGGCGATCCCGATCACCGTTTCGGACCGTATCCGTGCCTGGAAGGAACCGTTGACCCGGCATCGCCAGCGGCTGGACTCGTTTTCCGAGACCGGTTTTGCCGTGCAGTTCGGCGGGGCCGCCGGCAGCCTCGAAAAATTCGGCGACAAGGCCGCCGAGGTGCGCAAGGCGCTGGCCTGGGAACTGTTCCTGACCGACGCGCCGCAATGGCAGAGCCAGCGTGACCGGCTGGCGGAGTTCGCAAACATCCTCACAATGATTTCCGGCTCGCTCGGCAAGCTCGGCCAGGACGTGGCGCTGCTCGCGCTGATGGGCGGCGAAATGGAACTCGCCGGCGGCGGCGGCTCCTCCGCCATGGCCCATAAGCAGAACCCGGTGGCCGCAGAGGTGCTGGTGTCGCTCGCGCGCTTCAACGCGGTGCAGCTTTCCGGCATGCAGCAATCGATGGTGCATGAGCAGGAGCGCTCAGGTGCGGCCTGGACGCTCGAATGGCTGATCCTGCCGTCCATGGTGATTGCGACCGGCGCGGCACTGCGGCTCACAGCGGAACTTGCCGGCAATGTGAGATCGCTGGGCAAGGGCTGACGGCATCTGCATTGAAAGAAGGGCAATTCTAGTATATTTTTGAAGAAAGATACTAGACATGCTCCGGAGGTCCCGATGACCCTTTCATACATGACCAGTGCCTCCTTCAACCAGAACCCGAGCAAGGCCCGGCAGGCGGCGAACGAGAATCCGTTGGTCATCACCGATCACGGCAAGCCGACGCATGTGCTTGTCAGCTACGAGGAATTCGAGGCCAACTGGAAGAAGCGGAAGAGCCTCTACGACGCTTTGCGTGATACCCAAGGTACGGTCGATCAGGATTTCGACCCTCCGCGCCTGAGTTTCGAGGGGCGCGAGGTTGAGTTCTGAATGGCCTTCCTGCTGGATACCAATGTCATTTCGTGCTCGAAGCGGCCGGAAAAGCAAGCGCCTGCCTTTCAGGCTTTCATGCGGAAGTTCAGCATAGACGACGCGTTTCTGTCAGTGATCACCATCATGGAGATTCGTTTCGGCGTCCGACTGGAGCAAAGCCGAAACGCTGTTTTCTCGACCGAACTGGAACGCTGGCTGACCGAGGATGTGCTGGTGAATTTCAGCGACCGCATTCTTCCCTTCGACACGGCGGTTGCCCTTCGCACCGGCGCCTTTCCCACTCCCAACAAGCGGCCGTCACCGGATGCAATGATAGCCGCGACAGCGCTGCATCACGGACTGACCGTCGTCACCCGCAACATCTCGGATTTCGAGCCGCTCGGCGTGCCCTGCCTCAATCCCTGGACTTTTCAAGGCTGAACCGGCCAGGCTTGTGCCGCATCACTCCGTGATCTCGACAGGATTGCCGTCGGGATCCGAGATCACCGCCTCGTAAAACCCGTCGCCGGTCATGCGGGCCGGGGAGACGAGGATGCCCATGGCCGCCGCCTTGGTCGCCATCTCGTCGACCGTCTGCCGGCTGCCGAGCGAAATCGCCATATGTGCGTAACCGGCGCGCTCCCGCGGCGCTTCCGGCGCAATCCACGGGCCGCTCATGATCTCGATCGTCGCGCCTTCGGAAAGGGTGAGAAATTTCGAGGAGAAGCCTGCACGCCGACGGCTCTCATAGAGTGGGCTGGCGGTGGCGCCGAACATATCCTCAAAGAACGCGACGAGCCTGTCGAGTTCCGTTGTCCAAAGCGCGACATGCGCAAGTTTCATAATCCATCTCCCTCATGCAGCTCCCGAACCGTCGCCGCCTGTCTCTCGTCAAACGCGGTCTCAGGTCCGAGCGAAAAGGCGCATCTTTGCCATCCCTGGTAGTGCCGTTAAACATATCCTCAGCATTTTCCGCAATTCTTAATCATAGCGGGCCAACAGGATTTGGCCA
Source organism: Neorhizobium tomejilense (assembly GCA_002968845.1). GTDB lineage: Bacteria > Pseudomonadota > Alphaproteobacteria > Rhizobiales > Rhizobiaceae > Neorhizobium > Neorhizobium tomejilense. The sequence continues at coordinate 202,471 of PVBG01000006.1, read as the reverse complement.
TGACCTCCAATGCAGCAATGGATCTTCCGATGACCATTAAATTGAAGCTTGTCGCCAGCGTCGTCGGCCTCGCGCTCGCACTTGCCGCGACCACGACCGTCGCCTTCATCGGAATGGATACGCTGTCGGCACGCACGCGCTCAATCGTCGAGGATCGGCTCGAGCCCGTGGCGCATATCAAGACGGTCTCCGACGCCTATGCGGTCACCATCGTCGACACCGCCCACAAGACGCGCAGCGGTGCGTTCAGCTGGGAACTGGGCGAGCAGACAGTCCGCGCAGCGCTCGTCACCGCCGACCGCGACTGGGCGGCCTATCAGGCAACCCACCTGACCGACCAGGAAAAAAGCCTCGTCCAGCGTTATCTCGGTGCTCGTACGGAAACCACAAAGGCGGTCGACGAGCTTTTGGCGATCATGGACAAGCGTGACCAGGCGGCCCTCGATATCTATGTGACGAAGCGGCTCTACCCGGCGATCGAGCCGCTCGCCGAACCGCTGAACGCTTTGACCAAGCTGCAGCTCGATGTCGCCCACAAGAGTTTCGAGGATGGGTTGGACGACAAGGCCGCTCTCTCGGTTTGGATGACCGTGATCGGCGTGATTTCGCTGATCGTGGTCGGCTTCTCGATCCGGGTCGTGCTGTCAGGTGTCGTCGGCCCGCTGCAACGCCTGCAGGATTGCATGCGGCGCCTCGCGGGTGGCGAACTGACGCTGACCATCTTTGGCATGGACCGCAAGGATGAGATCGGCGGGATGGCGGCGGCAGTGGAGATTTTCCGCCAGGCGGCTATCGGCAACAAGCGGCTGGAAGACGAGGCGATCGAAGCCCGCAACCGGTCAGAAGGGGAGCGCATCGCTGCGCAGGAGCAAGCCGAAGCCGACGCGTCCCAACGGCTCCGCGTCGCAACATCCGGCCTTGGCGGCGGCCTGCGCCGGCTCGCCGCAGGCGATCTCTCCTTCCAGCTTGACGAGACCTTCTCGGCGGACTTCGAAGCTCTACGCCACGACTTCAACACCTCGATCGCCCAGCTCGCCAGCACGTTGACACAGATCGCCGGCAGCGCCGAGGCGATCGATGGCGGAACCCAGGAAATCAGCCAGTCCGCATCCGACCTGTCGCGCCGCTCGGAGCAGCAGGCCGCTTCGCTCGAAGAGACAGCCGCGGCACTTGATCAGATTACCGCGAATGTCAGCTCCGCATCCAAGAAGGTCGATGAGACCCGGAAGATCGCAGCGGAGGCCAATTCGTCCGCCGCCCGTTCCGGAGAAGTTGTCGCCAACGCCGTCGAGGCAATGCGCCGCATCGAGGAAAGCTCCAACCAGATCTCCAACATCATCGGGGTCATCGACGAGATCGCCTTCCAGACCAATCTGCTTGCGCTGAACGCCGGCGTCGAGGCGGCCCGGGCCGGTGAGGCTGGCAAGGGTTTTGCGGTCGTAGCGCAGGAAGTGCGCGAACTCGCGCAGAGGTCGGCGAACGCTGCCAAGGAAATCAAGGCGCTGATCCAGAACTCGACCGTCGAAGTCGGCCACGGCGTGAAATATGTCCGCGATGCCGGCGAATCCCTGAAGTCGATCGAGGGCTATATCGTCACCATCAACAGCCATGTGGACGATATCGCCCGCTCGGCCCGCGAACAGTCGACCGGCCTTTCCGAGATCAATTCGGCTGTCAACCAGATGGACCAGGTGACCCAGCAGAACGCCGCAATGGTCGAGGAGACGACGGCTGCGAGCTCCGGCCTCGCTGACGAGGCCTCGAAACTGCGCCAGATGGTCGGCCAGTTCCAGCTCGGCGCCGGCTCGCCCCAAGCCGGGCGGCGTCGCCGCGCCGCCTGAGGGACTGCCGGTGAGGTTCCTCACGCCGACAGGTAAAATCCCCATCGAGACTTGCCTGTTTTGCAGCCGAACTGATAAGTCGTGAAAAGGCGATGGAGGGGCTGCATGGCTGCGGAGACCGGGCAGGGACTTTGGGACTTCGCGTTGCGGCTTTATGGTGCGCCCGGTGTCGGCGAAGCCTGCCTGCTGCTTCAGGACGAAAGCGGCGTCGACGTGCCGGTGCTGTTGTTCTCCGCCTGGCTGGCAAAAAATTCGGTGGCGCTTTCACCCACAGAGATTGTCCGCATCGACGGCCTCGTCGCCGACTGGCGCAATGAGGTGATCGAACCACTGCGCGCCGTGCGCCGACGATTGAAGAGCGGGCCGAATCCGGCACCCACCCCAGAGACGGAAACCCTGCGAAACGGGGTGAAGGGTGTCGAGCTCAGTTCGGAAAAGATCGAGCTGGCGGTGCTGGAGGCCGAAGGGCAGGCGCTGATGAGAGCCGATGGTTCAACTGGCGATGCAACTGGCAACCTCGGAAATGTCGTGAGGTTTTTCCGTGGAGCGGAGCCGGACGAGAAGACCGCCACGGCGCTTGCCATGATCGAAAACGCGCTCGCGGCCCTTTAGGGTCGACATCCGGAGCACGAAATCAGTGTTGGCCGGGTGAGCCAGGGCCGTCCTTCCAGCGCTTGACCATCGGCAGGTGGATGTCGAAGAGATCGAGCGCCCGGCCGACCGTCTGGGTCACCATCTCGTCCAGTGAGTTGGGCTTCGAATAGAAGGCCGGCACCGGCGGCATGACGATTGCGCCGTTGCGGGTCGCCTGGTCCATCAGCGCGATATGGCCGGCATGCAGCGGCGTCTCGCGAAACAACAGCACGACACGCCGGCGTTCCTTTAGGCAGACGTCGGCTGCGCGCACGATCAGCTCGTCATTGTAGCAGTTGGCGATGCCGCTCAGCGTCTTCACCGAACAGGGTGCGACAAGCATGCCGGCAGTGCGGAACGAGCCGGAGGAGAGCGCCGCGCCGATATCCTTGTGATTATAGAGCACATCGGCCAGGCTCTTGATCTCGTCGGCAGTCATGTCGATTTCGTCGATCGCAGTGCGAAAAGCAGAGGGCGAGATCACCGCATGGGTCTCGATATCCTCGATATCCTTCAAAAGCTGCAGGGCGCGAACGCCATAAACGACACCGGATGCTCCGGTGATGGCGATGATGATGCGGCGCATGGGACTTTTCCCTGAACAATCTACCGCGACGCCTTAGCGCCACTTTCCGATGGGCGCAATGCGGCGATCGTCGGATTGCTCGCATGTGTTCGGCCGCGGCCGCCCGGCGGTCTGATTCCATGGCAAAAACTCGCCGGCGAGTTCTTCGAAAAGCTTGCGACGCGAGCCGTGATGGTTGATCATGTGGCCGATGCCGAAGTAGCAGAGGCTATTGCGACGGCGGCTGTTGCCGCGCCAGTCATGTCAGCTGCGCCATCGGTACCTATTTCCCCTGCGGCTCCCGAAGCTGCCGGACCGTCTGTTGCGCGTGCAGCAACGGCCGGGCGGCATTTCAGCCGTATGCCCCATATCGCGGCGGCATCGTCGCTGTCATTGCCATCGCGGCTCTCGCCGCCCGATTTTTAACAGGAGGGGCTCATGTCCCGCATCACCATCACCGTCAACGGCACGCCCCAGACGCGCGAGGTCGAAGACCGGACGCTGCTCGTGCAGTTCATCCGCGAACATCTCGGCCTCACCGGCACCCATGTCGGCTGCGACACCACCCAGTGCGGCGCCTGTACGATCCATCTCGACGGCGTGGCCGTGAAGAGCTGTACGGTGCTTGCCGTCGCCGCCGACGGTTCGAAGGTGACGACGATCGAGGGGTTGGCCGAAGGCGGCAAGCTGCATGACGTGCAGCAGGCTTTCCGCGAACATCACGGCCTGCAGTGCGGTTATTGCACGCCGGGCATGATCATGGCCTCGGTGGACATGATCCGCCGCCATGACGGCATGCTCGACGAGCATACCGTCCGCCACGAACTCGAAGGCAATATCTGCCGTTGCACCGGCTACCACAACATCGTCAAGGCAGTGCTGGACGCTGCCGAGAAGCATCGCGCGGCGCACGCCGTCGCGGCCGAATAAGCGGGGAGGCTCACGCCATGTACGCAACGACCTACCACAAGCCGAAGACCCTTGCCGAAGCCGTCGAACTCTACGCCAATTCCGACGAGCCCTCCTATCTCTCCGGCGGCCACACGCTGATCCCGACGCTGAAGAGCCGGCTTGCCGCGCCCGCGCATCTGATCGACGTGCGCAGCATTCCGGAGCTTTCCGGGATCGAAGTCACCGCCGAGAGGGTGATCATCGGCTCGGCGACCAAACATGCCGTCGTCGCCGCTTCCAAGGAAATCAAGACCGCCATCCCGGCGCTTTCAGGCCTTGCCGGCTCGATCGGCGACGTTCAGGTGCGCCATATGGGCACGATCGGCGGCTCGACCGCCAATAACGACCCCGCCGCCGACTATCCCGCCGCCGTGCTGGCGCTCGATGCCATCGTCCATACCGACCGCCGCGAAATCCCGGCCACCGACTATTTCCAGGGCCTCTACACGACCGCATTGGAGCCAGGCGAAATTCTCGTCCACGTCGAGTTCAAGATCCCGGATATCGCCGGTTACGCGAAATTCCGCAATCCGGCCTCGCGCTATGCGATGGCTGCTTCCTTCGTGGCCAAACATCGCGACGGCCATATCCGCGTGGCGATCACCGGCGCCGGCAACGAGGGGGTGTTCCGCTGGACCGAGGCCGAGGCGTTGCTGACCGGGAACTTTTCGGCCGAAGCGCTGGATGGGCTGACGATGGACCCGTCGCGGATGATGGGCGACATGCACGCGCCGGCCGACTACCGCGCCCATCTCGTCGCCGTCATGACCCGCCGCGCGGTGCAGAACCTCGGCGGCACGCATATCCTCTGAGAGCAGATGCTTTGACATCGAAATGGCCGGCGGGACAACTCGCCGGTCAGAAACCGTCGCGGCAGGCCGCGCAACCGAAATATGCTATCTTCAACAATCCTGGGGCATGCCGAATGTCGCGGCGATCCGGCCGAGTACGGCGATCAGAACCGCCTTGTCCTTGCCGGCGATCTCGTCAAGGCGACGGTCGTAGACAACGGCGATCGCGTGCAACTGCTTTTGCATCCCGCGGCCATTTTCGGTTAGCCGGACGCTGTAGCTGCGTTGATCGTCGGGGTTCGGCCGCCGTTCGATCAGTCCGCGGTGGGACAATGCCTTGAGGCTGGACGTGAGTGTCGAGCGGTCGCGGCCACAGATGCGGCTGAGCTCTGACGGCGTCATGCTCTCCCGTTCGGCAAGTACCGTCAGCAGCGAATACCATCCGGGCTTCAAATCCGCCTTGCCCGCCGCCCTGGCAAACGCCTGGAAGGAGGTCTCCTGCGCCACCCGGAGATGATAACCGATCAGATTCTGGAACATGGCCGGGACAAGCATCTCGCCTTCCGCGGATGGCGCATGCGTGTCCGGCCGCGTCGATGTTTCCATCGCCATTTTGCATTCCTCCCCAAATGGAAACTAGTCGGAATGGGGGAGTGCAGCAAGATAGTTTGATATCAAATTACCTTGCTTTGACCAATTGTCCGACAAAGGCGGGCGGACTGCAAGCGAAGCGATGGACATGCGCCTGGCGCGGGACGATCTGCGACCGGGCCGGGGGGATCCAAAAGAAAACCCGCGCCAGGCAGTGGCGCGGGGGAGCGGGATTAAGATCGATGGGCAGATCTATTCGGCGGCCTGGTATCGATCGACGGCTGGAGAAGGTTTCGGCCCAAGCGCGGCGATCAGGGTGATCAGCACCGCGAGCGTCGCGACGAATGCGACAGCCGCGGAATAGGGTTCCCAGCCGAAGCTCGGAGCGCCGCTGAACACGGCAGACGTTGCCGCCAGCACCACCCCGCCGCCGATCTGGAAGGCGGCGAAGAACATGCCGGAGGCAAGGCCCGACTTGTCTTCCTCGATATCGGCCAGCGCCGCGACCTGGATGGACGGGAAGGTCATGGCATAACCGAGGCCGAGCGGGATCTGCGACAGTATGACGAGCAGGATCGGGTCGATATGGCCGACCGACAGGACCCAGAAGATGTAGCTGATCGCCTGCAGCCCGACGCCCGCCGTCATGAAGCCGGTCGTCCCGCGGTTCTGGGCAAGCGTCGCGAAACGAGGTGCGAGGAACATCACGAAGGCGCCGGCGCCGGCAAAGCAGAAGCCGGTGGCAAAGGCCGACCAGCCATAGACGTCCTGGTAATAGAGCGTCGCGGTGAACTGGAAGCCGATATAGGCGCCCTGGTAGAGAAAGCCGACGATATTGGCATGGGTGAGCCTGGCGCGGCGGAACATCGCCAGCGGCACCATCGGGTCCTTGTGGCGGGCTTCGATGGCGAGGAAGGCAATGATCAGCACGATTGCCGCCACCAGCGAGCCCCAGGTGAAGACATCGGCCCAGCCGGCCGAGGCCGCATTGGTGATGCCGAACACGAAAAGCAGCAGACCGGGAGTGATGGTGATTGCGCCGGCCCAGTCGAAGCCGGGACGCGGCCCGGTGCGGCGCGCGTCGAGCGGCAAGGCTATCGGCGCGAGAAGCAGGGTCAGGATCGCGACCGGTGCGCCCATCACCAGCGTTGCCCGCCAGCTGATCAGCGTCGCGGCCCCGCCGAGCACCATGCCGAGCACGAAACCGGCGGCTCCGGTGGAGGCGAAGAGCCCAAGCGCCTTGGCGCGCTGCGGACCTTCGCCGAAGACTGCCAGCAGAAGTGCCAGCGCTGCGGGTGCCGTGAAGGCTGCAGCAATGCCCTTGATAAGCCGGGCCGCGATCAGCGTCGGCCCGCTATCGACGAACCCACCGCCAATGCTGGCCGCCGCAAAGACCGCCAGCGACCAGAGGAAGACGCGGCGATGGCCGAAAATGTCGGCCACCCGGCCGCCGAGCAGCAGGAAGCCGCCGTAACCGAGCACATAGGCGCTGACCGCCCATTGCAGGGAGGTGGCTTGCATGCCGAGCTCGGCCTGGATGGCTGGCAGTGCGACGCCGATTGTGGAGACATCCATCGCGTCGAGAAAATTGGCGGTGCAGAGCAGCAGCAATGCAAGCCCCGCAGCCCCTCGGAATTGAGGATTGCTCATGGGATTGTAATCCTTGTTCATGCTGCCCCCGGAGCGGGGAGGTCGAACCGGGCCGGCAGAGGAACGAGAAAGTGTCCATCTTCGTGACCTATTGCAAATTGATAATTGCCATGTCAGGTATTGCTGACAATGATGAGTGATGCGACCCTTCGAAAGTTCGACCTCAACCTGCTTCTGGCATTTGCGGTGCTGATGCAGGAACGCAACGTCAGTCGCGCCGCCGAGCGGCTGCTACTCGGACAACCGGGCCTGTCGGCGGCCTTGAAGCGGTTGCGCGAAGCGCTGGACGACGACCTGTTCGTACGTGTCGGGCGTGGCCTGCAGCCGACGCCCCGGGCGTTGGCGATCGCACCTGTGATCGAGGACGCGCTTTCGAACATCGAACGGGCGATCCGGCCGCCTGCCGCGTTCAATCCCAAAAGCTGGGAAGGCGAGTTCCGCGTCGGCATGTGCGACAATCTCGAATCGGCTTTCTTTGGCCCGCTCGCCGCCCGTCTGCGGCAGCTCTCGCCCGGATCGCGGCTGATCGGCGTCGCCTCGGAACGGCGTGACGTTTCGCGCATGCTCGATGACGGCGCCTTCGATTTCAGCGTCGCAGTGCATGGCGAGCCGCCCTCCTGGCACGTCCGCGCGCCGCTCTTCACCCAGTCGTCCGTCTGCATCTACGACCCCGCGCAGATCAAGCTCAAGGCGCCGCTCGGTCTTGACGCCTATGCCGATGCGCCACATGTCGCCGTCTCCTTCGAGGGCAATTCCTCGACCAGCATCGACGTGGCACTCGCCGGTCACGGTAAAACCCGCAATGTCGTGGCGACGGTACCGCGTTTCTCGGCGCTGCCGACGGCGCTACGGGCCATGCCGGCCATCGCCACCATTCCGGAATCGATCGCCCGCTGCATGGCGCAGCTCCACAATCTAGCGATCGACCTGCCGCCGATCGACCTGCCGGCCGAGCCCGTGAGCATGCTTTACCGACGCGTCGACCATGCCGACAGCCGTGCCTCATGGTTCCGCACCCTCTTCGTGGAGGTCGCCGGCGCGGCGCTCGAAGCTTCCGGCTGCAAGATGGGAATTTCGCGGATCGCGGCTTGAGCCCGGCAAGCGGCCGGCTTTCGGAAATCAAGACATGACGGCTTGATGCCGGGCGCCCGGCATGGTCTGTTGAGGAAAATGCTGTGCCGCGACAGGGCCTTGAATCCGATTTTTCAGTGATGAGGTGATATGAGAGATTTCGAATTACCCGGCCGTTCGCTCGCTGTCGGCCGCACTGCGATGGCCGCCACCTCCCAGCCGCTGGCGACGCTCACCGCCATCGACATCCTGCGGAATGGCGGCAATGCCGTCGATGCGGCGGTTGCCGCCTGCGCCGTGCAGTGCGTCGTCGAAGCCGGCTCGACCGGCATCGGCGGCGATTGTTTCGCTCTTCTCTCGCTCGGCGGCACGGACAAGGTGCTGGCCTATAATGGGTCAGGCAGGGCACCGGCTGCCGCAACCGTCGAACATCTCCGTTCGCTTGGCGTCACCAGCCTCACCCGCACCTCGCCGCACACCATCACCGTGCCGGGGGCGGTGGATGCCTGGACGCGGCTGGTAACCGATCATGGCCGCATGAAGATGGCCGATATTCTCGCCCCGGCCGTCAAGCTGGCGCGCGACGGCTATGTTCTGCCTCCGCGCACGGCACACGACCTTGCCGCCCAGGCGGAGATCCTGAAGGCCGATCCGGCTGCGAGCCGCGTCTTCCTCGTCGACGGCAACGCGCCGCCGGCGGGGTCGGTCCAGTATCAGAAGCAACTTGCCGATACGCTCGAAGCCATCGGCCGGGAGGGCAGGGACGCTTTCTATCGTGGCCCGATCGCGGAAGGCATGGTGAGCTACCTGAACGGCATCGGCGCGCTGCACACGCTCGAAGATTTCGCCAATGCCAAGGGCGAATACGTGACGCCGATCAAGACGACGTTCCGTGGCCACGAAATCCACGAATGCCCGCCCAACGGCCAGGGCATCATCGCGCTGATGATCCTCAATATCCTGTCGCATTTTCCGGGCAAGGGCGATCCGCTGGCGCCTGAGCGCCTGCATGTCGAGGTCGAGGCGACGCGCCTGGCCTATGCGGCGCGCAACCGTTTTCTCGCCGATCCGGCCAAGGTCGGCGTGCCGGTCGATTACCTGCTATCGGAGCAGCTTGCCAGGCAGTTGGCCGGCATGATCGATCCCGACAAGGCGATCACGGACCTGCCGCCGTTCGACGAGGTGCCGCACAAGGACACGATCTATCTCTCCGTCGTCGACAGCGACCGCAATGCCATCAGCTTCATCAACTCGATCTTCTTCGTTTACGGCAGCGGCCACATGGATCCGAAGAGCGGGGTGATGTTCCACAATCGGGGCCTCAGCTTTTCGCTCGCTCCGGACCATCCGAACGCAATCGCGCCGGGCAAGCGGCCGATGCATACGATCATCCCCGGCATGGTGACGAAGGACGGCCGTGCCGTCATGCCCTTCGGTGTCATGGGCGGCCAATACCAGGCCATGGGCCACGCCCATTTCCTCTCAAAAGTCTTCGATTACGGCATGGACCTGCAGAGCGCCATCGACCTGCCGCGACTCTTCCCGCTGCCCGGGACCAATCAGGTCGAGATGGAAGCCCGGCTGCGCAACACGATCGGCCCGGAGTTCACCAAGCGTGGCTTCGAGGTGAAGGCGCCGGAATCGGCGATCGGCGGCGCCCAGGCGATCTGGATCGACTGGGAAACAGGCGTGCTGAAAGGCGGCTCCGACCCCCGCAAGGACGGCATGGCTCTCGGCATTTGAGCTGTCCGTTCAATTTGGTAGGTGACCCTGCCCAGCGAAATGACATTGTCGTCGCGGCAAAGCTCGGCCTTGGCCCCGGCGGGCATATGCGGAGCAATGGCGCAATCAATGGCTCCCGTATCACGGCCTGCCATCCTGTCCTCCGGAAACGACCGCGCTGCACCGACTGCGGATCGTCCTGTAGGCCCGTTCGAATCCTCGACCTTGAGGATGGTAGCCCTTCATCACACGCGAAGACGAAGACAGCACCGGGCAGCATGATGGACATTCGACGACTTAGCTATTCCTGCAGCGCTGCGATGATGCCACCACCGTTCGATAATGTTGGGTCTCTGCCCGAGACGGTATTCCCGCTTAGGACATTGCGTGGGCGGCAAAGCGGCTATCCCGCCGGAAATCGGAGGGCGACATGCCCGAAATATGCCGGAAGGATTTGTTGAACGCGCTGAGCGAGCCGAAGCCGCTGTCCATTGCGACCTGCAGCACATTGGCTCCGTCCTGCATCAGAAGCGCCTGAGCACGGGAAAGCCGCAAGAGGTTGACGTATTTGCCGAGCGTCATTCCGGTCGACCTTCGGAAAATGTTCATCGCATATTTCGGATGAAGATCGGCGGCGCGGGCGATGTCGATCGTGTCGATATCCTGCATGAAATTGGCAGCGATGAAATCGCACATGCGTGCGACGCTTTTGGCCGACTGAGCATAGGGCTGGTCAGGAGCGCTTGGCTCTACTCCGCGCGGAGCCTCGGGGATCAGGTTATAGGAATCGAGGACGATCCGCTCGATCCGAAGCAGCAACTCATCCACGGCATGTTGCCGTTTGGCCGGACTGCCGGAGCTCACGTATTCGAACCAGCGCGCGAAGTTCTCCTTGTCCGCCGCATCGGTGGCCGTCGTCAGCAATGTTGCGCCATGCATGAGCTTGCTCGAGAGGTCCCCCGGCAGCCGCAAGCGAAAGAAATGCACCAGCGGAAGATGCGCGCCGGCATAGAAGGAATCGTCTGAGGATTCCTCCATCCGGTGCGGCTGCCCGCCCCAGAAGAGGCACATCTGGCCGGCGGTCAGCCGGACGTCATGCTCGCCCATACGATAGCGGACCGTGCCACGGATCACGTAATTCACCTCCACCTGCGCGTGCCAGTGCGGCATCAGCATGATCGGCGGGTGGTTGAAAAACATCTGCAAGGCAGTCGGCAGGCCTTCTATGCTGCTTGCGCCCGGGTGGTAGATCGCTTTGCTGACTACCTTACTTTCCGCCAAATCCATGTTCCCTTTTTCGGAGACAGATGTTTCGCAGGCGATAATTTAGGCACGTTCCGAAGGGACAGCAATTGGAAAAGGGAGGTTTTCAATGCGCTTCAAACTCGCAGGCCCGGCGGCCGCGGTCGTATTGCTTGCATCAAGTGCGGCGTTCGCAGAGTCCGGCCAAATCACCATCTGGAGCTGGAACGTCGCGGCCTCGTCTCTCAAGGCGACGCTCGAAGGATTCAATAAGAAATATCCCGACATCAAGGTCACGGTGGAGGATCTCGGCAACGACCAGGTCTACGACAAGACGCTCGCAGCCTGCGCGGCGGGAGGCGAAGGCCTGCCGGATATTGTCTCGGTCGAAAATTTTGAAGCGGAAGTCTTCTGGAACCGCTTCCCCGAGTGTTTCGCCGACCTCAGCGAGGTTGGCTATACGCCAGAAATCCAGGCGCTCTTCCCCGAATTCAAGCGGACCGAGCTTGAATTGAACGGCGTTCCCTACGCCGTGCCGTGGGATTCCGGACCGGTCGCCGTCTTCTATCGCCGCGACTTTTATGAAAAGGCCGGCGTCGATCCGGCATCGATCAAGACCTGGGACGACTTCATTGCCGCCGGAAAGAAGGTTATGGCTGCCAATCCGGGAACCGTGATGGCTCAAGCCGATTTCAACGGTGACAGCGAATGGTTCCGCATGATCTCCAACGAGCAAAGTTGCGGCTATTTCTCGACCGATGGCCAATCCATCACCATCAATCAACCAGCCTGCGTTGCGACGCTTGAGAAGATTAAGGAGATGAAGGATGCGGGTCTGATCACGGCCGCGATCTGGGACGAAAAAATCCAGTCCAATACCGCAGGCAAGGCCGCCAGCCAGATGTATGGCGCGTGGTTTGAAGGTTCGATCCGCTCCAACTCACCTAATCTTGCGGGTAAATGGGGCGTCTTCCGGATGCCCAGCCTGACGGCCGACGGCCCTCGCGCAGCCAATCTCGGTGGATCGTCCCTGGCCCTTAGCGCCGCTTCCGAGAACAAGGAAGCCGCCTGGAAATTCATTGAATATGCCCTGACCACCAATGAGGGCCAGGTCACGATGCTGAAAGCGTTCGGCCTCGTTCCGTCGCTTCTATCGGCGGTGCAGGATCCGTTCGTGAAGGAGCCGCAACCCTATTGGGGCGGCCAGGCCGTCTGGTCGGATATCCTTGTCACTCTGCCGCAGATCGTTCCAAGTCGGGGCACGGCCTTCCAGAGCGATGCGGACGCGATCTATCAGGCGACGCAGACGAAGTATTTCGCCGGCGGTTATCCGAATGCGAAGGCTGCTCTCGATGACGCGGCGAAGCAGATTGCGACAGCCACCGGCCTGCCCGTTACGCAATGAGAATGCCGGGCGGCGTCAGGCCGCCCGATATCCCGCTTGGCAATCCCTGACAGGAGAACGAGATGCTTTCGAGGAATAGGGCGGCCTATGCCTTCCTTGCCCCCTACCTTTTGATCTTCGTCACTTTTTGGCTCTGGCCGATCATAAACTCGCTGCTGATCTCGTTCCAGAACACGCGAGTTAATCCGTGGAGGTTCAGCCTCTCGGCAAATTGGGGGCGGCTGTTCGGTGATCCGGCCTTCTACAACGCGCTCTACAATACGCTGATCATTCTGGTGATCCAGGTTCCTGTGATGATCGCGCTCGCCACCGTCATGGCGGTTCTTCTCGATTCCCCGCTTTTGAAGGCACGACCGCTCTACAGGTTCGCCTTCTTTGCGCCGGTCGTCGTTGGTGAGGTGGCCTATGCCGCGGTCTTCAGGCTGATGTTCAGCGCCGATTTCGGCATCATCAACAAGCTGATCACCTCGGTCGGATTGTCCCCCGTCTCGTGGTTCGACAATGCCAATGCGGCGATGGCGCTGGTGATCATCGCGATCACCTGGCGATGGGCAGGGTACAACGCCATCATCCTCCTCGCCGGCCTGCAATCCATCCCCGACGATGTCTACGAAGCAGCGACGCTCGACCGGGTGAGCAAGTTCCAGCAATTCCTTCATATCACCTTGCCGCTCTTGAAGCCGATCATCAGTTTCTGCGTCGTGCTTTCGGTCATCGGCACCATGCAGCTCTTTACAGAACCCTTCCTGATCACCAATCGCGGCGGGCCCGGCGGAGGAACCGAAACACTGGGTCTGCTGCTTTACCGCCAGGGTTTCACCTCGCTTAATTTCGGTTACGCCTCGGCAATCGCCTACACGATCGCCGGTCTGGCGGTTGCGATCTCTCTGCTCAACCTCATGCTAGGAGGCGAGAAGAAATGAAATCGAAATCCCGCTCGCTGCTGGTGCAGAAAATCGCGCTGCACATGGTTTTGACGCCGCTTGCGATTGTCTGGCTCTTCCCGCTCTGGATGATGGTCGTCTTCTCGACCATGCCGGACCACGGTATCTTCAGCCCCGAAATCGTGCTCTGGCCCTCGGCGGAATTCGCCGCCAACTTCCGCAATCTCCAGGCGGACACGAATTTTATCCGGGCGATGTCCATCTCGATCACCGTCGCGATCATCTACACGACCTTGTCGGTCATGTTGACGTCCATGGCAGGCTGGGCGCTGGCGCGTTACCGTTTTGCCGGCCGCGCCATCGTGGTCGCGATCATTCTCGGGACGATTACACTGCCTTTCGCTGTGGTCGTCATTCCGCAGTTCATCATGGTCGCGCGTGAGTTCAGGCTCGCCAATACCTGGATCGCATTGATCGTCCCGCCGCTGTTCAACTCGCTCGGCGTCCTGTTCATGCGGCAGGCTTTTTCGATGATGCCCGGTGAGCTCTTTGACGCAGCGAGGGTGGAAGGCGTCAGGGAATGGCGGATCTTTCTGCACATCGCCCTGCCATTGGCGCGCCCGACGATGGCAGCGCTTGCGATCATCCTGTTCCTGTCCTCCTGGAACAACTACCTCTGGCCGCTCCTGATCAATTCGCGGCCGAACATGATGACGGCGCCGGTGGCACTTGGAACCCTGATCGGCCTCACCAGGGTCTCCTGGGGCGGCATCATGGTCGGCGCGGTGCTGCTGACAGCCCCGGTGCTCGTCGTCTTCGTTTTCCTGCAGCGCCACTTCATCGCCGGGATTTCGGCCGGTGCCGTCAAATAGTCGGGGAGGGATCATGGCGAAAATCAAACTCGAAAATGTCGTTAAGAGCTTCGGGGCCTATCAGGTGGTTCACGGAGCAAACCTGGAGATCGAGGACGGCGAGTTCACCGTCTTCGTCGGGCCGTCCGGATGCGGGAAATCGACCCTGCTGCGCATGATCGCCGGCCTTGAGGATATCTCCGCGGGCACCATCAGCATCGGTGGAAAAGTGGTCAATGACACCGAACCCTCGGATCGCGGCATCGCGATGGTCTTTCAGTCCTATGCGCTCTATCCCCACATGACCGTCCGGCGGAACCTCTCCTTCGGCTTGGAGATGAACGGCAACCCGAAAGCCGATACCGCCCGCCGTGTCGCGCTCGCTGCGAACATATTGCAGATCAACGAGCTGATGGGCCGGCGTCCTGCCCAGCTTTCGGGTGGCCAACGCCAGCGTGTCGCCATCGGACGGGCGATTGTTCGCGAGCCGCAGGTATTCCTTTTCGACGAGCCGCTTTCGAACCTTGATGCGGAGCTCCGCGTCCAGATGCGGGTCGAGATTTCCAAGCTGCACAAGCAGCTTGGAACGACGATGATCTACGTGACCCACGATCAGACCGAGGCCATGACGCTTGCAGACAAGATCGTCGTGTTGCGGGCAGGACATATCGAGCAGGTGGGAGCGCCGCTGGATCTCTATGACGATCCGGCCAACCAGTTTGTCGCAGGCTTTGTCGGCTCGCCGAAGATGAACTTCCTGAAGGCGGAAGTGGTGGAAAAGACACCGGACGGAGCGGTCGTGGCCCTCTCGTCCGACCGGAATGTCCGGTTCGCGTTCCAGCTTTCAGCCCAGATCGGATTGGGCGCAACTGTCACGCTCGGCATTCGTCCCGAGCATTTTGCCCCGCCAGGCGGGGGTGATGCGGATCTGACCGTGGCCGTCGAAGTGGCCGAGCATCTCGGCAATACCAGCTACGTCCACGCAAGCCTTGCCGGTGAGACAGTCGTCATCGAGCAACCTGAAAACCGCCACGGGGGCGCCCGCCGGCATCTTACCGTGGGCGTGCCGACGAGCCGCGTCTTTCTTTTCGATCAAACGGGCAATCGCCTCCGCTAAGCAATTTCAAAGAGGATCAAAGGAAAAATCATGACTGCAGAGAACCATGTCCGTTGGGGGATCATCGGTCCGGGCACCATTGCACGTGCATTCGCCGAAGGTATCGCGCATTCGCAGACCGGCCGGCTCGCCGCCATCGCCACCCGCAATCCGGACAAGCCCGGGCTTTCAGAAGCCTTTCCGGGAGCGCGGATCGTCGCAGGTTACGACGCGCTGCTCAGGGATCCCGAGATTGACGCAGTCTATGTCGCGGTCCCCCATGTCGGACATGCGGAATGGGCGATCAAGTCGATTCGCGCCGGCAAACATGTGCTGGTCGAAAAACCGATGGCGCTTTCTGCGTTCGACGCCGACCTGATCTTCCATGAAGCGAAGAAGGCCAAGGTCTTTGCCGGCGAGGGTTATATGTATCGTCTTCATCCGCAGACGGCTCGGCTTGTCGAACTGGTCAAGAGCGGGATCATCGGAGACATCAGGATCATCCGCTCGAGCTTTGGCTTCAACATGGGAAGCTTCAGGCCGGAGCACCGGCTCTTCAATGGCGACATGGCGGGCGGCGGTATCCTGGACGTCGGAGGCTATCCCGTATCCATGGCCCGGCTGATTGCCGGAGCCGTTGACGGCATGGACTTCACGGAGCCCAAGACCGTGGCCGGGGCAGCCCACCTTGGCCAATCCGGCGTCGACGAATGGGCCTCCGCTCTCCTCAAGTTCGAAAACGGCATCGTCGCCGAGGTTTCCTGCTCAATCATGGCGCAGCAGGACAATGTGCTTCGCATCATCGGTTCCAAGGGACGGATCGAAGTGAAGGACTTCTGGTTCGCCTCGGGCCGCCAGGGCGGCGTCGGACGGATCGAGATCATCAAGGGCGATGAGCGCGAAACCATCGAACTTGAGGAGAAACGATACCTCTATTCCTTCGAGGTCGATGCGGTCGGAGAGGCGATCCGCGGGGGGCGTGGTGAATTTTCCCGGCCGGGAATGAGCGCGGCGGACTCGCTCGGCAATCTGCGCGTTCTTGACCAATGGCGCGCCTCGGTTGGCCTGGAATACGCTGTCGAAACGGCTGTCAGGCGTTCCACCAACATAACCGGCGGCAGAGTGCGTCTCGGTAGCGGCATTCCGAAGCGGCAGATTCCGGGCGTCGCCAAGGAGGCTTCGGCGATCAGCCTCGGATTCGAGTTCTTCCCGAATTTCGCCGCGGCGTCATTGACCATGGACGCCTTTTACGAGGCGGGAGGCAATGTATTCGATACCGCCTATGTCTACGGCGCCGGCAAGACAGAGAAAATTTTCGGCGACTGGCACACCAGCCGGCAGGTGCCGCGCGAAGAATTTATCCTGATCGGCAAGGGCGCCCACTCGCCGCTTTGTTATCCCGACGTCATCGCCAGGCAACTGGATCAATCGCTTGACAGACTGAAGACCGACTATCTCGACGTCTATTTCATGCACCGGGACAATCCCGACATACCGGTTGGCGAATTCGTCGACGCGATGGATGCGGAAGTGAGGCGGGGCAGGATCCGCGGCATTTTCGGCGGGTCGAACTGGGGTCGCGAGCGGATGGACGAGGCGATCGCCTATGCCCGGAAGAATGGGAAGACGGCGCCAGGGGCGCTTTCCAACAATTTTTCGCTCGCCGAGATGCTCGACCCGATTTGGGCAGGATGTGTCGCCGCATCTGACGATGGTTGGAAGGCATGGCTGACGGAAAAGCAGATGCCGAACTTCGCCTGGTCAAGCCAGGGAAGGGGGTTCTTCACGAACAGGGCCGGACGCGACAAGCAAGACGACGAAGAACTGGTACGGGTCTGGTATTCGGAGCGGAACTTCGAACGCCGTGACCGGGCCATCGAACTTGCCGGAAAACTCGGTCGCCACCCCATCCATGTGGCATTGGCCTATGTCATCGCACAGCCATTTCCCCTCATACCGCTGATAGGGCCGCGAACCGTAGGTGAGCTTGCGGACAGTCTCTCGGCGCTCGATATCCGGCTCTCGCCGGAGCAGGTCAGTTGGCTGGAGAGTGGTTTATAGGGCTCGCGGTCCTGGAATTCGGCCGAGAAAGGTGGACGATCCCGTCCGGCTCCGAATCAATTCCTGTGTCATTTCAGCAGCCGGCTGCGAAAGACATCCCCGCTCGGTCACCGCCTTTCCCGTCGCGGCTATCGTGATCGGGTCATCGAGCAGGGGCCGGGTCGCGAACCGGTCTCCTCAAACGGGGCGCATCCGGCGCTCGATAGCGGCCGTTTAAGGCAGGGCAACGATCGGAAGCTCAATGGGGCCGCCGCAGCATCGGGACGAGCGTCGGCGACGACCCGACCTGCATCGCGCCGGATGCAACCTGGCCAGCACGGGAAGCGCAATGCCGCGGAGTTTCTCTACCGGCATCATCGATCAGCAAGGAGCGAAAAGCCGGTGGTACAACGGCTGTGATTACACCGCTGCAAAGAGAGGCTGCTCCGTGCAGCAGGACAAACGTTACCATCAGCCAGCTTCGTGCGGACGGTGCCAGGATGGACCGCAACCAGCACGGCCTGTGGATGCGGGCGGACAAGTTCGAGAGAGGCCGTGCGAACAATCTGATTGATTGAGCGCCGATTTGCGCAAGTCTAGGCGCCGTCGCAGATCAAACCCTGGCCGAGCAGTTGAAATACCCTCCATGTCGCCCGGGTCAAAGGGACCGAAGCAACCCCACCGTCATCACGTTTTGAAATGAACAGAAACTCAAATGACTTCCTTTTTCCGCGCCGCCGCGGTCTTGTGACAATCAAAGGTCGCTCGAGTCTCGCTCGGCGACATGTAACCAAAGAGCGAACGTATGGAAAACCCGGTCGCATTGAACCACCTGTCCGAAAATACCGTCTTCCGAAAGGGCGACGTTTTCGTCCTATTCGGTGAGCTTTTCGGACGCGGATATGCCACAGGCTTGCTGGACGAAGCCCGCAAGGCTGGCATGGACATCGTCGGCATGACCGTTGGACGGCGCGACGAGAACAACTTCTTGCGTCCGCTTAACGCCGAGGAGTTGTCAGCGGCCGAGTCCCGGCTGGGTGGCAGGATCATCAACATTCCCTTGATGGCAGGTTTCGATCTCGACGCGCCCGAAGGCGGTCCGACGCCGACCGATCTGCTTGCTGCAATGCGCTCGAGAACTGGCAGCAGGAAAAGCTTGACGGGGATTACGTCTCGCAATGCCGGGCGATTGCCACCAAGCGGTTCACAACACCACTTTTCGAGGTCATGGCCATCCTCGATGGCATGATTGTGGGCGGCCGGAATGTATTCTTTGCCCACACGATGGCTGGAGGCATCCCGAAGGCGAAGATATTTCTCGTCGTCGCCAATCGAATCTACAAGGGACGCGGAAGCCGTCATATCTCGTCGCAGGCGCTGCTCGACAGCGATATGGGCAAGCTCATCCTCAGAATTTCGATGACGTCTCCGCAAACACCTACCGACACCTCATCGACTTTAGTGCGGCCATCCGTGAGCGTGTCGAGGCATCAGGTGGGCAGGTCCGGTATACGGCCTACGGCTACCACGGATCGGCAGTTCTCATCGACGGGAGCTATCGCTGGCAGACCTACACGAATTATACCCAGGGCTACGCCAAGATGGCGCTTGAGCGTATCGCGGAGGATGCGTGGGCCACGGGTGTAAAGGCTACGGTCTATAGCTGTCCCGAAATCCGCACGAATTCCTCCGACGTATTCACCGGGATTGAGCTGCCGCTGATCCCGCTGCTGCTTGCGTTAAGGAAGGAGAACGGCGGGCGATGGGCAGAGGAGCAGTGGCTGGCATGCCAGCGCCTTCTGGCGGACGGCGTCACCATGGATGATGTCTTCCGCAAAATCACCGCCATGCAGGCCAGCGACGTCATGCGCCCGTTTTACGATTTCTCGGCGTGGCCGATGGCAAATAGCCAGGCACAGGCCGATCTGACTATCGGCACGTCCAATGAAATCACCGCGATGCACCGTGGCACCAAGGTAATGATCAGCGACCATTTGAGCGGCCTCGTGGTCGAGGCGACCGGGCAGCTTATTTTTGGCGAATCCTCGAACCCATCGGGGCCTGTCCAGTGAGGACGCGTGTGGAGCGATGGGGCCGGAGAATGCGGCAGCAGCGATTGCTTGCATTCTGGAAAGAGCGAATTTCATCAATTCTGCTGGAGGGTATCTAAGAGATCTGACGCGGCGTACCGAGCTCGGGGAGTTCTCGCTTGGTCCGATGATAATGGCATTGCTGAAGGTAAACGGCCAGGTTGGCCTAAAGGCTGGATAGCCGTTTGAGCTCTGATTAAAGGGCGGCATCTCGGGCAAGTCGCTTTAAATCTGCTCAAGCGCTGAGTGGTCAGCTGACCACGGAGCTAACTAGCTGAAAAGGAACGATTATTGACAGACGAAGCTTTTATCTCCAGCCCGGAACCAAGGGAGGAGGTAGAGCTAGTGCAGGTCCCCGGGATTTGTTTGGAATGATGCGAAAACTCATTGACCTGGCAAACGCGCTGCTCGGGCACGGCAGAAGATAGGAGCCGCCCTTGCCTTGACCAGCAAGGATACTCCAGCTTCGTCAGTTGGAATGGCATCTTTTTTCCTTTAAAGAGGGCCTGCCGGAGATTGGCCCGACCGCCGCGGATGAAAGCGCGGCCGGTCCATGCCCCGGACTGCCGTGCCACTTTTTTCGAATACAGCGAGGGCCGTACCCGAACCTTGATCAGTTGAAAGAGTGAGGTCAGTCTGTAATAACCGAAAGATGACCATAGCAATGCGAGCGTACGGCAGCGGCAACATCGTCCTTAGTGCTCGAACCAGCCCGGCCCAAGTGATTGGAACCATCTGGGGGCCATGTCATCGGGCGCGGTGGGGTAGGGGCTAGCACAGGATAGCTCCAGCTTTCTTGTCGCGACAGAAAATCGTCTTTCTCCGGTCCTTGCGTGAGGCGTTCCGTGTCATCCTATTTCTTGAAACAGCCCAATGGGAACCTTGCCGTTTTTACGACGGATGGGAGCAGATTTACGTTTTGCGGTATGACCGAAGCGGAAGCACTGGACTATGGTTTGAGCCGTTGGGGTACCGAAGCTGCACCGATGATCGCATCAGGCCTTGAAGATCGGTCTGTTACAGGATCTGACGACGCGGGCGATGGGCTTTCCCGATGGCGCTCGGCGCTGACGGATATCGCCGCGAAACACGGCATTGATGGCGTTCGGAACGCCTTGGCGCACGTAGGGATGCCTGAAGCCGACATCCCTCAGTCAGCACTCGATGCAGCGCTTGAAGCGGCGAGGCCATCAAGCCCATAACAGAAGTCCACAGCCAAGCCTTGGCTTGTCCAGTCCTCTTCTCAACGCCAGCAAATTGGCAGACGTTGCACCACGCGTTGAAGAGTTCTCCGGGATTAGGAGCGTCGAGGCTCTGGCGCCAGATCTTTGGGTCGGGCCGTGATCAGCTTGAAGCACCTCAGGATGGCAACCATTGCCGTCTGAGCGGCGTTCGAGATGCAGGCAATGGAGGACGCTTACGACGAGTGAGAAACGCAGGCGAACGAGAATCCATTTTGGGAGTTGGATAAAACAGGACGAAGGAACCCTAAATGTGCCGTCCGCGCTCACGAAGCCGTAGGAAGGCACGCATTTGGTCTAGCTTCGGTTCCTTGGGTCGAACCGACCTTGTTCGGCTTTATGAACGTACTCGGCGGTTCACCAGCCCGCCCTTTAGGGGCCTGAGAAACTGCCACGCGGAAATGGCGGTTTGGGAATCCCGGAGATGACGGCATAGTCGATGCAAGCCGATCAATTGCGGCTCCTGACAGTGCTATCTCTCTGGAGCCTAGTTGACCGCGACCGGTGAGGTGTATTTGCGACCGTCGTCGCCTGCTTGGTTGGAAGGCGATCAAGCCATGGCTCGCTGTTGGCGCCCTGATGGGGCCTTGATCACCCACCAGCGCTGGCAGGCTGTTCGGAGGTGCCGGTCGCTTTCCCGGGCGCTGACCTTAAATCCGCCAGCCGTTTACGGGCGGCGCCACGCGAAGCCTCGACGCCTTTTGGAAAGCCGCTGCGGTCTTCATAGTTGCGAACCTGGCGCTGTCGCCTGGTATGGCGGGCGTAGCTTACGCCCGTTGCGATGATGTCGAGAAAGGTGACACCGGCGACCATAGCCAGCGCCAACGCGGCGTTGTCCCGCTTGCGGTTGTCAGGCCGCAGAGCCGTGGCCAGGGTTGCGATGTCCAGTGCGTCCCCGGCTATCCGGCTTGCAAGCCCTGCCTGCTTGTCCACCGACAGCGTCATAAAGCCAGAGCCGATTTCACGCGCGCCGAAGGCTCGAACAAGGTTTTCCTTGCCGCGCATTCCGAGTGCAGTCGTGATCTTTCCAGCCGCAAAGATCTCGGCCAGGCCGAGACCGATGCTGAACCAGCCAAGATTGCGCGCCAGCCGATCGGAGGAGCTGAGCGAACTGCGGCCTGGGCGCAGCACCTTCGGATCACCTTCCGAGCGGATCATGTTGGTGAGAAAAGACATGTTCAAACCCTACCGTTACGGTTTCAGAACAACCTTGATGCAGCTGTCCTGCTTGTCGCGGAACACCTTGTACATTTCCGGACCCTCTTCGAGCCCGACGGTGTGGGTGATGACGAAGGACGGATCGATCTGGCCGTCCTCGATGCGGCGCAACAGGTCGTCGGTCCAGCGCTTCACATGGGTCTGGCCCATGCGGAAGGTAAGGCCCTTGTTCATGGCCATGCCCATCGGAATCTTGTCCACGAGACCGCTATAGACGCCTGGAACCGAGATGATGCCGCCCGGGCGGCAGACATAGATCATCTCGCGCAGAACATGCGGACGGTCGTTCTCCAACATCACGACCTGCTTGGCGCGATCCAGGAGGGTATCAGGCTGACGCATCGAGACATGGCTTTCGAGCCCCACCGCATCGATGCATTTTTCCGGTCCTTTGCCATCGGTCAGCTCGTTCAACCGCTCGACGACGCTTTCGTCCTTGAAGTTGATGGTGATCGCGCCGCCAGCTTCTGCCATGGAAAGACGCTCGGGAATGCAATCGATCGCAACCACCTGCCTGGCACCCAGAAGCACGGCGCTGCGGATCGTCATCTGCCCGACCGGACCGCAGCCCCAGACAACCACCGTGTCCGTGGGCTCGATGTCGCACTGGGCAGCAGCCTGCCAGCCTGTCGGGAAAATATCGCCGAGGAAAAGCACTTGCTCATCTGTGAGGCTGTCGGGAACCTTGATATGCGTCTTGTCCGCGAACGGCACCCTCAGATATTCGGCCTGACCGCCAGGGTAGCCGCCGGTCAGATGCGTGTAGCCGAAGAGGCCGGCGGTGGTGTGGCCGAACGCCTTGTCGGCCAAATCCTTCTTGCGGTTAGTGCGCTCGCAGACAGAAAAGTTGCCGCGCTTGCACTGGTCGCATTCGCCGCAGGTGATGGTGAAGGGGACGACGATCCGATCGCCCTTCTTGAGGCTGCCGTTGATCTCCGAGCCCGTCTCGACCACTTCGCCCATCATCTCGTGCCCCATGATGTCACCCGGCATCATGGCCGGGATGAAATTGTGAAACAGGTGAAGGTCGGAGCCGCAGATTGCGCAGCTCGTCACCTTCATGATCGCATCGCGCGGATGCTCGATTTCGGGGTCAGATACGGTATCGCACCGGATGTCTTCCTTTCCGTGCCAGACTAAAGCGCGCATCGGTCTCTCCTATCTGCAGTCCTTCTTCAGCAAGTGAAGCGGCCCCGGATGATTGCGAGAGTGAATCCAGTACTGGGCTGCTCTCCGCCGGATCAGCGAACAAGACACGGCCGCGAAGGTTCCGCGGCGGGCGGTGATTGTGGGAAGGCCCCCGACGGAGAGACGACATCCTCGTGCCGTTTATGGCTGCTGCGGTGGTCGTGAGGTCGATGCTGAATAAAGTAAAACCCTGACAGCTGTCAGGGTTTTGGCGATGAACACTGCTTGAGGTGGCTGATGTCGAAGCAATCCTATTCCGGTCGAATGCCGCTGATACTCTGCAAATAAAGGAGGCGGACGTAAAGGTAGGAGCGTCTTGCGACGTCAGAGTCCGCGAAGGTCCAACGCGAGCGGAGATCCATCCTGGCCAAGCCCGTTGCCGGGTCCGACGTCTCAATAAGGCAGATACCTCAGAGGATCTTTATTAGAGCTGCCTCGTCGCAACTATAATTTGGTTGCGATGACTGTCGGTTCGTCCTAGTGCCCGAGAAGGGGAGTGGCTTCACCTCCGCAGCAGGAAAGCGTGGTCGTCCTAGGACTGGTGACGTCAGCCCGGAAGCTCCGTATAGCACCTGAATACGGCAGGTCGCCACCGACATATTCGGAGCGAATGCCTGTAAATCTTTGCCAGCAGATTTGATCGAGCAAGGAACCCCACGAGCGGTTCTTGTGGCCGATCTGCCCAAACCGGCCTTGCAAAGGTCTGACGCCTGCCTTGCGGCACGGACGTATCGATCGTATCGCAGATCGACCGCAAATGGCTCGGGTCACACCGATCAACCTCGACAGAGATCATGTGGGGGGCCTGGTGCGGTGGAGGATCACGCTGTTCGCCGGACGAGCATCCTGCTATCGGTCAAGCAAAAGGCGGCCGGCGGCCGAGAGCGACATCGCGGTCACGTCGTTTGGGAGAGGAAAGGCCTCTCCACCGGGATAGACAACGATGCGTTTTTGCGGCTGGAGATCTTCGCAAGCGAGGTAAAAACCCTTTTCGAGCTTGGGCGACAGACTTCGCTTGATCTCTATTGCCCAGGGCCTTTGGCCTGGAGGGGTCAGCAGCAGATCGATTTCGGCGCCGGCCGCTGTACGGTAGAAGTTGGCCGCTGTGCCGTCTGGCGATGTGGCGATCAGTGTTTCGATCACGAAGCCTTCCCAACTGGAGCCGACGATTGGATGTCCGAGCAATTGTTCGGCGCTTCCAAGTCCAAGAAGCGCATGAGCAATGCCGCTGTCCCTTACATAGACTTTTGGTGATTTGACCAGCCGCTTACCAACATTGGCATGCCAAGGTTCGAGGCGGCGCACGAGAAGCAGGTCGACGAGTAGATCGAGATAGGAAGCAACGGTCTTGCCATCGACTCCAAGGGAACGGGCGAGTTCGGCTGCGTTGAGGAGTCCGGACTGGTGGTGTGACAGCATGGTCCAGAACCGTCTCAGCGTTTCGGCGGGAATGCGCGGCCCCAGAAGCGGAATATCTCGTTCGAGATAGGTGCGAATGAAATCCTGCCTCCAGCGCATGCTCCCACGGTCACTGGAAGCAAGGAAACTATCGGGAAAGCCGCCTCGCAGCCAAAGCGTATCGAGGGCGTCTGCCGACACTTCCAATGCGTCGACAGGCTGCATTTCAAGATAGGCTATGCGGCCGGCGAGCGTCTCACCAGACTGTTTCAGAAGATCGATGGAAGCCGAACCGAGCAGCAGGAACTGGCCAGCGCGGCGTCCGGCCCTCCGGTTGCGATCGATCAAGCCACGTAGGGCTTGGAATACGTTCGGCAAACGGTGAACCTCATCGAGAATGACTAGCTTGTCGTCATGACTTGCTAGGTAAAGCTCCGGTTCCGACAGCTTAGCTCGATCGGTCTCCGATTCCAAATCGAGATAGATGGAGGGGCGAGTTTTGCCGATATCGATGGCCAGCGTCGTCTTACCGACCTGACGAGGGCCGAGCAGGGCGACAGCAGCGCTGTCGTCAAGGAGATCCAGAAGTTTGGTTTCAATTCTGCGTTCGATCATCCTTGCAATTATGGATCTGCGCTCCAGAATTGCAAGGGATTTTTCACCAGTGGGATAAACCGCGTTGCCCTGCCGCTACGCCGTGTTGCGTTGTTGCAGTACCTAATGCTTGCTGCACCGAGCTTTGCCGTGACGGCTCCATCACCTCAGGGAGCGGAATGCCCCGATTGGCGGCTTCCGTGAAGCGTATGGCGGGAGTCGTCGATGGCCAGAATGCCGGCGACCCGCTCTACATCCCGATGGCCAGGGATTTCGACGGTTCCGTCGCCTTCCAGGCCGCGCTCGATCTGGTGCTCAAGGGGCGCGAGCAGCCAAACGGTTATACCGAGCCGGTCCTGCATTGCCGCCGGATCGAGCTGAAACCTAGAACTGCCGAGTAGTAGATCTTAACAACGGCAGACGAGACCGGAAAAAGCAACATCTGCAGGGAGCCGCGCCTCTACAACGGGTCTTGAAAAAACGAGCGGTGGCACGCTCGTTCCACATCGTGAAAAATCTGGATCGACCATCTGCACGCAAAGCAATCTACGGAATAATGACGAACTCCCAATCTTGTTCACTTGCAAGATGCGCGGCCGATTGGTCGAAGGTTGAGCGGACCTAGCGGAATAGCTGTAGAACCTTCCTTCAAGCGTGCCCGCTCTATCGAAGCCGGTCTTTAACTACCCGCTCCCTGGAGGACGAATTATGCTGAGGATCAACCGAGTGAGCCTGGACGACGCCCGCGTCCTTATCGCTGGCGCACGGGCAAAAGCGGAGCAGATCAGGGTGCCGATGTGCATAGCGGTCACTGACGAATCGGGACAACTCGTTGCCTTTGAGCGAATGGATGGAGGCAAGGTTGCCAGCACGGTCATCGCGCAGGACAAGGCCTTCACGGCAGCAGGCGCCAGAAGAACAACTGAAAGTTACGGATTTGCCAGTCAGCCCGGAACTCCCGCTTATGGCATTAATTCGGCAATTGGCGGTCGTCTTGTCGTGGTGGCCGGCGGCCTTCCAATAATCGTCGGCGGCGAAGTTGTGGGCGGCATCGGCCTGAGTTCCGGCACACCTGCGGAAGATAGCGCGTGCGCGCAAGCTGGTGTCGATTTATTTGAGAAGCTGACCAAATCGTTTGCTTTCGACCAGTTGTCACTCTGATGTGCCGACAAAGCGCGCTCAGCGGAACCTCAATGGCGCGCACGACACGGAGATCGCCACCCAACGTTAGGATGCCAAACACGCGCTATTTTTGCGCTTGGGTCGCGCAAAAAGTTCCATAATATCTGTTACGCGACTTTGCATAGCTCACGATGTATCGACGGCTGTATTCTTTATTGGCTTGGCACCCGCCGGGCTCCTGGTGACCGGCTAAGTCCGGGGCCGACCGGAGGATATCACTTTCACCTCTGCGGCCCTCTCGTGAATCCAAAGCTATTTCTATCGGTATCGACCGGGCGCATCAGAAGCGCGGTCAGCGGTCTTCGGGCTTGAAGCTGAGACCAGTCTCACCATTGGGGCCGGAGGTAAAATGTACCCCCGCTCTTTCAAAAGCAGATCTAATTGCCCTGAGGTTTGCCGACGTTATCGAGGGGATGCCGTTGTGGGTCTCCGCTCGGCTGATTGTAGCGACTCCGAGCCCTGAGGCCATCGCGAGCTCTTTCGCACTCCAGCGAGTGAACGCGCGGGCAGCTCTAATCTGCGCCCCGGTGATTTCGATTTTATCATCTGATTTCAAATTGATCATCTTCAGTTTTGGTGGTATCTAGAAGACGCGTGCCGGAAGGCACGCGGCTTGCGGCTGCACTCGGTGCTCTAACACTAAGTGCAGCCTGACCACGTCTAGCTGTCTGGAGCTTGGATCATGGCTGATTCTGAGAATAGCAGAACTTTGTCTGCAATCACCCGCCGAAAATTACCGAGGGCCGAACTGGAAGCGATGCTCACGGGTCTTGTTTTGATCGGAGGCGGTCCCAATGGCCTCCTCCGGGAATAAGGATGTCTCCCCCGAAACCACGCGCAGAAATTTCCTTGCACGCGTTGCGGCTTCGATTGCAGCGGCGCCCGCCCCGGCAGGTGCAATGGTGGGGACGGAGAGGTCGGAGCAAGACGATCCGGTGGTATCACTTTGGAGAGATTGGCTGGTTGCCCACAGGCTCTGCGGGGAAGCCTGCCGCCGGCAGCAAAAGCTTGAAACGGAGTTGCTCCGAGAATTCGGTAGTTTCCCCCGCACGAGAGTCCTGCTCTTCGAAGACTGTGGTTTCATCTGGGCCTATTCCGGTCGGGAGATCGACCGTCTTTTGCCGAACGGGGATCAGGCTGAAATGCGGCGGCAAGCAAGGGCTGCACTGACGGCCCGCCGGAGCGAATGGAAGGCCGCGGACAAGCGGATGGGATATACGAGGGCGAAAAAAGCCGAGGAGGAAATCGCGGATGTCGAGGAGGCGTTGGCAAAGGAAATGTGGAGCGCGGCTCCTCAATCTGTCGCCGGCGTCGCGGTGAAGCTGCACTCCCTCCTGGAAATCGAGGATCCACGCTCTGCCCTCCAGGAAGCGCCGTGGCCGGAGCTTCGGACGATCCTGGCCGATCTTGTGCGGATTTGCGCAGGTCCGAATGCGATCTGAGTTTGCGCTGGCCAGCTCATAAACGACCTCTCAATCCTGTCGATATATCGGCTATAGCCGTCAGATGATCTCGGAGGAAGCTGCGAGCGGAGGCAAGGGCTGGTCGAGGTCGCGGCGCTTGGTTAAGCGACTTAAGTGCTCATATCGGGGTTTGCGGCGAATATAGGCTTAATCCCCGCAGAACATGCGGCGATTAGCGTTGTGTCACGCGGCGCGGGATTGGCCACATATATCCATGAGCGAAAGGACTGGCCGCAGTTGCGTTGGGACGAGGCGCGCCTTGCGAGGTTACTCGGCGAGGCCAGGCACCGGCAGGGCCGGTTTATCGGGCGCATGGAAGCGCTTGGGTTCGATCTGCGAACGGAGGCGGTCCTTGCGACGCTTACGCAGGATGTTCTCAAATCCAGCGAGATCGAAGGTGAAATCCTCGACAAAGAGCAGGTTCGATCATCCATCGCGCGCCGCCTCGGGATCGACATCGGCGGGCTCGCACCCACCGACCGCAACGTTGAAGGCGTGGTCGAGCTGATGCTTGATGCCACGCAAAACTTCGCGAAACCCTTGACCGATGATCGGATATTCGCGTGGCATGCAGCGCTCTTCCCGACAGGCCGGAGCGGCATGACAAGGATCGTTGTCGGCGCGTGGAGGGACGAGCGTGCTGCCGCTATGCAGGTGATCTCAGGCCCGATCGGGCGCGAGCGCGTTCACTTCGAAGCGCCCGGTGCGGGGAGACTCGATGCAGAGATGGCAGGATTTCTTGAATGGTTCGAGAAAGACACGCCGCTCGATCCCGTCGTGAAAGCAGCACTCGCCCACCTCTGGTTCGTCACGATCCACCCGTTTGAAGACGGCAACGGCCGAATCGCACGCGCGATCGCGGACTTGGCGCTAGCGCGCTCGGAGCGAAGTCCTCAGCGCTTCTACAGCATGTCCGCGCAAATTCGCGTCGAACGCAAAGCGTACTACGACATTCTGAAGGCGACCCAGAAAGGCGATCTCGACATCACACCTTGGCTAGAATGGTTCCTGGCTTGCCTGGGCCGCGCGATCGGCGGCGCGGAAGACGTGCTCGCAATTATTCTAGGAAAGGCGCGCTTCTGGGAGGCGATCAGGGGCGAGACGCTGAACGAACGGCAACGCCTTGTGCTCACCAGGCTGCTGGAAGGCTTCGAAGGCAAGCTCACTTCATCAAAGTGGGCCAAGGTCACCAAATCTTCACCCGACACAGCGCTTCGCGACATAACCGATCTTGTCCGGCGCGGCATCCCCGTACGGGACGAGGCAGGCGGACGCAGCACAAGCTATTCGCTAAGGCCGATCGAGTAGGGACGTTGCCCCCCCCCAAAACTCCCGTATCCGCTCAGCGAGTGTGGCTCTGTCTGGGCCAAGGTTTTCCATCATGGTTTTGCCTTGCCGTGGATGTACCAGGGTCGCTGGTATAGTCATCGGCGATCACTCCTTTGCCGGGCCAGATCGACTGGAAATAGGAGGCAGGCCGTCTCCTCACCGAGGCTGGCCCAGACGTCAGTAAAAACGTGTCTGAGGCCATGAGGACCTCACGCGGCAGGCGTTGCGATCGGGGCGCTTACGACGGCTTCGTTCGCAATATTGTCTGCAAGCGGAGCAGCAAAGGTCAGCTACCGTACGCAGGGTCGGGGACCGGAACTTAGGAAAGAAGCCAGTGTTAGACAGGCCGAATGTTAACGCGCCATTGCCGTTCCTTAGAGGACGAAGACTCAGCAATGACCAGGCTTCGTCAATAAAAAAAAGGCTCGCTGCGAACGAGCCTGTCTTGAGTTGGGCATCTCGGCTAGGGGTAGAACCGTTATTGATGCTCTAGCAATCCAAAGCGACAACTGAAGAGAATGTTCCTTCTCTTTCAGGAACGTCCCCGTTTGTCCCGAAGCTGCCCTACGGTGCGACCCTCTGCGTATGTCGGATGCTCAAAGCGACTGCTAACACGCGGCGAACAACTTATGGATGTCCGCAGAACACACACTGTAGGATAGGAAGCCTTCGATGGGCCGGTCCACTTGGTATGCTGGAAGGTGAGCGCTTCACGAGCGCCGACCACAAGACCGACATCAGGTCGATGCTTTGTCAATCCGCCATCCGTGTTTTCTGATGGCCAAGCGCAAGGTCGGTCCGGCCGCGCTTCCTTCACTCAGTTCGTCGCCTTCTTCCGCGGTGCGAGTTCGCTCTCGATCAGGATCGTCACCTCATCGCTGACCACCGGCACGTGAAGGCTGAGGCCCCATTCGCTGCGTTTGATCCTGGCAATAGCGGAAAAGCCGAGCTTCGGTACCTTGTCCATCGGGTGTTCGGCCATTGAGCCATTGAACGTCACGTCGAGCGTCGCCGGTCGGGTCTGGCCGCGAAAGGTGAGGTTGCCGGTCACCTGCCCCTTATTCTCGGCAGTCACTTTAACCTCGGTCGATACGAAACTGATCGGCTGCGCCGCCAGAAAGTTCACGTCGCTGCCGATCTTCTTGTCGAAATCCTCCACGTGGGGAAACGGGAAATCGGTGCGTACCGAGGTCGGATCGATACTCGCCGAGAGCTTTGAAGCCGCCGGGTTCTCCGCATCCCAGAGGAGTTCGGCGCTCATCTTGGTGAACCGGGCGGTATAGTTCGACAGCCCGAAATGACCGACCTTCCAGGTGACGCTCGAATGGGCGGGGTCGGACACGTAGGTCCCGGAAGGTGCAGGTGCCTGCTTGCTCTCTGGAAAGGCAGGTGTGCCGAGCAGCGCCGACAGCGCGAGAAGATACAGGTATTTCATGAGCATGGCCCTTCTTGTTGAATCAGATGAATCAATGGTTGAAGTGTTCAAGCCGCCGTCTGAACCGGGAGGAGTTTGAGGAGCTGGCGGATGCTCTCCTCCTCGGCGGTGAAATCGCCGGTCGTGATCGCCCCGAAAGCGGCAGCGGCAACCTCCGTCTTCGCCGGCGCATGCGTCAGGGCGTCCGGCCCTTGCAGGCGGAAGGAAATCGGCGAAAGCGGTCCGAACAGCAGCGCCCGCTCAAGGTCCGGCCAGATCGTCAGGTCCGGCTCCACGCCGGCGTTGCGGGCGAAGGTGAGCGCCGCCACATGCATCGGCAGGCTGAGCGGACCTGAGCGCGTGGCGCGGCAGCGTTCAATCCCGGCATGCATCGCTGTCTGCGCCGGAAGCGGCTGTTTGCTTCCGAAGCACTGGGCAACCCAGCGCGCCTGCAATTCGAGAACCGGAAAGACAGGCCCGACCAGATCGAACAGGCCGAGGAAGGCGAGCCCCGGCAGGTCCGGGTGAAAAGTGTGATCGTGAAGATCGGCACCATAGCCGTCGAGACGGATCGTCCGGATGATATCCTCCGAAAGCCAGGGCATCGACAGTCGATAGCCCGTACCGAAAAGGATGGCGTCCACATTGGCGCTCGTCCCGTCGCGGAACCAGACGGTGTGACCGTCGACCCGCTCGATCCAGGGCTTCACATCGATGCGCCCCTCCGCCACCGCCGGCAGAAAACCCTGCGACTGGGAGATGCCCGCTGCAAAGGCGTTGCCTTCCGGCTTTCGTGCGCCGAATTGCTCCGGAGAACCCGCCACCTTCAGGACCTTCATGGTCAGCCCTTCGGCCAGCATGTCCGGCGGTAACACGCCTTCCATCAGCACGGCGGCCCGATTGAACATCACGTGGTCGGTCGGCACCCCGGCAATGATCTTCGGCAGGATGTAGCGTTGCCGACGGCTGGTGGAGACCACCTGCGCCGCACCACCGAGCGCGATGTCGGAGGCGATCTCCAACGCACTGATCGAGCAGCCGGCGACAAGCACCTTGCGCCCACGATAACGCTCCGGACCGTTATACTGGGCGGTGTGGGCGGCGCCGAGAGCGCCGGCGAAACCATCGAGACCCGGTACTGCCGGCAGGTCGGGCACGTTCTGCCGCCCAGTCGCGATGATCACCCGCTGGAAGACTTCGGAACGCTCCTCCCCGTCTTCTGCCGAACGGATCAGCCAGCCATTGCCATCCCGCTCCAGCCGCTCGACCCGCGTCTTCAGTCTCAGATGCGGCAGCAGGCCAAAGGTGAAGGCATATCGTTCCAGGTAATCGAGCATCTCCTCCTGCCGCAGATAGGCGGCGCTTCCCGAGGCGTGGTCGAGATCGGAAAAGGCGGTCATCACGCGGCTGGTATTGGTGCGCATGCCGGGCCAGATGGCGCTGGCCGCCGAGGCGGAATTCCATTGGCCACCGAGGCGGGACGAGGCCTCGAAGATGACGGGTATCAGCCCGCGGGCGACGAGGAAGCGCGCGGCGACGAGGCCGGCGGGACCGGCACCAATCACGGCGACGGCGTTTTCAGGCATTTTGACATGGTTCTTGGTGGACATCAGCTTGCTCCTTGTTCGATGGGAGCGCTTTAGCCAGTTCCGCGAATGTCGTTTCCTAAAAGCTCATTAAGTCGCGCGGAGGGAATCCTAAAACCTGCCTAATTGCGCTATGAACCTGTCCAAGGGGGACGTTCGATGTTCGGGGACGAAATCGCAGGCTTCATAGAAAGCCCGGTGATGCAGATCATCGGCAGTTCGAATGCCGCTCGCCGGCCGGAGATTGGCCGAGCCATGGGCGCATGGATATCCACCGGAAGCGATACGATTGACCTCGTGACGTCCGCTTGGCAATGGCCCGAAACGGTCGCAAATTTGCGCGAAAACGGAAGAATTGCCGTCACTTTCGCCCGGCCATCGGACTATGTCTCTTATCAACTGAAGGGACAGGCGACCATACGGCCCGCGGAGCCGGGCGAGGTGGAGCGTTCATCCCAGTACATCGTCGCGATCGTTTCGACCCAGATGAGACTTGGCATGCTGCCGGAACTGATCATGCCGGTGCTTTCGAACCGCGATCCGATGCTGATCACGATGTGTGTCGCCTCGGTCTTCGTCCAGACGCCCGGCTCGCGCGCCGGGGAACGTATCTGGAGCACGACCCCATGACGCCGACGCCGATCAGGCTGACCTTGGCTGATCTCGAAGCCTGTTTCGAAGGCGTGATCCCCTCGATCATCTCGACGGCGGATGCCGACGGGCTGCCGAATATTTCCTATCTCTCGCATGTCGCCCTGGTCGATGATCGGCATGTGGCGCTCTCCAACCAGTTCTTCGCCAAGACCGCCGCCAACATCCGTCTGAACCCGCACGCGATGCTGCTTCTGGTGGATGCCCGCAATTCTGCGCAATACCGGCTGGAACTGGTCTTCGCCCACACCCTTGAGGCAGGATCGCTGTTCGAGCACGTCGCGCTGCAGATCGACGCCAGCAGCGCCCAGGTCGGCATGGCGGGCATCATGAAGCTTCGCAATCTTGATGTCTTCCGGGTCGTGAGCATTGAGGCGATCCCCTCCCAGGTCCTGACCGCCGAACTCCCACAGTCAAAACGGAACCGGTTGATTGGCGCTGCCAGGATTGCCGAGGCGATCGCCGCGGAAACCGACGCGGACGGCATCATCGATGCCATGCTTGAGGGCCTGCGCACGGAGTTCGGTTTCGAACATGGCTTGTTGCTGCAACTTTATGAAGAGCGCAACCAGCTCATTACCATCGGTAGCATGGGCTATGTCCCGTCCGGCATCGGCTCGGATATTCCTGTCGACGAAGGTGTGATCGGCGCAGCCGCCGCCGGTGGGCGCCTCGTCAAGCTGAGCGACATGAGCCGCATCCGCCGCTTCGGCGCCGCAGTGCGCGGCTCCTCCGCCGACGAAAACCGCACGCGGGCAATCCCGCTTCCCGGCATGGCGGACGCAATGAGCCAGATTGCCGTGCCGCTCGTCGCCGCTGGCTCGGTGCGCGGCGTCCTCTTCCTCGAAAGCCGCGACCGTATCGCCTTCACCAGTGACGACGAGGCGGCTCTTTCGATGATTGCCAGGCAGGCAGCCATGGCACTGGCCCTAAGCGAAAAACTCTCGCTCGAAACCGAACCGCAACGGTCGGTCCCGGCCCACCCTGCGACGTCCGAAAAGACAGTGCAAGTTGTCCACCATCGCTTCGATGACAGCGTTTTCATCGACGGCGATTACGTCATCAAGGGGGTCGCGGGCAGGCTGCTCGCCTCGATGCTGGAACAGCACCAGCAAAGCGGTCGGCTGGAATTCACCAACCGCGAAATCCGGCTCGATGCGGCACTGAAACTGCCCGACTTCAAGGATAATCTGGAAACGCGGCTGCTGCTTCTCCGCCGGCGGTTGGAGGAGAAGCGGCTGCCAATCCGGCTGACCCGCCTCGGCCGCGGCCGCATAGGCCTTCTCATCGAAGGTCGGCTCCGGTTGAGCAAAGACGTTGTATGAAGGGCTTGGAGGATTGAAAGTTCGACCTCTCCCTGCCTGCAGGAATTCGGGGATGGATCCAGAACGTCTCCGACGGCTGGCGTGCTGCGGGCGGCAGGCAAGTCACAGACCGCTGCCTCACGCTACTGAACAGTCCTGCCATTCTCATGGTGATCGGCGAGGTTGGCGCGATCACGGGACAACTCTGCGCGGCCGAGAATGAGATGATCTTCAGAAACTCCCCGGCACTGCATTGAACCCGCCCTCGAGTTCATTCAAGCTGCCCCTCTCGGAGCTTCTTTGTCTCGGCTGCCCTATTGGTGCAGGTGGTACGACTGTTGGTCGGACGCTGTCTCAGCCGTCATGTTAGCCAAGATTATGACGTACTCATCCGCGGCGTCGGCGAGGATCAGGGCGATTTCTTGCCGGCCGAGCCCTTCCTGCTGAAGGCGCTCGATCATCTCCAGCATCGCGGCTTCGACCTTGAAGCGGTGCGCAGGCGGAGGTTCGTATGGTTCATCGGGTGTCTGAGTTCGCATATCCATGTTCTGTTTCCCCATGTCAGGGGAGCATTGCACACCGGCGGCGCTCTGCAAGCAGATGCTTAAGTAACAGTTAACGCGAACGCCCGGAGGCTGCCCAAGTCTGACCAGACTTGATCTGTACCTGGATCGGGCGTTTCCGGAAGACCAGCGAGAAGGAGACCTCGTGGAGTGGCTCACTGGTGAACGCGGATGCTAACGGGGAACGGTGGGTTCAAGGATGAAGTGCGACTTGCGAATGATGCCAATGGATTATCAATCGCAAGGAAGACGCAATGAGACGCACCTATTCCCAGATTGGATTGGACGAACGCCGTAAGATTGCTCGCTGGAGGACGGCTGGCCTCAGTGTCGCGGTCATCGCATGAACTCACAGCAGCAGTTTGACGGATTGAAAGGTGACGAGAATCGCCTCGGCAAAGACTGCGCTGCAGGTGTTATTCATTTCCATCCTATGGACGAGCCAGGGCCGCACTAGGCGATCGGCAGGGTAAGCGTGCCCCGGATGGACGCACGCTGCGCCATTTCGGTGGGTGTCGTGCCGAACCGGCGTCGAAAAGAGGCAGCGAACCGTGCCGTGTTGGTGAAACCGTATCGGCGGGCGATCATGTTGACCGAAGCGCCGGATGCACCCGACGCGAGCTCAGCACACGCCAGATCGAGCCGGATAGAGTGCAGCATCCCTAAGGGCGTCGTGCCACGGAAATGGTGGAACACGGTAGTCAACGTTCGCAAACTGCATCCAGCTGCGGCGGCGACATGCGACATGCGAATAGGCTGTGCACTATGAGCGCGCATAAAATCCTCCGCTCGCCGAACATAGGCCGGAACTGCGCTTCCGGCTGCAGTAGCCAGCCGATCAGTATAGTTGTGCGTAGCGCCGCGAAGGACCAGCGAGACAAGCAGGTCTGTCAGGGATGCAAGCGCGACCGGGCTGCTTGCCACGCCGTCCTCCTGCTGAAACTCCTGGATAACGAAATCAAGCTGACGTTTCAGGCTCGCTGTCAGCCCGGTCCTCCAATCGAGATGAGTTTCGAAGACAAGTGGATGGCGCAAGTTGTCATCGAGCATGTGTTCGAGAGCACTCTCCAATTCCGTCGCCTTGAAGAAGACGTTCGTTCGCGCGTTGTCGTCGCTAATCAATAGCCGGGTGCTCGGATCGGGTCTCCAGGCGAGTCCGACATGGTTACTGGCCGTCGTAGATTTTCCCTCTCGTTCCAGTCTCATATGGCCTGCGAGCATTGTCGTGAAACAAAACAGATCTCCTTCGTCACCATCGACGGAGACGTCGGTCGCAAAACTACTGTCGACATAACTTGCCAGAATGGAGCCGGCGCCTCGCGTGGCGAGTGTGAAAATCGGTTGATCGAACCGCATGCGCCAAAGCGCGCGATCCCGCAGTTGGTAAGTATAGACGCGACTCGACCTCACAACACGTTCGGTCACGCGCATCGTGCCGCTGAGATCGTCGGGGTCCTTCGCACGGACAACCTCGAACATCCCTAGCAGGGCAGGATTCACTAAAGAGGCTGCCATATCACTCCGCCACCCCCACCATCCTTGTAAATCGTCTGCCAACTTAGACAAAATCGGCAGCGTGTGGACAAATTCGGCGACAAAACCCGGTCGCCGCCAAAATCGGCATCACCCACGTCATTGGACATGGCAGTATCAAGCCAGAGCTATTCTTCGTAGAGTAATTCCTTTCCGAGGCTACATAAATAATGCTGCAATACAATCCCA
Organism: Neorhizobium tomejilense; assembly: GCA_002968845.1. GTDB lineage: Bacteria > Pseudomonadota > Alphaproteobacteria > Rhizobiales > Rhizobiaceae > Neorhizobium > Neorhizobium tomejilense. The sequence goes on along the minus strand of PVBG01000006.1, from coordinate 166,195 downwards.
CGCCCTTTCATAACACAGTTAGCCTAGATGGTATCTTGGCGCAGGCGCTATCGGATACGATCGGAGCGATCTATGATTGCGCTCTTGATCCACACCAATGGCCCGGCGCGTCTCGAAGTATTTCCAATCTCTGTGAAAGCTCAGCGGGCGGGATATGTGTGCACGACCTCAAACACACCCAGAATGACCAGCTGTTTGTTTTTGGATATCAGCCAGAGTTTCTGGAAAAATTGGCTTCGCACTACCCGCAAAGCCCGATGGCAGAGGCGGATCTCGTATCCAACGTCGGCGACGTCAGCGCCCTCTCCACGACCTCCTACGAATTGTCCGAAACCAGGTTCTTTCGCGACGTGCTGAAGCCCTTTGGAATCCAGGATATCATCTGGTTCCCCGCTTTGCGGACCGAGAGCCGCATGGCCTCCATGCATGCCTCCCGAAGCGAGAAGGTCGAGCACTATCAAAAGCGCGAGATCGACCTATTCAAGCTTCTCTCACCGCATGTCTGCCGTGCGCTCGCCATCTCTGACGCGCTCGATATTAAAACGCTGAATTCGGAGATGCTCGAACGGACGCTCGATTCGCTCGTTGCGGGTGTTTTCCTCACGGCACGCGATGGCCGCGTCGTTTATATGAACGCCGCCGCCGAGCGCCAGACCCGAATGGGCAACTCCATTCGCATCGTCAACAACCGGCTTTCTCCCGTTGATCAGACGGCGCGTACCGTACTGTCTAGGGCAATCGAACAGGCGGGACGTGATGACGTCGATATCGACATGACGGCATATTCCCTGGCCATCCCGAATGCCCAGGGCACCGGCTATGTTGCGACCTTTCTTCCGGTCAAGAGCGGTCAGCGCCGCAACACCGTCGGGCAATTTGCAGCATCGTGTGCCGTGTTCATGCAGGATCCAGTTCAGGCGCCGCTCATGCCTGGTGAAGCCTTTGCAAGGCTTCACCAGCTGACCGGCAGCGAGCTTCGCGTGCTGCTGGCACTTGCTCAGGGATTGGGCGGGAAAGAGGCGGCTGACCTGCTCGGCATCGGCGAGGCGACCGTGCGCACACATCTCAAGCACATCTTCTCCAAAACAGGCACGTCCCGGCAGGCCAAGCTCCTACAGTTGCTGCACAACTCGACGCCACCGATCCGGGCTCCGCAGCGGACGGCTGTTTGATTTCCGAGACGTCTCCAACCGCGCAGACCGCAGCGCGCGCACACCGGTGTGTTCGCGACCCGTTTGCCTACTCCCTGCCCGCCATCAACGACGATAGCGACGATTCGTTGGAAAACCGCTCAGCCACCACCACGCGTCCGCTGGCCATCGCCATCGAACCAGACCCTTGATGACCGCGCCGTGAGAATAGGCACCCGCGTCATTGGTTCCGATGATGCGGATGGCAGCAACCTGTCTAACATCCGCAACTGCCCGAACGGCGATCGGAGGCGTCGCCCATTCTTCAATGCTGAACGGGTCACGCACACCACGACGAGGAGATGAGCGATGAAACGAAATATCTTTGATTGGCCCGGCATTCGAGAAAAAGGCACGCGAGCGATTTTTGGCGGCTTTTTCCTCGCAGGCGCCTACCTCGCATCAACGATGGATGCAAAGACGCAAGTGCAGACCGGGGCCTTTGCCCGCGAGTGTGCCCTTAAGGAAATCACTGTCATCACCCTGATCGAGGATCACGGAGCGGCCGCGGACCTGCCTGCGGATCGGCTGCATAACGCCGCGTTGATGCAACTGCGCGCGCGTTCGGCTTGCTCCGAGGGTCGCATCCACGAGGCGCAGGCGCTCTACGACAACATTCTCGATCTCGGGCCTGTGGCATCGGCCAAGCGATAGAAACCCATCAAGCGAGTGTTCGCAAGACAGGATTCCAAAGCCGATCTGCTTCATCAGAGCTTGCGGGCCGACCGCCGCGTTTTCGGCTCTCGGTCAAAAACCAGCCTGATCCTGTCTAACCGCAGGGCGCACTGCAAGTTGGTCTCTCCCGGTACCGTCATTTAGCCGTGCCGCCAAAAAATCGGCGCCCGCATCATTGGTTCCGATGACGCAGCGGCACCAGCGGATCGCTTAGCATCGCTCCAGTTGCCAAGAATTTTCGGGAGACCATCGATGTCGGAAACGCTTTCCAACACGCCAGAGACCAACAGCCTCGCTCGCGAACTGGCCGAGCCATTGACCAGCAAGGCGGCTTTCTATTTTAGCTTGGCCCGCCGGCATGTGCGGCGGGCACGAACCAAGAAAATCCTTCGGAAGCTGAGCGATGAACAGCTCAAGGACGCCGGCATTGACAGGTCTCAGATCCATTCTGGCCCGGAATTCGAGGTTGATACTCGCCTGCTGAGCACTCTGATGTCACTGAGATGAAAAGTCGGGAGATTGCGGCCTGATTGAGGCTGAGCAAGCTCGGGAATCCTAAATGCCTGGTCCCAACCTTAGCTTTAGGATGAGACCCGCGTGGGGGAGCCCCCGCGCGGGTCTTTTGATCTGGCGATATGCGGGCGGGATTCGGGGCCTGGAGACCGTGGGGAAAGATCACTGGTACCGTGCCGGGCGTAGCACAAGGCATGTCGGCGCGCGGGCTTTACCGTACCAAACGGTGACCAATACTAAACCGCTGCTGAGGCAACAAAATCCGCCAGAATTGATGTCATCAAGGCCAATCGAAGCGAGAGAACGGCAGATGCGCATACACGTCGAGGAATACCGCGGGTACCGCGTCGCGATCTACAGCCGAAATGATCATCACGCGGTGATTACAGCGCCTGGAGGCAACGCCGCAATGGACTTCGGGATCTACTGGCCGCGCTCCACCGTCGTCGAAGGAGCTGCAATCTGCCTGGAACGGGCAATGGCGCTGATCGATGAATTGACCGAGAGCATGTGATGACCGGTGAATGATGCCGATGCTGCGAAGCCAGATCCGCCTGAGCAGCGTTTCGTTGAAGATCCGGTCGCGCGCATTGTCCGGCCCCAGGCCTGCCGATTGAGGCAATCCAGGTAGGCACGATATGTATCAGCGAGTTCTCCGATCATGGGCAGCCTCCCTGCGCCGAAGGCCCAAATGCCACGCGGTCTTCGAAAGGTGGAGATATGGCGCACCCTCCCCCTCCTCCAAGGCGGTGACGGGCGTCCTCCTTGGTGGGTAGCCACGAAAGCTGCCTTGACGATGCGATCTCCTGTCACACTTAGAAGGGCCGGGGATCGCACGATAGCAAGCAAGCCTGAGCAAAGACCTCTTCTTGAGGAACATCGCACTCCTCTCCCGGTTGATGGTGTGGAGGAACCACGATGATCAGGACACTCGACAGTCACCCGCTTCCCTCGGTCGAATTTTGGGGTTCGGACACAGTGACTAGCCTTCCGGTGACGACCTTTCGCGGGCTGATCTGGCCGCTCCCACGGCGGTCCTGATGTGAACGAAACGGTCGAGACGGCGCTTTTAGTCACGGTCGTCCTCGCCATGCTCGCCTACGGCGCATGGTGGCGATAAGAGCGGCCACCGCCAGCTTTGACATTCACCAGGTTCATCCTTTGATCGCCAGCAGCATATTGATGATTTTCAGGCTTCCGGCTGGCCAGGAAACTGATTTGGGCATATACAAGCACATCTCCCAGGAGATGTGGCAAACCCAAGGCCCGGCATCGATTGGCCGGGCTTCTTTCGCGTTACCGCCCTTCATAAGCAGGCGGAACAAGCAGCGCACGTACACAGCATATCCACAGAACATACCCTCCTTTCCATGACAGCCTGTGAATAATGCGGCCCATTCACCGGGGACGCTGGCGCAGTGAATAAGTCAGATCGGTCTAGGCCGACACTCCCGTCCCATTCCAACGCCACTGTCTTCGATATCGTGGCTGATCTGCCGGAACCTCTGCCGATGATCGCAGTTCTTCATCTCGCCAAATGATGGAGTTTCCATGGACATCTCTAGCACCCACAGCATCATATCGGACAGACCCGCGCAGACCGCCGGCGGCCTCCTGAACGCCCGCCTGGCAAAGGGTTACAGCGTGAGCGAACTCGCTATCGCGACCGGCCTGACAGAGACCGAGATCAGGCTCGCGGAAGAAGGGCGAATGCAGAAGCCCGACTACATCCGCCGTATCAAATCGGCGCTCGAGTAGAGCGCGGAGTATCAATGGACGACTTTCGCTCGGAATTCTTCGATACGATCCAGGACCTCTGCGATATCGCGGAAGGTGCCGCTCAATTTGACCAAGCTGTATGGAAAGCCGAGTACCTCACCCGATCTGGCCACTGGTACAATTATTATGGGATCGTCAGAGGCGGGAAGGCAGCGTCGATCGGTCACGACTACGATTGTCGTACGGGCATTTCGCATGACGCCGACGCTCACACTTTCGTATTCACGCTCCTCGACTTCGCGACCAATGACGCGATTGCCTCGTATTGCGGCGGACGCTATGCCGCGACGGACATTATGGAGGAGGTTGAGACCTCGGGACTGCGGTCGTCGGAGGTTCTCCGGATCGGCGTCGAGGTGCGCGAGCGGTTGGCATGTGGTCGCGCCGTGATGACGGTGACTGATTTCGCGTTCGTCGGTCTGCTCCAGGATATACGGGAAGATCTCAAGCCGCGGTGCCTTTCATCGCGGGAACAGGTTTCGCCGAAATGGTGCCGGGGGCGGCGCTTCATCGGAAGCGCTCCTCAGTTCGTCGGCAATGGCTGAACCAATAGTTCTAGTCGTGAACCTCTGCCCAGTGGGGATATGTCACGTAAGCCGTGAGCGCACCCTCCCCCTCGGTCGTAATCGTCACCGCCTCCCCCTTGGGCATGTAGACGATCTCGCCCGGACCCGCCGTGACGGTGCCAGCGCCCGTCGAGACCGCAAGCCGTCCTTCCAGAACGATCATGACGTCATCGACCGCTATGGTTTCTGTGAGGGTCTGACCCGGAGCGTACCGGCCGTAGCCGATGGTGATGGGCCCGCCGTTCTTCTCGTCGATCAGGTTTCCAACGAAGATATCGGCATCCTGTCCCGGAGACCTGACCAGGTTCGCGTCCCCGACATTGAATTTCTGGACTTTCATCGCTTTCTCCCGTTTTTCGACGGAGGTAGTGCGGCTGCCGAGGATGCCAAGACCGACAACGGCACGGAGACACGCACGTCGACCAAGGGGTGCCTTGTTCCAACACCTGCCAGAGACGTTTCATGGGGATCAGGTAGCGAGGACCATCCTCGGCCATCTACAAAATGGTCAAGGACGTCATGTACGCCCTGGAGCAAGATGGTTTCTGGTTCATCAGGAAGCCTCATGCGGAACCACAGCCAAGATCGCTCGTTTATCGCCGAGATCAAGGAGACCAGACATGCCCAGCGGACCACTCAAAGCGCTTCTCGCCGTCCTCGCAGTCGCGGGATATCAGAACCGCGACCGGATCGCCGAAATCCTAAAGGGCGCAGCCGAGCGCCAACGGACGTCGCCGGGTGGAGCGACGCAGGGAAGCGCGGCGAATGCAGCCCCGGGATCGGATGGCGGTATCGACGACATTCTTAACAGGTTGCGGACAGGCGGACTTGGAAGCTTGGTCAGTGGTGGTAGCATCGGGTCGATACTTAACGGCGGCTTGAGCGACCTCCTCGACCAAATCCGACAGGCCGGGCAGGAGAAGAAAGCTGATTCATGGGTCAAGCCCGGGGCGAACGATCCGATCAATGATAGCGAGCTCGCTTCAGCGCTGGGACCAGATGTCCTGCGAGACATCGCCACGCGAACCGGCATGTCGGAAGAGGAAATCTTAAAGCGCCTCTCCGAGAACCTGCCCAATGCAGTCGACGGCCTTACACCGGATGGAACGGTTCCGCCTGCATCCGCCACTTGACCCTGACATAGGTTCAGCAAAACAGTCTTGTCGGCGACTTCCTCAAGAGGCAGGCGCGAGAACAGGTTATCGATCGGCAGCTGCCGTCAGCCGCGTGGCGACCCACAAGGCGAGCGCACAGAAGCTGAAGGCTCCTCCCATCAAGCAGACTCCCGGCCAGCCGAACCATCCGTAGGCGGACGTTCCCCCGATCGCCCCGATGGCGCTGCCGATGGAGTAGAACATCATATAGCCGCCGATCAGCTGACCGCTCCGTTGTGGATGCAGAGACACTACAACGCTGAGATTGGCGACGTGGACGGCTTGGACTCCCAAGTCGAGCAACAGCACGCCTGCCAGCATCAGCGGAATGGAAGACGGAAGGAGAGCGATCAGCCCCCAGGATGCCAGCAAGAGCACCAGAGAGACCCCCGTCGTCCATTTGCCATGGCCGCGATCAGCAAGTCTTCCGGCATAGGTCGCGGCAATCGCTCCGGCCAGTCCGACAAGACCGAAGAGACCAATCCTGGTATGCGAATACAAAAACGGCGATGCACTGAGCGGCAGGACCAAGGCTGTCCAGAACGTGCTGAAGGACGCAAAGATGAGGAGCGCGAGGGCCCCTCTAAGAAGCAGGACCGGTTCGCGCAGGAACGTGCGCGGGATAGAGATAAGCGCATCGACATAAGTTCCGGAACCTGGCCCTGCGGAATGCTTGGGCAGCACAGAATTCAGGACTCCGACCATGACGACCATGGATAGCGCAGAGGCCATATACACTGTCCGCCATCCGCCGACATCAGCAACCACACCGGCTACCGAACGCGCAGCTAGGATGCCGGTGACGACGCCGCTGGTGACCATGCCGACGACCCTGCCCCGCTGGGCCGCCGTAGCCAGGGCCGCCGCATGGGCGACAAGTATCTGCACCAGGACCGCCAGCAGCCCCACAACGGCCATGCCGAGGAGAAGGATCATTTTCGACCCTGCAGTCGCCACGACCACGAGAGCGATAGCCGCCAGCAGTCCTTGGACCTTGATGAGGCTTCGCCGATCCACAAGGTCGCTGATCGGCACGACGAAGATCAAGCCCAACCCGTAGCCGACCTGGGTTAGCGTGACGATGAGACCGATGGCCGCTGGCGAAATGGCGAGGTCCTTCGCCATGAGGTCAAGCAATGGCTGGGCATAATACACGTTGGCCACGCTGAGGCCCGCCGCCGCCGCCATGACGAGTGACTGTACTCCCGACAAGCCGTCTCTTTGCGTCTCTTGAGCAAAACGGGTTGACCTGGCCTCCATTGGGTTCCTCGTGTTCTCGTTCCAATTCCTTGTTGAGACCACTTGGCCTGGTTTGATTCTAGTTCTAAGTTAGAACCAGTTTAACCCGAGGGAGATCACCGATGGTGAAACGTGTCAGCCAGTGGAATGCTGGATGCCCGGTAGCCCGCTCGCTCGATGTAATCGGCGACTGGTGGTCCCTGCTGATCATCCGCGACGCCTTCGACGGCTCGCGACGGTTCGGCGAGTTTCAGTCAGGACTGGGCATAGGCAAAGGGGTGCTGGCGACGCGATTGCGCGACCTCGTGGAACGGGGGATTTTCGAAACCGCGCCAGCCTCAGATGGGACCGCCTATCGGGAATACATTCTTACGGCGAAAGGGCGCGGCTTGTTCCCAGTGATCGTAGCGCTCCGTCAATGGGGTGAGGACCACCTGTTCGCTCCCGGCGAAAAGCGGTCTTTACTCGTCGACAGGGAGAAAGGCGCACCGATCGCACAGCTTGAAGTTCGATCGAGGGACGGTCGCTCTCTTGCTTGGTTCGACACTCAGGTGCTGGCGGAAAGCAGTTGTTTGCCGGGAAGCAGATGATCGCCTACAGTCTATCCTGCCATGACGACTTTCGGCCAAAACCGACATCGAGATTCGCGTTGGGGAACGGCTGCTTTGGGCCTCCTTGTCAGCCAGATGATGCATCTCCCTCGCAGGAAAGTCCCTTACTCGGAAGACTGTGGTTTCCTTTGGGCCTATTGCGGTCGGGAGATCGACCGTCTTTCGGCGAGCTGATCAGGATGAAATGCGGCGGCAAGCAAGGGCCGCATTGGTGGCCCGCCGGAGCGAATGGAAGGCGGCGGACAAGCGGGTCGGATATACCAAGGCGAAAAAGGCCGAGGAGGAAATCGCAGATGTCGAGGAAGCGTTGGCAAAGGAATTGTGGAGTGCGGCGCCTCGATCTGTCGCCGGCGTCGCGGTGAAGCTGCATTCACTCCTGGAAATGGAGGATCCAGGCTCTGCCCTCCAGGAAGCGCCGTGGCCGGAGCTTCGGACGATCCTTGCAGATCTTGTGCGGATTTGCGCAGGTCCGAATGCGATCTGAGTTCGCGCCGGCCAGCTCACAGACGCGCTCTCAATCTCGTCGATATATCGCCTCTACATCTTTGATATCGTTTGCAATATTGGGGTTCCGCGCCCATCCTGGCTTGATATTGGGAGGGTGCCATGACGAAAGACAGTCGGACCTCTGCAGCCAAACCGCGATCGATGCGGAATACCCAACGTATCATCGAACGCGCCGACCCCATCTTCGCTCTTGCGTTTGATGCAGGTGTGATGGGACTGAGCGCGAAGTCGGTTGAACGACGCCTCGTCCATGTTAAGGATCGGCAGAGTGGCACCCGCGAAGTCGTCGACTTCGTCCGCTGTTCCTACCTTGGTCTCGACAATCACCCAGCCATCATCGCAGGGGCCATCGAAGCGATCGCGGATTATGGCTCCCTGCACTGGTCCTGCGCACGCACGCGCCTCAATTTCGGGCTGCTCGCTGACCTTGAGGAGAACCTTTCCGATCTGTTTCAGGCGCATGTCATCACGTTCTCGACAGTGCTTGCCGCCAATCTGAGTGCCATGCCGATCCTGGCTTCCGGTTACCTGACCGGAGGGGAGAAACCGCTTGTCGTTTTCGACCGGCTGGTCCACGCGACGCTGGCGGTCCACAAGCCGCTCGTCGCTGCCGAGACCACGGTGCTCACCATCGATCACAATGATGTCGATATGCTCGAGCAGATCTGTCGGGCAAACCCGATCGTGGCCTTTGTCTGCGATGGTCTCTATTCCATGGGAGGCGCAGCCCCGATCGAGGAACTGCTCAGGCTGCAACGGCAATACGGATTATTCCTCTACATCGATGATGCCCACGGCATATCGCTTTTCGGTTTCCGAGGGGAAGGCTATGCCCGATCGTCCATCGGCGAGGAATTCGGCGATCGCACCATCATTGCCGCGTCGCTTGGCAAGGGTTTTGGCGCCTCAGGCGCACTGCTCATGCTCGGGTCGCAACGCCAGGAAGACCTCTTTCGGCGGTTCGCGCTGGCATTCGCCTTTTCGGTCCCCGTTAATCTTGCCGGCGTCGGGGGCGCGATCGCATCGGCCAATCTTCACCGCACCCAGGAGCTCCTCGATCGCCAGATTGCATTGGGAGAGCGGATCAAACAGTTCGATGCCATGATCGAAACCGAGCAGACTTCCCTGCCCTTTCCGATCCGCACCATCATGCTCGGAGACGAGCGTGCAGCTATTTCAGCGGCGCGCCAGTTGCTCGACCGTGGCCTCTATACGTCCGCGATCTTTTTCCCGACGGTGGCCGAGGGAAGAGCGGGTCTACGCGTTTGCCCGACGGCCAGCCATCTTGCCGCAGAAGTCGATTGGTTAGGCCGCGAACTTAGGTCCATTATCGACGGACCTGCGGCCGACGGATCGGGACCGCGTCCATGCTGATCACCGACGTCTCCGCGGCAGCAAACCGGCGGGCGCGACGCGTCATGCCCATGGGAAATACACGAAGCTCAGCATTTGCCACGCCATATCCTATCTATCTTGCATCAGGTGAGGGAGCCTATGTCACGGACGTGGATGGCAACCGCTATCTCGACTTTCAGAACAACTTCACCGCGCTGATCCACGGTTATGGTCATGCCGACGTTACAAGCGCATTGCTGGCGCAATTGATGAAGGGCTTGAGCTTTGCGAACCCAACATTTCCCGAGATTGAACTCGCGGAGCTTCTTTGCGACCGGGTAGCGCATTTCGAGCAAGTGCGCTTCACCAACACCGGTTCCGAAGCGGTGATGATGGCCATCAAGGCTGCAAGGGCATTGACCGGCCGGACGCTTGTGGCAAAATGCGAGGGCGCCTATCACGGGAACTACGACCCGATCGAAATCAACGTCTCCGCCCCGCCAATCCGCTGGACCGATGGCTGTGGGGGCTGCAGCCTTGAGCACGACGGAATAGTCGCTTCGCTCACGCAGCAGACGGTCGCGATCCCCTTCAACGACATCGAAAATAGCGATCGCATCCTCTCCGCTGCCGGATGCGATCTCGCTGCGGTGCTGATCGACCCCCTGCCCTCTCGTGCGGGCCTCGTTCAAATCACTCCGGAATATCTTGCCTATCTGAGACGATGGACGTCAGCCCGATCCGCTCTTCTGATCTCTGACGAGGTATTGAGCTTCAGGCTCGGATACACCGGGGCCTTCGGCGAAAGCTCGATCAAGCCCGATATAACCGCCTCCGGCAAAATCATCGGCGGCGGTCTTCCCATCGGTGCGGTCGCGGGCGGCAGCGATGTGATGAAGGTGTTTGCGCCATCGGGCAAAGGACCGCATGTCGCGCATTCAGGCACGTTCACGGCCAATCCGATGACCATGGTTGCGGGCCTGGCTGCGATGGCCGCGATGACGAAGGACGAGTTTCAGCGCATCAATCAACTCGGTGACGATGCGCGACACGTGCTCGCCGATGCGTTTCGAAGCGCGGGCGTGACCGGCGCGGTCACCGGCGCCGGATCGCTGTTTCGCATCTTCATCGGTGCCCGCGAAATCTCAAGTTATGCCGACGCCCATCTCGCCTCGCGCCATTCAGTTACGCTCGCCGACGTTATCAGGCACATGCGTGATCGCGGTGTTCTGATTTCGCAAGTCGGCCTTGGGGCGATTTCGACTCCGATGACGCCGACGGACATCAGTATGCTTGCTGCAGTCTTCGAAGACGCCCTGTGCGCGGTGGTCGCGAGAGCCCATGCGAGAAAAGAGGTCGCAGCCGATGAACCTTGAAACCGAACGGCTGTTCATGCGGCCGGTGACCGCCCGCGACGGCGACGCGCTGCACCGCCTTCATACCGATCCGCTTGTCGTAAAACTTATCATGCAGGGCAAACCGCTGACGCGGGCAGAATCTGACGCTCGTCTCGATCTCTATCTCGATGAATGGGATCGCTATGGCTATGGCTTCTGGATACTTTATCTCCGTGAGCCGAACGGCGACCTGACCTTCGTTGGTCGCGCCGGACTGCGCCGATATGACGAAAACGATGTCGAGGTGGGTGTCTGTCTCTTCGGGTTTTCCTCCGGCAAGGGGATCGCCAGAGAAAGTCTTGGAGCCGCGATCGAGTTCGGCTTTCGACGTCTTCCTCTGCGCCGGCTGGTCTGCGTCGTCAGGCCGACGAACATCCGGTCTCAGAAGGCCATGCTGCGGTTGGGATTTTCGTTCGTCGGCATGACCGAACATCTTGGGACGGCCTTTCGTTTCTATGAGATCCAACGACCAGCCACGTTTCCGATGCCTTCATCTTAGCGGCATTGCCGCCAAGTTGCGGACTGTTGGTCGTAGGTCGAGGCTCCAGCCCCTTCAACCGCTTGTCCACCGAAGGCATTGCCGAAGTGCTGGCCGCCTGTTGCCGTTGCAGGTGGCGCTGGTGATTGAAAATGCCCCGAAAGCCGAGGCCGCCGCGGAGGCCGAAAGCAATTGCCGGGCAAGGGTTGGCTTCCTTCCCAGTTGCGTGTTGCCGGGGATGAAGCAGGCCGAGTGAACAAGGCAACGTTCCACTGGAGCAGCCCGGAACTCGGTGCCGGGGGACTTCGCATGGTGGCTAAGGCTGACGCGGCCGGGTTCGACCCGGATCGCGTCCGCGCGAGGAGAGCCCGTGCCCCTCCCCTCGTACTCTCCTCCTGCCCGATTTCACGGAGAGAGCATTGGCTACATCGGTCAAAGTTTGACATCTATTGCCATCCACTGATGCTTGCCCCATACTGGACAGTAACGAAAGGGATGCCATGCCAAACGTCGCGCTTGGAAACCATTACGAGGAATTTGTGAAAAAGCAGCTGGAATCCGGCCGCTATAACAACGCCAGCGAGGTCGTCCGCGCCGGTCTGCGGCTGCTGGAAGACCATGAGACCGCGCGTGAGCGGTGGCTCAATGAAGAAATTCCGGGGCGTTATGACGAGCTGACGCATAATCCTTCCATAGGCATTCCGGCAAAAACCGTGCGTGCCCGCTTTGAGGCCAAGCGTCGACAACATGCGGCGGAAGCCAAGTAGGACATGGCCTACCGGATTATCTACCATCCCAAGGCGGAGGCGGAACTCGACAAGCTTTACGCCGATATAGCCGTGGACGCGGGTACACGCGTCGCTGGAGAATATGTCGACGCTGTGATCACATACATCGAAGGGCTCGACACCTTTCCTGAGCGCGGCACCGTGCGGGAAAGCGCCATCCCCGGCCTGAGGATCATCGGCTACCGACGCAACGTCAGCATTGCATTTTCGGTACGCGGCGACGAGGTGTTCATTCTCGGCGTGTTCGCGCGCGGCCGTGACATCAATGACGAGATTCTTGAAGAACGAAATCAATAGCACGGTCTGGTAGGCAAACCGAACAGCCAGGTAGGAACAATGTTGGCATCCAGTTGCAATCGTCGTTGAACTATGATGCCGGGCCAGATCGACTGAAAATAGGAGGCAGGCCCTCAGCCTGCGGCGGCAAGCTGACCACCCCCGGACCGGCACGCTCGTTGATCAACCAAGCTATAACACTGCCAGGGACACCATCACGGACGGCAGCAGCGCCCGGACTAGCTGGCCGAGAAGGATCGCGTGACCTGGCGCCTGTCGGTCGCGTTTGCACCGAATCTATTTGCACGAGGTAAGCTAGGAGGTGCGGGCTAGCTCTGTCGGCATTGATCTAAGCCTTGTTGATGATGGCACTGCCGGTTTCCGCACGCGCCGTCTCGATAATCCTGCAGCAGTATTGAGCGTCCCCAAAATATCGCCCGAAACGAGAAACGCCTTTTGCCCGGCCTCGTCGATCCAGTGCTTGGCTTCGTTGGCGCTTCGTGCTCGTAAAGACAGGCAACCAATCGTTGGATCGTCTGAAGACGATACGCCCAGAGCGCGTTGGTTGCGCGGTGAGCATGATTGTCAGGGACAGTCGATAGAAGGCTCGGACATTCTTGTTGGAAAGCAGCCCGTCGCAGTATGCGGCGAAATGAACCTGCGCGACCGTCGAAAGTTCCATGAGCTTATGTCGCCTCAACCAGCATCTTACTTCTGCCGAGGCTGCGTCAGGTCTAAGCCGGCTGCGACCTGCAGTCCCTGCCGCTTGGCAACGGCTGCTTGGTAGAGCGTCCGGGCTGCGTTTCGCACTTCCTCCTGAACAGGCTGATCCCTGTCATAGGCCGTATGGCTGGTCGCATAAGGCTCCCAGTAGCCGATGTAGCGATCGACCTCGGCCAGCGCCCCGGCCGGCTCCAGGTCCATCGACCTCAACCAGTCGGAAACCGATCGGCGAACGTTCTCCGCCCCTTCCGTATCACCGTGGACGATCACCGAGAAGAAGCGGCCTTCCAGATGTCGCGGATAGTCCCAGCCCTTCATCTCTATTTCTTTCGCTTCCTTGGCATGCTTGCCATGCGTTGATGTCGGGTCCGGATTGCCGCCGTCGGCGCAGACGAGGCGGTCGATCATGAGCTTCAATGGTGAGGACGTCTGGTACCAGTTCACCGGCGTGACTATCATGATGCCGTGCGCTTCGACCCAAAGCGGATAGATGTCGTTCATCCAGTCATGGATTTGGCCAAGCGAATAGTTGGGATAACACGAGCAGGGCCAATGGCAGAGAGCGGCGGAGGTGGAAAAGCAGGCTTTGCACGGGTGGATCTGTCGACCATATTCGGAGGCCAGCCGGCTGAGATCGAGTATTTCCACATTAACCCGCGGATCCTGCTCCAAGACCTCCCGGGCGGCTTCCACCATCCGGAAGCTTTTCGAAAGCTCGCCTGGACAGGTATGTTCGCTACGCGATGACCCGTTGATCAGCAGGAAGCGGATCGGGCCGTTCGGATCTTCATGCCGACGCTGCGCTTCCTGGATGGCTTGTCGCGCAGCCAACCAATCAACGGCTAGATCATATTCGGGATCGGCGAATTCCTGGCCGGCCTTGCGCGTCTTCGGGCTCTTGCGGGAGTGTTCATAGGCGTCCCAAGCCGCCTCGGTGATTTTGATAAGTTCGGCAGAAAGCGGCTCATAGGCAGGATCCTGGAACTGGTTGAGGAAACGCCGCTTAAATTCCTCCTCAGGCAGCCGAGGGCTCGGGCTACCCTTGCGAGGTTCAAGGTCTGGCGTTCCAGAAATAGGCAAAGAAGGCATGGTCGCTCCGACAGATCAAGATCTGACTGAACGTCCGCGCCAACCGACTGTTCCTCGCCGCGTGTTAAAAGAAGAGGTCGCAGCCGATGAACCTTGAGACTGAACGGCTGTTCATGCGGCCGGTGACCGCCCGCGAAGGCGGCGCGCTGCACCGCCTTCATACCGATCCGCTTGTCGTCGAACTTATCATGCAGGGCAAACCGCTGACGCCGGCCGAATCTAATGTTCGTCTCGCTCTCTATCTCGATGAGTGGGATCGCTATGGTTATGGCTTCTGGATGCTTTATCTCCGTGAACCGAACGGTGACCTGACCTTCGTTGGTCGCGCCGGACTGCGCGATATGACGAAAATGATGTCGAGGTCGGTGCCTGCCTGTTCGGGTTTTCCTCCGGCAAGGGGATCGCCGGAGAAAGTCTTGAAGCCGCGATCGAATTCGGCTTTCGACGCCTTCCTTTACACCGGCTGGCGTTCACCAAGAGGCTCGCCACCTTGTCTCGGGCCTGTTGTTTGATCCCGAAGCCGTGCTCGATACAGGGCTCCATCGCCCCTGACTGATGACAAGAAGGAGCGCCGCTACCCTCCCCGCGGCGCTCCCTCCAGACGTGGCGACCGAAGTCAGACCACGAGAATGTAGACGATCTCGTAGGTATCCGGCTCGACGATCACGATGCGATTGTCGGCAAGCACGAAGTAGCGGTACGAGCGATAGGCCGGGAGAATCTCGACGACCCTCGGCGGAAGCGGGTGCAGTTCCACCGTTTTTGGGACTGCCACGCCGACCGATACGCTGAAGCTCGGCTTGATCGGCTCGACCTTGTTCTGCACGATGACGTTTCGAATTTCGGTCTTCTGCTCGGTCGAGATATTGATGCTGCCGGTGACTTCGTTCGAGGGCCGGTTAGCCGAGGCCGCGTCGGTCTCGCTCGACTGGCGTTGCTGGGTACCGGTCGCTGTATTTGTGTTGGTGTCGGCGTTTGGTTGAGTGGTGCTGCCGGCCGCGTTCATATCCTTCTTTTCGGTCGAAGTGCCGGAGCCCTGGGCCGACTGCTTTGTCTGATCAGTGGCCGAACCGGCGGCGGCGTCCTGATTCATCTTCTTTTTCTGATCATCCGTCTGGGCCGCGTCGGTGCCAGTCTTGCTCTGGCTGTCCTTGGTGGCAGCACTCTGGCCGTCCTTCGACGCGCCGCTACCTGCTTCACCGGGCTTGCGGAGCTGTTCCGACTGGGCCTGATCCTGCGCCGGCTGCTTTGCCTCCGGGCTGTTGCTGCCTGCCGACTGGCCCGAGGCGCCAGCCTCTGGAGTGGTGGCCTTGGTACCTTGGCTACCGGAGGCCGAGCCCTGTTTGGAGGTTCCCTCCTTGGGAAGGAGCCTCGGATCGGCAGAGCCGCCCGACGAATTCTGGGCGAGTGCGGGAAGCGAAAGTGTGGAGCCTGCAAGCAGGGCGACGAGGAGGGCTTTCCTATCAAAGAGTCTCATGTTGATTCTCCGTTTCAGGTTTGCGGCGTCCACATGTCCGACGACTATAGGACGCGAAAATTTTCCAAGGCGATCAGTTGATGACGTGCACGACCTTGCGGGTGCTCGGCTCAACCAGGACGGTTTTGCCGCCGACGACGGCATAGCGGTACTTCACGTCCGGGACGTCGACCGTGTGGAGTTCGACCGTTTCAGGTAGCGATGCACCGACGCTGACGGTGACATTCGGAACATCCACGGACTTCACCTTCTGTTTGGTGACGTACTCCTTGATCACCGTTTCCTGCTCCGGGGCGATGACGACGGTCTGTGCTGAAGCGGCGAAAGATCCTGCCATGGCGGCTAGGCCTGCTGCTGCGAAAATCACGTACTTTTTCATCATGTTATCCTTCTTTTCCTGGTTCCCGCACTCGCCTCGCGAGGTGTTGGAACAACCATGGAAGGCTCATCGTGTTCCAGGGCTCGGACTTCGGTCCGACAGCTCTGGGACCTAGGGCCCAACCCTCCTCCCCAGCATTGGGCATAAAGGCCTATGGCGCTTGGACCGAAGTCCCGAGGGAGGAACGTCGTGTGCGAGCCAACGTTGATGGCTCACGGCTTCGGCCGCAGCAACCAAGGAGGAAATCCCAATGAAGAAGCAACTCATCCTGGCGACGGCCATGTTCGCGCTGGCAGGCGGAACAGCCTTTGCTCAGTCGTCCACTGTCAACGGTGCGGCTGGCGGTGCAGTAACCGGCGCTATCGTCGGTGGTCCGGTCGGGGCTGCGGTCGGTGGCGTAGTCGGCGCGGTCGCAGGCACAGCGATCGATCCGCCGCCGCCGACGGTCGTCACATATGTCCGCGACTTGCCCCCACCGACGGAACGGGTTGTGGTGAAGGAGAAAGTGGTCGTCGGGCAGCCGTTGCCTCCCACTGTCGTGGTGAAGGCAGTGCCGGACAATCCGAAATATGCCTACGCAGTCGTGAACGAGCAGCGCGTGATCGTCGAGCCTTCCTCGCGGAAGGTCATCCAGGTCATCAACTGAATTATTCTGGTCGGGCGTGGCATTCACGCCCGACCGTCTTGGATCGGTCATGATATACAATCAGCCTAGAAGCTGTCGTAGCAGCACCCCCGTCCTGATGGTCTTGATGGCCATGGTGGGAATGGTCGTGGCCCTTGTCGTGCTCAACGACTCCTCCAAAAACTCCCCTGCCCGCGTCTATATTCCTGAGGACTTGGCACTGACGACGAAATCCTGAAATCTGTCGATCACCGGGAGGAGGTGCTACCGGAACCCGCGCAGGAAAGCCTGGCAACGGTGCGGCGGCTGTTGACCTGCCGGAATGCCGCGATACCACGTGCTGCATTCACCCGGCGACGGCAGGTGGCCCCGTGGGATCCGCGTGGTGCGGCGCCGTTGGCGCTGGCCTCGTCTGTACTGCCCGTCTTCGTTCGATCGTCGGCTGTCGAAGCCCTTGCAGGTATCATTGCGAAACTAGGAGGATAAGGGCCTGGGCTGCATCTGCACCTGGTTCAATTCTCGCTGCCGGTGCCTCTTGGTGGGCACTGGTTTCGGCGGAGCGGCTCGGTGAGCTGCCATCCGGATGTCTGGTCCAGACATGGGCATCGACCAACAGGCTCGGCTCGGCTGCCAAGGCTTTGATTCCGATGCACATGAGCAGGATCAGCGGGAGAGCGAACGCGCCCTTTGCGATCCTCATAGCGGTCAACTTCACCGCAAGATGAGTCCTCAAAGTCACTGGGCGCATCAAGTTCATGTCAACCTCCTGGACCTCCCGTGGAAGTCGTCTGGGATCTTGAACAGATCTAATCTCCCGATGTTCCTCGTTGGGCCTTCAGTACGATCTCAATACGACCTTCGCCCGGTGGTCACAGGACTAAGGTCCTGAGGGACGATGAATTCGGTCCTACGACGGGAACTGGCGCCTCCCCGGGAGATTTGCAGCAACGTTCGAAGACCTGGAGGCTGAAATGGATCAAAGTGTTTATCAAGCGCGGTGGCTACTGTTCGCGATCATCATCCTCGCTGGAGGAGTTGTAGCTATTGGTGCAGCAGCCGGATAGTTCAAAATGTGCCAAAGATTGACCCACGCCTAGTCTATGGTGGCGGCAGGATAGGCGTGGCAAAGGCGACACCAGGAGGACTTCTTGCTCTCTCGAAGGCAGCTTTTGACCAAGACGCTTTCCTCACCGCTTGCTCTCACTGCAATTCGAGTTGCATGTGGCGCAGCGGCTCTGCTTTCGATCGAGACGAAGGCACAAGGCCAGCAAGGTGGCGGCAACGGTGGTGGCAATGGGGGTGGAAATAGTGGAGGCAACGGCAACGGCGGGGGGAATGGAAACGACAACGCTGGAGGGAACGGAACTGGTAGCGCGAATGGCAACTCTGGAAGATCCTCGTCGTCTTCAAGCAACAGCTCAACCACGGGATCGGGTGCGTTCGTTGGCGGGCCAGAAACCTCGATCGGGGTCCGCCATAAAGGTGGCATCGAAGAAGAGCTTTTCAACGGACGCTATGTCATGCGAGACGGGCGCGGTCGGACTATCATCAACCGGTCTGCGACTTCGGCCGATAGAGCTCGCCTAAGATCGATTGTCGGCAGGTGATTTTCCGCGATCGCTTGTCGGCGTGTTTAATATTTTAGTTTGCGGTTCCAGCCACATCATTACCGGGTCTGCGTCCTGTTCGTAGCCTGAAGCTGGTCCACGATATCGGTTATCTGTTTCTTGGCTGGCCCTGGCTGTAGAGAATGGCACGCCTTGAGAGGGAGTGGCCGCGACCGGAACCCACTGCCGTTCCAAGTATTATTGCGATAGGACACCGCTCGGTTTGCCGTTGGACTACTTGTCTTTATCGCGAGTAAGAGACCTCCGCCGCCGATTTGAGTTCGCTAAAGCTTCTTCCGTTCCGCCCTCGCTGCTCATGTCGCGGCTGCGGTTCTTTCGTCGGCTCCAGTTTTGCATCAGTAAAAAGTCGGGCTCCGAAAGAACGCAACACGAACTAATGAGCAACACCACTCCTGTTGGTGCGGCAACATCAAGCGGAACAATTTCCCCCAACTCGTGTTCGTCTTGTCGATTAAGCATGCAGGAGAAATACATGAGCAGGCGAATGCTGATCGTGATCGTGGCAGGCTTGGTTCTCGTCGTGGGGATTGTCACGGCGGTGATCGACCAAGCTCAAATGAGTTCGGTCGGTGACCATCCCACCCCTTCAGCTCGTGACCGCCAAAATCCGGCCGCGCCTGCGCCATCCAACTAGCTCAAGATGCACTGCTTTTCAGCTTCAGATCAGCCACGCCCTCTGGCTTCATAGTGAAGGCCAGCGTTTCCCTGACAAGATGCCCCGGCACACTGCTTCCTTCAGGATCCTATTCTCGTTGGGTGGTGTCATCATCGTGCCCGGCCGCACGGGAAAAACGGCAGGTATTCATGGCATCTTGGGAGTCATGCACCCGTACGGGAGCAACAGTTTCCCCAATGCCAGGCACATCGCCTTGTGGAATCAACCCAAAAGCCGCCGGCCAGGCCGATTGAAGAAGAACTGGAGGCCGGCTAACGATTTGGATCTAGACCTACGTCTTTCGGAACGTAATAGCGGACAACGGCATTCTGTTGGCGATCCAACCGGATCTGAAATCAGACCCACCAGTAGGTGACACCATGAATAGCATCGTATGGCTTGTCGGAGCCGTCGTTATCGTCCTCTTTATTCTCGGCTTCTTCGGACTACGGTAATATTTACTCGGGCGACGCATGGATGTTGCCCAAAAACTGCACCGAGCGACTCGATTTTGGTTCCTGAATGAGCGCTTCCGACGCACCAAAACGTCGTCCGGCCGTAGCCGACCATTTTGCCTTACTCTCCGGCTGCGCTATTTCCTCTTTAGGAGGATCTAATATGTTGACGCTGAAGTGGGAGGAATCAGTTCGAGCTGCAGGACAGCTGATAGCCGGGCCGCTCGAGGCGCACCAATTCTTGATGCACGGATGGCCGCATCGGAAAAATGAAGAATGGTCAGCGGCTGAGAACAGCGCCCTGGCCGCCCTCGATGGTCGGAAATCCCCTGATGAAGCACGCGAGAAATTTGAGGCGGCCCATAAGTCGGCTCAATTGAACTGAAGCGGAACGAAGCAGAGATTGTCCCGTTCCTTTCTAACCCTGACGTCCATATTGATGTGCCGAAGATTCGGAGCGGTGGATCAATCAAGGGAGAGGCATAGTCATGAAAAACTTTATCCTCGCCGCCGCCCTTGTTGCAGTAGCCGGTGGCGCGTTTGCTCAGCAACCTACGGCGGCTCCACCCGACAAGGCGGTGGATTTTGTCAGCAGGCAACCCATGCCGGCCAATCCTGTCCAGGTCAGCGAGAAGATCGCCGTTGGCCAGCCGATACCAAACAACCTCGTGCTGTCACCTATCCCGGATACGCCGAACTTCGCCTTCGCGATCGTCAATCAGAAGCGGCTGATTATCGACCCCAAGACCTTCGTGGTGGTTAGGATCGTTGAGTGACGGACGGAGGCATAGCCCGTCCCGGTGATCGACTTTGATCCACCTTAATATCTGCTGGCGGAACGATGGCATCCGTCCGACGTTCTATCTGCGCTAGAAATCAGAGGCAATCCCATGCGAAACTATATCCGACTGACGGCGCTGCTCGTCGGACTCTCCGCTACTGCCGCTTTCGCTCAGTCTCCGCCGGCCGACACTTCCCCGCTGCCGAAGGCACCCCCGGAAGTAACAGCAGACAATCCGCCACCACCACCTCCTGGTCCACGTGGACCAGGACCGGGTATGAGCCACCGCCCACCGCCATCAGAACGTGGAGCCCGCATCCAAGTCGAGAATGGTCGGACCCGGGTCGACCTGCGCTGCGCTGATTCAGATTCTACAAAAGAGTGCGCCGACGCATTGGTGCAGATCCTCGACAGGCTCCAAACGTCATCTTCGGCCGACGGCGAATCGGGACGCGGCTTCAGCCGCGACCGTGGGAGCGACCGGGAATATGATCGCGACCGGGATGATCGGAGATAGTGATGAAGCGCGACTACATTTCCGAGATTGACCGCATCGGCAAGCAGCTTGCCGATCTCCGCACGATGCTCGCTGGGCACGCTGGCGACGCAGCGGGAAGTGCTGCGACATACATCGCTCCTAAGGCCCGCCAGTTCGCACGGCAATTCCAAACGGAAAGTTTCGGCCTTGGCAAGGCTGCCTATAGGAACCCTTCGGCAGCAACCGGAGCCATCGTCGGTGTCATGCTGCTTGGGGCGGCGGTAGCTTGGCTGTTAACGGCGAGTGGTAGAGAGAGGGACGACTGACTATTTTCAGCTATCCAAAATTCACCTTGCAAAAGGGATGGCGGTCCCAAGCGTCACCCCCCAGATCTGCTGATCATGGCGAAATAGATCTGCCCCCAAAAGCTTTTGTCTCGATGGCTTTGAGGTCGATGTCATGCTCTGGCCAAAAGCGTGATTTGTCGTAACGGAAGATCCCCTTCCGGTAGTAGCCGACACCGGGCGTCGACACGAGGAGCGGCGTCGCGATCCCCTTGAAATTCATCGTGAAGTGATAGCCCGACTTCACCACCACGAAATCGACGGACTTCAGATTAATGCCCTGGCTCGTGAACACGGCCGGGTCGTGACTAAAGGCAGGTTTGGTGGTGAGAAGCACGAACACCCGTTCCTCGACCAGAACGACAGCTGCGCTCCCAAGGGAGCTTGCCTCCCCACCATGGAACGGCCCGGCGAGCGTATATGCGCCGTCGCTCAGGTGGATCACTTTCCCGGTGATCCTGCGCGACGATAGTCCCGGCGAAATCTGTCCGCCGACGTCGAGCGTGACCGTGGCGCCCAATCCAGCATCCTGTGCGTGTTTTACGCTGACGGCATCGGTGATGGTCAAGGCACCTCTAAGCTCAGCGAAATGGTCCAGCACCTCCGCCAGCAAAACGGTGCTGTCACCGGGCGCGCCAGCCAAGATCCGGTCACCCATGTCGGCCATGACATACGGGCGGTTGGCCGGTTGCGATCGCACGATCTCGAAGGCATCCCGTATCTCGAAAAGATCATCGACGAAACGTTCCCGGTTGTCCCAGAACGCCCATGCGAGCTCCTTGGCCACCTCCGAGGCGAGCGAAACGGCTCCATCAGTCATGACCGTTACCACCTGCCCGATATTGTAATCGTCCGCATAGCGGAAGACGTTGTAGATGGAGATATCGACAATGCCGCTTGTTCCGGCTGCAAGCTCTCGAGCCCTGTCGTGGATCTCGCCAAGCGGCCCACTTGCGGTTTCGCCGGCGCCTGGCAGGATCATCGGCACCCGGGCACTGATCACGACCGGTCGCAAGTCGCCCCTCAAAACCTGCAGGGTCAGTTCCGCGGCTCGCATGCCGCATTCGACGACGTCCGAGTGCGGATTTTCCTTGCATGCAATGCAGATGTCAGTGTTTTCCAGCATCGAGTCGGTCAGGTGCGCGTGCAGGTCGAGACCGATTCCGATTGGCACTAAGGGGCCGACATGTCGCCTGAGATAGGCCAGCAGATCTCCTTCCAGGTCGGCGAGTTCGGTCGAAGCCGCCGCGCCGTGCAGATCAAGGATGATTGCATCAGGGTGCGACGCCTGGATCCGCTCGACCAGTTCCTTGCGGATCGCTTGATAGAACTCGTGGTCGACGAGACCGCTTGGCGGGCCTGAAACAGAGATCAGCGGCAGAATCTCGACGTTCGCTTGCCTGAGGTACCGGATGATGCCGCCCAATGTCGAGCCGGCACATTCAAACACCGCTTCGCCCCTTTGTATCTCGAACTGGTCGGCGGTTGCCGGTTGCGGATTGAGGCGATTGGACTCGTGATATAGACGGCCGACGGCAATCCGTGGCCTCTGGCTGGGCACGTTCATATTTCCAGGCCTTCTGTTCGGTTGAGGGGCTAGATTAGAATTTGTCGGAGCGGAGTGAAACGCAGGGACGAGAAATTTGGAGGGGCCGCGCGGCCTTGAGCTGGCTTTGCCCGTCCGGCACAATCGGCCGATCTGAACAGACTGTTTTTTCTCGCGTGTGGCACCCATATTCGCCGTCGCCTCACGCGCGGCCGGAGCTGTTCGCATGAGGCGCTTTCTGCTCGATCGCACAGTCTGCGAAGAGGGTGAGGAAGGCATTCAAGACCAGCTAACCGATGCCTATCGTGGAAAGGTCCGTCCGCTTTGTCTCTGCTGCGAACCGCCGGTCCCGATGTATGTGGCCAATATCGGTGACCAGCTGGTGATCAAACGCATGCCGCTCTCGGGCGGCAAACACGATCCGGCCTGCCCTTCATACGAACCGCCCTACGAATTGTCAGGCCTTGGACCGTTGATGGGGGGCGCGATCAAGTTCGATCCGACTGCCGGCACCGCATCGCTAACGCTGGATTTCTCACTGTCGAAACGCGGCGCGGTCGCAAGATCAAACGAGAGCGCCGCGCCAGCCGACAGCGTGAGAAACGAGACCAAAAAATTGTCCGTGCGCGGGCTACTGCATTTCCTCTGGCATGAGAGCGGGCTGACGGAATGGACGTCGCATTGGACAGGCAAACGGCACTGGTGGCAGGTCTATCAGCATCTGAGCGAAGCCGCTCGGCTGATGGAGGTTCGTGGGCAGGTACTGGCCGACAGGCTGCTCATTCCCGAACCGTTCCGCGCCAGTGACAGGGCGGCGATCGAACAGCGCCGGGCCCAAAAGCTTACCGGCCTCTTCCAGGCAGCAGCCGGTTCGAAAAAGCTGATGGTGCTGGTTGGGGAGATCAAGGAGTTCGCGGGGGTGCGCAACGGCCGTCAGGTCGTGATCAAACACATGCCGGGCTTCCGGCTCTATCTCGAAGAGCCCGCTTGGCGGTCCCTGCAACGGCGGTTTGAAACGGAACTGATGCTGTGGCAGAGCACCGAGACATCGCATCTGATGGCGATCATGACGATCGGGGGCACGCCAGCCGGCATTGCCACCGTCAACGAGATTGCCCTGATGGCGGTGACCGAACACTGGCTGCCGATCGAGAGCGCCTATGAACAGCTGCTGGTCGGTCGCCTCGGCCGCCTGCGCTCCAAGTCGGTAAAGGGGTTGAGGTTCGATCTCCCGCGCATTCACCCGCTCGCAAATGCGATCCTGCCCGAAGCAAGGCCCCTGCCCTGCGCGCTTTATATCGTCCCACCGGATGCCGGCGATGACTTCCAGGCAGCCCTGGGCGAGATGATCGACGCGCGGCCGGATCTTGGATCCTGGATCTGGCGGGTCACCGAGGGTGACATGCCGCCGCTGCCGGCCTAGGCCGTCAGCCTATTCGTCCTCGGCACTGTCCAGCAACCCGTCATAGACCTCCAGGAGCGCATTGGTGATTGCCTGCCCGAGGGCGTTTCCCGCGTCACGAAGTTCTCCCTCGGTGCCGTCCCGCGCGGCTTTCGCCAGCTCGAACCCCTGTTCGCCGACGATCTGCTTGGCGGCCTCGATCGCCCATAGGCCGAAATCTCCGCGGTTGTCGATCGTGAATGCGTCGTCCATTGCCGTCTACCCGTTGATGGAAAGCGACTTCTATGGCGTCTCCTCAATGATCGCCAGCATTCATCAAAGTCGTGAATCGAAGCGCCTCCACCGATTCATAACTGTCGTTGGACGCGCTGGCGTCTCTTCGTCATCGTTCGCCCATGGCGACTTACCCCTTCCGGCTCTATTGCCAGCGCATCGACGCGACGAAAAACATGGCACGGTATTATGCCCTCTCCATGCAGCCGACCCTGTTCGGAGAGATCGCCGTGGTGCGCCGCTGGGGCCGGATCGGATCGCGCGGCGGCGAAAAGACCGAGGTGTTCGCAACCGAGCGTGAGGCTGCGATGCATTTCCTGGATCTCGCCCGCAGGGAACGTCAGAAAGGCTATCGACCGGTTGGAAACTGTGGAAATCCGGGGTTGCTGAACGCTTCTTCGCCATCGCGTCAATGACAGGCCGACATCCACCTGTCAGGGATTTCGGATCAACTTCGATGCGGAGAGAAAAAATGACGACGACAAACGAAATCGCCGACAAGATCGCAGGTGAGCACGGGCTAACCAAAGCACAGGGCAAGGCGATTGTCGAAGCGGTGATTGCTTCGATCACCGATGCAGCGATTGCCGGCAATGAAACGAGCCTTCCGGGGTTCGGCAAGTTTAAAATCAAAAACACGCCGGAACGCGAAGCTCGCAATCCGGCCACAGGCGCGACGATCAAGGTGGCGGCTGCTAAAAAGCTCGCCTTCACGCCGGCCAAGGCCCTCAAGGACGCGCTGAACAAGTGATCTTGTGAGCAGGCATAAAAATAGCCCGGCTTGTGGCCGGGCTGTTATGTTTCGAAATATGCGGCTCAGCAGGGAGCAGCATTGTTCAGCAGATCCTGAACGATCGTTTCACTGACCGGTCGGATTGCTTCACGGCTATGATCGTCCAGCAGCCGGTGAAAAATACCCGATGCGAGCGGCACGAAATCAAAGCCTTGACTGACAGCTGCAGCGCGCAAGGCTGCAAGCGTTTCGAATTCCTGAAATTCCGTACCAAGCCAAAGTTCGAGATCCTCGCCATCGGAAGTGGCGAAAGCCTGAAGAAAGAACGTCTGCAGAGGGCGGTCATAGCCGATAGTGGCGTCTGGGTCAGCGTGACGTGAAGCGATTTTCGTCACGGTGGTGGTATAGCGGCTCATGGGGAGATCCTTTGTTGCCGGTTGCTGGCTCGGAGAAGAAGCCGGCCCCGCTAGGAGGCCGGCAGTCCCAGTCAGGCCGGGCTGTTCCAGAGGATGACCTTCTTGCCGGGCTCGCCGCCGGGCGCCGGGGCGACGTTGCCGAAGATGACGCCGATCTCGGGCGCTTCGAGCTTCGTGGAGATGTATTCCTCGCCGGTCTGGCGGGAGATGCGGTTCCAGCCCGCGCCGATCTCAAAGCCGGTCTTGCGGTGGATGATGCGGTAGTCCGGGGCTTCTTCGCTCGCCTTGTTGGCGTTCGGGACGAGGGCGATGGGGGCGTTGACCCGGATGGTGGCGAAGACGCCTTCGAGAGTGCCGTCGGTCTTTTCGGTGAGAGTTGCGATCGTGGTAGCCATGGGATTGTCTCCTTCGTTGCATCGGGACCATTCCCGATGGCGCCCGAAGAAGGGGCCGCGCCGCAGGCGTCACCGCAGCGTAGCGAAGGGAAACCCCTCGCGGGTTGACGCTGATCGCGGCCGGTCCCTTAGAAAGGCGACAAAGAACGGGAATGGTCTTTGATTGCGACCTCGTCAGGAGACCTCGCCGTGGCGCCCGTTTGCTGCCGCGCGGATTGCCGCGCGCGTCGCATGCGTTGGTGGTGTTCGGGTCAACGGACGCTGGCCGTCAACCAGTCGGCACATCGCGAGAGATCGGCACAGTCCTGATCCCATCCTCATCGTCAAAGACGGCTTCGGTCGGCGTCGCGCTCGAACCGCAGGCTTCTTCTGACGCGACTGCAGTTCTGCGGAGCGCAATCGAGTGACAGACCTGATTTCAAGGGATGTCGCCCCAGCGCCCGGCGGGGATGCGGGAAGTCTCAGTCGAGGCGGTTGACCCGGCCGGTTCGGCCGCGCGCCTCGGCAAACAGTCTGGCGATCTTCACCATGAAGGCTTTGCTGAAGCGGCCGACAATGTCCTGACCGGGCTCAATATACCAGGAGCGCTCGACGATATCGTAATTGTATTCGTCGACCATGATCCAGCACTGCTTCAGATCGCTTAAGCCCGCGCGCTTGCGCTCGATGTCCGGGATCTCCAATGAGGCGCGACCAGTTTGCGGCGGTTGGGTGGTGATGGCGAGAAGCGCCAGATGGGTATTTCCATCGGCGGCATTGCGGATGGCGATGACGACGCAGACAGGACGCTGCTTGCGGCCTCCGGTCTCACCGCGCTGCTGCTGCCAAGCCCAGAGGTAGGGATAGGAGATGACCTCGCCGGGTCGGAATTCACGGCTCATCGTCGTAGCCTTCGCCATGCGCCAGCCGATCGAGCGCCTCGTCGAACAGTTCCGCATGCTCGGCGGGCATTTCCGAGATATGAAAGGCGCGGCGGGGGTCGCCACCGGTGCGCATGCGCTCATAGTGATCGTAGCTCATCAGCACGAAGCGAGGCTTCTTGTGGCGAGTCAGAACAACCGGCTCGCGGCTTGCCGCATCGGTAACGTCGCCGATCTGCTTGTTGAGGTCGCCTGTCGTGAACTGCTTCATCGCAAAGATCTCCACTTCGATTCCCATATAATCCATTTTCCCCATGTTTTCCATCTTTTCCATGCATCCGGGAAGACGGCGCTCATGCGCCGTCTCCTGAAGCCTCCCAGACCGGAATGCCGAGCCGGTGTGCCTTGTCGACGAGATTGCCTGTGATGCCGTTTCCGGGAAAGACGATCAATCCGGCGGGCATGACCGACAGCATATCGTCATTGCGCCGAAACGGGGCGGCCTTGGCGTGTTTCGTCCAGTTCGGCTTGAAGGTGATCTGCGTCACCTTGCGGGCTGCAGCCCAGCATGTAGCAATCCGTTCGGCGCCCTTCGGCGAGCCGCCGTGCAGCAGCACCATGTCGGCATGCTTGGCGTGGGCCTGATCGAGCTTGGCCCAGATTCGCTCATGATCATTGTAGTCCATGCCGCCGGCGAAGGCGATCTTGGTGCCGGCCGGGATTAGCACTTCGGTTTCGGCGCGGCGGCGGGCGGAGAGAAAGTCGCGGCTATCGATCATCGCCGCCGTCATGTTGGCATGATTGACCTTGGAGCCGGTGCGTGGCCGCCAGGACGAACCGGTCTGCGCCTCGAAGAGGTCGGCCGCGTAGTCGCGCATGAACTCGAAGGCGTTGCGCCGCTCCAGGAGCGTGATGCCTTCGGCAATGAGGCGTTCGAGCTCGACACTCTTCACCTCCGAGCCGTCCTGCTCACCCTGACCGGTGCGCTGCGCCTCCTCATTGCGGTCGAGCTCGCGCTGGATGCGCTCGCCGGCGCGATGGAAGAGATTGGGGATCGACCAGAACAGGTCTTCGAGATCGGGCTCCAAGCGTGTGTCGCCGAGCATCTCGGCGAGCGCGTCGAAGATCGTGGTGATCGATGACCGGACCTGCGGCTCCTCCGGCAATGGCCGCGGATCGGGCTCGTCCTGGAAGGGACGATAGCCGAAGACCTGCATCTCGTAGATGACGCGGTCGGTCGGGGAGGACGCGTGGTGGGGCTCGAAGCCGTCGTCGGCGTGAAGGATCAGGTCCATGTGTGGTCTCCGTTCGGTGGGCCGCGCCTCTCGCGGCCTGACGGCGAACCCGGTCACGCGGGCCGAGGCCGGAACCGCAAGCGAAGCGCAGCGGCCCAGCGAAGCGCTGGGCGGCGGAGGAAGGGTTTCTTGATCCGCGAGGAATGACGGGCCATCGCATCGGCCCGAAAAGTGGGAACCGTTTTTCGGGCCGATGCGCGAAAATGGCCCGGCAGGGGAAGAAACCCGACCGACCCGCTGAAGGTCCGGAGGCCCGCGTGGTAAGGGTCGCCTCTCGACAGGCCCGCGGGCGCGCATCCACAAGGGGGGCCGGCACCCGGACCGTCCTCTCGCCCACGCGGCTGGCGCCCCCGCCCCCTGATTCCTGCGAAGCTCATTAGGGCAGAAAGGCCATCGCGTCTTCCGGGATGAGTTGCGCCCGTAGACCGGCGGTCAGCCGGGCGGGGCCCAGCCAGCGAAGATCCTCGTTGAAGTCGCCGAGCTCAGGCGACAGCACCAGCGGCAGGATTCCCTCCTCCTGTGCCCGACGGCTCAATCCCTCGATCCCATGCCGGCCGGCGGCATCCGCGTCGGCCGCGATATAGATACGCCGGCATCCGGGTGGGAAGTTGAAGGCCGCGAGATGATTGGCCGTCAGGGCAGCGACCATCGGCATGCCTGGCATCACATGTGACAAGGACAGCATGGTCTCGATGCCCTCGCCCGCTGCCAGGACCGGTACAGGATCGGTGACGGGATAGCGGAAACGGACGCCATTACCGAGCAACCCACCGAGAGCACGGCGCGGATCATCCACCTTGGCCTTGCCGACGCCGCCTGGGTCGGGGCCCGAAGACAAATACGTGCGGTGGACACCGGTGATCGCTCCGGCGGCGTCCGTCACGGCTGCGACCAACGCCGGATGGCTGGCCGTCCGGCCGGTGACGAGATCGCGATAGTAGCACGACAGGTGGAAACGTAGCGCCGCATGGGTCGATGCCCGCAGAATACCGCGTTCGCGCAGATAGATGTCGGCGGGCGTACCCGCCAACGGCTGCGTCATTCGAAACAGCCGTCGTGCCCGCTCCGTCGCCGGCCGCTCGGCCGGAGGGCCATCACCGACGTTGCCTCTGAGGTCCGGCACCGGTTCGGGTTGGGGCAGACTGAGAAAATGGCGCGCCTCCTCGGCAACGTCACGGAAGTCCACGAGACCGCAGGCCTCGCGGACGAGATCGAGCAGGTCACCGAACTGGCCTGTTGCCGCATCAGTCCACCTGCCGGCGCGCGAGCCGGCCAGATGCACGTAGAGCGATCGGCCCGTGCTGTTGGCGACGTCGCCGACGAGCCAGTAGTTGCCGGCGCGGCGGCCGGCGGAAAGATAGTGGCGGCAGACCGCCTCGGCGTCTTGAGCGAGACGGCCCGCCAGATCAGCGGCGGACAGCATGGCGGGCCTCCGTCACGACCGGCGCGCGACATCGACGAGGCGGTGACGCTGCATCAGCTTCGATAGGATCTCCGCGCCCTCATCGGTCACCGGCACGAAGAAGCGCAGCTTCCAATTGATCATCTCGGAGAAGAGGCCGATCGACCGCAGCCAGTCGCGCATACCGTCGGTAAAGCCGGTCAATTCGACACGGTACTCGTTCATCACCCGCACGCGGCGGAGCGTCATGTCACCGGCAAGGCCGACGATCGAGGATCCGTCGACCAGCGCCGTCCAGGCTTGGTCGCCGGTCGGCACTTGCGTCTGATCGATCCCGAAGTTGCGGCAAAGGCCGGCGAGACGATCCGGCGCTATGACGCGGCCGACGATCCGCTCGCCGTCATCGGTCTGCAGACGCCGTACGCGGCAAAAGTCCTGCGGCAGCAATTTCCAGATCGGCAGCAACAACCCGCTGACGATGTGCATCATCGACGTCGAGAATTCCGGCACGGAAGCGACTTCGGTATTCCAGGCGAGGACGAAAGCCTGTTCGTCAGCCTCCTCCCAATTCGTCTCTTCGAGCTGCCGGACTTCGAAGCGGAGCTCGTCCATCGGCCGGATCAGCGACACGCGCGGCTGAATGGAGCCATCGTCCAGCATGATCGAGCGGGTCGGGACCATCACCGCCGGCCGGCCCGACTTGCCGTTGATCATCAGCTTCGCGCGCGGATCCTGCCTTACAAGACTCTGAACGTCCTTGAGCCGCGTCGGTGCATTGCGATCCCTGCGCTCGATGGTCAGGAGATGCGACTGCGCGCCGGTGACCGGATGCGTATAGATCAGCCGGCGCTCGGCGATTGTCATGCTGTCGGCGGTGATCGTCTCCAGGCCCTTGTCATAGATGCCGGCGGCAATAGCCCCCTCGATGCGGGCGGCCAGCAGCTGCTCGAAGGCCTCGAACAGCAGGTTCTGCATGGTGATCGTCAGTGCCAGCATGCGATTGAGGAAGGTCTGGATCGGCGGCAGTTCATCCTTCAGTCCGCCCTCCTCCGAGGTGAGCGACAAACCAGTAATGCTCTCAAACTTGTCCAACGAGCAGCCTTCGATCCTGCCGGCATGCAGCAGTCCGTAGAACTGCCGCAGCGCGTCGCGGGCATATTGGGATTCGAGATTGTCCTCGCTGCGAAACATGCCCTGTCCGCCGGTCTGGCGCTGGCCGCGGGTGATGGCGCCGAGCGTGTCGAGACGCCGGGCGATGGTCGAGAGGAAGCGCCGTTCGGCCTTGACGTTGGTGGTGATCATCCGGAACCGGGGCGGCTGCTTCTGATTGGTGCGATGGCTGCGCCCGAGGCCCTGGATCGCCACGTCGGCACGCCAGCCGGCTTCTAGGAGATTGTGCAGGCGCAGGCGCTGGTTCCGGGCGGCGAGATCGGCGTGGTAGGATCTACCGGTTCCGCCGGCGTCGCTGAAGACGAGAATGCCCTTCTCGTCGTCCATGAAAGCGCGGGCCTCGTCGAGATTGGCGCTGCCCGGCCGGTTCTGCACGGCATAGCGGGCAATGAAGCTGTTGTCCTCGCGACGGACGATGCGGCGCGAGCGGCCAGTGATCTCGGCGACCTGGCTGGTTCCGAATTGCTGGACGATCTGGTCGAGGGCAGTCGGGATCGCCGGAAGGCTACCCAGTGTTTCGACAAGTTCGTCGCGGCGGCGTTCCGCCTCCCGGCAGATCACCGGGTTCCCCTTTGCGTCATGGACGGGACGGGAACTGAGATTGCCCTCGGCGTCGGAAAATTCCTCGAAGAGCTGCACCGGGAAGGAATGCATCAGGTAGTCGATGACATATTCCCGCGGCGTGACGTCGACCTGGAGATCGCCCCATTCCTCGGCCGGGATCTGTGCCAGCCGGCGCTCGGTCAAAGCCGCGCCCGTCGAGACGAGCTGGACAATCGCAGCGTGACCCTCTTTCAGATCTGCAGCGGTCGCTTTGAGAAGGGCCGGCGTCTTCATCGAGGTCAGAAGATGATTGAAGAAGCGCTGCTTCGAGCTTTCGAAGGCCGAGCGTGCGGCGGCCTTAGCATTTTTGTTCAATGTCCCGCTTTTGCCGGTTATGCCGGACGCCTCCATGGCAGCGTCGAGATGGTTGTGGATGACCTGGAACGCCTCGGCATAGGCGTCGTAGATGCGGACCTGTTCCTCGGTGAGCTCGTGTTCGAGGATTTCGTATTCAACGCCTTCGAAGGAGAGCGACCGCGATGCGTAGAGGCCCATGGCCTTCAGGTCACGGGCCAGTACTTCCATCGCCGCAACACCGCCATCCTCGATCGCGGCAATGAACTCGGAGCGTGTGGGAAAGGGAAAGTCGCTGCTGCCCCAGAGACCGAGGCGCTCGGCATAGGCAAGGGATTCGACATTTGTTGCGCCGGTCGCCGATACATAGACGATACGGGCATCCGGAAGCGCGCGTTGCAGGCGAAGTCCCGCCCTGCCCTGCTGTGACGCTGACCTGTCGCCGCGCTCGGTCTTGCCGCCGGCGGCATTGGCCATGGCGTGGCCTTCATCGAAGACGATGACACCATCGAAGTCGGCGCCGAGCCAGTCGACGATCTGCTGAACCCGTGATCGCTTGCCCTCACGCTCGTCGCTGCGCAGCGTCGCAAAGGTGGTGAACAGGATGCCTTCTTTCAGGTTGATCGGCTTGCCGTGCCGGAAACGGGACAGGGGCGTCACAAGCAGCTTTTCTTGGCCCGACGCGCTCCAGTCACGCTGGGCGTCCTCGATCAGCTTGTCTGACTTGGAAATCCAGATGTGGCGACGACGGCCCTTCAGCCAGTTGTCGAGGATGATGCCGGCGGCCTGGCGGCCTTTTCCCGCGCCCGTGCCATCACCGAGAAACCAGCCGCGGCGAAAACGAACGGCATGCTCCGTGTCGGGTGAGACGGCCTTCAGATTGTCGAAGGAGGCGTCGACGATCCAATGACCGGCGAGGTAGCCGGAATGGGCTTCGCCCGCATAGACGACACTTTCGAGCTGGGCGTCGGAGAGATCACCGCTGGTGACGATGCGCTTCGGCAGGTGCGGGCGATAGCTCGGCTTCGGCGGTGCGACCGAGGCCATCGCAACCGATTCGACCAGCGTGTCGGGATGAGGTTTTGCCTTGGGAATGTAGATCGACTGCAGCCGGTAGGTCTCATAGATGCCATCCGCGCCACTGGTTTCCTCCTTCGGCTGAACGTCCCGCAGCTCGTAGGAGAGTTCGATGACCTCATCATCGACGGGTGCAGCGCGGGCCATTGGTGAAGGCTTCGCCTGGCCGCCGACCGCAGGGCGATGCGACGGTGCGGCAACCGCTGCTGGATGCATCGTGTCCGCGCCCAGGCTACCGATGGAGTTCGAACCGGCAGAGTTCGACGCCGTCGCGGGCGAGCGGGGTCGAATGCCCGTGATCCACGTGAGCAGTGTTTCCAGATCGTGCGCAGTACCGCTCGACGTCACCAGCTTCGAAGGATCGCCCGCCGGGATCTTGTCGATCACGATCAGGCGGGTTTCCATCGTCGTGCCGTGACGAGCGTAGATGCTGCCGTCGATCGCCGCGGTGAACAGCACAGTGCCCTGCCCCTGCAGCCGCACGAAGGCGTCGCGCCACGCGGGATTCTCCGGAGAGAGGCTCGCGCCGGTGATCGCGACGACCCGGCCGCCGGGGGCCAGACGAGCGAATGCGGAGGTCAGATGCCGCCAGGCGGCGTCGGCGACGCGACCTTCGACATGGACCCCGGCCGAGAAAGGCGGGTTCATCAGCACCACGGTCGGCCGAATTGAACGGTCGAGGTAATCGTCGATATGTGCGGCGTCGTGCTGCGATACCGGAACATGAGGGAAAAGCCGCTGCAGCAGCGAGTGCCGGACCACCGCATATTCGTTGAGCGCCAAGCGAGCGCCCGCGAGTTCCGCAAAGATCGCCATCATGCCGGTCCCAGCCGACGGCTCGAGCGCCACGTCTGCGGCTATGATGCCTGCAGCACGCGATGCGACGTACGCAAGAGGGATCGGAGTCGAGAATTGCTGCAGGGCCTGGCTCTCCTCGGACCGTCGGCTATGGGTCGGCAAGAGGTTTGCCAGCTTCGTCAGCATCGCGAGCATCGACTGGGGCGACTGGGTTCGGGATACGACCGCGCGAAATTTGCGCAGAAACAGCACCTGGGCGATTTCGGTCGCCTCAAAGGCATCCTTCCAGAGCCAGAGGCCCGCGGCGTCGCTGCCGCCGAAAACCTCCGTCATGATTTGCCGCAAGTCAGCGGCGGTGACAGTTTTACCCCGCTCCAAAAGAAACATGACTTGGGCAGCAGCGTCCATGAGGCCTTGAGCGCTGCTTCCGAAGTGAGACCGCGAAGTGGTGGAAATAGTCTGAGGATGCGAGCTGATGTTCATCGAAGGATGCTCCAAGAGAGAGAAAAGAACAGCGGAGCCCAGCGTCCTGCCGAAGGTTCGGAGGAGCGAAATCGGGGCAGCCAGGGAGGGATCGGGGATCATCAGCTAAAACTGTGCCGATCATCAGTGCTTAGGTTGCCGGGCTCCCCATGAAGCCGGTTGGATCGTCGGGATTGGGCGGTAGATAGGGGTCGTAAGGATTGCCGTCGGCAAGATGGCCAAACGGCGTGAAGTCGTATTCGCCGTCAGTGCCGCCGACGGCGCAAAGCACGTAACACGGCTCGCGTGTAGCCGCATCGACGCATTCCACGAGAGCAAGGTTGCCATCGGCTGCGGCGCGCAGCAGCGTGTCGAAGTTTGCGCGGACATGACCGGGGATAGCCATTGGGGTGCTCCAGACAAAATGAGGCCCGGCGCTTGACCGGGCTCTGGGATGACGACGATGGGGTTTGCAGACGCGGCCGGGCCTGAGCCCGGCGCGCATGAACATGTCAGGCAGCACTCTCCAGCAGCTTCTTCGCTTTGCCTTCGAGTTCCAGACGCGTGTCCTGATTGGTCTTGGTGCGCGCCAGCGCGGTGATGCCCTGCACGAAATCGAAGATCGACTCCGGCGGCCGCCCCTCCTCCGACAGCACCATCTCGATCACCTTGCCGGTCTCACTTTTTGAGAATCCGCGCCGGCGCAGGAAGGTTTCACGGTCATCGTCCTTGCGCGCGACGATCCGCTCCCGTGCCGCCTTTATGCCGGCGATAAATGGCGCCGGCGACGAATTGGCAAAGCTGGTCAGCGCGGGTGCTGCCTCGTGGGCGAAGCGCTGGGCGGCGAACTTCGAATGCCGGATGGTGATCTCCTCGAAATTTTGCGTACCCCAAAGGTTGCGGTTGGCGCAAACCGCGCGGAGATAAAAGGAGGCGATACCGAGCGTCTTCGATCCGACCTCGGAATTCCAGGCGTAGAAGCCGCGGAAGTAGAGATCCGGCTCGCCGTTCGGCAGACGTCCGGCTTCGATAGGATGGGTGTCGTCGACCAGGAACAGGAAGACGTCGCGATCACTGGCATAAAGGGTGGTCGTGTCCTTGGTGATGTCGACGAAGGGATTGTGGGTCATCGTCGCCCAGTCGAGAACACCTGGTACTTTCCACATCGTGTCACCGGTCCCGTTGCCGGCGATCTTCATGACCGACGAGACCAGTTCATGATCCCAGATCCGACCGTATTCCGGTCCGGTCACTGCGCGCAGTTCCAGCCGGCCGTCATCCATCTCAAGCGTCTTGACGAGCTCGGCACGATGGTTGAGCAGACCGTGCTGCAGGTTGATCGCGGCAAGCGGCGCCGGCAGTTGGCGCATATAGGTGGCGGGAGCGCCAACGAGGCTGCAAAGCTGGCCGTAGCTCCAGTGGGTCGGTGCGATCGCTTGGCGTTGACCTGGAACGAGAAGCGCAAGCCGCTCCGCATTGTCGCGCGTTGCTTCGACGCGGATCGCAGCACTCTCGATCGTTCGGGCATGGGCGCGCTCGGCGCGCGACCGGACGGTGTCGTAGAGCTCGGTCAGCGACAGGAAGCGTTCGTCGTCGGGGCGGGAAAACCATTCCGACGAAACGCGGGCGATCCGTTCGCCGCGGGAGATATCGACCTTGAAGGCGGAACGGTCGGATGAGTTGTTGGAGGTGAGAGCGGTCATAAGTTGTCTCCTTAAAAGCGGAAACCCGGCGCGATGGCCGGGTGAGGTTGAGAAGGATGCTGAGAAGAGGGATCAATCGGAAGCCAGCCGGCCCTGCGCCGACCGAATTGCCAAGAGCGCCGCCTGGAATTCGGCGTTTCCGACCATGTCTGAAAAATCCATCGTGGTGGCGATTGACAGGCAGGCGGCGTGGACCTCATCGTCGGTCACCGCCTCGGGCCGTACAGTTTTGAAACTCGGGTCGACTTGGAGCACGGCGGTGATTGCGTCGCGCACGCGATCCTCCTGCAGCCTGACCAGGACGTGGGAAGGCTTTGGTGGGTCGACCGGCTCCTCAGGACCCGGGTCTCCGGCGAGAATGGCTTCTCCTCGGGCGATCGCCCAGGCAGATCGGACGAGCCAATCGAGCGACGGTGGCCGGGCAGCGCGGACGTCATCGAACAGGATCTTCAGCAGTCCGAGCAGGATCTCGAAATGACGCGCCCGGCGTTGGACAGGTTCATCGAATTGCTGGGGGATCTGGATCGGCGGACCCGCATAGGCCGCATGTGCGCCGTCCCAGATGCCGGTGATATGAATTGCGCCCGAGGAATCGAAGTCCTTCTCGGCGATATCCCAACTGTCATCCTCGATGGCAGCACGGCACGCCTCGTCCAGCGTGTCAGCTTCATAGGTGCGATGCCGGAAGACCGGCAGGTGATAGGTGGTCTCGATGGTGAAGTCAGGCATAGGTACCTCCTGAAACGGAAAAGCCCGGCGCAATGGCCGGGCTGTTGGGAAAGAAGACCCGACCGCAAATTCGATCGGGTCAATCTGGTCGGATCACTATTCGGCGGCGGCGAGATGCTCGTCGTTGATCTCACTCTCGGTATCGTCAGCACCATCGCTCGATGCTTCCGGCTCTTCGAGCAGGAAGGCCGGCAGGTCCTCAATTTCCGTAGTCTCAGCCTGCTCGGGCTCGACGGCATCATCTCCGGCAGCGTCGCTATCGATGATGCCTTCGCCGTTCGTCATGCGGAGCGGTTCCGGCAGCCAGCCGCTGCCTGTCATCAGCCGTTCAGCCTCGCGGGCCATGTCGGTTTTCTTGAGATGGCCGATCAGTTCCGCCGCCTGGTCCCCCTTTGCCTCACGAACCGCCTGCAGGATATGCGCCTTCGTGACACGGCCGAGATAGTTGTCGGCGGTCGTCGTCCAACCGGCTTCCACGATATCGAAGCCGATCGAGCTGGCCAGCTGTTCGGCATGGGCGATGGCGCGCGTCCGCTTGTTCCAGGGTTCGATCACTGCGTTGACCGACAACGAGGCGCAATGCGCAAACAGGGCCTGCCGGCTGACCTCATCGAGCTTGATCAGGAAATCCCACAGATCGTTCGGATCCTTGGGCAGATCCTGGCCCCAGCCTTCCTGCCTCTGATCGATCTCCTTCGCCCAGACCGTATCGCCGAGGCCGGG
Source organism: Neorhizobium tomejilense (assembly GCA_002968845.1). Classification (GTDB taxonomy): domain Bacteria; phylum Pseudomonadota; class Alphaproteobacteria; order Rhizobiales; family Rhizobiaceae; genus Neorhizobium; species Neorhizobium tomejilense. Next base: position 129,172 of record PVBG01000006.1, on the reverse strand, counting down.
CGTCTGGCTGAAGCGAGCGCTCTGCAGCGTCACCTCCAGGCATGAATCCGAGCCGTAGACGTAGAAGGTCTTCAGGACAAAGGCATGCAGGACAGCGACAAAGGCGATGACGGGGTTGTTCGCCAGCGCGTTGCGCAAAGCGATCGTCCGAGCTGCCGTCAGATCGAGAACCAGGCGGTCGGGAAGCGGCTTGATCGTTTCGTCCTCGTCGTCGGGTTGGGTGCCTTCCCCGCCGGCGCCGGTTACCGGGCGAGCACTGTCATGAGCGCCATGATCGTCACCGATATCATCCGTCAGATCCGTCTCATCCTTCGGTTCATCCTCGGGTCGCACGAAGCCCCGCTCGATCTTGAGCTCGCCACTGGCGCCGAGCGAGATGAAGACTCCACCGCGGGCGATCTCCTGCGGATCGAAAACGTACGGACGGTCGTTGAGCCGGTCGAGCTCGCTGCCGAGTTCCTCCAGCTTCTGTTCGGTCGCTTCCGAGTATTCGTTTGCCGCCGCATACTCTGCGTCGAGCTTGTCGTATTCGGCGCGGGTGGCGTCATAATGTGCCAGTTCATCTTCAGTCATTTCGGCCTGCTCGCCGTAGAAGCGGCGCAGGCCGGACGTGTGGCCGTAGGGGAAGTCGAAGGCGGCTTCGACCCATAGCCAGCCTTCGCTTATCCGAATTCCCTCGGCGTCAGCTTTCAGCTTTTCCATCACGAGCTGTTCCAGCAGCGCCGGATCCTGCAGCCAGCCGCCCTGGTCCTGGTCGAACAGATCGCGCATGGTCACACCGCCTGCTGCCTCGTAGGCTTCGATGCCGACATAGACGGCGCGGCGGTCGCTGGCGCGGATCGCGGTTTCGGTCAGCAGCCGGCGGATGTAATACGGCTCGCGGCTATGCGAACGCGAGATCGTGTCCCAGACCTGCTCCTGGCGAACGTGGTCGTTGGTGATCGAGAAGGCCATGATCTGCTCGAGCGTCATCTCGTCCTCGGCATAAAGATCGAGAAGCCGCGGTGAGACGGAAGCCAGCCGCAGGCGCTGTCTGACCGTCACGACTGAAACGAAGAAGCGCGCGGCGATCTCCTCCTCGCCGAGCCCCTGCTCCCGCAAGGTCTGGAAAGCGCGGAACTGGTCGAGCGGATGAAGGCTCACGCGCTGGACGTTTTCGGCAAGCGAGTCCTCGACTTCGAGGGTTTCGCCTTTGCTGACGATGCAGGGAACGCCGGCGGTTTTGGCCAACCGCTTCTGCGCGACCAGGCGCTCGAGGGCACGATAACGGCGCCCGCCCGCCGGAATCCGATAAATTCCCGTCTCGTTGCCATCGTCGTCGAGTTCGGGGCGGACATTGAGGCTGGTCAGCAGACCACGGTGGGCGATGTCCTCCGCCAGGTCCTCGATCGACACGCCCGCCTTGATCTTGCGGACGTTCTGCTGGCTGAGCACCAGCTTGTTGAAGGGAATATCCCGGGCTGCACTGAGGGTGATTTTTTCCATAGCCTGAGCCATGTCGTTTCTCCATGACGGACCGGCCGGAACCTCTCTCCAGCCTCCTATCCCGCCACAATCCCCCTTCCCTCCTCTCCCTCTAGCCGCTCTTGAACCCCGCCGCGAGCCACCTCCAGTGCCAGGTTGATCAGCCCTGTTTTACGCTCTATTTCTTATCCCTGTTCAGGCGGCTACCACATATTTTCGATGAGGTCATAAATGATAACGTCCGAGCTCGTTTCCCTGATCGGCGGTCGGAATCCCGACCTCCATCACAGCGATGCGGAGCGGATTGTGGATACGATCCTCGACGAAATAGCAGCAACCCTGGAACAAAGCGGGCGAGTCGAACTCCACGAGTTCGGGGTATTCACCGATCGCAACCGCCCATCCCGTTCGGGCTGCAGTCCAAGAGACGGCGCCTCGATTTTTGTCGAAGAAAAGTGGGTACCATTCTTCAAGGCGGGCAAGGAGATGCAGGATCGGTTGAATTCAGCCAGGACCTCAATCTCCGGCGATTAAGTCAGGAGTTTCGGCGTCGTCCAGTAACGCGCGGCTCGCCTTCAGAAACCCGTACTGGCGCCGGAAGGCGCTTAAGAGAAAACGTGGCCCGGTTCCGCGTGCGCGATATCTGAGTTTCCAAAATGTCGACCGACCAACCGATTTTCCATACGTCAAACAAGCGCCTGTGCGAGTTCGACCGGCCGCTCTTTCACGAACAGGGCAGATCGCGTTGCGTTAGGGATCGACGACCCGATATTGCGCAGGTCCTCTTCGACCAGCGAGATCCGGCAACAGCGCCTCAAGCGCGGGGTTGAAGAATAAGGCGTCGAGATCGCGATGGAAGAATACTGCATTTCAAGGAAGCGGCCGTAGCGCACGCGGTCGGCGAAGGGGCGCGCCCGCATGATGAACCGGTCGAGCTGCTCATGCGCTTCGTGCGTCGCGGCTTTCAACCGCTTTGTGCGGCTTTCCTGGGCGAGTGCGGTATCTTGCATCAATGGTCCTCGTTTTGATTGTCATTGCCAATGCCCGGCCGGCAGGGTCTCATTCCTCCCGGAACGCCCTGTTGATCTGGTCGGAAAGCGGCTTGATCAGGTAGGAAAGGGCGGTGCGATCCCCGGTCCGGATCATGGCTTCGGCCGGCATGCCGGGAACGAGCGACAGGCCCTCAAGTTTGCTGATTTCCTCGTGCGGCACCGATATGCGGACCAGATAATAGGATCGCCCGGTGCGCTCGTCGACGGTGAGGTCCGCGGCGATACGACTGACATAGCCGTTCAGTTCGGGTGTGGTGCGCAAGTTGAAAGCCGACATGCGCAGCACGGTCTTGTGACCGGGCTGGATCTGGTCGATATCCTTGGGCGCGATCTGCACCTCGAGTGCCAGGTCCTCGCCTTCCGGAACGATCAGCATGATCGGATCGGCAGGAGCGACTACGCCTCCTACCGTATGGACGGCGAGCTGGTGGACGATGCCGGACTGAGGCGCGATGATGTCGATCCTGCGCAACTCGTCTTCAGCGGCGATCTTGCGCTCGACATATTCGCCGAACTGGGCCTGCACTTCGCGCAGTTCCCTGCCAACCTCGGTTTTCAGGTCCTGGTCGACCTGGAGGATCTGCAGCCGCGTCTCGGTGATCCGCCCGGCCGCCTGCGCCTGATAGGCGATCTTTTCCCCCCGTTCCCCACCATAGGTTGCAAGCTGCGTCTTGAGGCTGTTCAAGCGCTGATCCGAGACGATGCCCTTTTGCCTGAGGGCGGTAAGGGAACCTATCTCCGTGGCAAGAACCTCGATCCCCTGCTGGTATGCATCTTCCTGAGCCTTGAGGCCTTCAATTTCATGCTCGTACTGGGTGATGCGTTCGGCCAATTGGGCTTTCTTGCCTTGTCGAGACTGGGTCCGGAAGTCGAACAACCGGATTTCGCTGTGGATCGCCGAGCCGACATCGGCATTGTCGAGACGTGCCCGCAGCCAATCGGGAAAGACGATCGCCGCCAGATCGTCGCGTTCGGCCTCCAGCCGCGCCAGCCGGGCGGCAAGCTCGTCCAGACGTTTGGTCACGATGGCGAGATTGGCGCGCGTCTGGGTCGCATCGAGGCGCATGACGATGTCGCCGGCCTTCACCTCGTCCCCTTCGTGCACCCGGATGTCGCCGACCACACCGCCGGTCGGGTGCTGCACCTTCTTCACGTAGGAATCGACGACGAAATGCCCAGAAGCGACGACCGCACCGGATAGATTGGTGACGGAGGCCCAGGCCCCTGCCCCGCCGACCAGGGCTGCACTTGCCAGCAAGGCGGCGATCAGGTGGAGCCGGATGGAGCGGGAGACACCAAGGCTCGGGTCAAGGTCGGACATCGGTTTCCTCCTCGTCTGCATGATCTTTTCCGCCGGCAGCCGCAGTCTCGGCGGCGGGAAGCGCCGGGTTTGCGATCAGCCGCAGGCCCGATATGCCGAAAGGGGCCGAGAAGAAACAGTTGCCGGACGGTGCGGGTGGCCGGGGCGCTTTCAGGACCTTGGTGAGTATCTCGTCGCGCGGACCAAAAGCTTTCTGTCGGCCGTCTTCCATCACCAGGACATGATCAACGGCGCCGATGGCGCTTGGACGATGGGCAACGACGATGGCGATACCTCTTCGCTCGCGCACTGCGGCGATCGCCCGCACGACGGCGGCTTCGCCGTCTGCGTCCAGATTGGCATTCGGTTCATCGAGCACGACCAGAAAGGGATCGCCGTAAAGGGCGCGCGCCAGGCCGATGCGCTGCCGCTGGCCGGCCGACAGCTCCGATCCGCCTTCACCGATGGGTGTTTCATAACCGCGCTCGAAGCGAAGGATGAGGTCGTGGGCGCCGGCCGCCCTGGCCGCCGCGACAATGGCGGCGGGATCCGGCTCGTCCTCGAAACGGGCGATGTTTTCGGCGATCGTCCCGTCGAACAACTCGACGCCTTGCGGGAGGTAACCGATATGACGTCCGAGCCTCTCGCGGTCCCACTGCTCGAGGCTGGCGCCGTCGATCCGGACTTTTCCGGCGGCCGGCAGCCAGGCGCCGACGATGGCGCGCGACAGGGTTGATTTTCCCGAACCCGAGGTGCCGATGATGCCGAGCGCACTGCCCGCCTCTACGGTGAACGCGATGTTGGTAACGGTCGGTTTCTTCTCCCCGGGCGGGATGATCGTTACGCCCTCGATGCTCAGTTGGCGTTCCGGCGCAGGCAGGGACATGAAGGAGGTGGCTTCCGGCAGCATTGCCAGCAGCGCCTTAATGCGCGCCCAGCTCTGTCGCCCCAACAGGAAAGGTTTCCAGCTGGAAATCGCAAGATCGACCGGCGCCAGCGCCCGGCCCATCATGATCGAGCTGGCGATCATGACCCCGGCCGTGACCTCCTGTTCGATGACGAGATAGGCGCCGACCGCGAGTATGGCCGATTGCAGCACCATGCGCAGCGATTTCGATATCCCGCCAAGGTCTCCCGCGACATCGCCGGCTCTGCGATTGGCGGCAAGATATTCCGTGTTCGTCCTTTGCCAGCGCGCGGAAATTCGCTTGCCAAGCCCGAGCGCCTGAACGATCTCGGCATTGCGGCGGGCTGCCTCCATAAGACCGTTTCGCGCCATGTTATGGGTAATTGTATCGCGGATCGGTTTTTGCGAAAGCACATTGCCGATGAGCGTCAGCGAAATCAGGATGAGCGCGCCGACGAGGGCGGTGACGCCGATCCAGACATGGAACAGGAAGCAGATCCAAAGGTAGAGCGGCATCCATGGAAGGTCGAAAAATGCCGTTGGACCGCCGCCGCCCAAAAATCCCCGGACATTGTCGAGATCGCGCAGCGGCTGCAGGCCGTCTCCTGGCATCCGCGTCAGAAGCGGCAGGCGCACGATAGCGTCATGAACGCGGCGGGACATTTGTCCGTCAAACCGCTCGCCGATCCTCAACAGCACGCGCGCCCGGAGGATGTCGAGCAATGACTGGAACGCATAAAGTCCCGCCGCAAGAACGGCGAGCCCGACGAGCGTCGGCACGCTGCCGCTCGACAATACCCGGTCGTAGACCTGCAGCATGAACAAAGGCGACGCCAGCGCCAGCAGATTGATCATCCCGCTTACCATGGCAATCGCGATAATGCTGTGCTTGAGATTGAAGGTGACCGCCGCAGCACGAGGCTGCGACGGTACCTGCTTGGATGAGCCAAACATGTCTGATCCGCGTTAGACGAATTCGAAATTCGAGGCGGACAGGTTTGCGACCGTCACTCCCGTCAACGTGATCGATCCATAGGAACCGAGATCGATCACCGCGCCGGATGCTGTGTTAGATGTCGCCGCGATGATTTCGGCATAGGTGTCGTAGGCTGCATTGTTCAACCCGATGACGATCCCCTCACCTGCGGCATAGTTGAAATCGGCGATCGTGTCGTCGCCGATGACCGAGAATGCCGTATCGAGCAAGCCAGCGCCGCTGAGGTCGAAGATGAACGAGTCGAGCCCGCCATTGCCCGTGAGGACATCATTGCCTTCAAAACTGTAAAGCGCATCCGCGCTGGAAGTTCCGTTCTGTGCGGTTCCGACTTCCGCGAAATAGTCGTATAGCCCGTCAAAGGACTGGCCGAAGAAGGTACCGCCTTCGAGAGCGCCGCCGTGTGAGAGCGAGTAAATCGCTTCATTGAAGGTGCCGGTTGGCGCGGCGCCGCCGAAATCGATCGACAGATCGACGCCGGTCAAGCTCGACCCTGATGCGGTATTATAGCTGTAGCCCGTACCAAACTCCATCGTGTCGAGATCATTGGTACCCGCCAGCCCGCCCTGCGCGTAGTCGAGAGGGCTCCCCTCAAGAACCACACCGTAGTCGGCGGTATTGCCCGCACCCCAATTGGTATGGGTCGAGCTGGTCGGATTATCAAACGCACCGTTGCCATTGTACGGAGCAAAACCGGCACTCCACACCTCTTCGAAGTAATAGAGCAGATCGCTGCTTGCCGATGTCAATGAAAGGACTGCAGTCATTTGCTTTCTCCTTGGGTTAGTTCAAATGTCCGCCCCTTGGCGAACCCCGGATCCGCGACAGAGGGCTGCCGCCGAAATTCTAGAATTTGACGTTGAGGGAGAGCGTGGCCGTCCGCCCCGGTGCCGGAAGCGTTCGATAGCCAAGCGCCGGGACGTAGGCGATGTCGGCGACATTGTTGACGGCAACCCTGAGCGTCGTCGTCTCGTTGAATGTGTAGGAGCCATAAAGGTCCAGCAGCGTATATTTGTCCGTCTTGTAGTTGCCCGCCAATTGCCCGTAGGCGGGTTCGCTGTCTCCGACATGGGTGACGCGGGCGCCGACCGTCAATTTCTCTTCCAGGAAGCGTGCTCCGGCGTTGACGGTAAACCGTGTCTTGGGAGGTACGAAGAGAGCGGCAGGTGCAGCGTCGAAAGACTGACCGTTGTAGCTGTAAGCGGTGGGGAATTCCGCATCCAGCCAGGTGAACGAACCGCCGACATAGTAGGAACCGGCATCGTAATTCGCCTCAAGTTCAAGCCCCTTCATGCTGGTCGTGCCATCGAGGTTCACGAAAGAATCGTAGTCCATCGCCGTTTCAGGGCGATAGACGTTCGTTCCGAAGGAAATGTAATCGTCGATTTCACGGTAGAAGGCGACGGCCTTCATCCGCAGCGTATCATCGCCGGAAAACACGCCATCGAGCGAGATATTGGCGCCGAGCTCGTAGGTATTGCCGCTTTCCGGCTCGAGGAAGGGATTTGGGGCATACTGGATGGGCGTCGTGTTCGGATGCGCGCCGCTGAACAGCGACTCCATCGCCGTCGGCGGACGATAGCTGCGGGAATATTTTGCGAAAGGCTGCAGCCAGTCGGTCGCCTTCACCGCGATCATCGCGGTTGGCAGGAACGCTCCGCCGGAACGGTCGATATCGGTTTCCACGGGGTAGTAGGTGGTAACGGTGCCGCCAGGTCCCCACCTCCTGCAAATTGTGCCTGCAGCGTTCCACTGGAGGCAAACGCGCGGCGTCGTGGTCGTTTGCGAGCCATAAAACGATGTCGAGCCGCGAAGATGATAATAGTCATAGCGAAGGCCGCCCGAAACCATCAGCCAATCGTCATGCTCCAGCGTCGCGTTGGCAAATCCGCTGATCATGTCGCGACGGCCTGCCGGGTTGGTGCCGGTATAGGTCAATGAATAATCGATGCCGTCCTGGACCATGAATGGCGTGCTGGACTGGCCGTCGTCCTGAAAGGCTTCGACGCCGTAATTGAGGGAGAGCAGCCCGGTTGCGGTGTTGAAGCGACTGGTGTTTTCGATGCTGGCGCCATATGTGGCCAACCGGTATTCGACCGGCAGGGTCCAGTCTTCCCCGTTATAGACGCGGTTTCGCATTTCGTCGTTCTGGGTGTGATTGTACCAGAAACGGGCCTTGAGATCGATCAACTCGCTGTCCGGATCCCATTCGAAACCTGCCGTGAGCGTGTTGTTGACGACATCCTGGATATCTTCGCCGCCGGCGCCGGTGTTTTCCGCCGCTCCCTGACTCGACTGCGAGTCGTTGCGCAACCAGGAGAGCGAAAAGTTCAGGTCGTCCGTGAAATTGCCCTCGGCTTTGAAGAAGGTATTGGTCGATTCCTGGCCCGTGAATACCAACGTGTCGTCACCATCCGTCACCTCGCCAGTCAGTTCGACATCGCCGTTCTTGCCGATCTTGTACGCACCGATGTTTTTGTGGCTCACACCGCCAAGAAGCGAGAAGTCTTCCGAAAGGCGAACTGCGCCGACGACCGATCCGTCGAAATTGAATCCGTTGCTGCCGACAGTGCTGTTGACTTCGAGACCCCAATCTTTTTCGCCTTCAATGAGGTCGTCTGCAACAAGCGTGCGGAAGTTCACCGACCCGCCCAGCGCCCCCGCGCCACCGACGCCGGAAACGCCGCTTTTCTCGATATCGATTTCGCGAATGAATGCCGTATCGACATAGGTCCGCTGGCTTGCGCCATGACCATTGCGCTGGAAGTTCTGTCGGGCGCCATCGATCATCGTGACCACGCGGTTCTGATCCTGAAGGCCGCGGATGTTGATGCTCATGCCCGGGTTCTGGCCTTCGGAGCGGTTGACCAGGACGCCGGCGACGTTATCGAGAAGATCGCGGGCATTTCGCGATGGCGCCTTCTTGATCGCTTCGCGCGATACGACGCTGACGCTCGATGGTGTTTCATAGACCCAGTCCGGCGTTCCCTGAAAACCCGATCCCGTATTTGCCCGTCGAGATGACCTGATGATGATGGGCGCCAGAACTGTGAAACTTTCATCCGCGGCGTCCGTGCTGGCCGAATGCTGGCCGCCGATCACCGCCGCCCGGTTCCCCGTAAACCAGAAGGGTATGCCGGTTCCGGCCAGCATATGCGCCAGTGCCTGTTGCGGCGACATGGTGCCTCGCACCGCATTGACGGTAACGCCTGGCTGCGTGTCACCCGAGGCCTGGGTCACCTGAAAGCCGGACTGGCGATTAAAGGCGGATAAGGCGCCGGCAAGCCGTTGGGCTGGAATGTCGAAGTTGTGCGTGTCTGCCCGACTTGCCGTCGGTGACGCCGCGCCGGTCTGGTCCTGTGCAACGGCATAACCTGCCAGCCACAAGACAGTGAAGGCGGAGCTCCACAACATCACCCTGCAGAGGGGCCCCCTGCCCCTGCTACGAATTGCCCTTGCGTCCGCCCCGAATGCCATAATACCCCAAGTCTCTCCGTCTTCAGCCCGCCATCCGGGGGCCTTCGACTTAGAGACAATTGGGCAATGCCAGATTTCCGCGGAAAGTTTCACTTTTCCGCTAAATCATGAATATTACTATCAACTTTGTTTAGAGGCGGGATATCACCCGGACGTAATCGGATATTTTGCGAACTTTTCCGCCATACGGGTCGACCAGTGCACCGAGGGCCTGATCGGGGGCGTTCAGGTCGTAGATCCCGCTCACTCTCCGGTTCGCAAGGCTCCGGTCGGGGATGGAGATCAGAGCCGGATGGTAGCGCTGAATCTGTTCGATGACCGAACCGATTGTCTGGTCCACGACAAGGAGCCTGCCTTGCCTCCAGGAACCGATATCGGCGATAGCGACTGCGGACGCCGTAACGCCACCACTTGCGTGATCAAGCGTCAACATGCCCCCGGGGGCAAGGACGTGTTCCGTCGCGCCGGCTCTGTCGGGGGAAGCCTTGACCGCGCCACGAGCGAGGGCGACCGCCGTCTCATCGCCACCGACGCGGACGTCGAAGGCGGTTCCCAGAACCTCGACCTTCAGTCCACCTCCTTCGACAGTGAACGGTCGCGTCTTTTCGGGTGCGATATCGAAGAACGCTTCTCCCTTGAGCAGGATGACGCCACGCCTGTCGCCGGAAAATGCCAGCGCCATGGCACTATCGGCTGCAAGCACGACGGAGCTTCCGTCTTCAAGCGTTATACTTCGGCTTTGGGCCGTGTCCGTTACATAATCCGCCTGCAGCCGGATAAGCAGTGAGGGACCGGCCAGGAGCAGAAGACAGAGTGCCGTGCCGGTGAAGATTGCAGCGCCCACAAGTCTGGAGGTCAGGCTGAATCGGCGCATGGGCGGTGCGCCTGCGGTGAGCGGTAAGGCTTCTCGAACAGCTGGTGGCATCTGCCCCAACGCCTGCCACATCTCGCAGGTTTCCTGCCACTCGCGCCGGTGCTCCGGTGCCTCAAGGAGCCAGGCTTCGAATGCCGATCGCAGGCTCGGATCCTCTGGGCTTTCACGGATCAGGATAAGCCAATCCGTCGCCTGGTCGGACAGCGTCCTCGTTCTTGAATCGATGGTCATACTGCCAGCTTTAAATCACGCAGAGCGTTGTTCCCTGTTCTTACTCTATAGACACTCAACCCACTCGAAATTTCCAGGGGCGCATGTTTTTTTCTCGAGGGCCTTTCCTCAACTCAGGGCCCGCGCGACATTTCTTCCTTGATCATCCTCATTGCATCGTTGAGCAGTCGATGAACCGAGGTTGTGGAGAGATTGAGAATTTCGGCAATTTCCTTCAATGAGAGGCCGTCGAACCTGTACATTTGCAACACCAGCCTGGCTCGTTCCGGCAAGGCATCGACAGTTGCCGCGACCGTTTTGACGCGCTCATGAAAAAGCAGACTATCTTCAGGCGTATCGTTGGGCATCGGCAATGCCCACCACGGAATGTCAGGAGACGCCACCGATTCTTCAAGTTTCTTGCGCCGCCGCCTGTTGAAGGAAAGATTGCGGACGATCTGAAAGAGATATCCCTTGTGCGAAACGCTTTCGCCAGTTTCGGCGGGGACGAATTTCAGGTAGGCGTCCTGGACAACATCTTCGGCTTCAGCCCTCGATCCAACGAGCGGCGTCGCGTAGTCGACAAGCGCCTTGCGATTTTGCAGGTACATTGCGTACCGCTCGCCATTTTTTCCTATACCCATTCCAAAATACTCAAAACATATGCAGTCTTGCAGGCGCTGTCGGCGCAGTTGATCGACTGTTCTCAATCCGAAATTTCGATCAATCGACAAGATTTGCAGGAGCTATATCACTCCTACTGATCGCCGCCAATAAAACTTGAGTGTATTTATCATGATTCCTTGGGCTCAGTCGATGAACTCGACAAAGCGGACGTTATTTCTGTTTACCGGATATCAGATGCGGGACGGCAAGGTATGTGGAGCAACCAGCGGCCCGGCCTTTTTGGCGCCGATTGCGGACTACAGCTTTTGACAAGCTCATTCCACACAAACCCGACCTGAGGGCAGAGCCCGGCCGGTAGCCGATCTCTTTGACCATGAGTGCCTGGGCCTGCTGATAAACTCTGCGGGCATGTTTCTGATGTCGGTCGCCGCCTATTGCGAAAGCCTCTTCGGAGTTCTCGGCGCAACCATGGTGATCGCCGTCGGTTTCGTGCCGGTCGTGCTGACGACAACCGGCCTGATCGTCGGAAGCGCGCCGCCGGAAAAGTCGGGCTCCGCCTCGGCGATTTCGGAGACAAGTGCCGAATTAGATCTATGCCCGCGCAAATATCGACGAGCAGGCCGTTGCGGCTGCTCATTGAAAAACGCAGGAGATTGTTCTTGATGTCCCGGTAGGCAGATTCATCGACTTGTCCCTTCGGCGACCTGCGCGGCACGGCCGATGCGCAGTCCACTGCGCAATGTCGTGAGGATGAGGGCGTGCTCGGGGACACCACCGGTGATCTCAATACGACCGTCGAGCAACCGGTGCCCAAGTGTCACGTTGCGCTGCTCCAGGGATCCATCCTCGACGGTCCATACGGTCCCTTGATTTTTGCCGAGGCCGATGATGGCCGCCTCCGGGACCAATAGGGCCTGCGGAAGCCGAACGCTCGTGATGTGGGCCTCAGCCTGCTCACCGAGATACAAGTCGGCGGGCGGCGAGTCGAACGTGATCTCGACCCGCCGCTCCTCGTTGACCCGGTCGCTTTCCGGCTGGATGCGCGCGACGTGGCCGGCGATACGCTTGCCAGGCTGAGAACGCAGCACGATCTCGGCGGGTTCGCCGACGGTGATCTCGCCGGCCTTGCTCTCGTCGACGTAAGCGAGCGCCCACACGGTCTTTGGGTCGATCAGCGTGAACACGGGTTCACCGGCGCCGAGCGCCGAGCCGAGTTCCCTGAGGCGCGTGGTCACCATGGCATCGTACGGCGCCGCGAGGGTGTAGAAGTCCAATATGGTTGACTGCAGTTGCTGTTGCGCTTTGGCGTCGCCAATATTGGCCTTGGCCACCAGGCGATCGCATATGCGTTCCCTGCGGTCAGGATGGAGAGAGCTCATGCTATCTTTGCTGCGCCTCGGCCGCGATACGCGCAATGATCTCGATCAACTGCGGCGTCTAGCCGGATTGCTTGAGTCCTACTCACACTGCATTCTTCAGCCAGCTCCGGAGCGCACGAAAACTCTCCGACCTTAGTTTCGGTTCGGCGAACACGAAGGCGTAGTGTTCCCGCACCGTGTGGTCAGCAAAGAGAGGAATGAGCTGCTCCTCCGCCAGTTCCTGCCTGACAAGCTTCTCGCGCACTATGGCAATACCCAGCCCTTCAATCGCAGCCGTCAGCTCGAGGCCTGAACTCTCCAGATCGATGAAGCGAGCGTTCGCGAATACCCGCGCGGCGCGAATTCCGAGCCACAGTTCCCAGTTGCGGGTGAATTCTGCGGAGCGCAGCAGCACGTGCCGCTCAAGGTCATCCGGTGTTTCAAGCGGCGGCGCGCGGCGCAGGTAGGCTGGACTGCAGATGGGCATGAGGTTGGCGTCGGCCAGCACCTCGCAGAGGAAACCCGTGCGGTTCATCGGCTTGCCCACATAGATCATGCCGTCCAGAGCCTCCGTGTCCTGATTGCCGGTCACGAAGCGCACATGGATGTCGGGATGCCGTGCATAAAGACTGCCGAGTGCCGGCATGATGCACTTCTGCAGGAAAACGCGCGGGCTTCCGATCACCAGCGGCCGTTGCTCTATACTGATGGAAATATCGCTGGTGACCGCGCGAATATCACCGAGAGAGGCATGGATCCTGGCCCAGTAGACTTCTCCGGCCGGAGTGAGGGCGATCTTGCGATGCATGCGTTCAAACAGTTCGGATCCCAGGAAGGCTTCGAGGTTCTGGATCTGCCGGCTGACTGCACCGGGTGTCAGACAAAGCTCCTGCGCCGCCTTGGCGATGCTCGCATGCCGGCCGACCGCTTCGAATACAGGAAGCGAGGTCATGGGCGGCAGATCGCGTCTGCGTTTTCCCGTCATAGGCTCCTCCTGCATCGTTATACGAATTGATTGAGAAATACTCAATCGAGCGGAGAAAAATTCGATTTTTCGACGGCGGCGGTGGCGCTAGGGTCTAGAACCTGAACAAAGTGGGGGAGGACCATGAAAAGTTCATCATTGGCATTGATGTGCCTGACACTCGCCGGCGGAACCGTGCTTTCGTCGCTTCCGGCATCTGCGAAGCAATTGCGCGTGGGGCTTTCGGCGCTGGCAACGTCCGTCGATCCGCATTTCCATCGCGCCGGCTACAATTTCGACCTGCGCGAAAACATTTCCGACGCCTTGGTCTACGCCAACGGGGTTAACGGCGAGGTGGAGCCGCGGCTGGCGAAATCCTGGGAAATTCAGGGGGATACCAAATGGGTCGTGACGCTGGAGCCCAAGGCCAGGTTCGACAGCGGCAAGACGCTGAGTGCCGATGACGTTGTCTATTCGCTCTGCCGGGTGCGCAACGTACCGAACAGTCCTGGCCTTTTCAGCAGCTTCATCTCAACCGTCAAAAACATCAGGGATGCCGGCGGCGGAAAGATCGAGATCGAGACCAAGAAGCCGGATCCGAACCTTCTGCGCAACCTGAGCTATATCGGTATCGTCGAAAATCCGACCGGCCGAATGCTGACCTATGACGAAAAGAACTGCGGCAACGACAACTGGCTGGCGACGGGTGATTTCAACGGCGGCAAGACCTCTGCGGGCATAGGTCACTACCGGGTGAAGAAGTTCACCCCGGATGTCGAGATCGAGCTTGAGCGCAACCCGCAATATTACGGCGCGGCTGCAGGCTATGAAACGGTTCTGGTCAAGTCCTTGCCGGACAACAGTGCCCGTATTGCGGCGCTGCTCGGCGGTTCGGTCGACGTCATCAACGCCGTCCCGATCAACAGCGTCGACAGCATCCAGACCTCCGGCAAGTATCATCTCGCCTCAATGCCGTCGACGCTTCTGATTTTTCTTCTGCCCGACCAGGGCCAGGAAAAGACGCCGAAGGTCTCCGGCACGGATGGCAAGAACCCTTTCCTCGATCCACGGGTCCGAAAGGCGCTGAACCTGGCGATCAACCGCGAGCAGATTGCCGAAACCGTGATGGGCGGCATGGCTCAGCCTGCAAGCCAGATTGTCGTCGACGGCGTATTCGGTCACGATCCAAACCTGCAACCCTATGCCTACAACCCTGCCGAGGCCAAGCGACTGCTGGCGGAAGCGGGCTATCCGAATGGCTTCTCGCTGACGCTGAACGCCCCGAGCGACCGTTATGTCAACGGCGCGCAGGTCGCCCAGGCCATAACCGCCATGCTTTCTCAGATCGGCCTGAACGTGACGTTGGAGACCTTCCCCTTCAGCATCTACTTCACCAAGGCGAGCGCCTATGAATACAGCCTCTACCTTGCCGGCGCGGCCGCCGATACGGGAGAAGGCCTGAGCCAGATGATCAATCTCGCCGGCTCGCGCAATCCGGAAAAGGGCTGGGGCGGCGCGAACCGCGGGCGTTATTCCAGCAAGATCACCGACAAGGCGCTCGAAGACGCCCAATCGACGCTGGACGATGTCAAGCGGGAGGAACTGTTGCGTTCGGCCGTGGCGCAGGTCCAGAAGGACGACGGTTACGTGCCGCTCTATCACGAGTTCGGCGTCTGGGGTGTCCGCAATGGCGTCCGTTACGAGGCCAATACCAACCTGACCAACATCTTCTATACCGCCCGTCCGGAATGAGGCGCGATATCGGCAAGGCCGGGATCCCAAACCGGCCTTGCCGCCAATTTCATGAAAGCAAGGCGTAAGATGGGTGCTGAATTCAATGACGCTCTGACGTCGCAATACGACTATCGGGGGCTGCGGGACGCATTCGCATCCACGGCGATGTACCAGGCATTTCTCGATGTCGAACGCGCGGTCGCGCTGGCACAGGGGGAACTGCTGATGATCCCGGCGGCGTCGGCCAAGGTGATCGCCGACAATTGCCGTTGCGAGCTGCTCGACTTGCAGCGCCTCGACGCGGGTTATCGAACCACGCGTCACCCGCTGATGCCGCTCATCAATGAACTCGTCCGGATCTCCGGACCTGAACACGGTGGCTACGTTCATTGGGGCATCACCACCCAGAACGTCATCCAGACCGGGCTGCTTTTGCTTGCCAAACGCGCCCAGGTCGTCATCGACGGGTTTCTCAACGATATCGTTCGCCATCTCGGCGGCCATGCCCGCGCCCATGCCAACACGATCATGGCCGGGCGCACCCATTATCGGCATGCCGTGCCGATCACCTTCGGTTTCAAAGTCGCCGTGTGGATCGAAGAATTCCTGCAGGCCATGGATCGGCTGAAAGAAGCGGAAGCGCGGGCCTTCGCGGTCATGAGCGGAGGAGCGGTCGGCTGCTTCTCGGCGCTCGGCAGGCAGGGGCCGGTTTTCCAGTCACGGGTGGCGGCTCTGCTCGGCATGAGTGAAATGGCCATTCCCTCGCGGGCGATCCGCACGCATATCTGCGAATACGTCAATGCCCTGACGCTGATGGCGTCGATCTGCCACAAGATCGCGGAAGAGGTCTATCTGAGCTCGTCGGAGGAATATGGCGAGGTCAGCGAGGGCCGCGTGGAAGGCTCGATCGGCTCGTCCACCATGCCGCAAAAGATCAACCCGATCCTCTGCTACGGCATCATCGCCAACAGCAACAAGCTCTATTCCAGTGCCGGCATGCTCATGGCGAGCGCCCATCGCCCGTTCGAGTCGGATGGCAGCGCTAACCAGATGTTCGAGGACGGACTGGTCGAGGTGATCGCGGCCGTCTCCGAGATAGTCGTGCGTACGGAGCTTCTGGTGCGTGACCTGATCATCGATAAGGAGCGAATGCGGGTGAACCTGGACCTGTCCGGTGGCGCCATCTTCGGCGAGTTTGCCATGATGCAGCTGGGCGGCCTCATCGGCAAGCACAGGGGCCATGAACTCGTGCATGAGGCAGCCATGGCAGCTGCGAGCGGCGCTGCGCCGTTCATGGAAGAACTGGCGCGCCTGCCGGGCGGCGAAACGGTGCGCGCCGCCATAGAAGACCGTCTGGCGGCCGGCAGCGCGGGAGGGATCTGCGTCGAATACGCCTTGCATTTCGGTGCGCTTGTCCGGGATATCGGCAGCGGTACCCTCCCGACAGCCGAGCAGCGCCATATCAACGTCTATCTGAAGGCCGAAAGCTGATGCTGTCCTTCGTGCTGCAGCGGCTGTTCCAGAGCGTCATCGTCGTCCTGATCATGTCGATCGTCCTGTTCGTCGGCGTCCGCCTGATCGGCAATCCAGTGGATATCCTGATCTCGTCGGAGGCTTCCGAGGCCGACCGGGTGGCGGCCGTCACAGCGCTTGGCCTCGACAAACCGCTCTGGGAACAATACGCAATCTTCCTCGGCAATGCCGTGCAAGGCGACTGGGGCGCATCCTTTGTCTATAAGGAACCGGTCGTCGGCATCCTGTTGCAGCGCCTGCCAGCCAGCCTGGAACTCGGCCTCGTCGCCTTCATTCTTGCCGTCGGCATTTCCATTCCCGCCGGCCTTTATGCCGGGTTGCGGCCGCAATCGCTGCCCGGGCGCGGTATCATGGCCTTCTCATTGATCGGGGTCAGCATCCCGACCTTCTGGCAGGGCATGCTGCTGATCGTCGCATTCGGCATCGCCCTGCCAATCCTGCCCGTGGGCGATCGCGGTGAACTGGCAACCCATTTCGGCATCACCTCCAGCCTCTGGACGCTCGACGGCTGGTCGCATGTCATCATGCCGGCCTTCAGCCTGGCGCTCCTGAAAATGTCTCTGCTGATGCGCGTGACGCGGGCCGCGACCATGGAGATCTGTCGGCTTGACTTCGTCAAGTTCGCCTATGCCAAGGGCGTGCGAAGCAGGTCGGTGGTGGTCGGCCACATTCTCCGCAACGCGCTGGTGCCGCTCGTTACTGTGACCGGCATCGAACTCGGCAATCTGCTCGCCTATGGCGTCATCACTGAGACGGTGTTCTCCTGGCCGGGCTTGGGCAAGCTGCTCATCAATTCCATCAAAGTGCTCGACCGGCCGATGATCGTAGCCCAGCTTACCTATACGGCGCTGCTCTTTATCGCCATCAACTTCATCGTCGATATTCTGCACATGATCATCGATCCCCGCGTCAAATCCGTTCTGAGGCGGCGTGCGGCATGAGTATCGCGAGTTTTCAGGATTTCGCGCGGCGCTTTGCCGAAAGCCGTTCCGCTGTCATCAGTCTGACGGTGAGCCTCGTCTTCGTGTTCTGTGCCATTTTCGCGCCGTTACTTGCGCCGACCGACCCGTATGACCTGACGCATCTGCAGCTTTCCGACGCATTGAAGCCGACCGGCTCGAAGCGGATGCTTCCGGGAGAGGAGGTCCGCGTCAATATCCGCGTCAACAATGGCGCGATCACCGTCCTGCCTGCCTCACCGACGAAGACCCGGCTTTCTTTGGCGGCCTCTTCGTGTGGTCCGAACTGTCTGACTGTCAGCGTCGAACCCACGGCCGCCAGGCTCGGGAGCCTGCAGGTCCGCAACCTGCCGAACGGTGCGACGATCGAGGGTGCGAAGAAACATCCGATCCAGCCTTGGTGGACGATCGACAATCCCGAGAGCAGTGAGGTCAGGATCACCTCCGCGACCTCCTTGCCGGCAAGCTTCACGCTGCTCGCGATCGCCAAATCGCTCGATCAGGAAACCGATTTCGTCTTTCGGCTCGGCACGGACAATTTCGGCCGCGACATGCTCTCGGCCATCCTTTACGGCATCCGCATCAGCGTCGTGGTCGGGCTGGTGGCCGCGGGTGCGGCCATGGTGCTCGGGACCGCACTCGGCTTGTTCGCCGCCTGGCAGCGCGGGGTGACGGACGCCATCATCATGCGCGCCGTGGACTTCATGCTCGGCCTGCCGGCGCTGCTCATCGGCCTCGCGATCCTCGCCATTCTCGGCAATGGCGTCAGCAAGGTCGTGCTCGCCATCGTCATCGTGCAATGGTCCTATTATGCCCGCACGGCGCGCTCCTTCGCCATGAGCGAACTCGGCAAGGAATATGTCGAGGCGGCCCGCTGCCTGCGTCTTTCGCCGGTGCGCATCATGCTGCGCCATGTCCTGCCGAACTGTATGCCGCAGATCATCGTGCTGTTTACCTTGAACATTGCCGCGGCGATATCGATGGAGTCCTCGCTGAGCTTCCTCGGCGTCGGCCTGCCCCTGACGCGGCCCTCGCTCGGCATGCTGATCGCCAGCGGCTATGAGTTCATCTTTTCGCAGAAATACTGGATCAGCATCTATCCCGGCGTCGTGCTCCTGGTGATGATCGTTGCCATGAACCTGCTCGGCGACCGTCTGCGCGATCTCAACAATCCGCGGCTCGACCGCTAGAGGAAGGCCGGACAGTGAGCGACACGTTTTTCTTCAAGGTCGATGGCCTCAATACCTGGTTCTTCACCCGCAAGGGCACCATCAAGTCGGTACGTGACATCTCCTTCGAAGTCGCCCGCGGCGAGGTTCTCGGCATCGTTGGCGAATCCGGGTCTGGCAAATCGGTGACGGGGATGTCGATCATGGGCCAGATCGACGAGCCCGGTCGCATCGTATCCGGTTCGATCAGCCTCGACGGCCAGGAACTGACCGGCCTCGATTTCGAGGAGATGCGCCATTATCGCGGCAACCGCATCGCCATGGTCTTCCAGAACCCGCTGATGACGCTGAACCCGCTGATGCGGGTGCGCGACCAGATGTACGAGGCGATCAGCGCCCATGAAAGCGTACCCCGCAAGGAAATGTACGATCGCTGCATTGAGGCGCTGCGATCAGTCGGCATCCCATCGCCCGAAGAACGGCTCAACGCCTATCCGCACGAGATGTCGGGCGGCATGCGCCAGCGTGTGGTCATCGCCATTGCGCTTCTTCTCGGGCCGGACCTGATCATTGCCGACGAACCGACCACGGCGCTCGACGTGACGATCCAGGCGCAGATCATCTACCAGATCCGCCGCCAGATCGACGAGCGAGGGCTCGGCATGATCTGGATAACTCACGATCTTTCGACGCTTTCCGAACTCGCCGATCGGATCATGGTCATGTATGCCGGCGCCATGATGGAGATCGGCACGACCGAGGAGATCATCGGCGCCGCCCGTCATCCCTATACCCGAAAGCTGCTCGAGTCAGTTCCCTCCCGCAACGCGCCGGGAGAAAAACTGAAGCAGATCCCCGGCAACATGCCATCCCTTCTGACGCTCGGCGAAGGCTGTCCGTTCGCCAACCGCTGCGAGCGCATGACGGACATCTGCCGCCAACCGGTGCAGGCGAGGCAATTGTCTGAGACGCACCGCATCTGGTGCTATCACCCATTCGAGGATTGATGCCGTGAACGAGATGATTTTCGAAGCAAAAGACCTGTCACGCAGCTTTGCCGTTGGAAGCTCACCGTTGCAGGACTTCACGGACCATTTCCTGCGCAACCGGCAGCCGGCCGTCCTGCGCGCGGTGGATAATGTTTCGATGACGTTGAACGAGGGCGAGACGCTGGGCGTCGTCGGCGAGTCCGGCTGCGGCAAGTCGACGCTCGCCCGGATGATCGCCGGGATTCTTCCAGCCTCTTCGGGTGAACGGCGCTTTCGCGGCGAAGATTACGACAGCTTCCTGAGGCGCAAGCGGGACGCGCTGAAAGTCCAGATGGTTTTCCAGGACCCGATGTCCTCGCTCAATCCGCGCCTGCGCGTCGGGGAGATCGTCGGCGAAGCGGCGGTCCTGCACGGACTGGTGCCGCGCTCGCGGGTGAAGGATTATGTGGTCGACATCCTTGCGCGCGTCGGCCTCCCGGCGGACAGCGTCGGCCGCTACCCTCATCAATTTTCCGGCGGCCAGCGTCAGCGCGTCGGCATCGCCCGGGCGCTGGCTGTGAAGCCCGACATGCTGATCTGTGATGAGGCGGTGGCCGCGCTCGACGTGTCTGTTCAGGCGCAGATCATCAATCTTCTGCTGGACATTAGGCGTGATAGCGGCCTGGCGATGATCTTCATCAGCCATGACCTCGGCGTCATACGCCATCTCTGCGATCGCGTGGCCGTCATGTATCTTGGTCGCGTGGTGGAGCTTGCCAAAACGTCGGAACTTTTCGCATCGCCGACGCATCCCTATACGCGCATGCTGCTGGACGGGATGCCGAAAATCTCGGCGCAACGCCGGCGGTTCATGCCGATCCAGGGCGAGATACCCTCCCCGCTTAATCCGCCATCCGGTTGTCACTTCCATCCGCGTTGTCCGATGGTGACCGACCATTGCCATCGGGTCCGGCCCGAGTTGCGAGAAATCGAACCCGGGCATGTCCATGCATGCCTAAATGTGGAGCCGCATTCCAAGAGATTGTAAACAGAGAAGCTTGCCGCGCAGGGCCTGCGATCGGAGGTGACGATCGAAGAAGCAAAACGCTTTGCCATGCCAGCACTTCGGAAAAGGACACCCTGATCGATGATATCGACTGTGACCGCCGCCCCAAGATTGTAGTGCCCCAACCCGCAAGGAACATGAGCCTTGGTCCTTTCGTATTCGGTCGATGAACATTTCAAAACGAATAATCATAGCGGAGAAATCTGTCGGGAGGGATTAGTGGACTCTCCCGGGCTACCAAGCCGCATGGAATGGGTGAACAGGCAACCGCAAGCAGGCTCAAAGCTTCGTCGGCCGAACGCTCATGAAGATTGACGCTCCACCTTGCTCCTCGACACTCCACACCTCGAATGACGCTACTGCCGGATTGTCGCCCATTCCAAGTGATCCCACGGGCATACCCGGTACTGCCAGCCCAAGGATATCCGGAGCATCGTTGAGCAGTCTCTCAACGGCTTCCAGCGGGACATGTCCCTCGATGAAATATTTGCCGATGGTCGCCGTATGGCAGCCTTCCAGATTTTTCGGCACACGGTATCTCCGCTTTACCGAGTCAAGATCGTCGACCTCCTGAACGTCGACGGCAATATCGGCCTTCGCTATGGCGTTGGCCCATGCGCCGCAACAGCCGCAGGTCGGGTCTCTATAGACCGTCATTCTGGTTTGCGACGCCCGCGCTGGGGCCGTGCTGGCAACTGCGATGGTCGCGATTGCGGAGCATATGAAGGCACGATCGCTGATCTGTATGCCCATTTCGGCATCGATACGTTGTCGATCATTGAAGCAGCGGAGGCGGCCGTTCGGCTCAGCCATCGACATGCGGCCGGATTTTCGATTGTCGCCTGAGCTTTATCCATTTTTCGATCCTTTGAGGACGTTTTCAAGCCCGGTGAATGTCCCGTCACATGCTGCACCCCAAAGTGATGGCTGGTACATCGAGTCCTACTTCGTCGACCCGGATACCGTATTCATCAGCGTGCATCAGTGAGGCTTTCATGAAGCTCTACCAACCAGGCGATACCAACCAGGCGATACCAGCAAAGCCATTTGCCCGCACTGCGGAAAGCTGGTCGCGACGACGTTCGCCTATCGCGACGTTCCGTTCGATAGCGGATCCGGCACGGTGAAGGGCATCCTGGCCGTGGTCTGCCATGAATGCGACGCCGTTGTCGCCATCCCCGCGCAGTCCACGCCGGCCATCCGGCGCGCACGCGAGGTGGCCGAGGTCGCGCTCGAAGTCAGCATTCCCGCGCCCGAGGTCGAGATCCTCGATGCCGCCGCCTATCGCATCGATCCGACTGCTACCACGCGCTTCAGGAAAACGTTGTTTGCATCCTATCTTCAGCGACTTCGGCAAGACGAGCCGAGAACGAATGCCCTGCGCCGCAACTTCGAAGCATGGCAGAGGTCGAAGGCCGAGAGGGGCAAGCACATAACGCCGACAATCCGCATCCCCAATCGTCGCTTGTCATTCAAGATCTCCGCCAGGACCGATGACGACGTCCGGTGGGTGATGGCGGCCAGTGGCATGAACAGGACCGACACGGTCCGCTCTATCGTCATGGAGATCGAAAAAGATCTACTGGCGCCCAAGGCGCCACGGGACTTTCGGCATCTTCGCGACATCGCCGCTGTCGTCAACGCCTGAGCATGTAATCCGTCAGGGCCGACCCGCGCAGCGACGGCGGATCTCGGTGGCAAAGGCCCGCCCGAATTTCCCTGCCCACAGCCGAACCGTCTGGTGCGAGACAATAATCCCTCGTGCCGCCAGCATGTCCTCGACCATCCCCAGACTAAGGGGAAAGCGGAAATACTGCCACACAGCGTGAGCTATGATCTCGGCGGGAAAACGATGGCGGCGGTAAAGAGGGTCACGTGTCATGGCCCTTCATCTCACATCGAAGTCCATGTTTCGCTAAGTTGGCGATGCCGATGAGCTACCTCTGCTCGGCTTCGAGTACCGTCGAAATTCAAGCGCCAGCACACCCGACGGCCGAGCGGTTCGAAAGCCTGATCCTGCACGGGACCGTGCTGGAACTGTATGAGGCCAATCTGAACTTTCATCGGGCTTTCGTGCACCTATCTGGTAATGACGAACTGGATGGGATTATCGCCGAACTCCGACAGCGCACATTTTCCGCTCCCGTTTCCCAGTGGAAGACGCGGGCGCGAATCGAGCAATCGGCTCGGGAGCATCATGAGATGGTTGATCTTCTTTAGGCGCGCGACGGGAAGAGGCTGAAAGCGCTCGTTGAAAGACACATCCGACAAAGCGTATTCACCAACCCTCCCTCCCCGCCTGCTCAACCCGGCAGAAGCATGATGCGGTGGATTGTTTCCCGGGCGATGTGGGCTTCGCTGTAGAGGAGCGGCACGTATTCGCCTTTCGACCAAATACTGGCCAGGTCCCCATAATGACGCGAACGGGGATCGCCGGACTGGCCGGGCGTATTGATGCAGACGCTGTTGTCCCAGTCGCCGACATCCATGACGAGGCGGACCGAGGCGCCGGCGTTGACGCCGAAATCGCCCATCCGATAGCCGGCATGCATGGGCGTCGAACGGCTGCCGCCGACGGGCAGCGGGCCGACATCCCAGTCGGTCGCATCTTCGGTCTTGATGCGGCTGGTCGCGTGTTCGAAGAGCGCGCGGTGCAGGTCGCCCCAGCGCCAAGCCGTCGGCTCAGCACCGAGTCGGTTTTCGCAATCTGCAAAGCCGTCGGAAAGCGTCGATACCAGCATGGCGTCTCGTTCGGCAGCATCCCAGAGCGTGCCGGATTCGCTGATAAGCGCCAGCATGCGGTCAACATCGCCGGGCAGCAGCAACTGGCGGACGGTCGGGTTCGGTGCGAGTTTGGCGAGCAGTGCCGGTCGCAGGTGCTTCATCCACCAGACTTCGAACAGCGCCGCCGCCGCACTCCCTGCTTCGAGACGATAATCCCAGCCGTTGAAAAGCTTTGTGGTATGTTCCTGCCGGTCATCCAGCGGTTGACGGCTGGCAACTTGTTGGAGCATGGCGCAGATGGTCGCGGCCGGGCGGGAATAGACGTCGGTCTGCAAAGCCATCGAGGCTTTCAACGTATGTTTGGGATCGACGCGCAGGACCGACTTGATGCGCTGGGCACGGCTCACTTCCGCCCACTCGTGACCGATCGATGGCGCTTTCGGGTCGCGGTCGGCCGGCAGGTTCATCTCGTTGGCCGAGGCGACGAAACCTTCACCGGGATTATACTTGCGCGGCAGCTCGCCGGCGGGCAGGAAGCCGTCCCATTCGTGGCTGCCATGGCCCGGCACGGGTAGCAGCCCTTCCCAGTTGCGGCGCACCGGCGTGAAACCGGCGGTGAACCAGCCGATATTGCCGTCAACATCTGCACTGACGTGGTTGACCGAGGGCGTGCCCCAGGATCCGAGCGCCTGAGAAAACGCCTGGACGGAGCCGCTGCGCATATAGGACAGGCTGCCGAGATAAGCGGCCGTACCGGGCGCCAGCCAGACGGTGCGCATGGCGATGACCTGATGGATCTTCGGGTTCTCATGGAGGATCGGGCCGTGGCGGGTGAACGAGAGCGTCAGCGTCTGGTCGGGATAGCCCTTGACCGGGAAATTCTCCTCGATGCGGGTGATCTTCTCCCAGCCGTCGGCGTAACGATAGTGCTCCGGATCGCCTTCCTTGGTCTGGTAGACATAGACATCTTCCTGATCGGCGCCGAAGATGGTGAGGCCGAAGGCGGTGCGGTCGTTATGGCCGAGCGAGACACCGGGCGCGGTCGGTTCACCTGTGCCGATGACGTTGAGGCCCGGAGCCTCGAGATGGACGAGATACCGCAGCGACGGCACGGCGTGCGCTCGGTGCGGATCGCTTGCGAGGATCGGCCGGCCGCTTTCGGTGCGCGAACCGTGCACCGCCCAGTTGTTGGACCCCTCCTCCGCGATCGCCTGGACGATATCGCCGAGATCGGTAACCTCGGTCCATTTCCAGACATCGCCGAGCGTTGCGGCCAGGCGTGCCTTGTCGAAGATGACGGCGGCTGTGGCGAGCTTGAACAGGCGGGTCGCGGCGAGCGGGATATCGGCGAGTGAAATCCCCTCCTCCGGCGTCGGCGAGACCGGTGGATCGAGCTCGAAGCGCAGCAGGTCGGTCTCTGCGTCCGCAAGCGTCATGATGTTGGCACGCAGGATTTCGGAAATGCCGTTACGGGTCAGCGCATGGCTGCGGATCCGCACCACGTCCGCCGGCTGCCAGCGTGACGGCCTGGTGCCGAAGATGGCGAATTCTGGCGGCAAGCGAGCCTGCTCTGCCTCGCAAAGCGCGACATAGGCATTGATGCCAGCGGCAAAGGCGGTGCAGATCGCCTGCGTATCCGGCGCGTAGGAAATCCATTCCGGGGCCATGTCGCCGCGATAGAGGAAATGCCGGGCGGCATGGTCCTGCGCCAGGTAGCCGGGGCCGAAATCGGCGGCGAGAAGGCCGAGGCCGCGCTTGCGCCAGAGGTCGAGCTGCCACAGCCGGTCGCGGGCGGCGTTGAAACCCTGGACGAAGAAAAGGTCCTTCTCGCTCGCCGCCTTAATATGCGGGATGCCCCAGCGATCGATGCGGATTTCCGCCTGCGCTTCGAGGCCGGCCAGCCGGAGGGTTTCGTTCGTCGGGGCATCCGTCATGGCAGTCTCTTATGCGTCATGGCTCTTAGGCGTGATGGCAGGCGACGCGCGCGCCATCGGCACGCGGCGTCAGTTCCGGCCGCTCTCGCGAGCAGATTTCGGTCGCCAGCGGGCAGCGCGTATGGAATGCACAGCCGGACGGGATGTTTGAAGGACTTGGCAATTCGCCGCTGAGGATAAAGCGTTGCTTGGCACGCTGCACTTCCGGGTCGGCTTCCGGCACGGCCGACATCAGCGCCTTGGTATAGGGATGTTTCGGATTGGCGAAGAAAGTGTCGCGGTCGGCCATCTCGACGAAACGGCCGAGATACATGACCACGACCCGGTCGCAGATATGCCGGACCACGCCGAGATCATGGCTGACGAAGAGATAGGAAACGCCGGTGCGCTTCTGCAGCGCCACCAGCAGGTTGAGGATCTGGGCGCGTACCGAGACGTCGAGCGCCGAGACCGGCTCATCGCAGATCAGGAGGTCCGGCTCCAGAGCGAGCGCCCTTGCGATCACCACGCGCTGGCGCTGGCCGCCGGAAAACTGGTGCGGATAACGGTCCGCGTGTTCGGGACGCAGGCCGACCTGCTGCAGCAGCGTCGCGACCCGTTCCTTCAGCGCCTTCCCCTTGGCGACGCCGCGCACGATCAGCGGCTCGCCGATCGTCGCGCCAACGGTCGAGCGCGGATCGAGAGACAGCGCCGGATCCTGAAAAATCATCTGCACCTTGCGGCGGATGTCGTTGAGCTCGCGGCGACTGGCGCCGACCACTTCGTCGCCGCTGATCCGCACGCTTCCCGAAATGGGAGCCTGCAGGCCGACGATGGCATTGGAAAGCGTCGACTTGCCGCAGCCGGATTCGCCGACCAGCGCCACCGTCTCGCCGCGGGCGATATCGAGGTCGACGCCATTGACGGCCTTGACCACTGGACCTGACTTACCGAGCAGTCCGCCGCGGCCGCCGAAATGCACCGCGACATCGCGGATTTCGAGAACGTGCCCGGTTTTGCTGGATTTCATCGGCTCGCTCATGCCGCCACCTCGCGGATTTCCGCCATGCGGTCGATATGCCAGCAGGCCGAGCGGTGGCCTGCGCCGCAATCGAAGAGCGGCGGCTGTTCGGTGCGACACTTCTCGGTCGCGAGCGGACAGCGTTCAGTGAAACGGCAACCCACGCCGAATTCGTTCGGCGTCGGCACCGTCCCCTCGATGGTCGCGAGGTCCGTCTTCGGCGCATCATCGAGCTTGGGAACGCTGGCAAGCAGCAGGGCTGTGTAGGGGTGTTTCGGCTGCCGGAAGAGATCGTGCACGGGCGCGATTTCGGCGATCCGGCCGGCATACATGACCGCCACGTCGTCGGCGATGTCGGCCACCACGCCCATGTCGTGGGTGATCAGCACGATCGCGGTGCCGCGGTCGGCGACCAGTTTCTTCATCAGGTCGAGAATCTGCGCCTGGATGGTCACGTCGAGCGCCGTGGTCGGTTCGTCGGCGACCAGAACGCGCGGGCCGCAGATCAGCGCGATCGAGATCATGATGCGCTGGCACATGCCGCCGGACAGTTCGAACGGATATTGATCCAGCCGCCGGGTCGGGTCGGGAATGCCGACATCGACCAGCATCTGCCGCGCCTTTTCGTAAGCATCTGCCTTTGAGACGCCATGGTGGACCCGATAGGCCTCGGCAATCTGCGAGCCGACCGTCGTCAGCGGGTCGAGCGAAGCACTCGGTTCCTGGAAGATGATCGACATGTCCTTGCCGCGCGCCTTGCGGAACTGCCGTTCCGAGAGGGCCGCAAGGTCGGTGTTTTCCAACATGATCCGGCCGGCGGTGCGCGTGGCGGCAGGCGGCAGCAGGCCGAGCATGGCATAGGAGGTCAGCGACTTGCCGCAGCCGGACTCGCCCACCAGCGCCATGACCTTGCCGGGCGCGACGGTGAAGGAGATGTCGTCGACGACGTTGGCGCCACCGATATCGATGGTCAGCCTGTCGACGGAAAGCAGCGGATTGGCGGCGGCGTCCATCATCTGTCCTCAGCCTGCCGTCTTCGCCCGCTCGGGGCGCTTGTAATTGCCGATCGAATTGCCGCCATCGACACTGATCACGGCGCCGGTGATGAAGGCGGCCTTGTCCGAGCAGAGATAGGCGATGGCGCCCGGCGCATCCTCGGGGCCACTGGCGCGGCCGAGCGGAATGTTCTTCAGCATGTTGCTGACGTATTCGTCGGAAAGCTCGCTGACTTCGCTGCCCGGCGCGAAGCCCGGCTCGACGACATTGACGCGGATGCCGTATTCGGCGAGCTCCATGGCGAAACCCTTGGACAGGCGTTCGATGGCTGTCTTCGACGTGCAGTAGGGAACACCGTTCTGGGTCATCTTGCGGGCGGCGCCGGAGGAGATGTTGACGATCGAGCCGGTTTTGCCTTCCGCGATCATCAGCCTGGCGAACTCGCGCGACAGCACGAAGGGTGCGCGCAGGTTGACGCCGAAGACGCGGTCCCAGTCGGAGAACTCCATCTCCAGCAGGCTGAAGCGGGTGTAGATGCCGGCATTGTTGACCAGGACGTCCGGCGCCTTCCATTCGCGCTTCACGAGATCGACGAGGTCGAGCATCGAGGCGTCGCTGGTCAGCTCAGTCGCATGCAGCAGCACCTTGGAACGGTCGAGCCCGAGCTCGGAGACCGCCTTTTCCAGCCCGTCCATGCGGACGTCGCTGAGACACAGCGTGGCGCCTTCCCGGGCGAAATAAGCGGCGATCCAGCGGCCGAAAATGCCAGCGGCGCCGGTGATCACGATGGTCTTGTTTTCGAATTCCATGACTTAAAACCTCAACGCGCCAAAGACTCAACGGGTACGGGAACGTGGGTCGAGCTGGTCTCGCAACCAGTCGCCAAGCACGTTGACGGAAAAGACGAGCAGGAAGAGACAGGCGCCCGGAAAGGCGACGATCCACCAGGCCCGCTCGATATATTGACGGCCGACGCTCATGATCGAGCCCCAGCTCGAAGCCGGCGGCTGGATGCCGAGGCCGAGGAAGGAAAGGCCCGCTTCCATCAGGATCATCAGGCCGAATTCTGCGGTGGCGACGATCAGTACCGGGCCGGCGATATTCGGCAGGATGTGATGGAAAAGAATGCGCGCCGCCCCGGCGCCCGCAAGTTCCGAAGCCTTGATGAACGGCAGGTTCGCCACCTGCAGCGTCTGGGCATAGGCGACGCGGGTATAGCGCGGCCAGCGTGTCAGGCCGAGCACCAGGACCAGTTTCAGGAAGCCCGGGCCGAGTACCGCGACGGTGAGCACCGCGAGCAGGATTGCCGGGATCGACATCATGATGTCGACGAGGCGCATGATGAGGATCTCGATCTCGCCGCGGAACCAGCCGGCGATCATGCCGAGCGTGACGCCGACCAGCGAAGAGACGACCACGGACAGCACCGCGACCGACAGCGAGACCCCTGCCCCATAGAGCGTGCGAGACAGCAGATCACGGCCGAGGTCGTCGGTTCCGAGCCAGTAGGTGATACCGCGCATCTCGAAACCCGGCGGTTTCAGGCGGCCGAGCAGGTTCTGCCGGTTGGGATCGGCTGGCGCCACCCAAGGCGCGAAGATCGCCAGCAGCACGATCACCAGGAAAATGACCGATACGACGATGACCGAGAGAGGGACCCGGCGAAGGCGCTGGCTAAGGGCGAGGACGGCGGTGCTCAAAGCCTTCTCCTTATCGGACCAGACGGATGCGCGGATCGACGAGCGCGTAGACGAAATCCGCGATCACACTGGTCAGCACATAAACGAAGGAAATCAGCAGCACGATCACCTGGACGACCAGGAAGTCGCGCGACTGGATGGATTGGATGGCGAGCTGGCCGATGCCCGGCCAGGCGAATACCGTCTCGACGATGACAGCACCGGCAAGCAGGTTACCGATTTCGAGTGCGGCAATAGTGATGACCGGGATCGCAGCATTGCGCAGCACATGGCGGAACACAACGGAGCCGAGCGACAGGCCGCGGGCGCGCCCTGCCCTGACATAGTCCTTGCCGAGTTCGTCGATGATCGAGATGCGGGTCATGCGGGCAAAGGTCGACATCGAGATGGCCCCAAGCGCTAGCGACGGCATGACCAGCGAGGCAAAATCGCCGGAGCCGGATGTCGGCAGCCAGCGCAGCGTCACGCCGAAGAGGAAGATCAGCACGATGCCCGACAGGAAGGTCGGCACGCTCTGGCCGGTGACGACGATCGCCGTCAGAAGCCGTTCGAGCCAGCCGCCGCGCCTGGTCGCCATGATGATGCCGGCCGGAATGCCCATGCCGATCGCCACCACCAGCGCGCCGGCGGCAAGCATCGCCGTATAGGGCACACGCGAAACGACGATATCGAATGCCGGCACCCGCTGGACGACGGAAATGCCGAAGTCGAAATGCGCAAGTCCGCCCAGATATTCGAGATATTGCACCCAGATCGGCCGGTCGAAACCGAGCTGGCTGCGCAACTGGGCGATCATCTCGGCCGATGCGTCCTGCGGCACCAGCAACAGGGTGGGGTCGCCCGAGAGATGCATGACGACGAAGACGATGGTGAGAACGCCGAAGATCGCAATGATCGCCTGTATCAAACGCTCGACGGCATATCTCAACATGATCCTGTTACCTGTCTTTTACTGCTGCCAGCTCATGTCCATGACGAACATGGCTTCATTGGCGGTCGGCTGCCACTTCAGCTTTTTGGCGGCTCCGTAGAGCGCATAGGCCTGATAAAGGCCCATGCCCGGAACGTCGTCCTTCAGGACCTGGTAGGCCTGTTCGTAGAGCTTCAGACGCTCCTTCTGGTCGAGGATGACGCGCGCCTTGTCGACCGCTTCATCGAACTTCGGGTTCGAGTACTTGGCCCAGATGCTGCCAGTGCGGAACAGCGGGAAGATCACGCCATCGACGTCCTGGCAGGCGCAGGACCAGGCGCCGAAGGCAAGACCGCCGGCATTGG
Organism: Neorhizobium tomejilense; assembly: GCA_002968845.1. GTDB lineage: Bacteria > Pseudomonadota > Alphaproteobacteria > Rhizobiales > Rhizobiaceae > Neorhizobium > Neorhizobium tomejilense. The sequence goes on along the minus strand of PVBG01000006.1, from coordinate 98,887 downwards.
CGGGATCGCCCTGGCGGCGCTTCAGGAAGGTCGCCTGGTCGCTGGACGAGATCTCCACCTTGAGACCGGCTTCGTTGACCATCTGCTGAATGGCTTCGACGGTGGCGCGGCTATAGGCGGGAGAGGTCAGGAATTCGACGGTCGCGCCCTCCGCGCCGGCAGCCTTCACCAGTTCCTTCGCCTTGTCGAGGTTATATTCATAACCCTTGATCTTGTCGGTGTAGCCGAAGACCGGCTCGGCGCCGAGGACTTCGACCGGCTTGCCGTATCCTTCGAGCAGCGCCTCGACGAGCGCCTGGCGGTCGATCGCATAGGCAATCGCCTGGCGGACGCGGACGTCCTTGGTGACGCCGCCCTGGGCATTGATGAAGAGATAGCCGATGCGCTCGGTCGGAACCGACAGGACCTGCGAATTGCTGTCGCTCTTGATGCTTTCGGCCTGATCCGGCGGCACGTCGCGGACGAGGTCGGCCTTGCCGGTCTTGAGGTCGGCGATACGGGTCGAGACGTCGGGCACGGTGCGGAAGACCACCTTCTGGAACGGCGGCTTTGCCCGCCAGTAGCTCGAATACGCCTCGAGTTCGGTCTGAACGCCCTTCTGCCAATTGGCCATCTTGTAGGGGCCAGAACCGAGCGGCTTCAGGTTGAATTCCTGGTCGCCGACCTTTTCGACATAGGCCTTCGGCACGATCGACAGCTTGACGAGCTGGGCGAGCAGCGCCGGATAAGGTGACTTGGTGGTCATCTTGACCACGGTCGGGCTCACCGCCTCGGCCTTGGCGATCTGGTCGAACTGCGAAAGCTGCGGGCTCTTCAGCTTCGGGTCGATGATGCGGTTGATCGAGAAGGCGACATCCTCAGCCGTGAGTTTCGTGCCGTCCTGGAAGGTCACGTCGTCGCGAATCTGGAATTCGATCGTCTTGTCGTCGAGATATTTCCAGGACTTGGCGATCTGCGGCACGATCTCGCCCTTGACGTCGCGCGTCAGCAGGTTGTCGAAGATATTGCGGTAGATCGAGTAGCTGTCGGTGTTCCACTGCAGATGCGGATCGAGCGTTGCCGCATCGTTCGGCAGGTCGATGGTCAGCGTGTCCTTGGTTTGCGCAAGCGCGGTCGACGCGGTGAGCGCCAGTAGCACGGCGGCTATGGATGCGAATTTGGCAGACATTCCCTTACCCTCATTGTTGTTGCTGCTGTATTCAAGAACTGTTTACGCCGCCTTCGCGCCGGTCTTGAGCCCGGCCTCGTCGGCACAGTAACGCGCCAGTTCCGCATGGGTGCAGAACCAGACGTCGCCCTTTGACTTGGCGAGCCGGATGATCTCTTCCAGAATGAAGATGCGTGAACGGTGCCCGATATGATGCGGGTGCATGGTGAGCTGGAACAGCCCGCCCTCTTCCCAGGCAACTTCGAACTCGCGGGCGAAGATGTCGAAAACCATGGCAGGGCCGCCGTAAGGTCGCGCGCCGGTCATCCGGTCCATCGCCACGTAAGGTGCGTCGTCGCGGATCCACTCGACGGGGATCTCGACCACGCCGGTCGGTTCGCCGTCCTCCAGAAGTTCGTAGGGCTCCTCGTCGGCCATCAGCGAAGAATCGTAGAGCAGACCCATCTCGCGAGCGATCTTCAGTGTATAGGGGCTGAAATCCCAGGACGCGGTGCGCATGCCGACGGGGCGGATGCCGGACAGGCGTTCGAGCGTGTCGGAGGCGCGTAGCGCCAGGTCGCGTTCGGTCACCTCGTCAAGGCGGGAATTGAATTCGTGGATCCAGCTATGGATGCCGAGCTCGTGGCCCGACGAAACCACGGTCTTCACTTCGTCCGCATTGATCATCGCCGAGACCGCCGGCATGAAGAAGGAGGCCGGAATGGAGTATTTTTCCAGCAGCCGCAGGATGCGTGGCATGCCGGCGCGGGCGCCGTATTGGCCGCGGCTCATCGTGCCGAAGGAGGTACCGCCATTGCGCAGTTCCATCGTCTCGTGATCGGAATCGAAGGACAATGCGACTGCCATGCGTGCGCCGTTTTTCCATTTCGCAGGCTTAAGGGAACGCCCGGCGCGTACCTTCTGAACCTTCTGCTGCCAGACACTATCCGGCCAGGTCCAGGGTTCGGAGACATCATTTTGCTTATTCGGCGCATTCATGAGATCGTTCATCCTGTCAGCGCGACACTCGAAAATGTGAGTGGCTGCTTTCTAGGCAGAATTGTTATGAGCCGATCCGATAGCCATCAATGGGGGTTTCGTTCACATATATGAACTCCGAAATCAAAAGCGCCGGCAGGATACTCGATCTCCTGGAATATATGGCTTCCCGGCGGGAAGCGGTGCCGCTGGCGCAGATCGTGCGCGATCTTTCTTTCCCGAAAAGCAGCGCGCACGGTCTCGTCCAGACGTTGGCTGCCCGTGGCCACGTGGTCCGGGACGATGCCGGCCGCTATATGCTGGTCGAGGCGAGCCGGCACGGCTTTCCGTTCAGACGCCATGAAGAGCCGCTGGTCGTGGTGGCGAAACCGTTCATGGAAAAGCTGCGCGACGAGTCCGGCGAAACTATCCTGCTCGCGACGATGAACGCCCATTGCGACATAAGACGGCTGGCGAAATGCGTCAGCCGGCATCGGGTTCGTTATGACGTCAACCTCGATGCGGCGATCGCCGCCTATTGCACCGCGACCGGTCGCGTGTTGCTCGCCTTCACGCCGAAGGAGGCGCTGGAACACTATCTTTCCCGTGTCCAGCTGCTCTCCTATACCCGCTATACGGTGACCGATATCGAGCGCATCCGCGAGATGCTCGTGAAGATCCGCCGGGATGGCTATGCACTGAACGACCAGGAATTCGTCACCGGCTCGACCGGCATTGCCGCGCCGATCTTCGATGGCAACGGCGCCGTCGTCGCCGCTCTCAATCTCGGCGTTCCGACCGTGCGTTACAACGAGCAGCGCGAGGGCTTTCTGCTGATGGTCCGCAGTGCAGCCGACGATATCAGCCGGGCGCTTGGCTACCGCCGCTGAGGCTCATTCCTAACGCGGATGATGGAACCGATGCGGCTGCGGCATGATTTGGAAAGCTACACTCTTTCCTGCCGGCATTTTGGAACAAACTGCGTCGGCCCGCAATCTTGAAGCGGCTATATCGTTCTTGACGACACGAATCCGGAGTTTTCAATGGCAGCTCCTGCTTTTTGGCCAAGCGTGGAAAGCGGGCCGCCGGAAGAGCAGGCAGGTATCCGCGAAATACTCTATAACTGACAGGCGACCCAAGCGGCCGCTTGATCGGGCCGGCTTCGAAGTCCCGATCGCTGCAGACACAACAATTCAAGGGAGCTGAAACATGAGCCTTCGTATCAACGACATAGCACCGGATTTCACTGCCGAGACCACCCAGGGCACGATCCATTTCCACGACTGGATCGGCAGCGGTTGGGCGGTGCTGTTTTCCCACCCGAAGAACTTCACGCCGGTCTGCACGACCGAGCTCGGCGCCATGGCAGGGCTGGAGGGTGAATTCAAAAAGCGTGGCGTCAAGATCATCGGCATCTCCGTCGATCCGGTCGAAAGCCACGGCAAGTGGAAGGACGACATCAAGACCGCGACCGGTTTCGAGGTGGAATATCCGCTGATTGGCGACCGCGACCTCAAGGTTGCCAAGCTCTACGACATGCTGCCGGCCGCAGCCGGCGAAAGTTCGGAGGGCCGCACGCCTGCCGACAATGCGACGGTCCGCTCGGTCTACGTGATCGGCCCGGACAAGAAGATCAAGCTGATCCTCACCTATCCGATGACCACCGGCCGCAACTTCAACGAAATCCTGCGGGCGATCGACTCGATCCAGCTCACCGCCAAGCACCAGGTCGCGACGCCGGCCAACTGGACGCAGGGTGAGGATGTGATCATCACCGCCGCGGTTTCCAACGAGGACGCGATCACCCGCTTCGGTTCGTTCGATACGGTCCTGCCCTATCTGCGCAAGACCAAGCAGCCCACGGCCTGATCGGCTCGTCTATTCGAACATAAAAAGCCGGCGGAGCGGATCGCTTCGCCGGCTTTTTTGTATTCCGGATAATCGCCCCCGTGCCGGAAGGCCGGTCAATAGACGGGATACATGCCCCAGAAGAAGCTTTCCGAATGTTCGCGATCCGGATCGCGAAGTTCCTCACGATCCTTTTCGGACGTCTTGCGTTCAGTGCTGTCCGCACCCGCCTTGCCCGGCGCGCGCCGGGCCAGCCCGAACAGATCAAATCCAAACAGGGATAAGCCACAAGCGATCATCGTCAGCCTCCAGTTGGTTGAGCGTAATACGTCCCCACTTTCAGGCCAAATACCGTTTCGGTCAATGTAGTCTATCAAAACCCTATACTAATTCGTTGACACATTTGAAATTGTTATGTCCAAAATGTGGCACTCGATGAAATAGCGATCCCTGCCCGCTTCCCACTGATGCCTCAGGCAAAGAAGCGGTTGGCCGGCCGCGGCAGGCCGAGATGCTCGCGCAGCGTCGCTCCTTCATAGTCGGTGCGGAAGATCCTGCGGCGCTGGAGTTCCGGAATAAGCCGCTGTGTCACGTCGTCCAGACCCTGCGGCAGGTAGGGGAAAACGACAGTAAATCCGTCGCTCGCCTCTTCCGAAAGCCAGGCCTGCATCTCGTCGGCGATGGTTTGCGGCGTGCCGACGAAGGCGAGGCCCGAATAACCGCCGTAACGCTGCGCAAGCTGGCGCACCGTCAACTTTTCCTGCTCGGCGAGTTTGAGGACCTGGGCGCGGCCGGACTTGCTGGCATTGGTTTCCGGGATGTCCGGCAGCGGACCGTCCGGATCGAAGCCGGACGCATCGTGGCCGAGCGCGATCGACAGCGAGGCGATGGCGCTGTCGTAATGCACCAGGCTGTCGAGCGCCGCCCGCTTCGCCTTCGCCTCTTCCACCGTATCGCCAACGACGATGAAGGCGGCCGGCAGGATCTTCAGGTGGTCGGGGTTGCGTCCGGCGGCGACCATACGGCCCTTGATGTCCGCATACAGCGCCCTGGAGGCTGCGAGATCGCGCGGCGAACAGAAGACCAGTTCGGCGGTCTCGGCCGCAAGCTGGCGCCCCGGCTCCGACTGCCCCGCCTGCACGATCACCGGCCAGCCCTGTACCGGGCGGGCAATGTTGAGCGGCCCGCGTACGCTGAGTTCGTCACCCTTGTGCTCGAGCACGTGCATCTTTTCCGGATCGAAGAAAATGCCGCTCTGCTGGTCGCGGATGAAGGCATCGTCCGCAAAACTGTCCCACAACCCGGTGACGACGTCATAGAACTCGCGCGCCCGCTTGTAGCGCTCGCCGTGCTCCACATGCTCGTCGAGACCGAAATTGCGGGCGGAATCCGGATTGGAGGTGGTGACGATGTTCCAGGCGGCGCGGCCGTTGCTGATATGGTCGAGCGAGGCGAACCGGCGGGCCACATGATAGGGCTCGTCGAAGGTTGTCGAGGCGGTCGCCGCAAGGCCGATCTTCTCGGTGACCGCGGCAAGCGCCGACAGCAGCGTGAACGGCTCGAACGACGTCACCGTGTGGCTGCGCTTCAGCGCTTCCACCGGCATGTTCAGCACCGCCAGGTGATCGGCCATGAAGAACGCGTCGAACTTGGCGGCCTCCAGCCTCTGTATGAAGGACTTGATATGCCCGAAATTGAAATTGGCGTCCGCATAGGCGCCGGGATAACGCCAGGCACCGGTATGCAGGCTGACGGGACGCATGAAGGCGGTAAGGTGTAGTGATCTTGCCATGGGACGACGCTCTGCTGAGAGGAAAAACGGGCTCGTTTCCTTAAACTAGGCATTCCTGCTCGGCGCGCTAAGGAAAGTTGTTGCGTCGATCCCGTCGCCCCGGAGAAATTCTCTCTCCTTCCGCTCAACTTGGCGTGACAATCCGCAAATCTCCCGGTGCGGCCGCCAAAAAGAGAAAATTCACATCGTTCGGCCCGTGCAATTGAAGCTTTATTCCTTCTCACCGACTCCGTGACGTGGCTGAATGACGGGCTTGATCCGGGAGGCGCACATGAGCAGGGTTTTCCATTTGGCAGGAAAGATCAGAGCAGTGGCTCCATATCTCGCGACCGAGGACCAGGCGATCGAGGTGGCGACGGGGCTTTCGGCGCGCATCGCCGAAGGTTCGAGTCTTCGCGACCGGGAGCGGCTACTGCCGCATGACGAGATGGAACTGGTCGCCCGGTCGGGGTTGCTCGGCATCACCGTGCCCGCAGAATATGGCGGCGCCGACATTTCCAATGCTTTCCTGGCGGAGGTGATCGCCATTCTGTCCGAGGCCGATGCATCGGTGGGTCAGATCCCCCAGAACCATTTTTCCATTCTCGAAGCCCTGCGCCTTTCCGGCAGCGAGGAGCAGAAGAAATATTTCTTCGCGCGGGCGCTGGCCGGCGAACATTTCGGCAATGCCCTTGCCGAGTTCGGAACGAAGGCGGCCGGCGACATCGAGACCCGGCTGGTGGCGGATGGGCTCGGCTATCGCATCACCGGCCGCAAATATTATTCGACCGGCGCGCTGTTTGCCGATTGGGTGGCGGTCTTCGGTCTCGATCCCGAAGGAAAAGCAGTCATGGCGATCGTGCCGCGCGATGCCGAAGGACTGACGATCGTCGACGATTGGGACGGGTTCGGCCAGCGCACCACGGCCAGCGGTACCGTCGTGATCGACAACGTCTACGTCTCGCCGGATTCGGTCGTCAGCTATTACCGGAGTTTCGAACGACATGCGCCACTCGGCTCGCTTGGCCAGCTGCTGCATGCCGCCGTCGACCTGGGGATTGCGCGCGCCGCTTTTGCCGACATGGTCGGCTTCGTGCGGAACAAATCCCGGGGTATCCGCAATGTCGGCGTCGAGACAGCGAGCGGCGACCCTCTGACCATCGCGCGGACCGGTTCGATCGCCGTGAAACTGGAAGCGGCAAGCGCGGTTCTCGAGCGTGCCGGTCGCAAGGTCGATGTCGCCCAGATCAACCCGTCCTCGGAGACTGCGATCGAGGCCTCGCTTTCCGTCGCCGCCGCAAAGATCCTGACCACGGAGGCCGCACTCGACGCGACCAACGGCCTGTTCGAACTTGCCGGAACTTCCGCGACCAAGGAAGACCTGAATCTCGACCGCCATTGGCGCAATGCCCGCACCCACACGGTGCATGATCCGGTGCGCTGGAAACATCACGCAATCGGCGACTTTCACCTGAACGGCAATGTGCCGCGGCCCAACGGCCAGTTCTAGGTGTTTAGTCCCGGGAATTGATGGATTGGATGGAGCCTGAATCTTTCGGGCTCCTTTGTCCAGACCTCGACGGTTTGTCGCCCTCCACATCCGGCAGTCTCGAAATCCCATGGCGTTGCAGGCATCGATGCAATGACGATCGCGTCAGATGCGGGATTGTCGGCTGAAGAGCATAGAGGCAATCATCCAGCGCCAGCAGCGTGTGCCGCCGGAACGCGATAATGATCGCCTCCTCTTCTTCACTGAGAACGGTTGAATGCGGCTCCTTCGGTCCTGTCTTGAAATCTTCGACCGTTGCCTGCTTGCGCCACTTCAGAACCGTCTTCGGATTGATCCCGTAGCTCCGGCTCAGCTCCGCGGCCGAAGCTTGCGATCGCTGTATTGCAGCTCGGACTGCGTGCGTGGTCGTGGCGCTGCCGTGACGTATTTGGCCCATAGTGCTTCCTTCCATTCGGCGGAAAAGATCGCACCATCAATTCCCGGGATCAAACACGATCGTTAGCGCCCATCAGCATGCGGCATCCGGAAAAGGGGGGCCAAGGATCAGGCGCTGGGGCGTTCCAGAGGCGGACTGACCACCAAGATCCACATGCTGGCCGATGCGCTTGGCCGACCATTGCGTTTCATCGTGACATCAGGTTATGTCGGAGACATCACGCAAGCGCCGGCGCTTCTGGAGGGGCAGATCGGCAATGCCGTGCTGGCCGATGAAGCCCATGACAGCAACGCCTTGTGGGAAACGATTGCCGGCATGGGAGCTGAGGCGGTGATCCCGTCAAACCGCTCGCGCAAGATCATCATTCCGCACGATGAACTCGCCTACATCGATCGAAACCGCATCGAGCGCTGCTTCAACCGAATGAAGCACTTCCGCTGCTTCGCGACGCGCTACGACCGCAGAACCATTCACTCCCAAGGCTTCGTCTATCTCGTGGCCACTATGGCTGCATTGAATGTCGATTCGTCCTAGGGGTATCGGTGCCCTTGAAAGGATCGAACCGAAGACCCAGTCAACCCTTGTTGCAAACTCCTTGAAGACTTGAACATCGGTTGTTCGGTTCCCCCACAAAGTACGTCTTGGACATTGGGTAAGTCGCAACCCTCCGCCACTCAAGACCACGACCCTTTCGCTGAAGCCCAGGCCTTGAGCTGCCACCGGATCAGGTATGTGAAGCCCTCGCCACGGATGGCTTTTATTTCCGACGAGGTTTTGGTCGGGCCTAATTTGGCCATCTGATCGAGCCGGCGAAGAGTAACGAACAAAGGCTTTGAACAGGCATCATCCAATGCCCCCTGTCGCTTGAGCGATAACAAATATTTAACCTGCCGATCGGCACCAGGGCCACCAGTTCGGATTCACACCCGGGAAATAGTTTCTAACGCCTCCTGCTCAACAAAAACATCAGGCAAGGAGCGCCTATGAGGGCAGAGACGAGTCCGGCCGGGATCTGGTAGGGCGCTACGATGGTGCGGCCGACGAAATCTGCCGCAACCATTAGTCCGGCGCCGATCAGCGCAGCGCCGATCATCTGTGGAAGGGCGCGCGTCAAGCCGGCCTCCCGCGCAAGATGTGGCCCCATGAGCCCGACGAAGGATAGCGGCCCGACAGTCAGCGTTGCGGCCGCGGTCATAAGTCCGGCAAGTCCGAACAGCGCCAGCCTCGATCTCGCCAACGGTATGCCGACCGCCGCTGAAGGGGCTGGTCCAAGCGGCAGGATGTCGAGCCAACGGCGCGCTGCCAGAGCAACGGCAATCAGTGCAGCTGCTATTGCTGCTTCCGCCGTGGCTATCGGGCCGTCGACCAGATAGGTCGAGCCGCTCATCCAGCGCATGAGCAGGACTGCCCTTGGATCTCCCGTCGAACTCAGGACGCCGACAATTGCATCGACCATCGCACTGAGCGCGATGCCGGCCAACAAGACCCGTTCCGGGGCGAAGGTGGAGCGCCGTGAACTCAAAAGAATGACGGTCAGAACCGAGATGGCACCGCCGACGGCAAAGGCAAACTGGCCGGAAAACCCCGGTGCGATGGCAAAAAGAGCGACGGCAACGCCGAAGGTAGCGCCGGCGCTGATCCCGAGAACTTCGGGGCTTGCCATCTCGTTGCCGGTCAATCTCTGGAGGATCGAACCCGCGACGGCAAGCATCGCGCCGGATGCGAGCGCCGCAAAGACCTTCGGGGCGCGGATCGCAAGGATATCGTCGAGGAATTCGCCGGAAAGGACAGTCCAGCTGCCGCCAGGCCCACGCCCAACAAAAAGAGCGACAATCACGAGAACCAGAACACTTGCGGCAGCAATGGTGACCGGGACTTTCGTGTTCCACGCGGGCGGGCGGCGTCGCGCCGCCGCCTGCTGAATCCTGTGACGGATCTTCAATCGCGGCAGTAGCGCCAGGAGCAGCGGCGAACCGAAGATGGCGGTGACTGCACCAGTCGGCAGAAAATCGCCAAAGCCGCCTGCAGCGAGTTGGAGCACGGAGTCGGCAAGAAAGAGCAGTCCCGCGCCGATCAACGGAGACCAGAAGATCAACTGGACCGGCCGACGCGCTCCGGAGAGCCGCGCGAGCGTCGGTGCGACCAGCCCGATGAAGCCGATGACGCCGACGGCACTGGTGACGAAGGCGGCAAGCGCCACCGCACAGGCGACGACCACGATGCGAAGGCGAGCGAGCCTCACTCCGAGCGCGGCCGAACTGCTCTCTCCCAGGTCGAGCAGCGACAGCGGCCTGATCACCAGCGCGCAGACGATGGCGACGGTGCCCATTTTCCAGATGAGCGACAGGGGAATGACCCAGCTCTGCTGCGCCAACGAACCGGCGCCCCAGATGAACAGGCTCGCCAGGTAGCGCTGGTTCAGGTAGGTCAGGATAGCCGACAGGCCCCCGCACCAGAGGCTTAGTACCAAACCCGAGAGGACAAGCGAATAGGGGGAGAAGCCGCGCCGTGCGCCAAAGCCGACGACGATCGCAGCGGCGGCGGCGCTCCCGAGAAGAGCGACAATGTCGCGGCCGGCCCCAAGCAGGTCGGGAATAAAAAGCGAGACGACAACCAGCGCGAGATTGGCTCCGGCTGACACGCCGAGCGTCGTCGGGTCCGCCAGCGGGTTTCGTAGGACCTGCTGGAACAAGGCACCGGACAATGCGAGCGCGGCACCGGCAAGCAACGCCGTGGTTAGCCGTGGCAAGGTCGAATAATACAGCACCATGCGCTGAATGTCGTTGCCCTGCCCGGCCGATTCTGAGAGCGTCGGTCCTACGAGAAGCCAGAATGCCATACAACCGGCGCAGAGCAGGACGAGAGACACGAGCGCCGGCCCGAGATTTTCGCGGCGAATTGCCTTCATGCGTCTTGTTCCAGAACGTCGGTCACCAGGCCGGCGAAACGCACAGCCTCGTTGACCATGCCGAACATCAGTGCCGGCGGAACGACTGACAGGTGACCTGGCCGGGAAAACGGGAGCGCCTGCCACAATGGGCTGTCGACGAGCTTCGGCAATACGTCGGGCGGGACGGGGTCGAAGGCGATCAGCCGGGCATTCGGATCGGTGATGACGGACAATTCTTCGATGCCAATAGTATCGAAGCCCCAATAGTTCGATTGCCGCGTCCAGGCATTACGCACACCAATACGCTCGAGCGCATTGTGAAACAGGCCAGGGGCCGAATAGACGCGAGCGTGCCGCGCATCCATAAAGCTCACCAGCACAACTGGCGGAACGGTCCGGCCGGCAAGCCGTCGGCGGCACCTCTCGAAGAATGCGTCGGATCGCGCCAGGAACGGTTCCGCCTCGGCCTCATGGCCGAGTTCGGCAGCCAGTTTGCGCGTCGCCGCGATCGCCGCCGGGAGGATCGGGCCAGTGTCGGGCGTGAAGATTTCAAGCCGCAAAATCTTCGCAATCGGCTGGAGCCTGGGCAAAAGCTCGTCGAGATAAGGCGTCGTCAGAATAATGTCTGGCTTCAGCTGTATCAGGACCTCGAAATCGACTTCATGGGAACTGCCTATATCGACGACCGATTGCGGCATTGCCGGCTCGACCACCCATTTGTCCCAGTCGGCAAGGTCGGATATTCCGACTGGAGGCAATCCAAGCGACAGGAGCGTGGACGACAGCCCGTAGTCGAGGCCGACCACCCTTTGCCTGGCGACCTCGGCCCGCAATGGCTTCGGCATCGAGACGGCTGCGGCCGCCGCATGGTGCAGAAATGAACGCCTTGAAATCTTCATCTCGGGACAGACCTCAGCAGGCATAGGCAAGCGGATGCAAAAGATGCGGAACGGAAATCACATCCATATCGATCCCATAGATGGCGTGGAGCGTCTCAGGCACTACGATTTCGTCCGGCGTGCCGCTTGCAACGACCCGTCCGACTTTCAGCGCATGGATCCGATCGCAGAAGCGTGCGGCCATGTTGATATCATGAAGAACGATCACGATGCTCCGGCCGCCATCGCGGGCCAGCCGCCGCACGAGAGACAGCACTTCGATCTGGTGCGCGATATCCAGCGCCGCGGTTGGCTCGTCGAGCAGCAGGCACCGAGCGTCCTGAGCCATCAGCATCGCGATCCACGCACGCTGCCGCTCCCCACCGGATAGTGTGCCTACAACACGATCGGCAAAGGTTTCGATATGCGTGGCTGCTATGGCGGCCTCGACTTTTGCCTTGTCGACATCGGAGAACCGGCCAAGCGCACCGTGCCAGGGATAGCGCCCGCAACCGACGAGTTCGCGGATCGTCATGTCTGAGCCTGTACCCAAATCCTGCGGCAAATAGGCAACCGACTGTGCAAAGTCACGGCCGTGATAGTGCTCGAGGTTGCGGCCACCGTAGGCAACCGATCCGGCAGTCGGTGTGAGTTGCCGTGCCAAGATTTTCAGGAGACTGGATTTGCCCGAACCATTGTGGCCGACCAGGGCCACCACCTCACCTGCTGGAAAATCGAGACTGACGTCTGACAGGATCGTGTTTCCGTCGATCGAAAGACCGACCTTCTCGACAGCAAAAGCATCCGTCGTTTCGGGAGCGTCCTGAGCTAGCTGAGCCGAGACCACGTTACCTCCTAACCAATAATGAAATGTCGCGCCAACAGCGCAGATGTCCGTCACACATTTTTGTCCGCCACTTCGAAAGCGATGCCCACGGCGCGATTGACGGCTGGTCCGAGGACGGACATGTGGGTTTGCCCTGCAAAAAGCTCGAACTGCGTCCGAATTCCGTCCTTGGGGCGGTTCAGTCGCTCTGCCATCTCCTGCGCCAACGCAACCGTCTGCTCGGTTTTCCTCTTCTCCAGACGAGACGCTGCATCTTCGTTTCGGTATTGAAAAGGGGCAAGTTTATCTCCCTCGTACTCACCGGCCGACAGGTGAAGGAAAACCGCGTGACCCGCTACGCTCTGGCGACGCGCCTCATTGTTCAGGATTTCACTGCCTTCCCAGTAAATAGTCGGACTGGCAGCAATCCAGTTGGCAAAAAGAGCTGGACGTTCGAAAAGGGCGTAGAGGGTGAAAAGACCGCCGAAAGAATGCCCGAAAAGCGATCGCCGCGTCGCATCGAGCCGCACCATTTCGGAAAGCCGCGGAAGCAGCTGCTTCTCGATCAAGTCGAGCAGTTCGCCCGTCCCGCCGATGCGGACGGCGGGGCCACCTTCAAAATAGGGCGGATAGGATTTGATCGGCGGAGGTCCAAGGTCCCACGCCCTGCGGAGTGCGTTATAGGGTTCGTCAGAGGGATAGCCGATCGCTGCGATAACGCCCCAATCGACGTTGGTTCCGGTCGGGTAAGGCGCTTGCGTCACCAGGCTGGCGACGGCAAAGGGAAAGGTTGCATTCCCGTCGGTCGTGACCAAAAGCGGCCATCCCTCGGCGGGAGGTTCGCCGGTGGGAATATAGAGGAAGATGCGATAGGGCTCGCCGCCCGCCTTTGGTGCCAGATCAAAACAAACAGTTCCGGGCAGCGCGTAGGTTTTTTCAGTCATGCTCAACTCGCTGAGATTTTCTGCCACGGGGTCATTGGACGCACCTGCTTCGAATACCTGATGAAAGCACAGATGTGAGGCGGTTACCTGGCGGTTTCTGGCGCCCAGCCGCCACCTGTTACCACTTATACTTCAGCGATCCGAGAACCGTGCGGCCCTGGCCGAAGTAGCAATAGCCGCCGTTGCAGACCTGCTCTTCGCGGTTTGCGATGTTCGTCGCGCTGACGGAGAGTGAAAGACCTTTCAGGTCCGGACTTTTTGCACCGAAGTCATAGGAAATTGCGGCGTCCAGATACACGATCCCCGCATTCTTGTCCGTGTTGGCGTCGCTGGTGAAAGATTCGCTTGTTGCGCGGATGCCACCGCCGACGCTGAGGCCGTCAATCACGGTATCTTCAGGCGCTTCATAGTTGACCCACAGCGATGCTATGTGACGCGGCGTCGTCGTTGGCGTGTTGCCGATAATGGAGCTGTCGAGATTGTCCGTGATTTCCCCGTGAGTGTAAGTGTAGGCGGCGATCAGGCTGATGCCGTTGTCGAATATCTTGCGACCTTCGACCTCGAAGCCCGTGAACGTATTCTCACCCGAGTTTTCATAAATAAGGATAGGCCCCGACGCGCCGGCATATTGCGGCTTGCCGGTTTCCACCAAACGATAAACCGCCGTGCTGAGCGAGAAGTTTTCGCCATCCGGCTGATATTTGATACCGACTTCGATCTGACGGCCTTCGGTTGGCTCCAGCACGGCCCCCGAGGCAGAGAGCTCGGTGGAGGGTACAAAGGAGGTTCCGTAGCTCACATAGGGAGCGATCCCGTTGTCAAAGAGATAGAGAAGGCCGACCTGACCGGACAGAGCTCCGTCTTCCCTCTCGTCGCTTGTGCCAGCAACCTTATCTGTCTTGGTCTGGTCCAGCCAATCGTAGCGCAAGCCGCCGACGAAGCGCCAGTTTCCGATCTCTGCCTGTTCCTGCGCATACAGTCCCGTCTGACGCAGGTTGTTGCCAGTGAAGCCGGTAAGCGCGGGCGTTGGTGCGCTACCAACGTTGCTTGGCAGTGTGGACCCATAGCCGACGGCAAAATCCGAATTTACGGCAGTGTAGTCCAGCCCCGCGAGAATGGTATGGGACAAGCTGCCGGTTTCGAACTTGACTTGGAGCTGGTTGTCGATCTGGTAGGCCCGCATCTTGTCCGTCACCGCTGCGGTCGCCCAGGGGTCGGCCGGAGCGCTGAACATTGTCATCCGGTTGAGATAACGTGCCTTGAGGTCGAGATCGCTCACGCGTGCGTTCTGACGGAAGGTCAGGCCGTTGCCAAAGTCGTGTTCAAGCTGATAGCCCAGCTGATACTGCCGAATTTTCTGATAATCGTAATCCGGGTCGCTGACGAGATAGATCTGGCCGTCATTTTTGAAAGTCCAGGCGCTCGCCGCGGTTTCGGTATCCTGAGCCAGGCCATAGATGGTGATTTTGGTGCTGTCGGTCGGCTCCCAGGTAAAGGACGGCTGCAGCAGGTAACGGTCGTCCTGAATGTCGTAATTGGTCTCCCCTTCTCGGACGAGGCCTACGACACGGTAGAACATGTCACGGCCTTCGCCGATCGGCCCGCCGACATCGAAGGCGGCCTGTTTACGGCCAACCGTCCCGTATTGGAGTTCGACCTCATGGTGCGCTTCCTGGAGCGGTAGTTTGGAAATCTTGTTGACGATACCGGCTGCGCTCGCCGCACCGTACATGACAGACACTGGGCCCTTCAACACCTCCACACGGTCGAGCGTGTATATTTCGGTTGTGAATGTTCCGTAGGTCATCACCGGTTGGCGCAAGCCGTCGCGAAAATCACCGCTTACGGTGGTCTCGATGCCACGGATGTAAATCTGATCGAAGCGCGGGTCATAGCCGAAGCCACCGGTACTCACGCCGGAGCTGTACCGGGCTGCCTGGATTATATCGGTGACGGCACGCTGCTCCATCTCCTTGCGTGTGATCACGGAAACTGAGCGCGGCGTCTCGACGAGCGGCGTGTCGGTCTTCAAGGCGGAAACCGAACGCTCGGGAACGATGGTGTCGTTGTCCTCGCTGAACGTCTGGGTGCCGGAGCCTCTTAGGATTATGGGTTGGAGCGTAGTCGCGTCACTAGCCGCATCCTGCGCAACTGCCCCAGTTGGCATGATGGCTGCAGCCATCGCGCCAACGAGTACGGTGGAGTTGAGAAGATGGCGGCGGGCGTAAAACTGGTTGAAAAATAACGTCACTACCCGATCCTTCTTGGCGGCAAAATGCGGTGGGTGATCCTGACAGATCACGGATGTGAGGGAGCAGCGAGAGAAGGTCGCTGGGCGAGATGGTTCGCCGAGGGCAGCTATAAAAGCTGAATCTTTGCTGATCAATCAAATATGAGTGTTATACTCATCTTATTGCGAGAGGTCGCAAAATTGCAACGGACAATGCCCTAGGCGAACCTGAACGTGCTGGACATAACCTCTACAACTGATTGAAGAACTCTGGCGGAGCCTCCCCTTCCACACCCGCCTCCGCCGCTGGCGGTTAACGTCTGGGAGGATTTATGCTCTTGAAAGGGATCGAACTGCAGTCACCGCGCTCCATGTCACTACACCGTCGATTCGACCAAAGACGCGCAAAATAAGCCGCCAGACAACGACCGCACCGTCGATCTGCCCTCGCGACAGGTCAACTTAACTATCGCCACGACAAGAGATTCTAAATCCCCCAGGTGCGCTCCAGCACCGCAATCCAGTTGCGATGACCGAGTTTGGCCAAAGCCTCGTCGTCATAGCCTGCTTCGCGAAGCGCTGCCATCAGGCGCGGCAGGCCTGTAACGTCGCCGATCTTCCTGGAGATCAAAGTTCCGTCGAAATCCGAGCCCAAAGCGACGTGATCGATACCGACTTTTTCGACCATGTAGTCGACATGGCGCACCATGATCGACAGGTCCAGGTTGACATCCGCCTTGCCTTCCGGATGCAGGAACTTGACGCCGAAGTTGAGGCCTATCAACCCGCCCGTACCTCGGATGGCGTCGAGCTGAGGATCGGTTGCGTTGCGGCTGTGCGGGCAGATCGCAAACGCATTGGAGTGCGAAGCTACCAGCGGCGCGTCGGAGATCTTCGCAACGTCCCAGAAACCGGCATCGTTCATATGCGAGAGGTCGACCATGATCTTCAGGCGATTGCACAGCCGGATTAGATCGCGGCCCGCCTCGGTCAATCCCCGCCCGATATCCGGCCCGTGGCCGAAGCGGAAGGGAACGCCATGCGCAAAGATGTTCGAACGGCTCCAGACGGGACCGAGCGTGCGCAGGCCCGCGGCATGCAGGACTGGAATAAGGTCGAGATCCGCCCCTGCAGCCTCGATGCCTTCGATATGGAAGATTGCCGCGAACCGGTCTTCCGCCATCGCCGCGCGGATTTCGCCGGCGGAGACGCAAATCTTGAAGGCGCCATCCGACTGGGCTTCGATGCTTCGCAGCAGTGCTGCCTGCGCGATCGTCTGATCGAGCGCGCTCTGGCGGTCGACGCGCGGCAGATCGCCGTTCGCGTCAAGGCCCCGGCCCGAAGGTATGTAGACGGCGCAAAGTCCGCCGGCGAGCCCGCCTTGGCGTGCCCTCGGAAGATCGATATGCAAGCCCACTTGACCGTTAAGGAAGCGCTCTTCGGCGCCTTCACGGCCTTCGCGCATCAGGCGGGAGAGAATATCGTTGTGTCCGTCAAATACAGGAACGATAGCCGTCAGTTCGGTCACGCGAACCTCCTTATAGCAGCATTTCGTGGATTGTCTTCATGCGTGGCAACGCAAGCTCTCCCCTCGGGCGTCACCCAGACCCCGCGATATCGTCGCGGGCGGCCGCCCACTCTTCCGCGCTCGTGCTGTCTCCCGGCATCGCGCCGCATCCGCCGGGAATGGCCCGTGTGATCTTCGTCATGCTCCGTTCCGGCGCGGATAGTGGCCGCCCGGTCTAGGTCGACAGGCGCTCTTCAGTTGAAGGCGATATCGCCAATCACCCGCACACGTACACGCCGGGCGCCGCCCGGCAAATAGGCGACCGGAATGTCTTCCACTTCGACCGTCTTGAGACTTTCACGTCCGGCACCGGATGCAACGGCCGCATTCTGCGCTCCGGCTTCCGCGGTGGTGAGCGCCTCGTCGCGGCTGACGCCGGAAAACACCTGGTCAACCTCGCCTGAAACCTGTGCCATGGCCGCGCCGAGTGCATTGGCGACGCCGGCATTCTCGACACGAAGCACCTCGGAGGCGCCGGCAATCCGATCTGGGATCAGGAAGGCGCCGCCACCGACTGCGATCAGCGGTACGTCCTCGGCCGAAGTCTTCATCTGGTCGAAACTGTTGGTCACCATGTCCCGGATGCGGGCAAGACATGCCTCGACGAAGGCCGGGTCGAGATCCCTCACCCGGTCGCGATCGCCCATTTTGATCAGCCCCGCAGCCACCGCCACGTCCGAGGTCGTCAGTGTGCTGCCGCCGAACACGCGGGCTTCGCTGAGGATGCGGTGTCCTACCGAACGCAGGCCGATCTTGCCGGTTTCGGTGTCGATGATCGTGCCGCCGCCAAGCGCGATCGGCAGGAGGTCCGGCATGCGGAACAGCGTGCGCACGCCGCCGACATGGACGATATTGTTCGCCTCACGGGGGAAGCCACCGACCAGGCAACCGATGTCGGAGGTGGTACCGCCGACGTCGACAACCATTGCATCACTAAGGCCGGTCAGGAAAGCTGCGCCGCGCATGGAGTTGGTCGGCCCGGAGGCGAAGCTGTGCACCGGGTTCGAAGCAGCGACATCCGCCAGCGCCACGGTGCCGTCGTTCTGGGTCAGGAAGAACGGAGCGGAGATCGAGGCCTCTCGCAGCGCGTCGGAAAATGCCTGAACGGTAGTCTTGCCGAGTGACTGCAGCGCCGCGTTCAGAAGCGCGACGTTCTCGCGTTCAAGCAGGCCGATGCGGCCGAGCGTATGCGACAGGGTAATGCGGGCGTCCGGAATGATCGAACGGACGATCTCCGCGGCCGTGACCTCGCATTCGGTCGTCAGCGGCGAGAAGGTCGCCGATATGGCAATCGAGGTGATGCCGGCGTCGCGGATCTTCATTGCCGCCTCGCGGATCTCGTCCGGGATCATCGGGACAAGCGGGCTGCCGTCGTATTCGTGGCCACCATGCACCATGAAGATCAGTGGATCGACCGCCGCGCGCAGATCTTCGGGCCAGTCGCACATCGGCGGCAGCGAGGATCCGCTCGGCAGTGCAACGCGGATCGCCGCGACCCGCTCCAGGCGGGCACGCTCGACTACCGCATTGGTGAAATGCGTCGTGCCGATCATCACGGCGTCGATCGGCCGGTCGCTCGGACCGATACGGCCGGAAACATGCGCCAGTGCCGCCTTCACGCCGGACATCACGTCCTGAGTGGTCGGAACCTTGATGGAGGAAAGGATCGTGTCGCCGTCGATTAGAACAGCGTCCGTATTGGTTCCGCCTACGTCAATGCCGATGCGTTTCATTTAGAATACCGATTTGAAATCTATGTTGTAACCAAAGGCGCGAGGCCCGACGGCAGCAATCCCCGCTTGCGAGGTCAGCAGTTCCGGCGCCGGCAGGGCGACGACCGTGACGCGCTGTCCATAACGAACGGATTCAGTGCCAATCGCACCACCCGAAACGGTGTCCAGCAGGCATAGTAGGTCCGGCGTCATGGCCACGGGCTCCCCGTCGCGGAAGGCGACAGCCCATTCGTTCTGGAACGCCAGTTCCATGCGGGACCCCTTGTCGGCATCTATCCCCTCGATCGCGGTCTTGCCGCGCAGAAAGCCGCCGGTCGTTTCGCGCACGACATCGACCACTTTGCCGCGGAACAGCTGCTTGCCGCCCTCGTGATCGAGAACCGCCTGGACTGGATCGGCATGGCGTGCGCTTGCTTCGAGCACTGCGCGACCGAGCGCGGTCGCCTTGGTGACCGTGTAATGAATGCCCCATTCCTTGACTTCGCGACCAGTGCGCGGCGCCTTGCAGGTCGCGGCGGTGGAGCCGACTTCCGTGCAGACTTTTCGCGAGATGCGCTCCATCCATTTCCACGAGGCGGCGCGGGTGACGATTACCTCGTTATCGCGGATATCGACAAGCGACAACGGAAACATCGGCAGGTTGCCGATTGCAAACGAGGTCATCTGCGCTTCCGGATAGGCGCGCCCCATGGCGTCTGCATTGACGACCGGGCGGTCGAGTATCGCACCGGCAAGGAAGGACGAAAAGGCATTCGAGCCGCCGATCTCGACGCTCATAATGGCGCGGAAGGGCTTGCCGAGATAATCTTCCATGACCTCGACGGCACGTGCCAGGTGGATGGGATCGCTGAGGCGCTCCTGGCTGACCAGGGGCGCGCCCATCTTGGAAACAACCGCCACCATGTCCTCGTCTTCGAGATCCATCGGATCCATGATCTGGACGCGTCGACCCTCAGCGTAGAGACGTCGAAGATTGAGCGTCGAAATATATGGATTGCCGCCACCTCCGGTGCCTAGAATCCAGGCGCCCGTGGCGAGCGGTTCGATATTTTCCTCGGGAAATTCCTGAAGCATGTTTCACCTCTCGGCAGTATCTGTTCGGCATGGCTGGCCTTGCCGGCCCGCACGGATGCGGACCGACTTTCTCGTATGATGCGGGCGGCTTAGTTCGCCTTGCAGTCCCAATGGAAGTTGGAGAAGTTCAGGTCCCAGCTCTGCATCGGGATGAACTCGTAGCCCTGCAGGCACTTGTTGGCGCCATAACGTCGGTTCGGGGAAACCGCCCAGACGTCGGGTTGCAGCTCGGCAAGCTTTGCCTGCAATTCCCTGTAGACGGCATTTTGCGCTGCAACGTCGGTTTCACCGCGCGCCTTGTCGATCAGCGCGTCGATTTCCGGATTCTGCAGCCATTCCATCGACCACCAGGTGCCGGATGCCTTGGAATGATACTGGTTGTAGAACATCGAATCCGGCGACGGATAGCTTGGCGAGACGTTGACCTGGGTCGATGCCGGCGTCGTCTCAAGCTTGGCGGAGAGCTCGACGATACGGTTCCACGGCTCCGGCTTGATATCGAGCGCGATGCCGATCTGCTCGAGATTGGCCTGCATCATCAGCGCCACTTCCGCCTCGAAGGCCAGAGAAGCGACATAGCTGTTGACCAGCGTGATCTTCTGGCCGGCATATTTCGACTTCGCCAGTTCTTCCTTGGCCTTTTCAAGATCGAAGACGCCCGGCTTGATACCGTCGTTGTGAGCGTCCTTGAAGGCGGTCGAAAGCGGGCCGGTCATGTCCGTGCCCGGATAGATCACTTCCTGGATGGTCTTGTAATCGGTGGCATAGGCAATCGCGCGGCGGACATGCACATCGTCGGTCGGGTAGACTTTGGTGTTGAGCTTGATGACAAAGCCGCCGGCGGTCGGCGTCTGGATGACCTTGTAGCCCTTCATCCTGCCGAGCGCTTCATAGGTATCGTTGCCGAGCCCGTGCGAGGACAGGCCAAGTTCACCCTTTTCCGCCAGCGCCTTGACGGTCGCGTCGTCGCTGGTCTGGACGAAGCGGACCTCGTCGATCGGCTTGCCCTTGGTCCAGCCGAGGAAGTAATCGGCATTGCGGGCAATGACCATGTCGGCCGAGCGGTTGTAGCTGACCAGCTTGTAGGGGCCGGAGCCGGCAGAGTGCTCGCCGACATAGGCTTCGCCCCACTTGTCCTCGGCCTTGGTATTACCTTCGATCAGCTTCTGGTTCAGTGCCATGAACAGAGGCGTGACCGACATGAACGGCGAGAACTGGCGATCAAGCTTGACGGAAAACGTGGCGTCATCGGGCGCCGTGACATTTTCCGGCTTGATCAGTCCGACGATCAGGTTCGAGGGCCCCTTGTTGATGCCGAGAAGGCGCTTCACCGACCAGACGAGGTCGGACGCCTTGAGCGGCGTGCCGTCCTGGAATTTCACGTCATCGCGTAGATGGAACGTGTAGCTCAGGCCATCGCTGGAAATGTCCCAGGATTTGGCGAGGTGCGGGACGATTTCGCCCGAAGGGCTCACCGTTGTCAGGCCGTCGTACATGTTCACGATCGCCATATAGCCGGTATAGTCGGTGACCTTGGCCGGATCGAGCGACGAAAAGATCTGCATCGTGTTGACCGCGATCGACAGCTTGTCGCCGGCCGCGGATGCTGCCGCCGAATTCATCAGCAGGGCCATGCCTGTGCCGAGCGCAAGCGCGGCGATGCGGGAAGTCTTGGAATAGGCTTTCATCAAAGTTCCTCTCTTGATGCGGACAACGTCCGCTTATGGTTAGGCAGCCTGGCGCACTGCGGATGGCAGTGGCGTAAAGGTGATTTCCGGGTAACCGAAAGCTTTCGGTCCGACGACTTCGAGAGCCTGGGCGCTGCGCAGGAGATCGTGGCAAGGAATTGCGAGAACCGCGACCCGCTGGCCGTAGCGCAGCATTTCGGTGGTGATCGGATAGCCGGTATCTACATCGAGCAATACGATCAGGTCGGGCACGGTCACTTCCACCTTGCCGTTTCGCCGGAAGATCAGGAATTCGTTCTGGATCGCGACGCCGGCCACCTGGCCGATACAATCGTCGAAACCGGCAAGCTCCAGATCTCCGACGGCAAAGCCGCCGCGGAGATGGCGCTTAAGATCGGTAATCTTGCCGTTAAAGATGCGACGGCCGCCTTCGAGCGCGCATACGGCGGCAATCGGATCCTCCTGCGCCTTACGGGCCTTGATGACAGCCTCGCCAATGGCGATCGCCTTGGTGTAGCTTTTCGGAATGCCGTAGCGATGCACGAAATGCGCCAGCATCGGTGCGGTCGCCAGCATCGCACCACCGCCCTGCGCCACCACGCAGGCCCGCGCCATGCGTTCGTGCCAGACTTCGGAAACGGCATGGTTGAAGATCACCACATTGCCGTGAAGATCGCACATTACCGAGGGGGTCGAGCTGTGGCCGTAGATGGAAAACGTTGTCATCTGCATTTCGGGAAAGGCGCGTCCCATCCCGTCGCAATCAAGCATCGGCAAGCCGCCGAGTGCGGCGGTGACGAGCGGGTTGATGGCATTGGCGCCGCCGATTTCCTCGCAGACCATCGCATCGATCGGCGCGCGGATGAGGTCTTCCATCGCCCGCAGGCAACGCAATCCTTCCCGCCCCTCGCGCAGCCGCTCGACGCCGACCACCGGTGCTCCGATGCCGCCGATCGACATGCAGAGCGCATCGGGCGCGATCTGGTCGGTGGCCAATACATTCATCTCGTATCCGGCCTTCATCGCTTCGAGCGCCAGCAGCTTGCCCTGGTAAGGATTGCCGCCGCCGCCGGTGCCGAGAATGCCGGCGCCGATCTCCAGCGCATCGAGATCTTCCACCGTCAAGGTGCGGACATGGGCCTCGTCGTATTTCAGCTTGCGTGCCTCAGGCATCGTGGCCTCCCATTTCTCCGACGACTTTCACATGAATGCGGGTGGCATTGCCCGGCAGATAGGCCAGCGGCGTATCCTCGCGCTCGATGACCTCAAGCGTTTCTGATAGTGCGCCAGCGGCTATCGCCTTCTCCCGTGCTTCCGCCTCGGCCTCGGCGAGCGCGCTTTCGCGCGTCCGCCCATCGACCAGCGAGAAAACTCGATCTGTCTCCCCGCTGATTTGCGCGATCGCAGCGCCGACCGCATTGGCAACGGCGAAATTTTCGGGACGAATAACTTCCAGTTCGCCGATCCGGTCAGGCATCAGGATCGACCCGCCGCCGACGGCGATCACAGGCACCGGCGTCGAGGAAATGCGGCTGCGCTCGACGCAGGCTTCCAGCATGGCATTGATCTTTGCGGCAGCCGCGTCGACGAGGGGCTTGGCAAGCCCTGTCACGAGGGCCTTGTCGCCGACATCCGCCTTGCCCGAGGCGACGGCGATATCGGTCGCGGTCAAAGTCCTGCCGCCGAAACACAAGGCATCCTGCCGAACCCGATAGCCGACCGACTTCGGGCCGACAACAATGCCGTTGTCGCCTTCAACGACCAGCGAGCCGCCGCCAAGTCCGATCGAGAACACGTCGGGCATGCGGAAATTCGTACGGACGCCGCCGATATCAACCGTTGTCGAAGCCTGGCGCGGAAAGCCATGCGACAACGAGCCGACGTCCGACGTGGTACCGCCGACGTCGACGACCACCGCATCCTTGATGCCGGTAAGGAAAGCTGCGCCTCGCATCGAATTCGTCGGACCGGATGCGAAGGTCAGGACCGGGAAGGCGCGCACGACATCGGCCGCCATCAGCGTCCCGTCATTCTGAGTGATGTAGAAGGGGCAGGTGATGCCGGCGGTCGTCAGCGCCTTGCCGAAAGCGGCGACCGTGCGATCGGCCAGCGACAGCAGGCTGGCATTCATGATCGCCGCGCTTTCGCGTGCCAGAAGGCCGTGACGGCCGATATCCTTCGACATCACCACCGGCAGGCCGGGGCATTGCTGCTGCAGGATATCCTTGGTGCGGACTTCCATCGCATCATTGATACCGCTGAAGACGCAGGTCACGGCGGCGGCCTTCAGACCTTTGGCGCGAATATCGCCGGCGATGCGAACGATCTCGTCCTCGTCGAGAGGCGAAAGCTCGCGTCCGTCGAACTCGTAACCGCCACGGACCTGATAGCCATGATTGCCGACGATCTCGCGTACATCATCCGGCCAATCGACCATGGGCGGCAGCCCGGCGCCTGAGGGCAGGCCAAGCCGGATCGCCGCGACTTCTTCCATATGGCGACGCTCGATCACCGCATTGGTGAAATGCGTGGTGCCGATCATTACGGCAGCAATCCGCTGCCGGTCGATACCGGAGGTCGCGATCACTGCCTCCAGCGCCTCGATCACGCCCGAGGTCACATCCTCGGTGGTGGAGGCCTTGACCCCCGCCAGAACCTTCTTCCCTTGCAGGACGACAGCATCCGTATTGGTGCCGCCGACGTCAATTCCAAGCCGATACACCTCAGGCTCCTCCTCAATCAGTGGTCTTGACGAGAAAGCGCATGCGCTCTTCCTCGGTCACGACAGGTTTCAGGCGCTCCTCCTCATCACTGACGACCGGGATCGCAGCAATCAGCGCGCGTGTGTAGGGATGTTTGGGTTCTGCAAAGACCTGCGCAGTCGCCCCCTCTTCGACGATCTCGCCGCGCAGCATGACGGCGATGCGGGAGCAGAAATTCCGCATTAGCGACAGATCGTGCGAAATCATCAGGTAGGTGAGCCCGAGATCCTTGCGCAGCTGCAAAAGCAGCTCGATCACCGTCTTCTGGACAGAGACGTCAAGCGCCGCCGTCGGTTCGTCGAGGATCAGGATCTTTGGTTCTGCGGCCAGCGCGCGGGCGATCGCCACACGCTGCTTCTGACCGCCCGAGAGCTCATGCGGATATTTGCCGAGATAGGATTGCGGCAGGCGCACAAGATCCATCAGTTCGTTCATCCGCACTTCTCGCGCGGCTCCATCCAGTCCGATCGACTTCAGGGGTACGCTTAGCGTCTGCCTTGCCGTGCGCTTCGGGTTGAGCGACGTGCCGGGGTTCTGGTAGACAATCTGCGTCAGACGCCTACCCTTCGCCGGCTGCGGGGCGTCGATCGTGACGCGCCCGGTGGTCGGCCTGGAGAGTTCCATGATGATCCGCGCGACGGTGGTCTTGCCCGAGCCGGATTCGCCGGCAAGCCCGAAGACTTCGCCCTCGCGCAGGACGAGATCCACGTCGCGCACGGCATGGTAACCGTTGCGTCGGCCATAGATCTTGTTCAGCCTTTCCACCGTTATGATCGGCGGGCGGGTGCTCTCCGGCAGGTCGATGACGCGAGGGCCATAAAGCGCCGGCACCGCATCGAGCAACGACAGGGTATAAGGCTGCTTGGGGCTGGAGAGGATTTCTGTGCAGGGGCCGGTCTCGACGATGTCGCCATGATGCATGACGACGACCCGATCGGCGACCTTGCGTACCACGCCGAGATTGTGGGTGATCATCAGGAGAGCCATGTTCTCCTCGACCACCAGCTGGTTGATGAGATTGAGGATCTCGTCCTGGGTGGTGACGTCGAGCGCCGTGCCGGGTTCGTCGGCGATCAGCAGCTTGGGCTGGTGCAGAAGCGCAAGCCCGATCAGCACACGTTGACGCATACCGCCGGAGAGTTCGGACGGATAGGCATCGATCACGCGATCGGTATCGGCCAGCTGCACGCGGCGCAGCACGGCGGCGATGCGGGTGCGGCGCTCCGCCCTGGACGAAGACTTGCCGTCGCGCTTGTCGGCGAACCGCATTACGTCGTCGAGATGGGTACCGATCTTGAAGACCGGATTGAACGACGACAGCGGGTCCTGCATGATGAGTGAAAAGGCGCTGCCCTTGAGGCTCTCGCGCTCGCCGCGCGACATGGCCAGTACATCACGGCCGCTGAACGAGATCGAGCCCGAGCGGATGGCGGCATTTTTTGGCAGCGTGCCGATGATCGCCTTGGCAGTCACCGATTTACCGGAGCCGGTTTCGCCGATCAGGGCGACGCGCTCTCCAGCGGAAACGGTAAATCCGACATCATTCAGGACCCGCCGCGTTCGGCCATACGTGGCGAAGGAGACGCTAAGGTTTTCCACCTTGAGAAGCGGTTCGGTCATCGCTCAGCTCTCCACGTCGAACATGTCGCGCAGGCCGTCGCCCAGCAGGTTGAAGCCGAGCGTCACGTAGAGGACCGCAAGGCCGGGGCAGAGAACTTCCCACCAGTAGTCTGGCATGAACTGGCGGCCGTCCGCGACCATCGATCCGAGATCCGGGGTCGGCGGCTTCACGCCGAAGCCGAGGAAGCTCAGCGTCGCGCCAAAGAGGATGACGAAGGCGGCATCGAGCGTCGTCTTGACGGAGATGACGGGAATGCAGTTCGGCAGGATTTCATGGAACAGGATATGGATCGGTCCCGCACCTGCAAGACGCGCCGCCTCGATATAGTCTTCCGACGCAATCGACTTCGAGACCGTGTAGATCAGCCGTGCGTGCCAGGTCCACCACAGAAGCGTGATGGCGATCATCGCATTCATCAGGTTAGGTTCGAGCAGGTTGGAAACGGCCAGCGCCATGACCAGCGGCGGCATCGCCAGCATGACGTTCGTCAGGCCGCTGATCAGCTTCTCGACCCAGCTGCCGAAATAGCCCGCCAGAAGACCAAGCACCGCGCCGACCGGCACCGAGATGCCGAGCACGCCAACCACCAGCAGGAGCGAGATGCGAAGGCCGAAGATCGTCCGCGAGAAGATGTCGCGTCCCGCCTTGTCGGTTCCGAACCAGTGCGCCGTGTCCGGCGGCAGGTGCCGGGCGCGGAAGTCGACGACGGCGCCGACATGCTTGGGATAGGGTGTGAGCCAAGGCGCAAAGACGGCAAGCACGAGCACCGACAGAATGATCAGCGTGCCGATTACCGCAGCCGGGTTGCGGCTGAAGCGATACCACATCATGTAGCCGGAGCTCAGTCCGCGATCGGACGCGTCGAGCATGTTCATATCGGCCATCAACGTGCCTCCTTGCGGCGCAGACGCGGGTCGATGATCGTGATGAGGATATCGACGATCAGATTTGCGATGATGAAGAACAGACCGGCGACCAGCACCACGGCCGTGACGGCGTTCAGATCCTTTTGAAGGACCGAGGTCAGTCCATAAGAGGCAAACCCACCCCAGGCGAAGACCATTTCGATGACGAAGGCATTGCCGATCAGGGACGCAAATTCGAGCCCCATGATCGTCAGCGGCGCGATCGACGACAGCTTCAGCAGGTACTTGAAGATGATGACTCTTTCCGGCACGCCAAAGCTCTTGAGGGTCAGCACGTGATCCTTGCGCTGGTTCTCGATCATCACCGAGCGGGTGATGCGGGTGATCTGACCGATGCCGGCCATTGAAAGCGCAAACGCAGGCAGGAGAAGATGCTGCAGCGCATTGAGCATGACGTCGGGTCGGCCGGCCAGGAGGCCGTCGAGCAACAGCAGGCCAGTCGGGCCGCCGGCCCAGTTCATGTCATGATCGAGGCGGCCGATGATCGGCCAGCCGGACAGGAAACGCGCCGCCACCAGCTGCAGCGTGATCGCAAACAGAAAGCTCGGGATGATGACGCCGGTCAGGGAAAGCAGCCGCCCGACATGATCGATGGCGCGGTCGCGGTAATGCGCCATTACCACGCCAAGCGGCACGGCAACCACGAACATGAAGATGACGGAGACCAGAACGAGTTCCAGCGTTGCGGGCACGGTCTGGGCAAGGTCGGTGATGACCGGCCGTTGGGAGACCAGCGACATGCCGAGATCGCCGCGCAATGCCTTGCCGGCGTAGTCCAGGTATTGAACCACCAGCGGCTGGTCGAGGCCCATATGCAGACGCACGGCCTGAACCTGGTCCGGAGTGGCGGATGGGCCAAGCGCCATGCGCGCCGGATCTCCAGGGACGACCCGCGCCAGAACGAAAATCATGATCGAGAGCGCAATCATCACCAGCACGAATGTGCCAATACGGATGAGAATTGCGACCAGTGGATGTTGCTGCATCGGCGGAGAGGTCCTCGTGCATCGCTTGCTTGCGGCCCAGCATCCCGCGCCGCAGTGTCGGCAACAACCACGTGAAGGTATAGTTTTTAACTCGCATGGTATAGGTTATTTGCGGATTATGGACTATCGGATGGCAATGCAGTCCCTGTTGCCTCGTCCCGATCTCGTGCGCCGTATTGCCGACGAAACCGCCAACCTGATGTTCATCCGGGCTCCGGCCGGTGCCGGAAAATCCACCTTGCTTCGCATGGTCGCAGGGCATCTCGGCACGCCGGTGTGCGCGGCATACCAGCCGCGACTGGAGGATGTCGCCGACGGATGGCTGATCTGGGACGTCCCGGTCACGGCGCGTTCCGCCAGGCTTTCCAGCCGGGTGCTGGAGGCCTCGCGATCCGTATTGATCGCTTGCCGGCCGGAACAGCGGATCAGCGGCATGGCGCGTCGCATCCTGCATCAGGGTGCGGTGACGTATGACGCAACCCGGTTGGTGTTTGCAGAAAATGAGCTCGCAACTCTAGCCGTCCCGCACCAGCAGCGCCTTTTGCACGACTACGCAGGCTGGCCGGCCTTCCTGCCGATCGCGGCACAGCCGGATGATAGGGCCTGCGTCGATTATCTGCGAGAAGCCTTTCTTTCATCCCTCTCGCCGGCCCAGACGACCGAGCTGTCGATCTGGCTGGAGGCGCCCTCGATGGCGACCGCGGGCAATTGGAAGGCTTTCCTGCCTCCTCTTCTTGCAGATGAGCCGGAACGGCATTCGGATCTTCTGCGCCTGCTCGCTGTCGCGGTCGGCGAACGATTGACCGCGCTCACGTCCGGCGGCGCGGTCATTGACGTCGCATCTGCGCTCGAGCGAGCCGGGCGCCCGCTTGCGGCGATGGACCTGCTGCTCGATCATGGGCATGAGGAACATGCGGCGCAAAGCCTCGAACGGGCGCAGGGCCGGGAACTGATCTATCGAAACAGTGTCGATGCCTTTCAGAGGATTGTCATGCGGTTTTCGCAGGCGTTGATCGCCACCAACGAGACCGTGCTGTTTGCTGTTGCCCGTACGCTGCTGAAGCAAGGTGAATTGCCGCGTGTAAGGCATCTGCTGGCACGGCATCTCGGACACGATTACCTGGATCCACTGAAGGTCCTGAGCCGTAAGTCCCGCTTTTCGTTTGCGGCACGCACCTTCAGGCTCAACCTGATGATCAGCGAGGACTTGACGCCCAACGATGCGATGATCACCCGTCTTGGGGAGTTCATGGCGGATTATCCGCTTGGCGACGACGCGAAATGGTCCAGCTATTACAACGCCATCCTCGAATTCGAGATCCGCCGACGCAACTTCCGCGAGGCCGAGGCGGCGGCAACGCGAGCGCTGATCTATCTTCGAAAAAGGGGTGGGCAGCCACTCCTCGAATTCTTCATCCATCTGCATCAAACCGTGCTGCGGCTGACGAGCGGCGACGTTCTACTTGCGCGCCGGGCGGCCAAGGATGCCCGTGCCAGGCTTGAACAGGTTCCCCACGAGGCCATCCAGGAGTTCCGCATGTTGCGGTTGGCGGAAGCCTGTCTTGCCTATGAGACAGGGCGCCCCCGCGACCTGCTGGAATTCGTCCAAGACGACTTCGAGGCGTTTGCGGCCGCCGAGATCTGGCCGAGCCTGATGCAGTTTGCGCTTCGCTACGCCTCGCAGGTGCTCGGCGACCATTTTGCGATGACGATCAGGCCGGGCTTCCTGGATGGGCTTTGGATACATCTGTCGGAAGGATTGCAGTTCCACGCGATGATGGAGATCCGTACCGCCATCGCCTATCAGAACGCCAACCGATGGGCCGATGCTGCAGCAACCCTCACTGCCGTGCGCATGCCGCTGGGGCGCAACTGGGTGGAGAGCGCAACCGACGAATTGATCCGCCTCGCTCGGCGCGATGAGATCGCCTATACAATGGCTTGGTTGCGCGATGCCGTGCGGCTGGCTACGCCTCGTCCTTACCTTGTCCGACAGATCGATGCGCTAATCGCAAACCCGAAAGTCACGAACCGCGAACGCGTGGCTCTCCAGCTATGGCAAAGCTATGCGGCCTACCAGCGGCGAGACAATGCCGCCGTGCGGACACATCTTTTGTCCGCGCTGGAGGCGGCCACGCGCCTCGGCTGCAACGGCGTCCTGTCGGAAGAGCGGATATTTCTGTCACCGCTTCTCAACAACAAACGGATCAGGGGCTTTGTCGAGACGTCGCACGACGTCCGCACCGCGCTGTCGATCTTTGCGGCGTCGATCAATTCACCTCAGGCGCGGGCTTTGCACGGCGGCCTGTCGCAGCGCGAGATACAGATATTGCAGTTGGTCGCTGCCGGGTTGTCGAACAAACGCATCGCGCGCACGCTAAGCGTTTCCGAGGTGACGGTGAAATTCCACCTCGGAAATCTTTTCAGGAAACTGGGCTGCAGCCGCCGGGCAGAAGCACTTCGCGCGGCAACGGCACTTGGTTGGCTTTAGGAGTCGATCCGGCACCCACTCTTATTGGGAAACCTTGCTCTTGAGGGGATAGGGACCAACGGCCTGTTACGACGGAAATTTTTACCAAAAACACCAGTTGCCGTCATGCGAAGGTGGAAGTTCAATGGTCGGCGGGACACGGGGCTTTCCGATGATGTCACACCTGCGCCATGGGATCTGATCACCACGACCGCGGCCAATGGAGGCCGATCATCTCATGACCTGTTTCACCGTTCGCCTATACCCTTTGGCTTGTGGCTGTGCCTGCTCCAACAGTGTTGGCAGAAACGCGAAGCATCTGAACCGGATTGGCATTTCGCGCGCTTCGAACCAGTCGATCAAAAAGGATGTAGCCCTCATCCCAGCGCCCAAAGCCGCTTGCCACATTGATATGCCCGGCAAAACCGATCGTCGTCAACTCGCTGCCCCAGGCGCGGACGTGCCGCTCCAGGTCGGGAACGCTCATATAGGGATCGTTCAGGCTTCCAACCACAAGGCTCGGAAACGGGAGGCGAGCCAACTGCTGTTCGCCGAACCCGATCATGCAAGGGTGAAGCCGCAGCGTCACCTGCAGCGAACATGGCGCGACGAGCAATGCCCCGCGGATCTTGCCGGCAATGCTGCGCTCGGCATAGCTCGCAGCCAGGAGGCACCCGAGGCTGTGCGCAACCAGATAGGCGCCTTCCACCTCCGAGAGCGCTCTGTCCAGTTCGGCCTGCCAGTCCTCGATGACCGGACAGTCCCAATCCTCCTGCTCGATAATCGACGCATGGGAGCGCTCTCTTGCCCAATGACGCTGCCAATGTCCCTCCGGCGATCCGTTGAGACCGGGCAATATCAGGGTCGGGAACATGCAAACCTCCAGGGCTTATCGAAATCGGTCAGAAATAGACGTCAAAACACTCTTCCTTCCTTGAGATGCGTCGTCGTTCCGTTGAGCAGATAATCACCGACCACCCTCGACTTATGCAGCAGCGGATTGTGGTTGAGGACGGTGCGGATATTGCGCCAGTGACGGTCGAAATTGTTGTTGCGGGAGGTCGCCGAGCCACCGCCGAGCTCGAACATGCGTTCGGCGCTGCGGGGGCCGAGCTGGCCGAGCACGAGCTGCGTGCGTGCCGTTGCCAGCGCGCTTGCGACCAGAGCTTCCTCGATCCCTGCTTCGTTGCCTTTGCCGAAGGCCGCCACGGCCCGATCGAGAGCCATGGCGGCGGCCGCGACGGCGGTATCGATCGCGAAGGAGTTGGCGGCTATCTCGCCGATCACCTGCTGTACGAACGGATCCTGGTTTGCCGTCTCCGCCATGCTGTGCGCCGCCGAACGCGCCTGCCGGCGCACATAGGCAAGCCCGTCCGTCAGCACGTTGCGAACCGCTCCAGCCGCACTTGCTGCCAGATGCAATTGACGCAGCGTCGAACAATGCCGGCCGACGAGATTGTCGAGGCCCCGCGTTGCAAACTCGTGCGGAAATACCTCGACATTTTCCAGAAGAACACCGCCGCTCGCTGTCAGGCGCTGGCCCATGCCATCCCAATCGTCGAGGATCCTGACGCCCTCGCGATCGACCGGCAGGAGGATACCGACCGTCTGTCCCTCTTCATCCAAAGCGCTGAAAGACGCAAAATCTGCGAAAGCTGTGCCCGTGGCATACCATTTGCGGCCGTTGAGGCGATAGGTCTCGCCGTGGCGCACGATCGTCGTCGTCACCTGCCCGGGCCGGGCGGTTCCCTGCTCCGTATGGGCACCGCCGAACAGCTTACCGGCGAGAACCAGCTCGACCGCACCGGCGTCCCACTCCCGCGGTTCACTGAGGATGACGTTCTCGACATAGTTGAAATGCGATCGCAGAGCATGCGCCACGTTGGAATCCGCTGCACCGATTGCCGCGATCATTTCGATATAGTCGGTCACCGAACCGCCCGGTCCGCCAAGTGCTACCGGGATGCGCAAGGTGCCGAGACCCAGTTCGCGAAACAGCCGGAAAGCTTCGAAAGGCAATTCTCGATCGAGATCCCGTTGCGCGGCGCCCTTGGCGATTTCGGCCGTGAAATCAGGGATGCGGGCAAGGAGCTCCTCGCGCGTCGGGCCTCGGTTGGTCTGCAGTTTGGCGATGCTCAAGCGACTGTCTCCGTCAATACAAAAACGACAGCGGCCGGTACGAAGTCCGGCCGCCTTGATGATCGCTCACCCCTCTAAATAGATATCGGCACCGTTGCTCCAGAGGTCTTCGACACCGATCTTGAGGTTCTTCACCCGCTTGTCGTAGACCGTGATCACCGAAGGAGTGACGATATCGAGCGTCGGAAGATCCTGCACGACGAGTTTCTGGAAATCGTGGAAGAGTTGCAGCCGCTTCTTCGGATCGACCTCGACGGCGGCGGTCTCAAGCAGGCGGTCAACCTCGGGATTGAAGTATTTCGAGCCGTTGGTGAAGGGCACCCCCGGCTTGAAATTCTTCGACCAGTAGAGCCGCTGGACACCAACCGTCGGATCGTAAAGGTTGCTCATGCCTTCGATGGCGATGTCGAAATCGCGATCGGTGAAGATTCGCTTCACGAAGGTCGCAAAGTCCTGGCTGCGAAGCTCGACCTTGATGCCGACCTTGCCGAGCGCCTGGGCGAAATATTCAGCCGTCTGCTTGGGAGGACCAGATGGCTGGGTCGGATCGATGAAGAGCTTGAAGCGGAACCCGTCGGTCCCGCGCTTGTAACCGGCTTCATCCAGAAGCTGGTTCGCCTTAGCCGGATTGAACTCGTACTTCGGCAGATCGGGATTGTAGAATTTTGCGAGGTCCGGGCTCACAGGCCCGTCGAGCCGCGTCGCATAGCCGAGATAGACCGTGTTGACGATGAAATCCTTGTCGACCGTATGGGCGATCGCGTGACGCACCTTGATGTCGGCGAGATACTTGTTTTCCAGGTTGAACTCGGCGCGGGCAATGCTCGGCGAATAGGCGGCCGGCGTGGTATCGACGACCAGGTTCGGATTGGCCTTCAGGCGCTCGATATCCGTCAGCGGCAGATTGGCGGTCGAGACTTGCACTTCGCCGGTTTCGATCGCCGCCACCGCGGCGGCCGGATCGATGATGAAGCGGAAGATAATCTGGTCGAGATAAGGTTTCGGCGAGCCCCAGTAATCTTCGTTGCGGACGAAGAGTGCATGGCTGCCGCGCACCCACTCGACGAACTTGTAAGGGCCGGTGCCGATCGGTGCAACATTGTGCGGGTTTTCGGCAACCTTTGTGCCTTCGTAGAGGTGTTTCGGCACGATCGGCGCTTCGAAGCTTGCGAAGGCGCTCAGCAGATAAGGCGCCGGCTTGGACAGAAGGAGCTCGACTTCATGGGAGTTGAGCACGTTGGCTTTCTGGACAGAGGCGAAGGTCGCCCGGCCACGCGGATGGTTTTCCTTCAGCGCCAGAATGGAGAAGGCCACGTCGTCTGCGGTGAAGTCCCTGCCGTCGTGCCAGCGCACACCCTGCCTGAGCTTGAACCAGTAGCGCAGGCCATCCTCGCTCACCTTCCATTCCGTTGCCAGAAGCGGCTGCGGATTGAAATTGCGGTCATAGGTCAAGAGGCTCTCGGTCGCCTTGCCGCTGATATAATAGGCGGCACCGGCACTATGGGCGATAAGCACCAGAACCGGAGGCTCGGTGCCGATATTGATCGAAACGCTGCCGCCGCGTGGTGTCTCGTCCTGAGCTTGGGAAACTTGCGGTACGGTGAACGCGGCCGCGAGCGCCACAGTGGAAAGCAGGAAGGCGCGGCGTGTCGGCGTCAGC
This sequence comes from Neorhizobium tomejilense, assembly GCA_002968845.1. GTDB lineage: Bacteria > Pseudomonadota > Alphaproteobacteria > Rhizobiales > Rhizobiaceae > Neorhizobium > Neorhizobium tomejilense. The sequence continues at coordinate 64,803 of PVBG01000006.1, read as the reverse complement.
GCATGAGCATTTTTGATCGTCATGAAATATCCCCCAAAGCAGCCATTCATCGCGACGAACGACCTGGATTTCGCCCAACACCCGAGCGAGCGTGGTTGCTTTGAGAATATAAAATCTACTAACTTTATCGAGATACTCGATTTCTAAAGCGAGGAGGATGGATGAAAAAAGGCAGAGGTTTTCCCGCCTTTTGGAGAATTTTTCGCGCGAGTCCGCCAAATCCCGTCCCTCGTTGCAAATCTATCCTCAGCGCAAATCTCGTCCGTCAAGCAGGCCGAACGTTTGGCTCGGAAGAGCCTGACGCTCGCGCGACGAAGGAAATCCCACGGATTGCCCGCCGATTGGAAATCCTTCCCAAGATAGAGCCACAAAACGCAATCGACAAAGTCTATCAACGAAATAGACTAAAGTGAGCCAACTGAGGCGCTCGAACCCGTTTCGGGCGCGGCTTGGTCACCAAACTGGATCGCGTTCAGGAGCTTATCGATGCAACCCGAATTCATCGGCCATACATCCAACCGGGAAGGGTCCGACATCGTCCCCGCCTCCGGCCCGATCATCGACAAAACCTATATCCGCAACCACGTTCAGGCTGCGGAAGCCGCCGGCATCGATCGGCTTCTGATTGGCCAGTTCGCGCAATGGCCGGACAACAACCAGATCGCGTCTTACGTCTTCAGTCAGACGGAACGCATCGGCGCGCTCCTTGCCCATCGACCCGGCCTGATGGCGCCGACGCTCGGCGCCCGCCAACTCGCCACCCTCGACCAGTTTTCCGAAGGCCGTGTTTGGGTCCATATCATCACCGGCGGATCGGATGCCGACCAGGCCCGCGACGGCGATTTCGAGGACCACGATACCCGTTACGCCCGCACCGATGAATATCTGACCGTGCTGAAGAAGGTCTGGGAAAGCAACCAGCCCTTCGACCACGAAGGCCGCTTCTATAAGTTCAAGGGCGCCTTCAGCCAGGTGAAGCCATACCAGAAGCCGCGCATCCCGATCTCCTTCGGCGGTTCCTCCGATGCCGCGATCGCGGTCGCCGGCAAGCATGCCGATATCTACGCTCTCTGGGGCGAACCGTTGGACGGCGCGCGTGAGACGATCGCCAAGGTGCGTGCCGCAGCCGTTGCCAACGGCCGCGCGGCGAGCGACATCCGCTTCACGCTCGCCTTCCGGACCGTTGTTGCCGAGACGGAGGACGCTGCCTGGGAAAAAGCCGCCGATATCCTGCAAAAGGTGAAATCGCAAGTCGCCCGCGTGGCCGGCGGCAATGGCGAAAAGCTGCCCTCGAATGTCGGGTCGGTGCGTCTGCGCGAAGCGGCCAAACGCGGCAAGGTGCTCGACAAGCGGCTTTGGACCGAGGTTGCAGAAGCAAGCGGCGCCGGCGGCAATTCCACCGCACTGGTCGGGACGCCCGAACAGGTGGCCGACGCGATCCTCGACTATTACGACGCCGGCGTCTCGAACTTTCTCGTGCGCGGCTTCTATCCGACAGAAGACACCGTCACTTACGGGCGCGATGTGGTGCCGCTCGTGAAAGCCGGGATTGCCGAACGCGAAGCCAGAAAGGTAGCCGCGGAATGACCACGCCGCTCGATATCGTCGATATTCATACGCATCTCTGGCCGCCGGCCTGGGGACCTGGCGGCCAATATGCCAAACCCGCCAGCGGCTTTACTCCCGATCTTTATCGCAAGATCACCACGCCGCAGGCGCTGGTGGATGAGTTCCAGGCGGCCGGAGTATCGCTCGCGATTGTCACCGCAACGATCGAAAGCCTGTTCGGTGCCGAGGGACCTGTCGATCCTGCCGCGGTTCGCGAGGCAAATAACTGGCTTGCCACCATCTCCCATTACGACCAGTCGCTGGTCGGCTTTGCCGTCACCGACGCGTTCAGCGGTGAAGAAGGTGCGCGCCAAGCCGAACGCGCAATCGGCGAACTCGGCCTGTCGGGCCTCGTGATCGATTCTTCGCGCGACGGCAAATTCCTGGCCGATCCGTCTGTCAGGCCTACCCTCGAAGTTGCCGCACGCTACAAGGTGCCCGTCTTCGTACACCCGGTCGCCCATCCGAATTCGCAGGTGCTGATCGCAGGCGCCGGCACGCTCGGCAATTCCCTTGGCCGCGGGCTGATGAACGGCATCGCCTTCCTGTCGGTCATCCAGTCGCCGCTGCTCGACGACTTGCCGGACCTTCACCTCATCTTTGCGACCCTTGGCCTTGGCGCGATCGTTCAGGCGGCGCGCGGCGGCATCTATGGACGTGCGGAGAGAGCCGCGGGCAATCGGCCGAACATTTATTTCGACACGATGGGGCACGACCCCGCTGTCATCCGCACGCTGAGCGGTTTCTTTGGCGCAGAAAGAGTGCTGGCGGGCACCGACTGGCCGATCCTGGCGGCACTCGACAGGAAGACCCTCGCCGCCAGCCTCGCTGAGGCCGGTCTGAGCGAGACGGAAGCACGCCTTGTGGCCGGCGGCAATGCCAGACGCCTGCTCGGGTTTCGAGAGGCGCAAGCCCAAGCGGCCGAATAGACTTGGCAGACGGCGGGGCCCCGGACCGAAATCCGGGGCCTTCCTCTTCAAGAGTTTTATCCGTCGGCCGGGCTCCGTCCCTGATCAGGCAACGCGCTGGGGACGGGCGAGCGGAATGACTTCGCCGGATGCGGCAGCCGAGCGGGGTACGCGACCTTCGACCGGATGACCCGGGTCAGTGAAGCCCGGCGTGGACGAATGGCCGGTCGCAACCAGCCGGTCGACGAGCCCTTCATCCTCCGCATCGAGCTTCACGTCGAGTGCGCGGATATAGGCATCCCACTGCTCCTCGGTGCGTGGGCCGGCGATCGCCGAGGTGATCAGCTTGTTGTTGAGCACCCAGGCCAATGCGAAATCGGTAGGCGAAATACCCTTGGCCTGCGCATGCGCGGCGATCTGTTTGGCGATGCCGATCGATTCCTCGCGGAACTCCACGTCGTGCATGCGCTTGTCCCCGCGGCCTGCGCGGGTATCGGCGGCTGGGGTTTCTCCGACATTATATTTGCCGGTGAGAACACCACGCGCCAGCGGGCTGTACGAGACGACCCCGAGACCGTAGGCGGCAGCGGCCGGCAGTTGCTCGGCTTCAGCCGTCCGGTTGACGATGTTGTAGAGCGGCTGGCTGGCGATCGGCCGGTCGATGCCAAGCTGGTCGGCGAGATGCGCGACTTCCGCGATACGCCAGCCGCGGAAGTTCGACACGCCGAAATAACGCAGCTTGCCGGCTTTGATCAGGTCGGCGATCGCCCGGACCGGCTCGTCCAGGGGCGCATCGAAAACGGCACGGTGAAAGTAGAGGATGTCGATATAGTCGGTATTAAGATTGCGCAGCGAATTCTCGACCGTCTGGTAGACCCACTTGCGGGAATAGCCGCCCAGGTTCGGCCCCTTGTTGTGGGAGTTGACGAACTTGGTCGCCACCACCCAGCTGTCGCGGTTCTTCTTGATACCGCGCCCGACCACCTGCTCCGATTTGCCGTTGTGGTAGACGTCGGCGTTATCGATGAAATTGATCCCCTGTTCATGCGCCTTGTCGATGATGCGGAAGGCGACGTCGTCCGGCGTCTGGTTGCCGAACATCATGGCTCCCAGCGTCAGCGGCGAGACCTTCAGGGCACTACGCCCCAGATAGTGATAGTCAACCATTCAAAAACTCCCTTATTTCAGTTGATGCTATCCGCGAAATGGCAGGCGACCTGGTGGCCGGGTGCAATAGCGCGGAATTCGGGTTCGTCTGCGCGGCAGAGATCCGTCGCGAGCGGGCAGCGAGTGTGGAACCGACAGCCAGAAGGAATGTCGCTGGGGCTCGGCAGGTCACCGCCGAGGGGGGCGGCCTGGCGCGGCCTTGCCGGGTCGGGCACCGCATCCATCAGCGCGCGCGTATAGGGATGTCGCGGATCGGACCAGAGCGTCGCATTATCGGCGCTCTCCACGATCCGCCCGAGATACATGACCATCACTCGGTCGGCGAAATAGCGCACCACCGAAAGGTCATGGCTGATGAAGAGATAGGAAAGGCCGAATTCCTTCTTCATCTCGACGAGCAGGTTGAGGATCTGGGCCTGGATGGAGAGGTCGAGCGCCGAGACGGGTTCGTCGCAGACGATCAGTTCGGGATTGAGGAGCAGCGCCCGGGCGATGCCGATGCGCTGACGTTGGCCGCCGGAAAATTCATGAGGATAGCGATTGATGGATTCCGAGGGCAACCCGACCTTGGCAACGATATTGGCGATGATCTGCCGCCGCTCAGTGCGATCACCGACCTTGTGGACGATCAGCGGCGCCTCCAGGATCTCGCCGATGGTCTGGCGCGGATTGAGCGAGGCGTACGGGTCCTGAAAAATCATCTGGATCGACTTGCGAACGCTTTGCAGGCTTCGCTGGTCGAGCACAGTGATATCCTCGCCCTTGAATTCGATGCGGCCCGCCGTCGGGTCGACCAGTCTGAGCACCGTTTTGCCGAGCGTAGACTTGCCGCAGCCGCTCTCGCCGACGAGTCCGACCGTTTCGCCGCGTTCGACGACGAGATCGATACCATCGACGGCCCGCAACAGGCCGTCCCGACTCTTGTAGTGGGTCTTGAGGTCAGAGACTGAGAGCAGCGGCATGGGGAACGGCCTTGATGGATGTCGTGAAGGGACAGGCGACCAGCCGATCCTCGGCCGGAACGGTGAGTTGAGGCACGTGATGGCTGCAGCTGGCGCGCGCCTGATTGCATCGCGGCCGGAACGGACAGCCGGTCTCGCCGACGGCCGAGACGATCGAACCGGGAATCTCGGTGAGGGCCCCGTCACGATAATGGAAATCGTGCTTCAGCCGCGGCGAGGCCGCGAGGAGGCCACGCGTATAGGGATGCAGCGGATCGTTGAAGAGGTCGTCCGGCAGCGCCTGTTCCACCTTGCGGCCGGCATACATGACGACGACCTTGTCGGCCCATTGCGCCACGACACCAAGGTCGTGGGTGATCAGCACGACGGCCATTTGAAGCTCGCGCCGCAGCGTATCGAGCAGGTCGAGCACCTGCGCCTGGATGGTCACATCGAGCGCGGTTGTCGGCTCGTCGGCGATCAGGAGTTTCGGCTTGCAGGCAACGGCGATCGCGATCATCACACGCTGGCGCATGCCGCCGGAGAGCTGATGCGGATAGTCGTCAACGCGCTTTTCCGGCGCCGGAATACGAACCAGCCTCAGAAGCTCGATCGCCCGCTCGCGCGCCGCCCTGCTGGAGAGCTTTTCGTGAACCTGCAGCACCTCAGCGATCTGGCGGCCAATGGTCATGACCGGGTTGAGGCTGGTCATCGGCTCCTGGAAGATCATGGCGATCTCGCGGCCGCGCAGATGCCGCATCTCGCGCGCACCGAGCTTGGTGAGATCGCGCCCACCAAATGAAATGCTGCCATTGGCAATCCGTGCGGCGCGCGGCAGGAGCTGCATCAGTGCAAGCGCGGTCAGCGACTTGCCAGAGCCGGATTCGCCGACAATCGCCAGCGTCTCGCCTTGGGAAATTTCGAACGAGAGATCGCGGACGGGCTCGGCACGGGGAAATCGGATGGTCAGGTTGTCGACTTGAAGCAGCGGGGCCATGGCTCAACGATCCTGCGAGAAACGGGGATTGAGGGCGTCGTTCAGGCCGTCGCCGATGAGGTTGAGGGCCAGTACCGTAAAGACGATCGCCAGCCCTGGCAGCGCGGTCAGATACCAGGCGGTGCGGACGAGCTCGCGACCGGTACCGATCATGGAACCCCAGCTCACCACGTTCGGATCGCCGAGCCCCATGAAGGAAAGCGCCGATTCCATGAGAATTGCCGTCGCCACCATGACCGACGAAGTAACGATGATCGGTGGCAGCGCGTTGGGCAGGATTTCCCGGAAGATGATGCGGGCGTGGCCGTAACCGAGGCTGCGGGCCGCCACGACAAAATCCTTCTCGCGAATGGCGCGGAATTCGGCGCGGGTGAGCCGCGCCACCGTCGGCCAGGAAATGACGGCGATGGCAAGCGTCACCGTCGTGGCCGAGGGCTGGGCGATCGCCACCAGCACGACCAGCAGCACGAAACTCGGCAGCGTCTGGAAGATTTCGATAAGCCGAACCAGTAGATCGTCGATCCAGCCGCCGAAATAACCTGCAGTCGAGCCAACCAGGACGCCGAACGTCAGCCCCAGCGCCGTTGCCATGAGCCCGACGAACAGTGAGATGCGCGAACCATGCAGGATACCGGCAAGCACGTCGCGGCCGAGCGAATCCGTGCCGAGCGGATAGGCGGGGCTCTGCCCCGGCCAGAGAAACGGGCGGCCCACCATGGACAGGGGATCGTCCGGATAGAGGATCGGCGCGGTAAGGGCGACGAGGATGACGAAGACAAGGAAACCCGTGCCGAACAAGGCGTTCGGGTTCGACAGAAAAACCTTCAGCGCCCGCCGTCCGTTGGTCACCGCAACCGCTGCGCTCTGTTGCGAGCGGGCGTCCGGAGCCTTCATATTGGACCACGCCGGCCCCTCGGTTGCGGCACTCGCCGCAAGCGCCTCGCGCTCCGCAGCGGATTGGCGTTCGGCCGCAAGGCTGCGGAAGTTTCCGACATCGGTCGTGGACATCAGCGGGCTCCAATACGAGGGTCGAGCCAGGCGTGGATGATATCCACGGCGGCATTGGCGATGATGACGAGAAGCGAAGAGAGAAGCAGGATGCCGAGCAGCACTGTGAAGTCGCGGCCCATGACCGCTTCGAAAGCGAGCCGGCCGAGGCCCGGCCAGCTATAGACGGTCTCGACCACCACCGCGCCACCCAGCATGCCGCCGATATGCATGCCGGCCATGGTGGTGATCGGGATCAGCGCATTGCGCAGGATATGGCGGGCGGTGACGCCGAAAGGCGTCAGCCCCTTGGCATAGGCGGTACGGACGAAATCCTGGTTCTTGACCTCCAACATCGAGGCGCGCGTCAGCCGGGCATAGATCGCCACGTAGAACAGCGCGAGCGACGTCGCCGGCAGCACCATGTAGCGCGCCTTGTCAAGGATTGCCGGCAGGCCGGTTAGTCGCGACCCGATCGTCCCGGCGCCGCCGCTCGGCAACCAGCCGAGCTTCACGGAGAAGAAGACGATCAGCATCAGGCCGATCCAGAAGCTCGGGATGGAATAGAAAAGCAGCGAAAAGATCGACAGCAAGCGATCCGGAATACGGCCGGCGAAAGATGCCATCAGCGAACCGAGGATGACGCCGAGCAGGATGGCAATGGTCAGCGCGAAAGCCATCAATGTCAGCGTGCCCGGCAGGCGCTGGGCGATCAGGTCCGCGACCGGCATGCCGTAGCGTGGTGAAAATCCAAGGCTGAAATGCGCAAGATTGTTGAGATAATGCCCGAGCTGTACGAGGACGGGATTGTCGAGGCCGAAGCGCGAGCGCAGTGCCGCCATGCTTTCCGCCGTCGCGGAGCCCGCCTCGCCGGCCATCACGTCGGCTGCGTCACCGGGTGCCAGCTGCAGCAGAAAGAAATTCAGGATGACGATCCCGAGGACGGTCGGGATCGCCTGCAGCAGCGTGCGTCGCAGTGTTCGTCCAATTCTCAGCAGCGCCGGCATCGTGCTCCGCCTCTCAGGTTCACGTTAGCTGCACGGAGCAGCACAAGACTTCCGGAAACACTGATTTCGGCATCCGGTAATTTTGATAGTTGACTAATTCTATAGGCTTTGTCAATTCTGTTTGCGCAAAATAAAACCTGATTCCAATCATTTCTGGAAATCAAGTTCCGATAAATACTCACGCATAACCAGTTTACGCAATTATCTCCCACGTTTCGCAAACCAGAGGCAAGAACACACTCGTTTGCTGCGACTGGAAGAAAAAGGCTTCCGCGGGCCTGAAGACGCGGACGAGGCATAGGAGGATACCATGACCATTCGGAACGCCATTTCTCAAATCTGGTACACGCGCTGCCCTGTGCCCACTCCAGTGGGTCTCGCGACCCAGCTTGGCCTGCTGGATGAAACCTTCGCCAGGGAGGGTATCACCCTCAACTCGATCATCGACAACAAGGACCGGAACATCCGGTCCAGCCATTTCGATCATCACCTTGACTATTCCTTCCGCCACGGCGGCAATGTCCCGCCGATCCGAGCCCGCTCGGAGGGCAATCCGACGCGCCTCGTCGGCATTACCTGGACAGATGAATTCCAGGCGATCATTACCCTACCCGGCACAGGAATCAGAACGACGAAGGATCTCGTCGGCCGTCGCTTCGGCATCGCCCGCCGCCCACCTGGCGTCGTCGATTTCATGGCCGCCACCGCGCTGAAGGGCCTGGTCTCCGCACTTTCGCTGGAAGGCCTCACCCAAAAGGACGTCGAGATCGTCGACATCGCGCTTCCCGATTCGGTACTCGACAATCGCGAAGGCCCGCAGCTCTACGGTCTGCGCAACCAGCAGGCCTACGGGCCGGAAATCGCCGCGGTGCTGCGCGGCGAGGTGGACGCGATCTACGTGAAAGGCACGTCGGGCATCAGTGTCGCCAACCTCTTCGCAACCCACACGGTCGCCGAATTCGGTTTCCACCCCGATCCGAAGATCCGCATCAATTCCGGCTCGCCACGCATCCTCACCGTCGATGAGCGGTTCGCCGACGATCGGCCGGATCTCGTGGCAAAGCTCATCGGAACCTTGAAGCGGGCCAGCGCCTGGGCGGAAAGCCATCCGGACGACGTGCGCCGCTTCGTCGCCCGCGAGGTGGGCGCATCGGAAGAGGTCGTGGCCTCCGCCAACGGACCGCACCTCCACGAGCATCTCGGCATCGGGCTCGAGCCTGACTTGGTGGAAGCAATCGGCCACTACAAGGATTTTCTGCACGAATGGGGCTTCCTCGCCTCCGACTTCGATATCGACGCCTGGGTCGATCATCGTCCCTGGGCACTGCTCGAAACCCGTGCCGTCGCCTGATCGGAGAACATGATGACCGCTTCGATCGATTTCGCGTCGCTGATTGCCAAAGCTGAGGAACTGGGAAAACGCTTCGCGTTGACTGCCCGTCATTATGACGAGACAGGCGAATTTCCTTTCGCCAATTTCGATGCACTCTACGAAACCGGCCTTCTTGGCCTCGTGACGGCGGTCGAACATGGCGGCCTCGGCGGCGGTCTGACCGAAGCGCTGGCGGTCGTTTCCGCCATCGCCCGCGGCGAACCTTCCACCGCGCTGGTGCTGTCCATGCATTATAACCAGCACTATTCGATCCGCGCTTCGGGCAAGTGGCCGAAACATCTGGTCGAACGCGTCACGAAGGCCAATCGCGAAGGCGTGGCGCTCATCAACGCCGCGCAGGTGGAGCCACGCGTCGGCTCGCCTTCGCACGGCACACCGCCGGAAACGGTGGCCCGCAGGGTCGGCAACGAATGGCGGATCAGCGGCCACAAGACCTATGCGACCGGTATTCCACTTCTGCGCTGGGTCTCCGTGCTCGCCATCACCGACGAGCCGGAGCCGCGCCTCGGTTCATTTCTGGTGCCCACCAGCGCCGATGGCATTCGAGTGGAAAAGACCTGGAACGCCACGGGCATGCGCGCCACCAACAGCGACGACCTGATCCTCGATGATGTCGCGATCCCGCTCGAGGACGTGCTCGACATTGCACCAGCCAGTGAGGGCATCAAACGCGACGAACGCCTGGGCGCCTGGTATTTCAGCCTCGTCCCGGCGATCTATGACGGGGCCGCCCGAGGTGCCCGCGACTGGCTGATTGAATTCACCACATCAAGGGCGCCGGCAAGCCTTGGCGCTCCTCTCTCGACAGTCCCCCGAATTCAAGACGGCCTCGGCCACATCGAGGTCTGGCTGACGACCAACCGCCGCCTGCTCCGCTCGATCGCCGAAGATTTCGATGCAGGACAACCGTTCGGTCCGGATGCGGCGGCGGTCAAGCATACCGTCATGGAAAACGCCATCGCCGTCACCACGCTGGCACTGGAACTCGGCGGCAATCCCGGCATCAGCCGCGACAACCCGCTGGAGCGGCATCACCGGGATGCGCTGTCCGGCAACGCCCATGCGCCCCAGAACAACCTGATCCGCACCATGCTCGCCAGGGCCGCGCTCGGCCGGCATGCCGCTGCACCCGCGACCGTGCTCGAACCGGTGCCCGTGCGCCCTCACCCGCAACCCCGCCTCGCCGTCGTCGGCCGCGGTTAGGAGCCATCATGTCGTCTCCCTCCTCCATTTGGTACACGCGCTGCCCCGCCCCGACGCCGCTTTCGATCGCCCACCAGCTCGGCTGGATCGATCGGCAGTTCGAATCCTCCGGCGTCTTGGTCCGCTCGATCCGCGACAGCAAGGACCCCGTCGTTCGCCAGAGCCATTTCACCCATGCGCTCGACTACTCTTTCCGGCAGGGAGGCAATATCCCGCCGATCTGGGCCCGCTCCGGCGGACGCGGGACGCGAGTCGTTGGCATCACCACCACTGACGAGTTCCAGGCGATTATCGCGCTACGCTCCTCCGGCATAAAGACCAGCGCCGATTTGAAGGGCCGTCGCCTCGGCGTGCCGCGCAAGCCGGACGAGAAGATCGTCGACTTCCAGCGCGCCACGGCGCTGAAGGGGATTGTCTCTGCCCTGTCGCTGGAAGGCCTGGTCCATACCGATGTCGAACTCGTCTATCTCGACAGTACCGAGGCCACCCTGATCGAGCGGGGCAATGCCGCCTTTCTCGGTCTCAAGCGGCGCTACCCTTATGGCGACGAACTCCTGGCCCTTGCCCGCGGCCACATCGACGCCTTTTTCGTCAAGGGGGCGGAAGGAATCGTGCTCGCCAACCAGGTCGGCGCGGTCATCGTCTCGGAATTCGGCTTCCATCCCGACGCAAAAATCCGCATCAACAATGGCACGCCGCGGCCCCTGACCGTCGATGCCCGCTTCCTCGACGAGCATTTCGACCTCGTTACCGACCTGGTCCAAACCGTCGACAGAGTGGCGGCGTGGGCTGAAGCCAATCCGGGCGACGCCGTGCGCCTGATCGCCAATGAGATCGGCGTCGGCGAAGATGCGATCCGGGCAGCAAATGGCCCCGACGTACACAAGCATTTGACGCTCTCGCTGGACGCAGACCAGATCGCCGCTTTCGATCACTTCAAGAATTTCCTCCTCGAATGGGGTTTCATCCCCGCCGATTTCGATCTGCCCGCCTGGATCGACAGCAGGCCACTGGAAGCCGCAAACCGGCGGGCAGCCGCATGAGCCGGATCCTCGTTACCGGCGCGACCGGGAGGCTGGGCCAGCTTCTCGTCGAACAGCTCGTCGCGCGGAACCGGCCGGTCCGGATCCTCACCCGCCGGCCGGAAACGGCACGCAAGCTGTTCGGCACTACCGTCCAGATCGCTGTCGGCGAATTTGCCGACCGTTACTCGCTCGATGCCGCCATCAGGGGCGTCGGGCGGCTTCTCCTCCTGTCGCCGATCAGTGAGCGGTTGGCGGCGGACCAGATCGCCGTAGCCAACGCCGCCGAGACCGCAGGCGTGCGACGCATCGTCAAGATTTCGGGTTCGGATTGGACGATCGATCCGCCCGGCGTCTCGATTTCCGGTGACGCCCACGCCTCCATCGAGCAGCACCTCCGTCGCCTTTCGATTGAATCGATTTCCCTTCGTCCAAATGCGTGGATGCAGGTGTCGCTTGCCAACACGATTCGGCAGGTTCTCGTCGGCAACCCCATCTCTGCAGCCAATCCTGATGCCGGCGTCGGGTACATCGATGCCCGTGACATAGCCGATGTCGCCGTCCATCAGCTGCTGGCTGAAACGGTCTCCAGCACTCCGCTGAACCTGACAGGGCCAGGAATCGTCACGCCGCGACAAATCGCGGTTCTGCTTTCCACCATCCTCAAGCGGCCGGTCGCCTTGGTCGAGAGACCTCCGTCTGCTCTGACGCCTGATGGCGATTTCGAACATCGTGCCGTCGCGGAGTTCGGACGCCTTATTGCGGCCGGTCGGGCGGCTTTGACGACCGACGTCGTTGCCTCGCTGCTCGGCCGCCCACCGCGCAGCGTTGAGTCCTTCATTTCTGAACAATTGGCCATCGAGGCGGCACTGGCCGGATGAGATCATGAGCATTCCCTTCGTCGACATCGCCATTATCGGCGGCGGCCCGGGCGGCCTGGCGCTCGCCCAGGGCCTCAAGAAAAACGGCATCGACACCGCCGTATTCGAACGCGATCCGGTCCGCGCCGATTATGTGCAGGGTTTTCGCATGCGCATCCGCCAGCGCGGCATCGATGCACTTCAAGCCAACCTGCCTGCGCACCTCTACGAGATCTTTCTCGATACGCTTGGCCTGGCACCAACCGAAAACCTCGCCCTCGACGAGCAGTTCAACCGGCTGGACGACGCTGGGCGCAGCGGTGGCGAGCCGGAAGACACCCATATCGAAAAGTCGGTTAGTCGCATTACACTCCGGCAGATCCTGCTTTCGGGCCTCGACCATATATTTCAAACCGGCAAACATTTCTGCCATTACGAGCTTCAGCCGGATGGCACGGTGATCGCTCATTTCGTTGATGGTTCCGCGGTGCGCGCCAACCTGCTGGTCGGAGCCGATGGTGCGGGATCGGCGGTGCGCCGCCAGCTCCTGCCGGATCTCACCAGCATCGACACCGGCGTGCGCCGTCTCGCCGGAAAAATAACGCTCCAGGATGCCGAACGCCACGGCGTTTCGCCATTTCTGACCGACTTCAACACCCATATCCGCCCGCGCGACGGCCGCACGCTGATGATCACCAGCCACCGCGTCGATCCGGCTGCTTATGCCCGTCACGGCCTGATCGGCGGCGAGGACCCGAGCCATAGCAACATTTCCGGCTTCCACTTCAACAACACGACCAGCTACGCCTGGTGGAACACGGCTTACGACGCGAATGAGCTCGGGCCGGACGAAGCACTGGAAAACCTCGGAATTATGTAGCAAATGCCACAAGGGTAGAGATGAAGAAAACTTTATCGCATCGGCGACGACTCTGGTCGACGCCGCTCTCGTTTATGGATTACGCCAACATATTGCAGCATGAACTCTTTCCATATTCGGATGCTCGGTGTTGATCGCAGTGAAAACGTGAGAAAAGGTCTGCAATAGAGCACTTTTAACAACAGCCCTGATCAACATGACGGCGGGGGCACCGTAGAACTCCTCCCCGACCTCCAGTGCTTCCAGGTCAGGAATCGTGGTAAGAATGGACGCAAGGTCCATAACATTCAATGCATCAACGGCTTTCGTCATCTCGTCGGTCAAAAGACGGAACACTTCATGTCTGGCGTTAGTGTCAATCGCGCCGTCAGAACGCTTGTCCAGCATATCGGAAAATGATCGGGATATATCGACGACGAGGTTCTGGTAAGCAGTCAATTAAGTCACCTAGCGATTATTAAATGGTCGTTATCAGGCTGGGTGGAAGAGGCCAGTCTGTCAACCCAAGCGCACAGGTGTAACCAGGCAGAAGTTCGGAACTATGTTGCGCACAATAGTGGTGGCAGAAAACCTTATCCCGCTTTAGTTGCGCCCTTGACGTTCTGTTAATGTTTCATTAACTCTCGCGCCATGGATACGATCGACAATCCCCGATCCGCCTGGTACGAGCACCCCATGTTCAAGTCGATACGCATAGCCCGCTGACCTGCGTCTCCGCCCGAAGGGTGGATGTTAGAGCGTGTGTTTGTATCGAGAGTAGAACATGACATCCAATTTCCGCCCGCTGATCCTGCCCAACGCCTACGACCCCTTCGAAGAAGAGGCCAGGAGGTTGGAAATACGAGCGTTGCCTTTGGCCTGATCCCAAGGACGAGTTTGGTCAGCACTTCCTCCTGACCAAGAAAGCTCGCAACGTAGACCCTGCCTCCGTCTGGGGTCTGGGCGAGACGGAGGCCTACGACCTGTTCTGCGGTTTCCGCTGGTCGGCCAACGGCGGCGAGCCTTTCTGCCCCAAATGCGGAGACCTTTCCCCCTACAGCATCCGCCGCCGCCGCTTCCGTTGCTCGGAAGGCGAATGCATGAAGGAATTCTCGGTGACTTCGGGCACCGTTTTCCATTCCCGCAAGCTCTCCTTCAAGAAACTTCTGATGGTGATCTGGGAGGAAGTGACCGCCGTGAAGGGACTGGCGGCACTGCACCTGACCCGTAAGATCGGTGTCGAATACAAGACTGCATGGGTGCTGTTGGCGAAGATCAGGGAGGCCATCGGCAAGCGCCGTGCGAAGATGAAGCTCTGGGGTTCCGTCCAGATCGACGGCAAGTATATCGGTGGTCACATCAAGCCCGAAAACAAGGAGGAGGACCGCATCGACCGCCGTCGGAAGGAGAACCAGAACGGCAAACGACTGTGCGTTCTGTCGATCCGTGAGCATAATGCCGATGCGCCGAACCGCACGATCACCCGCGTTGTCTCGGACGAGAATCCGAAGGCAGCCTGGGCTGCTGTCCGTGACCATGTCCAGCCGCAGGCGGTGCTGACAGCGGACGAACACGGCTCTTACGACGACCTCGTAGGTCTGGCGATCCTCAAGCGCGTGAACCACAGCAAGGCATACCAGACCGAGGACGGGACCGACACAAACAGGATCGAGAGTTTCTTCGCCCGCGCCGAGCGTTCATACGTCGGCATTCACCATCGGTTCTCGGTGAAATACCTGGACTGGTACATGGCCATGGTCGCGTGGAAGGAGGACACGCGCTACATGGGCCTTCGCTGGCAGCTCGCCGACGTGCTGCGCACGGTCACGCACCGGACGACGTCGAATAACCTTTGCGGCTACTGGCAGGGTGCGGCGGAGCGGATCGACGATCAGGTATGGACGGAAGAGACGACGGTCGAGAAGCAACGCTACCTGCGGTGACGATGCGGTTCCTCGTTGACGCTGGCCCAGCCGACAGGCACCATTGGCTCAGGAAAAGGAGAGTTGAAATGTCTAAGCCAATTATCCCGACGAAGCGCTTTCTCGTTCCTATCGACACAAAAATCTGAACTACCTCGCAATCTCCCAAAGACGTCTGTTACTGCCGTCCTCAGCGAGTTCGAAGCGAACGAGACCCTGTTTTTGCAGGCCGTTCAGGACCGTGGCAAAGCGGCTGGTGATATGACTGCTCAATCCTTCTGCCTGGCCACCCAGTTCTTCCATACCGACAAAAATCTGACCGACTTCGGCCGCTGCGACAGGACGGTCTGCATTTCTCAAAATGGCGAGTACGACATGGCGCGGGTTCTTCCCTTTCAGGAGAGCTGTGACCCGCTTGGTCGGGGTGATCGCTCCTGGTGAGACGGTCCGCTTATGGGTGACAGCACCGCTAGGACGAAAGCTTGGATCGTAGCAGGCGATAACGATCTCAAAGGCTTGCTTTTCCTCATGAAGAACCGCTTGTTCGGCACGGATCGCTTCAAGACGTTCTTCCAATTCCGCCAGCTTTGCCTTCAACTCGTCTACCACACCTGCCATTTTCACACTCCGGCTTCACAACCAGAAGGTAGTGTTTGGCGAGGCCGAAATCTTGTGGCATTTGCTACATAATTCCGGAAAACCTCAATGGTGCCGAACTACTTGATGCGCTCATCGCGCGGATCAAGCATTGGGATGAGCGAATCCTGAAGCTCATCCGGCATACCGACCCCTCGACTGTTGGCTTCCTCAAGGTGAAGAGTTCGACGCCCGGTGCAGTCTGGCGCACTGGCCCTGTTACCCTGCTTGGCGACTCCATCCACGCCATGACCTATTTTCGCGCGCTTGGTGGCAATACGGCACTCTACGATACGGGTCTTCTCGTGCCCCAACTCACCGCCGCCCGCCACCACGGCAAGTCGCAGACGGCCGCTGTCCGCGACTATGAAAACGCCATGCGCGATCACGGCTACGAGGCCGTGCGCTCCTCTCTTTCGGCAATGTTACGCAATGTCGGTGCCGGCCGGCCGCTTTCCGCCGTGGCCGCTCCCCAATAGCTTCAAGGAAATAATCTCATGTCCATTGTCGTCTTCGGCGCCTCCGGAAATATCGGCAGCAATATCCGCCAAGAAGCGCAATCCCGCGGCCACCGCGTCACCGCCGTCACCCGCTCGACGGACCTCGAACCCGCTGAGCGCTTGACTACCCTCAAGGCGGATATCGCCGATGCCGACGATGTCGCGAAGATCGTCGCAGGCCACGACGCGGTGATCAGCGCCTACAGTCCCGGCCTGCGCCGCTACCCAGCGGAAGATGCAGCCGAACTCATTCGCGAGGCGCATGACGCCCTATTCGCAGGCGTGAAACGAGCGGGCGTGCGCCGCCTCATCATCGTTGGCGGTGTCGGCAGCCTCGAGGCAAGCCCCGGCATCGAAGTGGTCGACAGCGATTTCTACCCGGCCGAACACAAGGCTCATACGCTGCGCAACCGCGAAATCCTGCGCAGTCTCAAGCGCGGCGATCATGATCTCGACTGGACCTATGTCTCTCCGCCGCTCTCCATCAAGGCCGGCGAACGCACCGGCAAATTCCGGCTCGGCGAAGACCGTCTGATGCGCGACGAAGCCGGCGAAAGCCGCATTTCGGCGGCCGACTTCGCCATTGCCATTCTTGACGAACTCGACAAGGGCCAGTTCGTCCGCCGGCGCTTCACTGCCGCCTACTGACGCCCACGTATTTAGGATTCCACACGGATGACAAACACACAGCGCAAGCTCAACCTCAATGTCGGCATCAACACGACCGGTTATCTCGGCAATGCCTGGAAATACCGACGCGGCACCCGGCACGATATCACCGATCCCGAATATTACCGGCGCCTGACCGAGCTTGCCCACAAGGGCCTGTTCGACGCGGTGTTCTTCTCCGACCACCCGGCGCTGATGACCGATCCGAACGGCCGCCCCTTCCACACGATCGATCCGCTGATCCTCTGCACCGCTCTGGCAGCCCAGGTGCCGGATATCGGCTTCGTGGCCACCATGTCCTCGACCTACAATTCGCCCTACAATCTCGCACGGCGTACCCAATCGACCGACATCATTTCTGGGGGCCGGCTGATCATCAACATCGTCTCCTCGTTCAATCCGAACGTCGCGGCCAATTTCGGCTCAGAACCGCTGCCGCCGCGCAACCAACGTTATGCCAAGGCATCCGAATTCCTCGACGTCGCCAAGAAGCTCTGGGCGAGCTGGGACCCTGCCCGCGAGGGTGATGTCCCGGAAGACCTGTTCTGGGATGCAACGAGCGCGCACGCGATCGATCACCACGGCGCCTATTTCACGGTCAAGGGGCCGCTCAACGTCCCCCGTGGCCCCCAGGGTCATCCGGTCATCGCACAGGCGGGCGCGTCCGAGGGCGGTATCGACCTGGCCGCGCGTCATGGCGAGATCATCTATTGCAACATCCTGTCTCGTCCTGCCGGGCGGGCCTTCGTCAAAAAAGTCAGGGACCGGGCAGTTGCGTTCGGCCGCGATCCCGCCGGCATCCGCATCGTCCCCGGCCTCGTCGTCATTCTTGGCGAAACACGCGAGGAAGCGCTTCGCAAGCACGAACTCTTCAGCGGCGCCGGCACGGAAGACGGCCTGATCGCCCGCTTCGCCAAGGAAAACGGCATTGATCCCGACGGTTTCGATCCGGATGCTATCCTGGATGCTGAAAGGTTCATCCCCGATCCAAACCGCCTGCAGGCGGTTGGAATGGGCCTTGGGCTTTCCGATCTGCTCACCCACGAGAGGCTGACAGCGAGAGAGGCCGTGCGGCGGTCGGAAGGGCACCACCGCCTCCTGCTCGGCACGCCCGAGGAAGTGGCCGACGGGATCATCGACCTCTGGGCGGATGGAACCGTCGACGGCTATACGCTGCAGCCGCCTCGCGCGCCGGACGATATCGAGGAATTCGTCGAAAAGGTCGTTCCAATCCTGCAGGATCGCGGCGTCTATCGTACCCGGTACGAGGAAAAGACTGTCCGCGAGCGGTACGGCCTACCCTTTCCCGAAACAGACGCCGGCATCAGCAGGAGCGCAGCCATTTCACGGCTGCGCTGAATGGATCTCGAGGAGACCCGGCGCATTCGGAAACTCCAGGCCGAACGCCACGACTCTCCGCATCTCCACTGATATCCACCTTTCGCTTTTCACAGGATCATCCCATGACGTTTTCCAGACGCGGCTTTCACAAAATCGCCCTTGCCGCCGGTGCAATGGTCGCATTGCCGGGAGGCTCGTTCGCCGCAGCCGAGGAGCCAATTTCCGGCGGCACATTAAAGATCGTCTATTTTCCAGAGCCGACGCAGCTCGTTGCGATCAATACCAGCGCTGGCGGCCCGCAGTTCATCGGCGCGAAGATTTTCGACGGCCTCCTGACCTACGATTACGACCTTACGCCCAAGCCTTCACTGGCGAAGGAATGGACCATTTCGCCCGATGGGCTGGAGTATGTCTTCCGGCTGCGCGATGGTATCAAGTTCCATGACGGAAAGCCGCTCACGTCGGCCGATGTCACCTTTTCGATCCTTCGGCTGAAGGAAGCGCATCCGCGCGGCCGCGCCATCTTCTCGCAGGTTGTCGATGTCGATGCATTTGATCCTCTCACCGCCAAGATTAGGCTCGCCAAGCCATCACCGGGGCTGATCACGGCCCTTGCAGGTTCGGAATCGCCCGTCGTGCCGAAGCACATTTTCGAGAGCTTCAAACCGATCGACAATCCAAGGCCGGACCAGATCATCGGCAGCGGTCCCTTCGTGCTGAAGGAGTGGCTGCCGGGCAGCCATATCCTGCTGGAAAAGAATCCCGCCTACTGGGATGCGCCTCGTCCCTATCTCGACCGTGTCATCATCCGCCTCGTCAACGATGCGGGGGCGCGATCGGCAGCGCTCGAGACCGGCGAAGTCGACATCGGTCCCAATCCTGTGCCGCTTGCCGATCTTGAACGTCTGAAGACCATTCCAGCGCTTCGGATCGATGACCGTATCTATGCCTATGCCGGCCAGCAGAACCAGCTCGTCATCAATCTGGAAAACCCGTATCTGAAGGAGCTGAAAGTCCGGCAAGCCATCGCTCACGCTATCGACATCAAGGCGCTTATCAACGTCGTGCTCTATGGTTACGCGGTTCCGTCACCGACACCCATCAGCCCGGGATTGGCCAAGTTCCACAACCCCGATATCCCATTTGCCAAATTCGACACCGCACTGGCGGAAAAGCTTCTCGACGAAGCCGGTTACCCGCGCAAGACGGACGGCAAGAGATTCAAGCTCCGGGTCACGACTAACCCTTTCAACCCGCAAACCTATTCTGACTTCATCGCACAGGCTCTCACCAAGATCGGCATCGAGCCTGACATTCAGAAGTTCGATTTCGGGACCTATGTGAAAATCGTCTATACCGACCGCGCCTGGGATCTCTCGGTTGAATCTCTCTCGAACACATTCGACCCGACCGCCGGGGTGCAACGCGTCTACTGGAGCAAGAACTTCAAGATCGGCCTGCCCTTCTCCAACGCCAGCCATTACGAAAATCCGGAGGTCGATCGGCTGCTGGAAGCTGCTGCAGCGGAATCGGATATCGAGAAGCGGGCGAAGTATTTCAAGGATTTCCAGGTCATCATTGCGCGCGATCTGCCCGTCATCAACCTGGTTTCACCAATCCAGCCGATCGTGGGCAGCGTCAAAGTCAGGGACTACGCCCAGGGTGCGGAAGGTCTCGGAGGCAATATCTCGCGGGCCTGGCTCAAGGCCTGACATGGCGACGAATGTCGATTGCCGGGGCAATACCCGGCAATCGAAGACGGTGCGCAAATAATCTTCCTCCTGAAGGGTCAAGCAAGGATCTCGAATTGGTCAGGCGCACCGATGGGCCGGTGCCCGCCAGCGAAGCCCGGCGCACAGACTGCAATCACATAGTCATCGAACATAGGTTCGCAGACGAAGCCCGCAATTGGCGCTGATGCCTTATGCGTCCTCGACAAGAAAAACTACCAGACGCTCAGGGGGACAGCCATACAGCCCGGATCTGCTGACCACGTATCTGCAGAGCGGTGAAGCCAACAGCGTCCTCTCCCATCAGTCGGTCCCTGCGGCGGATTTCGCGTTGCCACTGCGGACATTCCTGATCGGCAACGAGGGCTTTCCGCTCGACATTTACAGATCCTACATCCGGAAGCTGCCCAGGCGATTCCAGGTTTCCCAGACGTCAGCCCAAGCAGATCAAGGTGTTGATTGAGGAGGACAAGATCGAATTTTCGGTCGAGAATGTCGAGCATCTGGAGGGCGAGGATCTCAAGGTCCTGTTCATTGCCTTAAATTTCGAGGTGTATCTGGCCGGTCCAGACAAATATGCGATTGACGATCCGTTCCGGCAGACGCTCTTGAGCTCGGAACTATTCGACGCGCAAAAATTGAATGTGATCTCCGATATCGACCCTGCGTTCGTGTCTGCCAACGCCTCGCTTGCGTCTGCCTTCGCTGAGCTCGTCAACAAGGCCAACACAGCGACGGCACGTGCATTCCTCGGTGCTCTGGTGGCCGCCGTTCCCTACAAGATCAAGATTGTTCTGACTGACAACGGCATCCAGTTTGCCGATCTGCCGAAAAACCGCTCAGGGCCGACAGCTATCTGGCGCGGGCATCCGTTCGATCGAGCCTGCCAAGCCCACGATATCGAACACCGGCTGACAAAGCCGAAGCATCCATGGACCAACGGCCAGGTCGAGCGCATGAACCGCACCACAAAGGACGCGACCGTCAAGCGCTTCCTTTATGACGACCATGATCAGCTGCGAACCCATCTCCAAAGCTTCATCGCAGCCTACAACTTCAGACGCCGTCTCAAGACCTTGAAGGGGCTCACACCCTACGAGTTCATCTCCAAACGATGGACAATAGAACCGGAAGATTCATCATCGATCCGATCCATCAAATGCCGGGACTAAACACCTAGTGCCGGCGGCCGAGTGCATCAGCTTGCGGCCGCGGGACGCCATTTATTTGCTGCTTGTCTGGCTATTTGCTGCTTGTCTGGGCGTCGTCGAGAAGGCCGCTCGAGCGCTTGGCGACCATCTGCTCCAGCGTCATGTTGTCGAGTACCGAGGCGATCGCGTCGCGCACTTCCGTCATCGAATGGCGGATCTGGCAATCTTCCGGATGGTCGCAATCGTCGCAAGGCTCGAACGCCGTCTTGCTGGCGCAGCGGATGGGCGCGAGCGGACCGTCGAGGATTCGGACCGCCTGGCCGACATAGATCTGCGACGCAGGCTTGGACAGCGCATAACCACCGCCGGGTCCTTTTTTGGAGCGCAGCATACCGCCCTTGCGCAGTTCCAGCAGGATCGCATCGAGGAATTTCTTGGAAATGTTGTTCTGCTGGGCGATGTCGCTGACGAAGGCGGTCTTGCCGGGTTCAAGCTGTGCAAGGTGGACAAGCGCCTTGAGCCCGTATTTTCCCTTTTTCGTAAGCATCGAGGATCGATATTCCGCCTGTCTGGTGCCCTTCGCGGCGAGATCGCCGAAGGTGTGACACCGATACAGGACCGGCGTCAAAGGTTCAACGCCGGTTTGCTTGTCTCGGCGCTATTCTGCCGAAAGATCGCGCAACGTCCGGGGCAGCCTGTTCATGCATTCGGCCCCCGTTTCGGTGATCAGGAACTGATCCTCGATCATCAGCGCGGCGATACCCTGCCCGTAGAACGGCGTCTCCAGCGCCACCACCATGTTTGGCTGGATGATCTCCGGATTGCCGGCGGAGAAGAACGGCCATTCCTCGATGCCGACGCTGCCGCCGACCGAATGGCCGAAATGGCCGCGATCATATTCCGCGAAACCGTCGTTGCGCATCGAGGCGAGCATGGCCGCATGCACAGCGCCGAACGTATTGCCCGGACGAAGTTCACCGAGCCCGGCTGCGAAAGCGTTTTCCAGCGCCTTGAAGATTTCGCGCGACAATGGCGATGCAAGGCCATGGGTGAAGGTGCGTGCGCCGTCCGAGGAATAGCCGTCGACCAGCGTTCCGACATCGGCCTTGATAAGCGCGCCCGGCGTCACGACCGCTGACATGTCCGAAAGATCGGCGCCGACCGAGATGAAATCCCAGTGGCCGCTCAGCCCGAAGCCGCCTTCCGCCGCGGCTGCCTGGGCGCCCGCCTTCCAGGCGCAAGAGAGGTCGGTGAGCCGCGCGCCGGGTTTCACCGCCGCCGCCATGCGGACGAGTCCGGCCTCCGCAGCCTTGGCGGCACGACGCAGCCGCTCGATCTCGCGCAGCGTCTTGACGGCCCGCAGGCGGCGCAGCACGTCCGAGCCATCGGTCCAGGTCACCGTCGGCAAAGCCAGTTTCAGCGCCTCGAAATCGGCCGCCGGTATGAATTCCAGGTCTGCGCCGATCCGTGCCCGATCAAGGCCACGCTCGTTCAGCAGATCGCCGAGCAGGCCGAAACAGGCGGACCGATCGAACGTTTCCGGCCGAGGTCCGAAAGACCCGAGCCGGCGATAGGCGGCGTTGACCTGCTCGACGCTCTCGGCTCCCGTCAGATCGAGCATGTCGATCCAGACGCGATGGGTGCGCAGGTCCACCTCTGCCACAGCCTTGCGGATCGAGCCGGCGGCGTGGTCGCTGGCGATCGCGGCCAGACCGGTCGCGGCATCAGCCGGCACAAGCGCGATTGCGGCACCCGCCCTGCCCCACATGGCCGCGACACCGGCCGGCGCCCCCACCGCATACCGAAAGGCTTCGGGCTGGAAGATTACCAGGGCGTCGAGCCCGGCTTGCTCCATCAGGCGCTCTGCGTGGCGGCGGTCGATATCACTCATCGCATTCTCCAGATCCGTCTTTTCCCAAGGCCTTAGCCGGCCAGCGGCCAAATCGCCAGCGGTTGGAACAAAATTCCTGAATGCCACCATGGCGGCGAAGAGCATTCCCCGCCCGTGCCCAAAATCACCCTCCGCCACCCTTCCGGCTGAAAGCGACTGAGATATTCTCCGCCCGGTATACAATGGCTGAAAACGGCCGGCCTGATCCCTTTCCTGTTCCAAGGAGTTTCCGATGTCCGTTTCCCGCTTCGCCTCCGCCCCTGAAACTTCCTCGATCCCGGCCGATCTTCTTCGCCAGCGTTATGGATCGGATCAGCCGGCCGCGGCGGCGGAGTGGAACACGGCGCTCGAGGCGATCCTTTCGCACCGCTCCGTTCGCTCCTATCTGCCGAAACCGGTGCCTGAAAGCGTGCTGCAGCTGATCGTCGCGGCGGCCCAATCGGCGCCAACCTCCTCCAGCCTGCAGGCCTGGAGCGTCGTCGCGGTTGAGGACCCCGAGCAGCGGAAAAAGCTTGCCGGCCTCGCCTCGCCCAATCCGCAGATCATCTCCGCGCCGCTCTTTCTCGTGTGGATCGCCGATCTCTCGCGGTTGAGGAAAATCACCGCAAAACAGGGCAAGACCGGCGAAGGCCTCGACTATCTCGAAAGCTTCCTGCTGGCGACGATCGACGCGACGCTTGCCGCCCAGAATGCGCTGGTGGCGCTCGAATCGCTCGGTCTCGGCACCTGCTATATCGGTGGTATTCGCAACCATCCCGCCGAACTGGGCGAACTGCTCGGCCTGCCGTCGGAGGCCCTGGCGGTGTTCGGGATGACGGTCGGATATCCGGACCCGGCGGTCGAGACTGAGGTCAAGCCGCGCCTGCCGCAATCGGTCGTGCTTCATCGCGAGCAATATCAGGCAGCACCGGCGGAAGCGGATCTCGCCGCATACGATGACACGATGCGGTCCTTTCAGACCGACCAGGGCATGGCGGTGCGCGGCTGGACCAGCGTCGTCGCCAGCCGCATCGCCGACGCACCGGCCCTGAAAGGCCGGCACGTGCTGCTCGATGTGGTGCGACGGATGGGTTTCAAGGTGAAATAGGGGGCGAGGCAGGCCTCAATCCACGATCGGGACGATCTGGGCCGGGTCGATCTGCAGCCAGGCCGGAGCGCCGACCTGGAAGACATCGGCCGGCGGCGCCGCGACGCGGAACTGCAGCCCGCTGTCCTTCGGCTGGAAGACGTAGTCCCAGGTCTCGCCGAGGAACGCGGACTGCCGAACCAAGCCCTCGAGGTTGATGGCCTTGTCCTTGGGAGCCTCCGTCGCCGAAAGCTTCATCGCCTGCGGCCGGATCGAGACGGTGATCGGTCCGGAGCCCTTCACTTCCTCACCGATCAGGGCAAGCGGCACGCTGAAGCCGGCAAAGTCGATCATCTGGTTGCCGCAATTGCCCGAGAGGAAATTGGTGCGGCCGATGAAGCTCGCCACGAAGCGTGTCTTCGGCCGGCTGTAGAGCGCGTATGGGGTGTCGATCTGTTCGAGGCGGCCGTTGTTCATCACCGCGATGCGGTCGGAGGTCACCATCGCCTCGCCCTGGTCGTGGGTGACGTAGACCGAGGTGATCTTGAACTCGTCATGCATGCGCTTGATCTCGAAACGCATCTCTTCGCGCAGGTTTGCGTCGAGATTGGAGAGCGGCTCGTCGAGCAGCAGAACCGCCGGGCGGATGACGACGGCGCGGGCGAGCGCCACGCGCTGCTGCTGGCCGCCCGAGAGCTCGGCCGGATAGCGGTCGGCGAGATGGTTCATCCGCACGGTTTCCAGCACGGCGCCGACGCGTTTCCTGACCTCGTCGGAGGGCAATTTCCGCAGGTTGAGGCCGAAGGCGACGTTCTGCGAGACGGTCATGTTCGGCCAGATCGCATAGGACTGGAAGATCATCGACATGCCGCGCTTTTCCGGTGGCACGGAGCCGGAAGGCGCCGAGAGGATCTTGCCGTCGAGCTCGATCGAACCGGAGGTCGGGTCGATGAAGCCGGCGATCATCCGGAGCGTCGTCGTCTTGCCGCAGCCGGAAGGGCCGAGCAGCGAGACGAATTCCCCGGGCTTGATATGCAGGTCGAAATCGAGAACCGCATCAACGGCCCCGAAACGGCGACCGAGTTTCCTGAGGACAAGTCCGTCCATTAGCTTCTCCTCAACATGAAGTCGCGGCCGAGATATTTCATCCCGAGGGCGACGACTGCGACAATGATGATCAACAACAAAGAGCCCAGCGCCGCGAGCTTTTCGAGCTCGCCCTCCTCGCTGAGATCGAGCAGCACGACGGATACGACGCGCGTGGTGGGACCGACCAGGAAGATGGCGGTCGAGAGTTCCTGTGCGGCCGGCACGAAGATCAGCAACCATCCGCCGGCCAGCGTGCGCTTCAGGAGCGGTCCGACCACATGCCGCAGCGCCGTCACCCGCCCGCCGCCGAGAATGCGCACCGCTTCCTCCATTTCCGGATGAATGCTGCGCACGCCGGCCGAGCTGGTGGTGAAGGCGATCGGCAGGAAACGGGTGATGAAGGCAAGCGCCATGATCGTGTAGGTGCCATAAAGCGCGATCGGCGGCAGGGCGTAGGCCGCATAAAAGCCGATGGCGAGCACGATGCCGGGCACGACATAGGGCGAGACCGCCAGGAACGCGAGCAGGCCCGAGAAAGGGATCAGCCTGCGCTGGACGATATAGGCGATGAACAGCGCCAGCGTGATCGCGACCGTCGCCGCCACGATGCCGAGACCGATGCTGCCGACCAAAGCCTTTTGTGAACTCGAATGTTCAAAGAGCACATAGTGGAAATTTGAAAGCGTCAGGTTGCTGAACGAGAAGCCCGTGGTCCAGGAGTCCGAGAAGGCAGCGAGCAGCAGCACGAACATCGGCATCAGCACCGACAGCGCCACGACGCAGAAGCAATAGGCAAACAACACCCAGCGCCACCTGCCGAGCTTGACGATACGCCGCTCGCCGCCCTTGCCGCTGACCGACACATAACCCTTGCGGCGCAGGATCAGCTTCTGCAGCCCGAGCATCGCGGCGGTGATCAGCAGCAGCGGGATCGAATAGGCGGCCGCCACCTGGATCCGCAGCGGGAACGAGAAGAACTCGGTGAGCTGGATCACCACGACAGGATACCGCGCCGGGATCGAGATCAGCGCCGGCACCCCGTAGAGCGCGATTGCGCCGAGGAAAGAGAGGAGTGCTGCGCCGATGATCGCCGGCATGACGAGAGGGAACGTCACCTTCATCGCCGTCTTGAACGGCCCGGCGCCGAGGATGTTGGCGGCATCCTCCATCTCGGAATTGATCATCTCGAAGGCCGAGCTCACCAGCACGAAGACGAGGAAAAAGCCGCCGATCGCGGTGACCAGCACCAGTCCGCCGAAGGAGAAAATGTTGACCAGCGGTTCGGTCGAGCCGGAAAGGCTGTGCCAGACACGGTTGATCCAGCCGGTATTCGGGCCGGCGAGCAGGATCCAGCCGACGCCGGCGAGATAGGGCGGCATGATGAAGGCGCCGAACACGCTGTAGCGCACGAAGTTGCGGCCCGGCATGTCGGTGCGGGTGCAGGCCCAGGCGAGCGGCACGCCGAAAGCCAGTTTCAGCACGACGACGACGGCACCCATCTTCAGCGTATTGGTGAGCGCCGTGATGTGGCGTTCCTTGCCATAGGCCTCGACATAGTTGTGAAGCGTCCAGCCGCCGGTCTTGGCGTCAGTGAAGCTGGAGACGACGAGCGTCCACATCGGCGCCACGATCAGCACGACCAGAATGCCGGCCAGGAATAGCCAGAGCAGATTGGCCGGCTGCAGCCGCTGGTGCCAGGGCACGCGTACCTTCACCGGCCGGTCTTGCGACCAGGTGGAGGCCGCGGGATGGGAAACACTCGTCATGATCGGCGCTCGCTTTGTCACTGGAGGCGTCGGAAACAGGTCACGCCAGCGGGCGTGATGGGCGGAGGCCAGCAGATGCCGGCCTCCCGGTTACGGTTCAGATCCCGAACGTGTCGCGGAACTTTTCCTGGACCTCGGGCAGCTTCCTGATGCCGTCGGCCGTCGCGATCGACTTCGTCTTGTAACTGCTGAGTGGACGCATGCCCTCTGCCAGCGGCACGCCGGCCCGAAGCGGGTAACGGTAATCCTTGGCGAAATATTCCGCGATCTCCGGCCCGAGCAGGAAGTTCTCGAACAGTCTCGCGGCATTCGGATGCGGCGCATCCTTCAAGATGGCGGTTGCCGAAGGCGGCAGCAGCGCGCCGTCGGTCGGATAGACGACACCGATCGGTACCTTTTTGAGAATCGAGTCCGACAGGATCAGCGGCAACGGCGCCAGCGCCAGCTTGCGTTCGCCCGAGGCGACGAGGTTATGACCATCGGCCACGGAGCGGCCGATCTGGGGCTTGTTTTTTTCGATATTCTTGAAGAAGTCCCAGCCGTAGAGATCGTTCATCAGCACCGTCCAGAGCCCGACGCTGCCGGAGAAGCTCGGATGGCCGATGGCGACCTGGCCCTTCCATTTCGGATCGGCAAGATCCGTCCAGTTCTTCGGGGCTTCCGCCTCGGTCACCAGCTTGGTATTGTAGGCGATGACAAGAGGCGAGACGCCCGACGTGATCCAGTAATTTTCCTTGTCGGCGAGCGACCGAAGCTCCGGCACCATGTCCTTGAGGTTTTCAGGGGCGAACTGGGCAAGCGCGCCCTGTTCCTTCAACTGCGCCATCTGGCCATCGTCATTGGTCGACATCAGGTCGCCCTGGACGGCCTTGGCCTGCAGTTCCTGCACGAGGCGCTGGAAGATGACCTGGCCGGAGGCGCGTACGACGTTGCATTCGACGCCGGCATATTTCTTCTTGAACAGGCCGCACATGCCGTCCGCGAACTCGGTGGTCGTCTGCGAGACGTACCAGGTCACCGAACCTTCCTTCTTGGCGGCGTCGTAGAGCTGCTTTTCGCTGGCCGTCATTTCAGCCGCGCCGGCAAGACCGGCTGCCAGCAAGAATGCCGGAACCAGGCCGGCCACATAGGTCATGGCATGCTTCATCGTCTCTCCTCCCTTTGATCCGGCCCATCGCCGGCGATAAGCTCGACCCTCCCGAGCTTAAAAATTCACATTTTCCTTCCGCCGCAATCGATCCCTGTGGCGATGTTCCTCATCATTCGCCGGGGATCAGCTGGCGTTCCACCGGGCGCATCAGCGCCAGGAAGTCGCTGAAATATTCACCCTGGATGACGACGTGGTTGCGCATCGCATCACGGGCGCGGGCGTCGTCTCGGTCCCGGATTGCGGCAAGCACCTCCTCGTGCTCGGACAGCGAACTGTTGACGCGCCCGGGGACCCGCAGCTGCAGGCGCCGATAGGGCTTCAGCCGCCGCTGCAGCGCATGGGCGTTCTCGGCGAGGAATCCGTTGCCGCTCGCCTCGTAGATCAGCCGGTGGAATTCCGCATTGGCATAATAATAATCGTCGGAATTGCCGGCTTGCTGGGCCGCGGCGCAGGCTGCCTGCGCCGCTTCGAGCAGTTTCAGCTGTTCCGGGCGGATACGGCGGGCGGCAAGCCGGGCGCACATCGCCTCCAGTTCACCCATCACCTCGAACATTTCGACAAGCTCGGTGATCGTCAGCTGGGTGACGAAAGCGCCGCGATTGGGCACCATCTTGACGAGGCCCATGGTGCTGAGCTGGATCAACGCCTCGCGCACCGGCGTACGCGACACTTGATGGCGGGCCGCAAGCCCTGCCTCGTCGAGCCGGTCGCCGGGGGAATAGAAGCCGGTGACGATATCCTGCTCAATCGCGTCGCGAACGCTCGGTTTGCCCTGCTTGCCTTTGATCTGGACGTTCATGGGCCTATCCTGCCGATGCGGCCGCCGCGAAACGCGGCTCCGCCTGTTGGGTATTGCTGTCCCGTTCCGCGAGATAACGCACGGCGGAAATCGCAGCCGTCACGCCGTCGCCGGCGGAGGCTGCCAAATGCGCAACCGAGCGCGTGCGGATGTCGCCGGCTGCGAAAATGCCCGGAACCGACGTCTGCATGTCGAGATCGACGACGATCCGGCCATCCGCCGCGAGCGTGACCGATTGGCCGAGGAATGCGGTATTGGGTTCGAGCCCGACATAAACGAAGACGCCGTGACAGGGGAGATCGCTCTCTGTGCCGGTCGACAGATCGCGGACGGTTATGGCGCTGACGCCGCCGTCACCGCGGATCGCGGTGACGATCGTGTTCGGCCTGACTTCGATATTGGAGGCTTCCCGCGCTTTCGCCTGCAGGGCAGCGGAGGCAGTGAGACGTGAACCGTGATGGATAATGGTGATGCGAGCGGCATGCGGGACGAGCGCCAAAGCCTCATCCAGCGCCGAATCTCCGCCGCCGATGATGCACACGTCCTTGCCGCGCATCAGCGGCCCGTCGCAGGAAGCGCAATGGGACACGCCGCGGCCTTCGAATTCCGCTTCGCCCGGAATGCCGAGCGTGCGCTTGGCCGAGCCGGCGGCGATGACCACTGCGCCTGCCGTCAGATCGAGATCGGCGCCAGCGATGCGGAAACCGGTATCCGTCTTCGAAATTGTCTCGATCGTATCAAGCGCAAATTCGACGCCTGCCTCGTCCGCCTGCATCTGCAGCATCGGGCCGAGTTCGAAACCGGACATACCCTCGGCAGGCCCCGGAAAAT
This sequence comes from Neorhizobium tomejilense, assembly GCA_002968845.1. Taxonomy (GTDB): domain Bacteria; phylum Pseudomonadota; class Alphaproteobacteria; order Rhizobiales; family Rhizobiaceae; genus Neorhizobium; species Neorhizobium tomejilense. The sequence goes on along the minus strand of PVBG01000006.1, from coordinate 35,310 downwards.
TGTCGATGCGGTCGACATTGATCACCTGGCCGCCGGCGCCGAGCATGTCGACGATCATCGTGCGCGCGCCGTGGCGGGCAGCGGCGATGGCGGCATTGAGCCCCGCCACGCCGGCGCCGATCACCACGATGTCGTAATCGTTGGCGCTCATCGTCAGCGCCAATCGTCGACGGAAACGGTGGTGCGGTAATGCGCGCCGTAAATCTGCCAGTAGCCGTTGGACTCGCCGCCGACGACCACGACATTGATGTCCTGCGGGCGGAAGATGTGGATGAGTTCGTCCTTGCCGGCCTTCAGCTTGCCCGCCATCGGCTCCTCGCCGAAGGTGGCGCGCGGATAGATATAATTCTGGACGAGCTGCAGGTCCCAGTAACGGCCGGCCGGCATCTGCGCCGTCTCGTAGATGAAGTCGAGCAGGTCCTGCTTGTTCACGAAGCTGCCGCGATCGATGAACTGCCGGGCGCAGATCGGGTCGAGCACCAGGGTCGGCGCGGTGATCGCATCGGTGCCGAGCAGCATGTCGCGCACGTGCTCGCGCCAGTATTCCTTGCGCAGGCCGAGGCTGAAGGTCGTGGAACGGCAGCCGTGGAAGATGCTGACGGTGCTCGCCTTGGCGTCGAAACCTTTCTGCACATGCAGCGGCTCCCACGGACTGCGCTCCTCGTTTTCCGCGAAGGTGAGGTTGTTGTAGGTATAATTGTTGCCAAGCGAGCCCATGAAGGTTTCGCCGACGACCGAGCCGCCCTGCAGGTTCTGCGACAGGAGCCCGAAGGCGCGGCCGATCGTGGCATTGGCATGGCTGTAGGGGCCGAGTGCGCCGACGCCGCAGTTCATGCCGATCTCGTTGCGAACAGGTCCGTTGACGACGGCCATCGCCGCTGCCGAAGAAGAGGTCGATCCCCGCGCGGAGACTTGTGCTGCCGCCAGCGCCAGGATGACCGGGAAATATTCGGGCGACGCGCCGGCCATGACGGCGTTCACGGCGACCTTCTCGACGGTATATTCCCACAGGCCGCGATTGGTGGTCGGCTGCATATGGCCGACGACCTCGTCCGGCTTTCGACCTGTACCGGCCAGCATGTCGGCGACGCGAGCGTCGGTCGGCAGGATGATCGGCAGCTTATCGGTCCAGTTGTTGCGCAAAAAGGCGACGTGGAGATTGTCTTCCGTATCCGGCTCAATCAAGCGCGGTGTGCTGCGTTCGAATTGTGTATCCTCGGCACTTGTCGAAAGGCCGACGGTCAGGGCCTTGATGATTTCCTTCATCACCGACTTGCCGCTGATCGGATCGATGCCTTCCACATAGGCGCGCAGCTCTTCCGGCGTCTTTCCCATCACCGGCTGCGGCACGAAGACCAGCGGCTGCTGCGAAAGCCCGCCCATCTTGGCGACCGAGCGGACCACCTTGTCGAATTTTTCGGTATGGATCGCCGCGGTCGGTACGCCGTATTTGGTTTCCAGCGTGATCGCATGGGTGGTGACGGCCGGTGCGCAGGTGCTGCAATGGCCGACACCGATAATCGCGGCATGGCCGTTCGCCTTGATCTCTTCCCAGAGCTGCGGGTCATCCTTGGAATAGGTGTTCGCCATCTGGCGAATCCGTACGTCCACGGACGGCATGTTGCGCGCAAACCAGGCCTCCACCTCCTTCAGAAGCTCGACGGAATCGTCAAAGCGGCTGTCGACGAGATAGACGACCTTGCCGTCGAGGCTGGCGGGCCGGTCGGCCGGCTGCTTGCGACTGACCTTCGGCGGATAACCCATCGGGTTGTGGACGGTGACGAGCGGCTGAGCGCTCTGCGGCTTTCCCTGTTGCAACATCCCATTTCCTCCCGAAATGATCCGTGCTCGTATGCAATTCATAGTCCACGCGTATACATCAGCCGTCAAGTCCTAAAATCGCCGCCGCCTACTTTGCAGCCACTGCAGGCTCGAAAATTCCGGAAAACCGATCGCGCAGTATATTCTTCTGGACCTTGCCCATCGTGTTGCGCGGCAGTTCGGCCATGAATGCCACTTTTTTCGGGCGTTTATAGCCAGCCAGACGGCCGTCGAGCGCCCTGATGACCTCCTGCTCGGTCAATTGGGCACCTGATTTCAGGACGATCGCGGCGACGATGCCCTCGCCGAAATCCGGATGTGCGACACCGAAGACGGCGCTTTCGGTGACGCCCGGCATGGCGTCGATCTCCATCTCCACCTCTTTCGGGTATACATTATAGCCACCGGTGATGATGAGGTCCTTGCCGCGCCCGACGATATGCAGATAACCGTCGATATCCACCTTGCCGAGATCGCCGGTGATGAAGAAGCCGTCCTTGCGGAATTCCGCGGCGGTCTTTTCCGGCATGCGCCAGTAGCCCGAAAACACGTTCGGGCCGCGCACCTCGATCATGCCGATCTCTTCCGTGCCGAGGGAGGCGCCTGTTTCGGGGTCAGTGATCCGCACCTCGACGCCCGGCAGCGGGAACCCGACCGTGCCGGCGACACGCCGGCCGTCATAGGGGTTCGAGGTGTTCATGTTGGTCTCGGTCATGCCGTAGCGCTCGAGGATGGCGTGACCGGTGCGCGCCTGCCATTCCGCGTGGGTTTCGGAAAGAAGCGGCGCCGATCCGGAAACGAAGAGGCGCATATGGGCGGTGCTGTCCCTGTTGAGCCCCGAATGCTGCAGCAGGCGCGTATAGAAGGTCGGCACCCCCATCAGCACGGTCGCCTTCGGCATCGCCTCCATGATCTTGTTCGGGTCGAATTTCACCTGGAAAATCATCGAGGCGCGCGAGGCGAGCACGACGTTGGTGGCGACGAAAAGCCCGTGCGTGTGGAAGATCGGCAGCGCGTGGATCAGCACGTCCTTGTCGGTGAAACGCCAGCTGTCCACCAGTGACGTGGCGTTCGACAGGAGATTGTCGTGGCTGAGCATGGCGCCCTTGGAACGCCCCGTCGTGCCGGACGTGTAGAGGATCGCGGCGATATCCGCCCCTCCCCGCGCCGAGGTTTCGGCAATCGGTTTGGCGATGGCGGCGGCGTCCGTCAAAGTCCCCTGCCCCGTGGGATCGAGCATCAGGATCTTCGCGCCGGCCGCCTTGGCGATCGGCTGCAGCGCCTCGAATTTCGAGGGATCGCAGACGAAAATCGAGGGCTCGGCGTCGGTGAGGAAATATTCGATTTCCGCCGGCGTATAGGCGATGTTGAGCGGCAGGTAGATGCCGCCCGCGCGGACCGTCGCCAGATAGAGCGCCAGTGCCGCGACCGACTTTTCCGCCTGGACGGCGACCCGGTCGCCCGGCTGCAGGCCGGCTGCAAGAAGGGCTCCGGCAAGCCCCGAACATTGATCGGCGAAGGCGCGGTAGCTCATGGCGCCGACCGTTTCGTCCGTCAGGAGCAGCCGGTCCTCCCGTTCGAGCCCGCCGAGCAGCGCGTCATAGAGATTACCAGCCATTAAAACACCTCCTGGGAAACCGGTTGGGCCAGTTTGCGCAGCGCCGGCGTGGCTGCGATATGGCCGTTTTCGGCATAAGCCTCATGGTTCTTCTCGATTTCGCCGAGCCGGTAGCGATAGTTGACCATCAGGCCGTAGGACTGGCGCATGCCCTTCGGCGATCGGTCGCCGAGAAAATTGAGCCGCTCGGCCTGCGCGCCGTTGCCGAGATGGAACCGCGCCACCGGATCCACCGGCCGGCCATTGCCGCGCCGGACGTTCAACAGGTAATGCGCCCCGAGCGGCAGCATGGCGCGCTGGATCTGGTCGAGTTCGTGCTCGCCGGCAGATGCCCAATCACCTTCAAGTCTGGCGATAAGCCGCTGCTTTTCTCGGGCGATCTCTTCGCTGTCGATCACGCGGCTTTCGCCGCGCAGCCAGGCCCCGAAGCCCGGGATGGGGGATAGCGTCACGAAATTTTCGAGCCGCGGAAGGTCGCGCTTCAGATCGTTCACCACCTGTTTGATGAGGAAGTTGCCGAGCGAAATGCCGGCAAGGCCGCGCTGGCAGTTGGAGATCGAATAGAAGACGGCCGTCGTCGCCTGCTGCACTTCCAGAGGCTGGCGGTCGCGGGCGAGAAGCGCATCGACCGAAGCCGGCAGGTGGTCGGTCAGCGCCACCTCGACGAAGATCAGCGGCTCGTCTTCCAATTGCGGGTGGAAGAAGCCGAAGCAACGGCGGTCGGCCGGCGCCAGTCGCCGGCGCAGATCGTCCCAGCCGTCGATATCGTGCACGGCTTCATAGCGGATCAGCGCCTCGAGGATATTGGCGGGCGTGGTCCAGTCGATCGATCGCAACATCAGGAAGCCCCGGTTGAACCATGAGGAGAAGAGATGGCAGAAGTCGAGGTCGACCGGCTGCAGCGCCGGTTCCTTGGACAGCATGTCCATCAGATGCTCGCGCATCTCGACCAGCGTCGCCGTACCGCGCTTGGCGAAATTGATGCGGCGGAAAAGCTCCTGCCGGCGCGGCTCGGCCGCCTCGTGCAGCCGGGCGATATTCTCCGCGCTTGGGTCGGCACTATAGGCGGTGGCCGCGGCATCGAGGGCCGTGCGGTCGGGGCCGAAACGATCCAGCAGCGCGCGCATGAACACGTCGCGGTCCGCAGCACTTGCTTGGCGGTAGGCTTCGAGGAAGGCTTCGGCGAGAATGGCGCCGGAGACTTCGCCGCGCCGTGACAGGATCATCTCGGCAAGGCCGGTGAGATCGCGGTTTTGCACCGGCGGCGATGACAGGCCGAACAAGGCCCGGCCGCGGCCGGACAAGGACTGGATCAGCTCGCCGATAAACGGTGGAGCGTCCCACCAGCCGAAAACTGGATCCCTGCTGCTCATCTCTTTTCTCCTACCCATTCATTGCATACAGCAGATAGAGGATCGTATGCAAGCCGAGGCATGAGACTTGGCGCCTTCGGCGTCATTCCATTGCGAGGATCAGGTTGCGCACGACAGGGTAGATTTCCTTCTCCCATCGGCGTCCGCTGAAGACGCCATAATGCCCGACATTGGCCTGCAGATGGTGGCGGCGCAGATGCGGCCGCAGCGAGCGACAGAGGTCGTGGGCGGCCGAAGTCTGGCCGAGCCCGCAGATATCGTCGCGTCCGCCCTCGACAGTCAGAAGCGCCGTGGCGTGGATATGGTTCGGATCCACCTTGCGGCCATGATGGGTGTAGGTGCCGCTCGCCAGCTCCGCCCTCTGGAACACCCGGTCGATGGTCTCGATGTAGAATTCCTCGGTCATGTCGAGCACGGCGAAATACTCGTCGTAGAAATGCTTGATCTTGTTCGCCTCAGCGGTCTCGCCCTTTGCGAGATGCCGGTAGAGCTTGCGATGCGCCTCGACATGCCGCTCCATGTTCATGCTCATGAAGGCGACAAGCTGCAAGAAACCGGGATAAACGCGCCGGCCGCTGCCGGGAAAACCCATCGGAACGCCGGTGATCAGCTCGCTCTTGAACCAGGACAGCGGCTTTGAGACTGCAAGTTCGTTGACCTTGGTCGGACTCTCGCGGGTATCGACCGGTCCGGCCATCAGCGTCATGGTGCGCGGGGTCGCCGGGTTCTTCGCCTCCGACATCACCGCGACGGCGACCAGCGCCTGGACGCAGGGCTGGCAGACGGCGAGGATGTGCCCGCGCGGACCGATCTCCTCAAGGAAACGGATGATATAGTCGACATAATCGTCCATGCCGAAACGGCCGGCGGCCGTGGAAACGTCCCGCGCATTGGCCCAGTCGGTGACATAGACGTCATGGTCCTTCAGCAGCGTCTGGACGGTGCCGCGCAGCAGCGTCGCGAAATGGCCCGACAGCGGTGCGACCACCAGCACCCGCGGGCGGGGCGTATCGACGTCGGCGACGAAATGCAGCAGGCGGCCGAAGGGCAGGTCAAGCGCTGTTTCCACGGCGATCGGCACGTCGCGATTGCCGATCGTGACCGAGGTGATTTCGAATTCCGGTCGCTCGTGGGTGATCTTGAAGCGGGACATCAATTCCAGTGCCGCGGCGGCATGCCGGCCCATTTCGGTGCCGGCGCCGAAGAACAGGGTCGAGGACATCAGCTGCAGGCGTCGGGCCAGATCCCGCATCGGGGCGAGGAGGTCATCATGAAATTGATAGGCCTGATAGAGCATGAACATGACCCCGCGCGCCGCCAAAATGCGGCAGTGCAAAAATGCTAGTGCAATATGTCTCGCGATGCGAGAAGATTGTCACAGGACGCACGGTTGTCCCGGCAGGAGTTTCGAGCGATGGCACAAGCGACACTGACGATTTCGTCGAAAAACTATTCCTCGTGGTCGCTTCGCGGATGGCTGCTCTGCCGCATGGCAGGCCTCGATTTCGAGGAAGTGCTGGTCGAGATGAACGATGATGCGCGCCAGGAACTGCTGCTCCTGTCGCCTTCCGTGCTGGTGCCGCGGCTGACTCACGACGACGTCATCGTCTGGGATACGCTGGCGATCGCCGAATACCTGAACGAAATCACCCCTGACGCCGGTCTCTGGCCGGCCGACATCGCCGATCGCGCCCGCTGTCGTGCGGTCTCGGGTGAAATGCATTCGGGCTTCCACAATCTCCGCTCCGCCCTGCCGATGAACCTCAAGGCGCGGCATGAGCGGTTCAAGATCTTTTCGGGCGCCCGGCCGGATGTCGAGCGGGTCAAGACGATCTGGACCGAGTGCCTGGAGGCGAGCGGCGGCCCGTGGCTGTTCGGTAAGAAACCGACGGTGGCGGATGCCATGTATGCGCCGGTCTGTAGCCGTTTCCGTACCTACGCGGTCGAGCTCTCGCTGAAGCTTGCCGCCTATGCGGAAATGGTCCTTGCCTGGCCGCTGATGCTCGAATGGACCGAAGGCGCACTTGCAGAACCGGACGAAATCGTCGAGTTGGAAGTGGAATTCTAATCGGCGAAAGACATATCGGACATCATGAGCTCGAAACCTTACGATCCCGGCGAAGACGGCGCGGAAATGTCTTTTCGCGAGAAGATGTCCTATTCCGATTACCTGCATCTCGAAAAGGTGCTCGACGCGCAGGCGCCGATTTCAGCGGCGCATGACGAACTGCTGTTCATCATCCAGCACCAGACGTCCGAACTGTGGATGAAGCTTGCGATCCACGAGATCACCTCGGCGATCGATGCCATCCGCAATGACGATCCGCAGCCGGCCTTCAAGATGCTCACCCGCGTCGCCCGCATCTTCGAACAGCTCAATAATGCCTGGGACGTGCTGCGCACCATGACGCCCAGCGAATATACGGAATTCCGCGCCTCGCTCGGCCAGTCTTCCGGCTTCCAGTCCTATCAGTATCGAGCGATCGAGTTCCTTGCCGGCAACCGCAACGTCGCGATGCTCGGGCCGCATGCGCATCGGCCTGATATTACCGAGATGCTGGAGGGCATCCTCGCCCGCCCGAGCCTTTACGACGAGGCGCTGATGCTGCTTTCCCGGCGCGGGTTCGATATCGGCGAGGACGCGGCCAGAACCGGCTGGCGCACAAAACGCATCGAGAACGAGCAGGTGCTGGAGGCCTGGAAACAGGTCTATAGCGCGCCCGGCACCTATTGGGAGCTTTACGAACTCGCCGAAAAGCTGGTCGACTTCGAGGACTATTTCCGCCGCTGGCGATTCAACCATGTTACCACGGTCGAACGGGTGATCGGCTTCAAGCGTGGCACCGGCGGCACGTCGGGAACATCGTATCTGAAGAAGATGCTGGACGTCGAACTGTTTCCCGAACTCTGGCGGGTGCGTACCGTTCTGTAAGCCGAGTGAAGCTGGAAGCTGCCGATTGGTGATCTTCTCGAGCCGGGTTATGCTGGCTCAAACGCGAGGAGCCGATGCGCGCGAAGGGACGAAACGGATTTCGGATGTTTCGATGCGACATGGCCGGCGTGCAGGCGGTCGTGGCCCGCTCCGACCACCATTTCGCCCGTCACACTCATGACCAGTACGGCATCGGCGTGATCGAGAGCGGCGCCCAGAAGTCCGCAAGCGGACGCGGTCCGGTGGAAGCCGGACCGGGCGACGTCATCACCGTCAACCCTGGCGAAGTACATGACGGCGCGCCGATCGGCGACGAGGGCCGTTTCTGGCAGATGCTCTATTTCGATCCCGATGTGATAGCCGGCGCGGCCGCGGATATCCGTCAGGGCCGGCCTGGCGACTTCGAATTTGCCGATCCGGTGCTGCGGCAGCCGCCCCAGGCGACGACCATGCGGCAGCTGTTCACGGCGATGACCGCCGAGCAAGCCGGCGCCGAACTCCGCCGCCAGGAATTGCTGCTAACGCTGCTGGCCGAGGTGATACGGGAGGTGCCGGAGCCCAAACCGGTACCGCGAGGGATCCGGGCAGCGCGCGAGCGGATTGATGACGATCCGGCCAAAGCGGTCAGCCTTGCCGACCTGGCAGGCCCCGCAGGCGTCAGCCAATTCCAGCTCCTGCGCGCTTTTGACAAGGCGACGGGGTTCACTCCGCATGCCTACCTGATACAGCGGCGCATCCAGCTGGCGCGAAAATTGATCGCAGGCGGGACGGGACTTGCGGAGGCGGCGCTGGCCAGCGGTTTTGCCGACCAGAGCCACATGACCCGCATCTTCACCCGCAGTTTCGGGCTTTCCCCGCACCTTTATGCGGTTTCCATGCGTCCGGCGCAGGCGGCCAGCGAGCCTTGCTGAGGAAGGTGGATGACGCTTGCCCTCTGCTGCGGGAATGCTAGGCTCCGCGTTCCGGATATCAACCTGACGTCGGGAGGGCGCAGACCATGTCCGCATGCTTCAGATATATCGTCAACGATGTAAAGACGGCGATCGATTTCTACACCGCACACCTCGGTTTCAAGCTCGAGATGCACCCTGCCCCGCCTTTCGCGGAAATTTCACGCGGCGACATGCATCTCTATCTGTCCCAGCCGAACCCGCGGGGTGGCGGCGGTGCGCCGATGCCGTCCGGAGAGCAGCAGGCACCCGGCGGCTGGAACCGCATTCATCTCACCGTCGAGGATCTGGATGGGATGGTCGAGCGCCTGAAACTGGCCGGCTGCGGCTTCCGCAACGAGATCATCCAGGGGACGGGCGGCAAGCAGATTTTATTGCAGGATCCCTCCGGAAACCTGATCGAACTGTTCGAGCCGAACACGCCCGCCTATCGCGCGCCCGGCTCAGGCACAAAGACCGCCGGCGGTTGACGAACTCAGGCCAGCGCCAGATCGAAGACGTGGTGGTGGATATGGCCGTCGAACATGTCCAATAGGCCCTTGGTCATGTCTCGGCTTTGGTAACGCACCGGCGATTCCAAGGCCGCAGCCAGTGCCTCGCGGCTTTCATACATGGTCGACAGCACCATCGGGTAGGACGGTGCACCTTCGTCGCGCTCGATATTGTAGAGCACGCGCACTTCCTTGATGCCCGGAAAAGCCAGCCACATCGGCATCAGCTTCTCGGCCACATAGGACTTGAACGCCTCTTCCTGGCCGGCATGGATCCTACCTTCGAAAAAGGCCTGACGGATGATCATCTCGTTTCTCCGGCTCACTTTTGCGCTGCGCAATTCCGAACGGAAAACCGCTTCACACTTTTCCTGGAATTGCTCAATTGACGGTGGTCGGCGGCTTCTCGCCGGCGAAATGCGCGGCGATGTTGGCAAGCACCAGTTCCCCCATCGCGACGCGGGTCTCGACGGTGGCGCTGCCCTGGTGCGGCATCAGCACCGTGCTCGGCGCGGTGAAGAAATCTTCGCGGATGCGGGGTTCGTCGAGATAGACGTCGAGACCGGCTGCACCGATCGTGCCGTCGTTGAGGGCGGCGAGCAGCGCGTTCTCGTCGATGACGCTGCCGCGGGCGATATTGATCAGGATACCTTTCGGTCCGAGCGCCTTCAGAACCTCGCCATTGACGATGTCTTTCGTCTGCGCATTCGCGGCAACGATGACGCACAGCACGTCGCTATCTTCCGCCAATGCTATTGGCGAGGCGCAGGACTTCCAGGTCGTGTCCTTGACCGGCGAGCGGTTCCAGAAGCGCACGTCCATGCCGAAGGCTTCGGCGCGGCGGCCGAAGGCCTTGCCGATCTGGCCGAGGCCGAGGATGCCGACACGCTTGCCCTTGGGGCTATGCCCAAGCGGAAAGCCTTCCTTGCCCCATTTGCCGGCGCGCACGAAGGCGTCGCCCTTGGCGATATGGCGCAACACGCCGAGCATCAGCGCGATGCCCATGTCGGCGACATCATCAGTCAAAACGCCGGGCGTGGTGGTGACGTCGATATTGCGGCTGCGGGTGAATTTGAGGTCGACCTTGTCGGTGCCGACGCCATTGATGGCGATGACGCCGAGCGAGGGCAGCTTCTCGATCCATTCGTTGGAAAGGCCGGTGCCGCCGCCGGTCGCGACGGCGCGGATGTTCGGCAGCGCTGCTTCCAGCGTTGCCTTCTGCGCCGGGTCATACAGCCGATGCACGGTATAGGCTGCGTCGAGCTGGTCCTCGATGAACTGCATCATCGGTTCCACAAGCAGGATGTCTGGTTTCACGTCCGGAACTCCTTCATTTCAATGGATGGCAGCGGTCTCAGGAGATCTGTCCGAGGAAGATCTTCAGGCGCTCGTTCTTGGGATTGCCGAAGAATTCTTCCGGCGCGGCGGTTTCGAGGATCTCGCCGCGGTCCATGAAGATCACCCGGTCGGCGACCTGCCGGGCAAAACCCATTTCATGGGTGACGCAGAGCATGGTCATGCCCTCTTTCGCAAGGTCGATCATGGTGTCGAGCACTTCCTTGACCATTTCCGGGTCGAGCGCCGAGGTCGGCTCGTCGAACAGCATGATCTTCGGGTTCATGCACAGTGCGCGGGCGATCGCGACGCGCTGCTGCTGGCCGCCGGAAAGCTGGGCGGGATATTTTTCGGCCTGTTCGGGAATGCGCACCCGCTCCAGGTATTTGCGAGCGGTCTTTTCCGCCTCGACCTTCGAAATGCCGCGCACCTTCATCGGCGCCAGCGTGCAGTTTTCCAGGACCGTCATATGCGGGAAGAGGTTGAACTGCTGGAAGACCATGCCGGTCTCCTGGCGGACGATATCGACATTCTTGCCGCCGGCGGTCAGGTCATGGCCGTCAACGACGATTTTGCCCTTCTGGATCGTCTCCAGCTGGTTGATGCAACGGATCAGCGTCGACTTGCCGGAGCCGGAAGGGCCGCAGATGACGATCCGCTCCCCCCGGTTGACCGACAATTCGACGTCCTTCAGCGCGTGAAAGCCGCCATACCACTTGTTGACGCCTTCCATCCTGACGGCGAGTTCGGAAGTTCCTCGCGTGGCCGCGGCCGATGCGTTTGCGTTCACCTCAGTCGTCATGAGGAACTCCTTTTCGATCTCAGTTCTGGGCGTGGTTCTGGTCTTACTTGGCGTTGGCGACGAAGTCCGGCAGCGGCGCGCCGAGCCACTTTTCATGGATCTTGCCGAGCTCGCCATTGGCCTTGACCTTGGCGATGAAGGCGTTGACAGCCGTCAGCAGCTCGGTCGAGCCCTTGCGGACGGCAATGCCCTGAACCTGCTGGCTGAGCTGCAGCTTCTGGGTGAAACGGCCGGGAGCTGCCTTTTCGATCTGGGCGGCGACAACGTTCGAGACGCCGATCAGCTGAACCTGGCCGGACAGCAGGGCCTGCACGGCGCTGGCATCGTCATCGAAACGCTGGATCTTGGCATCCTTCGGAGCGATCTTGGTGACGCCGGTATCCTGCGTCGAGGCGCGGGCAACACCGATCGTCTTGCCCGACAGGTCTTCCGGCTTGGAGACCTCGGTCGCCTTGGCGCCGAACACGCCGATCGAAATACCGGCATAGGGCTGCGAGAAGTCGACGCTCTTGGCGCGCTCTTCGGTAATGCCGAGCGAGGCGACAAGCAGGTCGACCTGGTTGCTCTGCAGATAGGGAATGCGGTTCGGGCCGGTAACCGGAACGATCTGCACCTTCACGCCGAATTCCTTGGCGAGCAGCTTTGCCACGTCGGCGTCATAACCGTCCGGCTCGTTCGAGGTGTTCATGATGCCGAAGGGCGGGAAGTCGACCAGCATGCCGATCTTGACGGTGCCTGCGGACTTGATGCTTTCGACGGTCTGTGCCGATGCGGTGGAGGCGCCTGCGCCCATCATCAGGCCTGCGCCGATGACGGCCATAACCATGCGTCTAGAAATATTCATGTTCCTACCCTTTTCTGTTGTGCCGGCTTTCCTCCCTCCGGCTCGGGTCCCGTCAACGTGCCGTTGCGCGGGAAAATCTGAGTTCCATGCGTCGTGCCAGCACCGAAAGCGGCCAGCAGAGGACGAAATAGACCGCGGCCACCGTGCCGAACACCATGAACGGGCTGAATGTCGCATTGTTGATGATCTGGCCCTGGCGGGTGAGCTCGGTAAAACCGATGATTGCCGCAAGCGAGGTGCCCTTGATGAGCTGCACCAGGAAGCCGACCGTCGGCGCCACCGCGATCTTTAAGGCCTGCGGCAGGACGATGTAGCGCATCCGGTTGTAGTAGCGCAGGCCGAGCGCGGTCGCGGCTTCCCGCTGGCCGGGCGGCACCGCTTCGATGCAGCCGCGCCAGATTTCGCCGAGGAAGGCGCTCGCATGCAGGGTGAGCGCGACGGTTGCCGCAAGCCAGGGATTGATGGCAAAGCCGAGGATGTTCATGCCAAAGAACACCAGGAAGAGCTGCATCAAGAGCGGCGTTCCCTGGAAGACGCGGATGAAGCCGGTGGCGATCAGCCGCGGCAGCTTCGCATCCGAGACACGCAGCAGCGCGATCAGCAGGCCGCCGATACCCCCGCCAGCGAAGGCGATCGCCGACAGTGCGATCGTCCATTGCGCGGCGAGCACGATGATCCAGAATTCGTTGATGCCGAAAGGTCTGATCAATGGCATGGCCAGGCTCCTATCGGCTCAACGGATATTTGAAGGCAGCCTTCTCGATCATCGAGAAGATCGTAGAAAAACCGACCGACATGACGAGATACATGATCGTGATGACGATATAGACTTCGAAGCTCGCGAAGGTCTGCGACTGCAGATTGTTGCCGGCGGCGGCAAGGTCGTCGGCCGATATCGCCGAAACGACGCTCGAGGTCAGCATCAGGTAGATGAACTGGCTGGTCAGCGACGGATAGACGGTGCGCAGCGCCGGCTTCATGATGATGTAGCGGAAGACCTGCAGCTTCGAGAGGCCGAGCGCCGTGCCGGCTTCGATCTGCCCCTTCTGGATCGACTCGATGCCGGCGCGGATGATTTCCGTGCCGTAGGCGCCGAAATTGACGACTAGTGCCACGAGCGCCGCGCTGTTCGGGGTCAGAAAAATCCCGAGCGACGGCAGGCCGAAGAAGATGAAGAAGATCTGCACCAGGAACGGCGTGTTGCGGATGATCTCGATATAGGCGTCGATGACCCAGCGCAGCGGCGCGATACCGGAGGTCTTGCCCGCGGCACAGGCGATCGAGACGATCAAGCCGATGATCATCGCTGCCACCGAAAGCTGGATCGTCAGCCAGGCGCCGAGCAGAAGCTGGTCGAAACCCGCAAATACGGGCTCGAAATTGAAAGCGTACAACTTGGGACCTCCCCAATGATGTCGAAAGAGCGCCACTCCTCTGCGGCGCCTTTCCATTTAGATCGATCTAAAAGCTTTTCATCCGGACGTCAACCGGAAGCTGGCGGATTGTTGTCAGGCGAAATGGCGATCGGCCCGCAGGACTGGCGGATATGTAAAACCGTTTCATTCACGACCCTCCGGGCCGGGCGGATGGGATCGGGCAGCCGGTCGAGGAGAAGCCTGGCGGCATTCGCACCGATGGTCACGGGTGCGGTGGAAACGGAGGTGAGCCTCGGCCGCATCGCCTCCGCGTCCGTCACGTCGTCGAAACCGATCAGCGAAAAATTCTCGCCGACCTTCAGGCCCCGGTCGTAGAGGCCGGCGGAAAGGCCGAGTGCGATCACGTCGTTGAAGCAGATCACCGCCGTCGGCTGTTCGTGCTCGTCGAACAAGAGATGCGCCGCGTCGGCGATTTCGCCGATCTGGTTCGGTACACGTACGATCATGCTCGGATCGAGCCCGCGCGACTGCATGGCGTCGCGAAACCCTTCGACACGCTCGCGATAGGCGGAATGGATCGGCCCCTGGACGGCAAACGCGATCGTCCGGTGGCCGAGCGAGGCCAGATAATCAACCGCCTGGCGCATCCCGGCCGCATAGTCGGCCCCGGCATAATCGACTTCTTCGGAGATCTGGCGGAGCACCTGCACCAGCGGCAGGTCCCATTCGGCAAGCTGGTGAAGAAATGCAGGCTCGGTGCCAGCCGCCGGGCAGACGATGACGCCATCGACGCCGTGCTCGCGCATGCGCCGCATCACCATGTCCTGCCGTTCGACCAGATCGCCGCTATTGGCGAGGATCACCACCATGCCGGCCGAATCGATCCCTGCCTCGATGCCGGACAGCAGTTCGGCGAAGAACGGGTTCGTCAGATTGGGCACGATGACGCCGACGGTGTGGCTGCGTTCGGCCCTCAGCCGCGCGGCCCCCATGTTGTAGACATAGCCGAGCTCGCGCATCGCCTCCTCGACCCGCGCCCGCGTCTCGGTGCCGACCAGCGGGCTCTTGCGGATGACGAGCGAGGCGGTGGCGCGGGACACATTGGCGCGCCGCGCTACGTCGAGAAGCGTCACACGACTTTTCTTTTTGTCTTCGAATGGCATAGATATCACTTAGCAGAGGTGAAATCCGAATACCAGTGAACGGCATAGACAGGAAAAACAATAGGTTAGGCAATGGCTCCGACGCGTTCATTTTGCGTTGCCGCCCAAGTTGCCCCGGAGGCCCCTTACTGCTTTCTGCCGCGGATTGCCCATGCTCTCACCCGAAGCGGGATGGACCCGTCCTCTGCCGTCGGCAGATTTTCCTGGAGCTTTTCCCGCAGCTTTTCTCGTTCGGCCGTCTTCAGGTTGGCGCAGTAACCGGGTGCGGGGCCAGCACCCAGCGTGAATGGATGCCAGAAGTCGTCGAAATTCTGGAAGCGTGTGGGCGCTTCGATCTTCGTCGCCTCCACGTGGGAAAGCCCGGCTCGGTGAGCGAGATCGGTTAGTCCCTCAAGTGTGCAGAAGGGGAAGCGTCGATCTTCGGTAAGGTCGCGTGCGCCTGGATCCAGTTCTGTCGCAGCCGTCCAGAAAGCCCGCATGAATTCCACTCCACCGCCTGGATAATCCCAGACGTAGAAGGCTATGGTGGCTTTGGTGCGCGCAGTCCGCTGCATTTCCAGAAGCGCCTTTTCGCGGTCTGGTATGAAGTTCAAAGCCAGGCCTGAGACGATCATGTCCCTGGTGCCCGATGGAATTGACAGGGCTTCGCCATTGCCGATTTGAAATTCCACGCGCGGATCGGCGATCGTCGAGCGAGCCTTCTCCAGGAACCCTTCGGACGGATCGACGGCGATAAGGGATTTCGGATTGGTATCCGAAAGGATGCGGCCGCTCAACGCGCCTGTCCCGCAGCCGACCTCCAGCCAATCAAGATCATCGTCGGGTTCAAGCCACTCGATGAAGCGCGGCGCAATCTGCCGGCTCCAACGCCCCATGTAGATTTCGTAACTGTCGCCCGCCTGCCATGCGTCGTGACGTGAAGCGCCTGCCATCGTGTCCACCCATGGATTGTGAATATCCGCCTATTCATATCATTCTGGGGTGAAGGTTGCACCCCGCCCAGGCTCCTTCTAAGTCGCCGTCGATGCCGTCTGCCATCTGCCTGCCCTACTGCGCAGCAGCGAGCAGGCCTTCCATCTCCATCAGGAAGGCGAATTCGCCGGCAAGCCCCGGCGAACAGGCGACCACCGGCCCGCCCCGCGAAAGCAATTCCTCGAGCGGCGGCACGGCGATCGTCGCACCGGCTTCCGCGGCGATCAACACGCCGGCGAGCATGTCCCAGGAAGAAAGGTGCCGTTCGTAATAGAGGTCTGACACGCCTTCGGCGACGCGGATGAGGCCGATGGCGGCCGCGCCCATGCGGCGATAGTCGATGCCGCGCTCGTAAAGCCTGCGCGAGACGGCGATGTAGTCCTCGAAATCGGTGCGGCGCGAATGGCCGAGAATGGCGATCGCGTGGTTGGGATCACTGGTCTTGGCCGCCGTGATCGGCTTTCCTTCCTTGAAGGCGCCCTCACCCCGGATCGCATGGAAAACCCGGTCCTGTGCGGCGTCATAGATCACGCCGAGCAGGATTTCGCCACCGGAGACGAAGGCGATCGAGACCCCCCAGTGCCGGAAACCGCGGATGAAATTGGTGGTGCCGTCGATCGGATCGACCACCCAGGTGCCGCGTTCTCCGGAATGTCCACCGCCCTCTTCGCCCATGAAGGAATCGTCGGGGAATTCACCGAGCAGGGATGCGCGGATCGCTTCTTCGGCCCGCTTGTCGGCAACGGTGACGAAATCCTGCAGGCCCTTGTTCTCGACACCGAGCGTTTCGGGAAGCGCCTCGGCACGGAAGGCGGCCGCCCCCATGCCGACCCGGCGGGCGACCTCGATTGCGGTCCTTTCGCGCGATTGCAGGGAGGAGAGATCGAATGCAGATGCCATTTATGCACTTCTTCTTTTGATCAGCGTCACCGGCGTGAATTCCACCCGAGCCACGGCGGCCGGTTCGGACATCCGGCTGGTCAGGAGATCGATCACCTGTTCCGCCTGTACGTCGCAGGGCTGTACGAAGGTGGTGAGATCATAGGCCGACCAGCTTGCCTGAGGGATGTCGTCATGGCCGATCACCTTGACGGAGCCGTAGCTCCGGCCGGCCCTGGCGAGCCCGTCGAGGACACCGCAGGCCATGTAGTCGTTGACCGAAAACACCCCGTCTATTCCCATGTCGATCAGCGCCTGCGCCGCCTCGTGCCCATGGGCGTAGTCGTTGATGGCAACCGGGATGAGCGGCGCATCGAGCCCGAGCATCTGGCAGCGGCTCTGAAAAGCCTCCGCCCGACGGCGCGACGAATAGGAAACGGTCGTGCCGGCGATGACGGCGAGCTTTTTGGCGCCTGATTCGACGAGGTGGTCGACGGCCATGTAACCCGACATCCGGTCATCGGAAACGACCCGGTCGACGAACGGGAAGTCCTCGCCCTTGTTGACCAGCACGATCGGCACGCCCTCGACCGCGCATTCCTCGAAAATATGCGAAGGCGGTGCATCCGAGGTGATGATGACGCCGGAAACGGCGTAATGCAGCAATTGGCCGATGACGGTGGCGCTATCGGCCTCCTTGGAGGTCGGCAACAGGATCGGCCGGTAATTGCGGGCGATCAGCGCGCGGGCCAGATGTTCGAGCTGCTGTGTGCGGAACGGATTGTCGAGGCCGGCCGCCACCAGGCCGACGAAATCGGACCGCTTGTTGGTGAGGCTGCGGGCGAGATAGTTGACCCGATAGCCGAGTTCCTTGGCCGCCTGATAGACCTTCTGCCGGGTTTTTTCCGAAACACTGGCATCGGGGGTGAAGGCACGCGACACGGCGGCGCGGGAAACGCCGGCCGCCCGGGCGACGTCGAAGGAGGTGACGCGGCGGGGCTCGCGGGAAACGCCGCTCGTTTCCCTTGGTCGCATCAGGTCCGGCAGGTCGGTGCAGATGCCGAGCATCGGCAAGACCATGATATCCTTCAGGACATCCGGTCGCTCCTCGTGCCAGAGCACGAGCTCCTTGCCCTCGGCAAAAGCCCTGTCGATCAGTTCCTCGGTCACGAATTCCTGCGGCGTCTCGCTCGCCTTTTCCCAGCACAGATGCAGGATGTCGGCGGCCGCCGCCTCCCCTGCCGCATGCGGATCGTGGCCGACACGGATCAGCACCGAAAGCGCATAATCGCAGCCCATCTCGCGCAGCTCGCGCACCTGGGCGACATCGAAGGAGCCGAGGCAGGCGAAACGCTGGTCCATGTCCTTCAGGTGCTGCCAGCAGAGCGGACCGGTGCCCGGCCGCTTCAGCTCGACGTAAAGGCCACAACCGGTCTCCCGGCCGAGTGCGGCGACTTCCGTGAAACTCGGCACATCCGGCACCGCCTCGCGCAGCTCTGCAAAACTCATCTGCGAGATAAACAGGTCCCGCTGGAAGACGCGTTGCAGATGGTCGTCATGGGAAACGACGACCACGCTGTCCGACGTCATCTGGGTGTCGAGTTCCCACATTTCGGCGCCGAGTTCGGCAGCGCGGCGGAAGGCCGTGAGCGTGTTTTCCCGTTCATGGCCGCTCGCGCCGCGATGGCCGATGCAGAATGGCAGCCGGCCCTTCCCTTCCGGCCAGCCGAATTTGTCGAAGAAGGCGGAAAAGTCGTGCATCAAAGCCTCCGTCACAATCTCTGTCCGTCTTCGGCGAAAACGAAGGTCGAGGCGCTGTCGAGGTTCCAGCGCACGCTGTCGCCCGGCTTCACGTCGTCGCGCACCGGCTGGATCGAGCGCAGCACGGAACCGTCCGGCAGAACGACGTCGTAGAGGTTTTCGCGGCCTTGCGTTTCCGCAAACACGACCTTGCCTTCGACGGGCACACCGCCCGCTGTCCCGAAATGCTCCGGGCGGACGCCAAGGCTGAGCGCGGTTCCGTCCGGAATGCCGGCCAGGGTAGCGAGCGGCAGGCGCAAGCCGCTTCCGCCGAGCACGAAAGCTCCCTGGTGGGCCTGGCCCTTGAGGAAGGAGATCGGCGGATTGCCGAGGAAGCTGGCGACGAAGGACGTGCGCGGATCGTTATACATCTGCGACGGCGTAGCGATCTGGATGATCTCGCCCGATTTCATGATGGCGATGCGGTCGCACATCGACATCGCCTCGACCTGGTCATGGGTGACAAGGATGGCCGTGATGCCGGTTTCCTTCTGCAGCCGCCGGATTTCCGAGCGCATTTCGAGGCGGAGCTTGGCGTCGAGATTGGCGAGCGGTTCGTCGAGAAGCAGCACGTCCGGGCGGCGGATCAGGGCGCGGGCGAGCGCCACGCGCTGCTGCTGGCCGCCGGAAAGCTGCGCCGGGCGCCGCCCGAGGAGATCTTCGATATGGACCAGCGCCGCGATATCCGCGACCTGCTTCCTGATATCGGCGGAGGCGACCCGCTTCACCATCAGCGGGAAGCCGATATTTTCCTCCACCGTCATATGCGGATAAAGCGCATAGGACTGGAAGACGACGCCGACATTGCGCTCCTGGCTCGGCAGATGGGTGACGTCCCGGTCGCCGAACATGATGCGGCCCGAGGTCGGCCGATGAATGCCGCAGACGGCAAACAGCGTCGTCGACTTGCCGCAGCCGGAAGGCCCGAGCAGCGCCAGCATTTCGCCGGAACCCACTTCGAGATCCATGTCCTCGATGACCTTGGTGGAGCCGAAACTCTTGGAAAACTTGTCGAGCAGTATACGCATCAGCCCTTAGTGCCTCCGCCATAGATGTTCATGAGATGCTTCTGGAAGAAGACATAGAGGATCAGCACCGGCACGACGTAGAAGACGCCGACGGCCTTGAAGGTGCCGAAATCGAAGTTGTTGTCGTCGATGATCAGGCCCGCCAGATAGACCGACAGGACCTGCACTTTCGCGCCCGGCGCCAGCACCTGCGGCATGATGAACTCGCTCCAGCCGGTGAGGAAGGAAAAGAGGCCAAGTGCCATCACCGCTGGTTTGATCTGCGGCAGCACGAGCCGGCGCCAGACCGTGAAGCGCGAGGCGCCGTCGACGGTGCCGGCCATCTCGATTTCCCAGGGCACGGTGTCGTAGAACCCCTTCATCAACCAGATGCCGAGCGGAAGCTCGACCGCCGCCTTCACCAGGATCACCCCTATCAGCGAATTGTAGAGACCGATCCACTGCAGCACGATGAAGATGGCGATGATCAGCGTCACCGACGGGAAGGCATGCAGCACCATGACGCCGGCGAGGAAAAAGCCGCGTGCCGGCACGTTGAGGCGCGACAGCACGTAACCCGCCATCGACGAGACCGTGAGGATGACGCCGGTGATGCAGCTTGCGAAGATGAAGGTGTTGAGCGTGACGAGCCAGATGTTCGGCTTGCCGGCCTTGGTCTCCCAGAGGAAACTCCAGTGGCGCAGCGTGAACTCGTTCGGGATCAGCGAGCCGGCCTCGGTGTCGCTGATCGTGTCGATGAAGAGATAGGCATACATCACCAGCAGCGGCAGGCTGAAAAGGCCGAGCAGCAGGATCACCGGGAGGCTCGAGAAATTCGCCGAGGTGGTGTTGGACGAGATTTGCGGTTTTTCGGCCATGCTCAATCCTCGATCAGCGGCTTGGAGATCAGCGTATCGTAACGGAAGATGCGCAGGTAGATGAGCGACAGGACGATGCCGACAACCACCAGCACCAGCGCCATGGCAGCGCCCAGCCCATATTCCAGGTTGCCGGTATAGTTGTTGAGCGCGGTGTGGTAGGCGGCGAGCGACCATACTTCGGTCGCCCGCCCCGGCCCGCCGCGGGTCGAGAGGAGGATTTCGTTGAAGGAAGCGAGCAGCGACAGGGTCTGGTAGCAGGTGACGAACAGGATCGGCCAGCGAAGCTGCGGCAGGATGACGTGGCGGACCTGTTGCCAGCGGCTGGCGCCATCCACCTCGCTTGCATGGAACTGCGTCTGCGGGATCGCCTTGATCGCGGAAGAGAAGACCAGCATGCCCATCGAAGCGCCGATGAAGCCGTTGATCAGGATCACGAAGAACCAGGCGTTGTAGGCGCTGTCGAGCAGGTAGTTTTTCGCCGGATATCCGAACTGGCCCATGAACATCGAGATGAAGCCGCTGTCCCAGGTCAGCCATTTCCACATCAGCACGTAGATGACCACCGGCGTGATGCGCGGCAGCAGCCAGATGGCGCGGAAGATGGATGCGGTCGAAGCCGGCATGTAGTGGGTGGTGATGGCGAGGAAGAGCGCGTAGCTGACGTTGAACAAGAGCAGCGTCACCGAGACGTAGAAGGCGGTGTTGAGGAAGATCTGCGCCATGTCCGGCGAGTTGCCGATGATCCTGAAATTTTCCGTCGTCCATACCCAGCCGGTATAGGTGGCCGTGGCGACCGTCTCCTGTTCGGCCGGCGTCAGCGTGAAGCCGAGCTTCTTGAGGCTCGCCATCAGTCCGTCACGGGTCTCGAACCGGGTATTCAGAACCGAGCGGTTGAAGAGGTCGGAAATCTGCTTGACCTCGCGGGTCGAGGGCCGGTCCTTCAGCGCCTTGATCATGCGTTCAGCCTCGCGACGGGAGGGAAAAACCTCGCCCATGTGGCTGGCGCGCAGTTCGGTGCTGAAACCTGCCTTGAGCTTCAGGGCTTCAAGGGCTGCAAGTCCCTCCTCGTCGATGACGAAGCGCGGCTCGGCAATGCCGCCCGCAAGGTCCGGCATATCTGCCTTCAGGCGGTTGATGGCGCCTTGCGTGACCTGCCAGGCGCCGCCGGAAATGCCGGTCGCGGTGGTCATGTTGGTCATGGCGAAGATGGCGGTCAGGACGACCGGCATCAGGAAGAACAGGAAGATCATGACCGCGGCGGGCGCGATCATCACCAGTCCGAGCGTTCGTGACGTTCGCATGGGTGAAGCCTTGGGAGACGGATGGGGTGTGGGCGGCGGAGTGATCGCCGCCCACAATTCGGGGCGAGGAGTTTCGCCCGGATAGTCCACGATTTATCCCGCCCTGTCCGAGCAGGATAAGTCGCCTGGCATCAGCGGATGATGATCGCCGCGCCGAGCGTCGACTTCAGCTCGGCTTCGGCATCGTTGACCGCGGCATCGGCGGTCTTGGCGCCCGTCCAGGAGGCTTCGAAGTTCTTCCACATGATCGTCCAGTACTTGCCGAAATCGGCATTGTTCGGCATGGCGTTGGCATGCGGCAGAAGGCGTTCGGTGGCTTCCGAAGCCCAGCGATCGGCCGCATAGAGGTCGACCTTGGTTTCGGAAGGCGAGATGCCGAGATGGGCGGACTTGATCGCATGCAGCGCATTGATGCGCGGCTCGGAGGCGATCTTGATCAGGTCGGCCGCGATCTGGCTTTCTTCTTCGGTATGGCCGGCCATCAGCAGGTAAGCGAGCGGATGGGTCAGCGTGTTGGCCTTGCCGCCCTCGCCGCCCGGTACCAGCGTGAACTGGACGTTGGTGAAGAAGTCCTTCAGGCCTTCCTGGTTGACGAGGCGGGCATAATGCCAGGTGCCGCCGTGCCAGATGCCGGCCTTACCGGTGGCAACTTCCTTCCACCACTGGTCGCCCGGCATGCCGACATGGTTCTTCTTGGTGACGCCGGCCTTCACGAGATCGGCGAAATACTGGTAGGTGCGCTTCATCGCGGCCTTGTCGAAGACGAGCTTGCCTTCCTCTTCCATCACGCCGCCGAAGGACGTGTAGAACTGCCAGTAGTCCGGGCCGTTATTGGTGCGCGGATAAAAGCCGTAGCCAGCCTGGACGAGGCCCTTGTCCTGCATCTTCTTGGCGTCTTCGAGCACGTTCTTGAGCGTATATTCGCCCTTTTCGACCTTGGCCGGCAGGGCCTCGATATCGGCATCCGAATAGCCGATCGCCTTCATGTAAGGCTTCCAGAAGAAGAACGGGCGGGATTCGGCGTCCTGCGGGATGCCGTAGACGCTACCATTGAAGGAGGTGATCTCCATCAGGTTCGGATAGATGTCGCTGATCGGCCAGCTGTCGAGGTCGATGAACTTCTCGACCGGAACGATGAGGCCGGCCTGCGCCCATGGGCCGATGTCTTCATGGCCGGTGGCGACGATGTTCGGAGCCTTCTTGGCTTCGGCGGCCAGCGTCAGGGCCTGCTTGAAGTCTTCCCAGCCGGAATAGGGCGTCTTCTGGACGATGATGTTGAGCTGCTGGCCGCGGATGGCGGCTTCACGCTCGAGAATATCGGCTGCGATATCGAATGCATCGGTGCGGTAGTTGTCGTTCGGCCCGGAACCGCCGGACCAGACGGAAATGGTGACATCCTTGGCGGACGCGAAGACAGCGGTCGAGGCCAGGAGAACGGCCGCGAGCGTGGCGGACTTGAGTATCGGAAGAACAGTCATGGTTTACTCCCCGAAGAGCGAAATGGCTTCTTCCGAACCCTGAAAGACCTGTCGGCCGAGGCTGCGGAAGCGCTGAAGATCATCAACAGGAAGCGGTCTAGCGGGGCTCCTTAACACCCGGATGACAAAATGTACGCGTGTGCAAAATTTCTTCGAAGAATCGTTCTGCCGTCTGCTGAGGCCGGAGCCTATGCGGCTTCGTTGGTGGAAACCACCGTGACTCGGAGTCCGAGGGCCTTCAAGACACCGAGCAACGTGGAGAGCTTCGGATCTCCCTTATCGCTCAGCGCCTTGTAGAGCGCCTCGCGGGTAATGCCCGCTTCCTTGGCGACATTGGTCATGCCCATGGAGCGGGCAACATCGCCAAGGGCGATCGAGATAAGTTTCGGATCCCCGTCCTCGAAAGCTGCTTCGAGATAAGCAACGCGCGCTTCGGGCGTCTTCAGGTAGTCCTGAACGTCCCATTTCGTCGTTTCAATAGGCACTGTCATATCTCCTTCGCCATCTGTTTTGCCGAAGCGATGTCCCTGCTTTGGGTGCTCTTGTCTCCGCCACAGAGCAAGATGATGATTTCCTGGCCCTGTTGGATGAAATAGAGCCGGTAGCCAGGACCGTAGGTAATACGCGCCTCGCTGACGCCTTCGCCGACTGGCTTCACATCGCCAAGATTGCCAATTTCCATGCGGCGAATGCGCGTAACTATTCGCATTCGGGCGTTATGGTCCCGAAGTTCGCTGAACCATTTTGAAAAGGTTGCCGTCTTGCGAATTTCGATCATATGTAATCTATAGTTCACAGTCGACGTAAGATCAATGCCCGCCTACCGTTCCAGCGCCACTGTCTTTATCACGGCAAAAACCGGCTTTTCCAGCTTCAGGTCGAGCCGTTCGACGGAAAGTGCGGTGATGCGGGCGAGCACGGTATCTCCGCCGCAGCGAATGTGGATGCGGGCCATGCCGTCCCCGTCCGGCTCGATCGCGGCGATCATGCCGTCAAGGATGTTGAGGGCGCTCAGGCCTTCCGGCCGCCGGGTGGCGACCATGACGTCCCGTTCGGGGATATGCACGCGGACGCTCCGACCTTCTTCGGCATGCGCGTTGGGCACCACGATCTGCGCCTGCGACAGCCGGATCGTCGCCAGCCGGTGCGGGATATCGATCGTCTCGACCGTGCCGGTCAGCACCGCGCCGGCATCGCGGCGATCCGCCGAAGGCATAGAGAGGACTTCCGACGGCGTGCCGACGGCCTCGACCCGGCCCTCCTTCATTATCACCACCTTGTCGGCAAGCCGCGCCACCTCCGAGACCGAATGGCTGACATAGACGATCGGTGTCGAGGTTTCGTCGCGCAGGCGCTCGAGATAAGGCAGGATCTCGGCCTTGCGCAGGTCGTCGAGCGCGGCGAGCGGCTCATCCATCAGAAGGAGACGCGGAGCGGAGAGCAACGCCCGGCCGATCGCGACGCGCTGTTTTTCGCCGCCTGAAAGCTTCCCCGGCCGCCGCTCCAGCAACAGGCCGATGCCCAGCAGTTCGACAATCCGATCGAAATCTTCCGGCTGCGTGGTCTTGGGTGCGAACCAGCGGCCATAGGCAAGGTTCTGACGCACCGAGAGGTGCGGGAAAAGCCGGCTTTCCTGGAAGACGTAGCCGAAACGTCGTTTGTGCTTTGGCACGAAAATGCCGCTTTCGGTGTCGAACAGCGTTTCGCCATCAACCACCAGCCGCCCGTGATCCGGCTTCGACAGCCCCGCGATCACCCGCACCAGCGACGTCTTGCCGGAGCCCGAAGACCCGAACAGTGCGGTCACGCCGCCATCCGAGGTGAAGCCCGCGTCGAGGACAAACTCTCCCAGAGTCTGCCGTGCCATAACGACGAGGGTCATTCGATATCAACCCTCTTGCCGACCAGATAGGCCAGGAACTCCGAGGCGAGAAGCGCTGCAAACGAGATGGCGATCGCGACCAGCGTCAGCCGCATCGCCCCGGCATCGCCGCCCGGCACCTGCGTAAACGTGTAGATGGCTGCCGAAAGGGTCTGGGTTTCACCGGGAATATTGGAGACGAAGGTGATCGTCGCGCCGAACTCGCCCATCGCCTTGGCAAATGCGAGGATCATGCCAGCGATCACGCCTGGCAGGATGAGCGGCAGCGTCACGGTGATGAAAACCCAGGTGGGTCCGGCGCCGAGCGTGCCGGCCGCCTCTTCCAGCTTGCGGTCGACGGATTCGATCGACAGCCGGATGGACCGTACCATCAGCGGAAAGCCCATGACGCCGCAGGCAAGTGCTGCACCCGTCCAGCGGAAGGAGAGGACGATGCCGAGATATTCGTTGAGAAAGGCACCGATGACCCCGCGTCGCCCGAACAATATCAGCAGCAGAAAGCCGGTGACGACCGGTGGCAGGATAAGCGGCAGGTGGACGACGCCGTTCAGGATCGACTTGCCCCAGAATCTTCCGCGGGCAAGCAGGTAGGCGACGAGAAGACCGAACGGCAGGCTGACGATCATGGCGACGGCGGAAACCTTCAGGCTGAGCCTGATCGCGGTCCATTCCTCATCGCTCAATGCCAGCCAGTCCAAACGCCGATCCCATCCATAGCCGCGATGCAATATATCGCATTGGATATATCGAGACGGGTCTGATGGCTAGATCCTGGCGGGAAAGTTATTGGAGGGTTCTGAAAAAGGCGGTGGGAGAGCGCCGGGTCTGCCGCTGCTCTCCCTGCACCATCGCATTCACAAGATGGTCTACTGAACGAAGGCCCTTGGAGCCTTGGTTCTCATGCGCGACGGCTTAGCGGTTGTCGCGGCTCGTGTTGCCGAAGATCGACTGGCTTTCCTGGCGATCGGTGTCGCGGATCTGGATGCTGCCGGTGCGGACGTCGTCCACATTGCCGCCGTTGACCCGGGCGGAAGCATGCGTCTTCGAGGTGCCTTCAAAATAGTCGCCGTCGGCGAGAGCCGAGCCTCCGAAGGAAGCGGCAGCGATCATGGCGGCGATAGCGGAGATGGAAGTCTTCATTGTCCTAGTCCTTTCAGAGTTCGTCCGGGGCTTGAGTTTGCGACCTGCCTGCCGGACGATGTTCGGTATCTTGAATGAGCTGCGGCTAGCGATTGTCGCGGCTTTCATGCTTGAAGATCGGCTGGTCGCCGCGATTGTCGTTGGCGCGAACCTGATCGATGCTGCCGGTCCTGACATTGTCGACCTTGTCGTTGGTCTGCACCGTTGCCTGTCCCTTGGTCGCACCCTGATAATAATCGCCTTCTGCAAGGGCGACGCCGGCGAAGGAAGCCGAAGCGATCATGGCTGCGGCGAAACTGGAAAGTACTGTCTTCATTATCGTATTCCTCAGTTGCTAAACGGAGCCGTTTGGGAGCCGGCATCCGCTCGGTGGTATTTGGAAGCGTTGTCTGCTTCCGGTCATGGAGATGGGGAAACCCAATCGAGGTCGCTAGGGCATGATTTCCAAACGGAATGTTCGGGATTCGAGAACAAACGATCGCGTGAGACCGGTTGAAATCGAGATTCGGACAGCGCTGGGCGGAGAGGCTCGCTCTTGAGAACGGTTCGGTCGGAAACGAAAAACAGCCCCGAAAGGGGCCGTTTCGATGAGTGTTTACCGAGGTGCTTGCGGCTATTTCAGAACCGTAAAACCTTCCTTTTCGAAGAATGGCGCTGCCTTGGCCGACTTCAGATAGTCGAGATAGGCGGGCGCATCCTTGGACTTCGATTCCGACAGGATGGCGATCGGATAAATGATCGCCGGGTGGGTGTCGGCCGGCAACGTGCCGACGATGGCGACACCCGGATCGGCGGCCGCATCCGTCTGGTAGACGATGCCGTAAGGCGCTTCGCCGCGCGAGACGAACGCGAGTGCTGCGCGCACACTTTCGGCGCTTGCGACGCTCTTTTCGACCGACGACCAGAGGCCAAGCTTTTCGAGCGAGGCCTTGGCGTATTTGCCGGCCGGAACCGCGTTCGGCTCACCCATGGCGAGCCTGCCGCCTTTGAGCAGGCCCGCGAGATCGAAGCCCGGCCTGATGTCGACCGGCTTGGCGGCGTCCTTGGCGGCGACCAGCACGATCCGGTTGCCGAGCCAGTTGAACCTGGCGTCTTCCCTCACGAGCTTTTTGTCGGAGAGATATTTCATCCAGTCGAGATCGGCCGAAATGAAGATATCCGCTGGCGCGCCGCTTTCGATCTGCTTGGCGAGCGCCGAACTTGCGGCGTAGGAAACGGTGACTTGCCCGCCTCCTTGGGTCGCCCATGCCTTATTGGCGTTGTCGAGCGCGTTCTTCATGCTGGCTGCTGCAAAGACGGTGACTTTTTCCTGCGCTGCGGCGGGAGCGGCAAACGAGGCGATCGACACGAGGGCGGCTGCCACCGACCTCACCGCGAGCCTGATCCAGGAATGCCGATAAACGTTCATGATTTCCTCTCCGATCCTTAAGCGAGATATTCCTTTGGATATCTCGCTGGCGAGGTTTTGACTAGCTTTATATCCCGCAAGATATCTTGATCGGTTGGCGGCGCAGGCTCATCGTCGGTGAGGATTGCTCCAGCGAGCAGGTGTTCATATCGAAAGTGGCCCGTGTTCCGATCCCGGCTGATATCTTCTAGGGATTGGCTAAGGGGCGTCGCGCCGGGTTACCGATCTCTGCGTGAGCCTCGCGATTGTGCATGCAAGGCGCGCCCGATAAGGCCGGAGCGCAATCTGTCGGGATGCTTCGCACACCCCTTGCGCCGACGCCGGTTTCAGCCGCCCTTGAAACAGGCCAATCGGTGTCCATCCATGCGGGTCGTCGAGCGCGCAAGGCCTCGACTAAGCCCCGGCGAACGCGGACTCGTAGAAAGCTACTTTCTCTATTTTGAACGTTCTACCAAACGACGCGCAAGAACTCCAAGTACGGACCCAAGCGAGTATTTACGAGGAGCGGTCCATAATGAACGGCGGTTGGTGGCAGACAAGATCAATCCTGTCCGACAATGTGGTCAAATCCACGGGGGGATATTTTCGAGATGAGCGGACGCGTTAATGTGCATTGACGCACATGCGTCCATCGATCTGTTGCTGCATCGTATTGCTGTGGTAACGGGTGCCTCAAAAGGAAGCGGTGCCGTGATATGTTAATTATCGCGTAAATTTGAGCCATTTTTTCATTTCGCCGAGATCCACTCAGACCTTTTGAAACATGTTTGCCATCAATCCGATACGCTGCATTTCGTGGGTCAACGCAAACTGGGAAAATTGGTCAAATCCTGCTGCAACTCTACAGCCTACTATTTGTTGGCAACGCCCCGGGTGAAAACATTTCGCTCATGACCAGCCGGCAATGCTCTGCAGGAACAGGCCGGCGGCCCGTGACAGCGGATATTTTTCGCCGCTGAGCAGGCAATATGTGACCGGCAGATCCGGTTCAAGCGCGACGAACCGCAAGGGCAGCGCCGCGTATTCGCGGGCGATCAGTTCACTGACCAGCGCAATGCCAAGACCCTCGGCCGCCAGTGCGCAGGCGCTTGCGACGGAATGCGCCTCCAGCAACGGCCGCTGCCGCAAGCCGTGCTGATAGAACAGCGCCTCAAGCTGGTGGCGGACGGGCCGTTCGCGATTGAGGACGATGAGATCGTGGCCCTTCAGCTCGGCGATCGTCAGCGATGACCGCTCGGCGAGCGGATGATCGCGATGCAGTACGCAGACAATTCGCGACGGCAGCAGCTTTTCCTGCCGCAGTCCGGGAGTTGCCAGCGGCAGGCGTGCGAAACCGATATCGGCTTCACCATCGGCAACCATGCGTTCAAGCGCCAGATAATTGCCGGAGGCCAGTTCCACCCGCATCGGGCCGTTGGCGGCAAGAAAATCTCGGATCATTTTCGGTATCCGGTTCGACGATAGACTGGCCGGAAAAGCAAGCCTCAGCAGCATGCCGCGGGAGCGACCGTTCTCCAATTCGATGGCCGCCGTTTTAAGCACACGCAGGCGATCTGCGATGGCGCGGATTTCCGGTCCGAGCTGCAGGCCTTCACGCGTCGGCGCCAGGCGGTTCTTGTCACGCTCGAACAGGCGAACGCCGAGATAATCCTCCAGCTGCTGCAGTAGCCGGCTTGCATTCGATTGCGAAATGCCGAGCTCCAATGCTGCGGCAACCGTCGAGCCGGTGGCGGCGATCGCGTCATAGGCCTCGATATGCTTCAGGCTGATCGCCGCCTTCACCATGGAGAACCCCTTCCTTCGATAGACTTATTCGAAAACCGCATAAGATTGCGGCCTTCGTCGAAGTCGAACACTTTTGCCCGTGTACCAAGCGCAGCGAAAGACATTCGTCAATGACCACGATCCTATTCGATATCGCCCAACAGCTTTCAGCGCGGACGGAGTTTTCATCTCTTGCCATGGAGCGCGCCCGCGACGCGGTTATCGACACGCTCGGATGCATGATCGCCGGCACCAAGGATGCAAGCGTAGCGGCGGTTACCGCGGCTTTCGGCAGTGAGATATCGGGCGGCGGTTCCAGATGGCTTGTCACAGGCGGATACGCGTCGCCCTCGGTGGCGGCACTTGTGAACGGCACGGCGGCTCATGCTCTCGATTTCGATGATAATTTTCATCCCGGCCGGGCTCATGCGTCCGCAGTTCTGGTGCCGGCCCTGCTCGCCACCATACATTCGCAGCGCCCGATCAGCGGCAAGCCGTTTCTGGAAGCCTATCTCACCGGGCTCGAGGCCCAGGCGGCGGTCGGTTTTGGGGTCAATCCCTCCCATTACAACAGAGGTTGGCATGGTACCTCCACGGTCGGCGCGATCGGAACGACCGCCGGCGTCGCGCGCCTCCTCGGCGCCAACATCGAGGAGACGGCGCAGGCCATGAGCCTGGCCACCTCGATGGCATCCGGCCCCAAGGGCCAGTTCGGCACCCCGGCCAAACCGCTGCATGCCGGAATTGCAGCGCGCAATGCAGTCGAAGCCGCCTTGCTGGCAATGTCAGGCAGCGGCGGCCGGCTCGACATCCTTGAGCGCCCGCAGGGTTTTTTGGATCTCTTTGGCGGCGGTGAAGCCCAAGGTTGGGCGGACTGGCGGCTGGATGAAGCCCATATCATTGAAACCCGCGGTCTCGTCACCAAGCGCCATCCTTGCTGCGCCTCGACGCATCGGGCAATCGACGCACTTTTCGACCTGAAACAAGAATATCGGCTGAGTGCCGGTGAGATCGATCGTATCGACGTCAAAGTCGGGATTTCAGCCGCCCGCAATCTTGCTTATCCTAGGCCCGAGAACGAGATGCAGGCCCGCTTCTCGATGCCGTATTGCCTTGCGAGGGCGATGCTGCAGGACACGCTCAGCCTGTCGGACTTCGCGCCCGCCGCCCTTCGACAGGCAGACGTCCTTGCGCTGATGTCGCGGATCGAGATGCATTCCTACACATCAGGCGAGGAGTACGGTCATGATCGTCTTCCGCATGTGCTGACTGTGACACTGCGGGACGGTACGGGCCTGTCCAGCCAACGGCTTCACGCCAAGGGATCGATCGAGGCCCCCCTCGATGCCGGCCAGCGACGAAGCAAATTCTTCGATTGCGCTCGTTGGGGCTCCGGACATGCGACCGATGATCTCTACGACAACCTCCTGGATCTCTCTCAGTCGACATCGGTATCAAATCTCCTGAATTTGCTTGCGGCGTCGTCTTGAGCGAGGCATCTGAAGGCGAAGTTTCAGCACCAAATCAGTGTCAGCTTCCTAAACGGGTGGTATTGCCTCAAGCCTGCGAAAATGCGGCACGTCCATTGCCCGGCGCTCGATCGAGGAGATCAGCCGCTCAACAGTCGCAGGCAGCGGTACGCCGGTTGCCGTGATGACGCCCCAGTAGAACGGAATGTGGAAGGCGAGCGGCAGGATCACCACATCCTTGATCGGAAGGCCCGTCAGAGTAACGGACTCAACGATCGCCACGCCAAGTCCCGATCGAGCCAGCGCGAGCGACACATAAGTCGCATTGCTGTCGATAATTCCACCCGTTTCGATCGACTGTTCCGCAAGTGCCTTGTCGATCCTCATCCTCAGCCGATAGGGGTTGGCGGAAGCGATCAGCCGGCGGCCCTTCAGGTTTTCCGCGGAAAGCAGATCGAGACCGGCCAGGGGATCGTTTACGGCGACAACGGCGACACAGGGGACTTCGCCCACCCAATGCACATCCACCCCCGGATTATCCAGCGGAAGGCTTGCGATGCCGATATCAGCAGTTCGCGCCACGACCGCCTGCACGACATTTTCAGCCGACGTGCTTCGAAGGTGGACATGATCCGGAAACTGGTCCGCGGGTAAGTCACTGAGGGCGAGCGGGACAATGCTCGCGGCGATGGCCGGGATCGACGCCACCTCGATAGGCGTCGCCCGCGCTGTCGCGATCGACCGGGCACGTTCGCTGATCGTGCGCAATCCGCTCAAGAACAGCTCCGCCTGCGCAAAGAAGGCCACGCCATGCTCCGTCGGCGCTATCCGCGGACCGTTTGCGATGCAGGATCGGAAATCCGAGTTCCTGCTCCAGATCTTGTATGAGCCGGGTAATCACCGGCTGCCACTTGCCCAGCGCTTTGGCAGCTCCTGTCATACTGCCGATCGAGATCACGGCAACGAACGCCTCGAGCTGTTTCGTATCCAGATAGTCAGGGGGCATCCAAAATCCCGAATTCGGCAAGACCGCAAAGCTTGGCAATTGTTGCAAGCCGACTAGATGTCTTCTTAGACCGG
The DNA here is from genome assembly GCA_002968845.1 of Neorhizobium tomejilense. Classification (GTDB taxonomy): domain Bacteria; phylum Pseudomonadota; class Alphaproteobacteria; order Rhizobiales; family Rhizobiaceae; genus Neorhizobium; species Neorhizobium tomejilense. Next base: position 3,544 of record PVBG01000006.1, on the reverse strand, counting down.
CTCGGATTGCCCGATAATACCCATAGGTCGATTTGCTCAGCGGAAGCTAGAGGTGGATTGAACAAGATCGGCAATCTCCATCATCGAAGCGAAGCCCATAAAGCGACAGGCTCGCCCCAGGGAAGCCTGGTTAGGCGGGCGGCCTTTCCCAAAGCGCCGTTCGGCTGTCGAAGGGATCGATCGAGAGGCGGAATACGCCCTTCTCCATATGCAGGACCTGTGGCTTTGCGCCGGAATAACGAGGCCACCTGCCTGCCGGCGTCTCAGGCGCCGCGTCGCGAATAAACGAGACCCAGACGTCGTGAACCGCTGTCGCGAAGGTCCTATCCCTGACGGACTGGCGGGTCGGCAGATGGCTGACGTCCATTCCCTGGCGATACCAGACCTCGCCGACCTCCGCACCGTGTGGCGCGCCAAGCTCGTTCGGCTCGACGGGACCATAGAGATATTTATAGACCGGCTGATGCGCGGCATGGAGGCGCGCGAACCGGGTGGCAGGGTTCTGGAATACCAGGTCACCGCCGACGGCCCTCCAGATCCCGCGTGCCGTGTGCTGCGGAAGAGCTTCACGATATCGCCGGACGACCTCGACGCCGGTCAGTCCCAAAGGCAAATGGAACAAGGTTGGTTTCTAAAAGAATTTCATGTCTCAGGTCATTTTATCCTTCAATGCCGAAGATGCACGGCTCGGTCTTCAGCCACAGTCGCTGGCAGTGCCTGAGCCCTATCGGTCCAACATCGACGGGGTCCATTTTTTGAATGAGGATGCTCAACTACGCGCAGGCGCCAAAGGGAACTAAAATGACCCAAGACTCCGTAACTGGTCACCGACCAACGATCATTGTCCTTGATACGCCGAACGAAGCCGCGTGGAATGCCAGTAAACAGGGGCCGTCGTCTCCTTGTTGACAAGGGATATGATGCCGACAGCATCCGTCAAGAGCTTCTTTCCATGGCACACGCCCAGTCATTCCGCCTCGAGCAAGCAGAAAACGCCTAAATCTAAAGGCACGCCATTGCTACCTTGCGCCATCCGGCCGCAAGGCTAGTGTTGGATGCAAACGACAGCGGAAATCGATGGCAGCCAAGACGACACTCAACGCGAAAAATCTGGAAACGCTCGGCGCGCCGCGTCTGGCCGAACTGCTCATCGAGATCAGCACCGGCAGCGCCGCAAACAAACGACGGCTTCGCATGGAGCTTGCCGGTAATCACAGCGGTGCCGAGATTGCACGCGAAGTGCGCAAGCGGTTCGCAAGCATTGCCCGTTCGCGAACCGTCATAAACTGGCGCAAGGTGAAGGCAGTTACGGCAGACCTGGAGACGCAGCGCAAAACGATCGTCGATGTCGTTGCCCCCGACGATCCGAAGGAAGCCCTGGAGCTCGCCTGGCAACTCCTGGCGCTGGCCGATCCCATCTTTCAGAGGTCCGCCAACGAAAGCAGCTCGATCATCGAAAGCTTCCACCAGACATGCGTGGACGCCGGTGTGATCGCCACGTCGGCCGGTGTCGAGAAGGACGCCCTTGCCGACAAGATCTGCGCTGCGGTGCAGAACAACGACTATGGCCAGTATGATCCGCTGATTGCGGCTATGGCGCCCGCGCTCGGCAAGGATGGCCTTGAACGACTACAGGCCCTGCTCATGCAGTGGTCGAAGGAACCTGAGGACAAGGTAGTCCAAAGCGGCTGTCAGGTTCTCGGCTGGAGCAGCCAAGGAGCGATCCACGAAGTCCAAGTCTACGGAAATCACCGGGAACGGACGGTGCGCATTGCCTTGCAGGAAATCGCCGATGCCCAGGGCGACGTGGATGCGTATATCGCCCAGCAGCCAGAAAAAACCCGCAAGGCGCCCCTGGTGGCGACAGACATCGCTCGTCGGCTCCTTTCCGCAGGACGCGCCGCCGAGGCACTCGAAACGCTGGACGCGATCGACACCCGGAGCCGTGTCGACGCTCCGATCGAGTGGCAACTCGCCCGTGTCGAGGTACTCGAAGCCTTGGGGGGCGCGGACGAAGCGCAGGCGGATCGATGGAAGTGGTTTGAGCAGTCACTGAACGACGTGCACCTGCGTGCCTTTATCCGCCGGTTGCCGGACTTCGATGACATGGAGGCCGAGGAAAAGGCGTTCGCTTTTGCCCAAGCATTTCCGGAGGTGCATCGAGCACTCGCGTTTTTCCTGCACTGGCCAGCACTGGCCGAGGCGGCCAAGCTCGTGCTGAAGCGAAAGGGAGAACTCAATGGCGATCTCTACGACCTGATGACGCCGGCGGCAGAAGCGCTGGCCGAGAAACATCCGCTCGCGGCAACAATCGTGCTGCGCTCCATGATCGACTTCACGCTCGAGAACGCACGATCCAGCCGCTACAAACACGCGGCGCGGCATCTTGTCAGATGTGCATCGCTTACCTCTCACATCGAGGATTTCGCGGGCTTCGCTTCCCATGATGCCTATGTCACGGCACTGACGTCCCGACACGGCAACAAGCGTGGCTTCCGAAGCCTGATGCCGTAACTCGCGTGGTCGTCCAGCCGGTCAGGAGGATTTGCTCCTCAACAGCCGGGAACGCGGCGCGCTATTATCGTGACCAGGCCCCTGCTCTCAGGGACAGGCGGTCGAGCCGTCCGGCTTGCAGGTGATCTTCCGCTCCCAGTGAATGTAATCGTCCGTGGCCAGCACTTTTTCGTCGATCTCTAGACCCCAGCCCGGGCGATCCGGGCGCTGGTTCATATATCCATCCACCGGCATATACGGGTCGAGCGCCCAGGGCGCGTGCACATGCGGCTTGAACTCGAGGATCTTGAAGTTCAGCTGGGCGGCGCAGAAATGGATGTTCACGGCTGTTGCCAGCGGACCCATTGGGTTATGCGGCGCGATCGTCACGCAATGCGCTTCGGCAACCGCCGCGATGCGGCGCATTTCGGTGACGCCACCGACGACGCAAATGTCGGGCTGGATGATGTCGGCGCCGCGCGAGGTCAGCAGCGACAGGAATTCGAAGCGGTTGTAGAGAGATTCGCCGGTCGCCAATGGCACCGTTACCTTCGATTTCAGCTCCGCCCAAGCGGGAATATGTTCAGGTCGTATTGGTTCTTCGTAGAAAAGCGGATCATAGGGCGCGATCGTCGCAGCCAGCTGGACGGCCTGGTAGGATTCGTAGACCTTCGCATGCGCATCGAAGGCGAATTCGAAATGCGGAGGGGTGATCTCACGGATCTTGCCGAAATAGTCGCCCGTTTCCTTTGCCAGTTCGCCCCCAGCGGCTGTTGTGAAGATCGCGGCGATAGGGGCCTAGCTTGAACGCGGTATAACCGTAGTCTTCATGGAGCTTGAGCGTCTGATCGAGCGCGTCCTGTGGATCGGGTGCGGTATAGACGCCGCAATAGACACGGACGCGGTCACGCACATTGCCGCCCAGCAGCATGTAGACCGGCAGACCCGCAGCCTTGCCGGCGACATCCCACAACGCGTGGTCGATTGCAGAAATCGCGGCAAGGCCGAGCGCTCCGGGAGGAAACCAGCACTGCTGGGTGGGCTTCAGGGC
>PVBG01000069.1 GCA_002968845.1 Neorhizobium tomejilense | reverse complement strand
GAATTTGGATTTGGCAGTGCCAAAGCTGACTCCGGTAGGGGCGCCAGAGCTGGTTGGTAGTGCTTTGCGCCAGCGCTATAAAATGGAATGGTGCCCACAAAGAACTCATATTGGTGAGCACTCTGCGGAACTGTTCGTGAATGACAATGGCGATGTGGACCGCGATGGTTTGACGTTGCCTCGTTCTGCCAGTGCGACTCCGCTTAGAATCAATGTCGTGGCACCGGCTTACTTCGTGAGCCCTCGTCAGAACCTGGCGGGAACGCCAGTTCACTTTATGCCGCACACGGCGGCCAGTATGCCGTCAGCACCGTTTAAGTATCCAGTGATCGTCAATAACTCCCAAGGAAACTCCCTGGAGTATTCACTGGTGACCTCTCCGCGTCCGTGCGCTGAAGCCAACGGCATGTGCAT
>PVBG01000068.1 GCA_002968845.1 Neorhizobium tomejilense | reverse complement strand
GGCCTGCTCAAGGCCCCGTCCAGGCTGGCGCCCACCAACGACCTCGACCTCGCGCGCGACCGGGCGACGATCGTGCTCTCCAGGATGGTGGCCGTCGGGTTCGTTTCGGAAAAGCAGGCGCTCGACGCGCGGCTGAGGCCGGCGCGGCTGGCACCCGAGGCGCAGACCGTGCTGGCCGGCCACTTCGTCGACTGGGCGCTCGACGGGCTGAAGCGACAGCTGGGCGAGGCCGAGCAGGACATGACGGTCCGCACCACGATCGACCCGCGGCTGCAACGCGCGGCCGAGGCGGCGGTGGCGAAGCTCATGGACGCGAAGGTGGAGGCGCGCGGGGCGAGCCAGGCCGCGGTGGTCCTCATGGACCGGAGCGGCGCGGTCCGCGCCTTGGTCGGGGGCCGTTCCTATCGGCAGTCGG
>PVBG01000067.1 GCA_002968845.1 Neorhizobium tomejilense | reverse complement strand
CTTCAACGCCGACACCGCTCAACAGCAACGTTGTCGCCGAGAGCGCCTCCCGCCTTGGCCTGACCGTGCGTGAGACACCCGCGACCGTCGAAGTGATCTCCGCCTCGACCATCCGCGAGCAGGGCTACCGCACCGTCTCCGATGTCGCGCAAGGAGCCGTCGGCGTCACGGCCGGCGACAATCCGGCCGAGCCCTCGGCCTTCTCGATGCGCGGCTTCACCAACAGCCAGATCAACACGCTCTACAACGGCATCAAGATCGGCCCGCAGAACATGACCTCGCGGATCATGGACACGGCCAATCTCGACGCCGTGGAAATACTGAAGGGGCCGGCGTCGCTGATCTCGGGCGAAGGCGCCGCCGGTGGTGCGATCAATTTCGTCACCAGGCAGCCGCACACCGGGCCGATCCGGAAT
>PVBG01000066.1 GCA_002968845.1 Neorhizobium tomejilense | reverse complement strand
ATAAAAGCCTGTACCCGTCGATCATCCGCACCTTTCTGATTGATCCCGTCGGGCTGGTGGAAGGCATGGCGCAGCCTGATCCAGAGCACAGTACCGAAGGTTTTCTCGATGCCTGGTTCTCGCGAGAAAAACATTGCCTGCCGGAGATTGTGACTAACATCTGGCACGGGCGCGATGAAGCCAAACGCCAGGGTAACAAACCGCTGTCGCAGGCGCTGAAAATCATCATGAATGCCTTTTATGGCGTGCTCGGCACCACCGCCTGCCGCTTCTTCGATCCGCGGCTGGCATCGTCGATCACCATGCGTGGTCATCAGATCATGCGGCAAACCAAAGCGTTGATTGAAGCACAGGGCTACGACGTTATCTACGGCGATACCGACTCAACGTTTGTCTGGCTGAAAGGCGCACATTCGGAAGAAGAA
>PVBG01000065.1 GCA_002968845.1 Neorhizobium tomejilense | reverse complement strand
GCCGCGTAGAGAAGCGTTTTTCAAGACTGCGTAATTTGTTATTCACCAGCGCCGGAATGCTGCCACGCCGCATACGCAGAGGCGGGATGGTAATTTCAAATGCATGCAGCGCGTAATACAGCTGGCGACTAAAACGATTTTGTTCCACCAGCATTGCGAGGTCCGCGGTCGTTGTTGCAATCACTTTGACATCAATTGGTATTAAACGCCGCGCATCCAGTCGCGTGATAACCCCCTGCTTGATAACCTGAAGCAAAGCAGACTGTAACTCCACCGCCAGATATTCAATCTTTTCAAGAAACAGCGTGCCGCCGTGTGCCAGTTCCAGCCGACTCAGACGGCCATTTTCATTGTCCGTGCGATCGCCACCAATAAATTCTTCCGCCAGCGCAGCATCACCATATAACTCACAATTGACGGCGATATAAGGA
>PVBG01000064.1 GCA_002968845.1 Neorhizobium tomejilense | reverse complement strand
GCGTGTCATTGCCCGCCCCACCGGTGATCGTGTTGGCGAGCCCATTGCCGGTGCCGGTGAAGTTTTCAGATCCCGTGTAGGCGAAATTCTCGATATTCGCCAATGCAGCAATCGAATAGGTAGCGAGCGACGTCCGGATCTCGTCCGTGCCGGCACCGGCTGCCTCCGTAACCACATCGGTCGCCATGTCGACGATGTAGATATCGTTGCCGAGCCCGCCGACCAACGTGTCGGCGCCGGCGCCACCGTCAAGGGTATCATTGCCGGCGCCGGCAATGATGGTATTCTTCTGCAAATTGCCAATGGCGCTGAAGTTGCCAGCACCGGTAAAGATCAGATTCTCGACGTTCGAGAATTGCACGAGAGAGTAGCTCGCGAGCGTCGTCTTGATGAGGTCAATGCCTCCTCCGACATCTTCGATCACCAGATCATCGACATTGTCGACAATGTACGTGTCGTTCGCGCGACCACCCTGCAGCGCATCCGCCCCAGCACCGCCATCAAGCGTATTCGCAGCCAGGAGAGAGCCGACGATCGTATTGTTCAAGCCGTTGCCTGTTCCAGTGAAGGCAGCCGTCCCCGTATAGCTGAGGTTCTCGACGTTGGCCCTCGACGCCAGCGAATAACTGGCCAGCGCGGTCCTGACGGTATCGATGCCCTCGTCGGCGTTTTCGGTGACGGCGTCGGCGGCATTGTCGACGATATAGGTATCGTCGCCGGTGCCGCCGATCAGGACATCGGCGCCGGCCTTGCCGT
>PVBG01000063.1 GCA_002968845.1 Neorhizobium tomejilense | reverse complement strand
ACATGGAAACACTGACCGAAATTGCCGCCGTGATTGCCCGCCACGTCTCGAAGGATGGCTTCCACGCCACCCCCATCGAACGGGTGACGCTTGTTCAATCCTCCACAGTGACGATGCCGATGCCGAATGTTTATCGGCCGCAACTATGCCTCGTCGCGCAGGGGCGCAAGGAGGTCACGCTGGGCGACCATGTGTTCAGATATACGCCAGGGCGCTATGGCGTCGTGACCTACGATCTGCCGGTGATAGGCCATGTGGTCGAGGCGACGCCTGACAAGCCCTATCTGTGCCTGTACCTCGATTTCGATCCGGTCATGCTGGGGGACTTGGCGTTGCGCGTGCCGCCCCCGCCGGGAGCGCCATCTCGACCCATAGGCAAGACGGTGTCCGACGCCGGTGCCGCTCTGCTCGACGCAGCGCTACGCCTGCTGCGCTTGCTCGACGATCCGGTAGCGCTGCCCGTGCTCGGGCCGCTTGTCGAGCAGGAAATTCTCTATCACCTGCTCGCCGGCCCGGACGGCGCCAGGATGCGCCACATCACTTCCGGCCAAGGTCCGGTGGCCCAGGTCGGCCGCGCCATAGCCTGGATAGGCAAGAACTTCCGGGAACGGTTCAGCATTGAGCGGCTTGCCGCGGAAGTCGGCATGAGCCCGTCGAGCCTGCACGAGCATTTTCGCGCCGTGACGGCGATGACGCCGCTGCAGTTTCAGAAGCAGCTCAGGCTGCAGGACGCGCGCAGCCTGATGCTGGTCCAGAACATCGACGTCACGACCGCCGCCTT
>PVBG01000062.1 GCA_002968845.1 Neorhizobium tomejilense | reverse complement strand
TAGAGCACATCCTGTTCAATCCGGGTCATATCCAGCAGCCCTGAAGTAGTTTGCGCATTCTGCCGGTGTGAAGCGGGGGATCAAGGCGCCGACGGCATCCCATAGAGCATCGACCTTTCGCTCCGCCCGCGCCCGCAACATGGCTTTCAATTTCGAGAATGCGTTTTCGATGGGATTGAAGTCGGGACTATAGGGCGGCAGGAACATGAGCTTGGCGCCGGCCCGCTCGATGGCATCCCGCACACCGGATGTCTTGTGTGCCGGCAAGTTGTCCATGACGACGACATCACCGACCTGAAGAGTCGGGACCAGCACCTGCTCGACGTAGGCCAGGAAGACGTTACCGTTCATGGCGCCATCATAGACAAATGGCGCGGTCATTCCGGTGAGACGCAATGCTCCGGTGAAGGTCGTTGTTTTCCAATGGCCATGTGGCACGCCGGCGCGGCAACGCTCGCCTCGAATTGCACGCCCGCGCAGACGTGCCATCTTCGTCGAAAGGCCGGTTTCGTCTATAAATATTAACTTCTCGGGATCGAGGTCGAGCTGACCATCAAACCAGACGCGCCGGCGCTTCAGGACATCCGGCCGGTCTTGCTCCAGTGCATGTGCGGACTTTTTTTAAAGGTCCATCCGCGGCCTCGCAACCAGGCACCAAGTGCACTCCGGCTGATCCTCACTTGCCGCTCGACGGACAAGCGCTCGACCATTTCATCGAGCGTTACGTCTTTACGGTCTTCGATTAGCTCAACAACGAATGCCTCGTGTGCGTCCAGCACCGACGGTCGTCGCCAACCTTGCGGCCGGGAGGTCGGCTCGCCGTCTTTCGCTCTTGCGATCCACCGGATGGCCGTCGAAATCCCAACCCCGAACCGGGCTGCGGCTTGCCTTGCTGACATGCCGGCCGCAGACGCCTTTAATACGCGTAGTCGAAGATCATCGCTCAATGCTTGCGCCATCACCCACCTCATCGCTGTGGATGTTGAATCAGCTTCGGCTCGCCGCGTCACCTCACAATCGATTCATCGATCACAGGATCTGCTCTAG
>PVBG01000061.1 GCA_002968845.1 Neorhizobium tomejilense | reverse complement strand
CCTAGAGCGTTTCACGTTTTGACGGAAGCATAGCCTGCATTTGTGAAGTAGTTGGCGCATTCGTCAGGCTTTATGGTGCCGGCGAGGTCTCCGAGATGACGCCAGGTGTCGTCGACGGTTCGCTTTTGGGCATGGCGCATCCAGTGTTTGATCTTGGCGAAGACCTGCTCGATCGGATTAAGGTCAGGGGAATATTTCGGCAGGAACCATAGTCTGGCGCCGGCCGCCTTGATGGCATCGCGGACGGCCTTGGCTTTGTGGGAGCCGAGATTGTCGAGGATGACGATGTCGCCGGGCTTAAGGGTCGGGATCAGCTGTTGGCGGACATAAGCCTCGAAGCACTCGCCATTGATTGGGCCATCGAAGACGCAGGGCGCAGTGAGCTGATCGCAGCGCAGAGCGCCGAGGAAAGTGAGCGTGCGCCAGCGTCCATGCGGGGCAAAGCCACACAGCCTCTTGCCCCTCGGCCCCCAGCCGCGCAACGGCGCCATATTGGTGCGGATCCAAGTTTCGTCGATAAAGACGAGCCGCTTCGGATCGAAGCGGGCTTGCCAAGTTTTCCAACGCTGTCTGTGCCGGGCAATGTCGGCACGGCCCTGCTCAAGGGCGAATAGCGTTTTTTTTGAAGCTGAGACCTTCGCGGCGCATGAACTGCCAAATGGCATTATGGGAGACAGCCACGCCGCGGGCGGCTAGTTCGTCCTTCAGCCGATGCAGTGTCAGATGCGAGACTTGTTCGATCCACTCGACAATGAAGGCGCGGTGCGGCTCCAGCACCCGCCGCCGATGCCCGCCCATCTTGCCGGGCGAAACGCTGCCGGTTGCCCGATGGCGCTGCGACCACTTCACCACCGAGGAGACGGCAATGTCGAACCGTTCCGCCACCACCCGGCAGCTCTGACCGCCCGCAACTGCAGCCACTACGCGTTCACGAAGATCATTCGAATAAGGTCGCGTCATGGATACTGGCCTCCAGCCCAGCACCCAGGATGAATCACAATTCTGCTGATTTGGGAATCCCAACTCGATTCCGATAAGCAATGAACCGCTCTAG
>PVBG01000060.1 GCA_002968845.1 Neorhizobium tomejilense | reverse complement strand
CGTCACCGAAAACGCTGATGAAGGCACGGATACGATAAAGACCGCACTCGCCAGCTACACGCTGGCGGCGGTCGCCGATGTCGAGAACCTGACCTATACCGGCGTGGCGGCATTCACCGGAACCGGCAATGGCCTCGACAACACGATCCGGGGCGGCGCGGCCGCCGATATCCTCGACGGCGGCGCCGGCGCCGACACGTTGATTGGCGGCGTTGGCAACGACACCTACATCGTCGATGACCTGGACGATATCGTTTCCGAAGCCGCCAACGCAGGCACCGATCTGATCAAGACGGTGCTTTCCACTTATGAATTGACCAGTATCGCCCATGTCGAGAAGTTGACCTTCATTGGCGCCGGCGACTTTGTGGGGACCGGGAATGCTTTGGCGAACGTCGTTTCCGGCGGTTCCGGCAACGACACGCTGGATGGCGGCGCAGGCGCCGACACGATGATCGGCGGCACCGGTGACGATACCTACATCGTCGACATCGCCACCGACGTGGTGACGGAGCTGGCAAACGAGGGCAGCGACACGGTCAAGACCGGACTTGCCGCGCTGACGCTTGCCGTCAATGTCGAGAACCTCGTCTATACCGGCAGCGGCAACTTCGCCGGCACCGGCAATGTGCTTGCCAACACGATCACCGGCGGCACCGGCAATGACACGCTGAACGGCGGGGCTGGCGCCGATACGCTGATCGGCGGTCTGGGCAACGACATCTACGTCATCGACAACGCTGCCGACGCCATCGTCGAGAGTGCCGCTGAGGGCACTGACACGATGCAGACGGCACTGGCGAGCTACACGCTTGCCGACAATGTCGAGAACCTGACCTTCACCGGTACGGTGGCCTTTGCCGGGACGGGCAATGCCCTCGACAACACGATCACCGGCGGGGCTGCCGTCGACACGCTGTCGGGCGGCGGTGGCGACGACACGCTGGACGGCAAGGCTGGCGCCGATGTCCTGATCGGCGGTACCGGCGACGATACCTATATCGTCGACAATGCCGCCGACGCCGTCACCGAAAACGCCGACGAGGGCATCGATACCGTCAGGACCGCGCTGGC
>PVBG01000005.1 GCA_002968845.1 Neorhizobium tomejilense | reverse complement strand
GGGTTAGGGAGGGGTCTTTCTTCCTGAGTTCAAGAAAACCCTCCCCGTCGCTTCGCTCCGACCCTCCCCGGAAGGGAGGGTTACGCCGAGCCAGCCACACCGGCGAAACAACATAAACCTGCCCGAAGAAGGCGAAACACGATGACCGACAACACGACGACCGAAACCGCCCTCTCCTCCGACGCCACCCAAGTGCGCGCCCAGAAACTCGCTTTGCTTCGCGAAAAGATCGGCGACGTCTATCCGGCGCATTTCCACCGGACGATGACCAATGCGGAACTGGCCGAGAAATACAAGAACCTGGAAGCGGACGTCGAGACGCAGGATATCGTCACCGTCGCCGGCCGGGTTTATTCCTCGCGCAATTCCGGCATGTTCATGGATATCCATGACGCATCCGGCAAGGTGCAGATTTTCTCCCACAAGGACACCACGCCGCAGGAAGCGCGCGACCTTTTGCCGATGGTCGATATCGGCGACATCATCGGCGTGACAGGCGTCGTGCGCCGCACCAAGCGCGGCGAGCTGACCATCAACGCCCAGAACATCACCATGCTCACCAAGTCGCTGCTCCCCATGCCGGAGAAGTGGCACGGCCTGTCGGACATCGAGCTGCGCTACCGCAAGCGTCATCTCGACATCATGACCAACGGAGAGTCGAAGCTCCGCTTCCAGCAGCGCAGCCGCATCGTCTCGGGCATCCGCCGCTTCATGGAAAACGACGGCTTCATGGAAGTCGAGACCCCGATGCTGCAGGCGATCTACGGCGGCGCCACCGCGGAGCCGTTCAAGACCCACCACAACACGCTGAAGCTCGACATGTACCTGCGCATCGCGCCGGAACTGTTTTTGAAGCGCACGCTGGTCTCTGGCCTGACCGACAAGGTGTTCGAGATCAACCGTAACTTCCGCAACGAAGGCGTCTCGACCCGGCACAATCCTGAATTCACGATGATGGAGTGCTACTGGGCCTATGCCGACTACGAGGACATGATGGACCTCGTCGAGCGGATGTTCTCGACGCTGGCCATGACCATCCACGGCACGACCGAAGTGAAGTTCGGCGACAAGGAACTGTCCTTCAAGGGGCCGTTCAAGCGCGTGCCGATGCCCGATGCCGTCAAGGAAGCGACCGGCATCGATTTCTTGAGCATGAAGACCGACGAAGAAGCCCGCACCGCCGCCAAGGCCGCCGGTTTTGCGGTCGAGAAGGATTGGACCTGGGGCGAATGCCTAGCCTTCATCTTCGAGGAAAAGGTCGAGGGCACGCTGATCCAGCCGAGCCACGTGACGCATTTCCCGAAGGACATCTCGCCCTTCGCCAAGGAAGTCCCGGGCGAACCGCGCCTCGTCGAACGTTTCGAGACCTATTGCAACGCCTGGGAACTGGGCAACGCCTTCTCCGAGCTCAACGACCCGGAAGAACAGCGCAAGCGCATGGTCGAGCAGCTCGAACAGGCCCATGCCCGCGGCGAAAAAGACAAGCAGCTCGACGACGAGTTCCTGGACGCCATCGACCAGGGCATGCCGCCCGCCGGCGGCCTCGGCATTGGCGTCGACCGTCTCGTCATGCTGCTGACGGACTCACCGTCGATCCGCGATGTGATCCTGTTCCCGGCGAGACGCGCCAAGGCGGATTGATAGGGTTCGCCTCCGCCACCACGGCCACCACGGTCGTCATCCTCGGGCTCGACCCGAGGATCCACCGGCTGGGCACTGCGGATGCTGGATCCTCGGGTCAAGCCCGAGGATGACGTGGGGAGGCTAAGGCCTCCCGCTTACTCACTCAATGCACGACTTTGGCGGCAGGATCCTTCGCATCCGACGCCGACGCCGCCTGGGCGGGTTTCGCGGGCGCAACCGGCGCCGGTTGGCCCCTGAGCTTTGCAAGCCATTCGGCGCCGGCGGCGTCCGCGTCCGTGGCGCCGGCGGTCTTGGCCGGAGCCGCTTCGGCATGCGCCGTTTCCGGCGGCTTGGCGTCGGAACGAACGGCGTCGCCATCGGTCTGCTTCGACCAGCGCTTGCCGCCTTCCGCAGACGTCCGGGGCGCGGGCGCGGGTTCTGATGCCTTGGCGACGGCCGGGGCTGCGCCGGGTTTCTCCTGCTCGCCGCCGCCGGAGAACATGCCCATTATCGAGGCGAGAAAACCGCCCTCTTCCTTTTTCGGTTCGGCGGATGCGACCTGGACAGGCGCGGCCGGCTTCTGGTTGCCCTGGCCCTGATTGGGGCCCTGATGGGCAACGGACTTGTTCGGTGCTGCGGGCGCCGGATGCGCGGCGGCGGCTGGGGCAGCGTGGGCGGCGGCATGGGTTTCAGCGGCGGCAGGATTGCCGGCCGGGGCATGGCCCTGCGCGGGGGCTTCCTGTCCGGAGCCGAAGATCATGCCGGTGACGGAACTGAAGAAGCCGCCGCTCTCCTTGGCAGCGACCTCGCCGCCATGCCCCTCGGCCGGAGCGCCGTGAGCGTCCGCCGGAGCGCCATGACCGTTCGCGACCGGTTCACCATGGCCGGCGGGTGCGCTCGGCGCGCCGTGACCGTCAGCCTTCGGCTTCTGGCCGTGTTCGCCTTCCGGCATGGCGACGACCGGGCCGACGCAATCGGCGTGATCGGTCAGCCGGGCGGTGAGCGCCTCGACATCCTCGAGCGGCAGGTCGATACGCATGCCGTAATATTCGCCGTTCGAATTGGCGGTGCCATCGAGGTAGTAGGCCGAATAGGGCTGGGCGTCGGTGCCTTCGGGCGCCTTCTTGGGGTCCGGAATATAGACGACCTGGGCACCGATCGCGCGGCCGCGCATCTGGGCGCGATCGCGGGGACCTGCCTTGTCGATCATCGCCACCTGGACGAGATCGGCCTTTTCCTTCTCCTGGACCGCCTTGGCGACACGCAAGGCCGTCCGGATGCGCGCCAGCCCGTCACCGGCCTCGTCGCTCACCACATATTTGCGGATCCAGTAACGCTGGTCCCGCTTGATCTTGACCGTTTCGAGCGCGGTACATTCCAGGCCGTTGATCTCCAGATAGGAGGGGCCGAGGATCTTGTCTGCGCCGATGAGCACAGCCGCCGCGCCGCTGCCACCGCCGAGCACGACGATACTGCCCATGAGGATGAAGACGAGCTTCTTGGAAAACCGGAACTTCAGACCCTTCACTTGCCGAACTCCGGCATGGTCAACTCCATTTTTACGCAGAACAACAGGATGGAATAGTGCCGGGATAGTCGCCTATTCTTGTTGAGGAAGCTTTAAGCCGCAGGGTTCTTTTCGCCCTCTGGAGGTCTTTCTCGCAGACGGCGTGCTTCATTCCGGAACGGCCCTGCTTTTGATGCATCCCTCTTGCGCAAATCGAACCGCGGGTATATACCCGCTCCATGCCGAACGATACCTGCCACTGCATTCTGCTGCGCAAGGCCTCCCGAAAGGTTTCGTCCTATTACGACGAGGCCCTGGCGCCGCTCGGCGTCAACATCGGGCAGTTCAGCCTGCTGCGCAACATCAACCGGCTGGCGCCGATCTCGCTGACCGATCTCGCCGTCCAGGTGGAACTGGACCGGTCGACGGTCGGCCGCAATGCCAAGGTGCTGGAGCGCATGGGTCTGGTGGCGATCGGCCATGGCGAGGATCAGCGGGAAGCGATGTTGACCGTCGCACCGCAGGGCCATGCGATCTTGAAACAGGGTGCGCCGCTGTGGGACGGCGTCCAGGACGATATCGAGGCCCGGCTCGGGGCCGAGAAAACCAGACAACTGCAGGAACTGCTTGCAGCCCTCTGATTTTTAACCAGAAGCGGGTATATACCCGATTTTATCAGCTGCCGGTGCGGCAACGACCAGGAAAGGGACAGACCATGATCTCCAATCGCGCCGCCCAATGGATGGCGGCCAGAAATCTGCATTATGGATGGGTGGTCGCCATTACCACATTCCTGACCATGCTGGCGACCGCCGGCGCCATGGGTTCGGCTGGCGTGATGATCCAGCCGCTGCATCAGGAGTTCGGCTGGGATATCGCCGACATCTCTTCGGCCATGGCCGTCCGCCTGGTGCTTTTCGGCCTGCTCGGACCGTTCGCCGCCGCCTTCATGAACCATTTCGGCGTCCGCCAGGTGGTCACCTTTGCGCTCGCGCTGATTATGAGCGGCATTGTCCTGTCGTTGTTCATGACGCAGGTCTGGCAGCTTGTGGCGCTCTGGGGCGTGGTGATCGGCGTCGGCACCGGCATGACGGCGCTGGTCCTCGGCGCAACGGTCGCGACCCGCTGGTTTTCCAAGAGCCGCGGCCTCGTCGTCGGCCTCATGACCGCCAGCAACGCCACCGGCCAACTCGTCTTCCTGCCGCTGCTCGCCGCCATGACGGAAGCCTACGGCTGGCGCACCGCGCTCACCTTTACGGTCGTCGTCATCTCCGCCGCGATGTTGCTGGTCCTGCTCTTGATGCGCGACTATCCGTCCGATGTCGGCCTGCCGGCCTATGGCGAGACCGCGGTGACGCCGGCGCCGAAGCAGGACCACAAGTTCCTGGCGACGCTCTATTCGCCGATCGGCGCACTCCGCCACGCCTCGAAGAGCGGCACCTTCTGGGTCCTGTTCGGAACGTTCTTCGTCTGCGGCCTCTCGACAAACGGGCTTATCCAGACCCACTGGATCTCGATCTGCGGCGACTTCGGCATGGCAGCGGTCACCGCCGCCAGTACGCTTGCGGTGATCGGCATCTTCGACTTCTTCGGCACCATCTTCGCCGGCTGGCTGTCGGACCGCTACGACAATCGCTGGCTGCTGTTCTGGTTCTACGGTCTGCGCGGCCTGTCGCTGGTCTACCTCTCCCTCTCGGGCTTCAGCTTCGTCGAGCTGTCGGTCTTCGCGATCTTCTACGGCCTCGACTGGGTGGCGACCGTGCCGCCGACCGTAAAGCTCGCCGCCGCCGAATTCGGCCGCGAACGGGCCGGACTGATCTTCGGCTGGGTGTTTGCCGGCCATCAGATCGGTGCGGCCACCGCTGCCTTCGGTGCCGGGTTCCTGAAGAGCGACTTCAACACCTATATGCCGGCCCTGCAGATCGCCGGCGTGATGTGCATGATCGCCGCGGTTTCCGTCCTGCTGCTGCGCAAGCCAAGTACCGCCAAGCTGGTACCGCAGCCGGCCTGATCACGCTTGACGTCTCCGGCGGTCGGCATCGGCCGCCGGAGACCTGCCGATTGCAAAGCTGCAAAACTCGACCGATAAGATATTGAGTGCGCAAAGCGAGCCGCCGCGGGAGGCATCATGTCGTCGATCACCTCGGGCAACGCCGTTCAATATGCCGACAGCAGCAAGCTCGCTGCTCGCGGACGCCTCAACAGGGAATATACGATCGCCGAAACCGGCTGGTTTCCGTGGGTTGCGCGGAAACTGCCCCTGCGGGAGGGGGACTGTGTCCTGGATATCGGCTGCGGCCCGGCCTGGTTCTGGGCCTCCGTCATCAACGATATACCTGAAAATCTCGATCTCACACTTGCCGATCAGTCCTCCGGAATGGTGGAAGAGGCCCTTGCGCGCTGCACGCCCCTGCCCTTCGGATCGGTCGTGGGCCATCAGGCGGAAGCTGCCGCCCTGCCCTTCGGCGACGATAGCTTCGATGTCGTCATCGCCATGCACATGCTCTACCACCTGCCAGATCCGGCAGCCGGAATCGCGGAAATGTTCCGCGTGTTGAAGCCCGGTGGTTCGCTGGCGGTCACCACCAACGGCATGGGCAACATGCGCGGCATCTACGAACTCACCACCGTGTTCGGCAGCGAGCCATTCGACCCGAGTGCGGCCGTTTTCGGATACGACAAGGCCGAGGAGCTGATGCGTGCGAGGTTCGGCGATGTGACCTTCTCCCAGCATCCCGCCAGCATGCGGATCACGGAGCCGGAGGACGTGTTTCTGGCGCTGACTTCCTACCCGCCCGGCGACGGCGCGGATGAGGCTCAACTGGACGCGTTCCGGCAAGCAATCGCCGCCGCATTCGAGCGCGGCAACGGCGTGCTCGAGGTGGAGAAGGAAACAGGCCTGTTCGTCAGCAGAAAGCCGGACTGATCGCGGCGCGGACCTGAGCCTTCGCCAAATACAGAAAGGCCCGTCGCGAAACGGGCCTTTCTTCATGCCGGCGGTGGAAGCGGGTATCAGGCGGCCGCGAGGGTCAGTTCTTTCTTGACCATCTGGCGCAGCGACGCGAGGTCCTTGGCGAAGGCACGAATACCTTCGGAGAGCTTTTCGGTCGCCATGGCGTCCTCGTTCATCATCCAGCGGAAGGACTTCTCGTCGAGCGACTGCAACGGCTCCGCGTTGAAGGTTTCCGGCACGAGCTTGCGCTCCAGCTTGCCGGTGTCCTTGTCGAGCTCGTCGAGCAGAGCCGGGCTGATCGTCAGGCGGTCGCAACCGGCCAGCGCTTCGATTTCGCCGGCATTGCGGAAGGAGGCGCCCATGACGATCGTCTTGATGCCGTTCGCCTTGTAGTAGTTGTAGATGGCGCGCACGGACACGACGCCCGGATCGGTCTCGGCGGTGTAGTCCTGGCCGGTCGACTTCTTGTACCAGTCGAGAATGCGGCCGACGAAGGGTGAGATCAGGAACACTTTGGCTTCGGCGCAGGCGATTGCCTGGGCCTGGGAGAACAGAAGCGTCAGATTGCAGTCGATGCCTTCCTTCTGCAGCACTTCCGCGGCGCGGATGCCTTCCCATGTGGAGGCGAGCTTGATGAGGATGCGGTCACGCTCGATGCCGCGCTCGTTGTAGGAGGCGATGATCTGGCGAGCCTTGGCGATCGACGCTTCGGTGTCAAAGGAAAGGTCGGCATCGACTTCGGTCGAAACGCGGCCCGGGACCAGCTCGGACAGGGCGGCACCGACGGTGATCGCCAGGCGGTCGGCCACGGCGGACACGACGGCATCCGGCGTGCCGGACTGCTTGCGGCCCCAGGCGATCGCTTCCCGGACCTTGTCGGCGAAGATGGGCGTGCCGAGCGCCTTCAGGACGATGGTGGGGTTGGTGGTGCAATCCACGGGCTTCAGGCGGGCGACCGCCTCGATGTCGCCGGTATCGGCAACGACCGTGGTCATGGAACGAAGCTGCTCTAGTTTAGACGTCATCCGAATATTCCTCGATATATGGAGAACTAAACGCCTGTTGCGCGATTTGGCTCCTCCGGCGCGTTGGTAAGAACTATCCCCCGCCCGCGGTTAAAAAGTCAAGACATTTGTCCTTCGGAATTGACATATGTGTCAGTTGGAACAAGTATCGTCTCGCTTGTCCATGATCGTCCCGGAGGCCCGTTGGCTAGGCTCAGACGCGAGACCCATACCGCCTATTCCGAAGCCGCCTCCATGAGGCTGCGGGCGGCGTGGCTTTATTATAACCAGGGATTGACGCAGAAAGATGTCGCCGAACGGCTGGGCTTGAGCCGCTCGACGGTGATCCGCCTGCTCGACGAGGCTATGAAGCGCTCCGAGGTGCAGATCTGGATCAGCGAGGGCATCGATACCTGCGTCGAGCTGGCGATCCGGCTGGAAAAGGCTTACGGCCTCGACGAGGCCGTGGTCGTGCCGGCCCCGCGCGACAACAGCGCTGCGGCGCTCGCCAGCTCGGTCGGGCTGGCGCTCGGGCAATTCCTCTCCGAAGTGGTGCAGGACGACATGACCATCGGCGTCGGCTGGGGCCGCACGATGACCGCTTCGCTCGGCAGCTTTCGCCCACCGCGGCGGAAGAACTGCAAGGTCGTGTCGCTGCTCGGTGGCATCGTCGCCGTACACCAGACCAATCCGATCGATTACACCTGGCGTTTCGCGGGCCAGCTCGGTGCCGAGTGTTACATGTTCCTCGCCCCGCTTCTGGTCGACTCGGTCAAGACCAAAAGGGCGCTGATCGAGGAATGCGGGCTGAAGACGATCTACGACCTTGCCGAAAATCTCGATCTCGCGGTGGTGAGCTGCGGCGACATCGGCCCGCATTCCACCTCGCTGTCGGAAGGGTTCATTTCCAAGGCGGAGCTCGACCGGCTGATCGCCGCCGGCTGCGTCTGCGACACGATGTTCAACTTTCTCGACGAGGAAGGCCGCTCCGTGGATCAGAAGCTCAACGAGCGGGTGATGTCGGTGGATCTCGATACGCTGAAAAAGGCCAGGCACATCGTGCTGTCGTCGGGTGGCGCGCACCGGGCGGTCGCGATCCGCGCCACGATCCGCAGGATCGGGTGCCACACGCTGATCACCGATGAGACTGCGGCCAAGGAATTGTTGCGGCTGAACGAACCCTCCGAGAGCGCACAGGGGGCGGCCTGACCCTTGGCTGCACCACCGGCCGCGCGTGAACGAACGGGCAATCAGGCAGCCGTCAGGAACTCTACTCCGAGGGAATTGATCCGCCGCCAGCGGACTTCACATTCGAAACGTCGGCCATCCGACAGGGCGAGGCCGAAGCTCTCCGGCACGGACAAGGCATTCTCGATCTTGATCAACGCGCCGCCGGCCGAGATTTCCTTGACGATGCAGTCGAAGGCCGAATGATCGCCATTGAAGATGATCTTGGCGCCTAGAAAGCTTTTCGATCTCTGGTATTTGCGCTCATGCACCCGACCGCGTCCTTCGACGATTACTTCAGTAATCGCTTATATTCCTGAATCGGCAATCCCGCAATCCTCAGAGGCCGTCCATGACTTTTGCAGGCGGCTTGGTATATGCCTGTTCGCGGGCCGGCAATGGAACCTGAACGCTGAACTCAAGCGTTCGGCCCCTTACGCATTTCCCGCTTCCCAGCCCAGGATCGCCCGCTTGCGCGTCAGCCCCCAGTGATAACCGGTGAGCGCGCCGCTCTTGCCGAGTGCCCGGTGGCAGGGCACCACGAACGAGATCGGGTTGGCTCCAACAGCCGCACCCACCGCGCGGCTGGCGGTCGGCTGGCCGATGTCGTTGGCGACGTCGGAATAGGTGACTGCCTTGCCGAACGGGATCTTCAAGAGGCTCTGCCAGACGCGCACCTGGAAATCGGTGCCGATCAGCACGACCTTCAGCGGCCGGTCGCAGGACCAGTTCGCACGGTCGAAGACGCGGCCGACATAAGGCGCCGTCATCTCCTGGTCGGGAACGTATTCGGCATTCGGCCAGCGGCGCATCATGTCGTCGAGCGCGGCCTGTTCATGGCCGAGATCGGCA
The DNA here is from genome assembly GCA_002968845.1 of Neorhizobium tomejilense. GTDB lineage: Bacteria > Pseudomonadota > Alphaproteobacteria > Rhizobiales > Rhizobiaceae > Neorhizobium > Neorhizobium tomejilense. The sequence continues at coordinate 362,791 of PVBG01000005.1, read as the reverse complement.
AAGGCAAGGCCCGAGAGGCCGCGATCCGTCGCCATGACCAGTGCCTCGCCGAAGGGCGACGGGTGGAAACCGTAACGGATCGTCAAGCCGCCGCCGCGCGCCTTCCATTCGCCGGGCGACATCGCCTCATGGGTAACGAACAGGTCGTGAAGGCGGCCGGGACCGGACAGGCCGAGCTCGTAGGAGGCTTCGAGCAGCGGCAGTTCCTCCTTGCCGAGCAGGCGCTTGGCATGGTCGAGGGTCACGGCCTGAAGGAAAGCCTTGGGCGACAACCCGGCCCAACGGGTGAATACTTTCTGGAGCTGGGTCGGCGACTGGCCGAGCTCGGAAGCGATGGCCTCGAGCGACGGCTGGTCGCGGTAATCGAGCGTGATCATCTCGATGACGCGGCGGACGGTTTCGTAGTCGGAACCATCGGGCGTCACGTCGATAGGCGGCGAATCGATCTGGGCGAGAGCGTTCATGATCTATCTCCTCTGCAGCGCCGCGCATCGGCCAACCTGGACCTTGGGCGCGCAAAAATCGCTGTGCAACTGGTATGCTGCTTAGATGCGCCTTCGGCTTGACCGAAACCACCCGTTTCTTGCCCCTATTGCAGGTTTTCCAACCCACTTAGACGCGCTGCTTGACGGTTGCCAGGGCTCCTCTGAAGGCCTTGGCGAAACTTTCCCGATCGTCCGGATTGAGGAAGGAGCCGATATCGGTGCCGCGCCCCTCGCCCGTCACAGACATGGACGTGATGCCGAATTCCTCATGGCGGCGGACGTTGAAGCGCGCCCAGAACGGATTGAAACGGTGCTCCACCACACGCCCCGTCGGCGAGAATTTCCGGATCGACAGGTTGCTGCGCGAGACAGTCACTTCCTCGCGCGCGCGGCCCGAGCGATAGCTCATCTTCAGGGCGATGTAGAGGCCGAGGAAATCGAGCCCGAAGAAGAAGCCGATCGGATAGGCGCCGGTGATCAGGAAAAAGCCGCCATAGAGAAGGCAGATGCCGCCCGTCAGCACCAGAACGATACGAAAGCCCGTCCTGCCGAGCGAACGGTAGGGCGTCAGTTCGGCTGCGAAAACGGGCTGTTCCTCGGAAACGTCCACGTTGATTTCCCTCCTGCGGGATGCCTATACAGGCATATGGCGACTCCAAAGATCAAATCCAAAACCAGCACCCCGCAAAAGTCAAATCACGCGCCCGAGCGCAAGGCCGCCCCCAGGGCGGCGACCAAGCCGAAGCGCTTCAAGTCCGCCTATACGAAGGCGGAAATGGAAGAGATTTTTCGCCGCTTTTCGGTGCAGCGGCCGGAACCGAAGGGTGAGCTGGAGCACGTAAACCCGTTCACGCTGGTGGTGGCGGTGGCACTGTCCGCCCAGGCGACCGATGCGGGCGTCAACAAGGCGACGCGGGCACTGTTCAAGGTCGCCGATACGCCCGAAAAGATGCTCGCGCTGGGTGAAGAAGGCGTCACCCAGTATATCAAGACGATCGGGCTCTATCGCAACAAGGCGAAGAACGTCATCGCACTCTGTCGCATGCTGATCGACGAGTTCGGCTCTCAAGTGCCGAAAACGCGCGAAGAGCTGATCCGCCTGCCGGGCGTCGGCCGCAAGACGGCGAATGTGGTGATGTCGATGGCCTTCGGCGTGCCGACGCTGGCGGTCGATACCCACGTATTCCGCATTGCCAACCGGCTGCTGATGGCACCGGGCAAGACGCCCGACGAAGTTGAGGAGAACCTCCTGAAGGTGATCCCCGACCAGTATCTCTTCCACGCCCACCACTGGCTGATCCTGCACGGTCGTTATTGCTGCAAGGCGCGAAAACCGGAATGCGAGCGCTGCGTGATCGCCGATCTCTGTCGCTCGCCGGAAAAGACCGTCGACGTGCCGGCGCCGCTTGTCGAGTTGCCGCAGCAGCTCATTGGCGAGCCCGTCGAGTAAAGCGGCGATTGCGGCCTCCCTGAGCCCTCCCCGCCTAAAGCTTGAAACCGGGATCGCGCTTTGAGACCGCCTTGTGGAGATGCACCATCAGGCCTGCGGCAAACAGCGGGGTCAGCAGGTTGACGATCGGGACCGCCAGGAAACACGCGATCAGAAGGCCGGCCAGGAACACGGTGGAGGAATGTTTCGAGCGGAAGGCGCGTGCTTCCGCAGGCGTGCGAAACCGCATCGCCGCGAACTCGAAAAATTCCCGGCCGAGCAGATAGCCGTTCACCATGAAGAAGGCGATCAGGTTGATGCCGGGGATGAACAGCAGGAAGAGCGCGATGATATTGCCGACGATGACGACGCCCAGAAACTGGATCGAGCCGATGATCGCCTGGGCGAGCGGCATCGCCTTGCCGGGCACATCGGTCGGATAATCGCGCTTCTCGACCACTTCGGCGACATCGTCGAGGAACAGGCCGGCGATCAGCGCCGTGATCGGCGCGATCAGCAGAGCGAGCGCCAGCGCCAGCCCGATGCCGGCAGCAATCGCCGCAAACAGGGTCAGCCAACCCGCCCAATCCGGCAGGTCCGGGAAAAAGGCCGCGAACCACGGCCAGGCATAAAAGATGAAGACTTCGCGCAGGGCGAACCAGAGACCGATCAGCACAAGGGCGGTGAGACCCAGCGTCTTCCAGAACACGGAACGGGTTTCGGGTGCGAAAAGGTTGGCGAGCGAAAGGCGTGCGGCGTCGAGGATCATCGGCGTCTCCAGGTTGGCGGGAGAGATGTAGGTGGGAGGGAGCGGCGGAGCAAGGAGGAGTGAGATGGCGGATATAGGAGAAGCGACCGCAGCCGGCTCCCCGCTCAGATATTCAGGAAAAATCTTGCGGGCATGTCACATGGGCGGATCCTGTCTCGTCATGGTGTCGTAACCAACAGAAGGAAACGAACCATGAGTGCCAGACTTAACCCTTTCGCCGCCGCTCCCTCGCTGATGAAGGCCTGGATGGGCGTCTCGACCGATGTTGATGCGAGCCTCGAGCCCAGCCTCATCGAACTCGTAAAAATCCGCTCCTCGCAGATCAACGGCTGCGCCAACTGCATCAATATGCACACGATCGAAGCGCGGGCGCGGGGCGAGAGCGAGCAGCGCATCTACCTGCTGTCCGCCTGGCGTGAAGCTCCATGCTATTCCGATCGCGAGCGCGCTGCGCTAGGTTGGACCGAAGCCCTGACCCGGCTGTCCGAAGGTCATTCATCCGGAAGCAGCTACGAGGCTCTGAAAGCCGAATTCACGGAGGAGGAACAGGTGAAACTGACTTTGATGATCAATGTCATCAACGGCTGGAACCGCCTGGCGGTTGGCTTTGGCCTGTGGAACAACGCCGCGGGTGCCAAGACCGCTCAGGCAGCCGCCTGATGCAGGGTCTCGACCGTTCGGACGCGGCAGCCAGCTTCGACCCGCTGCGTCCGAAGCTCATGCGCGTCGCCTACCGCATGCTCGGATCCGTATCCGACGCCGAGGACATGGTGCAGGAGGCCTTCATCCGCTGGATGAAGGCCGATCGCCAAGAGATACGCGAACCGGAGGCATTCCTGCGCCGCACCGTAACGCGGCTCTGCCTCGATCAGCTGAAATCGGCGCGGCGACAGCGCGAGACCTATATCGGCCCCTGGCTTCCCGATCCGGTCATGGAAGAGGAGAAGGAAGAGGACGTCACCTTGCCGCTGATGCTGGCGCTTGAACGCCTTTCACCGCTCGAACGCGCGGCCTTCCTGCTACACGACGTTTTCGGGCTGGGATTCGAGGAGGTCGCAACCACCATCGAGCGTGACATGGCCGCCTGCCGCCAGCTTGCTGCCCGCGCGCGCACCCATGTTCGCGAGGCGAGAACTCGTTTCCAGGTCGACAAAAAACGGGGCGTCGAGCTTGCCGAAGCCTTCTTCGCCGCCTCGCGCAGCGGCGACATGACAGCGCTGGGTGCCATGTTGGCGGCAGACGTCAGCGTTCATGCCGACGGTGGCGGCAAGCGCCCTGCGGCCACGGAGCCCGTTCTCGGCTTCGAGGCGGTAATGAAAGTGCACGCCTATCTCGCGGATCAGTTTCAGAAGAAAGGCTCCACACTCGTTCGCGCCGGGTTCGTCAACGGATTGCCGGGCTTCGTCACGATGGAGGCCGACGGTGAGCTGCAGACGACCGCGCTCGATATCGAGGACGGGAAGATCACGGCCATCTATATTGTGCGCAACCCCGACAAGTTGCGGCATCTGCATTAGCCTTTGCGAGGAGCCTCCGGAGTACCGAGCCCGCTCCTTCCCCCGCAACTCGTCCCGATGCCGCACCATCGCCTTCCCTGCTTCGAACAGGTTGCCGTGTACTCCACCACAACCGGCGCAGAGAGAGAGATGGCGATGGCACGTCCAATCCCGACAAGCGTCGGTTAACCTTCCGCGCGCAGCCGAATACAACTTTAATTGTATATTAATACAACTTTAAACATCTCCGCCACGCCAGGAACTCTCCTGTTGGCTTCCGGTTCAACCGCGTGCAGGCTGCAATCCAGCGGCTGGCGAACCGCTCGATTTTTGCCTTCGACTGATATGTTTTTTGGATTTGTTCGGAATGATCTCTTTTGTCGTCCGGCTGAGAAGCCGTGCACATTTCATCGTTAGGAGCAATGTCGGTGCGAAAAATGCGACCTTCATGGGCGCAAGCGCGCGCCGGAAGAAAGAAGCACGGCAGAGGCTTGGGATCCTGATCGCCGGCTTCCTTGCGATCTATTTCATCGTCGGCGCGCGCCTTGTCCAATACGGTCTTGCCGAACCGGCCGCGACGGGAGCAATTTTCAGTAGTCCCGTCGCATCCAGGCCGGACATCGTCGACCGCAACGGAGCGCTGCTGGCCACCGACCTCAACATGACCTCGCTCTACGCCGACCCGCGCCGGATCGTCGATGCGGACGAGGTCGTCGAAAAGCTTGCCTTCGTCATCCCCAACCTCGACTGGAGCGAAACTCACAAGAAGCTGAGATCGCAGACCGCATTCCAGTGGCTGAAGCGGCAACTCACCCCGAAACAGCAGGCGGATATCCTGGCGCTCGGCATTCCCGGCATCGGATTCAGACCGGAGAAACGTCGGTTCTATCCAGGCGGCGTCACCGCCTCTCACATCGTCGGCCATGTGAATGTCGACAACCAGGGCCTCGCCGGGATGGAGCGATATCTGGATCAGCAGGGCCTTGGCGACCTTCGCCTGGCCGGGCTGACCGGCGGGGTCCCGCTCGAACCCGTGAGGCTCTCCATCGATCTCCGCGTCCAGAATATCGTCCGCCAGGTCGTGGCGAACGCGATGACCGCCTATAGGGCCGAGGCTGCGGGCGCCGTGGTTCTTGATGTCGATACCGGCGAGGTTCTGGCGATGGCATCGGTGCCCGACTACGACCCGAACGAACCGTCCCGGATGCTGCCTGACGGTAGTGTCGACAGGGACTACGAAAAGGGCTGGTTCAACCGGATAAGCAATGCCACGTTCGAGATGGGCTCGACGTTCAAGAGCTTCACGCTGGCGATGGGGCTGGACGAAGGCAAGATCACCCTGAATTCCGTCGTTGATGCATCCCGGCCGATCCGCATGGGCGGTTTCACCATCAAGGACTTCCGCGGAAAGAACCGGCCGCTGACGATCTCCGAAGTCTTCCAGTATTCATCGAATATCGGCACCGCGGCGGTTGCGGATAGGGTCGGGATCGACGGCCATCAGCAGTTCCTCACGAAGCTCGGGCTTCTCTCCAGGATGGAGACCGAGATGCCGGGGGTGGCAACGCCAACCCAGCCCCGGACATGGAAGAAGATCAACTCGGTCACAATCTCGTTCGGCCATGGCGTGGCAACCACGCCGCTGCAGACGGCGGTTGCCGCCGCCGCTCTGATCAATGGAGGTACTCTTGTTCCTCCCACGTTTCTTCCCCGCTCCCGGGAAGAGGCCGAACAGGTTGCCCGCCCGGTGATAAAGCAGGGCACCAGCGCGGATATGCGCTACCTGTTCACCTGGAACGGCGTGAAAGGCTCCGGACGCGGCGCCCAGGTCGAAGGTTTCCAGGTCGGCGGCAAGACGGGCACGGCCGACAAGGTGATCAACGGACGTTATGCCAAGGATATCAATTTCAATGCCTTCGTCGCAGCCTTCCCGATGGACAGGCCCAAATACATCGTGCTTTCGATAATCGATGCTCCGCAGACAGGGGAACACGGCGGACGCACGGCGGCATCCACCGCCGCCCCGATGATCAAGGAGATCATCGGTCGATCAGCGCCGTTGCTCGGCGTGCAGCCCCGTTTCGGATCTTCGGGCGCTCCGAACCTGCTGATGAACTATTAGACTGCGGTGTCTCGACGGTTGCGGTGGCTGCAAATGCGCTGAAGCGCCCGGTCTTGCCGTGCCGGGCATCCTCCCTACCCCATTCCCCGCAACTCCTCACGGTGCCTGACCATCGCCAGGAACCGGCGGTAATCCAGCCCGTACTGCTCGGCCCGTGTCGGGTCCGGCAGCAGCTCCGTCCCCCCGCCGTCCATCGCCTGCCCCGCTTCGAACAGCGAGCCGAACACGCCGCCGGCAACCGCGGCCGCCATCGCCGTGCCGAGCAGCACCGCGTCGCGGTTCTCCGGGATCACCACCTTGCGGCCGGTGACGTCGGCGTAGAGTTCGACCAGCAGCGGGTTGTTGACGTGGCCGCCGGTGACGTGGAGGGTTTCGAAGCGGTAGCCGTAGCCCGAAAGCGCATCGAGAATGTGCCTTATACCGAGCGCGATCGAGACACAGGTGCGCCAGTAGAGCCGGCAGAGGCCGTCGAAGGAGGTGTCGAGCGTCAGGCCGCTGATGACGCCGGTCGCGTGCGGGTCGGCAAGCGGCGAGCGGTTGCCATGGAAATCCGGCAGGACGTGGAGGTTCGGGGCGATATCGCCCTCGGTCTCGCTGCGCAACTCTCCCACGCGGGCGATGATGCGGCCGTGCAGCTCCGCCGTCGGTTCACCACCGGCCGCGTGCATCGTCACGATATGATCGAGCAGCGCGCCGGCCGCCGATTGTCCACCCTCGACCAGCCAGTGGCCGGGCAGGATCGCCTCGTAATAGGGACCCCAGAGGCTGCGGCCGGGCTTGGAATCTTTCGTGAAGGCGACGATGCAGCTCGACGTGCCGCCGATCAGCGCCACGCTGGTCTCGAGCGTCGAGCCACCCGAGGCACCACCCGACACCCCGCCGAGCACGCCGAAGGCGCCGGCATAGGCGTCGATCATGCCGGGGGCCACCTGCACCTTCGTGTCGAGGCCGAGCCCTTCGGCTGCCTGCCGGCTGAGGCTTCCCAGACTTGCCCCGACGGCTATCGTCTCGTCCGGCAGACCGCCCTTTTCGAGCAGGTCTTCGAGGCCGGCAAGCGCCAGGTAATCGGCGCTCCAGCCTGGAGTTTCGTGGGCGAGGTAGTTCCATTTGGCAGTCAGCGTGCAGCGGGAACGGGCGGGCGAGCCGGTCGCCTTCCAGGTGAGGAAATCGGCGAGGTCGAAGAGATAGCCCGCCTTCGCCCAGCTTTGCGGCAGATGCTGTTTCAGCCACATCAGCTTCGGCATTTCCATCTCCGGCGACAGCGAGCCACCGGAAAATTCGAGCACCTTATGGCCGGTGGCGGAAAGCTGGTCGGCTTGTTTGATCGCCCGGTGGTCGAGCCAGACGATGGTGTCCTGATTGGCCTTGCCGGTCGTGGATATCGTAAGCGGCCTGCCCTCGTGGTCGCGGGCGACGAGCGAGCAGGTGGCATCGAAGCCGATCGCGGCAATACGGTCGGCGGCAATGCCCGCCTCCGCCATCGCCTCTCTGACGGCGCGGCAGGTAGCCGCCCAGATATCCTCGGAATCGTGTTCGGCGTGGTTTTGCCTGGGGCGGAACATCGCGATCGGATGCTTGGCCTTGGCAAGCAGGCGCCCGCTGCGATCAAAGACGCCGGCGCGGGCGCTGCCCGTGCCGATATCGACCGCAACGAGGTGATCACGCATCCGGATTCGTTTCCTGTCCCTTGTCGCCCTGCAGTTCCAAGGATCGCACTAAAGCACGGTCGAAGAAACGGAGCCGCTGCGACCCTCTATATGTTTTTGGACAAGGTGGATCAAATCCGGCATGGCGTCAAACACGACTTCCGGCGAAAGCGCGTCGATCTGCTCCCGGTAGCCGGGAACGCTGGCATGCGAACCGCCGACGAAGGCAAAGACCGACATGCCGGCGCGGTGGCCCGCCTGAATACCGGCGGGACTGTCCTCGATGACGATGCAGTTTTTGGGATCGGCGCTCATTTCGCTGGCCGCATGCAGGAAGAGATCCGGCGCCGGCTTGCCCTTTTCCACCATCGTGGCGGAAAAGATGTTCGGCTCCAGCTTGTCGATCAGGCCGGTCAGCGACAGGGACAGGCGGATGCGCTCCGGCTGGCTGGAGGACGCCACGCAGCGACGGAAACCTAACGTGTCCAAGGTCTCGGCAATGCCCGGCATCGGCTGCAGTTCGGCGCGGAAGCGGGCATAGAGATCGTGGCGCATGTCTTCGAGAAACGTATCGTCGGCCTCGACGCCGAATTCCTCGCGCATCGTCTTGGTGACGGTGCCGAGGCTGCGGCCGAGGAAGCGGCGATAGGCCTCCGCCGCGTCCATCTCGACCCCCTTGCGGCGCAGCGCATCGACCAGCACGCGCACGGAAACCGGCTCGCTGTCGACGAGAACCCCGTCGCAATCGAAGATCACCAGTGGTCCCGCCGACTGTTGCACGTCCATCACCCGCTATTTGACAAGCTTGCCGTCGAGATAGAGCTCGAGCGTCTTTGCCGTCCCCTGCTCCCAGAGCGTCTTCAGCGCATGCGCAAAGCGGGTGCGGAACAGCTCGGATTTCGCAACCTCGCCGAAGATATCGCCAAGCGCAAGGAAGGCGTCCGGGTTATCCTTGGCTTTCAGCGCCGCAGCGTTCAGGCGGTCGGCGCTGGCGTCGTTGAAGACGATCTCCTTGCCGCTATCGGAAATGCCGGCGAAGTAGCGGCACCACAGCGCCGAGACCAGCGACAGGCCAATGATGTCCTGCCCCTTGGCGAGCCGGTCGGCCGTCGAGGGCAGGATGAATTTCGGTTGGCGATTGGAGCCGTCCTGCGCCAGCCTGGGGATGGTATCGCCGATCTTCGGGTTGGAGAACCGCCGCTCGATCAGCTTGTAGTAGTCGACGAGATTGGTATCCGGCACCGGCGGGATGACCGGAATGATCTCGTCCTTCTCCAGCTTTTCCAGAAAGCCGCGGATCAGCCTGTGCTCCATCGCCTCGTGCACGAAATGGATGTCGAGAAGGGCAGCCGGATAGGCAATGGCTGCATGCCCGCCGTTGAGGATGCGTATCTTCATCAACTCATAGGGTGCCACGTCCGGCACGAACTGGACGCCGACCTCCTCCAGCCGCGGCCGGCCGGCAGGGAACTTGTCCTCCATCACCCACTGCTTGAATTCCTCGCAGAAAACAGGCCAGTTGTCGTCGATGCCGAAATCTTGTCTGAGGATGTCGATCTCGCGCTGGCCGGTCGCCGGCGTGATGCGGTCGACCATCGAGCTGGGAAAGGCGACGTTCTCGTGAATCCAATGGGCGAAGTCCGGATCGGAAAGCCGGGCAAGCCCGATAATCGCGTTCTCCGTCACCTCGCCGTTTCCGGGAATGTTGTCGCAGGACATGATGGTGAAGGGTGTGACGCCGCGTGCCTTGCGCTCCTTGAGGCCGGCGAGGATCAGGCCGAAGACGGTTTTCGGGCTCGAAGGGTTCCGGCCGTCCTCGGCGATTGCCGGGTGGGCGGGATTGAACCGGCCGGAAGCGTCGATGAAATACCCGCCTTCGGTGATCGTCATCGAAACGATACGGATCTTCGGGTCTGCCAGCGTCTCGATCAGGATCGCGACCTCGCCGGGAGCGATGATGTCGATCATCGGCGCGGTGATCCGGGCGGCGGTCTTGTTATTGTCCTGCTCGACGACGGTGGTGAGGTAGTCCTGCGCCTTCAGCTTGTCGCGCATGGCACCGTCGGACGGCATGACGCCGGCGCCGATGATTGCCCAGTCATGCGCCTTGCCGGTGTTGAACAGGTCGTCGAGATAGATCGCCTGGTGGGCGCGGTGGAAATTGCCGACGCCGAAATGCACGATGCCGGCAGTCAGGCCCTTGGGGTGATAGGCCGGCACCGCGGCGGTGGTCGCAGCGTCCTTCAAGCTCGCCAGCGAAAGCTTCACAGTCATTATCTTTACTCCGATATGGCCCGTCAGGCCTTCAGGGCGAGGCCCTTGTCGTCGAACCGATGCAGCTTGGCCTCATCGGGCGTCATGTAGACCGTGTCACCGTGATAGGCGCCGAACTCCCCGTCGCAGCGCGCGGTGATCTGGCCGATGCCCTCGACATCGAGATGCAGGAACGTATCGGCGCCGAGATGTTCGGCGACCTTCACGGTGCCGCGCCAGATGCCGCTGTCCTTGGAAAGGTTCAAGTGTTCCGGCCGGATGCCGGCGGTCTTGGCATTCTTCGACTGCGCATAGGCACCGTCGACGAAGTTCATGTGCGGCGAGCCGATGAAGCCGGCAACGAACAGGTTGCGCGGGCTCCTGTAAAGATCGAGCGGCGAACCGACCTGCTCGATATTGCCTCGGTTCAGCACCACGATCTTGTCGGCCATGGTCATCGCTTCGACCTGGTCGTGGGTGACGTAGACCATCGTCGTCTTGAGCTGGTGGTGCAGGTCGCTGATCTCCAGCCGCATCGTGCCGCGCAATGCGGCATCGAGGTTGGAAAGCGGCTCGTCGAACAGGAAGGCCGAAGGCTCGCGGACGATCGCCCGGCCGATCGCGACGCGCTGGCGCTGGCCGCCGGAAAGCTGCGAGGGGCGCCGTTCGAGATAGTCGGTGAGGTTCAGCACGCGGGCCGCATCCGTCACCTTCTTGTCGATCGCGGATTTCTCCATCTTCGCCATCTTCAACGGGAAGGCGATGTTGTTGCGCACGCTCATATGCGGATAGAGCGCGTAGGACTGGAACACCATCGCCAGGCCGCGTTCAGCGGGGGCAGACTGGGTGACGTCCTTGCCGTCGATCAGGATATGTCCGCCGCTGACATCTTCCAGCCCTGCAATCAGGCGCAGCAGCGTGGACTTGCCGCAACCGGATGGGCCGACGAAGACGACGAATTCGCCGTCAGTGATTTCGAGATCGATCGACGGAATGACCTTGGCCTCGCCGAACACTTTCGACACTTTTTGGAGCGTGATGCTGCCCATGTCCGTTTTCCTTACTTAACCGCGCCAAACGTGAGGCCGCGAACGAGTTGTTTCTGTGAGAACCATCCGAGGATGAGGATCGGCGCGATCGCCATGGTGGACGCGGCCGAAAGCTTCGCCCAGAACAGGCCTTGCGGGCTGGAGAACGAGGCGATGAAGGCCGTCAGCGGCGCCGCATTGGTGGTCGACAGCCGGATCGTCCAGAACGACTCGTTCCAGGCGAGGATGATGTTGAGGAGCAGCGTCGAGGCAATGCCCGGCACCGCCATCGGCGTCAGCACGTAGACGATCTCCTGCCAGAGCCCCGCCCCATCCATCCGCGCCGCTTCCAGGATTTCGCCCGGGATTTCGCGGAAGTAGGTATAAAGCATCCACACCACGATCGGCAGATTGATCAGCGTCAGCATCACTGTCAGGCCGATGCGGCTGTCGAGCAGGCCGAAATCGCGGAACAGAAGGTAGATCGGCACCAGAACCGCGACCGCCGGCATCATCTTGGTGGAGAGCATCCACATCAGGATGTCCTTGGTGCGCTTGGTCGGCGAGAAAGCCATGGCCCAGGCCGACGGGATCGCGATGATCAACGCCAGGATGGTGGAGCCGACCGACAGGATCACCGAGTTCATGAACGGCTTCAGGTAATCGCGCTGGGTCTGGACGGTGATGTAGTTCTCGAACGTGCCGGACGGCCACAGGCTGAAACCCGCGATCGCTTCCGGCTCGGTCTTGATGCTGGTGATGATCGTATAGAGGATCGGGAAGAAGATGATCAGCGCGACGATCCAGGCGGCGACCGTGGCGGTGATCTTGTGTTTTGTCGTGACGTTGCGTGCCATGATCTTCTCCTACCGGTCCAGGTTCTTGCCGACGGCGCGCATCAGGAAGAAGGCGACGATATTGGCGAGCACGACTGCGATAATGCCGCCTGCCGAGGCGCCGCCGACATCGTAGCCGAGGAGCGCCGTGCGGTAGATCAGGAAGGCGAGGTTGGTGGAAGCGTAACCGGGGCCGCCATTGGTGGTGACCAGGATTTCCGCATAGACGCCGAGCAGGAAGATCGTCTGGATGAGGATGACGACGGTGATCGACCGGGCGAGATGCGGCAGCACGAGATAGACGAACCGGTTGAGGAAATTGGCGCCGTCCATCTCCGCCGCTTCCTTCTGCTCGCCGTCGAGCGACTGCAGCGCGGTCAACAGGATGAGCGTTGCGAACGGCAACCATTGCCAGGCGACGATGACGACGATCGAAAACAGCGGATATTGCGCGAACCAGTCGACCGGCCGGAGCCCGAAGAACCTCGAGATATCGGCAAATACCCCGTAGCTCGGATTCATGATCATGTTCTTCCAGACGAGCGCCGCAACCGGCGGCATCACGAAGAAGGGCGATATGATCAGGATACGGACGATACCCTGCCCGAAGATCGGCTGGTCGAGGAGGAGTGCGATGGCGATACCGCCGATGACGGTGATCAACAGCACACCGCCGACGATGACCAGCGTGTTCCAGATCGACTGGAAGAAGGCGGGGTCGGTATAGAAGAACTCGTAGTTGAACAGACCCGTGAAGCTGACATTGGACGGATCGAGCAGATTGTAGTTCTGGAACGAGAACCATAGCGTCATCGCCAGCGGTACGATCATCCAGATGAGAAGAAGCAGAACGGAGGGCGCCATCATCAGGCGCGCCAACGTCTTGGTGTTTTGCGTTGCCATATCGACGCCCTCCCATGGAACGTGGTCGTTCCAGTTATCCCGCGCCTTTTTCTTTTGGGGAAGGAGACCGACGCAGGATGCAGGTTTTTGTTGTTGTCTGGTTGTTGCCGGATTGCCTCGCCTGATCACCGGCCCGCCTCAAATCCTCAAGGCGGATGATCTCGGCCAAGATCCGGCTGTCCGGCGCAGGATTGCCGGACAGCCGTGGCTCTGGAGCTTACTTCGGATAACCGGCGCGCTTCATTTCGCGCGTCGTCGCCGTCTGGGCCTGGGCAAGCGCATCGGCGACCGTGGACTGGCCGGCGACGACCGCCGAGAACAGCTGGCCGACATTGGTGCCGATCGCCTGGAATTCAGGGATCGCCACGAACTGACCACCGGTATAGGGCACCGGCTTGACGGTCGGCTTGGTGATATCGGCAGCGCCCATCGCAGCAAGGGTCGGGGCTGCGAAGGCGGCGGCCTTCTGATAGTCCGCGTTGTTGTAGAGCGAGGTGCGGGTGCCCGGAGGAACGTTGGCCCAGCCTTCCTTGGCGGCGACGAGCTGGGTATATTCCTTGCTGGTTGCCCAGGAGATGAACTTCTGCGCCGAGTCAGCCTTCTTCGAAGAGTTCGGAACCGCGAGGTTCCACGACCACAGCCAGTTGCCATGGTTCTTCATCTCGCCCTTCACCGGGAAGAGCGCGTAACCCACCTTGTCGGCAACCTTGGAATCCTTCGGGTTGGAAACGAAGGAGGCAGCCACGGTGGCGTCCATCCACATGCCGCATTTGCCCTGCTGGAACAGCGTCAGGTTTTCGTTGAAGCCGTTCGAGGATGCGCCGGACGGGCCGGCATCCTTCATCAGGTCCACGTAGAACTGCAGCGCTGCCTTCCATTCCGGCTGGTCGAACTGCGGCGTCCACTTTTCGTCGAACCAGCGGCCGCCAAACGAGTTGGTGAGCGCCGTGATGAACGCCATGTTCTCGCCCCAGCCGGCCTTGCCGCGCAGGCAGATGCCGTTCACGTCGGTCTTGCGGTCGGTGATCTTGCGGGCCGCATCGCCGATGAATTCCCAGGTCGGGTTTTCCGGCATCTTGAGGCCGGCCTTCTCGAACAGGTCCTTGCGATACATGATCATCGCGGACTCGCCGTAGAACGGCGCCGCATAGAGCTTGCCGTTGACCGTCAGACCGCCCTTGATCGCCGGCAGGATGTCGTTGGTGTCGTACTTGTCGCCGAGCTTGTTCAGCTCGAGGAGCCAGCCCTGCTTGGCCCAGATCGGAACTTCGTAATTGCCGATCGTCAGGATGTCGTACTGGCCGCCCTTGGTGGCGATGTCGGTGGTGACCCGCTCGCGCAGCACGTTTTCTTCCAGCGTGACCCAGTTGATCTGGATATCCGGGTTCGCCTTGGTGAACTCGGAAGTCAGGCCCTGCATGCGGACCATGTCGCCGTTGTTGACAGTCGCGATGGTAAGGGTTTCAGCCGAAGCCGCGGTGGAGAAAAGGCTGGCAAGCGCCAGCGCCGAGCAGGCGCCCAGCAAAATCGTCTTCAATGTCATATCTTCCTCCCAGAAGATGAGTAACGAGCATTCGCTTTGCTCATGGGCAATTACCCACATAATGGCGAAGGAAGTCAATCACCAATCGTCGCTGCAATGCAGCAGATATTGGTTATCTGATTGATTTCGCTACATGTAATTTTTGCTCAACGATCGAGCAATTGCTCCGCAGTCGCCTCGTCGGTGATCACGCCGTTGATGATATTGCCCTTGAGCGCGGCGGATATCGCCTGGAACTTCCGGCGCCCCTGCGCCAGACCGATGACGGAGGAGGTCTCCCGCGAGGGGATCGGCACGCTGGCGACGCGATCGTTGATGGAATTGGCGAGAAGCCGGCCCTGATTGTCATAGACCCAGCCGCAGATCTCGCCGGCTGCACCTTCCCGGACGAGCTTTTGCATTTCCTCCTTGCCGAGGAAGCCGTCGACGCAGAGTGGCCCGTCGGGCCCAAGCTCGCCGATGCCGACGAAGGTAACGTCCGCCTGCGCCCCGAGTTCGAGCGTCGAGCGCACCAGCGCCTGGTCGTGCAGGGTCACGCGCTCCTCGGCGGAGGAACAGAGAACCGGCAGCGGCATCGGAAAATGCCGCGCCTTGATGGCGTCCGCCATCGAGAAGATGACGTTGTAGAAGGCGGCCGATCCGTCCGGCCCGATATTGCCGGTCAGCGACACGATACGGTGCTGCGGGCACTCCATTGGCGGCAGCTGGTCGACGGCAGCCTTCAGCGTCCGACCCGTGCCGACCGCGATGACGATCGGGTCCGGGCGCTTCAGCCAGCGTTCAATCTCGGCGGCGCCGGCTTCTGCGATCCCGACGGTGCTGGAGCCCCCCACCGGATCGCTCGGCACCACTTCGACATGCTTGAGGTCGTATTTCTTGCGCAAGCCCTCGGCGAGTTCCAGGCAGGCGGCGATCGGGTGGTCAAGGCGCACCTTGATCAGCCGTTCGGCAACCGCGAGCGACACCAGCCGCTGGGCCGACTGCCGCGAAATGCTCATGGCCGCGGCGATCTCGTCCTGGGTCCGCCCCGCGACATAATAGAGCCAGCCGGCCCGCGCCGCATCGTCGAGCCGCCCTTGCGTATCAGACCGTTTTGCCATGGCAGAAATTCTCCTCCACCTGTTGCTGCCATGGTTTCGGATGGTCTGTCAAACGGTTGGAACGGCAGGGGCGGAGCAATGCAACCTTTATAATATAGCCTGAGGGGAACCTCGTGACGACCACTCCCTCACGCCATGCGCAGCGCATCGTCTATCACCCGCTCCATGAGATCGTATCGGGCGCGATGAGCCTCTTTCGACGCCTCCAGCCATCCGGCCGCATCGATCTTGGTCAGGTCGAGCGAATGGCCTGCCCGCTCAGAAAGCTGTTTCAGATATTGCAGCTGGGTGCGGCCGTTCCCCTCGCGAAAAGGATGGACGTAGTTCACATCACCGATGATCCGGGCTGCCTCCGCCGCGAACACCGATCGCTCCAGATCTTGCAGAAAATCGGACTTCACGATGCGGCGGTGAACATCTGCCATACCGGTTTCGATATATTGCCGGAACTGGAATTGGCTCTCGCCCTTGAAAATCTCGACGGTGCGAATCTGTCCCGCCCATTCATAGATATCCTGGAAGAGATGGCGGTGGATTGCCTTCAGGTGCTTGAGATCGAAGTCGCCTTGCGGGATACCTTCGCGGGCTCGCATGGTCACGATTTCGCGCTCGTAATAGTCGAGCTTGTCAGCGTCGGTTAGGCCGAGCTTGTTTCGGAGAACACCAGTCCCTGGATAGACGTAAGGATCGTCGCTCATTCCGCCGCTTGCTGTGCAGCGGCGGCACGGGCTCGCTCAAGAATGTAAGCCCTCTGGCGTTCCGGCGACCAACCCTCGCGGTCGAACATTTCGAACATCGCGATCTGCTCCGCATCGAGGGGATTGCCCTCGATCATTTGGAGGTGCGCCGCTTCAAGCGTGCGTTGCCGGATCGTGTCCTTGTCGCTCATGTGAGAAAGTATCCTCATATCAAGACGGCAAACCGCCCGGATTTCTGACACCACAAAGATACCAGAAATCCGGGCGACCGGCAAATTCAGCGATCAATCACAGCGTGGAAAACGCCTCAGGCCACCTGCACCACGTGCCCCGCGCTCACCTCGCGATACTCCCGCTTCGGCGGCACGTAGTTGACCGGGCGGATCGGGCTCTTGATTTCGTCGGTCGACATGTTGCGCTTGATCCGCCGGCGGGACGGATCCGGAATCGGCACGGCGGACATCAGCTTCCGCGTATAAGGATGCTGCGGGTTCTCGAACACTGCCGCACGAGGGCCGATCTCGACGATCTCGCCGAGATACATGACCGCCACCCGGTGGCTGACCCGTTCGACCACCGCCATGTCGTGGCTGATGAACAGGAAGGCCAGATTGAGGCTCTGCTGCAGGTCGAGGAGCAAGTTGCAGACCTGCGCCTTGATCGACACGTCGAGCGCCGAGACCGCTTCGTCGGCCACGATGATCTTCGGGTCGAGCATCAGCGCGCGGGCGATCGCGACGCGCTGACGCTGGCCGCCGGAAAACTCGTGCGGGAAGCGCTTCATCATGTCGGCAGAAAGGCCGACCTTCTCCATCAGGCTCGCCGCCTTGTCGCGGGCCTGTTGTTTGGTCCCGAGGCCGTGCTCGATATAGGGCTCCATGACCGCCGAACCGACGCTCATGCGCGGGTTCAGCGAGGCGAACGGATCCTGGAAGACCATCTGGATCGACCGGCGCATCTGGCGCAGCGTCGGCTGGTCAAGCTTCATAACCTCATAGCCGTCGAGGGTGACCTCACCGCTGGTCGGCGTGATCAGGCGAGTGACGGAGCGGCCGGTGGTCGACTTGCCGCAGCCTGATTCGCCGACGAGTGACAGCGTCTCGCCCGGGAACAGATCGAAGGAGACCTTTTCTACCGCATGGACCGCGCCGGACTTGCGGCCGAACAGGCCGGAATGGATGTCGAACCGGGTGGTCAGGTCCTTGACGTCCAGGATCGGCGTCTTGCCCTTGCCGACCGTGTCGGTGACGTCGGCAAGCAGCATCTGTTCGCCGGTCTTGATATCGACGATCGGGAAACGCAACGGCAGATTGCGCTCGCCCATCGAGCCGAGACGCGGCACGGCGGACAGAAGTGCGCGGGTATAGGGATGCTGGCCGCGGTGGAAGATGTCGCTGGTCTCGCCCGTCTCCACCGCATCGCCGCGATACATGACGATGGTGCGGTCGGCGACTTCGGCCACCACGCCCATGTCGTGCGTGATGAACAGGACCGACATGCCCTCCTCTTCCTGCAGCACCTTGATGAGGTCGAGGATCTGGCCCTGGATGGTGACGTCGAGCGCGGTGGTCGGCTCGTCGGCGATCAGCAACTTAGGTCTCGCCGCCAGTGCCATGGCGATCATAACGCGCTGGCGCATGCCGCCGGAAAACTGGTGCGGATATTCGTCAAAACGCGACGAGGCGTTGGGGATACGCACCTTTTCGAGCAGGCGGATGACTTCCTTCTTAGCATCGGCATTGCTGATGTCGGTATGGACCGTCAGCGCCTCGGCGATCTGCTTGCCAATCGGGAAGATCGGGTTGAGCGAGGTCATCGGCTCCTGGAAGATCATCGAGATGTCTTTGCCGCGCACGCGGCGCATCTGCTCTTCCTGCAGCGACAGCAATTCGCGGCCGTTGAGGAAGACCTGGCCTTCGATCCTGCTCGAATTCTTCGGCAGCAGCCGCATGATCGACAGCGAAGTGACGCTCTTGCCCGAGCCCGATTCGCCGACGATCGCCACCGTCTCGCGCGGTGCCACGTCGAATGAGATGTTGCGCACCACGGTGCGCCATTCGTCGTTCACCCGGAACGAGGTGGACAGATTGCGGACAGACAGGACGGGGGTCACCGAACCGCCGCCCTGTTCCATGGAAGTGCCGGAAAGCAGCATGGAAATCTCCTTCGGATCAGGCGGCGAGCGCGGTTTCGGCGAGCGTGACCCAGTAGCTGACGCCAAAGGGAATTGCCTCGTCGTTGAAATCGTAGGCAGCGTTGTGAAGGCTGGCGGTCTCGCCATTGCCGATGAAGATGAAGGCGCCCGGGCGCTTCTCCAGCATGTAGGAAAAATCTTCGGCGCCCATATGCGGTGCCATGCCGGTCTGCACGGCCTTGGGGCCGGCAACCTTGGCCGCGACCTCGACGGCGAAATCCGTCTCGTTATCGTGGTTGAAGGTGACGGGATAACCGCGGCGATACATGATATCGGCCGTCGCGCCATGGGCGATCGCGGTCGATTGCGCCACTTCGCTCAGGCGCTTCTCGGCAAAATCGCGGGTTTCCGGCAGCAGCGTGCGCACCGTTCCGGCCATCTTGACATAGGCGGGGATGACGTTGCTCGCCTCGCCGCCGTGGATCGAGGCGACGGTGACGACGAGCGACTTCAGGGGATCGGTCTCTCGCGAGACGATCGACTGCAGCGCCAGCACGATATGCGAGGAAATCAGGATCGGATCGATCGAATTGTGCGGCTGTGCGGCATGGCTGCCGCGGCCGTGGACGGTGATCTCGAACGTGTCGGCGGCCGCCATGATGCCGCCCTTGCGGGTGGCGAAACTGCCGACCGGAAGCTTCGGCTCGTTATGCATGCCGTAGACTTCCTTGATGTCGAACTTCTCCATCATGCCGTCGTTGATCATCGCCAGCGCGCCCGCGCCGCCCTCTTCCGCCGGCTGGAAGATCACCGCGACCGAGCCTTTGAAATTGCGGGTCTCGGCTAGGTATTGAGCCGCGCCGAGCAGCATGGCGGTGTGGCCGTCATGGCCGCAGGAATGCGCCTTGCCGGGCGTCTTGGAAGCCCAGGGCTTGCCGGAGGTTTCGAGGATCGGCAGCGCGTCCATGTCGGCGCGGAAACCGATCACCGGCCCATCGCCCTGGCTGCCCTTGATGATGCCGACGACGCCGGTGCGGCCGATGCCGGTCTCGACGACGTCGCAACCGAATGCCTTCAGCTTCTCGGCGACGAATTTCGAGGTCTCGTGAACGTCGTAGAGCAGCTCCGGATTCTCGTGAAGATGGCGCCGCCATTCGGCGACCTGATCCTGCATTTCCGCGACGCGATTGATGACTGGCATTACGCAGACCTCATTGTTTTCTTGCTGTTTCCCACTCTGGTCGGAGCGGATATTGCGACGCGAAGACACGATTTTGCAAGCTTCAATTTTCCGGCTTGAACGGAAAATAGGCCTATGCTTAGATGGCTCAAAATTTGATCATGCTCGCCAAAAGCGGCAGGATGAAACTTGTTCTTAAGCTAGTTTCGGAGGAGGAACGGACAAGAAATACGCTGCGAAGTCAATAAGTTGAGGAAGGCGACTTCGCAGTCCCGAGGCATAAAAAGCCGGCTTGACCGGCATGCCCAACCACAACTCATAAGAGAACGATAAGGGGAATAGCAGCATGAAAAACCTCAAACTTCTTCTGGCCGGCACCGTAGCCGCCCTGGCCTTCGCAGGCTCGGCCGCCTACGCGGCCCCCGGCACTGACGGGGATCTGAAGATCCTGTTCTGGCAGGCCGTTTCAACGATGAACCCCTACCTCTCCGGCGGCACCAAGGAAGTCTACGCGTCCTCGATGGTGATCGAACCGCTCGCCCGCTACGACGAAAAGGGCGGGCTCGTGCCGACGCTGGTCACCGAGATTCCGACCGTCGAAAACGGCGGCGTCGCCAAGGACCTGATGAGCATGACCTGGAAGATCAAGCCAGGGGTCAAGTGGTCGGACGGCACGCCTTTTACCGCTGACGACGTCATCTTCACCTGGAAATACTGCATCGCGCCGGACGGCGGTTGCGCCCAGGCCGCCCAGTACGAGGGCGTCAAGAGCGTCGAGGCGCCCGATCCGCAGACGGTCAAGATCACATTCACCGAACCGAAACCCTATCCCTACAGCGCCTTCGTCGGCGCGCAGTCGCCGGTCATCCAGAAGAAGCAGTTCGAAAACTGCGTCGGCGCCAAGGCCCCGGGCTGCACCTCCGCCAATTTCGGCCCGATCGGCACCGGTCCTTTCGTCGTCAAGGAATTCAAGCCGAACGACGTCATCACGCTGACCGCCAACACGAACTACCGCGATACGGCAAAGCCGGCCTTCGCGTCGGTCACCCTCAAGGGTGGCGGTGATGCAGCGTCGGCCGCGCGCGCCGTTCTCGAAACCGGCGAATACGACTATGCCTGGAACATGCAGGTAGAGCCGGAAATCCTCGCCAAGATGGTTGCCGCCGGCAAGGGCAAGTTGGTGACGTCCTTCGGCACGCAGGTCGAACGTATCAACCTCAACCACTACAATGCCGATCCGTCGCTTGGCGCAAAGCGTTCCACCAAGGACGCTGGCCCGCATCCGTCGCTCTCCGACCCGGCAGTCCGCCGCGCGCTTTCGCTCGCCATCGACCGCGACATCATCGTCGAGGCCGGTTACGGCGCAGCCGGCAAGGCGACCTGCAACATCGTGCCCGCACCGGCAGCAGTCGCTTCCACCAAGAACGACAGCTGGTGCCTGAAGCAGGATCTCGTGGCAGCCAACAAGCTGCTTGACGATGCCGGCTGGAAGAAGGGTCCGGATGGCATCCGCGCCAAGAACGGCGTGAAGCTCTCCTACCTCTACGCGACCTCCACCAATTCGGTTCGCCAGGCGACCCAGGAACTGGTGAAGGACATGTGGTCACAGATCGGCGTTGGTGCCGAATTGCGCAATGCCAGCGCCTCGGTCTTCTTCGGCGGCGATCCGGCAAGCCCGGACACCTTCCAAAAGTTCTATGCCGACGTCGAAATGTACACCAACAACTTCGACGGCACCGACCCGGAAAAGTATCTCGCAGAATGGCTGTGCGACAAGGTGCCTAGCCCGGCGAACGGCTGGCAGGGCCAGAACATCCCGCGTTACTGCAACCCGGCCTATGACAAGCTGGTCGGCGAACTCTCCAAGACCGCCGAACTCGACAAGCGCGCCGCGCTTGCCAAACAGCTCAACGACATGCTGACCGAGGAAGGCGCGCATATCCCGCTCGTCCATCGCGGCAGCGTCTCCTCGCATTCTCTCAAGCTCGCCGGCGTGAAGATGAATGCGTGGGACAGCGAACTGTGGAACGTCGCCGACTGGTCGCGCGCGAAGTAATGCCGATCGCCGGGCCTGCCCCAGGGGCAGGCCCGGCGCCCGCATTTTCTTCTCCGTGCTAGTCTGGAGACTAATGGATGTTCACATACACTTTGCGGCGATTGCTCTTCGCAATCCCGACGTTGCTGATCATCAGCTTCGTCATTTTCGCGCTGCTTGATCTTGCACCCAACGATCCCACCGGCGACCTGCCGTTGACGATCCCGCCAGAGGTCCGCGAACAGATCCGCGCATCGCTCGGCCTCGATCAGCCGTTCTTCTTCCGCTACCTCTATTGGCTGCAGCAATTCTTCATCAACGAACCCCTCAACATCCTCGAACGCATGACCGGTTGGCAGTTCGGCGATGGAAACCGCATGCGGGTGCTTTCCTGGGCGACCAGAAGCCCGGTGGTCGACCTGATCGTCCAGCGCCTGCCCCAGACGCTGTGGGTCGTCGGTCTCGCCTATGTGTTCGGAGTGTTGATCGCCGTTCCGATTGGCGTCATCTCCGCCTACAAGCAGTATTCGATCTTCGACCAGATCGGCACGTTCGTGTCGATGGTCGGTTATTCGGTACCGACCTTCTTCACCGGCGTGCTGCTGGTGGTGATCTTCTCCTCCTATCTGCAATGGTTCCCGTCGGTCTATGACACCAACCTTGTCGTCACCGACTTCTCGAGCTTCGTCCAGCAGATCAAGCAGATGGCCTTGCCGGTGGCGGTGCTGTCGCTCTTCAACGCGTCGCAGATCACCCGCTTCGTGCGGGCCTCGATGCTGGACAACCTGCACCAGGACTACGTGCGCACGGCGCGGGCCAAGGGCGTCAAGGAAAAGTCGGTTCTGCTGATCCACGTTTTGCGCAACAGCCTGATCCCGGTCGTCACCGTGATCGCGCTCGGCGTGCCGACGATCTTCTCGGGCGCCATCATTACCGAGCAGATCTTTCGCGTGAATGGCCTAGGCCAACTTCTGATCATCGCCGTCCAGGGTGCCGATATCCCCCTCGTTCAGACCCTGACCTTCATCTTCGCGGTGCTGATCGTGCTCTTCAACCTCATCGCCGATGTGCTCTACGGCATTCTTGACCCGAGGATCCGTTATGACTGATGCGACCGTCGCAACCGCGCCGCCCGCCAAGGCGGCAACTCCCACCCGATCGGCCCTTGCAGACATCTGGCGCCAGTTCCGTGCCCATAGAGGCGGCGTCGTCGGGCTTATCGTCTTTACCTTCATAGTCCTGGCGGTCTTCGTCGGCCCGTATATCCACCGCGTGGCCCCGAACGCCATCAACATACGCGACAAGAACCAATGGCCGTCTCTGGCTCATCCGTTCGGTACCGACAACCTGGGCAAGGACATGCTTGCCCAGGTGCTCGCCGGCGGCCGCATCTCGCTTGCGGTCGGCATCACGGCCATGCTGCTGGCGCTCTTCCTCGGGACGCTGGTCGGAGTGGTTTCCGGCTATATCCGCAGGCTCGACGGGCCGCTGATGCGCATCACCGACCTGTTCCTGGCCTTGCCGCTGCTGCCGCTGCTGCTCGTCATCCTGATGCTGTTCCGCGATACGCTGCGGGCTGCATTCGGGCCCGAAACCGGCATCTTCATCCTGATCGTCTTCGTGATCGGGATCACCAGCTGGATGCACACCGCCCGGATCGTGCGCGGCGACGTGCTGGCCGTCAAAAGCCAAGAATTCATCCTGGCGGCGAAATCGAGCGGCATGCGGGAGTATCGGATCATCCTCAAGCACATCCTGCCGAACGTGCTGAGCTCGATCATGGTTTCCGCGACATTGGGCATCGCCTCGGCGATCATCACGGAATCGGCGCTGAGCTTCCTCGGCCTCGGTTTTCCCTCGGACTTCCCGACCTGGGGGCGGCTGTTGTTCGATGGGGCAAACTTCCTGCAGCTCACGCCTTCGCGCGTTTTGTGGCCGGGACTGGCAATCTCCGCCACGGTGCTCAGCGTCAACTACATGGGAGACGCTATCCGCGACGCGCTCGACCCAAGGGCACTCAAGCACTGATCTTACGGACACCGGCTCGATCCGAATGGCGGCTGCAAAGCCGCCATTTTTCGTTCGGCCCAGCCCCAAAAACAGCCCTCAAAAAATTTCAAAAAAAGTTTCGAACTGCCGGAACCTATTTCCGGGGCGCTCGTTATATGAATGTTCGAAGGCGACCCCCCGTCCCCCGCCCTACAAAGCCTTCGGACATACTCTTCAATCCCCCTCGAAGAGACGAACTGGCTCGGCTCCGTCAATCGGAACCGAGCCAGCTCAGTTTTGTGGGTAGTGGGTGATGATCGCTACGACAGAGCGCAGGATTTCAGCAAATACCTTCGTCGCGAGACGTCAGGCCGACCTCGAAAACTACTCACTAACGACTAACCACTACCGACTCTCTTTCAGTCCCCGCCACTCTCCAGTGGGAAGACCAGCCGATAGCTGATGCGGTCGCTGGAGATGACGTATTGCGCCTTGCCGTTGACGGAGGCCGGAACGACACGTTCCAGCACGGTGCTGCCGAAATGCGCTTTCAGCGAGTCCTCGGTATCTTCGGGACTCCGGCTGGCGTCCAGCACCTCGTCCCAGATCATTTCGAGCGAGTCATGGCCGTTGAGATGCATGCGGGTGCAGGTGACGTTGATCACCCTGCCGCTGCGCAAAAGCGAGCCGTGGCTGACAGCGTTGACGATCAGCTCATGCAGCGCCAGCCCGATATGCAGCGAAGCGTTCGGCGTCAGAAGAATATTGTCGCCGTGGACGCGCACCAGATGCTTGTTCTCGGGCAGGTATTTTTCCGTCTGCTGCTGCACCAGCTCGAAAAAGTAGGCGCCGCGCCAGCTGGAATCGGTGATCAGGTCCTGGCTCTGCGAAAGGGAATAGAGCCGCCCCCGGAACTTGTGCAGAAACAGTTCCAGCGAGCCCGAATAACGGGCCGTCTGCAACGCGATGCTCTGGATGATGGCGAGCAGGTTCTTGGAGCGGTGGCTGACTTCCCGCAGCAGCGCGCGCAACAGCCGCTCGCGGTGACGCTCCTCGGAGCGGTCAATGATCGTGGTGACGAAATGCAGGCCGCCATTGGAGAATTCCACTGTCTGGACCCGGAACTCGTAAATCTGCTCGGTGCCGATGGTAATCTCGATATGGCCCTTGCGCCCGGCTTCCGTCATGCCGTCCTTGAGGGTCGCGAGCTTTGCCCCGACCTCCTCGCCGAACAGGCTGACATCTGTGGGTGTCCTGACATGCTCGACAGCCCAGACCTCCGGAAGATGCGTGACGAAGAGGTAATTCCGGCCGGCGTCCTGGATCATGATGCTG
Organism: Neorhizobium tomejilense; assembly: GCA_002968845.1. Lineage (GTDB taxonomy): Bacteria > Pseudomonadota > Alphaproteobacteria > Rhizobiales > Rhizobiaceae > Neorhizobium > Neorhizobium tomejilense. The sequence goes on along the minus strand of PVBG01000005.1, from coordinate 337,810 downwards.
GCGCCGAGATCCACGAGTGCCGGCATGAAAAATTCACGTAACTTGTCATCACTCTGACCAGCCTGCTGCCATGTCAGGGGATGCACCAAATTCCTCACTCCGTCCGCGGGCTAGCTGGGAAAACTGGGCGCCTGCCGAACGCATGGATACCCGCATTTATGAGCATGATTATCCGCCTTTTATAGGACGTCAAACGCGCCGGAACAACCCGACGACCAGCGATATCAGCAGCAGTGCGAGAAAGAGGAAAAACAGGAGCTGGGCGAGACCCGTTGCCGTTCCCGCTATGCCGCTGAAGCCGAGCGCACCGGTGACAATCGCCACGAGCAGGCAGACAAGAGCATAATACAACATGGGTTTTCCTCTTCGGATGCGCCAGAACGCCCACCTGTTGTATATTGTTCCGGCCTGCCGGCCCGACTGCCGCCGATGGGATCAAGCAGCGGCCCTGACGGCTTCGTTGAAGAACAGCGCCTGGCTGATCAAGGCCTTCACCATGTCCGGATTGAACGGCTTGGTGACCAGGAAGGCCGGTTCCGGGCGTTCGCCGGTGAGAAGCCGTTCCGGAAAGGCGGTGATGAAGATCACCGGCACGCTCGAAGACTTCAGGATTTCGTTGACCGCGTCGATCCCGGAGCTGCCGTCAGCAAGCTGGATGTCGGCCAGCACCATTTTCGGGTGCGAAGACTGGAAGAGCGATACCGCTTCCTTGTGGGTGCGGGCGATACCCGTGACGCGGTGGCCGAGATCCTGCACCATCTGCTCGATGTCGAGCGCGATCAGCGGCTCGTCCTCGATGATCATGATGTCGGTTGCCACCTGCCGAGAGATTTCGCGGGTCGCGTCTTCGAGCAGGCGGTTCACCTCGGCAGTGCTGACTTCGAGGACTTCGGCGGCTTCCTCGATGCTGAAACCTTCGACCGAGACCAGCAGAAAGGCATGCCGCGACTGAGAGGGAAGCATCGAGAGATTGGCTGCCGCGCGCTGCTCCCAGGCGAACGGCGATTCGATGGGGCGAATCTCAATGTTCGTGGAACCAAAAATTGTAACAAAGAGTTTATAGAGCGAGACACGGTCCTTGGACGTTTCGGGGAATATCGAAACGTCTGCGATCAACGCTTCCAGGACCGCGGCAACATAGGCGTCTCCCGAGGTCTGTGATCCGGTGACGGCGCGAGCATACCGACGCAGATATGGAAGGTGAGACGCAACGCGTGTGGTGAGTGACATACAAAATCTCCCTCGGTGCCCAGTGGGCAATTGACCTGTTATGAACGTGGGCCTGGAAAAAAAGTTCCGCAAGAGTGGAACTTTTTTTGCCGCCAGGAATTCTTCTGCCCGACGATATCGCAACAGGCTGCCCGCGTGATGAGTGACGACGACAATAGAAAAAAAGAAGAGATGACAGCAATCCAGCCCCATGAAGTCCGACCCGGAGCGGTGCCGCCGAATGCATCCATATCCCGCAAGTTACGGGACTTCTACGACGCAGTACAGGAAGAAGGCATTCCGGATCGTTTCCTCGATCTTCTCGAACGCCTGGAACAGGCAGAGAAGAACGCTAAGCCGGTGAACGCAAAATGAGTAAGGAAGACGAGATCGACGATCGCGGCTTCAAACGCGACCTCCTCGCGTCGCTGCCCAATCTGCGCGCTTTCGCTGTATCCCTGACCGGCCGGCACGACAAGGCGGACGACCTCGTGCAGGATACGATCATGAAGGCCTGGGCGAACCAGACCAGCTTCACCGCCGGCACCAACATGCGGGCCTGGCTGTTCACCATCCTGCGCAACGAATTCTACAGCCAGATGCGAAAGCGCGGACGCGAGGTGCAGGATAGCGATGGCCTGTTCAGCGAGCGGTTTTCGGTCCATCCGGAACAGTACGGCCGGCTCGACCTCCAGGATTTCCGCAAGGCCCTCGACAAACTGCCCGACGATCAGCGCGAAGCGATCATCCTCGTGGGCGCTGCCGGTTTCGCCTATGAGGAGGCGGCTGCCATCTGCGGCTGCGCCGTCGGCACGATCAAGAGCCGCGTCAGCCGCGCCCGCACTCGCCTCCAGGAGCTGCTAGGCGTATCCGGCGAGGGCGATTACGGCCCGGACGCAGGCGACGCGGCGATCACCTCCCGCGCCTTCGGCAGCTGATCTTCCACACTTGAGAAGACGCCGCTCACATCCGGGCGGCGTTTTTGACGGCGTCGACGAGGTGGTGGTCGTCGAACGGTTTTGCGACGACGGCTATTCCGTCCCAACCCTTCAGACCGTCCATGTCGTCGACACTGAGCGTAGTGAAAACCAATCCGGCCCCGCAGGCTCTCAACCGAAGCGCGGCATCCTCGCTCTCCCCTCGAACCAGGGCGGAGTCGATGACGACGACGTCAAACAGGCCTTGCTCCAGATCCATTGCATAGGTGCGCGGCGTAGCGATCTTAACCTCGCAGGCAAGCGCCTCGGTAAGAACGGTTTCCACTTCCATGGCCACCAGGAACTCCGGATCGACAACGAGGATTCGCAACAATTAAGTCCGCCCGAGATTCGACAACGAAATTCGGCTAGACCACCGAAAGAACGCCCGGTCATTTACAAAAGACACAGGGCGGTCGCAAACCGCCTGCCATTACCCACAAAGCCCCCTCTTTCGTCGAGAGCAGGCCCAGCACAACGCGGAATATGGCTGCCTGCGCGAGGCAGGCGGCCATTGATCGGGTCGGGGATAGGTCGGGCGGCCGAAAAATCCGCTACTCGGCCGGCTCGGAATCTTGGCGGCTCGAAGCGCCCATGGTTTTGGTGGCGAGGAAGCCGAGACCGGCGACCGCCGCGACGAGCAGAAGAGGGCGGGATTTGACGAGCAGCGGCAATGCCGTCAGAGCCGCCGTCATCATCAGCGCCTTGGAACTGTTGGAGGCTGCGGCTTCCCGTTTGCGACGCTGTTCGGCACCGTTGGCGATCACGACCCACAGATAGACGGCGAGTGCCAGCACAAGCGCGCCGCCGGCGACTGCCAGCAACGCCATCGGCGCCCCCCATATGCCGGCGAGATAGACGGCGAGCGCCGCCACCAGCAGCCCGTAGGCGGTCAGCAGGAAAAGCAGCACCAGCGCGTAAAGGGCCGCGTTTCTTTTGAGCCTCCGCGTGAACGCCGCGACATCCATCGCGGCGAGCGAAGCCAACAGGGGACCAAGTCCTGCCATCATCAGCGGCGCGTCAGCAGCGCGAACAGGAAGCCGACGCCGGCGGCGATGGCGACGGCCTGGATAGGGTTGGCGCGAATCTGACGCTCCAGGTCCCTTTCCATCGACAGTGCCTGATCGCGCGCAGCTTCCACCATCTGCATCGAGGCATCGGCGGCGTCGCCGGCGACGCGACGAGCCTTGCCCTTGTATTCGCTGGCCTTCTCGGTGCCGACCGCGGCAACGCTGCGTGTAAGCGCTGCGATATCGTCACGGAGCTGCTGGATCTGGGCTTCGACATCCTTGCTGGCTGACGAATTCTGGCCGGTGCCGTTGCGGGCGAAGTCGGTCGTGGGGTTGGCTGCGGGCATATCGGATCTCCTGTTTTGCGGACCTTAGAGGATGCGCGCCGCGGAAGGCTTTGCGCAGAATCAAACGGCGTCGGAAACGTGGAACGGGATCGGTCCCCCCAAGCGAGCGGCGCACGCCACTCACTTCACGGTTCTTCTCGCCGCCGTTGAACGCTACAAAGGCGCGATTGTTCCCCGGCACGGTTGCGCCGAAGCGGAAATCACCCGGAAGGTTTGGAAAACTTAAGGGGCCGGCGGCTCGGGCCAGGCGGAAACGCCCCCGGTCCATTGTTCGAAGGCCCTGGAGAGTTTCAGCACGAGCAGGTCGTCGTAGCGCGGGCCGACGATCTGCAGGCCGATCGGCATGCCGGATTTCGAAAAACCGCAGTTGATCGACGAGGCCGGCTGTTCCGACATGTTCCACGGAACCGTAAAGCCGATATGCTCGAAAGGTTTCGAGGGATCGTTGGTCGGCGAGGCCCATTCCGCCGGATAGGAAACGATCGGATTGGTCGGCGAAATCACCGCGTCGACGGTTGTGAACAGCCTTCCGCAGGCCTTGCGCATCTCGATCGTCTGGTTGAAGCCGCGCACCGCCTCGACGCCGGAAATGTAGGTGCCGCCTTCCGCCCACTGGTAGATATAGGGGAGGATCAGCGCCCGACGCTCTTCCGGCATTTTCTCGATATCGCCCCAGAAGCGCGAGCGCCAGAAACTGTCTAGCCCGTCGAGCATGATGCGGTTCATGACCGGTTCGACCGGAATGACGATCGCCCCCGCCTCCTCGAAGCGGTTGGCGGCCGCCACGACCGCATCGCGGACTTCGTCCTCGACGGCAAGGCCGATGCCGGCGTCGAGCATCAGGCCGATCTTCAGACCCTTGACGTCGACGTCGAAATCCAGCCAGTCGAAATCGTTGGGCGGCAGCGAGGTGCCGTCGCGCCAGTCGGGACGCGACAGCGTCGCCATGGAGAAAGCGGTATCTTCGACGGTGCGGGTCATCGGCCCGGCGCAGCGGCCGACATAATAGGGATCAAGCGGAATACGGCCCTGGCTCGGCTTGAAGCCGAACAGCCCCGTCCAGCCGGCCGGCAGGCGCACCGAGCCGCCGATATCCGTGCCGATATGCAGAGGGCCGAAACCGGCCGCCCCGGCGGCCGACGCGCCGGCGCTCGATCCGCCCGGGTTCTGGGTGAGATCCCAAGGATTGCGGCTGAGGTGATGGAAGCTCGACAGGCCGGAGGAGAGCATGCCGTAGTCCGGGCAGGTGGTCTTGGCGAAGATTACCGCGCCGTCCTCCCGCATCCGTGCGGCGATGGGCGCGTCTTCCATGGCCGGCACCAGTTCGACCGCAGCGGTCCCGAGAGGCACCGGCTGCCCCTTGGTTGCGATCAGTTCCTTCAGCGTCACCGGAATGCCGTCGAGTGGCCCAAGCCTCGCACCCTTCATCCAGCGATCGGTGGAGGCGGCGGCCTGCGCCCTGGCGCTGTCCGGATCGTAGAGGTAGAGCGCCTGCACATGCGGCTCGAAGGCAGCGACCCGATCCTCGACCGCCAGCCAGTATTCCGAGGGCGAGAGTTTCCTGGCCGAATAGAGATCGAGCAACTCACGGATCGTCAATTTCAAGAGGTCATTCATCGCAATATCTTCGTTTTTCGAAATCAGGAATTGTCGCGGGGATCGAGGAGGTCGCGCAGGCCGTCGCCGAGCATGTTGAGGCCGAGCACGGCGAGTGCGATGGCCAGCCCCGGCATCAGCGCCAGCCACGGCGCCTGGCCGAGGAAAGTCTGCGCGTCGGCCAGCATCCGCCCCCAGGTGGGCGTTGGCGGCGGCATGCCGAGACCGAGAAAGGAAAGGCCCGCCTCGGTGAGGATCGCGAGGCCGAGCTGGATTGTCACCTGAACGATGATCTGGTTGGAGATGTTCGGCAGCACGTGCACGAGCGTGATCTTGGCTTTCGGGCGGCCCATGCTGACGGCGGCGGTAACATAGTCGCGCGTCCAGATCTGCAGGGCGGCGCCGAGGGAAAGCCGCGCGAAGACCGGCACCATGAACACGCCGATGGCGATGATCGCCGTGAACCGGCCCGATCCTATGAAGGCGCCGAGCATCATTGCCGAGAGGATTGGCGGAACGGCGAAGATGATGTCGCAGCCCCGCATGACGACGAGTTCCAGCCAGCCCCGCCGCATGGCGACGACGACGCCGATGGCCGTGCCAACGCTTGCGCCGAGAAGCACCGCGAGAATGGAGGTGGACAGCGAATTCCAGGCTCCGACCATCAGCATCGAGGCTACGTCGCGGCCGAACTGGTCGGTACCGAGGAGACCGAAATCGAGAGGAGCCTTGAGCTTGTGGACGATGTTCATCTTGGTCGGCGGAAACGGCGTCCAGACGAGCGACAGCAGCGCCACCGCAAACAGCACCAGCGTGATGACGAGCCCGACGAGGAAGACAGGGCGGCGAAGCAGTTTCTTCATTGCGCACCGGCCCTGAGGCGCGGGTCGACGACCAGGTAGGCGAGATCGACCAGGAAATTCATCAGGATCACCAGGGCCGAGAAGAACAGCACGACATCCTGCATGACGATGATGTCGCGCTGGGAGAGCGCCTGATAGGCAAGCCGCCCGAGGCCCGGCAGGTTGAAGACGTTCTCGACCAGCACCGCACCGGCGATCAGGAAGGTGAATTGCAGGCCGAGCATGGTGAACACCGGCACCAGTGCGTTCGGGACGGCGTGCCGCCAGATGGCGATGCCCTCGCTCAGGCCCTTGGCGCGGGCGGTGCGCACGAAATCCTCGTTCATCACCTCCAGAACCGCGGCCCGCGCCACGCGCGTCAGCACGCCGGCTTGCGGCAGGGCGAGCGCCACGGCCGGCAGGAGGAGCGCCTTGAGGCCGGCAAGAAACCCAGCGTCCCAGCCGGGAAACCCACCCGCCGGCATCCAGCCGAGCATGGTGGAGAACAGGATGATCAGCAGCAGCCCGACCCAGAAGGCCGGCACCGCGATGCTGATATAGGAGAACAATCCGGCGACGAAATCAAAGGGCCCATTGTGCTTGCGCGCCGCCTGAACGCCGAGCGGAATGGCGATCGCGACCGAGAGCACGATGGCGATCAGCGCCAGCGGCAGAGTGACCGCAAGCCTTTCGCCGATCAGCCCCGCGACCGGCACGCCATAGGTATAGGACTGCCCGAGATCGCCCCGGAAGACCCCGGCGAGCCAGGCGAGGTAGCGTACGGGAAGCGGCTGGTCGAGACCCAGCTGTTTCTGCAGCGCCGCGAGCGTTTCCGGGCTCGCCGAGGTGCCGAGCATGATCGCCGCCGGATCGCCGGGCAGCAGGTCCATGACGGTGAAGATCAGCAGCGAGACGATGAGCAGCGTGACGGCAAGGCTCAAGGTTCGGCGGATGACGATGGAGATCATGAATGGGTCTCCATGCCGGTGCCGCGAGCGCCCGTTGATCTCCCCCCCTGAGGGGGAGATCGGTCTGCCGCGCGCGCGCCACTCCAATTCATCGCGTGAAACTTCACTCTACCCAATGAACATCCGTCAGGACGTTCGAAGGGATCGGTTCGTTTTCCCACAGACCCTTCACCTTGCCGTCCCACACACCGAGCTTCGGCATGACGAACAGGAAGAGCGCCGGCACGTCGTTGGCGAGGATGGTCTGAGCCTCGCCGTAGAGCTTTTCCTGTCCGGCGGCATCGGAGGTCATCTCGACCTTTTTCAGCACGTCGTTGAAGGCCGGGTTCTTGTAGTTGAAGTAGTAGGGATCGCGGGAATAGATGTCGATGTCCATCGGCTCCGCATGGGCGACGATGGTCATGTCGTAATCGGCAGCCTTCAGCACGTCGGCCACCCATTTCGCCGGGAATTCGGTGGTCTCGATGTTCATCGTCACGCCGATTTCCGCAAACATCGCCTGCAGCACCTGCGAGGTGCGCTGCGCATAGGCCATCTGCGGCGCCTTGATGGTGAAGGTGAAGCCGTTCGGGAAGCCGGCTTCGGCAAGCAGCGCCTTCGCCTTGGCGACATCATAGGGATAGACGCCGGTCAGGTCCTTGTAGCCGCGGTCGTTCGGCGTGTAGTGGCTGCCGATCGGCGTCCCGAAACCGGACCAGGCACCTTCGACGACGGTAGCGCGGTCGACCGCCATCATCAGCGCCTGACGTACCTTCTTGTCGCTGAACGGCTTGCGGGTGTTGTTCATGCCGGCGACGACCTTGAGCTCGGTATTGCCAATGACAGTCGTCAGCCGCTTGTCGCCCTCGAAGGACTTGATCAGTTCGGGCGCCCCGAATTCCGGAAAGGCATCGACGTCGCCGGCCTTCAGCGCCGCGGCCTGGGCCTGCGGATCGCTGATGAAACGGAAGGCCGCGGTATCGAGCTTCAGGGAGACGGCCTTGTTCCAGTAGTCGGGATTCCTGGCGAGATCGACCTTGGAACCCTTCGACCAGCTGACGAACTTGAACGGGCCTGTACCGATCGGCGTCGTCTTGTTGTCGGCGGCCGATTTCGGCTCGACGATGGTCGAGGACGGCCAGCCGAGCCAGTAAAGCAGGCTGCCGGCCGGCTGCTTGAGCTTCAGCACCAGCGTCGCCGCATCCGGTGTTTCGACCGTGTCGATCGAGGCGAAATAGCGCTTCTGCGGATTGACCGAGTCCGCGCCGCGGGCGCGGTCGATCGAGAACTTGGCAACCGCGCTGTCGAAGGCGACGCCGTTGTGGAACTTGACACCCTGGCGGAGCTTGAACGTGTAGGTCAGGCCGTCCGGCGAGATCTGCCAGCTTTCGGCAAGCTGCGGCTTGATCTTTCCGTCCCTGTCGATGGTCGTCAGGCCTTCAAAGATGTTCTGCCAGGTCACCTGGCCGATCGCGACCGGTGCGGCGACCGTCGGATCGAGACCGGCCGGCTCGATTGCCATCCCGACCGTGATCGCGGTCTTTGCCGCCGCCTCCGCGCCGGTTTGCCCTAAAAGCAGGCCCGCGCTGATCGCAAGGCCAAAAGCTGCACTCTTCAATATGGTAGCAGAGCCCAAAAGCGTCATCCTGCCCATCCGTCATCCCCTTTTTTGGAACGAGACCCGCCTGATCGGCACCTGCGGGATCGTCGATTGCCAAAAGTGTGTCATTTCGCAGGTGCACACACAATGCAGAATTTTGTGTTCTCTGTGTAGCCGAAAACGCTACACCGAATGTAATTAAGCGCTTGCCCTTTTAGGCGCCGATTTGCGCGCATCGGCGCCGCGCATGAAGCGCTCGATGAAATCGACGAGCTTGCCCGCCGCGAACGACAGTTGGCGGTCCGGCGCGACACACAGATCGATCGGCGTGCGCACCGCCTTGCCGGCGGTGATCGGCACCGCCGCAAGCTGGCCGGAATCGATTTCGCGCTGCACCGCAAGCGCCGGCAGCAGCGTGACCGCTGCGCGGCGCAGAACCAGTTCCTTCAGCATCTCCAGGGAACCGGTGACGAAAACCGGATCGAGTTCCAGCCCGTCCTTGGCGAACAGTTCCTCGAAGGCCTGTCGCGCGCCGAAATTCTTGTCGGGAAGAGCGAGCGGCATACGGACGAGGTCACGCAGTGTCAGCTCCCTGGCACCGGCGGACGGATGGTCGGCGGCCATGATGACGTCATAGGTGATCTCGGAGCGCAGCCGCACCTTCACCCCGGATATCTTTGGTGCAAACAGCGTCACGACCAGATCAGCTTCGGCGCCGGCGAGCGCCTCGACCGCCTCGCGCGCACTGGTGATCGCCACCTCGAACCGGAGTTTCGGATAACGCAGGCTGAATTCAGCAAGCACCGGGGCGATCAGGTTGGCGACCGTCGCGCCGTTGGCATAGATCACCACCTTGCCGCGCTGCAGGCCCTGTAGGTCATCGATCAGTTGGTGGACATGTTCGAGTTCGCGCAGCGTCCGCCCTGCCCGCGCCGCCAGCAGCTCACCAGCGGCAGTCAGCTTGATGCCGCGATTGCTGCGCTCGACGAGCGGCGTGCCGAAATAATGTTCGAGGTTCTCGATCTGCCGGGAGACGGCGGTGGCAGCAACGTTGAGATTCTCGGCCGCCGCCCGCATCGAATTGGTGCGGACCAGTTCGTCGAAATACATAAGCGCCCGAAGCTGCATGCGATCCTGCCGGCTGAAACATGTCGCCCGAAAACGCGGACCGGTTTCGGGATAGCGACATAGATAAAATCGAGGCGCTCGTCAGCCGCGGCGAAAACCTTCGCTGGCGACGAGCAGCTGGCGGGTATAATCGGCGGAAAACTCGCGGTTTTCCAGTGCTTTCCGCGGCACCGTCTCGACCACCTTGCCGTTTTTCATCACGGCCAGCCTCTCGCACATATGGCTGATGACGCCGAGATCGTGGCTGACCATCACGAAGGTGAGGTTGCGGTCGCGGCGCGCCTGTTCGAGCAGATTGAGGATTTCCGCCTGGATCGAGGCATCCAGCGCCGAGGTCGGCTCGTCGAGCAGCAGGATCTTCGGCTCCAGGATCAGCGCCCGGGCAATCGCGATACGCTGCCGCTGGCCGCCCGAAAGCTGGTGCGAATAACGGAAGCGAAAGCCCGACCCGAGACCCACCTCGTCGAGCGCCCGGTTGATGCGCGTCTCGATATCGGTGAAACCGTGGATGACGAGCGGTTCCAGCAGCAAGCGATCGACCGTCTGGCGCGGATGCAGCGAGCCATAGGGGTCCTGGAACACCATCTGGACGGTGCGGTAGAACTCCTTGTCGCGCTTGCGGCCGGAATAGGGGCGACCGTTGACGCTGAGCGTGCCCTGGTCGAAGGAGGCAAGGCCCGAGACGGCGCGCAAAAGCGTCGATTTGCCGGAGCCGGATTCGCCGACGATGCCGAAGGATTCGCCCGTGCCGATATCGAAGTTCACATGATCGAGTGCTGCAAACTCGTCGTATGTGACAACCATATCGCGGATGGAGAGAGCCGATGTCATAACGCCCACTCCGGCTTGCGGTCGAGCACGGGCAGCGGATGCCGGTCGGAACCAATGGTCGGCAGGCAGTTCAAGAGCCCGCGCGTATAGGGATGCTGCGCATCGGCGAGATTGGCAGCCGGCAGTTCCTCGACGATCCGGCCCGCATACATGACGATGACGCGGTCGCAGAAGGAAGAGACGAGCCTGAGATCGTGGGAGATGAAGATCAGGCCCATGCCTCGGTCGGCCACAAGCTTGTCGAGGATATCCAGCACTTCGAGCTGCACAGTGACGTCGAGCGCCGAGGTCGGCTCGTCGGCGATCAGCAGTTCCGGGCCGCAGATCAGCATCATGGCAATCATCGCCCGCTGCCCCATGCCCCCGGAAACCTCGTGCGGATAGAGCGAAAAGACCCGTTCCGGATCGTTGATCTGCACCGCCTCCAGCATGGCGAGCGCCCGCGCCTTGGCCGCCGAGGTCGAGATCTTCTCGTGCGTCTTCAGCGTCTCGACGATCTGCCGGCCGATGGTCATCACCGGGTTCAGCGAATATTTCGGGTCCTGCAGGATCATCGCAACCTTTTTGCCGCGCAGGTCGCGCCGCTCGCGGGCCGGCATGGTGAGCAGATCCCGGTCGCCGAAAGCCAGCTTCCGCGCGCTGATCTTGGCGTGGCCAGGGGTCAGGCCCATGATCGCGCGCCCGGTCTGCGACTTGCCGGAGCCGGATTCGCCGACGATGCCGAGCCGTTCGCGGCCGAGCGCGAAGGAGACGCCGCGGACCGCCTGCACGTCGCCGGTACGGGTCGGGAAGGTGACGCGCAGATCCTCGACCGTCAGGAGCGGCTTGACCGGCACCGTCATTGGCCTGCCTCCTTGGGATCGAGCGCATCGCGCAGGCCGTCGCCGAGCAGGTTGAAGCCGAGGCTGACGATCAGGATCGCAAAACCCGGCATGGCGGCGACCCACCATTGATCGAGGATGAAGCGGCGGCCCGAGGCGATCATCGCGCCCCATTCGGGAAGCGGCGGCTGGGCGCCGAGCCCGAGGAAACCGAGGCCGGCGGCGGTGAGGATGATGCCTGCCATGTCGAGCGTGACGCGCACGATCAGCGACGAAAGACAGAGCGGCATGACATGGCGCAGCACAATGCGGAAAGGCGAAGCGCCCATCAACTTCACCGCAGAAATGAATTCCGAATTGCGGAAGGTCATCGTCTCGGCCCGTGCGATACGGGCATAGGGCGGCCAGGAGGTGACGGCGATGGCGAGGATCGCGTTCTCGATACCGGGACCGAGAGCTGCGACCAGCGCCAGCGCCAGCACGAGTTTCGGGAAGGCGAGGAAAATGTCCGTGATCCGCATCAGCACCGCATCGACCCAGCCGCCGGCATAACCGGAGACAGTGCCGACGATCAGCCCGATCGGGGCGGCGATGATCGCCACCAACACCACCACCAGCAGCGTCAGCCGCGAACCGTAGAGCAGCCGCGAGAGAATATCGCGGCCCTGGTCGTCGGTGCCGAGCAGATAACCTGGCGAGCCGAGCGGCAGGAGGCGGGAATTGCGCAGGTCGCCCTGCACCGGGTTATGCGGCGCCAGGACATCGGCGAATGCGGCCACCACCAGCAGCAGCACGATGATGGCGAGGCCCAGAAGCGCAAGCCGGTTCTCTGCGAACCGGCGCCAGACGATATAGGCGCGACCGAAACGCGCCTGCTTGCGCGAGGTCGGGCGGTCGGAGAGGAGCCATTCGCGGCTGTAGGGTTTGAGAGAGGTTTCGGTCGCACTCATCGGCTACGCGTCCTCGGGTCCAAAGTCCGATAGAGAAGATCGGAGAAGATGTTGATGCCGACGAAGACCGCCCCGATCACCAGCGTGCCGCCGAGCACCGCATTCATGTCGGCATTCTGCAGCGAGTTGGTGATGTAGAGGCCGAGCCCCGGCCAGGAGAAGATGGTCTCGGTCAGCACCGAGCCTTCCAGCAGGTTCGCATAGGACAGCGCAATCACCGTCACCAGCGGCACGCCGGCGTTGCGTAGCGCGTGGAACCAGATGATCCGCGTCTCCGACAATCCCTTGGCGCGTGCCGCCACCACATATTCCTGGGAAAGCTCGTTCAGCATGAAGGAGCGGGTCATGCGGCTGATATAGGCGAGCGAGAAATAGCCGAGCAACGCCCCGGGCAGCGCGATGTGCCGGAAGAGGTCCCAGACCACATCCCACTGTCCCTGCATGGTGGCGTCGAGAAGATAGAAGCCGGTCTTAGGCGTGAAACTGTATTCGTAAACGATGTCGACGCGGCCCGGGAAAGCCGCCCATCTGAGCTGCGCGTAAAAGAGCAAGAGCGACAGAAGGCCCAGCCAGAAGATCGGCACGGAATAACCGATCAGGCCGATGACACGGACGATCTGGTCGGCGATGCTGCCGCGCCGGACTGCCGCGAGGACACCGAGCGGAATGCCGAGGGTCGCACCGATCAGCGTACCGATCGTCGCAAGCTCCATGGTTGCGGGGAAAACCCGCTTGATATCTTCGAGCACCGGATTGCTGGTCAGCACCGAGGTTCCGAGATCACCGGAAAGCGCCTGTTTAGTATAAATGACGAACTGTTGGTAGAGCGGCAGGTTGAGCCCCAGCTCGATCCGGGTCCGCTCAACGAGATGGGCCGGCGCCCGGTCGCCGACAATCGCCAGCACCGGGTCGATAGGGATGACCCGGCCGATGAAGAAGGTGACGACCAGGAGGCCGAATATGGTGGTGACCACCGTCACCGCGAAACGCAGGACGGAGGCCAGTGCAGACGATGCACGGCGCCTATTGCGCCGTGTCGCCACGGATGTTTCGGGTAATGTCAAGGAACTGGCCTCTCAGGCTTAATCCTTGGAAACCGAGAACACGTAGTTGGTATCGAATGTCGGGCCGAGCTTGAAGTTCTTCACACCCTTGCCGACGCCGGCGACTTCCGTCTGCTGGTAGACGAGCACGAAGGGACCGGTTGCCAGCACCTTCTTTTGCAGGTTCGCATAGATCGTCGCACGCTTGGCGGAATCACGCTCCACGAAGCCCGATTTGGTCTCCTTGGTCAGTTCCGGAATGTCCCAGGCGTTACGCCATGCGAGCGTCTTCGTGGTGCCGTCGTCGGCATTGTTCGGGTTCGACGTGAAGGTCTCGGCATTGGAATTCGGATCCCAATAGTCGACCCCCCACAGGCCGATATAGATGTCGTGGGTGCGGGCACGATACTTGGTCAGCGTCTGCTTGCCGTCGCCGGGAATGATTTCCATCTTGATGCCGGCCTGGGCGAAGGTCTGCTGGATGGACTCAGCGATACCGGTGGTCGGCTGCGTGTTGCGCACGTCCATGGTGACCGTGAAGCCATCCTTCAGGCCTGCCTTGGCGAGCAGTTCCTTGGCCTTGGCCACGTCGAACTTGTAGGGCTTGTCGTCGATCGAACCGAGAATGCCCTTCGGCAGGAAGGTCTGGTGGATCTCCCCAACGCCCTTGATCAGCGTCGCGCCGATCGCGTCATAGTCGACGAGATATTTCATCGCTTCGACGACTTCAGGCTTCTTGAGATTCGGGTTCTTCTGGTTAAGGCTGAAATAGAAGACCGAGCCCTTCGGGGCGCTGGTGACCGTCGTGCCCTTCTTGGTGACGGCGTCGATATCGTTCGGCTCAAGATTGCGGGCGACGTCGATGTCGTTGTTCTCAAGCGCCAGGCGCTGAGCCGCACTTTCCTTCATGTGGCGATAGATGACCCGGGCGAGCTTGGCCTTCTCACCCCAATAATTATCATTGCGCTCCATAACGACGACTTCGTTGGCGCGCCATTCGCGAACCTTATACGGGCCGGAGCCGGCGAAATTGGTCTTCAGCCAGGCATTGCCGTAATCGTTGTCCTTGACGTGCTCCATGACGACCTTCTTGTCGACAACGGCGGCGACGGTCGCGGTCAGGCAGTTCAGCACGAAGGACGGCGCATAGGACTGGTCGACGGTGAGCACGAAGGTGTTCGCGTCCTTGGCAACCGCCTTCTGCTTGACGGTATCCTTCTTCAGGCCGAACTGGTTGAGGATAAAGGCTGGCGGGCCGTCGATCATGACCGAGCGCTCGAAGGAATAAGCGACGTCTTCGGCGGTGATCGGGTTACCCGAAGCGAACTTCAGGCCCGACTTGATCTTGAACGTATAGGTCAGGCCGTCGTCGGAAACGGTCCAGCTTTCCGCGAGGTCGGGAGTGATCTTCGACGTGTCGTTGATGTCGAGGCGGACGAGACGGTCATAAGAATTGCCACCGACTTCGCCGGCCGAGAATTCGAATGCCTGGCCCGGATCGAGCGTGATGATATCGTCGAAGGCGAGCCCGATGACGAGCGTATCCTTCGGCGTCACGGCGAAGGCCTGCGGTGCGGCGAGCAGCATCAGCGACAACGCCGCGCTCGTGGACAACACGCGGAGCCGCTTGTTGAGTGTATTGATCATGATTCTTTATTCCCCTGTTTTTGTTCGTTGGACCTTTGGAAAGAAGCCTATTCGTGCCAGGCCTTCCCCAAAACTCTGAGCCAGTTTTCCCGGCATAGCTTTTTCAGCTCTGCGTCAGCGTAGCCCGCTCCCTTGAGCGCCGCAACCAGATTTTGATTGCCCGCAGCATCATGTATTTCTTCGGGAATCGAGGCGCCGTCGAAGTCCGATCCGAGCGCCACGTGGTCGATGCCCATGCGTTGCACCAAGTGGTCGATATGGCGCACCATGTCCGAAAGCGGCGTGGCGACATTGTCGCGCCCGTCGGGGCGCAGCATGGTCACCGCGTAGTTGAGACCGACGAGGCCGCCGCTTTCCTTGACCGCATCGAGCTGTTTGTCGGTGAGGTTGCGGGCGACCGGCGTCAGCGCATGCGCGTTCGAATGGCTGGCGATCAGCGGCTGGTCGGAAGTCCTGGCGACATCCCAGAACCCCTTCTCGGTGATGTGGGCGAGATCGATCAGGATGCCGAGCGCGTTGCAGGCCCTGACCAGTTCGAAGCCATGGTCGGTGAGGCCCGGTCCGGTGTCGGGCGACATCGGATAGGCGAAGGGCACGCCGTGGCCGAAGATGTTGTGGCGGCTCCAGACGGGCCCAAGCGAACGCAGGCCGGCAGCGTGGAAGACTTCGAGATTGTCGAGATCCGGATCGATCGCCTCACAGCCTTCCATATGCATGACCGCGGCGAAACGGCCATCGTCAATCGCCTTGGCGATGTCGGCGGTCGAACGGCAGAGCTGCCAGGCGCCAGCGCGGTCGAGGCGGAGCGCAATCGACGCCATTTCGAGCGCGGTCGTCAGCGACGGCAGATGATCGAGCGGGACGGAGAGCGGCGTGACGTAGTGACCGTTCTGATCGGGTTCCTTCAGAACCAGTTCGCCTGAGGGGATGTAGATAGCACAGAGGCCGCCGGCGAGACCGCCGGCCTTGGCGCGCGGTCCGTCGATATGGCCGCCTGGCGTACCCTTGGCAAATTCCGCAACCGGATCGCCGCCCGCCTTCATGTTCCGCCAGAGCCGCAGGAGCACGTCGTTATGGCCGTCGAACACCAGTTCCATGAAGTTCATTCCCGATTGTCTTGTGAAAGTTCCAAGGTGAGCAATGCGGCGATCCTAGCCCGCCGCTCCTCTTTCGCAAGCCGGAAAACGCGTCAGGCCGTCCAGCTCGCCTCGCCCGCCTTCTTCAGCATCGGGGTCCTGAAAACGCTTGTCACACGCTGCCGCCATTGGGGGCCGAACGCATCGAGCTTGTCGTGCCAGCGCTCCGATTGCAGCATGGCCGCACCGATGACCACCGGCTCGATGCCGAGCGAGGCCATCAGCGTCAGGCCCGAAACGATCGAGGTGCCGCTGGAAATCACGTCGTCGATAAGCGCCACGCGCCTGCCCTTTATCAGCGGCAGCATCCGCGGATCGGCATAGAGGCGCTTCTGCTGTTCGGGCGTGGTGATCGAGGAGAGCGGCACCGACAGGTTTTCGTCGTACCAGAATTTTCGTGAGGTCCCGAGCGGCACATAACGCAGGTGGCCGAGCGCGCGGGCGACGGCAGCGGCAAGCGTCAGGCCCAAAGTCGGCAGGCCGACGATGACTTCCGGGCGAAAGGCCGCGATCTTCGGCGCAAGATCAGCGGCCAGCGCGTCCTGCACATCGAAACTCGCCTGGTTGATGATCAGGGAGGCGAGCGCGTGCTCCCCGTCTGCAAGCGGTCGGATCGGCAGCCTGATCTGGCTGCCGTCATCGAGCGTTGCCGGGTAGAAGCCGGAAAACGGCCCCGCCCGATCGAACGACCCTGCCGGATGGACGTCCTGCCAGAAATCATGCGGCTGCATTCGCTTTTCCTATTCGAGAATTTCGAGGATCGGCGATTCCAATAGCGTGCCGGTGGCAACGTCGGCAATGCCGCGATCGGTCTGGTGCGGGCCGGGATTGCAGGCAAGGGTCGCGCCGAAACAGGCCTTGAACACGAGATAAGGCGGCTGCCAGTCGACAAGAACGTCCATGGCGGCACGGATTTTCCGGAAACCTTCGGCCACCTCCGCCATCGGCGCCTCCGAGACGAGGCCGGAAAGCGGCAGCGGCAACAGGGCTTCGACCTTGCCGCCGGTTGCCACCGCCATGCCGCCGCCAGCCTCGATCACCGCATTTGCGGCAGCCGCCATGTCGGCCGGGTCGGACCCGAAGACGGTGAGGTTATGGCTGTCATGGGCAAGCGTGGTGGCGAATGCGCCCTTCCACGTGCCCCAGCCGGTCAAGAACCCAAGACGGGTGCGGCTGTCGGCCCGGCCGTGGCGGTGGGTCACGGCGATTAACGTCGTGCCCTCCGGGGGTACCACGTAACCATCGACGACATCCGCATCCGTCTGCCCCCAGTTCGTAAAGCGCGGACGGTCGATCGTCGCGAGCCTGACTTTGCGGCCCTTTGCGGGCAGTTTGAAATCTTCCGCCTGAAGCGGCTTGAGCTTGACCGAATCCTGCAGAACGCAGGGGTCGGTCGCATGGAGTTCGACCGTCATGACGCCGTCACGCGCGATCAGCGTGCCGCTGGCAAAGACATGGCGGGCGCGGAAATCCGTGAGATCCTCGAAGAGGACGATATCGCCTCGCCGACCGGCGGCGATCAGGCCCAGATCGGCGCGGCCGATGCGGACGGAAGCATTGAGCGTCGCCGCCTGCAACGCCCATTCCGGTTTCATGCCATAACGCACCAGCCGGCGCACCACGTCGTCGAGGCCGCCGCCCTCTACGAGATCGTCCGGAAAGACGTCGTCGGTGCAGAGCGTCACCGTCTGTGGCAGACGTCCGAGCGCATCGAGCGCCTCGACGAATTCCGGCAGCAGATGATCATGGGATCCGCGCATCTCGATCGTCAGGCCCGCACGCAGCTTGGCCATCAGGTCGGCGGCGGAGACGAGCTCGTGGTCGGAGGTGATGCCCGACGCCATGAAGGCGGCAAGGTCCGGCCCTACGAGGCTGCGGGCATGGCCGCAGACCAGCTTTTCGGACACCAGCGCCGCCTGCACGATGCCGCTCATGCGCGGATCGCGGTCGATGACGCCGCGCATGTTCATGACCTCGGCAAGCCCACCGATCTTCGGCCAGAACAGCATTTCCTCGATCGTCGCCGAGTCAAAATCGGCGCCGGCCATTTCGAGGCCGGGGGCCGACGGCACGCAGGACGGCGCCAGAACGACGGCACGCAGCGGCAGCGGCTTCACCGCTTCGAGCGCCCAGGCCACACCTTCGGTCCCGTGCACATTGCCGAATTCATGCGGGTCCCAGACGACGGTCGTCACACCGCGCGGCAGCACGGCGCCTGCATAGGTCGCCGGCGTCACCATCGAACTTTCGATATGCATATGCGTGTCGATGAGGCCGGGCGAGACGAACGTGCCCGTCGCGTCGATGATCTCGGCCGCATCCGAGCGGGAGCCGGTCTCATGGACGCTGGCGATTACCGGCCCGACGAGGCCGATATCGGCCGGGCGCAGCTCGCCCGTCACCATGTCAACCAGCGTGCCGCCGGATATCAGGATGTCGAACGGAGCATCTCCGCGTGCCGCGGTGACGGCACGGTCACGTAAGCCCGGTTCGGTGAATTCCTGTACGCTCGAGATGATACTCTTCACCAGCTTGCCTCTGCCCGCAGTGTTTCAAGAATGATGGCTCTCGCTTTCCCGACGTCGATATCGACGCCATAGGCCGCATTGAATTCGCCCCTGCCGGTGCGCGTCTCGACAACGGTGCGGCCGCGCGTCAGCGTGCCGGACAGCTCGACATCGATGCGCGCTTCGCGCCAGGTGACATGTTCTGGAAAGGCCAAGGCGACGGCCGCGACCGCATCGTAGAGCGCCATGGCCGGCCGGCCGCGGCTGGTGGCGATCGCCACGAACCCGGCGAGCAGATCGGCAACCAGTTCGGCATTGCGCCCGCCGGCAGCCCGGATCGGCGCGACGTCGTCCGGCGCGCAGAGCACCTTGCGGCAGAGATCGAGATCGACCATCCGCAACGGGATCTTGTGAGCGAGCACGATCGCCAACGCTTCCGGATCGGCAAAGGCGTTGAACTCCGCGGATGCGGTATGATTGCCGGTGGTGACCCCGCCGCCCATCCAGGTGAGATCGGTGATTCTGGCTGCAAGATCCGGCCGGGCGAGCGCCACTGCCGCGATATTGGTGAGCGGTCCAAGCGCCATGATGCGGCGCTCACCCCCCTCTTCACCATCACCTTTGCCCTTTTCGAGCCAGGAACAGAGCGCTTCGAAGGCGTCGGCATGAAACACATCCGGTGCTTCGGGCAAGGCCCGGCCGGCGGTCGGGATGCCGGTCTGGCCCAGGATACCGGTCGCGGTCTCCATTTTTGCGAGCACCGGTGCGGCGCGTCCCGAATGGACCGGGAAGGGCCAGACAAAAGCGGAGGCTGCGCCGGCTGCATTGCGGCGGACATGCTCGATAGCCGCGTTGCCGAAGACCAGCGAAACGCCGTCGACGCCGAGCCCCGCATGCGCTGCGACCATGATCGCAGCGATGTCGTCGAAACCCATGTCCGTGTCGATCCAGATACCCATGTCGGCGGATCCTACACGAATCGCGAGAGCGGCGCGGCCTTTTCGACCGGCAGATCGAAGGCAAGAGCATCGCCCAGCGCATGCGCCGGCTGGCTCGCCTCCACCTCGGCCTTGATCGGACCGAAGGAGCTGTCGAGCAGGTATTCCCGTGCATCGCCGGCAAAGGATGTACCGCGCACGGTGCCCTGGAAAGGACCTGTCCCCAGGGTCACCATACGCGGCCGCCAGGCAAGGCCCGCCGCTGAAGGGGCCCCGCTGGAAACGTCGCCTGAAAGGTCGATGAGACCAGCACTGGTCTTCATCTTTCCGTTTTCGAGCGGGAAAATGTTTTCGAACCCGACGAAGTCCGCGACGAAGGACGATGACGGGCGATTGTAGATGTCTTCCGGCGAACCGATCTGCTCTATCTTACCGCTCTTCATGACCACAATGCGGTCGGCGAGCGCCAAAGCTTCGGCCTGGTCGTGGGTGACGAAGATCATCGTCACGCCGGTTTCCTTCTGCACCCGCTGCAGCTCGGTGCGCATTTCCAGCCGCAGGCGGGCGTCGAGGTTCGACAGCGGCTCGTCGAGCAGCAGCACCTTCGGTTCCATCACCATCGAACGGGCGAGCGCCACGCGCTGCTGCTGGCCGCCGGAAAGTTCGGCCGGCTTGCGGTTGGCGAAGGCCGACAGTCCGACGGATTTCAAGCCGGACTGGACCTTGGTATCGAGTTCGGTGCCGCGCATGCCCTTGAGCTTCAGCCCGAAGGCGACGTTCTCGTAGACCGAGAGATGCGGGAAGAGCGCGTAGGACTGGAACATCAGGCCGACGGCGCGTTTGTTGGCCGGCACCCGCGTAATGTCGGCGCCGTCGAGGCGCACATGGCCGCTCTTCACCGCCAGCAGACCGGCGATCGCCCGCATCGTCGTGGTCTTGCCGCAGCCGGAAGGGCCGAGCAAAGCGATCAGCTCGCCCTTGCGGATATCGAGATCGAGGTTCGCGACGGCAACGGAATCGCCATAGGCGAGCGTCAGCTTTTCGAGCGAGAGATAGGACGCATCAGACATAGCGGGAGAACCCCAGGAAACGTTCGGCAATAAAAACGATGCCGATGGAGAGGAAGGCGAGCAGCGACGAAAGCGCTGCGACGGAGGGATCGAAGACGATTTCCATATAGGCGATCATGTCGACCGGCAGGGTGCGCACGCCTGGCCCCGAGAGGAACAGCGATACCGGCACCTGGTTGAAGCTGGTGACGAAGCCGAGGATGAAGGCCGACATGATGCCGCCGCGGATGTTCGGCATCACCACCCGGAAGAAAGCGCCGAGCCGCGAGGAACCGAGCAGCACCGCCGCTTCCTCGATATCGGAGCGCAGGTTGTCGAGGCTGGCGGAGACGACCCGGACCGCATAGGGCAGGACCAGCGCCGTATGGGCGAGGAACAGCGCCAGCGTGATGCCGACCTGGAACGGCACGACGATGTAGCGCAGCAGCGCCAGGCCGACGATGATGCCCGGCACGATGATCGGCGCCGAGACGACGGTGCGGACGATCTCCGCTCCCGGCAGCTTGTAGCGCGACAGCGCATAGGAGGCCGGAATGCCGAGGACAAGCGCCGCCGCCGTGCCGCCGATCGCCAAAAACAGCGACATGCCGAACGAGGCGCGGAAACTCTCGACCGTGAAGACCTTGGCGATCCAGCGCAGCGAAAATCCCTGCGGCGGGAAGGCAAGCGTCTCGCCCGCCGAGAAGGATGCCGCGACGATGATCAGGAACGGCCCGATCAGGAAGGCGATCACCAGGAGGAGCGTGATCGGAATGAAGAGGCTGCGCAGCGTCATGCCTGGCTCCTCTGCTTGTTGCGCGCCGTGGCGACCCGCTTGAGAAGGATGTTGGCGGCAAAGCTCATGACGATCAGGATAAAGGCAATGACGCTCGCAGCGACGAAATTGTTGGAGACCGCGACCTGCTGGTAGAGCAGCGTTTCCAGCATCAGCACCTTTGAGCCGCCGAGGATGGCGGGGGTGATATAGGCGGTCAGCGAGCCGGTGAAGACCAGCGTGCCGCCGACGACCAGGCCTTCCTTGGTGAGCGGCAGCACGACCTTCCAGAACACCTGGAACCAGTTGGCGCCGAGTACGCGCGCAGCCGGAATGGCATCTTTCGGCATGTTTTCGAGCGCCGAGATCAGCGAGATGATCATCAGCGGCAGGAAGAGCTGTAAGAGGCCGATGAAAATAGCCGTCTCCGAGAACAGGATACGCAGCGGCGCTTCGGTGATGCCGAGCGCCTGGAAAGCCTGATTGACGATGCCGGTGCGGCCGAGGATGACGATCCAGGCATAGGTGCGGGCGACCGGCGAGATCATCAGCGGCAGCACCACGAGGCCTGTGACCTTGCCTTTGGCGCCGGGTTCCAGGCTGACGATCGCGAACGCCGCCGCATAACCGATCACCGCCGAGGCGATGGTAACGAGGGCACCGAGCCGGAGCGTGCGCAGGAAGACCGTCTGGTTCAGCGAGTTGGAGAAGAAATCCGTATAGGCGGAAATCGTCCAGCCGCCGGTCGGCACGCGAAATCCATCCGATAGCAGGATCACCACAGGCACGAGAAACACCGCCGCCGCGAAGATCGCGGCCGGCAGCGCAAGTGCCAGCGCTTCAGCCCTGTTCTGGAACATGGTGGTTCGATCCTGTTCAATGAGTCGGGATGCGGGCAGGCATTCGCGCGCTGCCCGCATCCCTCAGCCTTGGGAGGCTATTCCGTGGTTGCGTTGGCCCTTACTGGCCGACCTTCTCGTTCCAGGTCTTGATCCAGCCGGCACGGTTGTCGAGTGCGACGGCGGACGGGATCAGCTTCAGGCTCTTTGCCGTTTCCTCGCCATAGGTGAGGTTATTGGCAATCGCTTCGGGAAGCTTGACGTCCTTGTTGGACGGGCTGTCGATCAGCTTTTCGGCGAGCTTGGTCTGGACTTCGGTCGAGAGCCAGAAATCCATGAACTGCAGCGCGAGGTCGCGGTTCTTGGAGCCCTTGGTGACCGTCATGACGTTCATGCCGCCCGTCTGGCCTTCCTTCGGTGTGGCCCAGGCGATCGGGAAGCCGAGCTTGGTGAAGGGCGCCCAGGTGAAGCGGCCGATCGGCGCTGCCCAGATTTCTTCCTGCTGCATCAGCTGCACCAGCTGCGACGACTTCTCATAGAAGGTGACGATCTCGCCCTTCTTGGCGCCGACCGCTTCGATCGGGGCCTTCAGGTCCGGCGTATCCTTGGCGAGCGCCAGGCCCAGCATGTAGAGCGCCGGCGGGCCCTGGTTGGTGGTGACGTTCGGCCATGCGACGTGGCTTGCATATTCCGGCTTCAGCAGATCGGCCCAGCTGTCGATCTTCATCTTGTCCGAACGGTAGGCGATCGAGGTTGCATAGAACGTGTAGCCGACGCTCATGCCGTCGCCGTTCGGATTTTTGGCAACGTCATAGAGCTTGCTGAAGTTCGAGAGCTTGGAGGTATCGATCTTGTCGGTCAGGCCGGCGCGCGAGGCGGCGAGCGCATCCGCCATCGAGATGACGGCCATGTCGACGACCGGGTTAGCCTTGTTGGCCTCCATCTTGGCGAGGCGCTCGACGCTGTTGCCGGTCTCGACGACCAGCTTGCAGCCGCAGATCTTCTGGAAGGGATCGTAGACGATCTGCTTGTATTCGTCCTGGGCCAACGCATAGACGGAAATCGTCAGCGTCTTTTCCTGGGCGAAGGCCGGGGTCTGCGCGGCACCCATGGTGAGCATCAGGGCGGTGCCCGACGCAAGAATGACCTTGTTCATGATGTGATTTCTCCTGCTGTCGGCTTGTTGGGGGTTGGGGCATGCAAATTCGGAGTGCGACCGGTCTGCGGGGCGGCCGTCGACTGGCGCACGATGAGCTGCATCGGGACGCGATCCGTCTCGGAGGTAACGTTGCCGGTCGAAACCTCCTCGGCTCCGTTCTCGGTCTCTCCCTCGGGCTCGATCGCGCGGATCAGCGCGGCAATCGCCAGATCGGCGATCGTCGCCATGTCCATGCGTACCGTGGTGAGCGCCGGCGTGACCACCGCCGACCAGATGAGGTCGTCGAAACCGGTGACGCTGACCGTTTCCGGCACGCCGATGCCGGCGCGCTGCAGCTCCGTCAGCGCCCGAAGCGCCGAAAGGTCGGAGACGGCTGCAAAGGCCGTAAAACCCGCCCTGGCCTTGTCCGCCAGACCGAGCGGGCAGCCTTCGCCCGAAACCGCCTCGACTTTCTCGATCCACATCGTATCGCATTCGACCTGCGCACCGAGGCCGGCTTTCAGCCCGCCGATACGGTCGTTCTGCACGTTCGAGGAGGCGCTGGTGCCGATCAGCAGCACCTTGCGATGGCCGAGCTCCGCAAGATGGCGGCCCATCTGGCTGCCGCCGTCCCAATGGTCGGCCGAAACGGTATTGCCGGGCGTTGAGGGCGTATCGATGACGGCAACGGGACAGCCGACATCGGCGATCCGCGTGCCGCGCCGGGGAACGATGACCATGCCGTCGACGCCGCGTTCCAGAAGCCGCCCGATCGCCTCGGTCTGCGCCGCGATATCGCCGCGGGAGTCGGCGATGAGCACGCCGTAGCCGGCATTCGCGGCGGCGTTCTCGATCGCCTGGGCAATCTGCGGGAAGAGCGGGTTGGCGATATCCGGGAGGACAAGGCCGAGCACGCCGGTGCGGCCGGTGCGCAGCGCCCGGGCGGTCAGGCTCGGCACATAACCGAGCTCGCTTGCCTTGGCCCGAACCTTCTCGATAAGCTCCGGAGACACCCGTCCCTTGCCGGAAAGCGCATTCGACACGGTCGCCGCCGACACGCCAAGGGCGGCAGCGATGGCGCTCATGTTCGGTCCGGGACGGGGTGAAGCCATATCATGCTCTGATTAAACGTTTAAGCACGAATACTTTGATCAACGACCTTTGTCGAGTCGTTTGTAAATGCCAGTCCGGATATCCCCACATGCGGGCTTGACTTCCCCGCCCCGACCTGTGGAAATCCTCGGATATCCATGAGGAAACAGTGATGCAGGGCGACGAGATAACCGGCCTTTCCGCGACAGCACTTTCGCAAGCGATCCACGATGGCCGGGCCTCCTGCGCCGGAGTGATGACGGCCTATCTCGAACGGATCGACAGGCTCAATCCCGCAATCAACGCGATCGTCAGCCTGCGCAGCCGGGAAGAGCTTCTGACCGAAGCCACGGAACGCGACGCAGAGCTTGCCTCTGGCAAATCGCACGGCTGGATGCAGGGAATGCCGATCGCCATCAAGGATCTCTGCGAAGTGAAGGGCATCCGCTGCACCTATGGCTCGCCGATCTTTGCCGATTTCGTGCCTGAGAAGGACGAGGTGATAGTCGAGCGCATTCGCGCGGCCGGCGCGATCATCATCGGCAAGACCAACACACCGGAACAGGGGCTCGGCTCGCAGAGCTACAATCCGGTGCACGGTGTCACCAGGAACCCCTACGACCTGACCAAGACGGTCGGCGGTTCGAGCGGCGGCGCGGCGGCGGCCCTTTCGGCACACCTCCTGCCGGTCGCGGATGGCGGAGACATGATGGGCTCGCTGCGCAACCCCGCGGCCTTCAACAATGTCGTCGGTTTTCGCCCGAGTTTCGGCCGTGTCCCCTCCTCCCTGAAGCTCGAGAACTTCATGGGCCAGCTCTCCGTCCTTGGACCGATGGGCCGCACGGTGCGCGATATTGCCGCCCTGCTTTCGACCCAGGCCGGTTACGATCCGCGCGATCCGCTATCCCTGCCGACCGAGGACCTGACGCCGCAGGACGGCCGCGACTTTTCAGGCGCCCGCATCGCCTGGCTCGGCGACCTCGGCGGTTACCTGCCGTTCGAACCCGGCGTGCTGGAGCTCTGCCGCGCGACGCTTCCGGTTTTCGAACGGATCGGCTGCACGGTGGACAGGTTTGCTCCGGACTTCGACATGGACGACCTCTGGCTCTCCTGGACGACGCTGCGCAGCTGGCTGACCGCAAGCGGCATGCGCGACAACTACGACGATCCGGAAAAGCGCGCCAAGATGAAGCCCGAGATCATCTGGGAAATCGAGCGCGGGCTCGACATGACGGCGCGCGAGGTGCATTTCGCCTCGAAACGCCGCAGCGCCTGGTATCAATACCTGCTGACCGTGTTCGACCGGTACGACTACCTGATCCTGCCGTCCGCCCAGGTCTTCCCCTTCGATGCCGAAACCCATTGGCCGAAGGAGATCGGCGGCCGGACGATGGACACCTATCACCGCTGGATGGAAGTGGTGGTCCCCGCCTCGATGGCCGGCCTGCCGGTCGCCGCCATGCCCGCCGGCTTTGGCGCCAACGGCCTGCCCGCCGGCATCCAGATCATCGGCCGGCCGCGCGCCGACAAGGCGGTGCTGGAGATTGCGCTGGCTTATGAGGCTGCGACCGATTGGTTGGACATGCGGCCGAGGCTGTAGGCGAGCCGGTGCGGCAAACTCCCAAGAATCTCCCCCACAAGGGGGGGAGATCACATGCCGCACCCGCTCTACCAGCCCACAACCTCTTCCCGATACCGGCCGATCTCCTCGATCAACCACGCCCGAAAAGCCACCACCGGCCGAAAATCCACCTTGCTGAGCGGCGCCACCGCATAATAGGCGCTGGGGCTCGTCACCTGATGCGGGAACGCTTCGACAAGCTGGCCGCTCGCCAGCTCCGAGTCGATCAGGAAAAGCGGCATCAGCGCAACGCCGAGGCCTGCGATACAGGCTTGGGCGACGTTGCCGAACTGTTCGAAGCGCATGCCCTGTGACGGCGTTCCGCTGATGCCGAGGCTTTCGAACCAGTGGTTCCAGGCGCCCGGCCGAGAGGCCATGTGCAGCAGCGGCATGCGCATCAGGTCCTCGGCCTTTTTGATCGGGTGCAAAGCGAGGAATGCCGGCGACGAGACCGGCGCCACCATTTCCTCCATCAGGAAGGTGCATTCCGCGCCCGGCCAGTCCGGCCCCTTTTCACCCCTGGGCCCTATGTGGATCGCCATGTCGATGCCGTCGCGATCGAAATCGAAGACCCCGATGCGGGTGGCGAAATTGAGCGTGATCTCCGGATGCCTTGCGACGAATTGCGGGATGCGCGGCATCAGCCAGCGGGTGCCGAAAGTCGGCAGGATCGCAAGGTTCAGCTGATCGCTATGCCGTTTGGTCATGACCTGCAATGAAGCGGAGCGGATCTGCGACAGTGCGTTCGCCACCACCTTGGCATAATCCGCCCCCGCCGAAGTGAGGCTGACGCCGCGGCTGGTACGGTCGAAAAGCTGGATCCCCAGCTGCTCCTCCAGGCCGGAAACCTGCCGGCTGATCGCCCCTTGCGTCAGCGACAGCTCTTCCGCCGCACCTGAGAAACTACCGAGCCGGGCGACGGAATCGAAGGCCGCAAGCGCGGAGGTGGAGGGGAGCAGTTTTCGCGAGAGGCTGACCATAGCCTATTACTATAGATCATGGCCTAATGAGTAAACGGTGCTTGCTCTCGGGCGCCGTGCTGGCGATAATTCTTTAAACTTCAATTTGCCAATTCAAACCGGAGGCAGGACCCTTGGCTTTTTCCTGGAACGATCCCTTTCTTCTCGAAGAACAGTTGACCGACGAGGAGCGGATGATCCGTGACGCGGCGGCCGCCTTCGCCAAGGCCGAACTCCTGCCGCGCGTCCAGGAGGCCTATCTCGACGAGACGACCGACAAGGGCCTCTTCAAGCTGATGGGCCAAACCGGCCTGCTCGGTGTGACCCTGCCGGAAGAATATGGCGCAGCCAACGCCTCCTACGTCGCCTACGGCCTCGTCGCCCGCGAGATCGAACGTATCGACAGCGGCTACCGCTCGATGATGAGCGTGCAGTCCTCGCTGGTCATCTATCCAATCTTCGCCTACGGCTCCGACGAGCAGAAAAAGAAGTATCTGCCCGGCCTCGTCTCGGGCGAACTGATCGGCTGTTTCGGCCTGACCGAGCCGGATGCCGGCTCCGATCCGGGCGGCATGAAAACCCGTGCCGAAAAGATCGAAGGCGGTTACCGCCTGCGCGGTTCGAAGATGTGGATTTCCAACGCACCGATCGCCGACGTCTTCGTCGTCTGGGCAAAATCGGAAGCCCACAACAACGAGATCCGCGGCTTCGTGCTCGAAAAGGGCATGAAAGGTCTCTCGGCGCCGAAGATCGGCGGCAAGCTGTCGCTGCGTGCCTCGATTACCGGCGAGATCGTCATGGACAGCGTCGAAGTCGGCGAGGATGCGATCCTGCCGAACGTTTCGGGCCTCAAGGGTCCCTTCGGCTGCCTCAACCGCGCCCGCTACGGCATCTCCTGGGGCGTCATGGGTGCGGCGGAAGACTGCTGGTTCCGCGCCCGCCAGTACGGCCTCGACCGCAAGCAGTTTGGCAAGCCGCTCGCCGGCATGCAACTCTACCAGAAGAAGCTCGCCGACATGCAGACCGAAATCACCCTTGGCCTGCAGGCTTCGCTCCGCGTCGGCCAGCTGATGGACCAGCACAAGATGGCGCCCGAAATGATCTCCATCGTCAAGCGCAACAATTGCGGCAAGGCACTGGATATCGCGAGGCAAGCCCGCGACATGCACGGCGGCAACGGCATCCAGATCGAGTACCACGTCATGCGCCATTCGCAGAACCTGGAGACGGTCAACACCTATGAAGGCACACATGACGTCCACGCGCTGATCCTGGGCCGAGCTCAGACCGGTATCCAGGCGTTTTTCTGAGCGAGGGATTCCCTCCTTGACCACTAGCCCGGCCGTTTCTCAACGTGCCGGGCTTTTTTCGCACGCCGTCCAGTTGGCGGCGGCTGTGCGTCCTAGGAGAGCAATACGCTCCCTTGCTGACATGCAGGTTGCATTGTATATGCTTCAATTTATTGTTTTAGTTTTTTCAAGGGCTAGTAATGAAAAGCCGCAACCGCATTTTAAGTTTCCTTTTCGTTGCTGGCCTAGTTCTATTCGCGAATGATAGTGCACAAGCTGGGACGAGCGACCACCTGCTTGCAACAAGGCCCATGGATTTTGTTCTGGTGCAAAGTGGCAATTGCCAAGAAACTTGCATCCAATGGGTATCCGCCGAGGGGAATATTACAGCTGACACACCGAAGCTTTTCAGGACTTTTTTGAAAAAGCTAGGTAGCCGAAAACTTCCCATCGTATTCCAGTCTTACGGTGGCAATGTCGATGCCGCTCTTTCCATTGGACGGATGATACGAACTGCTGGATTGGAAACCACTGTCGGAAGGACACAGTTAAAAGATTGCCCGATGCTGGACCCGCGCTGCCAAGAGCAGATCGTGAAAGATGGCTGGTCGGCAGGTGAAGTTCGCGCCGGAGGTGCGTACTGTTTTTCGGCGTGCCCGTTTGCCCTCGCCGGAGGCAAAGTCCGCAGCGCCGCGGTTGGCGCCGCTGTCGGCGTCCATCAAATCACGAGCGTATCGGCCAAGACCAACGCGGCGATGGGCAGAAAGCTTTCCAAGTACTTTGATGAGATGGGAGTGAGCAGGGAAGTGTTTGCCATGATGGCACTTGCAACCCCAAAGGGCATGTATCGCATCCAGACGCCCGAAGCGCTGAGATCCGGAGTGATTACTAAAGTATTGTCATATGAAGACGAGCCAGGCTACGTGTCCTGTGGTCCAAATGCCAAATCGGCGCTACTTTGCCGCGAGTTTGAAGACCCCAGGTCACATGAATCAGAATCGCGCGATGTTGGTGAGGATCCCAGCTGCGACCTCGTCAATCGCGCCTATATGCGAACCGTAAACAGCGGGCGTTATAAGGTGCACTTTTCCCATATTGAAGCCGACGGGAATGAGGTTTTTGATATGGAAACTCGATTCGTCGATCGCAGCTACTATACACGCAGAAACAACGAACCCTGGGTGAGGAAAAGTCGGCCCCTGCTTCTTACGGTGAGATGGGAAGCACCCGCAGCGAGGAAAAGACCCGTCGTTCAAGGCTGCGTGCGCATGGGTGATGAGACGGTCGATGGAATCGCCGCTATGCGTTTCAAAGGAGAATGGCAGCGAAGTACATTTTCTGCATCAACTGAGGTATGGATCTCCAAGGACAATATTACATATTTAAAAGCGATCCGCCGATTTCCCGAAAACTCGTTTTACCCTTCGGGCAATCAAATTGTGGTGGAGAAATATGATTTGGATCGCAACGTTCTCGTCCCCGATTTATCGGAACATCCCTAATTAGGCGGTAAGGATCAACCAATATCAACGTCAGCTCGATAGCCTTCCACCCCATGTGGCATCACCAACCACTCCCTTTGCACCTCATCCGATTGCCGCCCGGGTATTCAGGCGTTCTTCTGAACCCAGGCGAATAGGCTTATCCGATAAAAGCCCGGCCGCTTCCAGCGCGCCGGGCTTTTATATCTCGATCTCGGCATTTCAGCCGAATGGCGGTCGCGGGTTCACACGCGCGCGCCCAGGGTGACGAGAAGTTCATCCAGCTGTCCGAACTGTTCGGGCATCGCACCTTCCATGCCGGCGCAGGATTCGTCGGCCGCTTCCTTGGAAGGATAAAGTTCATGCAGGACCAGCAGCGTCCTGCCGCCTTCCTCCTCCTCGAAGGTGACCGTGGTGACGGAGCCGTTTTCGCTTTCGTCATTGGTCCAGACGAGGCGCGAGGGCGGCGATACTTCAAGATATTTTCCGAAGAAGGTCATGGAGCTTGCGGCGTCATGTCCGAACGTGACGCTATAGCCCCTTCCGGCGCGGGCATCCATCTCGCAGGCGAGAAGCGGGACCCCACTGGACTTGGGCGCCCACCACAGCTTGAACAAATCGGGCTTGGACCATGCATTGAACACGAGGCGGACCGGGGCGTTGAAGCTGCGCGTCACCGCGACTTCGCGCTCCGAT
Source organism: Neorhizobium tomejilense (assembly GCA_002968845.1). GTDB lineage: Bacteria > Pseudomonadota > Alphaproteobacteria > Rhizobiales > Rhizobiaceae > Neorhizobium > Neorhizobium tomejilense. Next base: position 307,342 of record PVBG01000005.1, on the reverse strand, counting down.
CTGCGTTCGACCGCCGTGCGGTCACCGCTCACCTTTTTGTCCATCGGTTGTCCCCCCTAGCCACGCCGGGCAGCTTCGATTGCCGCGACGTCGATCTTCTTCATGGTCATCATCGCCTCGAAGGCACGTTTCGCCTCGCCGCCGCCGACAGCCAGGGCTTCAATGAGGACACGCGGCGTGATCTGCCAGGAGATACCCCATTTATCCTTGCACCAGCTGCATTCGCTTTCCTGACCGCCGTTACCGACGATGGCGTTCCAGTAGCGATCGGTCTCTTCCTGGTCCTCGGTCGAGATCTGGAAGGAAAACGCTTCGTTGTGCTTGAAGGTCGGGCCGCCGTTCAGGCCGATGCATGCCACTCCGGCAACGGTGAATTCCACCACCAGCACGTCTCCCTGCTTGCCGTCCGGGTAATCGCCGGGCGCGCGCATTACGGCGCCGACCGCGCTATCCGGAAAAGTCTCGGCATAGAAGCGGGCGGCCTCCTCGGCGTCCTTGTCGAACCATAAGCAGATCGTGTTCTTCGCCATTGCATTTCTCCCTTTTCAATCCTGGTTGCGCGGTCGTCGATGGCGACCATATCTTAAAGACGCACGGGCTTTCGCTAATCCGACATCCCGCCGAAAAAATTTGCATCCACTCACCAACCGCGCCGTTTTTCGTCATTGGAGAAATTCCCGCCTTCGGTGTATCAGTGAAACGCTGCCGTGATCGGCGGCGAGGAAATGAAACAAAGGTCGTTGTGAAGAATGCACGCCATGGAGAATTCGGCGGAAGGAGCCGGTGGCGGTTTCAATGTCGGCGAGCGTCTTTGTCTGGTGCGCAAGCAGCACGGCCTGTCGCAGCGGGCGCTGGCGGTCAAGGCGGGCGTCACCCATTCCCTCGTCTCATTGATCGAGAAGAACAAGGTGAGCCCTTCGGTCGCCTCGCTGAAGAAGATCCTCGAAGCAATCAACTATCCGCTGACCGACTTCTTCGCGCTGACGCTGCCGCCGGTCGACCAGGTGTTCTACCGCGCCGATGAACTGACGCCACTTTCGACCGGCGCTTTGACGCTGCTGCAGGTCGGCGACGCCAAATCCCACAGCATCCAGATTTTCCACGAATTCTATGAGCCCGGCGCCGATACCGGCGAGACCATGCTGCAGCATGAGGCGGAAGAAGGCGGCGTGGTCGTCGCCGGCGAACTGGAACTGACCGTCGGCAGCCAGACGCGCATCCTCAAAAAGGGCGACGCCTTCCTCTTCGACAGCCGTCAGCCGCACCGATATCGTAACGTCGGAACCGAGCGCTGCGAGGTGGTAAGTGCCTGCACGCCACCCTATCTTTAAGAAGAGCAACGTTGATTGTTGCTGTCAATTATTTTAGGTCAGAACCCGATATTCCCGGACCCTCTCCCAACGCCTTAAAACGGCGTATCCAGCCTTGAAATGAAAGTGGACACCATGCACAGCTATCCCGACGTCAAGCTTTTCATCAACGGCGAATGGCGCGATGCCATCGGCGGCGAAACCATCGATGTTTCCGATCCCGCGACGGAGGAGGTGATCGGGAAAATAGCCCATGCCCGCAAGGCGGACCTGGACCTGGCCCTGGAAGCCGCCGAAAAGGGTTTCAGGATCTGGCGCGACACCTCGCCCTTCGACCGCTCGAAGCTGATGCGCAAGGCTGCCGACCTGCTGCGCCAGCGCGTCGACCAGATCGCCTATTACATGACCCGCGAACAGGGCAAGCCGCTCGCCCAGTCGAAGATGGAAGTCATGGGCGCCGCCGACACGATCGACTGGTTCGCCGAAGAAGCCCGCCGCACCTATGGCCAGATCATCCCGGCCCGCATGAGCGGCGTCTCGCAGATGGCGATCAAGCTGCCGGTCGGGCCTGTCGCCGCCTTCACGCCCTGGAATTTCCCGCTCAACCAGGTGGTCCGCAAGCTCTCCGCAGCCGTTGCGACCGGTTGTTCGATCATCGTCAAGGCGCCTGAAGAAACGCCTGCTTCGCCGGCCGAACTGATCCGCGCCTTCATCGATGCCGGCGTGCCCGCAGGCGTCGTCAACCTCGTCTACGGCATTCCGGCCGAGATTTCGGAATACCTGATCCCGCATCCGGTCATCCGCAAGATCTCGTTTACCGGCTCCACCCCGATCGGCAAACATCTGGCAGCCCTTGCCGGCAAGCACATGAAGCGCGCCACGATGGAACTCGGCGGCCATGCGCCGGTGATGATCTTCGACGATGCCGATCTCGAAAGGGCGATCGAAGTCACTGCCATGTCGAAATTCCGCAATGCCGGCCAGGTCTGCGTCGCCCCGACCCGCTTCCTCGTGCAGGACGGTATCGCCGACAAGTTCACCGCCGGTTTCGTCAAGGCGGCACAGGCGATCAAGGTCGGCAACGGCCTGGAAGATGGCGTGACCATGGGTCCGCTCGCCAACGAGCGCCGCATCCCGGCCATGGAAGCGCTCATTCAGGACGCCATCACCCATGGCGGCGAGCTGAAGACCGGCGGCCACCGCATCGGCAACAAGGGCCACTTCTTCGAGCCGACGGTCCTCTCCGAAGTGCCGACCTCGGCCAAGATCATGAACGACGAGCCCTTCGGCCCGGTCGCAATCATCAACCGCTTCTCGCATTACGACGATGCGATCGCGGAAGCCAACCGCCTGCCCTTCGGCCTCGCCTCCTACGCCTTCACCGGCTCGGTCAAGACCGCCCACGCGCTCAGCCGCCAGGTGGAAGCCGGCATGCTGACCATCAACCACAACGGCCTAGCCCTGCCGGAAGTCCCGTTCGGCGGCATCAAGGACTCTGGCTACGGCACGGAAGGCGGCTCGGAAGCCACCGAAGCCTATCTCGAAACCCGCTTCGTCAGCCAGATGAGCTGATCTGACGGTTTTTCAAACCGAACTCTCGACGCCAGTCGGTGCCCATGCACCGGCCGGCGTTTTCTTTTGCGCTTGCTCGCATCATTCGAGTCAAATACCAAAACAAACAGTGAACACCGGATGAAGCGCCATGGCCGAGACTGAAGCAGCACCGCTCCTGAAGGAAATCTTCAACCGCGATCGCCTCCGGCATTTTGCGGCGGAGACCCAGGCCATCCATACCGGCTTCGATGGGGAGCGCTTTCTGACGCTGACTTCCGCCGGTCTCGATGATCTGAGCATCATGCAGCGCCTGCGTCAGATCGCCATTGCCTACCATGCGGTCCTGCCGGGCGGGTTCGAAAAGAATATCGACATCCTGCGGGCACTGGCACCGCGCATCAACCACGGCTTCGCCTCCATCGTGCTGCCGGAATATGTGGCGCTCCATGGCCATGACCATTTCGACTTGTCGATGGAGGCGCTCGCCTTCTTCACCCGCTTCGGCTCGTCGGAATTCGCCGTCCGGCATTTCCTCCTGAAGGACCTCGGCCGGACGCTGAAGGTGATGGAGCGCTGGTCGCGGGACGACAATGAGCACGTGCGCCGGCTTTCGAGCGAAGGCTGCCGCCCGCGCCTGCCCTGGTCGTTCCAGCTGAAAGAACTGATTGCCGACCCCTCCCCTGTCGCGCCGATCCTCGAAAACCTGAGAAGCGACCCGAGCCTCTACGTGCGCAAATCCGTCGCCAACCATCTGAACGACATCACCAAGGACCACCCTGCCTGGGTGTTCGACAGGATCACTGACTGGCCAAAGGACGACCCGCGCACCGTTTGGATTATCAAACAGGCGCTGCGCACGCTGATCAAGAAGGGCGATGCAAAAGCGCTCCACCATCTCGGCGCCGGCGAAAAGGCGGAGGTAAAGGTCGACAGTTTCGCGGTGACGCCGTCGTCGCTGAAACTCGGCGGCGCGGTGAAGATATCGGCCAGGATGGTGTCGACCGCCTCGGCGCCGCAGAAGCTGGTCGTCGATTATGCCGTCCACTACGTGAAGAAGGCCGGCGGCACGTCGAAGAAGGTCTTCAAGTGGAAGGAGATCACGCTGGGTGCCGGCGAGAGCTGCGAACTCACGATCATCCGCGCCATCCGCGACTTCACCACTCGGCGGCATTATGCCGGCCGGCATCCGGTCGAGCTGGTGGTCAACGGCGAGGTGCTGGCCGAGGGTGCGTTTGAACTGATGACTTAAGTTTTTTCGGCCAGGCTGGCGGGTGCGGCCCCCTCACCCCGCCTCCGCTTCGCTCGGCGGACCTCTCCCCGAGGGGAGAGGATAAGCGGTGGCGTCGGCGCCTTTTCCCTCTTCCGTAGAGAAGGCGCAGGAGACAGTGCCGCATAACCTCTTCTCCCCAGCGGGGAGAAGGTGGCCCGAAGGGTCGGATGAGGGGGCAAGGCTGGCGCAGGCCTATAGTGTCAGGATCACGTCCTGGCGAAGTCACCCAAAGAGAACTGCCTAGACCGCAAACACCTTCGCCCGCCGCAGCGTCACAAAACCACCCTCGCCCGCCTTCACTGGCCGCTCCGGCTCGACGTCGAATTCCAGCAGTTCGCCGGTCTCGGTGGTCGCCAGCACCCGCCGCCCGTCCGGGCGGTCGAGCACGCGGGTGATGCTCGCCGGAATGCCCGGCCCCTGCGCGGACCAGTCGAGATCGGCGGGGCGGGCGTAGAGTTCCGCCTTGCCGTCCGCCATGCCGGAAACGTCGATCGCAGCACCGCTGGCATAGGCCCTGCCGTCGCGCACTTCGGCGGCAAGCACGTTGGCGTCGCCGAGGAACTTCATCACGAAGGTAGACTGTGGATTCCGGCAGACTTCTTCCGCCGTGCCCTGCTGGATGATGTGGCCGTCTTTCAGGATGACGACGCGATCTGCGAGATCCAGCGCCTCCTCCTGATCGTGGGTGACGAAGATCGTGGTGATGCCGAGTTCGCGGTGGATTTCGCGCAGCCAGCGGCGCAGGTCATGGCGCACATTGGCGTCGAGTGCGCCGAACGGCTCGTCGAGCAGCAGCACCTTGGGATCGACCGACAGCGCCCGGGCCAGCGCCACGCGCTGCCGCTGGCCGCCGGAAATCTGCGCCGGGAACCGGCCGCCGAGACCTTCGAGGCGCACCAATCTCAGCAGCTCTACGACACGCGCCTCGATCGCCGCCTTCTCGCGCTTCACTTTCGAGACCTTCATGCCGAAGGCGATGTTTTCCGCCACCGTCATATGCGGAAACAGCGCGTAATGCTGGAAGACGAAACCGACGCCGCGGTCGCGCACCGGAATGTCGGTAGCGTCCTGGTCGCCGAAATAGATGTGGCCGCCGTCGGCATATTCGAGGCCGGCGACCATGCGCAGGATGGTCGTCTTGCCGGAACCGGACGGACCGAGCAGAGCGACGAGTTCGCCGCTTTCGATCTCAAGCGAGACATCCCGCACGGCGCGAAAGGTTTCGAAGGTTTTGACGACGTTTTCGAGGCGGATTTTCATTGGGTTTTCTCCGCGGAATTGGCGACCAGAGCCGGGCGACGGACGCGGCCGGCTCCCTGGCGCTCAAGCGCCACCTTGGCGATGATGGTGAAGACGGCGATGAGCGCCAGGATGGAGGCCGCGGCAAAGGCGCCGGCCGCCTGGTAGTCGTGATAGAGCAGCTCGATATGCAACGGCAGCGTATTGGTCTGCCCGCGGATATTGCCCGAGACGACCGAGACCGCGCCGAACTCGCCCATGACGCGGGCGTTGCAGAGCACGACGCCGTAAAGCAGCGCCCATTTGATGTTCGGCAGCGTCACCGAGAAGAAGGTCCGCCAGCCGGACGCGCCGAGTGAGGTGGCAGCTTCCTCAAGATCGCGGCCCTGCGCCTGCATCAGCGGGATCAACTCGCGGGCAACGAAGGGGGCTGTGACGAACATCGAGGCGAGAATGATGCCGGGGATCGCAAACAGGATCTTGACCCCGTATTCGTCCAGCGTCGGACCGAAGACGCCCTGCAGGCCGTAGACGAAGAGATAGGCGACGCCCGCGACGATCGGCGAGACCGAAAACGGGATCTCGATGACGACCAGCAGGAAACGCCTGCCCCAGAAGTCAAACTTGGTGATCGACCAGGCGGCTGCGATACCGAAAGCGGTGTTGACCGGCACGGCGACGATCGCCGCAAACACCGTCAGCCCGATCGCATGCAGCGTATCCGGGTGAATGATCGTGTCGCGATAGACAGCCCACCCCTTCGAAAAAGCCTCGACGCTGATGACCACCAGCGGCGCGACGATCAGCAGGGCGACGATCACCAGAACGATGCCGATCAGCATCCGGCGGAAGAGCGGCTGGTCGCCGACGCGCGGCGGCTTTCTGCCTGTACGGGTCGCGCCCATGGTCACCCCCTCACCGTGTAGCGAAGCGCCCGCGACTGCATCCAGTTGGTGAGCGCGAGCATGACGAAGGCCGCAATCAGCAGCACCGAGGCGATGGCGGCTGCGGCCTGGTAATCGTATTCCTCCAGCCGGATGAAGACGAGAAGTGCGGTGATCTCCGTCGACATCGGCTGGTTGCCGGCGATGAAGATGATCGCACCGAACTCACCGAGCGAGCGGGCGAAGGACAGTGACACGCCGGCAAGCAGCGCCGGGGTCAGAAGCGGCAGGATGACCTTGCGGAAAATCTGCCAGTCCGAGCCGCCAAGCGACTGCGCCGCCTCTTCCAGCGCCGGATCCAGATCTTCCAGCACCGGCTGCACCGTGCGCACGATGAACGGCAGCGAGGTGAAGCACATCGCGATCATGATGCCGAGGGGCGTATAGGCGACCTTGATGCCGAGGTCGGCAAGGATGGAACCGAACCAGCCGTTGGTGGTGAAAAGCGCCGTCAGGGCAATGCCGGCCACCGCCGTCGGCAACGCGAAGGGCAGATCGACCATGGCATCGACGATCCGCCAGCCCGGGAACCGATAGCGCGTCAGCACCCAGGCGAGCGCCAGACCGAAAAACAGGTTGAAGACGGTGGCGCCGAGCGCCGAAAGCACGGTGACGCGGTAACTTGCGAGCGCCCGGGACGAGGAGACGATCCGCCAATAGTCCTCGGGGCCGAGGCTCGCGGCCTTGAAGACCAGAGCTGCCAGGGGCAGGACCACGATCAGCCCGACATAAAACAGCGTCACCCCCAGCGACAGGCGTAACCCGGGCAGGACATTGCGTCTCAAGCGGTCGTTTCCTCTTTGCACGGCAAAGCCCGGCGAACTTTCGTTCGCCGGGCGAGGCTTGGTTGAAGTTCAATCTGCGCTTAGCGGCTGCCGTACAGCTTGTCGAGAGTGCCGCCGGAGGCGAAGTGGTCCTTCTGGATCTTGTCCCAGCCGCCGAAGACGTCATCGACCTTGACGAGGCGGATTGCCGGGAACTGGTCCTTGAATTCGCCCGCGACCTTTTCGTTCTGGACGCGATGGCCGAACTGGGCGGCGATCCGCTGGCCTTCTTCCGTGTAGAGGAAGTCGAGATAGGATTTCGCAAGGGCTTCGGTGCCGTGCTTCTTGGCGACCTTGTCGACCACCGCGACCGGGAATTCGGCGAGCAGGCTGACCGACGGGATGACGCTCTGCACCTTGTCGGCGCCGTACTGCTTGACGATGCCGCGGGTCTCGGCCTCGAAGGTGATCAGCACGTCGCCGGTTTCGCGCTCGACGAAGGTGGTGGTGGAGGCGCGGCCGCCGGTATCGAAGACCGGCACGTTGTCGAAGATCTTGGTGATATAGGCATCGATCTTCTCTTCGTCGCCCTTATAGGCTTCCTTGGCCCAGGCGTAGGCGGCGAGATAGGTGTAGCGCGCATTGCCCGAAGTCTTCGGGTTCGGGAAGACGGCATGCACGTCAGCGCGAGCGAGGTCGGCCCAATCCTTGATGTTCTTCGGGTTGCCGGCTCGCACCAGGAACGACGGGAAGGAATAGAAGGGCGAGGCATTGTTCGGGAATGCCTTGGTCCAGTCCTTAGCAACGAAACCTTGTTTGGCGAGGAAATCGATGTCGGTCGACTGGTTGAAGGTCACGACGTCGGCTTCAAGGCCTTCGGCGATCGAACGGGCCTGCTTCGAGGTGCCGGCATGCGACTGGTCGATGGCGACGCCCGGATGGCTCTTGATGAAGGCTTCGTTCTCGGCGACGAACAGCTCGCGCGAAACGTCGTAGGAGGCGTTGAGCAGCTTTGTCGGAGACTGGGCCAGCGCGGGGGTAACAAAAAGCGCGGCCAAGGGCGCAATAAGCGCGGTGCCGAGGATCAGGAGGCGGTTCATGCAAGTCTCCGGTGTTGGATTGTGCCGGTGAAACTACCGGTACGCCCAGCAAACGGCGAGGAACCGCGGACTTTCCTTTGTTACGGGGTTAGAATTTTTGTCCATTATTCGCCGTAAACGGCGGAGCTTTTCGCGCGTCATCCGGGCCGGCGCTGCTTCATTGGAAGAGGCAGCACCGGAGTCTCGGCAAAGCCCTGTCGCGGCATCGTCAGGCGGTGACGTGCGGGACATCCATCTCGTGGATGGCCTTCCTGATCTCCGTGCGGAATTCCGGAGTATCGTGATGACCATGCACGGAAATGGCGTGCTGCACGGCTGCATTGACGAGTTCATCCGCGTTGTCCGCCGAGATCGCAACGGTGCATTTCATCTCGCTCGGAAATTCGCGGCAATCGATGTATTGGCGTCCCATGTCTGCCTCCATCACAAGCCCTGAACCGATTGCTCAGAGGACGGGAATCTACTCCCTTTGCGCAGAGGAAACAAACGCCGCCGGCCTGATCAATCGGCCTAGCTCGTCCTGCCCGCCTTCTCTCGCAGCATCTGGATGATGGCGGAGAAATCGTCCGCGCCGTGCCCCGTCCTTTCAAACTCGGCATAAAGCTCGGCCGCGTGGGCACCGAGCGGCGTGGCGGCGCCGGACTGTCTTGCGGCCTCCTGCGACAGCGTCAGATCCTTCAGCATCAGCGCCGCGGCAAAGCCCGGCCGGTAGTCGTTATTCGCCGGCGAGGTGGGCACCGGACCCGGCACCGGGCAATAGGTGGTGAGCGACCAGCACTGGCCTGACGAGGTGGAGGCGACGTCGAACAGCGCCTGATGCGAAAGGCCGAGCTTTTCCGCGAGGCCGAATGCCTCGCAGACGCCGATCATCGAGATGCCCAATATCATGTTGTTGCAGATTTTTGCCGCCTGGCCGGCGCCGGCGTCGCCGCAATGGACGATCTTCTTTCCCATCGCCTCGAGGATCGGCTTGCCCAAGGCGAACGCCTTTTCCGAACCGCCGACCATGAAGGTGAGCGTGCCGGCCGCCGCCCCGCCGGTGCCGCCGGAGACGGGTGCATCGAGCGAGATGCAGTTCATGACATCCGCCAGTTCATGTGCCTTGCGGGCGCTTTCCACGTCGATGGTCGAGCAGTCGATGACGAGAGTGCCCTCGGGGATGAGCGTGGTGAGATCGGTCCACACGGCCGTGACGTGCTGCCCCTTCGGCAACATAGTGATGACGCATTCCGCATCGCGCACCGCCTCCGCCAGCGCACCGGCGGCCTTCACGCCCGTCTCGGCGGCCGCCTTCACCGACGCTTCCGACAGGTCGAAACCGCGCACCTCATGACCAGCTTTCACAAGATTGGCGGCCATTGGCCCACCCATATTGCCAAGGCCCACGAAAGCGATCTTGGTCATGTCTTCCTCCCGTCGTCGTTGTTGTTTTAAAGTCTGTGATCCGGAAACAGAACCGGATGGCGCGCAGCGAAGTAGCGGTCGAGATCCGCATCCTCGACCTCCTCCAGCGTTGCCGGAGACCATTTCGGATTGCGGTCCTTGTCGATGATCGCGGCGCGCACGCCCTCGTAGAAATCGTGGTTGCGCAGGATTTCGGCGCCGGCGGTGAATTCCCGCTCCAGGCATTCGACAAGGCTCGAACTTTCGCGGCCTAGCCTGATGAGCCGAAGCGCGAGCTTGAGGCTGGTCGGCGAGCGCTTGGCGATGATGTCGCGCGTCCTGATGGAGAATTCATCATCCTCTCTATTCAGGGCTTCCACAACCTCCTCGACCGTGTCGAAGCGGAAAACCCGGTCGATCAGGTCGCGATGGGCTTCGAGCGGGCTTTCTCCCGGCGTAACGGCGAAACGATCGATCACCGCCCGCACCTGCTCGTCGGACGCGCCGCCTTTCAGTTCCCCCAGCGCCTCGACAAGCGGGCCGAGCCGCTCCGAGGGTACGTTCACATCGGCAAGATTGGTATAGATGGCATCCGCCGCGCCGATCACCTCGCCCGTCAGCCCCATCCAGGTGCCGGTCTCGCCGGGCGCGCGCGGGAGCAGCCAAGTTGCACCGACATCCGGGACGTAGCCGATGCCGGTCTCGGGCATGGCAAGACGGGTGCGTTCCGTGACGATCCGGTGTTTTCCGTGCGAGGCGACGCCGACGCCACCGCCCATGACGATGCCGTCCATCAGCGCCACATACGGCTTCTCGTAGCGGGAGATCATGTAGTTGACCGGGAATTCCTCGCGCCAGAACCGCGTGACGTCGGGATCGTCCGACTTGCCGCTCTCGTAGATGACCCGGATATCTCCTCCGGCGCAAAGACCGCGCTCTCCCTCGCCTTTCAGGATGACACAGGAGATTTCCGGATCGCGCGCAAACTGCTCCAGCGCCTGCTTCATCGCCCGCACCATTGCGAAGTTCAGGCTGTTCAGCGCCCTCGGCCGGTTGAGCCCGATGACGGCGGCCGAACCGATACGGTCGATGAGGACTTCGTCGCTCTGGGCAGGTGTGTCGGACATGCGTTTCTCCGGTCTACCGATTGTCCGCAAGGATCATCTCGGCCGCCTTTTCGGCGATCATGATCGTCGGCGAGTTGGTGTTGCCGGAGACTATATTGGGCATGATCGAGGCATCGGCGATACGCAGCCTTCCGACTGCGCGCATTTTCAGCCGGGGATCGACGACGCTGTCCGGATCCGATCCCATCCGCGCGGTGCCGACGGGATGGAAGATCGTCGTGCCGATGTCGCCGGCCGCCCTTTCGAGGTCCGCATCGGTCTCGTAGGAGGGGCCGGGCCTGTATTCTTCAGGATGATAGCGCGCAAATGCCGGTTTTTTGACGATCTCGCGGGTGATCCGGATCGACTTGACGGCAACGTCGCGGTCGGCGGCGGTCGACAGGTAATTCGGATGGATGCCCGGTGCCGCGGCAAAATCCGGGCTTTTCAGATGCACGGACCCGCGGCTCTCGGGGCGAAGATTGCAGACGCTCGCGGTCATTGCCGGGAACGAGTGGACCGGTTCGCCGAACTTGTCGAGCGACACCGGCTGGACGTGATATTCGAGATCCGGCGTCTCCTTGTCGGGACCGGATTTGGTGAAGATGCCAAGCTGGCTCGGCGCCATCGACATCGGCCCGGAGCGCCGGAAGGCGTATTCCAGCCCGATCGAGGCCTTGCCGATCAGGCTCGACGCCTTTTCATTGAGGGTCGGAACGCCGGTCACCTTGTAGACGAGGCGGAGCTGCAGGTGGTCCTGCAGGTTCTCACCGACAGCCTTGACCTCCTTGACCACCTCGACACCCGCATTTTGCAGGACATCGCCGCGGCCGATGCCGGAGAGTTCTAGAATATGCGGCGTGCCGATGGCGCCGGCGCTGAGCACGGTTTCGCGTCTTGCATAGGCCTTCTTCGCCACTCCGTCGTGCTGGAACTCGACGCCCTTCACCTCGCCGTTTTCGATGATCAGCTTCCGAACATGCGCCTTGGTGAGCACGGTGAGGTTCGGCCGCTTTATCGCCGGGCGCAGGAAGGCCTTGGACGTGTTCCAGCGGATCCCGGAACGCTGGTTGACGTCGAAATAGCTCGAGCCCTCGTTGCTGCCGCGATTGAAGTCGTCGACGATCGGAATCCCGGCCTCTTCCGCCGCCTTCTGGAAACTGTCGAGCACGGCCCAGCGAAGACGCTGCTTTTCGATGCGCCATTCGCCGCCGGCGCCGTGCATGTCGTCGGCGCCCTTGTAGAAATCCTGGGATCTCTTGAAGATAGGCAGGACATCGTCCCAGCCCCAGCCAGTGCAGCCCATCTGGCGCCACATGTCGTAGTCGTAAGCCTGGCCGCGCATGTAGATCATGCCGTTGATCGACGAGCAGCCGCCGAGGATCTTTCCACGCGGATAGGAGAGCGAACGGCCGTTCAGCCCCTCTTCCTTCTCGGTGGTAAAACACCAATCCGTGCGCGGATTGTTGATGCAGTAGAGGTAACCGACAGGAATATGCACCCAATGATAGTTGTCATTGCCGCCCGCTTCGAGGATCAACACCCGGTTGCCCGGGTCCTTCGATAGCCGATTGGCCAATACGCAGCCGGCGCTGCCCGCCCCGATGACGATGTAGTCGTAATTTTCCATGCTTATGCTCCAGGGAGAAGCGCCCGCGAGCCATGCCCGCAAGCCGCATCCCTGCGCCCTCCCTCTATCTTATCGTCTGTGCTCGAAACCGAGCTTCCGGCCGAGCCGGGAGGCGTAGAATTCCCCGATAATGCCGCGCCGGAAAACGAGGACGCAGACCATGAAGATCACGCCGGTGACGATCGTCACCGGGAATTGCGAGGTCGCCAGATAGTTTTGCAGCGTGACCACCAGGCCAGCGCCGAAGATCGGCCCGATCAGCGTGCCGATGCCGCCGAGCAGCGTCATCAGGATCACTTCGCCCGACATCTGCCAGGCGACATCCGTCAGCGTCGCGAACTGGAAGACCAGCGACTTCAGCCCGCCCGCAAGGCCTGCCAAGGCCGCCGACATCACGAAGGCGCCGAGCTTGTAGCGGGCGACGGAGTAGCCGAGCGAAATCGCCCGCGGCTCGTTCTCGCGGATCGACCTGAGGATCATGCCGAAGGGCGAGTTGATGAACCGCCAGATGATCACCATGCCGATCAGGAACACGGCCAGCACGAAATAATACATGTTGGTCGAGCTGTTGAGATCGATGAAACCGAACAGATGGCCGCGCGGCACAGACTGGATGCCGTCCTCGCCCTGGGTGAACTCCGCCTGCAGGCAGAAGAAGAAGAACATCTGCGACAGCGCGAGCGTGATCATCGCGAAATAGATGCCCTGCCGGCGGATCGCGAAGAACCCCATGACCAGGCCGAGCAATGCTGCGCCGACGACGCCTGTCAGGATACCGAGTTCCGGCGGAAAGCCCCATTCCTTGACCACATGGGCGGTGAAATAGGCCGCGCCGCCGAAGAAGGTCGCGTGGCCGAAGGACAGGAGCCCGGTATAACCGAGCAGCAGGTTGAAGGCGCATGCAAACAGCGCGAAGCACAGGAGCTTCATCAGGAAGATCGGGTAGAAGAACATCGGCGCGAGGATCAGAGCCGCGAGCCCGATGATCACGAAGATCGTGTAGGTCCTGGAAGCGGTGGCCGAGCGCTCGATACGCGGCTTGGCAGCGGTTTGGGTCATCTCGCTCATCTCACGCATCCCGTCCGAAAAGGCCGGCTGGCCGGAGTAGAAGCACGATTGCCATGATCACGAAGATCACGATGTTGGATGCTTCCGGATAGAACACCTTGGTGAGGCCCTCTGCAATACCGAGCATGTAGCCGGTGACGATGGCGCCCATGATCGAGCCCATGCCGCCGACCACGACCACCGCGAAAACGACGATGATGATGTTCGAGCCCATCAGCGGCGAGACCTGGTAGATCGGCGCGGCCAGCACGCCCGCAAAGGCGGCGAGCGCCGCACCGAGCCCGTAGGTGAGCGTCAGGAGCACCGGCACGTTGACGCCGAAGGCCTGCACGAGCACCGGATTTTCGGTCGCGGCGCGAAGATAGGCGCCGAGCTTGGTCTTCTCGATCAGCAGCCATGTACCGATGCAGGCGACCAGCGAGACGACGACCACCCAGCCGCGATAGATCGGCAGGAACATGAAACCGAGATTGGTGCCGCCGGCAAGCTGCGTCGGCACCGAATAGGGTTGGCCGGCCGCGCCGTAGAGATAGCGGAACGTGCCCTCGATGGTCAGTGCCAGGCCGAACGTGAAGAGCAGGCCATAGAGCGGATCGAGATCGTAGAGTCGCGACAGCATCGTCCGTTCGATGATGGCTCCGAACAGGCCGACGACGATCGGCCCGAGGATCAACGCAACCCAGTAGTTGATGCCGAAATACTCCAGCATCAGCATCGCCGCAAAGGCGCCGAGCATGTACTGCGCGCCATGTGCAAAGTTGATGACGCGCAGAAGGCCGAAGATGACCGCCAGGCCGAGGCTCAGAAGCGCGTAGAAGGACCCGTTGATCAGGCCGATCAGGAGCTGCCCGAGAAAGGCCTGAAGCGGTATGCCGAAAATCATCGTCATAACGTTACACTCCCAGCACTTTATGCAGCATGTCCATCTTGCCCGGCAGCTCAGCCACCGGGAAATTCGCGACCATCCGCCCATGGTCCATCAGGTAGAACCGATCGGCGACGCGGCTCGCGAAGCGGAAATTCTGCTCCACCAGGAGCACCGTCATGCCACGCTCCTTCAGCGTCTTCAGCACCTCGCCGATCCGCTGCACGATAACCGGCGCCAGGCCTTCGGTCGGCTCGTCCAATATCAAAAGCTTGACGCCGGTGCGCAGGATGCGGGCGATCGCCAGCATCTGCTGCTCGCCCCCGGAGAGTTTCGTGCCGGGGCTGGAGCGGCGCTCCTCAAGGTTGGGGAAGAGCTCGTAGATCTCAGCGAGCGACATGCCGCCTTCGGCCACGACCGGCGGCAACAGCAGGTTTTCCTCGACGGTCAGCGTCGAAAAGATGCCGCGCTCCTCCGGCACGAAGCCGATGCCGTTATGCGCCGTGCGATGCAACGGCACGCCGAGCATATCCTTGCCCGCGAAACGGATTTCGCCTTTCCGCTCACGGATGATGCCGACGATGGTTCTGAGCGTCGTTGTCTTGCCGACGCCGTTGCGACCGAGAATGGTGATCGTCTCGCCCTCGCCGACCGTCATGTCGACGCCGTGCAGGACGTGGCTTTCGCCGTACCAGGCATTGAGGTTGGAAACTTGCAACAAGGGTGCCATCAAGCCTCCTCCGTGCCCATGTAGGCGGTGCGGACGCGCGGGTCCTGGCTGACGGTGGCATAGTCGCCCTCGGCGAGGATTTCGCCGCGCTGGAGCACCGTCACATGGTGGCAGATGTCGGCGACGACGGAGAGATTGTGCTCGACCATCAGCACCGCACGGGTCTTTGCCACCTCGCGAATGATGTTGGAAACGGTACCGATATCCTCCTGGCCCATGCCGGCCATCGGCTCGTCGAGCAGCAGCACCTTGGGATCGAGCGCCAGCGTCGTGGCGATCTCAAGCACGCGCTTGCGGCCATAGGAAAGGTCGGCTGCGAGCGCATTGCGCTCGCGCTTCAGGCCGACCGACTCGATCAATTCGTCGGCCCGCGCATTCAGGCGATCGAGCGAGGAGACCGGAAGCCAGAACTGCGTCGAAAGCCCGTTCGTCCGCTGCAGCGCGACGCGCACGTTGTCGAGCACCGTCAGATGCGGAAAGACCGCCGAAATCTGGAAGGAGCGGACCAGCCCCATGCGGGCGATCCTGTCCGGCGGCGTTTTGGTGATGTCCGTGCCCAGAAGCGTGATCGAACCCGCCGTCGGCTGCAGGAACTTGGTGAGCAGGTTGAAGACGGTCGTCTTGCCTGCGCCGTTCGGGCCGATCAGCGCATGGACGCGCGCATGGTGGACGTCGAGATCGACGTTTTTCACCGCCATGAAGGCGCCGAAGCTTTTCGAGAGGCCGCGGGCGGACAATACCACCCGCGACTCTTCTTGTTTTGCTGTCGCGGCGACCGCCATTACTTCACCAGTTCGCAGCCGCTCTTGGCGGGATCCATGTAGGCGTCCTTACCCGGGATGGTGGCGAGTACGGTGAAATAATCCCAGGGCTCCTTGCTTTCGCCCGGCTTCTTGACCTGTAGCAGGTACATGTCGTGGATCATCCGGCCGTTCTTGGCGACCTTGCCGCCGCGGGCGAAGAAATCGTCGACCGGCATTTCGTGCAGTGCCTTGGAGACGGCATCCGCATCGTCGCTGCCGGCCTTCTGGATTGCCTTCAGATACTGGGTGACCGCCGAATAGGTGCCGCTATGGACCATGTTCGGCATCTTTTTGGTGCGGGCGAAGAACTTCTTCGCGAATTCGCGGCTCTTGTCGTCGAGGTTCCAGTAATACCCCTCGGTCAGGGTCAGGCCCTGGGCCGCCTGCAGGCCGAGGCCGTGCACTTCGGCGAGCGTGAAGAGCAGTGCTGCGAGGCGCTGACCGCCGGCGGTGATACCGAACTCCGCGGCCTGCTTGATGGCGTTCGCCGTGTCGAGGCCGGCATTGGCAAGGCCGACGACCTTGGCACCGGAAGATTGTGCCTGTAGCAGGAAGGACGAGAAATCGGTGGTGGCGAGCGGATGGCGGACCGCGCCAACGATCTTGCCGCCGGAGGACTTCACGAAGTCGCCGGTCTGCTGCTCGAGCGAATAACCGAAGGCATAGTCGGCGGTGAGGAAGAACCAGCTGTCGCCGCCCTGCTTGACGAGCGCGCCGCCGGTACCGACCGCGAGCGCATGCGTATCATATGCCCAATGGAAGCCGTAGGGGCTGCAGGCCTTGCCGGTCAGATCGGTGGTCGCCGCGCCCGTGACGATGTCGATCTTCTTCTTTTCCTTGCCGATCGCCTGAACGGCGAGCGCGACGGACGAGGTCGTCAGCTCCATGATCGCATCGACCTGCTGGGTATCGTACCACTGGCGGGCGATGTTGGAGGCGATGTCTGCCTTGTTCTGGTGGTCGGCGTCGACGATCTCGATCGAAGCCCCAAGAACCTTGCCGCCGAAATCCTCGACCGCCATCTTGGCCGCCTCGACCGACGACTTGCCGCCGAACTCGGAATAGACACCCGACTGGTCGTTCAGGATGCCGATCTTGACCTTGTTGTCGGACGCACTCTGCGCGAATGCCGCGCTGCTTGCCAGAACGACGGCCAGGGACGTTACAAGTGACGTCATAATTGTCTTGCGCATAATTTCTCCTCCCAGAGAATAGGCCCAGAAAATTTGAAGGGTCTGTTCAAAATTGGTGAGCCGTTCTCCTCAAATCGGCTGCTCCGGATTGCATGGTTCAGGAAAACGGCCGTTGACGCAAGCAGGCCGCTGTAATTAATTGCAAACAGCATCTGTGCATTTTTGAACAGACGGGAACGAATTGAGCAACAATCAGAACTTCACCTGGGACGATCTGCAATATTTCCTGGCCGTGGCGCGCAGTGGACAGCTGTCCACCGCGGCACGTCAATTGCGCACCAGCCACGCCACCGTATCCCGGCGCATCGACCGGCTGGAATTCGCCCTCAAGGTCAAACTGTTCGAGCGCAATCCACGTGGATATGTCCTGACCGGCATGGGCCAGCGCTTCATCGAGACGGCGGAGCGCATCGAGACCGAGGCCGACAGGCTGCAGGCGGATGTCGCCTCCGGCACCACGGCGCAGCGTGGCGTGGTTCGCTTAAGCACCCCGGAAGGATTTGCAAATTTCTTCTTCGCCGACAAGATTCGCAGCTTCTGCGACAGCCACCCGAACATCTCGCTGGAATTGGTGACGATCCAGCAGATCATGTCGCTGTCGCGCAAGGAAGCGGATATCGCCGTCTCGCTCGATCCGCCGAAGGACGGGCCTTACCTGACGGAAAAGCTCACCGACTACAGTCTCAACGTCTACGGCGCGAAATCGTACCTCGCCAAGGCTGGTCCGATCCGCTGCCGGCAGGATCTGCTGTCGCATCCCTTCATCGGCTATATCGAGGATATGATCTTCGCGCCCGGGCTCGACTATCTCGGCGACGTCCATCCGGGCATCAAGGCGCGCTTCCAGAGCTCCAGCATCTTTGCGCAGCTGACCGCGACGCTGAACGGTCTCGGTCTTTGCGTGCTGCCGAACTTCATCACCCGCACGCGGCCGGATCTCGAAATCGTGCTGCCGGAAGAGGTGGAACTGAGGCGCGGCTATTGGCTGATGTGCCATCGTGACCTGAGCCAGATCCCCCGGGTGCGGATGGTCAGGGATTATATCTTCCAGTCCGTCAAGGCCAATCAGGACGCCTTCCTCAGGAGTTACCAGGCTCCCGAGGAAGGCGCTCGCCGTTACTCCGCTGCCATCGGCAGGTCGTCACGGCTTTCGAAGAGGTCGCCCTGATTGGCGGGCGACCGGTCGTCCTTGTTCTTCTTGGGTTCGCGGCCGAAGAAGAGGGCGTAGGCGGCTGGCAGGACGAGGATCGTCAGCACCGTTGCGACCAGGATACCGCCCATCATCGCATAGGCGAGCGGCCCCCAGAACACGCCGCGCGAGATCGGGTAGAGCGCCAGCACGGCTGTCAGCGCAGTCAGCATGATCGGCCGGAAACGGCGTACGGCTGCACCGACGATCGCCTCCATCCGCTCCATGCCCGCCGCGATGTCCTGGTCGATCTGGTCGACAAGGATGATCGAGTTGCGGATGATGATGCCGAGCAACGCGATGACGCCGAGGATCGCCACGAAACCGAACGGCGCACCGGTCAGAAGCAGCGCCATGGCAGCGCCGATGATGCCGAGCGGGCCGGTTGCCAGCACCAGCATCGCCTTGCCGAAATGCTGCAGCTGGATCATCAGCAGCACGAGGATGACCAGGAGCATGATCGGCGCCTTGGCAGCGATCGAGTTCTGGCTTTCGGCTGCATCTTCCGCACCGCCCTGGATCTCGACATGATAGCCGGCAGGCAGGCTAGCGCGTAGGTCGGCCATGCTGCTGTAGAGGTTCATCGACACCTGGGTCGGTTCGATGCCATCCGGCAGCGTTGCCTTGACGGTGATCGTCGGCAGGCGGTCGCGGCGCCATTCGATACCCTGTTCGAGGACCGGCACGACCTTGGCAATCTGCGAGACCGGGACGAAGCCGCCGAAATCCGTCGGCACATAGACCGACTGGACCGCCGAGAGCAGGTTGCGGGTTGCATCCGGCTCACGGACGACGATCGAGACGGTTTCCTCGCCATCGCGGAAGTCGCTGACCGGAGCGCCGGAGACTGCCGTCTGCAGCATCTGGCGGACACGCTGCGAGGTGACGCCGAGAGCCCGGGCACGATCCTGGTCGATCACCAGTTTCATGGCTGTCACCGGTTCCATCCAGTCGTCATGGATCGCGCCGAACAGCGGCTGTTGCTGGTAACGTTCCTTGACCTGGTCGGCGATGCGGCGCACTTCCGCCGGGTCCGGGCCGGTGACGCGCATCTGGACAGGCCAGCCGACCGGCGGGCCGAGGAACAGGCGGTCGACCTTACCGCGCACGGTCGGGAAGTCCTGCGCAAGGATGGCGCGCAGCTTGACGATCAGGCGCTCGCGGGCGTCGACGTCCTTCGACATGATCAGGAGCTGCGCGTAGTTGGGGTTGCGGAGCTGCTGGTCGAGCGGCAGGAAGAAGCGCGGCGCGCCCTCGCCGATATAGGTCGCGACGAAGGTCTTGTCCGCATCGGGCAGGATCTTGTCTTCAAGGGCTTTCGCCTGGCGTTCGACTTCCTCGATCGCCGTGCCTTCCGGCAGCCACATGTCGACCAGGATTTCCGGCCGCGAGGACTGCGGGAAGAAGCTCTGCGGGATGAACTGGAACGACCACAGGCTGCCGACGAAGGCGCCGAGAGTGAGAAGCAGCACGATAGCCTTGTGACGCACGGACCAGCCGACCGCATGCCGGACGCCGCGATACATCCGGGTGTCATAGGCATCGTGATGGGTACCTGCGTGCGCCCGCTGCTTGAGGATCATGTAGCCGAGCCAGGGAGTAAAGTAGACGGCCACGAACCACGACACGACGAGCGCGATGCCCACCACGTAGAACAGCGAGCGCACGTATTCGCCGGCGGTGGAATCGGCGAAACCGACAGGGATGAAGCCGGCAGTAGTGATCAACGTGCCGGTCAGCATCGGAAAGGCGGTGGATGAATAGGCGAAGGTGGCGGCATCGAGGCGTGCGAGCCCCTCCTCCAGCTTCCGTTCCATCATCTCGACGACGATCATCGCATCGTCGACGAGCAGGCCGAGCGCGATGATCAGCGCGCCGAGCGAGATGCGCTGCAGCTCGATGCCCATGTAGAACATGATCGCGAACGTAGCTGACAGAACCAGCGGAATGGTGATGGCGATGACGATGCCCGAACGCCAGCCGATCGAGATCAGCGAGACGATGAGGACAATGACGAGAGCCTCCAGCAGGGCCTGGGTGAACTCGCCCACGGCTTCGGTGACGACTTCCGGCTGGTTGGAGACCTGCTCGACGGAAACGCCGACCGGCAGCGTCTGTTCGAAGCGCTCATAGGTGGCTTCGACCTCGTGCCCGACGTCGGTTACCTTGAAGCCCTTCGCCATGACGACGCCAAGCTGGACACTGTCGTGGCCATTGAAGCGAAACTTGCGCTGATAGGGGTTTTCGAGACCGTTGGTGACGGTGGCGATATCGCCGAGCCGGATCACCTGATCGCCGGCGCGAAGGCGCAGCTCGCGGATATCTTCAGGCGTCGTGACGCCGCCTTCGACCGCAATTCGTACCGAGCGCTCGGCAGTCTCAATGTTCCCGGCGGGATCGATATTGTTCTGGCCGGAGAGCGCGTCGCGGATGTTGAGGACGGTGAGGCCGCGCTCGGCGAGCGCCTTGGACGATACGTCGATGAAGATCTTCTGCGGCTGGTCGCCGAGAATGACCGCCTTTTCGACGCCGGGCGTGGCCAGCAGCATGTCGCGGGCCTGGATCGCGAACTGCTTCAGTTCAGGATAGCTGTAGCCTTCGCCGCTGATCGAGTTGAGGGTGATGTAGGTATCACCGAACTCGTCGTTGAAATAAGGACCGAGCAGGCCGGCGGGCAGATCCTGGGTGATGTCCCCAATCTTCTTGCGGACCTGGTAGAAGGCGTCGTTGACCTCGGCGGTATTGGTGTCGCCCTTGATCTGTACCGTGGTGATCGCCACGCCAGCGCGGGTATAGGACTTGACCCAGTCGAGATGCGGGGTTTCCTGCAGCTTGCGCTCGACCTTGTTGACCACCTGGTCCTGCATCTCCTGGATGGAGGCGCCGGGCCAGACGGTCTGCACGACCATGACGCGGAAGGTGAAGTCGGGATCTTCCTTCTGGCCCATGTTCATGACGCCAAGCGCGCCCATGACGATGATGAGGCCGAAGAGGAAGCGGGCGATGCTCGGATGGGCGATCGCCCAGCGGGACAGGTTGAACCCGCCCTTTTCCGGGGGATTGGCCTGATGAGAGGAGCTCATGGTCTTGGGTCCTTTAAGCCTGGCGATCAGGGCGCGAGCGATGCGGTGGTAAGGCTGCTGACGCTGCCGAAGCGAGAGGCGATGGCTTCCGGCAGCTTGACCTTCATGTCTTCTTTCATGAACTGGGTGCCGGCCGAGACGACGAGGTCGCCCTTGGCAACGCCTTCGGCGACGCGAACGCCGTCGTCGGAGAAGTCGGCGACCTTGACGGCACGCGAACTGACGGTGCCCTTGCCACGGTCGACGATCCAGACAACGGACTGGCCGTCCTTCTTGGAAAGCGCTGCAAGCGGAACGGCATAGGTGGCGACGGCATTGTCTTCATCCGCCTCGATCGTCGCGGTCATGCCGAGCAGGACCCGCTGGTCGTCCGGCAAGCTGACGCGGACCGCGAAAGTGCGCGATTGCGCATCGGCACTGCCGGCCACTTCGCGGACCTTGCCGTCAAGGACGAGATCGGTAGCCGACCAGAAGCGAGCCTTCACCGTCTTGCCCGGCTTGAACTGGGCGACGTCCATTTCCGGAACGGCGATCTGCACTTCCTTGCTGCCCTCGACCGCGACGGAGAGGACCGGGGTGCCGGACGCGACCACCTGGCCGATATCGGCGCTGACCGCGGTGACGATGCCGTTCTGGTCCGACTTCAATTCCGTATAGGCGACCTGGTTGCGGGCCTGGTCGAGCGCCGACTGGGCCGATTCCCTTTGCGAGATGGCCTGGTCGTTGGCAAGCTGCGCCTGTTCGAACTGCGATTGGGAGGAAATGCTCTTCTCGGCAAGCGTCTCGGCCCGGCGACGAGCGAGGCCGGAGATTTCCACCTGCTTCTGGGCGGAGGCGAGATCGGCCTCGGCGCGGCGCACCGCGAGCTGGTAATCGACGGCGTCGAGCTTTGCGAGCACGTCGCCGGGGCGAACGCGCTGGCCGACATCGACCAGCCGCTCTGTGATCTTGCCGGCGACGCGGAAGCCGAGGTTCATTTCGGTCCGTGCCTTGACTGAGCCGGAATATTGAAGCCTGCGGCCGTGATCGGCAGCGGCGACCTCGGTCACCTTGACCGGGCGGACGACTTCCGGGGCCTCGGCTTTCTTCTCTTCCGAGCAGGCCGTCAGCGCGCCGAACGCGGTCGCGACTAAAAGGCCTTTGATGAGAAACGAGACATTATGTCTGGTCTTTACGAAAAACATGGTTCCGCACTCCTGGTGGCGGGTTTTCGATCAAGACGCCTCTTTTGGGCGCCCCGGAATTATTTCAGGCGAATTATCTGAGGGCCCTGAGGCCGAATTCCACGAGATCCTCGGGCTTGCCGATCCGGGTCTCCAGAAGGCAATCCGCAATGAGCTGCGGATGACAGAGGATGACCACGGACGACATGAAGCATTCGGCTGCGAGCTGGTGATCCTGCTCGCGGAACTCACCGGCTTCGATGCCGTCCTTGATAAGGTCAGCAATGACGAGACGGATGCGTTCGAGATGCTGCTCGATGACCGGCCATTGCTGCTCGATGGCGATCACCACCATCTCATGCACCTTCTTCTCGTCGAGCATGGTCTCGAGCGTGAAGCGGTGCTGTTGCAGGACGTGATTACGCAGCCGTTCGGCGGCGCTCACCGGCCGCTTCGCGTTGGCGAGTGCCGCCTGATAGCTGCCGTCGAGCATGCGGTGCGCCAGAGCCTGATGGATATCGGCCTTGGACGAGAAGAAACGGTAGATATTGGCGGGCGACATGCCGAGATCGCGCGCGATATCCGCCACGTTCGTCTTGGTGTAGCCGTAATGCTTGAACAGCCGCTCCGCCGCATCGAGGATGCGGCTGACATTGTCCTGCCGCGAGGTGTCCAGGGTATTTTCGCTGGTATCCATACCGCTGAAGTCTTTCGTTTTACGTGTGACGATTTTCATCTTTCGTCAGTCGTAAAGAAAAATCCGTCATCCGTCAACCCGTGTCGGCTCGTCGTCGTTGGCGGCGCAAGATAAAAAGTTTGGGAAACAGGGAACCAAAATGGGACTTGGACATTATGTCGCGTTAGACCACGGGCTTCGTGGGCCGGGGAAGAGTAATGATCCTGTTGCATAGTCACAACTTTTCGTTGTTGCAGAGCGTTAGAGCACTAACGTCGTGGGCCGGGGACTATTGATGAGTGTGCCGCAAAGTTACGACGTTTCGTTGCTTGACGAGGAACGCTATCGTCTTCTCGTAGACGCCATCACCGACTATGCGATCTACATGATTGACCCTGAGGGCAAGATCGTCAGCTGGAATCCCGGCGCCCAGCGTTTCAAGGGATACGAGGCATGGGAAATCCTCGGCGAGCACTTTTCCCGCTTCTATACCCCGGAAGACCGGTTGGCGCGGGCGCCCGAGCACGCTTTGCGGACCGCTGCGACAGAAGGCCGCTTCGAAAAGGAAGGCTGGCGGGTCCGCAAGGACGGCGGCCGCTTCTGGGCCCATGTCATCATCGACCCGATCTGGGGCCGTTCCGGCGAGCTTCTCGGCTTCGCCAAGGTGACCCGTGACCTGACCGAACGGAAAAAAGCCGAAACGGAACTCCGATTGAGCGAGGAGAAATTCCAGCTCCTCGTCCAGGGAGTCACCGACTATGCTCTCTACATGCTCGACCCGGACGGTTGCGTCAGCAACTGGAACGCGGGTGCCGCGCGCATCAAGGGCTATACTGCGGACGAAATCGTCGGCCAGCATTTTTCAAAATTCTACACGCCGGAGGATCGCGAGCGCGGCGAACCCACCCGTAGCCTGGAGACCGCACGGCGCGAGGGGCGATTCGAGAGGGAGGCCTGGCGGCAGCGCAAGGATGGCACGCGCTTCTGGGCGCATGTGATCATCGACGTGATCCGCAACGAGGAAGGCACGCTTCTCGGCTTCGCCAAGATCACGCGCGACATCACTGAAAAAGTCGAGGCGCAGAAGGCCCTCACCCAGGCGCGCGAGGAACTTTTCCAATCCCAGAAGATGGAGGCGATCGGCCAGCTGACAGGGGGCGTCGCCCACGATTTCAACAATCTGCTGATGGCCGTGCTGGGCAGCCTGGAAATCCTGAAGAAACGCCTGCCCGACGATCCGGCGCTGATGCCGCTGCTGGATAATGCCATTCAGGGTGCCGAGCGGGGTGCTGCCCTCACCCAGCGCATGCTGGCATTCTCCCGGCGACAGGAATTGAATATGCAGGCCATCGACGTGGCGGCACTTGTCGGCGGCATGATGGATTTCGTTCAGCGCTCGCTCAGCGCCTCCGCTTCCGTGGAAACCCGCTTTGCCAAGAACCTGCCGCACGTCGCGAGCGACCCGGTTCAGCTCGAGACCGCGCTTCTGAACCTTGTCGTCAATGCCCGCGACGCGATGGCCGGCGGCGGCACGATCGTCATCAGCGCCGAGGAATATTCGGCCGACGAGACGACCGGTAGGCTGAAGCCCGGCCGATATGTCCGGCTCTCGGTCGCCGATAGCGGCGAAGGCATGGACGAGGAGACCCTGATCCGCGCGACGACGCCTTTCTTCACGACCAAGGGTGTCGGCAAGGGAACGGGGCTCGGACTTTCCATGGTGCAGGGCCTGACCGAGCAGTCGGGCGGCAAACTCGATATTGAAAGCCAAAAGGGCAAGGGCACCACTGTTTCGCTCTACCTGCCTGCGGTAGATGCAAACGATTGTCCGCAGTCTTCGGAGAAGAACATGCCTTCACCAATTGCAACTCCCCGAGGACGCCTGACCATTCTCGCCGTCGATGACGACGCGCTGGTCCTGATGAACACCACGCTGATGCTGGAGGATCTCGGCCACACCGTGATCGAAGCCTATAGCGGCACCGATGCCCTGAAGGAGCTGAGAAGCGGCGCCCATGACATCGATCTCGTCATCACCGATCACTCGATGCCGCGCATGACCGGCTCGGAACTTGCCGCCGTCATCCGCGAAGAAAGACCGGGCCTTCCGGTGGTGCTGGCAACCGGCTACGCCGAACTGCCCACCGGTGGCGACGATCGCCTGCCGCGACTGCCGAAGCCCTTCTCGCAGAACCAGCTTGAGGAGATCATCGCCACGGTTCTCGCCGGCGGGCGCTGAACCAATCGCCCTCGCCATGCGTTGTCGTGCCGTGTCAGAACGGAGTACGACAATGGTCTTCAAGCATCAGCATTTTCACGAGACGACTCCTGAGGTCGAGGCGGAGTTTCCGCCAGGCGCGACGCTCGAAGGGGCGGTCTCCGATGCGTTGGCGTCTGCCGGCGGTATCGATGCAAGCGACGTCGCCGTCATCGCCCGCGGCCCTGAGGTCACGTTGAGCGGCACGGTCCAGCTGGAAAGCGAGATTGCACGAGCCGAGGAGGTGGCGCTCGGCGTCGGCGGAGTGGCAACCGTGCGCAACGAACTCCGTTTTACCCGCCCGCGGTGACCTCCCGACACCGATGATGAACGAAAAACGCCCGGGCGTCGGACGCCCGGGCTTTTTTGTTCGGGGCCTGCCTATCTCGGCAGCGCGTAGGCGATCACGTAATCGCCGGGCTTGGTGCCGACCGATCCATGTCCGCCGGCCACCATCACCACGAACTGCCGCCCGTCGTCGACCGCATAGGTCATCGGCGTCGCCTGCCCGCCGGCCGGCAGCCGCGCCTTCCAGAGTTCGCGGCCGTTGGTGAGGTTATAGGCGCGCAGGTAGTTGTCGACCGCAGCGCCGAGGAACGCCACGCCACCCTTGGTGATCATCGGCCCACCGATGCCGGGCACCCCGACCTTGAAGGGCAGCGGCAGCGGCGTCATGTCGTAGACCGTGCCGTTGCGATGCTTGTAGGCGATCTGGCCGGTCCTGAGGTCGACGCCCGAGACGTAGCCCCATGGCGGCGCCTGGCAGGGGATCTGCAGCGGTCCGAGGAACGGACCCATGAAGACGCCATAGGGCGCGCCCTCGTTGCGGTTGAGGCCCTGCTCGCTGCCCTTCTCCCCCTGGCCTTTTGGCGGAATGTCCGCACGCGGCACCAGCCTTGAGGTGAAGGCGAGGTAGGTGGGCATGCCGAACATCACCTGCCGTTCCGGATCGACCGCGACGCTGCCCCAGTTGAACGTGCCGAAATTGCCCGGATAGATGATCGAGCCTTTCAGCGACGGCGGGGTGTATCGGCCGAGATAGTTGTACTGGTGGTACCGGATGCGGCAAACCATCTGGTCGAACATCGTGATGCCCCACATGTCCCGTTCCTCGAGCGGCCTCGGCTTGAACGACAAGGCCGAGGTCGGCTGCGTCGGCGCGGTACGATCTTCCGGGATGGCACCTCCGGGCGCCGGTTCCTCGGTGATCGGGATGATCGGTTCTCCGGTGCGCCGGTCGAGCACGTAGATGTCGCCCTGCTTGGTCGGACCGACCAGCGCCGGCACCACCGTATTGTCCGGCTTGGTGATGTTGAGGAGAACCGGCTGAGCGGGGACGTCCATGTCCCATAGATCGTGATGCACCGTCTGGCGCACCCATCGATCGGCGCCGGTATTGAGATCGAGCGCGACAATCGAGGAGGAATATTTCTCGACATTCTCGCTGCGGCCCATGCCGAGCTGGTCCGGCACCTGGTTGCCGAGCGGTATATAAACGAGGCCCAGTTCCTCGTCGACGCTGAACACCGACCAGCTGTTCGGGGAGTTCGTCGTGTACGTCTGGCCGGGCTGCAGCGGCTGCGTCTGAGACGGGTTCCCCGAATCCCAATTCCAGATCAGCTGGCCGGTATTGACGTCGAAGGCGCGGATGACGCCGGACTGCGACTGGGTGGAATAGTTATCGTTGACCGCCCCGCCGATGACGATCTTGTTGCCGGCGATCGCCGGTGGCGAGGTCGAGTAGTAGTAACCGGCCGGATTGTACCGCATGCCGCTGGTGAGCTGCAGCGTTCCGTTGTCTGCGAAAGAGGTGCAGACCTGGCCGTTCGCGGCATCGAGCGCAATCAGCCGCGCATCCGACGTCGGCAGATAGACCCGCTCCGCACACGGACTGCCGGCAGCGGCGGCGGCGTCCTTGTAATAGCTGACGCCGCGGCAGGTCTGGTGCTGGCGATCCGGGTTCATGCCGGAGTTCGGGTCGTATTTCCATTTTTCCTTGCCGGTCGTCGCATCGAGCGCGATCGCAAGGTTGTGCGGTGTGCAGAGATAGAGGGAACTGCCCACCTTGAGCGGCGTCACCTGATAGGTCGTCTCGCCCACGTCGTCAGGCCGCTTCACATCCCCGGTCTGGTAGCGCCACACTTCCGTGAGATTGGCGACGTTGTCGACCTTGATCTGGTCAAGCGGCGAATAACGCTGCCCATAGGGAGTTCGTCCATACTGGTGCCATTCGCCCGGCGGCACGTTGCCGCCCATTGGCGGAGCCGCGGCGACGGACTGTTCGGGAAGCTCGCCGCTCTGGTCCAGCGGATCGAGGAACATCGAGACGACGGCGACGACGATCGCGATCATCAGCGCAATTCCGAGCGGCAGGGCACTGGCGCCGTAGCGCATGCCGGTCGGGCTTGAAAAGCCGAGCGGGGTGCGGACCCACGGGGTCAGAAGCCAGAGGCCCAGCACGATGATCAAGCCGCCGCGCGGGCCGAGCTGCCACCAGTCGAGCCCGACTTCCCAGATCGCCCAGGCGAGCGAGGCCAGCACGATAACGGCATAGACCCTGAGTGCCATGGCGCTCCTCAGGAAAAGCAGGATGCCGGTCAGCACGAAGCCGAGACCGCAGATGATGTAATAGGCGCTGCCTCCAAGCAGCAGCAGTTGCCCGCCGCCGACGGCCAGAGCCAAGCCGATCAAAATGAAAACGACCGCCGTAATCCTGATAGCCATAATCAAAACCCTATCCGAACTGGAAAATCCCCGGGCGCGAAAACCTCGCGGTACCCCGAGCCATCAACACAAGCTCTGTGCAAAAGTTCCAGCTCGTGTTCCCGCGATGCAAATTTAAAGGAACTCTCCCGCGACCAAGCAGGTTCTGACATCGCTACAAGGAGTTGGAAGGATGCTGACATCGGCCAAGGGACCAGCCTTCGAGACGCCGGGCGCGGATGGCGGCAGGGTGCCGGACGTCAGGCAGGATGCGGAAAACTGCACCCGTTGCGACCTCTACAAGAACGCCACGCATCTTGTGTTCGGCGAGGGACCGCCGAAGGCGAAAGTGCTGTTTGTCGGCGAGCAGCCGGGAGACAAGGAGGATCAGGCGGGCAAGCCATTCGTCGGGCCGGCGGGAAAGCTCCTCGACCGCTGTCTGGAGGAGGCCGGTATCGAGCGCGACATCTGCTACGTCACCAATGCAGTGAAACATTTCAAGTTCACCCCGCGCGGCAAGCGCCGCATCCACGCCAAGCCCAATGCCGGCGAAGTCCGGGCCTGTGCCTGGTGGCTGGCGGCTGAGCTGCGCCTTGTCCATCCGAAACTCGCCGTAGCGCTCGGCGCGACGGCGCTTTATGCCTTGCTGGGAAAGCAGGCGAAAGTGACACGCGACCGCGGTACGGTCCTGAGATCGCCGGATGGCCTGCCGGTGCTGGTGACCATCCACCCTTCGGCACTGCTGAGGACGCTGGATCAGCCGGATGCGGAGCTCAACCGGGCCCGTTTCGTCGAAGATTTGAAAAAGATCGCAGAATTTCTGGAGTGATGATGACCTACGAACTTTATTATTGGGACGGCCTTCAGGGTCGCGGCGAATTTGTGCGGCTGGCGCTGGAAGAGGCCGGAGCTGACTATGTGGATGTCGCCCGTACCGATCGCGGCACAGGAAAGATGATGGACTATATCCACGGCAAGCACGGCTACGATATGCCCTTCGCACCACCCTTCCTTAAAGATGGCGACCTGATCGTCTCGCATGTCGCCAACATTCTCCACTATCTCGGGCCGAAGCTGGATCTGGTGCCGGAAGACGAAAAATCCCGCCTCTTCGCCCACGGGCTGCAGCTGACGATCACCGATTTCATCACGGAAGTGCACGACACGCACCACCCGATCAGCACCGCCGATTATTACGAGGATCAGCGGCAGGAGGCCAAGGCTCGTTCCAGGGCATTTCTGAAGCACCGCGTGCCGAAATTTATCGGCTATTTCGATCGCGTCATCACCGCAAACCCCACAAAGAGCGGCCATGCGGTGGGTGACGCCCTGAGTTATGTCGATCTGTCGCTCTTCCAGCTCGCCGAGGGCCTCCACTACGCCTTCCCGCGCGCCATGAAAAACTTCGACAGCGATTATCCAAACATCGCAAAGCTGCGCGACGCGGTCGCCGGACGTCCGAATATCGACGCCTATCTCAAGTCGAAGCGCCGGCTCGCCTTCAACGAGTCGGGCATATTCCGGCATTACCCGGACCTCGACCAGGATCCGGTCTGACCGGCTAGATAAACGCGAAAACCGGGGCGATCGTCACCAGGACGATCGCCACCGCGATCAATATGAACTTCATGACGACCTCCAAAGAAAAAGCTGTCGCGATGCGGCAGCTCAGTTGGTTTCTTCTCCCAGTTCCTGCAGAATTTGATGCCGCGCCCGGTTGAGGCGGCTTTTCACCGTGCCCACCGCGCAATCGCAGATCTCCGCCGTCGCCTCGTAACTTTCCCCAAGGATCGCGACCAGCGTCAGCACTTCACGATAATGCGGCGGCAGTTTCTGGAGCGCACGCTGGACCTCCTGGGCTCTTGCCGCCATCTCCTGGCTCGCCGCTACCGGCGTATCCCCGGAGACGTTCTCCTCGATCCCCGGCGCCTCGCGGCCAAGCACCTTGGCCCGCGTATAAAAGGTGTTGCGCATGATGGTGAAAAGCCAGCTTTTCAGCTTGGTGCCCGGCTCGAACTTGTCGAGATTGGCGAGCGCCTTCATCAGCGTCTCCTGCACCAAGTCGTCTGCATCGCTGGGATTGCGGCAGAAAGTACGGGCAAATGCGCGGAGAGCCGGAATAAGCCTCACTATGTCTGCACGTGCAGGATCACCATTCAACTGTGATTCAGACACCGTTGCCTACCTCTCCGAAGTCTTCATGGCTGGAATGACGGGGGCAAACGCACGCCTTGCGTATTTGGTTCCCCCAAGATGAATGCTCTGTTCATCTTCGTGACGGAAACCGCGCGCCGCTCGAGGGAACAAACAGGTCGGCAGGCCTGTTGATAGGACTTTCACAGAGTTCGGCCGGGAGTTCGGATATGGCACCGCGTGCAAACTGGAAAGGATATCTGAAGGTCGGAGAGCTGAGCTGTCCGGTTGCGCTTTATACGGCTGCATCGACATCCGACCGCGTCAGCTTTCACATCATCAATCGCGAGACCGGCAACCGCGTCCACCGCCAGATGGCCGACGCCGACACCGGCAAGCCGGTCGAAAGCGAGGACATCGTCAAGGGTTACGAAGTTTCGAGCGGTCAATACGTCTTCCTCGAACCTGACGAGGTGAAGGCCGCGGTACCTGAGAGCGACAAGGCACTGGAGCTCGAGATCTTCATCCCATGTAACGGCGTCGATACCATCTTTATTGACCGGCCCTATTATCTCGCGCCTGCCGACAAACCCTCCGCAGAGGTCTTCGACCTGATCCGAAAAGGGCTGAAGGAGAAGAATGTCGTCGCACTCGCCCGCACCGTGCTCTTCCGGCGGCTGCGCACGCTGCTGATCCGACCGAGCGAGAAGGGGCTGATCGCCAACACGCTGAACTACGACTACGAGGTCCGGTCGGCCAAGGAAATCTTCTCCGACATCAAGAACTTCAAGATCGAGGGCGAGATGCTCGATCTCGCCCAGCACATCATCGACACCAAACGCGGCGAATTCGACCCGAGCGAGTTCGACGACCGTTACGAGGCAGCACTTGCCGAGCTGATCAAGGCGAAGATCGAAGGCCGCAAGCTCAGGAAGCAGCCGAAGCCGGAACCGAAGAAGGTCTCCAGCCTGCTCGACGCACTGCGTCAGAGCGCCGGCGGCAGCAAGAAGACCGCGCCGAAGAAATCCGCCAAGAAAACCGTATCTCGTAAGACTGCCGCCCCGCAGAGAAAGGCGAGCTGATCATGGCGCTCGAAACCTACAATCAGAAGCGCAACTTCAAGGCTTCCCCCGAGCCCCAGGGGAAAGTCTCCGGCCGCAAGGCCAAGGCATCCGGCAACAGTTTCGTGATCCAGAAACATGATGCTACCCGGCTGCACTACGATTTCCGGCTGGAAATGGACGGCGTGCTGAAAAGCTGGGCCGTCACCCGCGGCCCGAGCTTCGTGCCGGGCGAAAAGCGGCTTGCGGTGCATGTGGAAGACCATCCGCTCGACTATGGCGGTTTCGAAGGCATGATCCCGAAAGGCAATTACGGCGCCGGCGCCGTGCTGCTCTGGGATCGCGGCACCTGGGAACCCATCGGCGATCCCCACAAGGCCTATAGGAAAGGCCATATGGAATTCGAGCTGAAGGGCGAGAAGCTGGAAGGCCGCTGGCACCTGATCCGCATGGCCCCCAGAGAGGGAGAAAAGCGAGAGAACTGGCTGCTGGTCAAGGGCGAGGACGAATTCGCCCGCGCCGAGGGCGACAAAGACATTCTCGACGAAATGCCGCTTTCGGTGAAATCAGGCAGGACGCTGGATGAAATCTGGGGCCGCAAGGCACCGGCGGCAGAGAGTACGGCCAAACCGAAAGCAAAGGCGAAATCCGATCCAGAACCGGAAAAATCCGACATCGCAGCGTCGAAGATCAAGGGCGCCCGGAAAGCCGAACTTCCGGATTTCGTCGAGCCGCAGCTTGCGACGCTGGTGAAGAGCGCGCCCTCCGGCAAACGCTGGGTCCACGAAATCAAGCTCGACGGCTATCGCCTGCAGGCCCGTGTCGAAAATGGCAAGGTAAAGCTGTTGACGCGCACCGGGCTGGATTGGACGCACAAGTTCGGAGACGAGATTCTCGCGGAATTCGCAAAGCTTAGCGCGACCGATGCGATCATCGACGGGGAAGTGGCGGTCGAGGCCGGTTCCGGCGCCACGGATTTCTCGCTGCTCCAGCAGGACCTCAGCGAAGGCCGGGACGACCGCTTCACCTTCTACGCTTTCGACATTCTTCACTTGGACGGTTACGACCTGACCGGCGCGACGCTGCTGAAGCGCAAGGAGGCGCTGGAAACCCTGCTGACCGGCAGCGGCCCGGCCCTGCGCTACAGCGAGCATTTCGGGGAGGAAGGCGGTCTGGTCCTGAAACATGCCTGCCGGCTTAGCCTCGAAGGTATCATCTCCAAGATCTCGGACGCGCCATACCGTCCGGGCCGCGGCCGCGATTGGGTGAAGTCGAAATGTTCGGCACGGCAGGAATTCGTGGTCGCCGGATTTGTCCCCTCCTCCGTTTCGAGGACGGCGATCGGATCGCTGGTCATGGGATATTACGACAAGGGGAAGCTGCGGCATGCCGGTCGCGTCGGCACCGGTTATTCGAATGCCGTGGCGCAATCGCTTTTCAAGAGCCTCCAGGAGATCCAGGCCGGCGAAAGCCCGTTTGACGAAAAGCTCGCGGCGGTGGAAAAGAAGGATGTCGTTTTCGTGCGGCCCGAGCTGGTGGCGGAAGTGGAATTCCGCGGCTGGACGGCGGATGCGCATATCCGCCATGCGGCCTTCCGGGGCTTGCGCGAAGACAAGGACCCGAAGGATATCGTCCGGGAGGGCGGACCTGTGAACGCAGCGGAACAACCGAAGCCGCCGAAACGGACGGTCAATCTCACCCATCCCGACCGGGTCTACTGGCCGGATGCCGGGGTGACCAAGGCCGGGCTTGCCGACTATTACACCGAAGTCTGGCGGCTGATGGCGCCCTTCGTCGTCAACCGCCCGCTGGCGCTGGTGCGTGGACCCGACGGCATCGGCAAACAGCTTTTCTTCCAGAAACACGGCTGGAAGGGCATGACCAAGAATGCCGTACTCGTGAAGGACCCGACCGATCCGGCGGAAGAGGACATCACCATCCGCGACCTCGACGGGCTGCTCGGCCTGGTTCAGGGCGCGACCCTCGAAATTCATCCCTGGGGCTCCAACCTCGAGGACTGGGAAAAGCCGGACATGGTCAATATCGACCTCGACCCCGGCGAAGGTGTGTCGTGGACCGAGATCATCGCCGCGGCCCACGAGGTGAAGCGTCGTTTCGAGGACATGGGACTGGTGGCTTTCGTCAAGACCTCGGGCGGCAAGGGCCTGCATGTCGTCGCCCCCGTCAAGCAGAAGGCGGAATGGCCGGAGGTGAAGGCGGCGATGAAGGCGCTGGCCGACGGCATGGCCGGCGACGATCCCGACAAATATGTCTCGACGATCACCAAGTCGAAGCGAAGTGGCAAGATCCTCATCGACTACCTGCGCAACGGGCGCGGCAATACCGCCGTGGCGCCCTACTCCACCCGTGCCCGCGCCGGCGCGCCGGTCTCCATGCCGATTACGTGGGACGAACTCGGGGGAGCGATCGGCCCCAACTACTTCACCGTCAACAACGCCCCGGCCCGCATCGCCCAGCAGACGAACGATCCCTGGGGAGATTTTCGCAAGGCAGAAGCCCCGATCGAGTTCAAGGGAAAGAAGAAACGGTAGAAACCCGGGGGAGGCTCACTTCCTCGGCGCCTTTCGTTCCGCCTCCAGGCTCTTCTTCAGCGCGGCGGTGATATCGATCACGTTGCTGCTGCGCTCGGGCGCCTTCTCCTCGACCTTCTTCCTGGTCTTCCGGCTCTTCTTGCGCTCGGCGATGATTTCGAGCAGCCGGTCCTGGACCGGATCGTCGGCCATCGAAGGCTTCCAGGCTTCGGTGCGCTCGTCGATGATCTTCTTCATCATCGACAGATGCTCGGCATCAGCCTTCTCCTTCGGTTTCTCCACAGCGTATTCGTCGGCGTCGCGGACTTCGTCGCCGTAACGCAAGGTCCAGACCACGATCCCCTTGTCCTTGGGCAGCAGCAGAACCGCGCGCTCTCGACGATACATGACGAGCCGGGCAATGCCGCCGGTCCCGGTCTTTGCCATGGCCTCGCGGATCACCGCAAACGCCTCGGCGCTCACCTCGTCGTCCGGCGCCAGGTAGTGCGGTCGGTCGTACCAGATCCAGCCGATCGAGTCCGCCGGCACGAAAGTCTCGATATCGATCGTACGGGTGCTTTCGAGCCCGACATCCTCGATCTCTTCGTCTTCGAGAAGAACATAATCGTCCTCGCCCTTGGGATAACCCTTGACCTGATCGTCGTCCTCGACCGCCTCACCTGTTTCGGCATCGACATACTGGCTGAGGACGCGATTGTTGGTCTTGCGGTTGATATTGTGGAACCGCACCTTGGCACCTTCGGAGATGGCCGGCGTCATCGTCACGCGGCAGGTGACCAGCGAGAGCTTGAGATAACCTTTCCAGAATACGCGCGGCGCCACGACAAAACTCCTTCGTTTGCCCGATAACCCGCGCCGCCTCCGCTTGGTTCCGGAACAAACGTTCGATCCAAACCGTTTTCGTGATGAAACAGGCCAGGAGAAATCAGATGAGCACCAACAGCACTCCCAACTCCGTGCAGAAGGGTTCGCCCAAAAAAGCCGAGCAGTCGGCTCGCGAGCGCGGCGAAAAGAAGGAGCTGGACGAGCAGCTCAACGAGGGGCTGGAAGATACCTTTCCGGCGAGCGATCCCGTCTCGAGCACGGTGACATCCATCCCATCGGGCACGCCGAAACCGCCCAGGCACTGAGTTTCCAAAAAACCTCTGGAACAAATGCAGCGGCTCCCGGATAGGGAGTCGCTTTATTCATTTGTCCTCTGTGACTTTTTCGGGATATCCGAAGTTAGCCGTAATGATGTATGGAAAGCTAATGTAGGGTTATGGCGGGCGGACATTGTTCGGCGACGGATGTGCCGGCGGTGATTACGTCAGAGGTCGGGATGACGAAACAAGACACTCCGGTTGCGGAACAGGACGTCAGAATGGGACGGCGGGTTAACCGCAAGGTCTCGGTCCTTCTGACCGAAATCGAGAAGGAAGAGGTTCCTGATCGGCTGCTCGACCTGGCGCGCGAGCTGCAGAGGGCACTCAACGAAAAGAGCGACGGCCGCACCGATTGAGGCTGTCCGTCCTGGATAGGCCCGCCTCAAGCCATCAGAGCTGGGTCGAAATCAGGTTGTCGACGCGCACACGCCCGCCGATCACGCACCGCGGCCCGTTCGGGGCGAACCGGCCGCTACTGTCCTCGATCACCGTATAGAGCTTGTCGCTGCGGAAGGCGCTCGCCATCTCGGTCGAATTGCCCTCGCAGGGCGAAGCATCGATTTCCATGAAATCCAGTTCCGCCTGGCTCGCCACGAGCCGCGCATCGCCGGCGGTCTTTGCCCGGACCACCACTTCGCCATGCGGTGGCGAGTTCTGCCAGTTCGGATCCTTTGGCGCAGCTGTCGGCACCAGCCGATAGATCTTCAGCCTGTCCTGCATGTCTCTCTCCCGTCGTAAGCATTTTTCTAGTTGACGATCAAACGCCGTCCGGGCGTTCCGGTTCCATCAAGTCGCATGGAACTTTTCCGGCAACCATGGGTTCCTCCGCTGCGGGCGATCATGCCCCTGAGAAGGAGAAAGCCGATGAAGAATGAGCAGCCGAAAGCTGGCCGTCCCGGCGAGACCTCGCAATGGCCTCGATGGGAGGGCCCGGCGGAAAGCCGCCCAAGCGGTTATCTTCAGGGCGAAGCCAATATCTTTGCCGAGGGACCGGAGCAGGAAAAGCAGATCGGCAAGGGACCGGACGGTTACGAACGCCCCGACGATCTGATCGCACAGGACGTGAATGAGCAACTGACGCAGGACGCCTTTCTCGACCCGACCAACATGACGGTCTCGGTGGAGAAAGGCGAAGTGACGCTGGAGGGATACGTGGCCCACCTTGCGGACAAGGCACGCGCCCAGGACGTCATCCTCGACATCCAGGGTGTCACCGCCTGCCGCAACAATCTTCGAATAGCCCCCGAAAGGCACTGATCTGCGTGGAACCTGTGAGGCGGTCACTCGTTAGATGCCTCGCAATCCCTGCCTCAAGAATACTCATCAACAAGGAGAGACACCCATGGCCAATAAGACCCTCGACGACCTTTTCCATGAAACCCTGAAGGACATCTATTACGCGGAACGCCAGATCGTGAAGGCGCTGCCGAAGATGGCGCGGGGCGCCCAGGATCCGAAGCTGAAGGCGGCATTCGAAAAGCACAGGGAAGAAACCGAAGGCCAGATCGATCGCCTGAAGCAGGTCTTTGAGATCATCGGCAAACGGGCCCAGGGCAAGACTTGCCCGGCCATCGACGGCATCATCGAGGAAGGCGAGGAAATCCTCGACGAGTTCAAGGGCACTCCGGCTCTCGACGCCGGCCTGCTCGCCGCGGCGCAGGCGGTCGAACACTACGAGATCAGCCGTTATGGCACCCTGCGCGCCTGGGCTCAGCAGCTCGGCCACCGGGATGCGGTAACGCTTCTCGAACAGACGCTCGCCGAGGAAAGCAAGACCGACGAGGCTCTGACGGCCCTTGCCAAGACTGCCGTCAACACAGCGGCCCAGAAGGCGGCGTGACATTTCGAGCGATCGGAAGAAAGGCGCGGCCTCGGCCGCGCCTTTTTCGCGACCCGAACATACAAAAAAACCCGGCTTCCGCCGGGTTTTTCCTCCCTTCCGGCCTCCTCAAGCCGGGAAAGATCGCCTCAGAACCGAAGCATCGGGGTGTCCGTGCATGGTCGGAATCGGCAACATCTCGCCGTTCGGCGCCTGTCGCCGGAAAATCTCCACCCGACCGCTTCGGTCGCGTGCCACATGGGCCTTGGCGGCCTCCATGGCGAGTTCATAGGTGTGGTAATAAGACGCAGACTGCACGCCGTCTATGACATAGACCCAGCCGGTTGCGTGTGGAACGATATCGCAGTACTTTCCCATTGGATGTGTCTCCTTCCCGGCGGCCATAAGTACATTCGACAGCCAAAAGTTCCGCCTCCGGGGAAGTTTTTTTTCGAGTGTTGGCCACGTCTCGGCCGGGTTGCGATTTTTCGTTTTGACCAGGGAACTTTTCTGCGCCGCACACGTTGGGGCGCTTGGGCGAATGGAGACAAGAATGGCGGAATCCGAAGAAATCTGGATCAGAAAGCGGGCCTACACGTTGTGGGAAGAAGAAGGCTATCCCTCGGGCAAGGATAGGGAGCATTGGGAACGAGCGAAGCTCGAATATGCGACGCTCGGGCCGACCGCTTCGAAAAAGTCTGCGGCAGGATCGGGCGGCAAGTCCGCCACCGCCGTGAAGCCGCCAAAAGCGGCGTCGAAGGCTGCAACTCCCAAACCGGCAGCGAAAACCGCTGCAGCCAAGGCTTCTCCGGCAAAGACAACTTCCAAGGCACCGGCCGCTGCCATGCCGGAAGCCGTCCTGCCGGCCAAGAAGCGTTCCAAGAAGGTTCCAGCTGGCGCCTGACGCCGCCTGCCACCCAGCTTCATTACTATCGGTACTGGTCGCGGCGACTGACATCATCGCGGCCGCGGGTTCGTTTATCCTGGAAAATCGAAATGGCTTTTGCGTCTGAACTTGGTCTCGGTTCCGCCCTGACGGAGGAACGTTGGCCAGGGCGAAAACGTTCTGGAGGGTGAGACTGGCAGATGGCGGAGGCACGCATGATGAACGCTTACGTCCCGATCGGCGAACCCCGTCGAGATGAGCGGAGCGCGGGCGGACAGGGGATCAATACTGGTTATGGAAAGCGGGGGCTTCCCGGCATGAGAATTCTTTCGGTCACCTCCGAAATCTTCCCCCTTGTGAAGACGGGTGGCCTTGCAGACGTGACCGGGTCTCTGCCCAAGGCGCTCAGCCCCCTCGGCATCGAGACCACCTCCCTGATCCCCGGTTATCCCCAGGTCATGCAGCAGCTGAAGAGCGCCATGCCGCTGGTCACCTTCGAAAACCTGCTCGGCGAAAAAGCAGCACTCCTCCATACCCGCGTCGAAGGCCTCAGCCTTTTCATCCTCGACGCACCCGCCCTCTACGACCGGCCCGGCGGCCCTTATGTCGACGAAGAGGGCATGGATCATCCCGACAACTGGAGACGGTTCGCCGCACTTTCCCTCGCTGCGGCGGAAATCGCCGATGGATTGCTGCCGGGCTGGGTTCCGGACCTGGTTCACACCCATGACTGGCAGTCTGCCCTGACCTCAGTCTACATGCGCGAACGCGGCTGCAAGACGCCCGTGGTTCTGACCATCCACAACCTCGCCTTCCAAGGCCAATATCCGGCCGGCGTGCTGATGAGCATCGGCCTGCCGCCGGAGGCCTATTCCATGAACCGCATGGAATATTTCGGCGATATCAGTTTTCTGAAGGGCGGCCTGCAGACGGTCGATGCGATCACCACCGTCAGCCCGACCTATGCTCGCGAAATCCTCACCCCGCGCTTCGGCATGGGCATGGACGGGGTTCTGAATGCTCGCGTCTCCGTCCTGCGCGGGATCGTCAACGGCATCGATCTCGATATCTGGGACCCGTCGACGGATCCGCACCTGCCCCGCAATTACGATGTCGGCACGCTGCGCCGCAAGCGCGAGAACCGCGCCGTGCTGCTTCGAAAATTCGGACTAAACCCGGCAAACGAAGGTCCGGTGTTTTCCGCAGTCAGCCGGCTGACCTGGCAGAAAGGTTTCGACATGTTCGCCGATACGGCGGACGAGATCATCCGCCACGGCGGCCAGGTCATCGTCTTCGGGCAGGGCGACCGCGAGATCGAGCGGGCTCTGTCGGATACCGCCGCGCGTTTTCCGGGCCGGATGGCGGTGCATTTCGGCTACGACGAACCGACGGCGCATCTGGTCCATGGCGGGTCTGACGCCATCGTGCAGCCCTCCCGCTTCGAACCCTGCGGGCTGACTCAGCTCTACGCGCTGCGCTACGGCTGCGTCCCCGTCGTCTCCCGCACCGGCGGACTTTCGGAAACGATCATCGATGCCAATGATGCGGCCATGTCGGCGCGCGTCGCAACCGGTTTTCAGTTCCATCCCGTGACCACGGACGGACTGAGGCTCGCACTTCGCCGCGCACTGCACGCCTATGCCGACCCGAAAATGTGGGCGCGGCTGCAGAACCAGGGCATGAAGGCAAAATTCTCCTGGGAACGCAGTGCCCAGCAATATGCCGCCGTTTATGCCAATCTTGTGCTGAAGTCCGGACATGTTGTCTCGACAACCTCGGATATCCGTCGCGCGACGCTATAGTCTTCTCAGCAGCCGACAGAAAAAGACCGGCTCGAAGGCCGGTTTTTTATGGAGCAAAGGGAAGAGGTTCGAAGGCTTTACGGCCTCCGGAAGAGTGCCAGACTGCGCCCTTCAAGCTCGAAATCCTTTTCCTTGGTGATCACCAGGCCGCGCTTGGAAAGGTCGGAGGTGGTGAGTTCAAGCACCCAGCCGCCCTCGCCGAACTGCGGGATGCGGAACGGTACATTGCCCGCGAACGGGTTGAAGAGCAGCAGGACGTCGTGCCAGATGCCCTCCTCTTCCCGAAGATCGGTCCGGCCGATATGGAGGCCGAGCGTGGATCCTTCGTCCCACTGCTCCGGCGTCTGAAAACCGCCGCCGGCGTTGAACCATTTGATCTCCAGGCCGTCGCGCCAGTTCTCACGACGCAGCAGCGGCTGTTCGCGTCGCAGCTTGATGATCTGGCGGGTGAACTCGCGCAGCTCCTCACAGCCCTCGGGCAGGTTCTCCCAATGAACCCAGGAAATGTCGCTGTCCTGGCAATAGCCGTTGTTGTTGCCCATCTGGCTGCGGCCGAACTCGTCGCCGGCAAGCAGCATCGGCGTGCCGTGCGAGAAGAACAGGGTGGCGAGGAAATTGCGCTTCTGGCGATCGCGCACCGCATTGATGCCCTCGTCCTCGGTTGGGCCTTCCGCTCCGTAATTGTAGCTGCGATTGTCGTTATGGCCGTCGTTATTGTCCTCGCCATTCGCCTCGTTGTGTTTCTCGTTGTAGGAGACGAGATCGTTCAGGGTGAAGCCGTCATGGGCGGCGATGAAGTTGACGCTCGCCCAAGGGCGGCGGCCGCGCTGATCGTAAAGATCGCCGGAACCGAGCAGGCGGGCGGCGAAGTCCGTGGAGACATTGGTGCCCTTCCAGTATTCGCGCACCGTGTCGCGATATTTGTCGTTCCACTCCGCCCAACCGGGCGGGAAACCGCCGACCTGATAACCGCCGGGACCGATGTCCCACGGCTCGCCGATCAGCTTTACCCTCGAAAGCACGGGATCCTGGCTGATTGCGTCGAAGAACCCGCCGCGCTGGTCGAAACCCTCCGGCTCGCGGCCGAGGATGGTGCCGAGGTCGAAACGGAACCCGTCGACATGCATGCTCTCGGTCCAGTAGCGCAGCGAATCCATGATCAGCTGCAGCACGCGCGGATGCGACGTGTTGACGGTGTTCCCGGTTCCCGTGTCGTTGATGTAATAGCGGTGCTGGTCGGGCATGGTCCGATAGTAGGAAAAGTTGTCGATGCCCTTGAACGACAACGTCGGCCCGAACTCGTTGCCCTCCGCCGTGTGGTTGTAGACCACGTCGAGAATGACCTCGATCCCCGCATCGTGGAACGACCGCACCATGTCGCGAAAGCCTTGGATCCCTCGCGGTCCATAGTAGCGGGAGGCAGGCGCGAAGAAACCGAGCGTGTTGTAACCCCAGAAATTATGCAGGCCCTTGTCGAGCAGATGCTGATCGTCTGGGAAATAATGGACCGGCATCAGCTCGACGGAGGTGATGCCGAGGCTCTTGATGTATTCCACCGACGCCTTGTGGCCCATGCCGTCGAATGTGCCGCGCAGGTCCTTCGGAATGCCCGGATTGAGCTGGGTGAAGCCCTTCACATGGGTCTCGTAGACGATCGTCGCCGGCCAGGGGATGTTCGGCCGGTTCTGGTCCTGCCAGTCGAATTCGTTCGGATCGATGACCCGGCATTTTGGCATGAACGGCGCGCTGTCGCGCTCGTCGAAGGTCAGATCCTTATCTTCGTGCAGAAGATCGTAGGCGAAATGTGCCTCGTTCCAATCGACTTCGCCGACGAATTCGCGCGCATAGGGGTCTATCAGCAGCTTGTTCGGGTTGAAGCGATGACCGTTCTCCGGATCGTAGGGGCCGTGTACCCGATAGCCGTAGAGCGCGCCCGGCTTCAATCCCGGCACATAGCCATGCCAGATTTCATGGGTGTATTCCGGAAGCTCGAGCCTGGCGATCTCTATCTTGCCGCTCGGGTCGTAGAGGCAAAGCTCCACCCGTTCCGCATGGGCCGAGAAGATCGCAAAGTTGACACCCTCGCCGTCGAAATTGGCTCCGAGCTGGAGCCAGGAGCCGGACTCGATGACAAAGTGGTTTGATTTCGTATCCATGCGGCACCCAATTGAAAGACTGGCGTCATAATGGTGCGGCACAACATTTCGTTCCCTGCGCCTCGAGGAAAACTACGGATTGCCTGATCCGCTCGCCGGCGGCGGGGTACCCGGTGTCGTATTGGTGGTCCCAGATGGCGATGTCGCGGGGCTCTGGCCACCCGTTCCCGTCTGCGGCGACGGGTTGCGATCCGCAGGCGCCGTATTGCCGGACTGCTGCGGCGTGTTGTTGATCGGATCGCTCTGTTTTTCGCCACTGTCGCTACAGGCGCTCAGAAGCACGACGGTCGAGAGCGCAACAACAAAACTCTTCATGTCTCATCTTCTCCGTGGGACTTGCGAAACGCGGCCTGCCGGCGATGCGCATCGAGCGCGATCACCTTCTCGACCGCGGCGACATCCTCGGCGGTGGCGGCCGGGATCGGGTCGCTGGCGATGGCTTCCA
Organism: Neorhizobium tomejilense; assembly: GCA_002968845.1. GTDB lineage: Bacteria > Pseudomonadota > Alphaproteobacteria > Rhizobiales > Rhizobiaceae > Neorhizobium > Neorhizobium tomejilense. Next base: position 265,313 of record PVBG01000005.1, on the reverse strand, counting down.
GCACTTCAGGCGCCAGCGCGCCGTTGCGAATGACGGATTCCAGCGCCTCGCGGGTCTGCCGTTCGGCCTTCAACTGGGCGTAAAGGGCGAGGATCAGCCGGTCGCGCGCATCGCGCTGATCCTGACGGCCTTTTGATCTGGCGAATTCTGCCATGGTCTTCCTCCATGTTCCTGCTGAAGGGTCAACTTTCGGTCCCGGCGATTGTTCCCTCGGCCAGAACCTCCGCTATCTCCTTGAAGAGGCGAAGCACGGGACAAGGAGGAAACCATGTCGACGCTGACATCACATGAACTGGAGGGGCGCCTGAATGCCCACCGAGAATTGCTGATCGAGCTCTTGTCCGCGATGATCGGGGGCGAAGTGACCATCACGTCACTCCTCAGACGGCTGCGCGACGACGCGACGTTCAAGGACAACGAGGAGGATCCGGGCGTGTTGCCGGAGGGCGCGTTCGCAATCGAGAATTCCGCGGCGCGCGAGGTGCGGTCGATCCTCGACGCGGCACGTGCCAGGGCTGCCGCCGACGAGAATTGAGGTGCCGTTAACCGTGCCAAGTCACATTTAAGGCGATCCCGCCACGTTTATGGCCATTTCGTGGAACTACAATGCGACTTTCTCGTTCATTCACGACCGAAGCGATGGAGGCGACGATGGTCAGAGAATGGGTAGAAGCAGCAGGCTTTGTTCTGGTGATCGCCGCCTGCTACATGATGGTCATCCCCGTCTGAGTTTCAAGCTCCTGGGGAGGAGAGAGGCCTTGATTTAAGGCCCACTGCTCTCGCGGCCGGCAAAGAAGGCCGCGAGAGCGGCAAAATCTTCTTCATTCAATTTTTTTGCCACCTCGGTCATCAGGTGGCTGAAGGAAGACCCGCCTCGCACACCTGCATGGAAGAGGCGGAGCTGGCGCTCCAGATAAGGGGCGTTTTGACCCGAGATGCGCGGATAGGCAGGATTGCCGCCGGGCTTTTCGTGGCAACTGAGGCAGGCGGGAATTTTGTCTGCCGCTCTTCCCCTTTCCGCGATCTCGCGGCCCCTTTCCACGAGCTGTAGATCAACCGGCGCCGAAGGCCTTTGCGGTCTCGCCTGCTTGGCATAATAGGCTGCAAGTTCCGGCAGGCTTTCCTCCGCCAAAGTCCCGACCGCGACCTTCATGATGCCGCTCGCCCGCTCGCCATGCGCATAGGCACGCAGGCTGTTGAGCAGGTAGGCTTCCGACTGCCCGGCGAGCCGCGGGATGACGCTGTTGCCGTTGAGTCGCTTTTCCGCATGGCAGCTTTCGCAGGTGATCGGCAGCGGCGACACTTCGCCCGCGGTGCCGATACCATGCAGCCCGGCCGCCTGCAGATAGGCATTGCCGTCCATGTCCGGCAGCTTTCGCAGGAACGCCACCATGTCCCAGATCTCGTCGTCGCGCACCTGCGTCGGCCAGGCCGGCATGCCGGTGAAACGCACCCCGTGCTTGACGATCTCGAAGAGTTCCGCATCACTCCAGCTCGGAACCACCGTCTTCAGATCCGGCGGCGGCGGCAGCATGGCGAGCGCGGCGCCTGAAGCCTTTTGCGCCGGCGAGCCATGACAGATCGCGCAGCCGGTCTCGAAATGCCCGGCCGCCGGCGGCAGCAGCGCCGGGTTGTCGAGCGGCGGCACTTCGATGGAAAGAGCCGCGGTACGGATCGAATTGCGCATCACCCAGTGCAGGAACCAATCCGTGATCCCCCAATGACCGGTGCTCGCCTTGACGCTCATCAGTCCGGACCAGGCGAACCCGAGCCCCAGCAGCGGCGCTACGATCACCAGGATCGCGAGATATTTCCAGCGGATCGTCATCCGGCTACTCCTCCCAAAGCCCCGGCCTAGCGCGCTGTGCAAGCAACGCCCCCTGCCCGCAGTCCCCAACGGCGGAGCGTCGCTGCGACGGCAGGTGTCTCGGCCTTTCACCGTAAAGCGGATGGAGAGAAAGGGAAAGCAGCACGCCAAAGGCCGAAGGTCGGGGCTTCAGCAAGAGAGCCGGGAAAATTCGACACCGAACGTACCATCGGGAATTTTGTTCCAGACGACCGATAACTTTGTGTAACCGACTGTGAAAAAGATGGAACGAATCCCCCGACGATGGGTTTGCTCCCCTGTGAACGGGCAATCGCCCGGCATTCGCGACGGGAGAAAATTATGAGACACTTTTTAACAATGCTCAGAAACAGGCTCACCGGCACTCACCAAAAGAAGACTTTCGCCGTGGCCCATCCGGAAGAACTGCAGGTCGTCGTACCTGATGCCGTGGTCCTTCCGTTGCCCAAGTCGCCCCGTGAGGAAATCAGCGTCCCCGCCTCCATCAACGGCCGGGACCTCTCCACCGGCCGGCTTTGAGGCCGGCCGAGACTTTGCGAACAACAGAGCTTTCCATAAAAAGGAGACCAGCATGACCACCATCGAGTCCGCCAACATCCTGATCCTCGCGGCCGACGGCTATGAGCGATCGGAACTGCGCGTCCCGCTGGAGGAACTGAAAAAACGCGGAGCCGGCGTCAAGATCGCGTCCATCAAGGCAGGCGAGATCAAAAGCTGGGACAAGAAGGACTGGGGCGATACCGTCCCGGTGGACCTGGAGGCGAAGAACGTCAACGCGGAGGACTTCGATGCCCTCGTGTTGCCGGGCGGACAGATCAACCCCGACATCCTGCGTGACAACGAAGATGCCATGAAAGTCGTGCGAGACTTCGTGAAAAGCGGCAAGCCGGTCGCCGCGATCTGCCATGGCCCATGGTTGCTGGTGGAGGCCGATGCGCTTCGCGGTCGCAAGGCGACCTCCTATCATTCGATCCGCACCGACATCCGCAATGCCGGCGCATCCTGGAAGGATGAAGCCGTCGTGGTCGACAACGGCATCATCACCTCGCGCTCGCCCGAGGATCTGCCCCAATTCGTGGCGAAGATCGTCGAGGAAGTCCAGGAAGGGCGCCACAACCGCCGGGCAGCGTAACTTGACGTAGCTCGGCTCCGGCCGTCCGCATCCTCCTCGCGGGCGGCCGACACGGACGTCTAGACCTGCTTCAGAAAAGCCAGAAGCCGCCGTTCGTTGGCGCGCAACTCCTTCGGCCGCGTCAGCGCCACCTTGTCCTGCATCACCTTTTCCAGCGGCGAGACATCCTCCGAAAGTGCCAGGATGCTCGGGTGGATGTAGCTCGAGCGGCAGACCGCCGGCGTGTTGTGCAGGGCTTCAGCCGCCGCCTTGCACATCGCCTTGATCTTCGGGCGCCGGCCCTCCACCACCACCTCCCAGGCCGCCATCAGCGCGGCGAGACTGCCGCCCCAGGTGCGGAACGTCTTGGCCGAGACCGCGAACCCCGCGGCGTTGGCCAGATAGGCGTTGAGCCGGCCCGAATCGATCGGGCGTGGCACGCCCTGCTCGTCCGGCCAGGAAAACAGCTGCCGGCCCGGCAGGTCGGCGATCTCTTCCAGGATGCGCTGCAGACGGGGATGTTTCAGCGTGTGCTGCACGCGCCGGCCTCCCTTGGCGACGAAGCGCAGCATGACCGACTCCCCGGACAGCGTCATGTGGCGCTTCAGCAGCGTCGTCGCGCCGTAGGTCTTGTTCTCCTTGGCGTAGAGACGGTTGCCGACCCGCAGATGGGTCGCGTCCATCAGGACCACCAATGCGGCGATCACCGCCTCGGACGTGTCGAGGCCAAGCTCCAGGTCGCGTTTCGCCTTGCGGCGGATCCGCGGCAGAGCCTCGCCGAACCGGGCGAGCTGGTCGAACTTGCGTTCGCTGCGAAAGTTCTGCCAGTCGGCATGATAACGATATTGCTTGCGGCCGCGTGAATCATAACCGGTCGCCTGGAGATGCCCGCGCGGATCGAGGCAGATCCAGACATTCTCGTAGGCGGGCGGCAGGCCGAGCGACGCGATCCGCAGGCGATGCTCCGGGTCGGAGAGCAAGGTGCCGTCCGGCAGGCGGTAGGTAAAGCCCTTGCCGCGCCTGAGCCGACGGATGCCAGGCTCCGTGTCGCTGACATAGGTAAGGCCGATGGTATCGAGGGAATTCTGATCGATGTCGATCGTGGTGAGCATGGCGTCCATGGCCGACCAAACGGCGAGGACCGCACCTTCGTTCCGGCACCCGGCGGAGATAACCGCTAGATGGCTATGTCCTTGAGAGTTTCGGCGCCTTCGCCTCGTTCGAAGGCCAAGCGTGGCGCGTTCAACGACCAGCGAAGCCCTTCGGTGCGGAAATCGACCTCGACCTGGCCGGCGAAAGCCGCCGCCGCATGGCGCCTGATGATCGTCGTGCCGAACCCGGTGCGGGAAGGCTCGTGGACCGCTGGCCCGCCCCTCTCTTCCCAGACGAGCTCAAGCCGGCTTTCGCCGTCATCTTCGTCGACCCTATCCTTCCAGGCGATCCGCACTCTGCCCTGCGGCACGGAAAGTGCGCCGTATTTCACCGAGTTGGTCGCAAGCTCGTGGAGGATGAGGCCAAGGTTCTGCACCGCTTCGGCCTTGAGGATAAAATCTGTGCCCTGCAGCTCGACCCGGTCAGCCGCGTCCGCGAACGTGCTCATGTGGATTTCGATGACGCGGCGGATCGAGACCCCGGCCCACTGCTCCTTCGCCAGCGCCTCGATGGACTTGCCGAGGCCCTGCAGCCGGGTGCTGATCGCCTTCTGGAACTCCTCCATCGTGGTGTCCTGGCGTGCCAGCTGGCGCATCATCGCCTGGATCAGCGTCAGGATGTTCTTGGTCCGGTGAACCAGCTCATGCAGGATGAGGTGAATCCGATCTTCCGCCTCGCTGCGGTCGAAGGAGGCATTCGAAAGGGCGATCGCCACCTGGTTGGCCTCGCGGATCTTCGTCTCCACCGGAGAGACGATCTCGCCCTTGCCGATCCGCTCGGCCATTTCGGCGATCTGCCGGATCGGGATGCGAAGCTGGCGACCGACGAGCCAGGCGATCAGCATGCCGACAGCGAGGAAGATGGCACCGCCGGCGATCAGCTGCCGCCACGTGGTTATGATGCTCGCCTGCGCCGCATCGATCGGCCCCCAGACGACTGCCTTCCACGTCCAGCCGGTGATCTGGGCGTAGCCGTACATCTGCCGGCGGTTGCCGTCGACGTCCTCGATCGTACCCTTGAAGCCAGTCATCAGCTTGAGCATGTCGGAGGGAAACGCCGTGCCGGAATCGAGCGCACGGGCGCCGAGGGAAGTCACCACCTTTCCGGCCCCGTCCACGACCGCTACCGACCAGCCGGCAGGAAGCCCCTCCGTCGAGATCAACGTCTGCAGGTCCTCGGCATTCTGCGTCATGATCATCGCGGCGCCGGAATGGGAAATCTCCTTGGGCAGCGGCATCGTGACGTTGAAGACATGCTTGCCGCTGGTGGCGCCGAAAAACACGTTGGAGACCTCTGTCACGCCGCTGTTCACAGCCGATTGCAGCGCCTGCATGCTGGAGATCTTGCCAAGCGGCGTGTCGAACGGCACGCGGGTGTTGAGCCGCTGCTGCCCATCCGCATTGACGACGAGAATATAGAGGGAGTCAGACCGCAGGCTGTTCTGGGTTCGGTTGTGGAAGGCACGGAGGTCACCGGCCTCAAGCTCCGGCGAAGTGACAAGCAGCCGAAGCGTCGTTGCCATGTCCTGCAGTTCGCGGTCGATCGAGCGGGCGATCAGCTGAGCATCTTCCGCGGTCTCGCCTGCAAGGATTTCCCGCTCGTTCGCCTCCAGCTGTATCATCAGGTAACCGACGAAAATCAGCAATGGCAAAGCGAGGCCAGCCGCCAGAGCGACCAGATAGGCGCCGATGGGCGCCGTCGGAAAAAACCGCGAAACTCTAAACATTCCGCGTCTTTACCTTGTGGAAAAAAGCTGGAGGTGCCTGTGCCACCTGCCGGCATTATTCATTTTCCGTGTCCCGCCATCCGCTAATATTCCAGCCGGTCTTATCTAACCGGTTTTAGAGGCCGGGCCAAGGATTGATTGCCGGCGATATGGTTTTCCAAACGGGCGGCTCAGGTGTGCCGAGGCCGCTCCGACACGTCGAAATTTACGTCCCAGTCCTTTTCCGGCTCTTTTTCGCCGGGCGGGTTTCGATGTTTGGTCGCGTCGTCGGAACCAGTGATCACGGTCGGTTTGGCGCTTGCGACGCCGTTTGCCTTGCCGTCGGCCTTGGACTTGGCGTACTGCCCCTCGGCATCCTTGTGGATTTTGGCGCTCTCGCTGTTCTCGGTCATGCTGTGTCTCCTTCCCGAATGAAGTCAGGCCACCAACAGCGGCCTGACGCGTGGCACACGCCGGTTTCAGACGGTGGTCGAGCCCGTCAGCGTATCGGTCGAACTATTGTTGACGCGCAGGTTGTTCTGGACGTGCCGGACACCCGAAACGTCTTCCACCAGGTCCTCGGCTCTGCGCTTGTCCCAGCGGCTCGACACGAAACCGTCGAGCGTCACTTCGGACCCCTGGACCGTCACGGTAATGTTCGATGCGTCGAGCACCGGATCGTCGCTGAGGCGATCATTGACGTCCTCCTCAATACGGGCGTCGGAGCGCTGATAGCCCTTGGGACCCTTGCCGCGATGCTCATCCATCTTCCGGCGACGTTCGGCATCTTCATCACCGAACCAGGAGGCGACTTCATCACCGGCGCGCTCCATGAAACCGCGCCTGCGCTCATGGTCGTCAGAGCCGCGGAAGCGGCTGTCCGAACCGGAACGGCCTTCGCCACCAAAACGATAGTCCGAGCCGTATCGGTCGCCATAGGCCTGGTTGACGCGGTTGCGACCCGGCTCGTAGCTGAACGACGAAGGCCGGCCGCGATAGGACTCGCGGGCCCAGGCCTGCGACCGCTCCGAGTCACCATAACCGGCCTCGAACCCGCCATCGTCGGAAGCCCATTGTTCGCTGCGGCCGTAGCGGGGAAACCGTGAACGGTCGTCCTCCCGATTTGCATCACCCTCGCTGGAACCGCGCACATAACCCGTATCGCCCGGGCGATAGTCGCTGGAGGACTCGCGCGCGAAATCACGCTCGTCACGCATCCGGTCGTTTCGATACCCACCCGATTGGGAATAGTTTCCACTAGCCATTGTCTGTCTCCTCGGTCTGGTTTGGCCCCGTTTCGACGGGACACAGACTCAACCCCGCCTCCCCGGGATTGTTCCCCCTTCGGGAGGAATGCTGGAGGTCAAACGCCTCTGCCCGCTTATTCGATACGGCTGGTCGTCTGCGGATCGAAGACCACGGCCTTGTCGAGATTGAAGGCGAACGGGAACTTCTGGCCGAGTTCGACGTGCACGTCGGAGCGGGTACGGGCGGTGAAGGTCGCGCCGTCCAGCTTGCCGGTGACGAAGGTATCGGAACCGGTCGGCTCGATCATCGTCACTTCCGCCTCGATCCGGGCGGTGGCGCGGGCCCGCGGATCGACGAGGCCCGCGTCGGTGATCGTTTCGGGACGCAGGCCCAGAATGACGTCCTTGCCATCCGGAAGACTGGTGGTCACGGAAGGCGGCATGGCGACCCTGACGCCGTCATTTCCGAACAGTGCGATGCCCTGCTGGCCATCGGCGCCGGAGACCTTGCCCTTCAGCATGTTCATCGCCGGCGAACCCATGAAATCGGCAACGAAGAGATTGGCCGGGCGGCCATAGATTTCCGCCGGCGTGCCGACCTGCTGCACCATGCCTTCTTTCAGCACGACGATCTTGGTGGCAAGCGTCATCGCCTCGATCTGGTCATGGGTGACATAGACGATCGTCGCGTGGGTATTCTGGTGCAGCGCCTTGATTTCGGCGCGCACTTCGACGCGCAGCTTGGCGTCGAGATTGGAGAGCGGCTCGTCGAACAGGAAGACACGCGGCTGGCGCACCAGCGCCCGGCCCATGGCGACACGCTGGCGCTGGCCGCCGGAAAGCTGGCTCGGACGGCGCTTCAGGAGATGCTCGATCTGCAACGTCTTGGCGACCTGCTTGACCGCCGCCTCGCGCTGCGCCTTCTCGACGCCCCGCATTTCCAGCGCGAACGCGATGTTCTGTTCGACCGTCATGTTCGGATAGAGCGCATAGGACTGGAAGACCATGGCGATATCGCGCCGCGAGGGATGCAGGTCGTTGACCACCTGGCCGTCGATGACGATGTCGCCCGACGACGGCGGCAGCAGGCCGGCGATCGCGTTGAGCAGGGTGGACTTGCCGCAGCCGGACGGGCCGACGAGAACCAGGAAGCCGCCCTTTTCGAGCTCGATATTGATGCCCTTCAAGATCTCGTTATTGCCGATCTTCTTGCGAATATCCTTGATTTCAAGAAAGCTCATGTGCGGTTATCCCTTGACTGCGCCGGCCATCAGGCCACGCACGAAATAGCGTCCGGCGACGACATAGACGAACAGCGTCGGAAGCGCTGCGAACACCGCAGCCGCCATATCGACATTGTATTCCTTGACGCCGGTAGAGGAGGCAACGAGGTTGTTGAGCGCCACCGTCATCGGCGAGGACGTGCCGGACGAGAAGGACACGCCGAACAGGAAGTCGTTCCAGATATTGGTGAACTGGTAGATGATCGTCACGACGATGATCGGTCCGGAACTCGGCAGCAGGATGCGCCAGAAGATCCGGAAGAACCCGGCGCCGTCGATCATCGCGGCCTTCACGAGTTCATCCGGAAAGGCTTCGTAATAGTTGCGGAAGAACAGTGTGGTGAAGCCGAGGCCGTAGATCACGTGGACGATGACGAGGCCGGCGGTGGAGTTCGAGAGCCCGAACGTGCCGAGCACGCGTGCCATCGGGATCAGGACCGCCTGGAACGGAATGAAGCAGGCAAACAACATCATGCCGAAGACCAGCCTGTGGCCAGGGAAACGCCACTTGGTCAGCACGTAGCCGTTGAGCGCACCGAGCAGGGTCGAGATCAGCACCGCCGGAACCACCATCTTGATGGAATTCCAGAAATAGCCCTTGATGCCGACGCAGCTGACCCCGATGCAGGCCTCGCCCCAGGCGCGAACCCAGGCGGCGATCGACGGATCGCGCGGCAACGCCAGCATGTCGCCGCCGCGGATTTCATCGAGCGACTTCAGCGACGTCGACAGCATGACGTAAAGCGGCAGCAGATAGACGAGTGCCAGGATGACCAGCGCGGCATAGATGAAATAGCGTGCGGTGCGGGCTCCGCCGGCGCTGACGGTTTCTTGTGTCGCGCTCATTGCTTTCTCTCCCGCAGTTCGGAATAGAGATAGGGCACGATGATCGCGGTAATGCCCATCAGCATCATCACGGCGCTCGCCGATCCGACATTCATCTGGTTACGGGTGAACGTGTAGGAATACATGAAGGTCGACGGCAGCTCGGTCGCATTGCCCGGTCCGCCGCCGGTCAGCGCGATGACCAGGTCGTAGGACTTGATCGCCATATGCGCGAGCACGATGAAGGCGGAAAGGAAGACGGGCCGCAGCAGCGGAATGATGATGCGTCGATAGATGGATACCGTCGAGGCGCCATCGATCTGGGCCGCCTTGATGATCTCGCCGTCGATGCCGCGAAGCCCGGCCAGGAACATCGCCATGACGAAGCCTGACGCCTGCCAGACCCCGGCAATGACGACCGTGTAGATCGCCATCTTGGGATTGACCAGCCAGTCGAACTTGAAGCTCGTCCAGCCGAGATTGTGCATGGTGTTCTCAAGTCCGAGACCGGGATTGAGGAACCATTTCCACGCGGTCCCCGTGACGACGAAGGAAAGCGCCATCGGGTAGAGGAAGATCGGCCTGAGCAGACCCTCGGCGCGGATCCGCTGGTCCATGAGGATCGCGATCCCCAGGCCGAGTATGATGCAGATGCCGATATAGAGGACCCCGAAGATCGCCAGGTTCTGCATCGCCACATACCAGTTCGGCTGCGACCAGAGGCGGAAATAGGCGTCAAAACCGCCCCATTTGTAGACCGGCAGGATGCGTGAGGTCGTGAAGGACAGGTAGACCGTCCAAAGGATGAAGCCGTAGACGAAGACGAGGATCACGGCGAACGACGGCGCCAGCACGATCTTCGGCAGCGCGTTGCGCAATCCGTCCGCAAACGAGCGGCGCTCTCGCTGCGGCTCAAGCACGGGAACCGGTTCGATTGTCGTCATCATGACCTCCGGCAGACACCAGAACTAAGAGATACCGGCGAGCCGGAATTTGAAAAGTGGCCGGGAGACTATCCCGGCCACTCGATGTCAGAATTTTCGCGGAACCGCGATCACTTGGCAGCCTTCACCGCTTCCGGCAGGCGCTTCAGCGCTGCTTCGGTGGTGAGCTGGCCGTTGAGGTGCTGGGTGATGACGTCCAGCATGGCTTCCTTGATGGCAGCCGGCTGAGCGTAACCGTGGGCGAGCGAGCCCATCAGCGTGCCCTTGGAAGAGGCTTCCGTGAGATCCGCCATGCCCTTCTTGCCGCAATCGTCGAACTTTTCGTTCGAGACGTCGGTACGGGCAGGAACGGAACCCTTGACGGTGTTGAAGGCGATCTGGAAGGCCGGATCTTCAACGGCCGACGCCATCTTGAACTGAGCCTTTTCGGCGTCGCCGCCAACGTTGAACATCATGAACTGGTCGGCGTTGAAGAGGACCGAGCCCTGCGTGCCGGGGAAGCGGATGCAGACGAAGTCCGTGCCCGGCTTCTTGTTGGCGCGCAGCCATTCGCCCTTGGACCAGTCGCCCATTTCCTGAGCCCCGGCCTTGCCTTCGATGACGAGGGCGGTCGACAGGTTCCATTCGCGGCCCGAGAAGTTCGGGTCGAAATAGGTGCGCAGCTTCGACATGGTGTCGAAGACCTTCTTCATCGTGTCACCGGAAAGTGCCGCCGGATCGAGATCGAGAACGGCCTTCTTGTAGAAGTCCGGACCGCCGGTCGAAAGCACGACGGCTTCCCAGAGCGTGCCGTCCTGCCACGGAACGCCGCCGTGAGCGAGAGCGGTGAGGCCCTGGCCCTTGAAGGCGTCGAGCAGCGTGATGAGTTCGGCGATATTGGTCGGAACCTTGCCGCCGGCCTTGTCGAGTGCCGCCTTGTTGATCCACAGCCAGTTGGTGGAGTGGATGTTCACCGGAGCAGCGATCCAGTGGCCGTCATACTTCGAGAAGTTCTGGAGAGCGGCGGGGATAACCTTGTCCCAGCCTTCCTTCTTGGCGAGGTCGTCGAGGTTTGCGGCAACGCCCATTTCGGCCCAGTCCTTCAGGTCGAAGCCGAGAAGCTGGACGGCGGTCGGCGGGTCGCCGGCCGTGACGCGGGCGCGCAGCGCGGTCATGGCTGCAGAGCCTGCACCACCGGCAACCGGCATGTCCTTCCAGGCGACGCCCTGCTTCTGGAGGTTTTCCTTCAGCACGTTGAGCGCTGCGGCTTCACCACCCGAAGTCCACCAATGCAGGACTTCGACCTGTTCTGCGGCCTTGGCAGCACCGGCGGTCATGGCGATCAGTGCCGCACCGGCGGCGAGTTTGGCAATCATTCGAATATTCATTGAGAATCTCCCTTTGTATCCGGGCTCCTCTCCGGATATGGCGATTTATAACGATATAATTACAGTCAGTGTCAACCCGCTCTGGGGATTTTTTAGATCATAGGCCAACCCGCGTAACATGAGGAAAAAACTGGCAAAATTGACAGTCGGCGAATTTTTACTCAGGAATCGAGAAAAATTCCTGGCGACTTTCGAAAAATTTGTAACGATATAGATGAGGCTCGCTCCGGTTCCGGGGCGGGAGCGGAGGAGAAGAGGATATGTCGCTGGAAGACCTGGGGGACAAGGGTCGGCGGGCGAAGTCGGAGCGGGCAGCCGCAAAATCCGGCGTTGGCGCGAAGCCCACCCTTAAAACGATCGCCGAACTGACCGGGCTTGCGGTCACGACCGTATCGCACGCGCTTGCCGATGCGCCGCAGATCGCGCTCGAAACACGACAGCGCGTCCGCAAGGTCGCAGCCGATATCGGCTACCTGCCGGACCGGGCAGCGCAGCGCCTGCGCACCGGCCGCACCAATGTGATCAGCCTCGTTCTCGATCCGCACGAGGAAATCCTCGGCTATGCCACCTCGATGATCAACGGCCTGACCGAAGCCTTGCGAGGCACGGCCTATCATCTGGTCATAACGCCGCATTTTTCCGATACGCCGCAGATCGAACCGGTGCGCCATATCATGCGCAACCGCATGGCCGACGGCATTGTCTTCACCCGTACCGAGCCGGCGGACGAACGCGTCAAGCTGTTGATGGAGAATAATTTTCCGTTCATCTGTCACGGCCGGACCGAGCTCGCCACCGCTCACCCTTATGTCGACTACGACAATTACAGTTTTGCGTATCAGGCCGCCAAAAAGCTGATCGCCGCCGGTGCCAGCAAGCTCTCGATCATCCTGCCGCCGGAGCGCTTCACCTTCGCCCATCACCTCAGGCACGGTTTCATGACGGCAGTGCGCGAGGAAGGCATCGGCTTCGAAATCGCCAAGGGCGTCACGCTCGACAGCAAGTCGGACGACATCCGCGACTATCTGTTCCAGAGAATGGCCGAGCCGGAGCGCCCGGACGGATATATCTGCGGCGGCGAGGTGTCGGCGCTCGCGGTCATGGCATCCGCCTACGACCATCATCTCGAACTCGGTAGGGATATAAGGCTGGTGGCCAAGCAGACATCGGGCCTGTTCGACCAGATCCGCCCCCGCGTGGAGACGATCTACGAAGACCTGACGGAAGCAGGTTTTCTGATGGGCGAGCTGTTGTTGAAACGGATCGCCGGCCCCGCCCCTATCCAGGAATTGCAGGCGCTCCAGACGGTTTGACCGCCCGGAGCGCCGTCCGCAGAACCTGACAGAAAGTCATGCGATAGTTTCGGCGCCGCGCGGTCTGTCGCGCGGCGCCGTCCGCAGCTTCTCAATCCTCTTCCTGGAAGACGACCTCACGCTTCTTCTTGACGCTCGGCAAGAAGACGATGACGAGGACGAGGGCCGCGAGGAAGAGAAGGGCCGCGCTGATGGGACGCGTGACGAATGTCGCAGGGTCGCCCCGCGAAAGGATCATCGCCCGTCTGAGATTCTCTTCCAGCAGCGGGCCGAGCACGAAGCCGAGCAGCAGTGGCGCCGGTTCGCAGCGCAGCTTCAACAGCGCGTAGCCGATGAGGCCGAAGAAGGCGACGGCATAGAGGTCGTAGACGTTCGAGTTGACGCTGTAGACCCCGATCGAGCAGAAAGCCATGATGATCGGGAACAGCACGTAGTAGGGAATGGTGAGCAGCTTCACCCACAGCCCGATGAGCGGCAGGTTGAGGATGACGAGCATCAGGTTGCCGATCCACATCGAGGCGATGATGCCCCAGAAGAGGGCCGGCTGTTCGGTCGCCACGTTCGGGCCTGGAACGATGCCCTGGATGATCATCGCGCCGATCATCAGCGCCATGACCGGGTTGGCCGGAATGCCGAGGGTGAGCAGCGGGATGAACGAGGTCTGCGCACCGGCATTGTTGGCCGATTCCGGACCGGCAACCCCGGCAACCGCGCCGTGGCCGAATTCTTCCGGATGTTTCGAAACCTTCTTCTCGACCGTGTAGGACGCAAACGCCGCAAGGATGGCGCCGCCGCCCGGCAGGATACCGAGGATCGAGCCGATGGCCGTGCCGCGCAGGACCGGGCCGACCATCGCCTTGAAGTCCTCCCGCGACGGCATCAGTTCGCTGACCTTCGCCATCAGCACGGAGCGGGTTTTTTCGTTCTCGAGATTGCGCAGGATTTCCGCAATGCCGAAGACGCCGACCGCCACCGCCACGAAGTTCAGCCCGTCTGCATATTCGCGGATCCCGAGCGTGAAGCGCGGCGTGCCGGTGTAGATATCGGTGCCGACGAGACCGAGCAGCAGGCCGAGCGCCACCATCGCGAGTGCCTTGACAATCGAACCGTGGGCGAGCGCGATCGAGGATACGAGGCCCACCACCATCAGCGAGAAATATTCGGCCGCGCCGAACTGCAGCGCGATCTGGGTAAGCGGCGGCGCAAAGATCGCGACGAGGAAGGTCGACACGGTGCCTGCAAAGAACGAGCCGATCGCAGCGATCGCTAGAGCTGCTCCCGCCCGGCCCTTGCGGGCCATCTGGTAACCGTCGATGGCGGTGACGGCAGACGAGGACTCGCCCGGCATGTTGATCAGGATTGCCGTGGTTGAACCGCCATATTGTGCACCGTAATAGATGCCGGCGAGCATGATCAGCGACGAGACCGGTTCAAGCTGGAAGGTGATCGGCAAAAGCATGGCGATCGTCGCCGTGGCCCCGATGCCGGGCAGCACGCCGATCAGCGTGCCGAGCAGCACCCCGATCAGGCAGAAGAACAGGTTTTCCAGCGATGTCGCCGTCGCAAAACCAAGCGCGAGATTATTGAAAAGATCCATCACTCAAACCTCAATAACCGAGCCAGGGCCCGAAACGGCGGAACGGAAGGCCGAGGCCATAGCTGAAGACGGCGACCGAGAAGACCGTCAGCGCCGCCGACAGGACGAGTGCGGTGAGCGGTTTCATGCGGCCCGAGGCGAAGGAGGCTATCAGTGCGGTGACGAAGATCGACGGCACGAAGCCTAGCCCGCGAACGGTAAGGCCGAAGAAGATCGGCGCCGGCAGGATGAAGACCATGCCCCGCAATGCGAGCGCCCCGATCGGCCCTCCGTCCACCCGCATCGACTGGATGAGGATGATCGCGCCGAACAGGATGAGCGCGCAGGCGAGGATGAACGGAAAATAGCCAGGTCCCATGCGAAACGCGGTACCGAGCTCCAGTTCGAACGACTGGTAGGCAAAGAACAGGCCTGTCGCGATCAGCAGCAGCCCGCAGATCAGATTGGCAGTGTCGAATTTCAGCGAATTCATGGTGTCTCCGTGAAGTGGGAGATGCTTTGCCGGAGGTGCCCTTCATCCGCTTGCCGGGCATCCTCTCCCCGCAGGGCGGGGAGAGGATCGGAGTTAGGGCAGACTGACCGCGGAAACCTTAGTCCGCGTACTGGCCGGCGGCATTGATGACCGGCTTCCAGCGGGCGATTTCGCCTTCGAGCTTGGCCTTCAGGGCTGCCGGGGTGGCGTCGCTGTCCGACGACGGCTCGGTACCGAGTTCGGCGAAGCGAGCGGTCACGTTCGGGTTCTTCAAGGCAGACTTGAGGGCCTTGTTGAGCTTGTCGATCGCGTCCTTCGGGGTGCCTTTCGGCGTGTAAAGACCATGCCAGATGCCGACCTGCATGTCCGGCAGACCGGCTTCCTTGACGGTCGGGATGTCCTTCAGGACGCCGAGACGTGCCGGGGACGTGACCGCATAGGCCTTTACCGTGCCGCCCTGGATCTGCTTGGTGGTGTTGGTGGTCTGGTCGCACATGATGTCGACCTGGCCGCCGAGAAGATCGGTCATCGCAGGACCGGTCCCCTTGTAGGGAACGGTGACGAGCGACGTCTTGATCGAGCTCATGAACAGCATGCCGCACAGATGCGAAGCGGCGCCGATGCCGGCGTTTGCAACCGTCACCTTGTCGCTGTTGGCCTTGGCATATTCGATGAGACCCTTGAGGTCGGTCGCCGGCATGTCCTTGCGGGCGAGAAGCGTCATCGGAACGTCGGTGACGAGGCCGACATAGTCGAAGGCGTTCAAGGTGTCGTACGGCAACTTGCGGTAGAGCGAAGCGCTGGTCGCCATGCCGATATGGTGCAGGAGAACGGTGTAGCCGTCCGCTTCGGCATTCGCGACGCGGGCAGCGCCGAGCGTGCCGCCGGCGCCGCCGACGTTTTCAACGACGATCTGCTTGCCGAGATCCTTCGACATCGATTCAGCGACGAGGCGCGCGACGGTGTCGGTCGGGCCGCCGGCCGAAAACGGCACGATCATGGTGATCTGGCGCTCGGGATATCCCTGCGCATTCGCCGAAGCGGAGAAAAGGGAAAGCGCCGCAAGAGCGGTCGCGCCGATAAGGGCGTTCAGAATTTTCATCGGGGCTCCTCCAGGATGAAATGTGGCACAGCCGGCGCGCAAATTTCCTCCCGCGCCAACCTGAGGACCATCTGCGGCAGGGCGCGCAGCACGCGCAATCGTTGCGGAGGCCTTAAAACAGCATTTCCGTAAATACCGCGGCGCAACATGGGTGGATTCGGGAACAATCGGCAAAAAGCATGGGTGGAAATCCACACATGTCGCCGTTATCAACCGTCCCGGTCATCCTGCAGCATCTGCTCCGGACCGAGCAGCTTCTTGTCGAGCCCGTATTTCTGCATCTTTTCGTACAGTGTCTTGCGGGAGATGCCGAGGGATTCGTAGACTGGTCTCAGCGCGCCGCCATGCGCTGCGATCTCGCCGGCGATCAGGTTGCGCTCGAAGGCTGCAACCTTGTCTGCAAGCCGCCCTGCCCCATCCTTTGCGCCGCCGGTTTCGCCCGGCTTGGGATCGAGACCGAGCACCAGCCGGTCGGCGGCGTTGCGCAGTTCCCGGACATTGCCCGGCCAGTCGCGCTGGGCAATCGCCGAAATCACGTCGGCCGGCACTTCCATGTCATCGCGGCCATAGCGCGCCGCTGCCTCCCGCACCAACTGGAGGAAGAGAAGCGGAATATCCGATCGCCTCTGCGCCAGCGACGGCACATGGATGGTGGCAACGTTGAGCCGGTAAAGAAGATCGGCGCGGAACCGGCCCGCCGCCACTTCCGCTTCCAGATCCACCTTGCTGGTGGCGATGAAGCGCACGTCGAGCGGCACGGTTTCGTTGGAGCCGAGCCGGGTGATGACCCGCTCCTGCAGTACGCGCAGGAACTTCGCCTGCAGGTCGACCGGCATCGAACCGATCTCGTCAAGCAGGATCGTGCCGCCGCGGCCATGTTCGAACTTGCCGTAGCGGGGCCTGAGCGCGCCTGGAAAGGCACCAGCCTCATGGCCGAAAAGCTCGCTTTCGATCAGGTTGTCGGGAAGAGCTGCGCAATTGATGGCGATGAAGGGCCGGTTGGCCCGCGAACTGATGTCGTGGAGGCCCCGCGCCACCACTTCCTTGCCAGCGCCGGTTTCGCCGATGATCAGCGTATCGGCATCCGTGGCGCCGATGGCGCGGATCCGGTAGCGCAGATCGACCATGACCTGGGTGCGGCCGGGGAGCCGGGCTTCGACATCGTCGCGCTTGCCAGCAACGGCCCTCAGGCGGCGGTTTTCCAGCACCAGGCTGCGCCGGTCGAGCGCGCGCCGGATGATGCCGGCGAGATGCTGCGGCGTGAACGGCTTTTCCAGAAAATCGTAGGCGCCTTCCCGCATGGCCTTGACCGCCAGCTGCACGTCGCCATGACCGGTGACCAGGATAACCGGAATTTCCGCATCGAGCTCGCGGATCTTCTGGAGCAGCGTCATGCCGTCGGTTCCCGGCATGCGGATATCGCTGACGACGACGCCGTCGAACCCGAAGCCCGTCAGTTCCAGCACATGATCGGCATTGGAAAAGGTCAGGACCGCCAGGCCGAAGAGCTCCAGCGCCTGGGCCGTCGAACGGCGCAGTTCCTCCTCGTCGTCGACCAGCAGAACCCTTTGCTCGCTCACTCGGCTGCCTCCAGGAGATTGCCGTCGGCAACTTCGAGTTCGATCCGGAAGACCGCGCCGCCTTCCGGATGATCGGCAACGCTCAGGCTGCCGCCGAAATCCTTGATGATGTTGTAGGAGATCGACAGACCCAGCCCTAGGCCCCTGCCGACGCCCTTGGTCGTGAAGAACGGATCGAAGATGCGTTCGTGGATGGCCGCCGCGACGCCCGGCCCGCGATCGCGCACCGACACCATGACCCTGTTGCCCGCCTGCTCGGCGGAAACCGTGATCCGCCGGTCGTCGAGGCCTTCGACGGCATCGGCGGCATTGGTGATGATGTTGACCAGCACCTGTTGAAGCCGCACCGCGCCTGCCTTCACCGCGGGAATGGCGGGATCGATCTCGATGTCCAGTTCCGCATCCGCCGCCTTCAGGCGCGCTGCGACGATCTCGAGCGTGTCGCGCATCACGTCGTCGAGCGCGACAGGCCCGAGCTTTTCGTTCGGCTTGCGAGCAAAGTTGCGCAAATGCCTGCTGATCGAGGCCATGCGGTCGATCAGCGCCGAAATGCGCCGGACATTGTCCCGCGCATCGTCGGTGCGTCCGAGATCGATCAGCACGCCGGCCGTTTCCGCATAGGTCTTGGCAGCGGCGAGAGGCTGGTTGAGTTCGTGTGACAGGGCGGCCGACATCTGTCCGAGGCCTGCGAGCTTGCCCGCCTGGATGAGGTCCGCCTGGGTCTGGCGCAACCGCTGTTCGGTGAGCCGCCGCTCGGCGATCTCCTCCTCGATGCGGCTGTTGACGCGGGCGAGATCTGCGGTGCGCTCGGCGACGCGGTGCTCGAGCTCGTTGCGCGCCTCGGCCTGCAGTATCAGGCGTTCGTTGAGCCGCGCACGACGCTGAAGGACGATGGCGAGCCCGAGGCCGGCAAGGCAGAGCGTCAAAAGTGCTGCAACCGCCGCGGTCTTCGCCTGGGTATGCACCGAGCCGGTATCCATCAGCACGTTGACGGTCCAGCCCGCGTCCGGCATCGGTTGTGATACGACGAGATATTCCTTCTCGATCCCGCCGTCCCGGATGGTCATGACATCGCGCCCTGCGAAGCTGCCGCGCTCGACCGGCAATTCGCGGAGCTTGGCGTCCGCATATCGCCGCGACGCCTCGGTGCGGGCGATCCGGTCGGGCGTCAGCGGCAGGATGCTCGCATAAAGCCATTCCGGGCTGCCGGTCATGAAGATGATGCCTTCGGGATCCGACACGAAAATCCGGTCGTCACCGCCGCCCCAGGAGCCTTCGAGGCTGTCGATATCCACCTTGAAAACGATCACGCCGCGGATCGCGCCGCCGATCTCGATCGGGGAGCCGAAATAGTAGCCGCGCTTCAAGGACGTCGTGCCGAGCGCGTAGAAGCGGGACTGGCGGCCCTCCGCCGCATCCTGGAAATAGGGCCGATAGGTGAAATTCTCGCCGACGAAGCTGACCGGGCTGTCATAATTGCTGGCAGCGATGGTCTCGCCGTCCATGGTCATCACATAAATGTCGGAGGATTTCAGAAGGTCGTTGATCTCCTTGAGATAGGCGTTGGTCGTCGCCCGCAGCGTCTCGTTCTTCGGATCGAGGATCACCGCCTCGATATTCTGCTGATCGGCGATCAGAGCCGGCAGCGCCTCGTAACGCTTCAGATGGCCGTCGAGCGCCGACACCGCCAGGCGCAGCGTCGTACCCGCCTGGACCTCGGCCTCCTCGATATAGCCCCGCGCGAGGATATCGCTGCCCTTGAAGACCAGCGCAAGACCGATCGCCGCAAGCAGGGCCAAAGGCAGAAGAATACGATATCTCAACAGGCCCGGGTTCCTCCCATCTTTCCGCCGATTTCCGACGGATGGGCCTATTCTAACCGTTGGGCCGCGGATTTCCATCAGCACCGCCGCATGAATCGTCAAGCCGCAGCAGAGATACGCAATAAAAGGCGAGCATGTGGGCGTTATACAAGTTTTACTTGACCCGAAGTTTCCTGCGGAACAGTCTTGCGGGCTCGGGGTCAAGTCAACGCCAGGGCAGCATCAAGGGGGAATTCAATGATCTATATACTCGCACTTTTGATCGGTGTCGTCGCCGGCCTGCGCGCCATGACCGCACCTGCCGCAATTGCCTGGGCCGCCTATCTCGGCTGGCTTGATCTCTCCTGGTCCTGGTTCTCCTTCATGGGCACGATCTGGGCCGTCGGCATCTTCACCATTCTTGCCCTGGTCGAGCTCGTCACAGACCAGCTCCCCTCCACGCCGAGCCGGAAGGTGCCGCAGCAATTCGGCGCCCGCCTTATTATGGGCGCGCTCACGGGTGCCGCGTTGGGCATACCCGGTTTCGCGGCCATAGGGATGACCTCCGTCGTCATCGGCGTGATCGCCGGCATCATCGGCGCCGTGATCGGCACCTATGGCGGCGCTGCCGTCCGCGCCAAGCTGGCTGCGAGCTTCGGCAAGGATCCGCCGGCCGCCTTCATCGAGGACGCTGTCGCCATCATCGGCGCCTACCTGATCATAGCGTCCCTATGAAAACCTTCGACGCAATCATCATAGGGGCCGGCCAGGCCGGCCCCTCACTCGCAGGGCGCTTCAACGACGCCGGCAAGACGGTTGCGATCATCGAGCGCAAACATGTCGGCGGCACCTGCGTCAATACCGGCTGCAAGCCGACCAAGACGCTCGTCGCCAGCGCCTATGCCGCCCATGTCACCCGCCGTGGCGGTGATTACGGCGTGGTGCTCGACAGCCCGGTGAAGATCGATATGCCCGCCGTCATGCGGCGTTCGCACAAGGTGACGCTCGACTCGCGCCATGGCAACGAGAGCTGGCTCGAAGGCATGCCCAACTGCACTCTGATCCGCGGCCACGCCCGGTTCGAGGACAAGAATACGATCCGCGTCGGCGACGAGCTTCTGACCGCGCCGCAGATCTTCCTGAATGTTGGCGGCCGTGCCGCAGTCCCGGACTTCCCGGGCGTCGGCGACGTGCCCTACATGACCAACAGCGACATCGTTCTGCTCGACCGGGTACCGAAACATCTGGTCATCGTCGGCGGCAGCTATATCGGGCTGGAATTCGCCCAGATCTACCGCCGCTTCGGGGCCGAAGTCACCGTCGTCGAAAAAGGCCCGCGCCTCGTCGGTCGCGAGGACGAAGATATTTCACAGGCAATCCGCGAGATCCTCGAAGCCGAAGGTATCCATATCCGCACCGGCGCCGAGTGCATCCGGTTCCGCAGGCATGAGGACGGCGTCGCCGTCGGGGTCGACTGCACCGAAGGGGCACCGGAAGTGATCGGCTCCGACGTTCTGCTCGCGGTCGGTCGCCGTCCGAACACCGACGATCTCGGCCTCGACAAGGCCGGCGTCGCGCTGGACGCGAAGGGCTACATCAAGGTCGGCGACGATCTCTCGACCAATGTCGAGGGCATCTGGGCGATGGGCGACTGCAACGGCCGCGGCGCCTTTACCCACACCGCCTATAACGACTTCGAGATCATCGCCGCCAACCTCTTCGACGGCGAGAATCGCAAGGTCTCCGACCGGTTGGTCGGGTACGCCCTTTATATCGACCCGCCGCTCGGCCGCATTGGCATGACCGAGGCGGAGGCCCGCAAATCCGGCCGCAAGGTTCTGGTCGGCCGTCAGTCCATGGCAAGGGTCGGCCGCGCGGTCGAAAAGGGCGAAACGCAGGGCCTGATGAAATTCGTGGCCGATGCGGACTCGCATGAAATCCTCGGCGCCGCCATCCTCGGCACCGGCGGCGACGAATCGATCCACGGTGTGCTCGACATGATGAATGCCCGCGCCACCTACGATACGCTGCGCTGGGCAGTGCCGATCCATCCGACGGTCTCGGAATTCTGGCCGACCGTGGTGCTCGGAATGAAGCCGGCCTGAAACCCTATTTGGGACACGACTACAATTTTATCGATCGCCTGAAGCGGCCGGCAAGCATTTCCGACTATGACCGTGAGCATCAGTGTCCCTGTTGATGATGGAAGCAGATGTGCGGTTTTGCGGGCTACGTCGGTGAGGCATTCGGCTCCGGAAATCCGGAGGCCCTGCTGTCTTCCATGGCACAGGCGATCGCCCATCGCGGGCCGGACGGCCAAGGCGTGTTCGCCTCCCCTGGCATCGGCCTTGCCCATGTCCGGCTGTCGATCGTCGGGCTTTCCGACGGCCAGCAGCCGATGACGGATGCCGACGGCCGCTTTACCATCGTCTTCAACGGCGAGATCTTCAACTATGTCGAACTGCGCGACGAGCTGAAGGCGCGCGGCGTCACCTTCCGCACCGGCAGCGATACGGAAGTCCTGCTGCAGCTTTACGCGACCGATGGCGAGGCCTGCCTCTCACGCCTCAACGGCGATTATGCCTTCGCGATCTGGGATCACCGCGAGCGCCGGCTGATGCTCGCCCGCGACCGGATGGGGGTGAGGCCACTCTTTTATACGGAGCATAAGGGTTCGCTGTATTTCGCCTCGGAGATCAAGGCGCTGCTGGAAGTGCCCGGCATCGGGGCCGAACTCGATCCCGTGGCGCTCGACCAGATCTTCACGCTCTGGACGCCGATCGCGCCGCGCACCGCCTTCAAGGGCGTTCTCGAGCTCGAACCCGGGCACCTGATGGTCGCCAGGAACGGCCGGACCGAGACCCGGCCCTATTGGGTGCTCGATTTCCCGGATGCGGGCGATCACGCCGAAGCCAACCAATCTGTCAGGGAAGAGGAATTGCGGGCGCTGCTGACCGACGCGACGCGGCTGCGCATGCGCGCCGACGTGCCCGTCGGCGCCTACCTCTCCGGCGGACTGGACTCCTCGCTGATCGCGGCGCTCGCCGCACCGATGGCTCCGAATGGCCTCAACACGTTCTCGGTGACCTTCGACGATGCCGAGCACGACGAAAGCGCCTTCCAGCGGCAAGTCGCAGAAGCGCTCGGCACCCGTCACCACGCCGTCGCCAGCGGCTCTGCCGATATCGCCGCAAGTTTCCCGGATGTGATCCGTTTCACCGAACGGCCGGTCCTGCGCACCGCGCCTGCGCCGCTCTACCGCCTCTCGGGCCTTGTCCGCGATGCCGGAATGAAGGTGGTGCTGACCGGCGAAGGCGCCGACGAGGTGTTTGCCGGCTACGACATTTTTCGCGAGGCACGCGTGCGCCGTTTCTGTGCCCGCCAGCCGGGATCGAAGATGCGGCCGCATCTTTTCCGCAAGCTCTATCCCTACCTGCCCGGGCTGAAGCAGCAGTCGGCGGAATATCTTGCCGCTTTCTTCGGCGCCGGAAACGATCCGGCAGGCGATCCGCTGTTCTCCCATCGACCGCGCTTCCGCTCGACGGCCGCCGCCAAGATCTTCTATTCCGACGAACTCCGCGCCACGCTCGGCAGCTATGATGCGGCCGAAGAACTTGCCTCCCGACTGCCGGCGAATTTCGGCCGCTGGCACCCGCTGCATCAGGCTCAATATCTCGAAAGCCGTTTCCTGCTACCCGGCTATATCCTGTCGAGCCAGGGCGACCGCATGGCGATGGCGCACGGTATCGAAGGTCGTTTCCCCTTCCTCGACCACCGGCTCGTGGAGTTCGCCAGCCGCCTGGCGCCGGGCATGAAGCTCAAGGGCCTCGACGAGAAGCACATCCTGCGCCGCGTCGCCAGGGACCTGCTGCCGGATGTCATCAGCAAGCGTCCGAAACAGCCCTACCGCGCACCCGACAGCCGTTCCTTCACCGGCAACGACGCGCAGGCCTATGTCGGCGAGATGCTGGGCGAACAGGCAATCGCTGCCTCAGGCCTCTTCAATCCGAAGGCAGTTGCAAAACTCCATCAGAAATGCCGCCTGGCGCCGGTCTCCGGGTTCCGGGACAACGCCGCTTTCGTCGGCATATTGTCCACCCAGCTCTGGCTGAAGGGTTTTACCCAATCCGCCGCGGACGAGGCGCATCCCGTTCGCAAGGCTGCTTATTAGCTGTTGAAAATCTTCAATTAACTTAAAATTCACGTCAATTCGGCATGATCGCCAGAGTGTGTCCAATTGTAGGTTCTTTCGCTGTGGCGGAAGGGCGGAGGTAGTCCATGTACGAGCCGAAGGAGCCACATACTCGGCGGTCGGCATCGGCCCGGGCGTTGCGTCATCGCAGCGAATACCAGAGCTCCCTCCTGGACCATCCGATCCAAGAAGAACAAGAGCCCGAAGAACGCCCCCCGGCACGCCATCGGCCTCGTCCTTCTTCGGTACCTGACTATCGAACCCGTTCGGACTATCATCGTGAGCCGCCCGCCCACGAACGGGAAGATGACGACCGGATGCGATACGACGACATTCCGTTTGAAAAACGGATCGAGGCACAGCTTCACAGCCTGACGGATATCCATTTCACCGATATCATCCGGTGGCTGCGCAGGGGCTTTCTGCGGATCATCGCCGCAGCGATCCTTGGCGCCGTCCTTGCGCTGTTCTACGCCGCCATTGCCTCACCGCGCTATACCGTCAGTACGGAGATCATCATCGATCCCTCCAACCTGAACCTCGTTTCCGACGACGTCTTCTCCGCCAACCCGCAACGGGATTCCCAGCTTCTAGAAGTCGAGAGCAAGTTGCGGGTGCTGACGTCGCGCAACGTGCTGACCAAGGTCATCGACGATCTCAACCTCACCGAAGACCCGGAATTCAACCGTCCCGGACGGCTCGACGGATTGCGCCGCCTCATCTCGTTGCCGACCGCGCCCGAGAACAAGCAGTTGAGCGTCCTGCGCCAGCTCGAAAAACAGATTACCGCGACCCGCGACGACGGCTCGTTCGTCGTCGTCCTTTCGGTCTGGACGGGCGACGCCGACAAGTCGATCAAGCTGTCGAACGCGATCGTTTCGGCCTTCGAAGGCGAATTGTTCAAATCCTCATCGAATAGCGTCGGTCAGCTTGCGATCGGGCTCAACAGCCGGCTTGACGAACTGCGCCGCTCCGTGACGCAAGCCGAAGAGAAGGTCGAGCAGTTCAAGCGCCAGAACGACCTGCAATCGACCGCCGGCGAACTCACCAGCACCCGCATTTCCGGCGCTCTCGATACCCAGGTTCTCGACGCTCAGCAGCGGCTGATCCAGGCCGATACCCGCTACAAGCAGCTCCAGGCGGCCTATGCCGACAGGCGGGTTGCGAGTTCGGCGGTGTTCGATTCTGCCAGCATGGTCACCCTGCGCGCCAGCTATAGCGCGTTGCAGCAGCAGATCAGCTCGATGACGCTCGTCTACGGCAGCCGGCACCCGCGCCTCGTCGCTCTGCAGTCGGAACTCGCTTCCGTCGACCGCGCGATCTCCGAGGAAGCCGCCCGTCTTCTCCAGTCCGCCAAGACCGATGTCGACCAGGCCAACAGCGCCCTTCAGGAACTGCGCCGCAAGTCCGACGCTTCGCGATCGACCGTGTTTACCGAAAACGATGCGCAGGTGCGCCTGCGCGAACTGGAGCGGGACGCCCGTTCCAAGGCAGCCGTTTACGAAACCTATCTGTCGCGGACGCACCAGATCAGCGAGCGTCAACAGATCGACACCAGCAATGTCCGAGTGATCTCGCCGCCGGTGCCGCCGCAGTCGAAGAGCTGGCCGCCGAGCTCGGTGCTGCTGCTGATCGGAGGGGCTTTCGCCGGCGCCATTTTCGGCGTGCTGATGGCACTCACACTCGGCTTGTTCGGCCATATGCGCGAAGCCGGCCGCGAGTTCGCCTGAAGCTTCTACTTCTTGGGAACCAGCGCCTCGTACAATTCCGGCAGCCATGACTTGCTGGTCGGGTCCCAGGGGCCGAACTCGTGGGACGCGAAATCCCAATAGGCCCAGCTCATGCCGCGTCTCTCGATCTCTTCCCGCATGATCCGCGTGTAGGTCACCCGGTCGGGATAATAGGCGAGCGAATTGGAGCCGAATTCCCCGACGAAGATCGGCCGTTCGTTCTTTTTCCCCCATTCGACCGCCATGTCGAGCGGCGTCCTGATCTCCTCGATCTGCGCCTTCTCGCAGCAGGAAGTTCCAAGCCAGGGCCTGGATCCTTCGATCCAGCTGGCGCCCTGCATGGTGAATTTGAACGGCGCATAATTGTGTATGGTGACGATCAGGCGGCGGTCGTCGGGAGGCAGCTCCAGCTTCTCGAGCCCCCAGGCCGTGCTCCATTCCGCCGAATCGACAATCAGGAAGCGGTAAGGATTTGTCTTGCGGATCACCGCAAGCGCCTTGGTGAGCAGATCGTTCCAGACCTCCTCCGTCTTGCCGTGCGGTTCGTTGTAAATCTCGAACAGCGCCTTGTCGTTGGGCAGGCTCTGGTATCGCCGTGCAAGCTGCTCCCAGATCGCCAGGAAACGCTCGCGGCTCTTCTCCACGCCGATCGCGACCTCCTCCGCCTCCAGGGGATCGCCATCCATCTCGTGATAATGGTGGAAGTCGATGATGATGTTGAGGCCCCGGGACAACGCGTTGTTGACAGCAAAATCGACCCGCTTCATGAAAGCCTCGTCGAGCTTGTAGGGGTCCGAAAGGGCCGCATGGCTGCTGAAGCGGACCGGCAGACGGATGGTCTGGAACCCGCCTTGCCTGACGGCCTCGAACAGCTCTGTGGAAAGCCTGCCTCCCCAGGCGCCTTCGCTCGGCGCCTCCAGCGTCCCCCCGAAATTGACCCCTCGCCCCAGCGCCTTGCTTTGCTCGGCCGCCGTCAACCCGGCAAGTTCAGGCGCGCGAGCTTCCGAAAACGGCTTCAGCACGAAATTCTGCGCCTGCACGTTGGCAATTCCGAGTGCCATCAGCATGAGAGATCCGGCAAGCCGACAAAATATTCCCAGCATTCGAAATCTCCACGGGAGCCTGCAAGCCTGCCAAGGATTGCAGGATGAGCGCCAAGTTCTGGTTCGATACCGTCAAGGTCAAGCTAACCGGCTAAATTTATGCAGTTATGATGAATGGCCGAGATCTCGCGCTATCGCAGTCACGGGCTTCGAAGCCGGGCTTCGGCCGCTCCGACGAACTCCGCAGCGGTGGCCGGCGGATATGGATGCTGGCGAGATTCGGCGGTTTCTGTTACGATTCGCGCGCGAAGAGAACGCGGCGGCGGGTGGATGGCGAGAGACACGGACGAAGTTGCGTCTTCTGGAAATTTCGGCGCGAAGCTGCTGTTCTGCTGTGTCGGGTGCTTCTACTGGATCACCCTGACGCCTTTCGTCGACACCAGCCTCAATCCTGCCCTGGCGAAGCCTGCTCTCTGGAGCCAGCTGCTCGCCTATATGCTGTTCCTGATCGTGGTTGTCTATGCGATGACCCCCAGGGTGCGGAGCGTCATCTTCCAGCCCCGCCTGCTGCTTGCGTTCGTGTTCGGGTGGCTGTTTCTGACGGCGGCACTTTCGGTCGATCCGCTCGGTGCCGTCAGGCGCGTCCTGATTGCTCTCACCGTCTGCATCAGCGCCAGCGCATTTCTGATGCTGCCGAAGGGCGAGAGCCAGTTTGCGCGGCTTGCCGGCGGCGGTGTGATGCTGATCGTCGGCCTTTGTTATTTCGGCGTGCTGTTTCTCCCGAGGCTTGCCGTCCATCAGCTGACCGACTTTCTCGAGCCGCAGCATGCGGGACTCTGGAAGGGAATTTACGTCCAGAAGAACGAGACCGGCGTGGTCATGGCGCTCTCCTGCTTCGTTGGCATCTACCTGATGTCCGCATGGTCCCGGATCATCGGACTGCTGGTCATTGCTGCGAGCAGCCTGTTCCTGCTGAAAACCGGCGCCAAGACCTCGACCGCCATGCTGCCCGGCATCTTCATCCTCAGCATTTTCTTCGAGCGCTGGCGCTGGATTCGCGTTCCCGTCGTCTTCGGCGGGGTCGGCCTGCTCAACCTGGCGACCGTCGGCGTATCGACGATCGCGCCGCTGAGGGAGATTGTCGCGGCAACCGGGATCGATACCACCTATACGGCACGCGCCGACATCTGGCGGCTGGCACTCGATGCTATTGCACAGAGTCCGATCACCGGTTATGGCTTCGGCTCTTTCTGGGGTGCGGAGAGCCTCGTCAACAGCGACATGCGCACCTTGAACTGGGCCGTGCGCGCGGTGGATGCCCACAATGCCTATGTCGATGCCGCCATGAACGCCGGCATACCGGGATTGATATTGATGGTGATATGGGTCTTGGCTACTCCCCTTAAAAATCTGGCGGCAATCGACGCCGCAAAAAACTTCACGCCGCTCACGAGGCTTTTCTTGAGGATCTGGCTTTTCTCAATCTTCCTGGCCTGCCTCGAAAGCGTGTTCCTTGCCCGGTCGGGGCCTATCTGGTTCACGATGATGGTTGCCATGTTCGGCCTTGGTTACCAGGCCCGCTACCGCATTATAGCCTCGAGGAAGGCCGAGCCCGCCTATGGACCAGCGTACGCCTGAAATGTCCGAGCAAGCACCGGTAAAACAGCGGCGGCGGACATCCGCCTTCGGCATCGAGTTCTCCACCTGGGACGCCGGCAGGATCGTCGATACGATCGTCTCCGAACCAGTGCCGGCCGGCGAAGGCCTGCGGCTGCTGGTGACCGCCAATCTCGATCACATCGTGCAGCTGAACAGGAATCCCGCCTTCAGGGCCGCCTATGACAAGGCCTGGCTGACCACCGTCGACGGAGCCCCTGTGCTCCTCTATGCGCGGCTGCGCGGGCTTGCCGTTCCCGGCCGCATCACCGGCGCCGACCTGTTTCCCGAGATCATCGAGCGCCTGAAGCCGGGCACCCACCGGCCCCTGCTCCTATGCTCGAGCGAAACCACGGCAGCGATTCTCGACGACAAGCTGAAGGCGCTCGGTTTTTCCGAGCACGTCATCGTCACAGCGCCCCCGGCTTTCGAGCAGAATGAGACCTTCGGACGCGAATTGGTGGCGATGCTTCGGGAAAGACGCGTCACGCATATCTTCTTCGGCATCGGCGCCCCGAAATCCGAGATCTGGATGGACAAGCACCGCGCCGACCTTCCCGATTGCTACGGCTTCGGTTTTGGCGCTGGGCTGGATTTCTATGCCGGCGTCAAATCGCGTGCTCCGGTCTTCCTGCGGAAAGCCGGGCTGGAATTCCTCTGGCGCGTGGCGACCGAGCCGCGCCGCCTGGCACGGCGCTATTTCGTTACGTCCTGGGCATTCTGCTGGGCCGTTTACAAGGATCTGACGGCCGACCGCCCCGACACGGACAAGACCCGTTAGGCGACCCCGATCCGCTTCAGCGTATCGATCACCGTCTCGACCTTGATGCCGCGCCGGCGCACCTTGTCGACCACTTGCGAGAAGAAAGCCGGCGAACAGCCGATATTCGTCGGGTCCTCGCGCACGTCGTGGGTATAGAAGATCAGCCAGCCGCAGCGCCGCTCGACATCGTCCAGCATCCTGTCGATCGATGCGGAATCATTGCTGCAATCATAGAGTTCCTGCGCCTTCAGATGGGCAAGGTCGATGAGGCCGGAATTGGTGCCGACCTTGATGCCGCGCAGGCCCGGATAGTGATGCATCAGCGCCAGCTTGGATGGAACTGAAATCATCCCGAAGGGATATGCGAAGGAAACCGGCTTTGCGGAGCCGACGATCCGGGCGATTTCCTCGTCGTTTCGCCTGACATCGGCCATTAGGTCGCGACGGGGCGTTTTCTGGACATTGATATGGCCATGGGTGTGGCCGCCGATCTCGTGTCCCCTGTCCGAAAGCGTCGCGACCATCTCCTCATCGACGATCAGCTGGCCGTTTTCGACGCGCTGCATCAGGCCGCTTGCAAGATAGAACGTGCCGAGCATGCCGGCATCCTCAAGAGCGGGCGCCGCATTTTCGAAGACCGAGACAGGAAAGTCGTCGAACGTGAAAGCAACGACAGGCGCATCCAGCTTCAACAGGTGCGGTCGAAAATATACGTGCCGCCCGATCTTGCGGGATACTCCCGCCAGTATCTCGGAACCGGACATCTCCCAGAGTTTCGGCTTTTTCATCTACCCCCATCCATTGCAGTCGGATCTCCCAGAGCGTCAGAACATAATGTCAAATACTTACGGTTGTCTCAATCTCCGGCGCCGCAGAAACGGCATTTCCCGCGATCCCTGCCGCCTGAAGAAGATGGATGAACCTTTCGGCCGATTTTTCGACGCTGAACTCCGCGGCGCGGGCCTGGAGAACTGCGCTTTCGGGCGGCTGTTCGAGTGTCGTCGCCATGGCCTGCGCAAGCGCAGTCGCGTCACCGACCGGCACCAGCCGTCCAAGCCTGCCGCCTTGCAGGATCTCGCGCGGACCGTAAGGCGCATCCGTCGCGACGACGGGCACGCCGCAGGCCATGGCCTCGATCAGTGCGTTCCCCAGCCCCTCGTGCGAGGAGGACGATACGAAAAGCGAAGCCTGCGACACGATCGACAACGGGTCAGGATTGTGTCCCGGCAAGCTGACGTCCTGCGATAGATTTAGCGCTTCGACCAAAGCCTCCAGATTGCCGCGCTCGTCGCCTTCCCCGACGATCGTCAGCCGGGCCTCGCGCATCCGCCGGAGCTGCGCGAAGGCCTCGATCAGCGTCGCATACCCCTTTTCCGGGGAGAGCCTCCCGACCGAGACGATGTGGCCCGGTTCCGGGGCGCGGCCCAGCTGCTCGATCCGCCGCCGCATCTGCGGCGTCAGCACGGCATTGGTACCGAGGTTGGCGACTTTCGCGGCCGGCACCCCAAAACGGTCGATCAGGTCGTTTCGCGCACCGGCTGTCAGCGTCAGGACGAGATCGGCACGCGGATAGGCAAACCGGATCAGCCTGTAGGCCAGCCGGTTCTGCCAATAGGGATCGCCGGTTCGCGCCTGCAGGGGGCTTGCCACCTCGCGCAGGACGATCGACGGCCGCGTTTCCCTCGCAAGCCCTCGCGAGGCCAGGACCACCAGGACATTCGCCGCCGCCTCGGAAGACACCAGCGCCCTCGGACGCCCCGTGACCAGCAACTTTCGCAATGCCACTGGCGCAAAGGCGAGGCGCAGTTTGCGGCCGTTGCCGAGATCGATGACGGGCACGTCGGCGCGGATCAGGTCCCGCAACGGACCCGAACTCTGAAGCGTAACGATTGCGCTCGGAAATCCCTGGCCCTGCAGTTCGTTTGCCAGCAGGATGGCGTCGCGTTGGGCACCGCCGCCATCGAAACCACGCACGAGAAAGCAGATTCGGGCTGCGACCGGATCAACAATCCGAGAGCTATTCATAATCATCACATGCCCTATGATTATTGCGTTTGTTCCTGCTAAGGAAGGATCTACGTCACTCCCGGCGATCGGGCCTACCCTAGAGGGTTAGCGGTTAATTCTGACCAAATGCATATTATTGGGCGACGAAATTGAGCGATAGACATGCCTCGGTGTATTTAGCCTCGCGGGCGACCTCGGCCATCATCAATCTCGTGTCGGTTTCCATCTTCACGCGCATGACCAGCGCCGAAGTGTACGGCCAGTATATCGTCGGGTTTTCGATATGCATGATGGTCTACAGCTTGGGCGTCCAGTGGATCGTATTCGCGCATTTCGGACGATACGACCCCAAGGAAGCCGATCGGCTCGCGGGGGCGCTGCTGCTGGTTTCAGGGGTAGTGATGCTGCCGGCGATCGGCTTCATATCCCTGTTCTACCTGTTCGGAACATTGCATGCCGATGTTGCGGTCAGCAGCAGCCTGCTGGTCGTGTGCTTCACCTTGTATTTCGTCGCCGTCGAAATCAGCCGCGCCCACCTTCTTGTCCGGCTCGTTGCAATCGCGACCATCGCCCGCGCCGTCTTCTCGCTGCTGTTCGGTTACATCGCCGTCCTCGAATTCGACACGCCCGGCGCATTGCTGGCGGGCGTGGGGCTCGGTTATGCGCTGGGCTCCGTGCCGGTTTTCCGGCATTTCAGCCGCACCATATGGGCGTCCGGCTTTGTCTGGCCTAGGGGCAGCGACGTGCGGCGGATGTGGCGCTACGGCTGGCCGCTTGCCATTGCCTTCGGCGCCTCCGCTGCCGCCATGAATGTCGATCGGCTGCTGCTGGCGGGCCTCTACAATACCAGCACCGTCGCCCCTTACGGGACCGTACTCGACCTCATGAAGCAGACGTTCCTGGTCTTGGCCGAGGCGATCAGCGCAGGATATATTTCGAGCGCCAAGAACTTCCATACGGAGGGGAAAGGGACCGAAGCGCGGCATACCCTCAAGCGCGCCTTCATCACGCATTGCTATATCGTCATTTTTGGCACCGCGTCCTTCATCCTGCTCGGCGACGTCATCTTCGGGATCCTGCTCGCCCCGAGCTATCTGCCGGTCGTCACGCAGATCATGCCGATCCTGCTCGTCGCGAATGCCATCCTCGTCATGCGCGCCCACTATTTCGGCCAGATCATTTATTTCAGCGGGACAACAAACCTGGAACTGGTCGCGTCCGTCGCGATGCTCGCGGTCACCGGAACGCTGAGCTACCTGCTTATCCCTTCATACGCGGCAATGGGCGCCGCCATCGCCTTTACGCTCGGGCAGGCCGCGGCTCTGTTGATCTGCCTGGTCTACGCGTCGGGAAACCTGCGCATGCCTCTCGACCTGCCCCGAGGGGGCCTGCTGCTGGCTCTCGGCATAGCTGTGGTCGCCGTCGGCAAAGGCGTCCAGTTCCTGGCGGAAGAGCCGGCTGCAAGCGCCATCAACTTCGTCCTGATCGGCATCGCCAGCGCCTATATCGCGCTGCGCTGGAACCTGTTCGACGCCCGCTCGCTGCTTCAGCGCTTTTATCCGCGGCGCGGTTAGACGCCGCTCTCTGAGTGCAGGAAATTCGTGTAGCGCTCCAGCATGAGCTCCCGGCTGTGATGCTCTCGATGCAATCGCGCAAAATCGTTCCGAAGCTGCGCATCCGGATAATTCGCGGCGAGATCTTTGACCGCATCGGCAAGACTGGCCGCATCGCAGGGTGGATGGAACCGCGTCATGGCTGCGTTCTCATGCCCGTCGCCGATGCACAGGACCTCCCGCAAAACCGGGAGATCGGACGCGACGACCGGCAGGCCCGCCATCGAAGCCTCCACCCCGGCAAGGCCGAAAGTTTCCCAGATCGACGGGAACACATAGATATTTCCGGCCGTCAGGATGTCGCCGAGCGCATCCCGCTCGATCGAGCCGACCAGATGGACGCGCTCCGCCACATCCAGAGTGCGTGCTTTGTCCTCCAGAGCCTCCCGGTTCGGGCCATCGCCGGCGATGATCAGATGCATGCCCGGCAGCATCCCGAGCGCATCAACCAGGACTGCGTGATCCTTCTGATCCACCAGCCTTCCCGTCGCGACCAGCACGAAAGCATCTGGCGCAATGGAGAGGCGCTGCCGCCAATCGACCGCTGCGCGAGCGGGCGGAATGGGATCGACGCCATGCGGGATCAGAATGAACCGCCGCCGGTAGGCAGCAGGCCATTTGCCGAACGACGCGCTGGTGGAAACGGAATTTGATACGAAATGGGTGAATATCCCCGCCGATCCGAACAGCCAGTCAAGTGCCTTCCAATGCCGGCGAATACCCTCCGGCGCTGCGGTGTGATGGGCGGCACGCACCGGCACGCGGCCCAGAAACCCGAAAAAGCCGCCGAAGACGGAGGCCGCAGCCTGGTAGGTGAAGATCGCGTCGTATTTACCCGACAGGATGGTCCAGCCAAGGCGTGCGAGATTACGAAGCGTGGCGACCGTTCCATGACCGGTGTCGAGAGGCAGCGTCTGTACCTCGAAACCGCGGGCGTGCAAGCCGGTCTCCACCATCTGCACAAGGGTACGCACGCCCCCCATCTTGTCATGGGTTACGAGTTGGAGAATCCGCTTCCCCGAAGGAATTAGGGTATCGGCAGCTTTTGGAAAAGCTGAGCTGAATTCGTGCCTCATGCGCCGGACCCTAGGGCTGAAATCTTAAAATCTGTGCAGGGAGATCGTTCAGATTTCTCCTATCCGACTTTTCGCGGATCAAAAACTCGCCTGCGCGGTTCTACCCTTTGATTGAAGACAAGAACCAGGAGACAGACATCATGGCCAAGGCGAGTTCGAAGCGGATGGGCGCGGGAGCGCAGGGGAAAAACAGCGGAAACGGAGCCATGACAGATGTCGACAAGGCGATCCTCCCCGAAAACAAGGTACTGTCGAACAGGGACAAGGCGCAGCATTCGAGGCAACGCGGACTGGATGGCAAAACGGTGCAGACCGAACAGTTTCACGATCACGAGGCGAACCATCTTAACGACTGAAAAATCACTTACATTCGCGACTGCTTGAGAAAGGATTTCGAGCAATCCACTGCTGCGCCCACCCCGCTTTCCTCCCTTGCAAAGCGGAAGAGAAGTAGTAGTCTTTGGCTATCGCCGGCTGATGACAAGAGCGCGCTGGCGACTGGAAGACAGGAAGCGCTTTCGCCACCATTTGGGAGGCTGAAAAGTTGAATGCAGCAGTCCTGACCAACACTTTCGAACCGACGGAACTGGCATTTCTTCAACGCCTGTTCGACGAGATCTGCGCAGAGCGTGGACTTGCCGGCGGCAGCCTCGCCGCGAACAATCTCGCAGCACAGATCATCCAGCTTTATCAACAGGGCGTACGCGATCCACGAGATATGCAGATCCATCTGGATCCGGACGCACCCTTGAGAACCTGACCTCCCGCGCCAGCCGCCATCGCAGCGGCTGGCCACCCTCCTTAGCGTTCGCCACTTATCTCTTTGCCATCAGGTCACGTTCGTCACGCATCAGGAATATGCGGGTGATGGCGTCGAGATTGGCTTCCAGCCAGTTGGCCATAGCGATCTCCTCGCCAAGGATGCGTTCGAAAACCGTCTTCGCCTCCATTTCATCCAGCTCGTCGGCCGCTGCAATCAGGACCCGGTAGCTGGCGATTTCCATGTGCTCAAAGGCATAGCTTGCCATCGCTCCCTTGACGACCTCGTCACTGGTCAACATGCCGCCGACACCCTGCGCCTTGGCCGCCAGTTTCGCCGCCATGTCCTTGAGCGCCAAAGCGCTGCCGGTTGCCGAAAAATGATCGAGGAGCGTCTTCAGCGCCTGGGCGTGTTCCTCGGTCTCATGCAGGTGCTGTACGATACGGGCCTTGAGGTCGGGATAACTCTCGATTCGCCGGGATTGCGCGGTAAGCGTAGTGATCGCCTGTTCCTCCATGGCATGGGCGGCACGCAGCCACGCGAGGAAATTGTCTCGGGCATGGGTCATTCGCTTCTCCTCGCAAATTGGTCGCCCAGATCGATTGCTTTTGGGAACGCAAGGCAACCGGATTCAACCCCTGAAAGCAGGCGAAGTTCCTTTTCGCCTCGATGCCTGGAACATTGCCGCCCTTTATGAATTGTCCGGTAGTAAATTCACAAGCCATAAAGGCGAAGATCATGTCACGCGAGATGAGGGCAAATTCCATCATCGGAGGGATTACCATAGTACTCCTCCTGATGGCCGTTGGTTATTATTTCACCGGCGGGTCGGATGATACGGCGCAGGCTCCGGCACCTCCTGCGGCAACCGATAGGGCGCAGACGCCGGCGCCGGCTCCCGGGACAGACCCGACCAGCACCGGCTCCACGAACCCTTAGGGTCAATTTGCGAGGAACAATCGCCATGCCGGGCGGTTGTGAGATGAGTAACAGGGAGTTTTCCATGATACCCGATCCTCGCGAACCAAGTGAACGCCCGCCCATGCCGGCGCCCATCTGGAAGCCGGACCCACCGATCGACGAACCGGAACCGGATCGGCTGCCGGATGAGACGCCGTTGCCCAATCCCGACGAAAATCCCAATCCGCCAGTCTATATGCCGCCCGGCAATCTGGCCTCCAGCTGAGAGGTACCGGCGCAAAAGCGCCGGTAGATCGATCATGAATATCCATGGCCATGCACGTGCAGAGCACAGGCAAGAGCAGGACGAGAGCCCGCAGAAACCGATGACTGGCGGGCTGTGGAAGCTGATGGGTGCGGCAGCTCTCATCCTTCTCGGGCTCATTGTTGCAATGGAAGCCTTCAGAGACGGCAACAGCAATTTCATTGCGCCCAACCCGGCTCAGCAAACGGTTATCGAGTAACGCCCTCACCTTACACTCCATCCAGCCAATCCATCCGGCTATGTGCGGGAATACAGCCTTGGAACAAAGGACAAAATCCGCGCGTTCATCTGCCATTCCATGATGAGGTGGCCAGGTGGATGTAGCGACACAATCGATCCTGACGCGGGATGCAGGATTCTCATTCGAACCCATCATCCGGCCCGGCCGGAACGCCTGGCGCAGAGCGAAGGCGGAAAAGCTCGCCTTCCTGATTGATGGCGACGACTATTTTCGCCGGCTCGATCAGGTATTGAGGCTGGCGGAACGTTCGATCTTCATTATCGGCTGGGATTTCGATCCGGACATCGTCCTTCGTCCGCGCGACCCGGACGGCGAAACACTCGGTGCTCTGGTGCGCAAGATGGTCGAGGAAAAGCCCTCGCTTGAAATCCGCATCCTGGTCTGGGGCATGGGGCCTGTTTATTCCGGCAAGAGCCTCAAGATGTTCGGCAAGATGGATTGGAAAGACCATCCGCGCATCTCCCTGCATTTCGATTTCGACCATCCGCTGCGCGCCAGCCATCATCAGAAAATCGTCGCGATCGACGACCGGACGGCCTTCCTCGGCGGCATCGACCTGACCGCCCGCCGCTGGGACGACCGCAGCCACGCGATCGACAACCCGCTGCGTCGGGCGCCGGACGGAACCACCTACGGCCCCGTCCACGACATACAGACGATCGTGACCGGCGATACGGCAAAGCTGATCGGCGACGTTGCGCGCCGCCGGTGGAAAAAGGCGACACGCCAGGTCCTTTCACCGCTCGATATGCCGGGCATAAATGCCTGGCCGGCAGACCTGG
Source organism: Neorhizobium tomejilense (assembly GCA_002968845.1). Lineage (GTDB taxonomy): Bacteria > Pseudomonadota > Alphaproteobacteria > Rhizobiales > Rhizobiaceae > Neorhizobium > Neorhizobium tomejilense. Next base: position 228,879 of record PVBG01000005.1, on the reverse strand, counting down.
AACCGGCGCTGACCGACTGCAACACCGGCTTGGCGCTCACCGAGGCGTGGAAATGGAAGGGCCATCGCGGCCACCGCGAGGCGATCCGGCTGACCCACGACGCGCTGAAGGCGGCCAGACGTCATCTCTATATCGAGACGCAGTACCTCGCCTCCTTCGGCGTGGCGCGAACTCTCGCCAGGCGGTTGAGGAAAGCCGACGGCCCGGAAATCCTCGTGATCGTCACGCGCGAATCCCATGGTTTCCTGGAAAAGCTGATGATGGGCCACAACCGCAACCGGCTGATCCGTCGCCTCAAGCGCGCAGATCGTCATGGACGCCTGCGGGTTTTCTTTGCCGCGGTTTCCGACGGCAACGGTGGCGAGCAGGAGATCATCGTTCACTCGAAACTGATCATCGTCGACGACCAGTTCGTGCGGGTCGGCTCTTCCAATCTCAACAACCGCTCCGAAGGGCTGGACACCGAGGCGGACCTTGCGATCGAAACCTCTGACCCGAACGGCAGGCAGGCGATCGCCGCGCTCCGCAACGCGCTGATCGCCGAACATCTCGACGCCCAGCCGGCGGAAGTTGCGCGGATCATCGCGGAAACCGGCTCCATTCTGGCGGCCGTCGACCGGCTGAACGTCAAGCCGCGCGGCCTGCGAAGCTACGACGTCGATACGGACAAAGGCGAAACGGAATCTTTGGTCGGCACGGGGATCATCGACCCGAAACAGCCTTTCTGGCCGATTCCGGAAATCAAGGCCGCTCTCAGGCGGCTTTTCGCCCGCCTGTCACATCACCGTCTGCTCTAGGAACTTGCCGCCCCGATGACGATAATAAGCCTCGGTGACGAGAAATGTCGGCACCCCGACCGTGAGCGGCACGAAAAAATAGAGCACACGGAAGGCGATCAGCGCTCCGATCGACGCGGATGTCGGCAGGATTCCGATCATGGTCGCCTCCAGCACGCCGAGTCCGCCCGGCACATGGCTGAGCAGCGCGGCTATGTTGGCGGTCACATAGGCGCTGGCCACAGCCAGGTACCCGGCATCGGTGAAGCTCGCGAGAAGCTGCTGGATGGAAGCCGTGACGCAGGCGAAGTTCAGCGTGCCGATGACGATCTGGCCGAGCGCAAGCTGTATCGCCGGCGGTTCGAAACGCCAGCTGCGCACGACGAGAGGACGGCGCACGAAGGCGCAGATCAGCAGATAGGCGGCAGGGCCGGCCAGGCAGAGAAGTCCGGCCGCCAGCCGTGCCGTGCGGTCGAGGCCCAGCAGGTCCGCCGCGTCACGGGGCTGGAGCAGCAGCGCCAGCCCGGCCAGCGTTCCGAGACCGAGACCGACGGTCACCCCGCAGAACACGATGACTTTGGCGATGTCCTCGCCGGTCAGACCCCAGCGCGTGTAGAACCGGTAGCGCACGGCACCGCTGCTCAGCGCGGAAAGTCCGACATTGTGACCGATCGACAGCGCCGTGAAGGACGCGAGCGAGGTCTGCCGCAAAAGGAGCGGCTTTCCCACATACCGCACGGCAAGCGCATCGAAGCCGCCGAGGCAGAGATAGGAAAGGATGACGAAAAAAAACGCGGTCGCGAGCCGGAAAGCGGCGATCGACCGGACCGATTCCTCGATCTCGTCGACCGTGTAGCGACCGAGGCTGCGATAGACGAGGAAGGCCGCCAGGCAGATCGCGACGCCGATCAGAAACTTGAGCAGATGGCGTCTGGCGATCATGGTCCCTCTCGTAAACGGCTGTATAACAATGGGAACGAAACCGGGACCAAGGTGTTCCCAGCTCCATGAGTGATCAGACATCGCCAGCCAAGGCCGGCCCCGCCCCGGCCCAGCCTTCGAAGACAAGGCATCGCCTGAAAATCCTGAGTTATAATGTGCATAGCTGCATCGGTACCGATCGCCGGCTCGACCCCGCTCGGGTAGCCGAGGTCATCGCGGCCTTGGAACCGGATATCATCGGATTGCAGGAATTGGATGTCGGCCGCAGCCGCACCGGCGGGATAGACCAGGCGCATGTGATCGCCTCTCTTCTGCAGATGGAATTCCATTTCCACGCAGCACTCAACGTTGCCGAAGAGCGTTACGGCGATGCGATCCTGACGGCCCTGCCGGCAAGAATGGTAAAGGGTGCCGGCCTGTCCTCGCATGGGGAGCAGCGCGGCGCCGTCTGGGTGGAAATAGAGGTCGGCGAGCACAAGCTGCAGGTCTTCAATACCCATCTCGGCCTGCTGGGCGGCGACCGGATGCGCCAGATCGCCGAAATCCTCGGGCCGTCCTGGATGGGGGCGCCGGATTGCCGGGGCAAGCCGAAGATCCTGATCGGCGATTTCAACGCCACACCCGTGACCGCGACCTACAAGGCCGTCGCCCGCCAGATGGCGGACGTACCGCTTTTGAGCGGCAGGAGGCCCAAAGCCACTTTTCCGTCGCGTCTGCCGCTTCTGAGGATCGACCACGTGTTCGCCTCCAGCGAAGTCACACCGATCGCGACGCAGGTCGTATCGACCCCGCTTTCCCGCCGGGCCTCCGATCATCTGCCGCTTCTGGTCACGGTCGAGCTCTGATCCTCAATGGCTCAGGGTGCGGCTGAGCCGGTGAGCCTCCTTCAGAAGGCGCACCACGTCCTGGTCGGTCGTCTCCCTGAAGTCGCCGTAGTGCAGGCTGACCGCTTCCAGGCGGTCCGGAGCCGACAGGCAGACGATGTCGTCCACCTCTTCCTGCAGGGATTCCAGCAGTTGGCGCGGCGCGACCGGCACCGCGATCCGGATCGACGCAACCCCCATGTCCTTCAGCGCATGAATGCCGGCGCGGATCGAGACGCCGTTCGCAATCCCGTCATCGATGAGAATGACGTCCCGCCCCGTGTGATCATGCTCGCTCGGCTCGTCCTCGCCGAAATACATACGGTGGCGGCGCTCGATTTCGGCAAGCTGATGTTCGCGCTCGGCCGCGAGATAACCCGGCGGCACATGGAAACGACGGGCGGCGTCCTCGTCGACGATCACGTGCGGCTCCCGCCCATCGACGACTGCGCCGATGCCATATTCGGGATGACCGGGCGCGCCGATCTTGCGGACGATGAGGAGATCGAGCGGCAGGCCGAGCCGCTGGGCGACTTCGAAGGCCACGGGCACGCCGCCACGCGGCAGCGCCATCAGGATCGGATCGGGCGGCAACGTCGCCTGCATGGCTTCCGCCAATTGCCTTCCGGCATCCTCTCGATCGACAAAGGTTGGGCTTAGACCGAACATGTCATCCTCCCCGGATGGTGCGATGGCATCTGCCACCGCACTCGTTTCTTATGCCAGCCCGACCGTATCATATCACCGGGCCGGCGTCCGACAACCGTGAGGACGGGGTTCGGGTTCCGTGCTCTCCAAAAGAGTCAGGAGCCCTTGCCCTTGTGGTGTTCGCTTTCCTGGTTGCGGCCGCGAATGATCGATGGGTCGTCATGGAGGGAAACTTCCGCGGCCCGCATGTCCAGATTATCGCCGCGGCGGAATGCATCCCTGGCCGCTTCGCTCCGCTGCAGGTCGAGGCCGGGATCGAACTCCTTCGGCGCATTGGCGGTATTTTCCCGCTTTTCGATGATGTTGCGTTGCTGCTGGTGGGTTTTGTTGCCTTGCATGATGTATCCTCCTTGAGAGGTTATTTGTTCGCCCGGCCGCGTTGGTTGGGATCGATGCCGCCGAAACGGGTCGTGTCGTTGCCGACATCGCCTTCCTCGGTATTGTCGCCGGCGATCTCGTCGGCGCCGGTAAAGCGGTTCAACCCTTTCGACTGGCCGATGCCGGGATCCTCCTTGAGGTCGGCATCGCTAGGCTTGCGGGTCTTGAAATGTTTGGATGTGGACATGATCGTCCTCCTTGGCTCAGGGACCGCGGTCTCGGCCGCGGCCTCAGTGTTTCGTGCTGGACACGAATTTGTTGAACCGGCTGGTTTTGCCGGCTTCCGTTTCTTCCTGGAAAAGGAAGACGAGCTTGTTCTCATCGAAGATCGAGAAGAAGTCGTCCCATTCGATTTCCTCCAGGGATTCTTCCGGCTTCCCGAAATCGACGCGCAGAATGCCGCCTTCCCTAGCGCCCTTCACCCGGGCCGGATGGCCGCCGCGTTCCTCGATCCATTGCCGGATTTCCTTGTGATCGGTGGTTTCTACGGCTTTGCTCATGGTGCGTTTCTCCTTTCCGTACCTGCTTGCCGAACCGGGACCGCCACCGAAGGTTCCGTACCAAAACAGGCGAAAGGGGAACAAAACTCATGATCATGGGTTCAACGCGGGTCGGTCGCATGACCTCCACGCGGCCGACATTGTCATAAGTACCCTCCCCAACTTGGCGTTTCCCCTCACCGGGAAGCGCCTTTTCGTTCACTGCAGCGGTTCAACCCGGGGCCGCGGCATCCGGGCGCGCGGCATTGATGCGCATTGATCTCTTGACGCTCCCCGCCGATTGTCATCCGATGAGATGGATGGGCTTCCGGCCCCCGCCAGAAAAGGGATGACGCCATGTTCGAGACCTTCGACGCGACGCTGCTGGCGCGCATGCAGTTCGCCTTCACGGTCTCGTTCCACATCATTTTTCCCGCGTTTTCGATCGGGCTGGCGAGTTATCTCGCGGTGCTGGAAGGTCTTTGGCTGTGGAAGAAACAGGTCGTCTATCTGGAGCTGTTCGACTTCTGGAAGACGATTTTTGCGCTCGCCTTCGGCATGGGCGTCGTCTCCGGTATCGTCATGTCTTATCAGTTCGGCACGAACTGGAGCGTGTTCTCCGACAAGGTCGGCCCGGTCATCGGCCCGCTGATGGGTTACGAAGTGCTCTCGGCATTTTTCCTGGAGGCAGGCTTCCTCGGCATCATGCTGTTCGGCCGCAACCGCGTCGGGCCTGGCCTGCATTTCTTCGCGACGCTGATGGTCGCGGTCGGCACGCTGATCTCGGCGACCTGGATCCTTTCCGCAAACTCCTGGATGCAGACGCCGCAGGGTTTTGCGATGAACGACAAGGGCCAGTTCATCCCTGCCGACTGGTGGGCGGTCATCTTCAACCCATCCTTCCCCTACCGCCTCGTCCACATGGTGCTCGCCGCCTATCTGACCACCGCGCTGGTGGTCGGCGCCGTCGGCGGCCTGCATCTCCTGCGCCGCACCGCCCCTTTGCGCGCCGGTACGATGTTTTCGATGGCGATGTGGATGCTGACGATTGTCGCCCCGATCCAGATCTTTGCCGGCGACCAGCACGGCCTCAACACGCTGGAGCACCAGCCGGTCAAGGTCATGGCGATGGAAGGCCACTACCAGAGCCATCCGGACGGCGCGCCGCTGATCCTCTTCGGCCTGCCGAACCACGCCGAACAACGGATTGACTACGCAATCGAGATCCCGAAGCTTTCGAGCCTCATCCTGAAACACAGCCTCGATGCGCCGCTCAAGGGCCTCGATACCGTACCGCGCGAATTGCAGCCGCCGGTGCCAATCGTATTCTGGTCCTTCCGCATCATGGTCGGCCTCGGGTTCGCGATGCTGAGCCTCGGCCTCTGGAGCCTGTACTGTCGATGGAGGGGCCGCCTCTACACCTCCGAATGGCTGCACCGGGCCGCGATGGTCATGGGGCCTGCCGGCTTCGTCGCCGTCCTCGCCGGCTGGGTGACGACCGAGGTCGGCCGCCAGCCCTATACCGTCTACGGCCACCTGCTGACCGCAAATTCCGTCTCGCCGATCGCGGCAGCGGCCGTGGGCTCCTCGCTGGTCGCCTTCATCATCGTCTATTTCCTCGTCTTCGGCGCCGGCACCTTCTATATCCTGCGGCTGATGTCCCGCCTGCCGCGCGATCCGAGCGGCGATCTCGGCGAAGGCCCGATCCGAACCGCCGGCATAACGCCGGCCCCGCATACCGCAACGCTCCCTGCAGGAGGCCGTCATGGTCATTGACCTTCCCTTCATCTGGGCGGCCGTCATCGCCTTTGCAGTGCTTGCCTATGTCATCCTCGACGGGTTCGACCTCGGTGTCGGCATCCTCTTCCCCCTGTTTCCGGAAAAGCGTCATCGCGACGTGATGATGAACAGCGTCGCCCCCGTCTGGGACGGCAACGAGACCTGGCTGGTCCTTGGCGGCGGCGGGCTGATGGCGGTCTTTCCGCTCGCCTATGCGACGATCCTGCCGGCACTCTACGCACCTATCATCGCCATGCTGCTCGGGCTGATCTTTCGAGGCGTCGCCTTCGAATACCGCTGGCGCACCGGCCGGGCGCAATATCTCTGGAACTGGGCCTTTGCCGGCGGCTCGTTCATGGCCGCGCTGGCTCAAGGGATCGCGCTCGGCGCGCTGGTGCAGGGCATTCCGGTTGCAAACCGGGCCTATTCCGGCGGCTGGTGGGACTGGCTGACCCCGTTTTCGATCGCCACCGGCCTTGCAGTCGTCATCGGCTACGCACTGCTCGGCTCGACCTGGCTGGTGATGAAAACGACGGGTGACCTTCGCGACAAGGCCCGCAGCCTTTCCTATATCGCAGCGCTCGCGACGCTCGCCGCCATGGCGATCTTCAGCCTCTGGACGCCGTTTCTCGAGCCGCTCTATCTGAACCGCTGGTTCTCCTGGCCGACCGCGATCTTCAGCGTCATCGTGCCCCTGCTGGTCCTCGGCTGTTTCTGGCTTCTGCTCACGGGCCTGAAAAACAACCGCGACAGCCGGCCGTTCCTTGCGGCGCTCGGCCTTTTCATACTCGGTTACGCAGGCATCGGCATCAGCTTCTATCCCTATATCGTGCCGACATCCGTGACGATCTGGGACGCAGCGGCGCCCGACGAAAGCCTCGGCTTCCTGCTGGTCGGCGCGCTGATCCTGGTGCCGCTGATCCTTGCCTATACGAGCTACGCCTATTGGGTCTTCCGCGGCAAGGTCGATCCGGAAGAGGGTTATCACTGATGGCAGGCGGCGAAACCTTCAGGCGGCTCGCCTGGTTCGTCGGCCTCTGGGTGGCCGGGGTGGTAACGGTCGGCACTGTCGGCCTGATCATCAAATTCTGGCTCGGCGCCTAGCGCCGGGTCAGCGCCACCACATAACGCGCCGGTTCCTTGCCTGGGTTGAAGAAGACGCAATCGGCAGGCGGGCCGAGCAGAAGGCAATCGCCTTCGGCGAGATGGTGCATCACCGGCCCTTCCTGGAAATCGAGCCGGCCCGCAAGCACCCAAATCTGCTGGTGCTGGAAGGCGAAGGCGGATGCCGGATAGGGCACGCGCACGCCTGATGGCAGCGAAACATCCAGAATCTCCAACGGCGAATTCGCCGGAGAGACGGCGCGTCGGGTATAACCCGTCTCCGGATCGGTCCAGACCGGCTGCTCCGCCTGCAGCGCAACGCGCTCCTGCGCCCGCTCGGCAAGCGCCAGCAGTACCGAAAGCGGCAGGCCGAAGGCGCCCGAGAGCCGGCCGAGCACCGTCGCCGTCGGGCTTGCCTCGCTGCGCTCGATCTTGCTGATCATCGCCTTGGAGACGCCCGAGCGTTCGGCAAGCTCGGCCAGGGACCAGCCTCGCGCCTCCCGCTCGATCTTCAGCCGCGTGGCGATCGCCTGGACCGGGTCGTTCTCCATCTGCTGCAAGCGGCTTGCCTTTCGATAATCGTCTTCTATAGTGGACGATGGCATCCTATAAGAGACAAGCCTTGTCGGCAATGGGGACTTCAGAGGGAAGATCGTGACACGCGAAATCCGTTTCAACGCCTTCGACATGAACTGCGTCGGCCATATCCAGCAGGGGCTGTGGGCACATCCGCGCGACCAGTCGCACCGCTATGGGCAGCTCCGCTACTGGACGGACTATGCGAAAAGGCTGGAAGCGGGCCTGTTCGACGGCATATTCCTCGCCGATGTGCTCGGCGTCAACGACGTCTTCGGCGGCAGCAACGCGGCAGCGCTGAGGGGTGCGGTGCAGGTGCCGGTCAACGATCCGCTGCTGCTGGTGCCGGCCATGGCCGCCGTCACCGAACATCTCTCATTTGGCGTTACCGCCAACCTGACCCATGAACCGCCTTTCGTCTTCGCGCGCCGCATGTCGACGCTCGATCACCTGACGGGAGGTCGCATCGGCTGGAACATCGTCACCGGTTATCTCGACAGCGCCGCGAAGGCGATCGGCCTCGATGGGATGGCGGCCCATGATGACCGCTACGACCTCGCCGACGAGTATATGGAGATCATGTACCGGCTCTGGGAAGGAAGCTGGGAGGATGACGCCATCGTCTTCAATCAGGCGAACCACGTCTACGCCGACCCGGCCAAGGTCCACAAGGTCCATCACCGCGGCAAGCAATACGGCATCGAGGCGATCCATCTCTGCGAACCCTCGCCGCAGCGCACCCCGGTTCTCTACCAGGCGGGCTCCTCGACCCGCGGCCGCCAATTCGCCGCCACCCATGCCGAGTGCGTCTTCGTCAACGGCCAGAAGACCGAAGGCGTCAAGGGCATCGTCGACGACATAAGGGCTCGCGCCGTCGAATACGGCCGCAACGCCGAGGATGTCAAAGTCTTCGTCGGCGCCACGATCGTCACCGCCCGCACCGAAAAGGAAGCCCGCGAAAAATTCGAGGATTATCGCGCCTATGCGAGTTCCGAAGGTGCTCTCGTGCATGCCGCCGGCTCACTCGGCATCGACTTTGCAAAATACGATCTCGACGAGCCGATCGAGACCGGCAAGAGTTCAGCGATCGTCTCGAACGTCGAGGCGATGACCCGCACCGCCGGGCCGCAATGGACCAAGCGCAAGCTGCTCGAACAAATGGTGCTCGGCAGCCGCCAGGCGCCGATGGTGGGTTCCGCAGAACAGATCGCCGACAACCTCGTCGCCTGGATGGATGAGGCCGGCGTCGACGGTTTCAACCTGTCGCGCACCGTCGTGCCGGAATGTTTTGACGATATCATCGAACTGGTGATCCCGATCCTGCAGGAACGCGGTCTCTACAAGACCGGCTATCGCGAAGGCCCCTTCCGTGAAAAACTGTTCGGGGCGCAGCGGCTGCCGAGCCGGCATATCGCCGCCAGATATCGCGCGACTGGATAGACCGATGAGCACCGCGACGACCCTGGAAACGCCAGCCGAAGGCCGCTGGTCCATGCTGGCGCTGTTGTGCCTCGCCGTCGTGCTCTCCTTCTCCTGCTGGTTTTCGGCAAACGCGATCGCGCCAGAGCTGAAACGCGCCTGGTCGCTGTCCGAAATTGCCGCTGCCTGGCTTACCAACGGCGTGCAGATCGGCTTCGTGATCGGCGCTCTGGCCGCAAGCTTCTTCAACCTGCCGGACCTCATCCGCATGAACCGGCTGATGGCGGCCTCCGCCCTGCTTGCGGCGCTCTCCAATGCCGCCCTGGCTCTGGAGCCCGGCCCGGCCGGCGCCATCCTCTGTCGCATGGTTACAGGCTTCGCGCTCGCCGGCGTCTATCCGCCGGCGCTGAAACTCGTCTCCACCTGGTTCATCTCCGGCCGCGGCCTGGCGCTGGCCGGCGTCATCGGCGCGATCACCGCCGGCTCGTCGCTGCCGCATCTCTTCCGCGGCATGTCGTCGGCGGTCGACTGGCACAATGTCGTCCTCTCATCGAGCGGTGCGACGCTGGTCGGTGCCGTCGTTTTCCTCGTCTTCACCCGTGAGGGCCCCTATCCGTTCGGAAAGGCGCTGTTCGATCCGCGCCAGATCGGTCGGGTGCTGAAGGACCGCAACCTGCTGCTCGTCAACGGCGGTTATCTCGGCCACATGTGGGAGCTTTATGCCATGTGGGCCTGGCTGCTCGCCTATCTGACCGCCGCCCTCGACAAGGGTGGAACCGGCATCAGCAGCGAAGCCTCGCTGCTCACCTTCATCGCGGTCGCCTCAGGCGTGTTCGGCTGTTTCGCCGGCGGCGTGCTCTCGGACCGTTTTGGCCGCACCGCCACCACCGCCGGCCTGATGATCGTCTCCGGCGCCTGCGCCCTGTCCATCGGCTTCGTCTTCGACGGGCCATTCTGGCTGCTGGCGCTGGTGGTAGTCGTTTGGGGGATTTCGATCATCGGAGATTCGGCGCAGTTCTCCGCCGCAGTAACCGAGCTTGCCGACCGCAATTACATCGGCACGGCGCTGTCGCTGCAGATGGGCATGGGTTTCGCGCTGACCATCTTCATGATCTGGCTGATGCCGCATCTAGCCGCGCTGCTTGGCGGCTGGCGCTGGACGTTCGTGCTGCTCGCGGTCGGGCCGATCTTCGGCGCCGCCTCGATGCTGATCCTGCGAAGCAGGCCGGAAGCCGTCCGGCTGGCCGGCGGAAGACGCTGATCAGGCGACGAGGCGACGGCCGGGAATCTCCTCCCGCTTCTGGCGGTCGCGAGCGAGCCGTTCCGCGCTGCGGGTCTTGAAGCCGCGCAGTGCCGTGACCAGCCGCTCGACCGCGTCGCGCAGGTCCGATGTCTGCTTGGACGTCTCCAGCACCATGGCCGAATTTTCCTGGGTGAGCGAATCCATCCGGCTCAGAGCCCCGTTGACCTCATGCAGGCCGATCGACTGATGCGCCGCCTCGGTCGCGATCGTCTTGACGATCGTGTTGATGTCGTCGATGCGCGTGGTGATCTGGCTGAGCGCCGCACCGGCATTGTTGACGAGATCGACGCCCGCCTGCACCTGGCGCGAACTGTCGGAGATCAGATCCTTGATCTCCTTGGCGGCATCGGCGCAACGCTGCGCCAGCGCCCGCACTTCCTGTGCCACGACCGCGAAACCGCGACCGGCTTCGCCGGCACGTGCCGCCTCGACGCCCGCGTTGAGCGCCAGAAGATTGGTCTGGAAAGCTATCTCGTCGATGACGCCGATGATCTTTGAAATCTCGTCGGACGAGCGCTCGATCTCGCCCATGGCCGCAACGGCCTGCTTGACGACCGGCCCCGAGGCACGCGCCTCCGAAAGCGCCACGTCGACTGCGCCGGCCGCCTTGCTGGCGCCTTCGGCGGTGCCGGAAACGCTGTGGGTGAGCTGGTGCAGCGTCGCCGAGCTCTCCTCCAGGCCCTGCGCCTGTTCTTCCGTCCGCCGCGCCAGATCCTTCGAAGCCTGAGAGATACCGTTGGTGCTGACGAGGATTTCCTCTCCGGCATGGCGCACGGTCGCCAATGTGCCGCGAAGCTTCTCGGCACTGCCGTTGTAGCCTTCCGCCATCCTGACGAAGTTTTCAGGAAGAGCACTGGAAAGCCGGCTCTCCAGATCGCCCGCGGCAAGCCCCTTCAGCACGTCGTCCAGAGCCTCGAGCGCAACTTCCTGCTCCTCATCGGCGGCGAGCTTCGCCTCCTCGGCGTGGCGGCGCTGTTCTGCCTGTATCTCCAGATAGGCGGAGATCGAATAGTCCAGGTCGAGCATCGCCGCCTTGACCAGCGTCGCAACGTCCTTGGCAAGCTTTTCGGATTTGCCGCGACCGAAACGGGAGGGCCAGTTCTCGGCCATCACTTTGTGGATGAGGCTTTCCACGACCAGCGCCTGGCCGCCGATATGCCAGCGCGGGTCGAGACCAGAATGGGCATGCGCGACGCCGACGGCCTGCACGCTTTCCACATAACGCTCATCGTACTTGGCCTCGCCGACAACGTTCCAATGGCTCATCTGGCGCTTCTTGGCGCTTTCTACGTGAGCCTGGTTGGTGAAGAACTTGGCGGTGTCGGGTGTCGACTGGATCTTCTTGTAAAGCGCGCCGAGAGCTGCCGAAAGGCCGGCATTGATGGTCGGCGCGAGACGACGAAGCGTCGAGCGTGCCTCCTGGTCCAGACCGATAAAATCTAGACGCTTTTGCAGTTCGCGTTTTTCTTCAGCCGACGACATTATGATCCCCCAATCCGCCGCGGTCACCGCCCTTTGGGAGGTGTATCGGTTCCATATTGTGAAGGTTAAGGTGTAGGATCCCTTAATGCCCACCCCTCAAAACTGATAGGAAGTTACATTTTGCGATGAATTTTCGCCGCCCGAACGATGCTGATGCGGCGGAAGTTCGAGGAATTCTCTTGCGCGAATTATTCGGGCGTATAATAAGCCGTGACGCCGTGCGAAAAACGGCCTGCCCGTTCCTCAGGAGATGACCCGTGAACCGCCGCACCTACCATAGGGCAAGCGAGGCCGAGCGGCGCGAGGACCTGATTGCCGCCACGCTCGATTGCATTGCCGAGTTCGGCATCCAGGGCGCGACGGTCCGCCAGATCGCCATGCGCGCCGGCGTCACCGGCGGGCTGATCCGGCACTATTTCAGCAGCAAGGACCAGATGCTGCAGGCGGCCTACCGAAAGGTGATGGCCGGCATGACCGAGGCGGCGGTTGCTGCCGCGATCGAGGGCGAGACGGCCCGCTCGCGCCTGCGCCGCTTCATCGTCGCCAATGTGACGCCGCCGGTCACCGACCCGCGCACGCTGTCGCTCTGGGCCGCCTTCATCAGCCATATCCAGATCGACCAGAGCTTCGCCGCCATCCACCGCGAAAACTATCTCTCTTTCCTTGCGGCGCTGGAAACCTTGCTGTCCGCCTTCTTCGTCGAGGAAAAGCGAGCACTGAGCCCCGCCCAATGCCGTACCTATGCGATCGGGGTCAACGCGCTCGTCGACGGCCTCTGGCTGGAGGGAACGCTTGCGGCCGATACGTTTGCGGAACACGAACTCGCAGAAAATGCCCTGATCTCCGTGGAAGCGCTGCTGCGCCTGCAGCCCGGCGAGCTTTCGGCCGAACAACGATAAGAAAAGGAACCACCGATGCGTTATGCCTCGATCACCGACCGCCTCGCCCATCTCGGCTCCGGCCGCTGGGCACTCCACCTGACCGCCCGCCGTATGCAGGCATCGGGCGAGGACATCATCGAACTCACCATCGGCGAGCCGGACGTCAAGCCGGACAAGGCCCTGCTCGACGAGGCGGCGCGCGCCATGTATGCCGGCCGCACCCGGTATTCCAATGGCCGCGGCGAACCGCCGGTGCTGAAGGCGCTGGTGGAAAAGTATTCGAAACGCCGGCCAGGTGTCACGGAGCGCAATTTCCTCTGTTTCCCCGGCACCCAGACCGCTCTCTATGCCGTCATGACCGGTCTCGTCGAAGCCGGCGACGGCGTGCTCGTCGGCGATCCGCTCTATGCCACCTATGAAGGCGTCATCCAGTCCACCGGCGCACACATGATCCCCGTGCCGCTGCGTCCGGAAAAGAAATTCCACCTACAGGCCGAGGATCTCGAACGGGCAATCACGCCGGAGGCCCGCGTGCTCCTCCTCAACACGCCGCACAACCCGACCGGCGCGGTGCTGACCGCCGCCGAGATCGCCGCGATCGGTGAGGTCTGCCGCAAGCATGACCTCTGGATCGTTTCGGACGAGGTCTATGAGCAACTGATCTTCGAAGGCACGCCCTTCGCCTCGCCCTTCGATATTCCGGCACTGGCCGAACGTACCATCGCGGTCTCGTCGATCTCGAAATCCCACGCTGCCCCCGGCTTCCGCAGCGGCTGGGCCGCCGGCCCGGAGGAGTTCTGTGAAAGACTGCTGCCGGTGTCCGAGACCATGCTGTTCGGCGTGCAACCCTTCATCTCCGACATGACCGCCATGGCACTGTCGCAGCATTTCGACACCGCCGACGTGATGCGGGAAAATTATCGCCGCCGTGCCACGATCGTCGAGAAGGCGTTTGCCGGCAGCAATCTCGTCAAGCCGATGCCGCCGGAAGGGGGCATGTTTGTCCTGCTCGACGTGACCGCCACCGGCCTCAACGGCGAGGAATTCGCCTGGGAACTGCTGCGCGAGGAAAAAGTCGCCGTCATGCCCGGCACCTCCTTCGGAGACCAGGCTGCAGGTTTCCTGCGCATCTCGCTGACGGTCCCGGACGATGTGGTTGCAACCGCCATGGACCGTATCGCCGACCTCGCCGGCCGCATCGCATCCACTGGACGTGACCGCGCGACGACGCCGATGGCGTGAGGGCATCGGCTGCGACACTTTCCAGGTGGGACTTTTGGGCTACTCTCGATCTTGAATATGTGGCGGTTGCTATGCAACCCTGTGGTTGCTTAACGTTCAATGGGGTGAAAATGGTAGATCCGCGCTTGCGCGAAGCGTCCAACTCGCTAGCCACTGAGATTCAGAAAGCCACAGGTCCTCGTTTGAGGATGGGTATTCGCATACTCCGCTTCTGGATTCTAATTGGATTCTTGCCCTTGCTCACCGGTATATTTGGCTACCAATTTCTACCTTCGTCCAGTTGGGTTTCTTCAACCAACCTCCTTGGACATGGAGTCGGATTGGCTTGTGCCGGAACAAGCTTGTGGGTCATCCGGCGAGGCGGAAATGGCTTGCCAAGCGGTGCAGCGAAGGTCTGCGCTGCATTCACTTTTCTGCTGATCATCTACTTCATGGGAAGAACGGCAATTGTCATTTCCTTGGCGGTAATTCTCGCATTAGTCGCTGGCCGGAATGTGGAACTTCCATTCACCATCTCGGAGAGGGCGAGCGAGAAGGGCTGTAAATCCGGGGTTTATGTCGAGAATTTGCCGTTCATGTTTGACTCATTCTGCCGAATATCAAAAGTTCAGTGGAACACTCTCAGCGCCGGTGATCATGTGATTATCGAGGGTTATGGTACTAGTTTGGGCATCTTTGCATCCAGTTTGCGTAAGTCAGACTGACGTCGCGCGCTCCTCTACATGCTGAGATTCTGATATGGGCCCTTTCGGCAGTTCTCAATTGATCTTCCGGAGCAAGACGGTCTATCCTAACTTACGGTTGATTTGAAAACTGCCCATCGGAGGAGCGCAACATGCCCCATGTTATCGTCAAAATGATCGAGGGCCGCTCCGAAGAGCAGAAGCAGGCGCTGACGGCCGAGGTGACCAAGGCGGTCATGACCGCCCTCGGCTCTGCCGAGAGTTCCGTGTCGGTCGCAATCCAGGACTTTCCGAGGGACGCCTGGACGGACAAGGTGTACGTGCCGGATATCCAGGGGCAGCCGGAGCTTGTCTACAAAAAGCCCGGCTACGATCCCTTCAAGTAATCGGCTGATGCTGGAAAATTGGCGGCCTCCTCTGCCGGCGGCTCCCAGCCGAAGACGCTGCGGCCGCCCCATTCGTGCGACTTGCGGAATTCGCCGGCGACGATCTCCTTGAGGTCCGGGCCTGTCACATACCGCTCCATCTGGCGGGCCTGGTCGTCGAGCCGCTTCAGCGCCTGCAACTCTTCCTCGCGACCAAGCCGCGCCTTGCCGACGGCAGACTTCATCACCTTGATCGTCTCGTCATAAACTTTCAGCGGCACCGGAAACGGATGCCGGTCCTTGCCGCCATGGGCGAGCGAGAAACGCGCCGGATCGGAAAAACGGCACGGCGCGCCATGCACCACCTCGGCGACCATGGCCAAAGCCTTGACCGTCCGCGCTCCGACGCCCGGCATCAGCAGCAGGTTCTCGAAATCCTCCGGGCCTCGATCGGCCGCCGCCGCCAGCGTGCCATGCAGCCGCCTCATGTTGACGTCCTCCTCGCGGACATCGTGATGCGCCGGCATGACCAGATGCGGCAGCATCGGCTGCGCCAGTTCCTTCACCTTGCGCGCCGGCTCGATGGCGATCACCTCGCGGACAATCCGGTCCGGCCCGAGCGTCGCGAGCAGGTCGAGCTGACCCTTGCGGGAGGCTTCGGCACGGTGGTCGGCGAGATTGACGATCTCGCCCTGCCCGCGGCCTTCGATCGCCGCATGCGGGGAATCGACGAAGCTCTTCAAGCCCTCCGAGATCCAGTGGTAACGCCGCGCCTGGCGCTTGTCGCCGTTCATGCCCTGTTGCACCACCACCCATTTGCCATCGTCGGTGACGATGAACCCGTGCAGGTAAAGATCGAACCCGTCCTGAACCGCCGCGCTGTCCACCTTGGCGACCAGCCGGCTGGTCGTCGCAAGGCCGCAGCCGTCGATGCCGACACGGTTGCCGACGGCGATCAACTCGTCCGGCGTCTTGCGGGAGCTCTGGCCGCGGCCGCCGCAGACATGGATGCCGAGCTCGCCGGCCATCGGGGTCAGCCCGCGCTTGAGCGCGCCGAGGACGCTGGTGGTAATACCGGAAGAATGCCAGTCCATGCCCATGACGCAACCGAAGGACTGGAACCAGAAGGGATGCGCCAGCCGCCGCAGAAGTTCGTCGCGGCCGTATTCGATGACGATCGCCTGGGTGATGACCGCGCCCAGCTTCGTCATGCGCTCACCGAGCCACCGGGGAACCCGGCCGCCGTGAAGCGGGAGATCGGCGCTGCCTGCTCTTTGAACCATGATCCGCTTATATACGGAGGCTCAGGCTCAC
Source organism: Neorhizobium tomejilense (assembly GCA_002968845.1). Taxonomy (GTDB): domain Bacteria; phylum Pseudomonadota; class Alphaproteobacteria; order Rhizobiales; family Rhizobiaceae; genus Neorhizobium; species Neorhizobium tomejilense. Next base: position 212,585 of record PVBG01000005.1, on the reverse strand, counting down.
GATAGAGAAAAGTTCTGCAAACGTTCTCGCAACAGTCCGATCGTCGCCACGTCCGCATTGGCGAAGGCGAAGCGCAGATAATTCTGCTGGCTCTCACCGAAATAGGCGCCGGGAATGCAGATCACACCCGCCTGCCTGGCGAGTTTTTCCGCCACCTCAGCAGAGCTTCTACCCGGAAAGGGATGCCGCACGAAGGCGAAATAGGCGCCGATCGCATCGAGCTTCCAGTCGTTGACGGAGCGCATCACCGCCTTCAGCGCATCGGCACGGCGGCCGATCTCCTGGCGGTTCTCCTCCCGCCAGTCGGCGAGAAGCGGCAGCGCCTTGGCGACGGCGGCCTGGGCCGCCCGCGGCGCACAGATCTGCAGGTTGTCCATGATCTTGGCGATCTGTTCGACCGCGACCGGACCGGCGGTGATCGCCCCGAGCCGGTGGCCGGGGATGCAGAAGGATTTCGAAAAACTGTAGAGGCTGATCAGCGTATCTTCCCAGCCGTCGAGGCTGAAGAGAGCATGCGGCGCCTGGTCGGCGACGGGAAGAAAGTCGCGATAGGTCTCGTCGAGGATCAGCCAGATGCCCTTGTTCCGGCAGAGCTTGAAGATCGCTTCGAGCAACGACGGCGGATAGATCGCCCCGGTCGGATTGTTGGGCGAAACGAGCGCCAGCGCCCGGACCTCGCCGGTAATCGCCGCTTCGAGCCCGACAAGGTCCGGCAGGAAACCGTTTGCCGCATCGCAGGCGACAAAAGCGGTCTTGACGCCCATCATCGCCAGCGTCGTTTCGTGGTTGAAATAGAAGGGCTCGGTCATCAGCACCGTATTGCCGGGACCGGCCACCGTCATCGCGGCGCAGACAAAGGCCTGGTTGCAGCCAGACGTGATGTGGATGTTCCTGAGCCCGATGCCCGCGCCATAAACCTCCGAGACATGCGCCGCATAGGCGGCCCGAAGCTCCGCCTCGCCCTCGATCGGCCCATAGCCGGTAAAGGCCTTTGAGGAGCCGGTCTCGCCGAGCAGCTTCAGCATGTCCGGATGGGCCGGATAGCCGGGTACGGCCTGAGAGAGGTCGATCAGCGGACCTTTGGACCCGTCATAGGCACGCCCCCAGGCGGCGACGGAGGGAACGGGCGGAGGGCTGAGCTTTTCGATAAGCGGATTGAAGGCAGGCATGATCTTCCGAGAACAGGATTTTCCGAACAGGCGATTGATTGCCTTTCTTGTTTATCAGATTATCGGGCGACGCAAGGAGAACCGGATATGGCCGACGAGATTGAGCCCGAGGATTCGAAGCTCACCATCACCAAGCGGAAATGGGCGGAACAGGGCAAGTTCCTGACAGGACGGATCACGAGGCCGGAAACCGACCGCCTGCCGCCCGGCCAGCACCTGGTCAAGAACTGGCCGGTACTCGATCTCGGCCAGCAGCCGCAGATGTCGACCGAGCGGTGGAAGCTGGATGTGCGCGGGTTCGTCAACAACCGCTGGACCTTGGACTGGGCGGCCTTCCAGGCTTTGCCGCAGACCGAGATGCGCTCCGACATCCATTGCGTGACCACCTGGTCCCGCTACGACAACAACTGGAAAGGGGTCTCGACACACGATTTCCTCGATCTCGTCGATCCGCAGGAAGAGGCCGTCGCCGTCATGCTGACCAGCTATGACGGCTATACCACCAACCTGCTGCTCTCGGATTTCGCCTCGCCGGACGCGATCATCGTCACCGAGTGGGAAGGCAAACCGCTCACCGAGGAACATGGCGGGCCGGTGCGGCTGGTGGTGCCGCACCTTTATTTCTGGAAGAGCGCCAAATGGCTGAACCGGATCGAGTTCCTCGACCGGGACCAGGCCGGCTTCTGGGAGAAGAACGGTTACCACATGCGCGGCGACCCCTGGTCCGAGGAGCGTTATTCGGACGACTGAGTGTCAGCCGAAATTGACGAGATTCAGTCCCGGCAGCGGGCCGCCCGGGAACTGCGCCAGCTTGGCCCCGACAGCAAGCGGCCCGAGGTCTATGCCGAAGAAGCCGAGCTTCTCCGTCAAGGCGGCGACCTCCGTCTTTGCCGCAGCATCGTCGCCCGAGTAGAACAGCACCCGCTTGCCACCCTCGGAAGCAGGATCGGCCTCGACCAGCTTTGCAAACAGGTGATTGAAGGCCTTCACCACCCGGGCGCCCGGCACGAGGTCGGCGACGATCTCGCTGGAAAGACGGCCGTTGAGTTCGGCCGGCTTGTAGAGCGGCGACTCGATCGGATTGTTGGCGTCGATGACGATCCGGCCGTTCCAGTCCGGCAGCCCGGCAAGCGCCGCCGGCAGCTTCGTCCATGGAACCGCGATCAGCACCATGTCCGCACTTGCGGCCTCTTCGATCGTGCCGGCGGAAATCCAGGGCGACAGCTCGGCAGTCAGTGTTTCGAGCGAAGCCGGGCCGCGGCTGTTGGCGATGGTGGCGCGCACGCCGTTCCGGGCAAGAGTGCGGGCGAAGGCTGCGCCGATATTGCCGGCGCCGATGATACCGATGGTCATGATTGCGATACTCCAGTGGTTTCGATGACGGGATTATCGCCTCTGGATTGCCGCTTGATTAGCCTGTAATAATGCCAATCATCTTCAAGCAACCGTTGAGAATAGATCTTCCGTGGAAAGTCTCGCCAATCTCGAATCCTTCGTGCGCAGCGCCGAACTCGGTGGTTTCTCGGCCGCGGCCAGGCGGTTGGCACTGACACCCGCGGCCGTCAGCCGCAATGTCGCGATGCTCGAGAGGAACCTCGGCGCCCGCCTCTTCCAGCGCAGCACGCGCAGGCTGACGCTGACGGAAGCGGGCGAACGCTTTCTGTCGGAGATCCGCGACCACGTCGAGGCGCTGCAGACCGCGATCGCCGAGGTCTCTTCGGACGGAGCGGAGCCGGCCGGCGTGCTCAAGGTCAGCATGAGCCCGCATTTCGGAACGGGTTATATCCTGCCGCTGCTGCCGGGGTTCATGGCGCGCTACCCAAGGATCCGTCCGGACTGGGCGTTCGAAAACCGGCAGGTCGATCTGATCGCCGAGGGATACGACGCAGCGATCGGCGGCGGGTTTGAGCTGACGCCCGGCGCGATCGCCCGGGTGCTGGCGCCGGCCCACATCGTTCTGGTCGCATCACCGGCCTACATGAAGGACAGGCCCATGCCGTCTCATCCGGCAGACCTTGCGAACCTCGACGGCATCCATATGCGTTCTTCCAATACCGGCCGTATCCGCCAGTGGGTGATGCGAAATGCCGGCGGCGACGAAGTGCCGGTGGCACTGCGGGAAAAAATGGTGCTCAACGACCCAGCCGCCATTGCCCACGCAGCAAGCCTCGGCCTCGGTGTCGTGATGATCGCGATGCCGGATGCCTTATCGTATATGGAAAGCGGTACGCTCGTCCGCTTGCTGCCCGACTGGTATGCGGATATCGGGCCGATCTCGATCTACTACGCCAGCAAAACGCTGCTGCCGGCAAAGACCCGCGTCTTTATCGACTTCGTGGTCGAGCATTTCCGGAAAGAGCGTCTGGCCGAACGTTTTGCCGGCAGCCTCGGGGCATCGAACATGCCGAAGCGAAGATAGGCGCACCCGACTGACGCCGGATGCGCGGGATCGATCAGATCAGCTTTTCGAGCGTGATCGGCAGGTCTCGGACGCGTTTGCCGGTCGCGTGGAAGACCGCGTTGGCGATTGCCGGCGCGACGCCGACGATGCCGACTTCGCCGACGCCCTTGCCCCCCAGCGCCGAGGCGCCGTAGTCGGGAATGCCGACCGAGATCACCTCGATATGCGGCACGTCCGCATTGGTCGGCACCAGATAGTCGCCCATGTTGCTGTTGACGGTGCGGCCGTTGCGCTGGTCGACGAGACCTTCTTCCAGGAGAGCCTGGCCGATGCCCATGATGATGCCGCCCCGCCACTGGCTTTCCACCAGCCGCGGATTGTAGAGCCGGCCGCAATCGAAGGCCGAGACGATGCGGGACACCCGCACCGTCCCAAAATCCTCGTCCACCCGCACTTCGGCGAAATGGGCGCACCAGCTATGCATGGAATATTCGCCCATGGTCGGCCCCTGAATCTTGGCCATGCTCGTCCAGGCCTGATGTTGCTCCTGGGCGGTAGCACCGTCCGGCAGCGTATTCCTCAGGATCTCGATCTCGTCGCGACCGAGCGCCGCCATCAGTTCCGAAAGCGTGAGCGACGGACCCTGGTCGCGGGGAGCGGCAATGCGGCCGCCGCTGAAGGTCAGCGTATTGGCCCCGGTATCGCGCAGCGGCGATTTCTCGTCGTTGAGCGCCAGTCCGATCAGTTCGTCGCGGGCCGCCGTCGCCGCCTTGTGTACGGCGCCGAGGATCGAGCCCGCCAGCATCGAGCCGCCAGCAATCGCCGCACCCGGCAGCCGGGAATCGCCAAGATGAACCTCGACCTGGTCGACGGGAATGCCGAACACTTCGGCCGCCGTCTGGGCAAGGATCGTATAGGTCCCCTGCCCCATGTCGATCGCACCGCTGACGACCTCGACACGGCCATTGCGCAGGATGCGGATCATCGCCTCGCTCGGCGCCTGGATGACCGGGAACGTGCCGCAGCCGATGCCCCAGCCGATCAGGGTCTTTCCGTCGCGCATCGAACGAGGTTCGTGGCTGCGCCTCGACCAGCCGAAGGCCTCGGCACCTTCGGTCAGCGCTTCGCGCAGCCGGCGGGTCGACCAGGGTTTTCCCGACTGGTAGTCGTGGTCGGCGTAGTTTTTCAGCCGCAGTTCGAGCGGGTCCATGCCGAGTTTATAGGCGAGTTCCTCCATCGCGCTTTCGATGCCGAACGCGCTGGGGTTCTTGCCCGGTCCGCGCAACGCGCCCGGTGTAACGGTATTGACCGGCACGACCCGATGCTGCGACGAGAAATTCTCTATCCTGTAGAGGATCGGCGTGGCAGCACCCGTCTGTTCGGGCCAGTCCGCATAGGTGGAGGTCTCGCTGGCGCCGCGATGGACGATCGCCTGCAGGATGCCGTCTTCCGTCGCGCCGATCTTGATCCGCTGGCGCGTCGCGGCGCGGCCGCCATAGTTCGTGAAATTCTGCGGTCGCGTGAGCGCAAGCTTTACCGGCCGGCCGAGCTTCCTGGACGCGAAAGCGGCCACCGCGCCATGTGCGAGCGCCGCGCCCTTTGAACCGAACCCGCCGCCGATGAACGGCGAGACCAGGCGGACATTTTCGTAAGGAATGCCGAACCATTCGGAATAGCTGCGCGCCATGCCGTGAGACCACTGGCTCGGCTCCCAGACAGTGATCCGGTCGCCATCCCATTTCACGGTCAGCCCATGCGGCTCCATGGCGACGTGATATTCGCGCGGCGTCGAATATTCGCCTTCGATCTGAACCGGCGCGGCCGCAAGTGCTGTCTCGGCATCGCCCCATTCGGAGGTAAGATTGTCCATGACCTTGCCTTCACCGGCCGCCACATCGTCGAAGCCTGCGACATGCGGCGCCTTCTCATAGGTGATGCAGATCAGCCTTGCCGCCTCGACCGCCTGTTCGCGGCTTTCCGCGACGACGGCGGCGATCGACTGGCCATTGTACTGTACCTGCCGCGGCAGCGGATAATACGGCTGGTTTTCCGGGCGATTGCCACCCCAGTCGGAGGCGACCAGGAGACCCATATCGTCATCCGGCGTCAGCACCATCAGCACGCCGGGGGCCGCAAGCGCCTTTTCCGCATCGACCTTAACGACGCGGCCGGCCGGAATCGTGCTCTGGACGAGAATGGCGTAGGCAAGGCCGTCGAGCGGATATTCCAGCGCGTAGGTCGCGCCACCGGTAACCTTCAGATTGCCTTCGAAACGCGTTTGACGGCCGCCGACGGTCCCGTCGGAGGCATCGCCGTGTTTGCGGGGTTCCATGATGGTCATGCGAGACCTCCAACTTTCAGGATGGCGCGGGCGACGACGCGCGGCGCAAGTTCGATCTTGTAGTGATTGGCGCCATGCGAAACGGCACCTTCCATGGCAAGACGGCTCGCCGCCTCGACGGTTTCGGGGCTGAGCACCTTGCCGACCAGAGCCTGTTCGACGTTGCGAGCCCGCCACGGCTTGGTGGCGACGCCGCCGAGAGCGACGCGGATATCGCGCACCGTCTTGCCGTCCGCTTCGAATTCCAGCCCGACTGCGGCACTCGCTGCGGCGAACTCGTATGACTGACGGTCGCGGACTTTGAGATAGGTCGAATTCTTCGCCGCCGCCGAGGCGGGCACGGTGACCGCAGTGATCATCTCGCCGCGTTCCAGCACGGTTTCCCGCTCCGGCGTATTGCCGGGCAGGAGAAAGAAGTCGTCGACCGATACCGTCCGGCCACCGACCTCGACCACGGCATCAAAGGCAACCAATGCCACGGCCAGATCACCCGGGTAACTGGCGATGCAGGCATCGCTGGTGCCGAGAACGGCATGGTTGCGGGTGACGCCGCCGAGCGCCGAACAGCCGGAGCCTGGATTGCGCTTGTGGCAGGCCGGAAACACGTCCGGCTCGCGGAAATACGAACAGCGTGTCCGCTGCAGCAGGTTGCCGCCGATCGTCGCCATGTTGCGCAGCTGTGCGGAGGCCGCCAGCGACAGCGATTCCGAAACCGCCGGGAAAGCGGCACGGATGCCTGCGTGGTCGGCAACCTCCCCCATCTTGGCAAGCGCACCGATCGTGGCGCCGCCAGCATCGACGGTGATCCCGCCAAGCCCGGAGAGGTGGGTGATGTCTATGACCGTTTCCGGCTCCATCACGCCGCATTTTGCGAGATCGAGCAGCGTCGTGCCGCCGGCAAGCAGCACTGAACCGGCCTGGAGCGCCGCCTGCCGGGCTTCATCGGCAGACGAGGCGCGGAGATAGGAAAAGTCTCTCATCACGCCATCTCCGCCGCTTCGCGCACCGCCGCGACGATGCTGTTATAGGCTCCGCACCGACAGAGATTGCCGGACATGTATTCGCGGATTTCCTCGTCGGACCCCGCATGGCCCTCGCGGATGCAGGCGACTGCCGACATGATCTGGCCCGGCGTGCAATAGCCGCATTGGAACGCGTCATGTTCCACGAAAGCCGCCTGGACGGGGTGCAGCTCGCCGTTTTCAGCGGCGATCCCCTCGATCGTGGTGATCTGCCGGCCTTCGACCTGGGCTGCGAGCGTCAGACAGGAAAGCACACGGCTGCCGTCGACATGACAGGTGCAGGCGCCGCACTGGCCCTGGTCGCAACCCTTCTTGGTGCCGGTCAGCGCCAGATGTTCGCGCAGGGCATCGAGCAGGGTAACGCGCGGTTCGACATCGAGGTCGTACCGCCTCCCGTTGATATCGAGCGAAAGATGGATGGTTCGTGTCATGGATCAAGCTCCTGCCATTGTCACGATAATGAGAACTTTAAAGCCCGGGACGGACTGGCCAACTGGCTGTGATGCCCTAGATGATGCTAGGCGAGAGAAGCACCGGCACATTTCGGCATGACATCCGCCCCCCTCTGGACTAAGAAGTGGAAGGCACTCCAAATAACCGGAGGCGCCTCCGTTTAAACTAGTGGCTTACGGATTTTCGTCAAGCCCCCATTTGCCTGGAGCAGTATTTTGGCCTCGGCCGAGCCGAAGACGACATCGCCCGCACAAACCAGGCTTCGCGCCGATGCCCGCCGCAACCGCGAAAAGCTGGTCGAGGTGGCGGCCGCAGCCTTTGCGGAAAAGGGCGTCGAGACTTCGCTCGAAGATATAGCACGGCAGGCCGGCGTCGGCATCGGCACGCTTTACCGCCATTTCCCAAGCCGTGAGCATCTCGTCGAGGTGGTCTATCGCCGCGAGCTCGAAGGCCTGGCGAGCGCCGCCACCGAGCTTGCCCGGCTCCATTCGCCGGACATGGCGCTCGAGGAATGGATGCGGCGCTTCGTCGGTTATATCGCCACCAAGCGCGGTATGGCCAACAGCCTGCGTATCCTCATGACCTCCAACTCCTCCCTTTTTTCCGAAGGCTCCGGCCTCATCCGTGGCGCGCTGGAAAGTCTTTTGAAGACTGCCGGCGATGGAGGATATATCCGTCGCGACATCGAAACGACCGATCTCCTGCACGCGCTGTCGAGCATCTATTCCATGCCGGAATCGCCGGAATGGCGCGAGCGGTCGCATCGCCTGATCGGCCTGCTGATGGACGGCCTGCGGACCCGCAGATAACCCTCGTATCCGGCCCGTATCGACCGGCCGGATAGGCTAGATTTCGCATCCCGCTTGAACGGAAAATCAAGCAATCTCAGATTGACAGGTAACCTGTTACTCAGAAGATCCGGTTTCAATATTATTGTTATAAAATAAACGGATAGCCTGGACGCAATTTCGAATTTTTCGCTCCGAAATCCGTCAAAAAACGTTGTACATTATCAAAATTCAATCTGTCGTTAAAGAGTTTGACCCTAAGCTCCCGGCTACCGCGCGACCGCCATCAGGTGTAGCGCAAGAGCTGGTATGAGACCGGTTCTTTTCCCACACCGCCAGATATCAGATCTGCGCGTGAAAACGCGTTGCCTCTTTCGAGGCTTCACCAATCCGGAGCCGAACCTCATGTCCCGTCTCTCCATTCGCAGTTCGCTTATCGCCGTCTTCGGCGCGATTGCGGCGCTCGTCGCCGTTCTCGCCTGGGCGGCGATTTCCTCGCTCTCCAATGTCGCTGGAAATCTCACCACGATTTCGCAAAACTCGATGCCGAGCGTCCAGGCCTCGAAGAATATTGAGACGGCCATCCTCGGAATGACGGTCGCCTATATGGGGCATCTGACGACGACGTCGGACTTCGGCATGGAGACTGCGGAAAAACTGATCGCCCAGCAGTCCGACGCGCTCAAGGCTGCTCTCCAGACCTACAGGCCGCTGATCTCCAGTGATCAGGAAAAGCAGATCATCGACCAGATCCAGACCGGCATCGACAAATACGTCCTCAGCGGGCAGAAGATGCTGGACTTCTCCCGCAAGGCCTCCGACGCCCGCGCCCGCGTCGAGATGGAAAAGATGCGGATCACCATCCAGCCGGTCATGGAAGCCGTTACCAAGCTGGTCAAGTCGAACACGGACGAGGCGGCCCTCGAAACCGCCAAGGCGGAGACGACCTATTCCACCGCGCTCACCACGATGGAAATCATCCTCGGCGTCGTCTTTCTGCTGATCGTCGGTGCAGCCGTCTACGTGCTGTCCGGCATTGCCCGACCCATCCAGCGTATCACCGCCTCGATGAGCGGCCTTGCCGCAGGCGACACCGCTACCGAAATCCCCTTTGCAGGACGCAAGGACGAAATCGGGGCGATGGCCGGTGCCGTGGAAGTCTTCCGTCAGGCCGCGATCTCCAACAGGCAGCTTCAGGAACAGGCCGAAGAAGCCCGCGCCCAAGCCGAAGCCGACCGTATCCGCGTGCAGGAAGAGGCGGAAGCCTCCGCTCAGGCCCGCCTCCAACAAGCGACCTCCGGCCTCGCCGCCGGCCTGCGCCGCCTTGCCTCCGGCGATCTCGCTTTCCAGCTCAACGAACCCTTCGCTCCAGATTTCGAAGCACTGCGCGAAGACCTGAACTCGGCCGTGTCCGGCCTCGGCGCGGCACTCTCGGAAGTCGCCGGCTCGGCTCATTCGATCGACAGCGGTTCGCGTGAAGTCAGCCAGAGCGCCGACGACCTTTCCAAGCGGACCGAACAGCAGGCCGCTTCGCTCGAAGAGACCGCCGCGGCCCTCGACGAAATCACCGCCAACGTCTCGAACTCTTCCAAGCGTGCGGACGAGGCAAAGTCCATCGCGCTGCAGGCAAATTCGAGCGCCGCCCAGTCGGGCGCCGTCGTCGCCAACGCCGTCGACGCGATGCAGCGCATCGAACAGTCGTCCAGCCAGATCTCCAACATCATCGGCGTGATCGACGAGATCGCCTTCCAGACCAACCTTCTGGCGCTGAATGCCGGCGTCGAGGCGGCCCGCGCCGGTGAGGCCGGCAAGGGTTTTGCGGTCGTCGCACAGGAAGTCCGCGAACTCGCCCAGCGTTCCGCGAATGCGGCCAAGGAGATCAAGGATCTCATCCGCAAGTCGGGTGCCGAGGTCCAGAACGGCGTGAAGCTCGTCCGCGAGACCGGCGATGCGCTGAAGACGATCGAAAGCCACGTCGTCACCATCAACGAGCATATCAATGCGATCGCTATCGCAGCCCGCGAACAGTCGCTCGGTCTCGCCGAAGTCAATACTGCCGTCAACCAGATGGACCAGGTGACCCAGCAGAACGCCGCGATGGTCGAGGAAACCAATGCCGCCGGCGCCAATCTCGCATCGGAAAGCACGAAGCTACGTGATCTCCTCACCCGCTTCAAGCTTTCCGACGGCGGCCAGCGTCCCGGCATGCAGCAGCGGCCGGCCTACGGCTCCGGCCCGGCGCCCGCCGGCCGCAATGCGGCTCCGCAGGAATCGCCGGCCCGTCGCCTTGCGCAGCGCGTCAGCAAGTCCTTCGGCGGTGCCGCGGCTGCCGCAACGGCGGAATCGCAGTGGACCGAATTCTGATCCGCTGATCGACGCCCAGCTTTAACTGTCGCTCTTCGACGGCCCAGCCTCTGCCATCTGGCGCAGAAGCCGGGTCGTTTCGTCATTGGCGGGAAAGAAGGATTCGACCGCCAGTTCCGACAGCGTCACATCCACCGGGGTTCCGAAGACCGTCGTCGTCGAGATGAAGGACAAAAGCCCCGCCTCCGTCCGCAATTCCATCGGCACGGCGATGCCCGCATAATCATGCTTTGGCGCGGACTTCGACGCCCCGTCCGGGATCGAATAGCCCGACAGCTCTTCCAGCAGTTTCTGAAGAACACGGTCGCCCGTCGCAGCGATCTGCTGGTGCAGCCGTTCGAGCAGGTGATTGCGCCATTCAACAAGATTGGCGATGTGAGGCGCAAGGCCCTGCGGATGCAGGCTGAGCCGCAGCACGTTGACCGGCCCCTCGATCAGCGACCGGTCCGCGACACCAGCAAGCAGCGGCGCCACCGCGGCATTGGCGGCCACCAGGGTCCAGTGCCGGTCGACCGCGAGTGCGGGGAACGGCTCGTGGCCCTTCAGCACCATATCGATCGCCCGCCGCGCCGGCTGGAGTGCCGGATCGTCGAGTTTGCGCTCGGCAAACACCGGCGCGAAACCGGCGGCGAGCAGCATCGGATTGCGCTCGCGAAGCGGCACTTCAAGCCGCTCAGCGAGATGCAGCAGCATGTCCCGGCTCGGAACCGCCCGCCCGCTTTCGATGAAGCTCAGATGACGCTGCGAGATATCAGCCTCCAGCGCCAGGTCTAGCTGGCTCATGCGCCGGCGGCGGCGCCATTCGCGCAGGAAATCACCGAGGGGACGGGCGGGTGCGAGGGTCGTCATGCGGCGGCCGGGACCTGGTCGAGGAAACCGCAGACCGACTTCAACCGGCCGTTTTCCAGCACGGCGAAATCCGTGCCCTTGATCAGCGCCTCGCCGTCCACGGGGCCGAGCCCCCAGGAAAAGCGCAGATTGTCGTCATAACCATCGGGCGTGCCGATCAGCGTGAAGCGGAAGCCCGGAAACCGCGCCTGGACGCCTTCAACCAGGCGATCGATGCCCTCATGGCCCTCGCCGCGCATCAGCGGATCGACGTAAAGCCCGTCTTCCGCCCAGGTCTCGGCGATCATCGCCTTGCGGCGAACGGCATCCGTTTCGTTCCAGATGGCGAGATAACGTTCGGCATTGGTGTTCGCATCGGTCATGTCATTTCTCCTTGAGATCGCCCTGCTGGTTGCAGGCAGGGCGAACATGCCGGAGCGGCTGCATCGTCTCAATTACGCGGCAGGTAATAACTATCGCGCCGAAAGCGCAAGCCTCGCGCCAAGCACCACGAAGGCGCCGGCGAAGATACGGCGCATCCAGGCAAGGATATTCGGCCGCGAGATCACGTGGTTCCGCACCGAGGCGGCAAACAGGCCGTAGACGACGAAGACGCCGAACGTCATCAGCATGAAGACGAGGCTGAGCTCGGTCATGCGCAGAACAGGTGCGGCCTCGTCCTGTCTGACGAACTGCGGCAGGAAGGCGAAGAAGAAGATCGACAGTTTCGGGTTGAGCAGATTGGCAAGGATAGCCGAGACGATGACTTGGTCAACGGATTTCGGCGTCTTGTCCGCCTCCACGGTCAGCGCCCCCTTTTCCTTCAGAACCTGCCAGGCCATGAACAGCAGATAGGCGACGCCGAGATATTTGATGACCTCGAAGGCCAGTGCGCTGGCATGCAGAAGCGCTGCAAGGCCCGACACTGCCGCGATCATATGCGGCAGAATACCGAGCGTACAGCCGAGCGCGGCAACGAGGCTTGCTCGCGCGCCGCGCGACAGGCCGGCGGCGAGCGTGATCAGCACGCCGGTACCGGGCGAAGCGACGACGATGAAGGAGGTGATCAGGAATTCCGGGCTCATGGGCGATCCTTTCGAGGTGTTTTCCCACAGCTATCGCAGAGCGTCACATCGATCTTGAACGAAATTGCAGGCGGACGATTGCCTGGATGCCGCGGCGAACCTATCGTCGCGCCATCTGATTGCGGACCCGACCTCATGACCTACGACGACATCGACATCGGCTACGACGTGCCGGCCGCCATCGGCGATAAGATCGCCGACATCCAGACGCCGGCGCTGATCATCGATCTCGATGCCTTCGAGCGGAATGTCGCGCGGATGAGGGATCATGCCGGGGCGATGGGCGTCCGGCTTCGCCCGCATGCCAAGACCCACAAGTCGGCGGATGTCGCGCTCTACCAGATCGAGAACGGCGGCGCAGTCGGCATCTGCTGCCAGAAAGTCTCCGAGGCGGAAGCGCTGGTGCGTGGCGGTGTCACCGACGTGCTCATCGCCAACGAGGTGGCCGATCCAAAAAAGATCGACCGGCTGGCGCGGCTCGCAAAGAGCGCCCGTGTCTCCGTCTGCGTCGACGATCCCGCTGTCGTTGCCACACTTTCGGAAGCGGCCACCCGGCATGGCGTCACGCTCGACGTGCTGGTGGAAATCGATTGCGGCGCCCGCCGCTGCGGCGTGCTGCCCGGCGCACCGGCGGTCGAACTCGCAAAGACGGTCGCCGCCGCGCCGAACCTCGCCTTCGCCGGCATCCAGGCCTATCATGGCAGCGCCCAGCATATCTATGATCCGGCCGAGCGCCGCGCCGCGATCGACAAGGCGATCGGCATGGCGCGAGAGACGTCGGAACTGCTGCGCGACGCGGGGCTGGAACCGAAGATCATCACCGGCGCGGGCACCGGCACCCACAATCTCGAAGGCGCCTCCCGCCTCTACAACGAGATCCAGCCCGGTTCCTACATCTTCATGGATGCGGATTACGCCCGTGTCCGCTCGACCGAAGGCAACGGCACGGTCGGCGGTTTCGAACATGCGCTGTTCGTGCTGACCTCGATCATGAGCAAGCCTGCCTCCGGCCGCGCCATCTGCGACGCGGGCCTCAAGGCACACTCGATCGACAGCGGTCTGCCCACGGTGTTCGAACGCCCGGACCTCAAATTCGTCAGCGCCTCGGACGAGCACGGCAAGATCGAGGACCCGCAGGATACGCTGAAACTCAACGACCGACTGCGCCTCGTGCCCGGCCACTGTGACCCGACCTGCAATCTCTACGACTGGTATGTCTGCGTCCGGAATGGTCGCGTCGAGGCGCTGTGGCCTGTCACTGCCCGCGGCAAGCTCTACTAGAACCGGTGAATGCGCAGGCCCAGCACCTTTTCCGAGATGACCACCACCGCCATCGTCAGCACGATCGAGCAGGTCGAGACGGCCGCCGCTTCCGGCGTGAAATTGGTGCGCAGGTAGTCGAACAGCTGGATCGGCAGCGTCGACATGCCGACACCTTTCAGCATGAAGGAGATGGTGAAGACGTCGAACGAGATGATAAAGGCGAACAGGCAGCCGCCGATGACGCCCGGCTTGATCAGCGGCAGCATGATCCGCCGGAAACGGGTGAACCGGCCTGCCCCGAGGCTCTGCGCCGCGAGGCTCCAGGCCGGATCGTAGCTTTCCATCGAGGCCGACACATTGATGAACACGAAGGGCAGCGTGATCAGCACATGCCCGACGATCATGCCGACCAGGTTCTGCGTGCCGAGCCCGACCGAATAGACGAAGAACAGCAGCGAGATCGCCGTCAGCACTTCCGGCAGCAAGAGCGGCGCCAGCATGGCGACCCTCACCGTTTCCTTGAGCTTTCCCGCATGGGTCACGTAGAACATCGCCGCCATCGTGCCGATGATGCCGGAGATCACCATGGTCAGCGTCGCGATCCACAACGAGGTGCGGATCGCCCGCATGAACACCTCGTTGTTGAAGAAAACGAGATACCAGCGGAAGGAAAGCCCCTGCGGCGGGAAGGTGAGGAAAGCTCCGGCATTGAAGGAAGCAATCACCACGACCGCGATCGGCGCCAGCAGGAAAGCGTAGATGATCAGGCAATAGACGGTGAAGAACGGTTTCGACATGCCTCTATGCCTTCCATTTCATGACGGTCAGCCGCCCGAAGATGACGACGAAGATCGCCCCGGTAACCGATAGCATCAGCGCCAGCGCCGAACCGAACGGCCACTGGAAAGTATCGATCAGCGCATCCACCACCGTCACCGCCATGGTTTTCACGCGCAGGCCGCCGATCAGCGACGGCGTCACATAGGCGCTGAGCGACAGGACGAAGACGAGGATGCAGCCGGCCTGGATGCCCGGCAGCGACAGCGGCAGGGTGATGCGCCGGAAGGAGGTGACCTTCGACGCGCCCAGCGACCGGGCTGCCGCTTCGAGCGACGGATCGATGCCCTGGATGGCGCTCATGATCGGCAGGATCATGAAGGGCAGGAAGACATGCACCAGCGCGATGATGATGCCGAGCGCGTTGTACATCAGCGGCAGCGGCCCATCGATCAGCCCCCAGCCGGTCAGCGTGCGGTTGATGATGCCGTTATTGCCGAGCAGGATCGTCCAGCCATAACTGCGGATGACGATGCCGACGAGCAGCGGCGAGAGCACCAGCGCATAACCCAGCGCGCGGAAGGTCGAGGCCCCGCGCGCCAGCTGCCAGGCGACGGGATAACCGAGAACCAGGCAGATGAAGGTCGTCAGGAAGCCTATCCACAGTGTGTTGATGACCTGTTGGACATAGAAGAAGTCCGAGAAGAACTTGCCGTAATTGCCAAGCGTGAAGCCCGGCCCATAAGGCGTGCCCTGCCCCGGCATACGGAAGCTCATGACGACGATATTGAGATAGGGCAGCACGAGGAACACCCCGAGCAGGATCGCGGCGGGCGCGATCAGCAGCAGCGGTCCGAACCTTTTTCTGGGCGGGACAATCATGCCACGATCCCTAGCGGCCAGAAGCGATCGGACGGCGCATGCACCAGCACCTGGTCGCCATCGGCAAACCGGGTGCGTGGAAACGTCTGGACGTTGACGACCGCACCAGTCGCAAGCTCCAGCCGATAATCGACGAGACTGCCGGAATAGTAGCTGGAGAGAACCTTTGCCGGCGCCCCGGTCGCACCTGAGTTGATCGGCAGCAGCTCGACCGCTTCCGGGCGCAGAGCCAGCATCAGCTCGGCGCCATCGGCGAAATCTCCGCTGACCGGCACGTCGCCGAAGGCGGTCGAAACGACGCGGTTGCCGACCTTGCCGCGAATGATGTTCACCTGCCCGACGAACTCGGCGACTTCCAGATTGGCAGGCCGCTCGTAGATATCCGATGGCGTGCCGATCTGGGCGATGCGGCCGCCGAACATCACCACCACCCGGTCGGACATGGTCATTGCCTCGGCCTGGTCGTGGGTGACGTAGACCGTGGTAATGCCGACACGGCGCTGCAGGTCGCGAATGAAGACACGCATCTCCTCGCGCAGCTTGGCGTCGAGATTGGCGAGCGGTTCGTCGAGTAGCAGGATCTTCGGCTCGATGACCAGAGCGCGGGCAAGCGCCACGCGCTGCTGCTGGCCGCCCGAAAGCTGGCGCGGATAACGCTCCGAATAACCGGTGAGCTGCACCATATCCAGCACCTTGGCGATGCGGGTGCGGATCTCGTCCTTTGGGAGCTTCCGCATCTCGAGCCCGAAGGCGAGGTTCTTCTCGACCGTCATATGCGGAAACAGCGCATAGTTCTGGAAAACCATGCCGATATCGCGCTTTTCGACCGGCACATGCACCACGTCGCGGCCGTCGAAGCGGATCGCCCCTTCGGTCGCATCCTCGAAACCGGCGATCATCTTCAGCGTCGTCGTCTTGCCGCAACCGGAGGGCCCGAGCAGCGAGATGAACTCACCCTCGGCGATCCTGATCGAAATGCTGTTGACCGCAGGACCCTGCCCGTAGTCCTTGGTCAGCTTTTCGATGCTAACCTCTGTCATGAAATTTCACTTTCCAATTGAAGAACCTGACCCGAAAAAAGCCGATCATGGCCTGCTTTCGAAGGCAGACCATGATCGCAGCGGGGGAAATCACTTGATGGTCTTCGCCCAGCGTTCGGCGAGCTCGCCCTGCTTTTCGTTGACGAAGTTCCAGTCCCAGGTGAGGATCTTGTCCATGTCGGCGCCGGAAACCGGCACGTCGACCTTGAGCTCGGCCGGCACGACCACCTTGGAATTGGTCGGCGAGATGAAGAACTCCTTCATCATCATCCCCTGCACTTCCGGCGACAGCAGGAAGTTGGCGTACTGGTAGGCCAGTTCCTTTTCCGGCGCGTTGGCGAGGATGTTGATGGTCTGGTCGAACATGAACATCCCTTCCTCCGGGATGATACAGTCGACCGGCAGGCCCTGGCGGCGCAGGCGAGCGATTTCGCCGAAGTCGAAGGGTGCAACGACGATTTCACCGGAGGCGAGGCCCGTCGACATGTTGAAGTCCACCTGGATCACCGAGCCCAGCTTCTGGAGTGCCGCGAAACCGGCATCGACGTCATACTGGTCCTTGCCGAAGATCTTCGAAAACAGCAGCAGCTCCATCTTGCCGGCGCTGTTGGCGAAGTTGTAGAGGCCGATCTTGCCCTTGAATTCCGGGTTGTTCCAGAGATCCTTCCAGGACTTCGGCTTGGTCTTCACCAGGTCCGTGCGGTAGCCGATGCCGATCGGCGAAACGGCGCCGATCGCGCCCCAGCCGTCGGTCTTCTTGGCGAGCGGATAAAGATCGTTGTAGTTCGAGAGCTTGGTGAGATCGAGCTTTTCGAAAAAGCCTTCCTTGCGCAGGCCGGAGGCGAAAACCTCGTTGGTCATCACGATCGAATAGGGAGGCTTGGCGGCGCCCGCCGCACGCAGGTTGGCGCCCCAGACGCGGCCGTTGCCGACGTCGAGCGTCACGGCGGCGCCGGTCTGCTTGGTGAAGGCGGGACCGACGGTCGAACGCCAGTACTGCTCCCACACCCCGCCGAGCGTCGGCACGACCAGCGTCTTCGTTTGAGCCCGCGCCGGAAGACCTAAAAGGCCAGCCGCGGCGAGTGCGCCCATTCCGGCAAGCGTTTGCCGCTTTGTGAAATCCATCATGTTCAGTTCCCCTTGTTGCGGTCTTTCGAGACCTTGCTGTGCCGGCGGTTCTCCGCTTCTGCGCACGAATGTGGTCGGTGATCAGCCTTTCGAAAAAGCCTGTTTCGTCTTCAGGTCGATATAGTCGCCATAGGTGATCGGCTCATATTTGGCACCGCCCTTTACGAACGGGGCCAGGCATTCGATCACCGTATCCTTCGACGGATTGAGGAAGAACGGGATCGATTGACGACGGGCCGTGCCCTTGAAACCGGTCGGTGGATTGGCGACGCGATGCGGTGTCGAGACCCATTCGTCATTCGTCCAGCGCATGAAGGCATCGGCGATGTTGATCACATAGGCGCCCTCGATCGACGGCGCGTCCAGCCAGTCGCCGTTGCGGTTGCGCACCTGCAGTCCGCCGGCCGAAGCCTCCGAGCGCAGGATCGTCATGAAGCCGTAGTCGGTATGCACGCCGGCACGCATCTGGCCCGGCAGCGGCGATTCTTCCTGTTCCGGATAGTTGATGACGCGCAGCGCCGAGAGATGGTTTTCGAAGGAAGGCTCGAAATAGTCCTGGTCGAGCCCGATCGCCTGGCAGAAGATGCGGCGCATGTGCTTAGCGAGGGTTTCCATCTCCTTGAAATAATCACGGAACGCCTGCTCCAGGCCGTCCGGCCTGTCCGGCCAGGTGTCGCCGGGAAGGTTCTCGCCAAAATTCAGGCTTTCCTTGTAGTCGCCGGGCGTCTTGATGCCGAGCGTGGCGGCCAGCGCCTCCTCGGCGATCGGCGAAAACGCGACACCACCCAAAACGCCGGCGCCGCGGCCCTGGGTTTTCTTCCAGTCCTGCGGATAATCGAAGAAGGCGCGGGCAAGATTGTAGAGCCTCGACGTCACTTCGGGCGAAACACCGTGGCCGGTCACGAGAAAGAAACCGGTATCGCGGCAGGCGGTTTCGATCGTCTTCACGACCGCGGCAGCGCCTGCCTCGTTGCGGATGAAGGGGCCGACATCGACCACCGGAATGCCGGAAACGGCATCATTGGATGACGCAGGATTGGCGCTCGTTAGGGACATGCCTTCCTCCAATTCACATCTGACAAACAGATGTTGACAAAAACATCTGTTGTTGTCCATATCAAAATGAACGAAGTTGCAATGCGGTTTTCGACCCAAGGACGATCGACGAAACATGGATGACCTTGCGCCACAGGAAGCGGCCGTCCTGGCAATCATCAAGGACAACCCGTTCGCGGGCCAGCAGGAGATCGCCACCATGCTCGGGCTGGCGCGTTCGACGGTCGCCGCCCATATCGTGCAGCTGATGCAGAAGGGCTACATCCTCGGCCGCGGTTACGTTATGCCGGCCGAAACCCGCGCCGTCTGCATCGGCGGCGCGGTGCTCGACCGCAAATATCGCGCCAAGCAGGAGTTCGTCTTCGAGACTTCAAACCCGGTCGACGGCGTGCGCAGCCTCGGTGGCGTTGCCCGCAACGTCGCTGAAAACCTCGCCCTTCTCGGCACCACGACCAGTTTCGTCTCGATCGTCGGTGACGACGAAGGCGGCCGCGCCGTCGTGAAGCACATGCGCGACCGCGGCATCGATGTCAGCCAGATCATCACCACGACCGAGCGCCCGACGGCGGAATATGCCGCTATCCTCGACACCAAGGGCGACCTCGTGCTCGGCATTGCCGACATGAGCATTTTCGACCTGCTGCTGCCGAGCCATATCGAACGCATCTGGCCGCACCTCGCTGCCGCAAGCTGGGTGTTTTCCGACTGCAACCTGCCGGCTGAGACGCTTTCGGCTCTGATCGCCAAACGTCAGGGCGCCCGTTTCCGGCTGGCGATCGACGCGGTCTCGACACCCAAGGCAGCCCGCCTGCCGAAAGATCTCACCGGCGTCGATCTGCTGTTCATGAACATCGATGAGGCGAACGCGGTCCTCGGGCGCAATGCGCACGAGACGATCGACGACGCCAAGGAGGCGGCGCTCGCATTGCAGGCCGCCGGCGCTCGCGAGGCGGTCGTCACCATGGGTCCGCGCGGCATTGCGGTTGCCGGCACCGAGGGTGCCCGCACCTTCCCGGCAGTCCACGCCCGGCCGGTCGATATCACTGGCGCAGGCGATGCGATGATCGCGGGCACGCTGCACAGGATCCTGCACGGCGAGGACACCTACAATGCGGCCCGCACCGGCGCGCTGCTCGGCACGCTGACCACCGAAAGCACCGCAAGCGTCCATACGGACCTGTCCGAACGCTTCCTGGAAGCCAATATGCACCGATTGGCCGGCTGACCTTCGGCTGATCGAAAACGATTTAAGGAATACCGAAATGGCCCTCATCAAACCGAAGCTGAGCCGCGAAGTGGCCGAAACGATCGCAGCCGGCGGCCCGGTCGTGGCGCTGGAATCGACGATCATCACCCATGGCATGCCCTACCCGGCCAATCTCGAAACCGCACTCGGCGTCGAGGCGGTAATCCGCGAGAACGGCGCGATCCCGGCGACCATCGCCGTCGTCAACGGCGAGCTGCGCGTCGGCCTCGAACACAGCGAACTGGAAGAACTGGCCCAGGCCAAGGGCGTCGTGAAGGCATCCGGCCGCGACCTCGCAGTCGCCATGGTCCGCGGCCAGTCGGCCGGCACTACCGTTTCAGCCACCATGCTGATGGCCGATCTTGCCGGCATCGACATTTTCGCGACCGGCGGCGTCGGCGGCGTGCATCGCGGCGCCGAGCAGACGTTCGACATTTCCGCCGACCTGACCGAACTCGGCCGCACCAGGACCGCCGTCGTCTGCGCCGGCGTTAAATCGATCCTCGATATCGCCAAGACGCTGGAATATCTCGAAACCCAGCGCGTTCCGGTCATTGCTTACGGCACCGACGATTTCCCAGCCTTCTTCACCCGCAAGAGCGGTTTCAAGGCCGACCACCGGCTCGATACGGCCGAAGAGATCGCCAAGGCCATGTATCTGCACCACCAGCTCGGCACCGGCACCGGCCTTTTGATCGCCAACCCGATCCCGGAAGCGGCAGCCCTGACGCCGGAATTCATCGACGGCACGATCTCGGACGCCGTGCGCGAGGCGGAAGAGCGCGGCATCGGCCGCAAGGAACTGACGCCCTTCCTTCTCGCCCGCATCAACGAACTTTCCAAGGGCGAGAGCCTCAAGGCCAATATCGAGCTGGTGAAGAACAACGCGCGTCTCGCCGCGAAGATGGCCGTCGCCTACGCGGCGCTGAAGAAGGCCGGCAAATAGTTCAAGAACAAGGGGAACTGCCCATGAACCCGCAAATGAACAGCTACGAGACGATCCTTTACGAGAAGGATTTGACTGACAAGTTCGCGACGATCACCATCAATCGACCCGACAAGATGAACGCCATGAACAAGACGGTGATCCGCGAGATCGACGCGGCGGTTGCCGCAGCCGTCGCCGATCCGGACGTCAATGCGCTCGTCATCACCGGCGCCGGGCGCGCCTTCTCCTCCGGATACGATCTGCAGGGCGGCGATTTCGATGTCGACATCGATTTCTGGCGCGAGGATATGTCGGAAAATGCCGAGGCACTGCTCAACATCTGGCGCGCCCCGATCCCCGTCATCGCCTCGGTCAACGGTTACGCGCTTGCCGGCGCACTTGAGCTGATGATGTGCTGCGATCTGGCGATCGCTGCCGACAACGCCAAGTTCGGCGAACCGGAAGTCCGCCACAATTCCGGCCCGCCGGCGCTGATGATGCCTTGGCTGCTCGCCACCCGCGACGTGCGCTGGCTGATGTTCACCGGAGACATGGTGGATGCACAAGAAGCGCTGCGCATGCACCTGATCAACAAGGTGGTGCCGGCCGACCAGCTCAAGGAAAAGACCGAGAACCTCGCCCGCAAGCTGGCCCGCATGCCGGTGCCGGCGCTGAGATACACGAAGGCCTCGATCAACAACCAGCAGATGGTCGCTGGCCTGATGCCGTCGTTCCAGTACAATATCGAGGCGATTGCCGCCCTCCACGTCACCCGCCAGGGCCGCGAGTGGATGGCGAACCTCGCCAAGATGTCGCTGAAGGAATATCTCGCCTTCCGCGACGACCCCTTCAAGGGCCTCGACTGAGGTTTTGGCCATGGCGGCCAACACGCCCATGGACGCAAAAGCAGCGATGCGGGCACTGATGGCACCGCGATCCGTCGCGGTCGTCGGCGCCACCGAGCGCGCCGACGCCTCCTCCAGCTACCTCATGAAGAACCTGATGCGCTTCGGCTATCAGGGACATATCGTTCCGGTGCATCCGAGAGCCGGGACAATCTTCGGGCTTCCCGCCTCGCCCTCCCTCTCCGCGCTCAATACGCCACCTGACGTGGCCGTGATCGGCATCGCCGCCGACAAGGTGATCGCGGCCCTCGAAGAGGCCGGCAGCACCGGCGTCAAGGCGGCGGTCGTGCTGGCCTCCGGTTTCGCGGAACTGGACGAAGCCGGTCGTGAACGCCAGCGGCTACTGGTCGAGATCGCCGAGCGTTACGGCATGGCGATCTGCGGCCCGAACTGTCTCGGCCTCTTCAACCTGAGCTCCGGCGCCGCGCTCTATTCGTCCAGCCTCTCGACCAATCTCGAAAGGGGCCGTTTCGCGATCCTCTCGCATTCCGGCGCCAGTGCGATCGCGCTTGGCAATACCGGCCGCTTCGGACTCAGCCACATCGTCTCCTCTGGAAACAGCGCCACAACCGATATTCCTGACTATCTCGAATTCCTCGCGACGGATGATGAGACCAGCGCCGTCGGCATCGTCATCGAGGCTATCCGCGAACCGCAGAAACTCGCGGCGGCGATGGAGAAGATGCATGCGGCCAACAAGCCGGTGATCGCCCTTCGTGCCGGCCGCTCGGAACGCGGTGCCCAGGCGACCGCCGCTCACACAGGCTCGCTCGCCGGCAGCAACGACGCCTATCGCGCCTTCTTCCGCCGGGCCGGCATCATCGAAGTGCCGGACATGGACGGCTTCATGGAAACGGCGACGCTCTGCCTGGACCTGAAGGACCGGCCCGCCAAGCCCGGCGTCGCCATCGTCGGCGTCTCCGGCGGCGGCGTCGCGCATGTTTCCGATGTCGCCGATGAGGTCGGCCTTTCGTTGCCTGACCTGCAGCCCAAAACGGTCGAACACGTAAAGGCGCTGCTGCCCCCCTTCGCTACCCCCCAGAACCCGCTCGATACGACCGGCGTCGTCTTCGCGGACGGCAAGATCTACCGCGATGTCCTGCACGCGCTCGCCGACGATGCTTCGGTCGGCCTGATCGTCGCGACCCAGGACGCACCCGTTGGTCTCGACGATTTCTGCGCCTCCGAATATCTCAGCATCGCTGAGGCAGTTTCCGGCTATGCGCAAACAGGCAAGGTGCCGGTCGTGTTCATGAGCAACCTCTCCTCCGGCCATCATCCGGATGTCGAGGCCAAGCTTTCGAATGTGCCGGTGCTGCGCGGCACGAAAAGCGCGCTGACAGCCGTCCGCAGCCTGATCACTCAAAGCCACCTCGTCTCCTGGCCCGACAAGACAACCGCGACAAAGAAAAGCCTCCCCGCCGGTGCTTTGACCGAACGCGAGGCCAAGCAACTGCTCGCCGCCGAGGGCCTGCCGGTCCCGAGCGAACAACTCGTGACCAGCGCCGATGCCGCCGCGGAAGCAGCTCGGAAACTTGGCTTCCCGGTCGTCTTAAAGATCGAGTCGCCGGATATTCTGCACAAGTCCGAAGCCGGCGGCGTGAAGCTCGGCATCGGCTCGGAGAGCGAAGCTCGCGCCGCCTTCGACGCCATCATCGCAAGCGCCCGTGCCTACGCCCCGAATGCGGATCTGCGCGGCGTTTCGGTACAGGAAATGGTGACGGGCGGTGTCGAGGCCCTGGTCGGCCTCGTGCGCCACGAACCCTTCGGTTTCGGCCTCGTCGTCGGCATCGGTGGGGTGCTGGTGGAATTGGTGAAGGACAGCGCCTTCGACCTCCTGCCGATCGACCTTGCCCGCGCCGACGTTATGATCGGCGAGACTAAACTGGCATCGCTGCTGGAAGGCTATCGCGGCGCGCCGAAGGCGGACCGCAGGGCACTCGCCGAGCTGCTGGTCAAGATATCGGAGTTCGCCGCGCAATATTGCGACGATATCGAGGCGGTCGACCTCAATCCGGTAGCGGTCTTGCCCGAGGGCAAAGGCGTGCGCATCCTCGACGCGCTGATCATCCCGCGGAAGCGCGACTGATCAGACCAGCCGCAGCTTCGGTGGAGCGGCATTCTCCGCGCGTCCGAACCATGACAGCCGCTCGGTCAGCAGCGCATAAAAACCGTCGGCATCGACATCGCGCATGAACATCGCGTTCTTCGGCCGGCCAGAAACGCCCCACCAGTCGGCGACTGTCATGCCCTTGGTGAGTTCCGACTCCGTCTCGATCTCCACGTTGCAGAGCCGGCCCGAATAAAGCTCCGGCTTTACGAGGTAGGCGATCACGTTCGGATCGTGCAGCGGCCCGCCGTCGCTGCCGTATTTTGCCACGTCGAAGCGCTCGAAATAATCGAGCCAGCCGACCACAGCGTCGGAAAGCGGGGTGCCGATTGCCTGGATTGCGGCAACGCGAGCGCGGGTCGTCAGCGTCTGGTGGGTGACGTCGAGCGGCATCATCACGATCGGCACGCCAGAACCGAACACCACGGCCGCAGCCTGCGGATCGACATAGATGTTGAATTCCGCCGCCGGCGTGATGTTGCCGCCCTCGAACAGCCCGCCGCCCATCAGCACGATCTGTTTGATGCGGGCGGCGATTTCGGGCGCCCGTGTCAAAGCCTTGCCGAGATTGGTGAGTGGCCCGAGCGTGCAGACGGTGACGGTACCCGCCGGTTCGCTTGCGAGCGTCTCGACGATGAAATCGATACCCTGCTGTTCCTGAAGCGGCATCGTCGGTTCGGGAAGATCGGCGCCGTCGAGACCCGTCGCACCGTGGACATGTTCGGCGGTGACGAGCGGCCCGGTCATCGGCTGGCTGCAGCCGGCGAATACCTTGATGTCCGAACGGCCGGCGAGTTCGCAGATCTTGCGGATGTTCTTCGTCGTCAGCGACAGCGGCACGTTGCCTGCGGCGGCGACGATCCCCAGAACCTCGATTTCCGGGCTGGCGAGCGCCAACAGGATGGCCAGCGCGTCGTCTTGGCCGGGGTCGGTATCGATGATGATCTTCTCTGCCATGCTGGTCACTCTCGGATACGGGAACGGTTACGCGACATGGGTGAGCGGCTCCCTCGCCCGCCATTTCGCAACGAGATCGGTTTTACGCTTTTCGAAACGCTCGACGGATGCGAGCTTCACATGGCCGAAACCGCGAACCATGTCCGGTAGGCCGGCGAGCTCGACGGCAAGCGCATGATTGCCGGCATCCAGCCCGGCCGAAAGCTCGGCCACGAGATCGAAATAGTCCTCGATCAGCTGCCGCTCCATCCGCCGCTCGGCAGTGCGGCCAAAGGGATCGAAGGCCGTACCGCGCAGGAACTTCAGTTTTTCCAGAAACCCGAAGGCGGGGCGGATCCAGGCGCCAAAGGCGATCTTGGCGGGATGGCCGGTGCGCCGGTCGATCCTGGCGATCATCGGCGGTGCGAGGTGATGCTTGATCTTGAAGTCGCCTTCGAACTGCTCGGCGAGCTTCTTTTCAAAGCTTCTGTCGCGATGCAGGCGGGCGACCTCGTATTCGTCCTTGTAGGCCATCAGCTTGAAAGCGTTTTTCGCCACCGCCTCGGCAAAACCGGTCACGCCACGCAGCTCCGCCTCGACCGATTTCGCGACATCCACCAGACCCTCGTAGCGCTTGGCATAGGCGGCATTCTGGTAATCGATCAGGAAGGCGACGCGCTTGGCGACCATCTCCTCCAGCGTCTCGGCCTTCGGCTCCGGCTTCACGAGGCCCGCCGCACGCGCAACGGCTTCCACATCCACCGCAGCTCGGCGGCCCCAATCGAAGGCGGCGCGGTTCGTGGCGATGCCGGTGCCGTTGAGCTCGATCGCCTTGTCGATGGCGGCGAGGCTGATGGGGATCAGCCCGCGCTGCCAGGCATGGCCGAGCAGGAACATGTTCGCAGCGATCGCGTCGCCCAGCAGCGCGGTTGCCATGTCGGTCGCGGCAACCGTCTCGACAGCTTCATCTCCAGCGGCACGGCGCAACGATTTCAGCGTCGCCTCCTGCCGGAAATCGATCGTCGTGTCCTTCACGAAGGACGCGGTCGGCGCGAAATGGTCGTCGATGATGGCGCGCGTCTTGTTCTTCGCAAACGAGGCGAGCGAATTCTTCTGTGCAGCAACGACGATATCGAAGCCGAGCACGAGATCGCTTTCGCCGGGGCCGACCCGCACGGCATTAATCTGCGCCGGATCTTTCGCCAGCCGGATATGCGAAACGACCGAGCCGTTCTTCTGCGCGAGCCCGGTCTGGTCGAGCGTCACCAAGGCCAGCCCGTCAAGAAGCGCCGCTTGAGCTAGAATGGCGCTGACGGTGATGACGCCGGTGCCGCCGATGCCGGCGAGCAGCATGCTGTAGGGCGTGTCGAAAGTCGCGGTGAACGTGGGTAGCGGCAGGTCGTCGGCCGTCACCACCTTCGATTTCGCCGCCGGCTTGCGGATGCTGCCGCCTTCGACGGTGACGAAGCTCGGACAGAAACCCTTGATGCAGGAAAGATCGGTATTGCAGCTCGACTGGTTGATGCGGCGCTTGCGGCCGAGTTCGGTTTCCTGCGGCTCGATCGAGATGCAGTTCGAGACGGCGGAACAGTCGCCGCAGCCTTCGCAGACGAGCTCGTTGATGAAGGCGCGTTTGTCCGATACCGGATAGGCACCGCGCTTGCGCCGGCGGCGCTTTTCGGCGGCGCAGACCTGGTCGTAAACCAGCACGGTGACGCCGGGGATGTCGCGCAGCTCGCGCTGGACGGCGTCGAGTTCGTCGCGGTGATGGATCGAAACCTCGCGCGGCAGCTTGCCCTGCCAGACCTCCGGCCGCTCCGCGACCACCACGACACGCGCCGCACCTTCGGCCAGCATCTGGCCAACGATACCCGGAACGGTGACGTCGCCGTCATGTTTCTGGCCGCCGGTCATCGCGACCGCGTCATTGTAGAGGATCTTGTAGGTGGCGTTGACTCGTGCGGCGATCCCGGCGCGGATGGCGAGCAGGCCGGAATGGAAATAGGTGCCGTCGCCCATGTTGACGAAGATATGTTTCTCGTCCGTGAAGGGAGACAGACCGATCCACGAGCCGCCCTCGCCGCCCATCTGGGTAAAGGTCGAAGTGTTGCGGTCCTCGTTGCCGATGATCATCATGTGGCAGCCGATGCCGGTAGAAGCGCGGCTTCCTTCCGGCAGGCGGGTCGAGACGCTGTGCGGACAGCCGGAGCAGAAATAGGCCTCGCGCTTGAGCGCGGTCGCCTCGACGCCCATGGCGATCGACATTTCTTCCACGAAACGGGCCTTGGCCTGCAGCGCCTCGTCGAGATAATCGAGCCGGGAAAGGATGGCCTTGGCGACCGACAGCGTGCCGATCTCGCCGATCGCCTGCAGCAACGTCGCGCCGTTCTCGCCGGCCTTGCCGAAAACGCGCGGACGCCGCTCTATGGGCAGGTTGAAGAGCTGCGCCTTGATCTGGTCTTCGAGGATCGAGCGTTTTTCCTCGACCACAAGCAATTCGTCCGCACGCGAGGCGAACTCCGCGATGCCCTGCGGCTCCAGCGGCCAGACCATGCCGACCTTGTAGAGCGCGATGCCGAGTTCGGCGGCACGAGCTTCGTCAATGCCGAGCAGGGCCAGCGCGCCCAGAAGATCGAGCCAGGACTTGCCGGTCGAGACGATGCCAAGCCGGGCGCGGCCGGTGGTTCCCCAGATCGGGCGATCCAGCCGGTTGGCGCGGGCAAAAGCCTGCACGGCGAGCATCTTGCGCTCGAGTCTCAGTTCCATCGCATGCGGCCCGTCCGGCCAGCGCAGCGACAGGCCGTCCGGTGCGAAGGTCTCGTCGGGAATGACGATCTGCGGTCTGTCCGGATCGAGATCGACCGTCGCCGAGCATTCGACAATCTCGGTCTGGCACTTGAAGCCCACCCACGCGCCGGAATAGCGGCTCATCGCAATGCCGAGCAGGCCGTATTCGATATATTCGCCGACGCCGGCCGGCGACAGCAGCGGCACCATGGCCGAGATCAGGTTGTGCTCGCTCTGATGCGGCAGGGTGGAGGAAACCGCGCCGTGATCGTCTCCGACCAGCAGCAGCACGCCGCCGTTCGGGTTGGTGCCGATCGCGTTGGCGTGGCGGATGACATCCATGCTGCGGTCGACACCCGGCCCCTTGCCGTACCACATGCCGAACACGCCGTCGTAACGCGAGCCCTGAAACATGCCCGTCTGCTGGGTGCCCCAGACGGCGGTCGCCGCCATGTCCTCGTTGAGGCCCGGATGGAATTTTACATGCGCGGCATCGAGAAACTTTTTCGCACGCGCCATCTCTCGGTCGAAACCGGCGAGCGGCGAGCCACGGTAACCGGAAACATAACCGGCCGTATTCAAGCCTCGCGCCAGATCCCGCTGGCGCTGGATCATCGGCAGGCGCACCAGCGCTTGCGTGCCCGACACCAGGATGCGGCCTTTTTCCAGCGTGTAGCGGTCGTCGAGGCTGACCTTGCTGTCCGAGGGGCTTTTTTCCGGCGCGGCATGGATCGACATCTACGCGCGCTCCGCCTGCTGCACGGACACCGGCGCCTCGAAGACCCGGCCGCGATTGAGAATGTAGTTCGGATCGAACGCGGCTTTCAGCCGGCGCATCGTGGCGATCTCGGCTTCGCTGCGGGCATATTTCAGGTATTTCACCTTGTCGGTGCCTATCCCGTGTTCGGCGGAAACACCGCCGCCGACCGCCTCGATGCCCGAGAATATCGCCTCGGCGACCTTTTCCTCATGATGGCTGAACATGCAGTAATGCAGGTTGCCGTCGCCCAGGTGGCCGAAAATATAGGTGCGCGCCTCCGGATCGATCTCGTCGACGGCGAGCGCGGCCCTGTCGAGGAATTCCTGCATGCGGGACAGCGGCACGGAAATATCGAAGCCGATCGTCACTCCATTGCCGAACAGGTAGTCGTTGATGCCGTCGCGAATGCCCCAGAGCCCATTGAACTCGCGCAACGAATTGGAGAGGACCACGTCGGTGGCAAGCCCGTCTTCCAAAGCCGCGGCAAGCGCCGCTTCGAAACGCTCCTTGTCCTGATCCGGCGCCTGGCCCTGGATCTCGACCATCGCATACATGCCGGCCCCTTTCTCGACCGGCGGGCGGATCCCCATATGGTCGACCGTGCCTTCGTAGACATTCGGAAAGATCGCCTCGAACGCGGAGATGAGGCCGGAGAGTTCCACCCGCAGCCGCGCCAGCAGATCCTGCGCCGCCTTCAGCGATGGCAGGGCGATGAAGGCGTTGCGCTCGATCTGCGGTTTCGGATGCAGTTTCAGGCAGGCGCGTGTCACGACACCGATCGTGCCTTCGGTGCCGATGAACAACGGATTGAGGTCGTAGCCGGAATTGTCCTTGGGCAGGCCCTTCAGCGAGGAGAGGACCGTGCCGTCCGGCAGCACCGCTTCCAGCCCCATGACCTGCGCCCGGTACATGCCGTAACGCAGAACCCGGATGCCGCCGGCATTGGTGCCGATATTGCCGCCGACCGTGGCCGTGCCGCGTGCGCCGATATCGACGCCGAAGAACAGGCCGACGTCGCTTGCCGCCTGCTGGACGACCTGCAGCGGCGTGCCCGCCTTGACGATCATCGTCTGCGCCGCGACGTCGATCGACTCGATGCCGTTCATCCGTTCGAGCGAGATGGAAACTTCGCCCTCGACGGGCCGGGAAGAACCGGAAAGCCCGGTGCGGCCCCCCTGCACCACGATCGGCTGGCGAAGTTCGTTGGCGGTGGAAAGAACGGCGGAAACGTCTTCGGTATTGCGCGGACGCAGGACAGCGGCTGGCCGGCTGCCTCGAGCGGTCGCATCCGCAGCATAACCATCCGAAATCGCATCGCCGGTGAGGATCGCAGCGGCATCCAGCCTGTTTTGGAGACTGGAGACAAGACGGTTCACGCGGTCAGAGGACAAAGCCCGCCTCCCCCGCAAAACCTGCGTCCCAGCCCTGCGCTCCGGCTCGGCCGAATGCGATTGCGCCCATTCTCTCGTTCCCCTTTTTTCTTGGGGGCGAAGTTATTCCCATTCCCCTATTTGTCAAACCTATATTTAAAAAGCAGTAGCCTTTTTGCCCCTCCCGTGGCATCACTATGGCAGGAACCATGGGAAGGGTGACATGATCCTCAAATACGACGAGGTCGTCCGCACGGGCATCGCCAGACAAGTATCGGACAATATCCGTTCCGCAATCATGGACGGCCGGCTGAAGATCGACGAACGCCTGCCAACCGAGGAAGAACTTGCCCGAAGCTTCGGCATTTCCCGCCCGACGGTGCGCGAGGCCCTGAAGCGCCTCGCGGCCCAGAACCTCATCCATTCCAAACGCGGACCGACCGGCGGCAATTTCGTCAAGCGGCCGGACCCGGAAGGTCTTTCGAAGGCAATCACCGGCGCCGCCACCCTGCTGGTCGGCATCGGCGCCTTCGACATCGAAGAGATCATCACCGCCAGGCTGGAAACGGAAGCCGTCTGCTGCCGGCTGGCCGCCGCAAATCGCAGCGAAACCGACCTCGCTGCGATGGAAGCGGAAATCGCGGTGCAGCTCGACGAGGCTGTTAGCGACGAAGATTTCTGCGCTTCGGACGTGCGTTTTCACAGAGCGCTGGTGGAATCGACCGGCAACGGCCCGTTGAAGCTGATGATGTACACCGTCATCGAGGCCTTCATTCCGATCACCAACATGATCGTCTTCCGGGTTCGCGAACGGCGCCACGTCGCCTCGCTGCACCAGGAAATCGTCGACGCGGTGCGCAGCCGCGAGGATGCCAAGGCCGCCGATGCGCTGGCCCGGCTGCTGGCCTATGTGCGCGAAAGTTATTCCGCCGTGCTCGACGCGCGCGCCAGGCGCGATGCCGCCACACAGGCCTCCGCTTAAAAACCAACATCGCCACGATATCGGGAGAGAGACATGACCGAGACCTTCACCGCCATGGTGATCGATGCCGTCGACGGCAAGCCGAAAGGCGCCTTCAGGGAGATCTCGATCGCCGATCTTCCCGACAATGACGTGCTGGTCGAGATCGCCTATTCGACGCTCAACTACAAGGACGGCTTGGCGATCACTGGCAAGGGCCGCATCGCCAGGCGGATGCCGATGATCGGCGGCATCGACCTCTCCGGCACCGTCGTCGAATCCCGCTCGCCGGAATGGAAGGCCGGCGACAAGGTCGTGCTGAACGGCTGGGGCCTTTCCGAAACCGAATGGGGCG
This sequence comes from Neorhizobium tomejilense, assembly GCA_002968845.1. GTDB lineage: Bacteria > Pseudomonadota > Alphaproteobacteria > Rhizobiales > Rhizobiaceae > Neorhizobium > Neorhizobium tomejilense. Next base: position 181,630 of record PVBG01000005.1, on the reverse strand, counting down.
CCTTCGGCCGCTACCAGCGCGTCAAGCCGGAATGGCTGATCCGCCTGCCCGACGCTTTTTCGATGGAACAGGCGATGGCAATCGGCACCGCGGGTTATACCGCGGCACTCTGCGTCGATGCGCTGGAAAAATGGGGTTCGATCAAGCCCGGTGAGGGCGAAGTGCTGGTCACCGGTGCAGCCGGCGGCGTCGGCTCGGTGGCAGTCGCGCTGCTGGCAGCCCGCGGCTACAACGTCACCGCCTCAACCGGTCGTCCGGAAACGCACGACTACCTCGCCTCGCTCGGTGCCACCAATTTTATCGATCGCGCCGCGCTTGCCGAAAAGGGCGGTCCGCTGCAAAAGGAACGCTGGACCGGCGGCATCGATAGCGTCGGCTCGACGACGCTCGTCAACGCGCTCTCCCAGACGATGCGCGGCTGCGCCATCGCCGCCTGCGGCCTTGCCGGCGGGGCCGACCTTACGGGAACCGTGCTGCCGCATATCCTGCGTGCCGTGACGCTGATCGGGGTCGACAGCGTCATCGCCACCCGAGAACAGCGTCTGTCGGCATGGGCGCGGCTCGCCCGCGATCTCGATCCCGCCAAGCTTTCGGAAATCACCACGACGGAGCCGATGTCCAACCTGCCGCAACTCGCCGAGGATATTATTGCGGGGAAAATTCGCGGGCGTGTGGTGATCGATGTGACGAAGTAGAAAAAGGTAGACCAGAGGCGGCTTTCCATTCGCGGCTCAGAGGCGGTAGAGATATCTCCGGCAGAAAATTGCATGGCGTGGGAGAGTGGTTTTGAGCAGTGATCACGAGGTCTTCACCGGTCGCCGGGAAGACATAAGACTTGTTACCGGCCAGGGCGCCTATACCGCAGACAAGGTGCTGGATAACCAGCTCCACGCCGCATTCTTGAGAGCCGACCAGCCGCATGCGCGCATCGTTTCGATCGATGTCGAGGCGGCGCTCGCCGCACCGGGCGTCCATATCGTGCTGACCGGCAAGGATGCGCTCGAAGCAAACCTGATCGCTCCCGGCCCGCTGGTCTCTTTCCCCGGCGTCGATGGGATGAAGATCAAGGCACCGCACCGCTATGCGCTGTCGACCGACCGCGTCCGTTTCGTCGGCGAACCGGTTGCCATGGTCGTGGCCGACAGTGCCGAGGCGGCTGCCGATGCGGTCGAGCTGATCGCGGTCGATTACGAGGACCTGCCGGCTATCATCGATCCGGAGGCAGCGCTGGAAGACGGCGCGCCGCAGCTTTTCGACGAGGTGCCGGGCAACCTGGTTTTCCTGCACAGTTTCGGCGACAGGGCGACGGCCGATGAAGCCTTCGCCAAGGCCGCGCATATCTCGACACTGACGGTCGAGTCGCAACGCGTCGCCGCCAACCCGCTCGAACTCAAATCCTTCATGGCGGCATACGACGCCGAGACGGAGGTCTTCGACGTCTATTCCGCCAGCCAGGGCACGGGCCTCGCCGATGGCCTTGCCCGTTTCACCGACCACCCGCCGGAAAAGGTGCGGCATCACATGGGCGATGTCGGCGGCAGCTTCGGCATCCGTGGCGCGGCCTATCCGGAATATGCGGCGATCATGCTCGCAGCCAGGAAACTCTGTCGGCCGGTGCGCTGGACGGCCAGCCGCACGGAAAGCTTCCTCGCCGATTATCACGGCCGCGCTGTCAGGTTCACCGGCGAGCTTGCTCTCAGCGAAACCGGCGACTTCCTCGCCATCCGGATGAATATCGTTTGCGATCTCGGCGCTTATCATTCGCCGCCCGGCGCGCTGATCAACGTCCTGAACCCGATGCTGACGGGCACCGGCTGTTACCGCATCCCAGCGGTATTCGGCCTCAACCGCCTCGCCTTCACCAATACCTCGCCGATCGCCGCCTATCGCGGCGCAGGCCGTCCGGACATCAATTATTTCGTCGAGCGGCTGGTGGATCAGGCCGCAACCGATCTCGGCATGGACCGGATCGAAATCCGCCGGAAGAACCTCATCCCCGACGACGCCTACCCCTACACGACACCGACCACGATCTACGACAGCGGCGGCTATGTCGCGATGCTGGAAGAGGCCGTATCGGTCTCCGATTGGGGTGGTTTCGAAGCCCGCCGGACGGAGTCCGAGAAACGCGGCAATCTGCGCGGCATCGGCATGGGCGTCTTCGTCGAGCCGTCGGGCGGCGGCCATATGCCGGAAGAAACCGAAATCCGCTTCGAGGCGGACGGCACGCTGGCGCTCTACACGCTGTCCGGATCCGCCGGTCAGGGCCACGAGACGGTGCTGCCGCGGCTGGTCGCCAGGGAACTCGGCATCGACGAGAACCTGATCAACCTGCGCGCCAACAGCGTTCATGCGCCTCACAGGCTCAAGGGTGCCGGCACCATGGGATCGCGGACCATGGCCTCGCACGGCGCCTCCCTCACGATCACCTCCCGCGAGGTGGTCAAGAAGGGCCTGAAGCTCGCCGCCGAGGCACTGGAAGCCTCGGAAACCGACATCGAGTTCGATGACGGCCACTACAAGGTGGCCGGCACCAACATGTCGGTCTCGCTTCTGGAGCTCGCCGCCCGCAACGTCACGCCGGAGGGCAACGCACTGGATACGCTCGCCTCGATCCAGCCGGAGCGAAATTTCCCCGGCGGCGTGCATGTGGCCGAAGTGGAGATCGACCCGAATACCGGCGAGACCAAGGTCACCTCCTATATCGGCGTCGATGATGCCGGCCATGTCATCAACCACACGCTGCTCGAAGGCCAGATGCACGGCGGCCTCGCCCAGGGCGCGGGCCAGGTCTTCGGCGAGCATATCGTTTATGATCGCGATAGCGGCCAGATGCTGACTGCCAGCTTCATGGATTATTTCATGCCCCGCGCCGACTTCATGCCAACGCCGCGCTTCTTCGACCTGCCGACGCCCTCGCCCACCAATGTGCTCGGCGTCAAGGGCGGCGGCGAGGCCGGCACGACCGGGGCGCTGCCGACGCTGATGAACGCCGTCCTGGATGCGCTTCGCTCGGCCGGCGTCGAGGATTTCGACATGCCCGCGACGCCTTACAGGGTTTGGGACGCCCTGAAGGCGGCCAGGGAGAACGCTCGATAGGACCTCATCCCCGCGCCGCATCCATCCCTTCGTGGATTGCCTGAACGTATTGCGGGACGCTAGAAGTTCATTTCGATAAAATGAAACGCAAGGCGTCGGCGCAATGACACTGGACGACATCACCAACACCGTCATCGAGCGGGCGAGCGACAGGCGACGTTTCATCGTTGCGGTCGCCGGCCCGCCGGGCGGCGGAAAATCCACGCTCGCCGACGCCCTGCACGAAGCCCTCCTGGCGAGAGGGGAAACCGCCGAAATCCTGCCGATGGACGGCTTCCACCTCGACAATGGCCTCCTCGAAGCCCGCGGCCTGTTGCCCCGCAAGGGCGCGCCGCAGACTTTCGACGTGCGCGGTTTTGCCGACATCCTGAGAGCGGTGCGGCAGGGAGACGAGGAAGTGCTGGTGCCGGTCTTCGATCGATCGCGCGAGATCGCCATCGCCTCGGCCCGCCCCATCTCCCCCGACACCCATATCGTTCTGGCGGAAGGCAACTACCTGCTGATTGACGAAGCGCCGTGGTCGCGGCTCGCCGAGATGTTCGACTTCACGATCTTCGTCGGCCCTTCGGAAGAGGTGCTGCGCGAGCGGCTCAAGGCGCGTTGGGTGCATTACGGGCTCGACGAGGCGCAGATCGCGTGGAAACTCGACGGCAACGACCTGCCGAACGGCCGCTACATCCTCACCCACTCGCGGCCGGCCGACATCAGGCTCGAAAGCTTCTGAGGCCTGTTGCGGCAATGCCGAGCTAGAGGGCAACGCCCGTTTCGCGGTCGAAGACATGTACCTGTTCGGCCGGGATGTTGGCTTCGAACCGTGCGCCGTAGCGGGCCGGATATTCGCCGTCGACGATCGCGACCACCGGATGGCCGGCGAGATCGAAGACGATGTGGGTCTGCGCGCCGGTCGGCTCGACCAGCAGTGTCTGGCCGGCAAGCGCCGTCCCGCCCGCACCAGGGCTCAGGTGTTCCGGACGCAGGCCCACCTTGATCGCCTGACCGCGCTTCACCTTGCGCTCCGGCGCGATGCGGATCGAGGTACCGTCGCCGAGACGCGCGGCAGCCTCGCCGCCATCGCCATCGACGGTACCGTCGAGAATGTTCATCGCCGGCGAACCGATGAAGGCGGCGACGAAGAGGTTGGCCGGCTTGCGATAAAGCTCCATCGGCGTGCCCTCCTGCTCCACCCTACCCTGGTTGAGGACGACGATCCGGTCGGCGAGCGTCATCGCCTCGATCTGGTCGTGGGTGACGTAGATCGAGGTCGTCCCGACCTTCTGGTGCAGCTGCTTGATCTCCGAGCGCATCTGCACGCGGAGTTTCGCGTCGAGGTTTGAAAGCGGTTCGTCGAACAGGAAGACGGCCGGGTTGCGGACGATCGCCCGGCCCATGGCGACGCGCTGGCGCTGGCCGCCGGAAAGCTGCGCCGGCTTGCGGTCGAGAAGCGGCATCAGGTCGAGCATGCGCGCCGCCTCGGCGACGCGTTCGGCTATCACCGGCTTCGGGGTTCCGGAAAGGCGCAGGTTGAAGCCCATGTTCTCGGCGACCGTCATGTGCGGATAAAGCGCATAGGACTGGAACACCATGGCGATGTTGCGCTCGCGCGGCGTAAGCTCGTTGACGACAGCGTTGTCGATGATGACCTCGCCGGCGGTGATTTCCTCAAGCCCGGCAATCATCCGCAGCAGCGTCGATTTTCCGCAGCCGGACGGACCAACCAGCGCGACGAACTCGCCGTCTTCGATCGCCAGCGACACGCCGTGGATGACCGAGAGCGCCCCATAGGCCTTGCGGACTTGTCTGAGTTCGACGGATGCCATGCGAATTACTCCGGGTCGGGGCTCAGGACTTCACCGCACCGGCGGTCAGACCGGCGATGATGTGCTTCTGGGCCAGGAAGAAGGCGATGATGGTTGGCAGGATGGTGAGTGTGATGAAGGCCAGCACCAGCTGCCATTCGGTGCTGAATTCGCCCCGATAGATCATGATGCCGAGCGGCCAGGGATAACGGCTCTCGGAATTCAGCATGATCAGCGGCACGATGTAACTGTTCCAGCTGCCGACGAAGGAGATGATGCCGACGGTGGCGATGATCGGCCGCGATAGCGGCAGCGTGATGTGCCAGAAGAAGCGCATGTAGCCGCAGCCATCCACGAAGGCCGCGTCGAAGAGCTCGGACGGCAAATTGCGGAAGTAGTTGCGGAACAGCATGATGCTCATACCCATGCCGAACGCCACCTGCGGCAGCACCACGCCCCAGTATGTATCGATGAGCCCCAGATCACGGATGCGGATGTAGAGCGGCAGGATGGCCGTCGCTGCCGGGAACATCAGCCCGATCAGGAAATAGTTGACCAGGTAATCGGCGCCGAAGAAGCGGATATGCGCGAAGCAGAAGGCGGCCATGGCGCCGAAGGTCAACGTCAGGAACACCGTCAGCAGGGCGATGATCAGCGAATTGCTCATCTGCAGCCAGTAGCGCTTGCTGACGATGATATCCGTGTAGTTCGACCACTGCCATTCCGTCGGCAGGCCGAAGGGGTTGCCGCGCAGTTCGCCAAGGGTCTTGAAGCCGCCGAGCGCTGTGCTGATGAGCGGGACCACCACGATTGCCGCCACGATGATCAGCGACACGTACATATAGACCTGCGTGCCGGCGCGGATCCGCTGGCCGGACGTCGGCGCGCTGGCGGCATCGATGGGCTGTGCTGTCGAAATATCAGTCATTGCGCATGAACACCCGCTTGTAGCTGAAGGCGAGCGTCACGCAGATCACGAACAGCACCACGCCGACGGCGCTGCCGAACCCGACCTGCATGCGGGTCACCCCGAAATTGTACAGGAACGTCACCATCGTCTGCGTCGAGTTCGACGGCCCCCCGCCGGTGAGCGGCATGATCATGTCGAAAAGCTGCAGCGAGCCCACGACCGCAAAGAAGACGGAAAGACGCACGGTGGAACCGAGCAGCGGCAACGTCACAAGCCGGAATTTTTGGAAACCGGTCGCACCGTCGATGTCAGCCGCTTCCAGCACGCTCTTGTCGATCGCCTGCAGGCCGGCGATGAAGAGCATCATGTGAAAGCCGAAATACTTCCAGACCACGACGCCCAATATCGCGTAGATCGCCAGGTCCCGATCGGCCAGCCAGAACGGCGGCTCGACGCCGAGCATCTGCGAGATACCGGCAACGAGACCGAAATCCCCATCGTAGACGAAACGCCAGATCATGCCGGCCGCGACATCCGCGAGCACGTAGGGCAGGAAGAAGATCAGCCGGAAGAACAGCGCGCCCTTGATCCGGCTGGAGATCATCGTCGCCAGCCAGAGCGCCAGCGGAACCTGCACGCAAAGCGAGGCAAGCACGATCAGACCGTTGTTGATCAATGCCTGGGTGAAGGCGCTGTTGCGGAAAATGAGCTGGTAGTTGCGCCAGCCGACCCATTGCGTCGGACTGCCATAGCCGTTCCAGTTGTAGAAGGAATACCAGGCGGCCTCGCCCATGGGCAGAATGACCAGCACCGTGAACAGAAGAAGCGCCGGCGGCAGGAACAGGATCAGTACCGGCCACTTGCTGTTGGCAAGGGACCGCTTGCGGCGCCGCGATACCGCAAGTGTATTCCCGGACGGGACGGCATTGGCAGACATCAGCATATCGCTCATCGATTTTCGAGCCTTTCAGGCTGCGAGACGCCGTCAGGCGAGGACGGGAACCGGCGCTCCCAGGGTTGCTGGAACCTTAGGGGAGCGGGAGCGCCGGCGCTGCGCTTACTTTCGCTCGAGGGAATAGGCGTCCTCGATTTGCTGCGCCGCGGCAGCCGGTTTCATGCTGCCGGAGACCACTTCTACGCTGATGTCGTTGACGATCGCACCGACATTGGGACCGAGGTCCTGGTCGAGGAAGTTCTGGTGCCAGGTTTCCTTGGCAAGAGCTTCGGCAACTTCCTTCAGCAGTGGCTTGGAGATCGCTTCGCTCGCACCCTTGGCGACGGGCATGATCTGCGTATCCCTGGCGAGAAGCTTCTGCACGTCGGCGCTTGCCATGTAGCGGAGGAATTCCTCGGTTTCAGGCGGCGCGTTCTTGGTGACCGCCCATCCGTTGAGACCGCCGAAACTGTCGGTGGTCACACCGGCCCCTCCGCTGACGACGGGGAACGGGAAGCGGCCGATATTGTCGTCGGCAAGGCCTTTGCGGCTGGTCGAATTCGACGCCTGGGTCGAGGGTGTATTCTCGAAACTCAGGATGATCGCAGCACGGCCATCGCCGAACGTGGCAAGCGCATCGTTCCAGGTCGCACCCAGATAGCCATTCTGGAACGGCTCAAGCTTACCGAGCTCGGCCAGGCGCTCGCCGGCCTTGACGAAAGGCTTGCCGGCAAAGCCGTCGTTCTTGCCGGCCTTGGCATCGGCAAAGCCCTTTTGCCCCGCCTCGCGCATCGAAAGATAGCTCCAGTAGAAATGCAGGGGCCACTTGTCCCGCCCGCCGCCGGCAATCGGCGTGACGCCGGCCTGCTTCAGCGTTTTGACGGCACCGAGGAAATCATCCCAAGTCGCGATCTTCGAGGCATCGACCCCCGCCTTCTTGAACATTTCCTTGTTGTAATAAAAGGAAACGAGGCCGGTCCTGACGGCCGACGCCCAGACCTTGCCGTCGAAGGTTAGGCCGTCGACGGCAGAGGCGTTGATCGACTTGCGCCATTCCCCTCCGTTCGCGTCGATCGCAGCATTGATCGGCCGCAACGTGCCGGTCTCGGACTGCGCCTTGAGGACGCCGCCGCCCCAGGTATAAAAGATGCTTGGCGCGTCTTTCGATTGCAGAAGCGTCGGCAGCTTAGCCTTGAAGGCCTGGTTTTCCAGAAATTGCATCTCGACCTTGACGCCCGGGCGCTTGGCCTCGAAATCCCTGGCGATCTGGTTCCAGACCGCGACGTTCCCCGGCACCTGCTCGACATGCATCCAGCGAATAACGCTGTCCGCTGCAGCAGCGCCGGCCGTGAACATGCCACCCGCGAGGGCAACAGCGGTCGCTGAAATCAAACGCATCCTGTAGTATCTATTGGACATTGAAGGCGCTCCTCCCAAAGCTTTATTCCTGTATCCGAATTAAATAATCGGCAAGGCCAACGCATCTGTCAATAGCCCTGTGCGACATTGCCTGATTTTGGCAAAATTTGCGGCATTTGCTGCTTTTATCTATTGCATGCCGCATAAATTCAGATCTAGAACAAACCGAATTTAATTTGCACCTCGTATTAAATAGCGGTTTGGTGCAGAAGCCGACGAGTGCGCACAAGAGATGAAAACCGCCGATCCAGAACTCATGCGTGCGATGAATCGTCTCAGCGTGCTGGACACGATCCGGCGGCGCGGCCCTATCTCCCGCGTGGAGATTTCCGAGCGCACCGAGCTCTCGACGACCACCGTTTCGGCCATCACCGGTTCGCTGCTCGACGACGGGCTGATCCTGACCCGCCATGAGGGCGATATCCGCAACGAAGCGGTGCGCGGCCGGCCGCGCGTCATGCTCGAGGTCAATCCGGATGCCGCCCGCGTCGTCGGCGCCAAGATCGCCGCAAGCCGCATGGTCTTCGTCGTCACCAATTTCCGCGGCGACGTGCTCTCCCAGCTCACCCTGCCGATCCGGATCGATCGCCAGCCGATCGCGGTGATCGCCGATCTCGTCGAGGATGGCGTGCGCCGCTGTGTCGTCGACGCCGGCCTGTCGCTGGAGGATGTCGACAGCGTCTGCCTCGGACTTCCGGGCGTCATCGAACACCGCACCGGACACATCCGCTCGAGCCCGATCTTTCGCGAGATCAACATTGATTTTGCTTCGGAAATGTCGACGCGCCTGTCGACGCCGACCATCGTCGAGAGCGACGCTCATGCCATCACGCTCGGCCATCACTGGTTCGGCAAGGCCCGCGATCTGCAGGATATGGTCCTGATCTCGCTCGAACAGACGCTCGGCCTCGGCGTGCTGCATGGCAACCGGCTTTTCCGCGGTGCCGGCGGCCTCAGCCACAATCTCGGCGATCTCGTGCTCGGCACCGGTCCGCAGGGCATCGTGCGACTTTCGAGCCAGGCGGGTGAGAGCGCCATCCTCGGCGAACAGCAGGCGGACGGGCGTTTTGCCGAAGCGGTGCGGCTCGGCCGCGGCATGACCCATGTCCAGGCGCTCATCCAGGCCGACGACGACCGGCTGATCGGCGCAGCCGTTCGCGCCGGCGAGGCTGTCGGGCTGACGATCGCCAACATCGTCACGCTTTTCGCGCCGCCGCGCGTCATCCTCGTCGGCTCCTCGCTGGCACTCGGCGAACCGTTCCTGAACAGCCTGCGCGATGCCTATGCACTCGCCATTCCGCCGTCTCTGAAGGGTGTCAGCGAGCTCGTCTTCGACGATTCGACGGATGATTTCTGGGCGCAGGGAGCGGCGGCCGTAGCACTTTACGAACTTTACGAATCGCCCTGGAGCACCACCGGGCCGGCGCTCTGACGCGCCAAACATCAGCATTCATCGGGAGGAAACAATGGACAAAGTCGGTATCGGCATCATCGGATGCGGCAATATTTCGGGCGCCTACCTGAAGGCGATGACATCCGCTTTTCCGATTCTCGATATCCGCGGGCTGGGCGATCTCAACCGCGATCTGGCCGAGGCGAAAGCTTCCGAATTCAATCTCCAGGCCCGTACCGTCGATGAGCTGCTCGCCGATCCGAAGATCGAGATCATCGTCAACCTGACGATCCCCAAGGCGCATGCCGCCGTCGGGTTGCAGGCGCTCGATGCGGGCAAGCATACCTATTCGGAAAAACCTCTCGGGATTAATTTCGCGGAAGGGAAAAAATTGGCGGAGGCTGCAAAGGCCAAGGGCCTGCGTATCGGCGCTGCCCCCGACACCTTCCTCGGCGGCGGCCACCAGACCGCCCGCGAACTGATCGACCGGGGCGTCATCGGGATTCCGGTCGGCGGCACCGCCACCTTCATGTGCCCTGGCCACGAGCGCTGGCACCCGAACCCCGCCTTCTATTACGAGGTCGGCGGCGGCCCGATGCTCGACATGGGTCCGTATTACATCACCGATCTCGTCAACCTGCTCGGCCCGGTGTCGCAGGTGGCGGGCTTTGCAATCACCCCCCGCGAGGAGCGCATCATCACCAGCGAGCCGCGCAACGGCGAGCGCATTCCGGTGCACGTTCCGACCCATGTGGCGGGCGTCATGGCCTTTGCCAACGGCGCTGTCGTGCAGATCGGCATGAGCTTCGACGTGGCCGGTCACAAGCATGTGCCGCTCGAAGTCTACGGCACCGAGGGCACTCTGATCGTGCCTGACCCGAACCGTTTCGAGGGGCCTGTCGGTTATCTGAAGAAGGGCGGCCAATTCGAGGACCAGCCCACCACCTTGCCCTATGCGGACGGCAACTACCGCTCGATCGGCGTCGCGGACCTGGCCCACGCGATCCGTTCCAACCGCCCGCACCGGGCGAACGGCGATCTGGCACTGCATGTGCTGGAGGTCATGGAAGCCTTTCACACGGCCTCAGCCGAAGGGCGCACGATCAAGATCACCACGGCGACGGAGCGGCCCGCTCCGCTGTCGGAATCGCTTGTTGACGGCCAGCTGGCGAAATAATTCTGGAGGAAGACTAAAATGCGTGAAGCACTCATCGTATGGGGCGGCTGGAGCGGCCACGAACCGCAGGAATGCGCCGAGATCATCAAGGACATGCTGGAGGAAGACGGTTTCAAGGTCTATCTCGAGCATTCGACCGAGGCCTTCGCCGATCCTTCGATCCATGATCTGAGCCTCATCGTGCCGATCATGACCATGTCGAAAATCGAGAAGGAAGAGGTGAAGAACCTCGCGGCAGCCGTTCAGAGCGGTGTCGGCATTGCCGGTTATCACGGCGGCGCGGGCGATGCCTTTCGAGAGTCGGTCGACTACCAGTTCATCATCGGCGGCCAGTGGGTCGCCCATCCCGGCAATATCATCGACTACACGGTGAATATCACGAGGCCGGACGACCCGCTGATGGAGGGGATCACCGATTTCCCCTACACGTCCGAGCAATATTACATGCACGTCGACCCCTCGAACGAGGTTCTGGCGACGACGACGTTTACCGGCGACCACGCCTACTGGATCGACGGCGTCGTCATGCCGGTGGTCTGGAAGCGGAAATACGGAGAGGGTCGCGTCTTCTATTCCTCGCTCGGCCACCAGGCGAAGGAATTCGACGTGCCGCAAATGAAGACGATCTTCCGCCGCGGTGCAAATTGGGCGGCACGATGAGATTGGACTGAGACGGCGCCTCCTTCAATCTCCCCCCTTGAGGGGGAGATGTCCGGCAGGGCAGAGGGGGGTGCTGCGGCATACTCTTCGCCAGTTGAGTTCGCGGCGCCACCCCCCTCTGTCACCTCTGGTGACATCTCCCCCACAAGGGGGGAGATTGGGAGTGCGTCGCACCCTCACATATCCCTCAACGCCGCAAACATCTCCGCAAACGCCGCATCCGTCCGATAAAACACCGGCGGACAACAGATCGGCGACGCAACCGTCACCTCTTCCCCACCTGTATATTCGACCCCGCTCCACACATGCACCCAGTCCGCCCCACCAGGCAGATAGACGCTGCGCACATCCTGCGCTGCATGCCAGACCGGTGCCACCAGCAATTCCGAGCCGTAAAGATAGGCATCCTGGATGGCATAGGTCTTCGGGTCATGCTCGTGATGCAGGAACAGCGGCCGCTGCACCGGCAAGCCACGGGCGGCGGCTTCGCTGGAGAGAGTCTTCAGGTACGGCGCCAGATGCACGTAGATCCGCGTCATCCGGGCGAAATGCTCCAGCACCTCGGGGTCCTGGTCGATCTGGATATTGTCGCGCGGCCGGTTGCCCTCGTGGCTGCGCATGACTGGCGTGAAGGCTGCCATCTCGGCCCAGCGCATCAAGAGTTCCGGCGTGCGGACGTTGCCGAACAGGCTCGTATACCCGCCGATATCGGAATGGTGATAGGCGTTGCCCAGCAGGCCTGACGAAAGCGCGGCGCACATCACCGTGACCAGCCCGTCATGGCGCGAGAAGTCCACCGACTGGTCGCCGCCCCACAGCAGCGGGCAATGTTTCTGAACGCCGGTGAAGCCGGCTCGCATGAAGAACAGCGCCTTGCCCGTCTTGCCGCGGCTGGCAATCGCCTTGGCGTTGACTTCGGCCCAGAGGGTTGGCCAGGCATTGTGCATCAGCTTGGCATCAATGCCGTTCGCGAGCTCCACATCGATCGGCAGGTATTCGCCGAAATCTGCCATCCAGCCTGTCAGCCCGAAATCGAGCATGCGGCGGCCGATGACTTCCTCGGCAAACCAATCGGCCGCTTCAGGATTGGTGAAATCGACGACGCCGCAATCGAACTCGCCGAAATCGACGATCGCCGTGCGGCCGAGCGGGTCCTTGGCGAAATAACCGGCCGCTTCCGCTTCGGGGAAGAGCGAGCCATCGACACAGAGATAGGGATTGACGTAACCGAGGAAGCGGATGCCCTCGCCGTTCAGCTCGGCGATGCGCTGGCGCAGGTCCGGATAACGGTCGTCATTCGCCTGCCAGTCCCAGAAGAGGCGCGATCCGAATGAGGTCTGGCGAAGCCCGACCCAATCCTCGCACCAGAGGCCCGAAACCTGCACCCCGGCATTGCGCATCTTTTCCAGCCGCTCGAAGGAATTGACGCCGTCCTTGAGGCCGATGATCGCGCCCCTGTAGACCCAGTCCGGCAGTTCCGGCTGCCGCCCGAACCGCAACGACAGCGCCTCGACCAGCTCGATAAAACTCGGTGCGGCGAAAAACTCGATTCGCTCCGGCACCGCCCAGGCTTCGATCTCGTGAAACGTCTTGCGGCGGAAATCGAAGACGGAATAGGCGGTCGTCTCCACATGCAGGGCATAGCGCGCCGAGGAGATATAGGTCGGCTGCGGGTAGTTTGTGTTGTAGTAGTCGCCGCCTGCTTTGTCCTTCAGGTCGGACTTGAAGGTGATCTCGCTCATCTTGTCGCGGCCGACGCCGGGCTCCGAGGTCCAGAGCGGAAAGCGGCGTCCGCGCATGTCGAAATAGGACATCTGCTCGCCGCCGCCCCAGACATGCTCGTCATTGTCCGCATGAATTCGGATCCAGAAGCGGTTGATCGTCTCGTCCAATGAGCGGAAATGCACAGCGGTTTCCGAGACCGTCAGCTCCAGCCGCGGCGCCCGGCCCTCCGCCTCCGAGAGGCTGACCACATTGCCGGCGACATCCGCATGGCGCAGCGCGCTGCGCTCGACGATGTAATCCTCGACCTCGAAATTGCCGCGGTACATGTCCATCCGCTCCTGCCCCTGGCCGACGAATATGCAGGGCGAGGCAGCGCTGTGCCGCAGGATGCTGCGGCCGTTCAGCGAAATGAAAAAACCGTCTTGTGTCGTCTCGAATTTCATCTTGTCGGTACTCGATTGTTTCTACCGCAGCCGCGATACGTATCGCGCCACGGAATGGTCGAACCATGTGCGGGAAACCTCGGCCAGGGCGCCGTCCTGCGCCTGGCTCATGCGCAGCACATGGGGGATCGGCGCGCCCGGCTTCTGGCCGAATGCCGGCGGTGCCCAGTCGGGCACGGTGTCGAGGTCGATCTTGTCTTCAGCCCGGACGATCCAGAGACCCAGCCGCGTGCGGTAGTAGAGATAAAGCGATTCCGACAGGTCTTCCGGCGTGATCGCCGCCACATAGGAGCCGTCGAGCCAGATCTCCTCGATCGCCGCGACTTTGCCCGACAGCCGACGGATGCGGCGGATGCGATGCCCTTCCGGCGAAAAGCCGAACTTCGGCAGGCCCTTGGGTTTGTCGAGCCGCATCACGTCGAGCAATTCCGCGGTCGGCAGACCGCCGCCCTGGATCAGTTCCAGCCGGAACATCGCATAGACGCTCTTCGGATCGCTGATCGCCCGGACATAGTTGCCGGATCCCTGCACCCGCTCCAACAGCCCGCGGTTCTGCAGTTCCGCCAGTGCCTTGCGCAGCGTGCCGACGGCAATGCCGAGCTGCACCGCCATGTCGCGCTCCGGCGCCAGCTTCTCGCCGTCGACCAGACGGCCGGCCGCGATGTCGCGAACCAGCAGTTCGGCGATTTGCAGATAGATCGGCAGGCTGCCGGGATAAGTGTCCATAAGCCGTTTCCCCCTCCCCAGGGAATGACCCACTCAAATTGATACACTATTGATTTACACGAACGCGGATGATATTCAAGTCCCAGGAGTCGAGGAGAATTTTGATGACCGTCGTGCCCATAACATCACCGGATCTCGATGCCGCCGAGGTATCCTGGTTCGCCGCCCTGTGCTCGGACGACTACGCCTATCTCGGCGTCCCCGACGATGGGCTGAAATCGAGCTGGGAACATTGCTCCGACATCGTCAGGCGCGCCGAGACGCTCGGCTTCCGCAACATCCTCTGCCCCTCGTCCTATCAGGTCGGCCAGGACACGCTGAGCTTCGCCGCAGCGGCCTCGCAAATCACCGACAGGATCAATCTGCTGGCCGCGATCCGCTGCGGCGAGATGCAGCCGATCATGCTCGCGCGCACCGTCGCCACGCTCGACCACATGCTGAAGGGCCGGCTGACGCTCAACGTCATCAGCTCCGATTTCCCCGGCGAAGTCGCCGACAGCGCCTTCCGGTATCGCCGCAGCCACGAGGTCGTGCAGATCCTCCGCCAAGCCTGGACCCGCGACACGATCGACCACGAGGGCGAGGTTTACAATTTCAAGGGTGTCACCACCGAACCGGCGAGGCCCTACCAGCAGAACGGCGGCCCGCTTCTCTATTTCGGCGGCTATTCGCCGGATGCGCTGGAGCTCTGCGGCGCCCAATGCGACGTCTACCTGATGTGGCCGGAAACCAGGGATCAGCTGGCCGAGCGCATGAAGGCGGCCCATGCCTGCGCCGCGGCCCATGGCCGGACACTAGATTACGGCCTGCGTGTCCACATGATCGTCCGCGACACCGAAAATGAGGCCCGCGAATATGCGGAGCATCTCGTCTCCAAGCTGGACGACGAATACGGCCAGCTGATCCGCAGCCGCGCCCATGACAGCACCTCGCTCGGCGTCTCGCACCAGGCGAAGGCCCGCGAACTCGCCGACAAGTTCGGCTATGTCGAACCTCACCTCTGGACCGGCATCGGCCGGGCTCGCTCCGGCTGCGGCGCGGCGCTTGTCGGCTCCGCCGACCAGGTGCTTTCGGAAATCGAGGCCTACAAGAAGATGGGCATCCGGGCTTTCATCTTTTCGGGCTATCCGCATCTCGACGAAGCGGAACATTTCGGCCAGAAGGTGCTGCCCGAGCTCAAGACCTGTTCGCTGCCGCATGCCTATGGCCGCGTGCCGGCCGAGACACCCGCAACGCCGCTCGGCAACGGGAGACGACACTGATGGCCCCTCATCACCTAGATCGCATTCAACTTTCGCCCGATCTCCAGCTCAGCCGCCTCGTTTACGGCTTGTGGCGGATCGGCGACGATACCGATACCTCGCCGAAACATGTGCAGGCGAAGATCGAAGCCTGCCTGGCGCAGGGCATCACCACCATGGACCAGGCCGACATCTATGGCGGCTATACGGCGGAGGCGATTTTCGGGGGGGCGCTGAAGGCCTCGCCTTCGCTGCGCGACAAAATCGAGATCGTCACCAAATGCGGCATCGTCGCGCCGGCCGGCCGCCATTCCGCTGTCCGTGGCAAGCACTACGATACCAGTGCTGCCCATATCACCGCGTCGGTCGAGGCCTCGCTGCGCGACATGGCGACGGACCATATCGATCTGCTGCTGATCCATCGGCCCGATCCGTTGATGGATCCGGACGAAACCGGCCCGGCGCTCGACGCCCTGGTCGCATCCGGCAAGGTGAGTGCCGTCGGCGTCTCGAATTTCCGCCCCTGGGATTTCTCGCTGCTGCAATCCTCCATGGAGGCCGAACTCGTCACCAACCAGATCGAGATCAGCCTCGTCGCGGCCAGTGCCTTCACCAATGGCGACCTTGCCTATCTGCAGGAACGCGGTATCGCGCCGATGGCCTGGTCGCCGCTCGGCGGCGGATCGCTGTTCAACAACCAGGGCCTGATGTCGGTGCTGGAGCGGATCGGCGCGGAACAGGGCGTCGATGCGACGGCCGTCGCTATCGCCTGGTTGCTGGCCCATCCCGCCAACATCCTGCCGGTTCTCGGCACCAACAATATCGCCCGTATCGCCACGAGCGCGGACGCCGCGAAGGTGACGATCGATCGCCAGACCTGGTTCGAACTCTACACAGCCGCAATCGGAAAGCAGGTGCCATGATGATCACTGCCGACACCGCAAGCATAACCAGCGAACAGATTTTCGTTCCGGATGCATCGACCGCGCGGCATTATCGCAATGCGCTAGGGGCGTTCACGACCGGTGTGACTGTGGTGACGGCAACAACCCCGGATGGCCCGATCGGGATGACGGTCAACAGCTTCACCTCGGTGTCGCTCGATCCGCCGCTGGTCCTCTGGTCGCCGGCCAAGAGCTCGTCACGCCATGCCGCCTTCACGGCGGCAGGCCACTTCGCCATCCATGTGCTGAGCGCCGACCAGGACCTGTTGAGCGCCCGCTTCACGCGCGGCGGTCTCGGGTTCGAGGAGCTTTTCTGGAACCAGAACCACGAAGGCGTGCCGGTCATACCCGGCACGCTGGCTCGCTTCGAATGCGAACTTTCCTCGATGCACGATGCCGGCGATCATACCCTGATCCTCGGCCGCGTGCTGCGCGCAGCCCACCGCGAAGGCGATCCGCTGTGTTTCTCGCGCGGCACTTTCGGCCGTTTCGCGAGCACCACCAGCCAGTAAAGACTAAAATCCGGCACGGGAAATATTGACCCGCAGGCGCGGTTGGGCCAAGTCAGTTTTGCGACAAACCAGCCAGGACCGACAGGGCAATCCATGACAATCATCAGACCGGAGATCAGCGCCCGCGCCGCGGCAGCGCCCCGCAGCGGCATTGGCGAGATCGTCACCTATGCCCGAGGCCGCGAAAACCTGATGCCGCTCTGGATCGGCGAAGGCGACCTTCCGACGCCCGATTTCATCACCCGCGCCGCCAGCGAAGCCCTGCTCGCCGGCGAGACCTTCTACACCTGGACGCAGGGCATTCCGGCGCTCCGAGAGTCGATCGTCCGTTATTACCAGCGGCACTATGCGAAGGACCTGTCGGTCGACAATATCTACGTCACCGGCTCCGGCATGCAGTCGATCGTGCTCGCCATCCAGACCGTCGCCTCCGCTGGTGACGAGATCGTTTATCTCTCTCCCGCCTGGCCGAATGTCGTCAACGCTATCGGCGTTTCGGAAGCCAAGCCGGTCACCGTCGAGCTCGGCTTTACCGACGGTCGCTGGGCGCTCGATATCGACCGGCTGAAGGCGGCGATCACCCCGAAGACCAGCGCCCTCTTCATCAATTCGCCCTCCAACCCGACCGGCTGGACCGCGACCCATGACGACCTCAAGGCCGTCCTCGAACTCGCCCGCAAACACGGCCTGTGGATCGTCGCAGACGAGATCTACGGCCTTTACTATTTCGAAGGTGCCCGCGCGCCGTCTTTCATGGACGTCATGGAGCCGGAAGACCGGATCATCTTCGCCAATTCCTTCTCGAAGAACTGGTGCATGACCGGCTGGCGTGTCGGCTGGATGGTCGCACCGGCGGAAATCGGCCAGACGCTGACCAACCTCATCCAGTATTCGACCTCGGGCGTCGCCCAGTTCATGCAGAAGGGCGCGATTGCGGCTCTCGAACAGGGCGACGACTTCGTCCGCACCAATATCGAGCGAGCGCGAAAGTCCCGCGACATCCTCTGTGACGCGCTGATCGCCACCAACCGTGTGGAAACGCTGAAGCCTGCCGGCGCACTTTATGCCTTCCTGAAGATCGACGGCGTCACCGACAGCCGCGAGGAAGCCTTCAGGATCGTCGACAAGACCGGTGTCGGCCTCGCTCCGGGAACCGCCTTCGGCCCAGGCGGACAAGGCTTCATGCGCGCCTGTTTCCTGCGCGATCCGCTGCAGGTCGAGGATGCCGCGAACCGGCTCGGCGACTATATCCGCAGCCGCTGATACCGGCTGCAAGCCCGATCAGGCCAGTTCGCCATGAACTGACCTTCGGCCGCGCACGATCCCCCCGCGCAGTCGCCTGCCGTGGTTTTCAAAGATCGGAGAGCCCACACGAATGCGGAACCTCGATTGATTTTTTAATGGTGGCTCCGCATTCGCGTGGCCTTCGGCGTCTTTTCGGGGCTTCCGGCCCCTACAGGTGATCATCTCGCCTCGCTGCGTGGCTGTGTTCGCGCCCATCCTTTCGGGACAGGCCTGCCACTTGCACGGCTCAACCGAACCGGACATGGCTGTCCGGGGGAGGCTTGATAGGAATGGTCGCCTTGCGACGAGCACTCCATGGCTTTCACCTCCCTCACCTTCCCCGCACGTTACGGATCGAATGAGGGCGCCGGCTCCCGCCTGCCCGCGAACGTCTCGCGAAACACTCCGGCGACGGAAGCGGGGGGATTGTAGGCATGGGTTTCGAGGGCGGGGAAAGTCGCCGCGGGATTTTTTTGCGGGCGTGCCGTTTTGACGCCCGCCCGATTCCTCGCCCATGTGAAATTCAGAAATCCAGCCTCAGTCCGCAAACCCATCCGGCGCGACTGCCGCCGGACGTCCGCCGGCAATGATCTCGCGTTTGCCGACATGGTTGGCGGGGCCGACCAGGCCTTCCTGCTCCATACGCTCGACCAGAGATGCCGCGCGGTTGTAACCGACCGAGAGGCGGCGCTGGATATAGGAGGTCGAGCACTTGCGGTCCTTCATGACCACTTTGACGGCCTTGTCGTAAAGTTCGTCGCTGTCGTCTCCGCCCATCGCGCTCTTGTCGAACACGGATTCCTGGCCCGACACGTCCTCGTCTTCCTCGTCGTCTTCATCCTCGGTGACCGTGCCGAGATAATCCGGCCGGCCTTGCGTCTTCAGGTGGCGCACCACCAGTTCGACTTCGGCGTCCGAAACGAACGGGCCGTGGACGCGGGAAATCCGCCCGCCGCCGGCCATATGCAGCATGTCGCCCTGGCCGAGCAGGTGCTCTGCACCCTGTTCGCCGAGAATGGTGCGGCTGTCGATCTTCGACGTCACCTGGAAAGAGATGCGAGTCGGGAAATTCGCCTTGATCGTGCCGGTGATGACGTCGACGGACGGGCGCTGGGTCGCCATGATCACATGGATGCCGGCGGCACGCGCCATCTGCGCCAGGCGCTGCACGGCGCCTTCAATATCCTTGCCGGCGACCATCATCAGGTCGGCCATTTCGTCGATGATGACGACGATATAAGGCATCGGCGAGAGATCCATCTCCTGCTCTTCGTAGAGGATTTCGCCCGTCTGCCGGTCGAAGCCCGCCTGCACGCTGACGGTGATGACCTCGCCCTTTTCGCGGGCGCCCGCGGCGCGCTGATTGTAGCCGTCGATATTGCGCACGCCGAGGCGCGACATCTTCTTGTAGCGATCCTCCATCTCGCGGACCGCCCATTTCAGCGCCAGGACGGCCTTCTTGGGATCGGTCACGACCGGCGTCAGCAGGTGCGGAATGCCGTCATAGACGGAAAGCTCCAGCATCTTCGGATCGATCATGATCAGCCGGCATTCCTCCGGCCGCAGCCGGTAGAGAAGCGACAGGATCATCGTGTTGATGGCGACCGACTTGCCCGAGCCGGTGGTGCCGGCGACGAGCAGATGCGGCATTTTTGCGAGTTCGGCAATGACCGGTTCGCCGCCGATCGTCTTGCCGAGGCAGAGAGCCAGCCGATGCTTGGTCTCCCAATAGTCCTCGCACTCGATCAGTTCGCGGAAATACACCGTCTCTCGCGTCGCGTTCGGCAGTTCGATGCCGATGACGTTGCGGCCGGGCACCACGGCGACGCGGGCCGACAGTGCCGACATCGACCGGGCGATATCATCCGCAAGGCCGATGACCCGCGAGGATTTGACGCCCGGCGCCGGCTCGAATTCATAAAGCGTCACGACCGGACCCGGCCGCACATCGATGATCTCGCCGCGAATGCCGAAATCCTCGAGAATGCTTTCGAGCAGGCCGGCGCTCTGTTGTAGCGCATCCGGCTGCATCGCCTGGCCACGTTCGCCCTGCGGCTCCTGGAGCAGTGAGATCGGCGGGAATTCGTATTCCGCTTCCGCCGGCCGGACGGTCCGCGGACGAAGGATTTCGGGTTGAGCGAAGATCGGGGCCGCCGTGACCAAGGCGGGTGCGGGGGCAGGTGCCGGTACCGGCGCCTGTGCGATAGGGGCCGGCGCCGGTTCGACGACCGGTACCCTGGCCTTCACCACGCGCTGCGGAGCGACCCGGACAGGTGCGACGGGCTCCGGCGCCTTCACCGGCTCCGGCCTCGGAGACGGCGCAACGACCACGGTTCTGGCAACGCTCCTGCGCGGCACTTCACGATAAAGCGCCGTCACCGGTTCGCCCGGCTGCACCACGGCAGCCGCGATTGGCGGTTCGGCCAGCTGAACGCCGGCTTCCACGACCACCGGCCCCTCGAGTTCGAAGGGCATGGCGTCCCAGAAGGCGAAATCGGAGATCGCGATATCCTGGCGCGGCACCGCGATTGGCGCTGCCTCCTCAAGCCGCTCGGGCTGTGCGACGGCAGGCGCTTCCGGCACATGGTAACGCATCGTCGCCGCGAGCTGCTGCAGGCCCGCGATCTGTTCGATCGGGGCGGCAAGCGCCTCGCCGGCGACCTGCCAATCATCCGCGGCCGGGGTCAGGAACGCTTCGGACGGGATGATTTCGATCTGCTCGGCAACCGGCGCTTCGCCCTGCTCCGCAGGAGCCTGCCCGGCATTCGCCTTGCGGGCCAGCGCGCTTTCGGGCGTGCGGGTGAACCGCACGTTCGGGGCCAGCCGGAACGCTGCCTGCCATGGCGCCTGCTCGATCGCCGACTGGTTGAGATCAGCCAGATTCTGGCGGCGAAGACCCGGCTGCGCCGGGTCGACAGCGTCGTCTTCGGCGTTGGAAAGGTCAGAACTCTGAGGATGATTATTGCGTGAGAACTGCATGACAACCAGACGAGATACGGGAAGGGCACATTCTCATAGGAAGTAGAAAATAAAGGTTAACTGGTCCTTTCCAAGCGGCGAATGATGTCATGAAATCGGTCGGAGTGCCGGTTGCCCTTGCCAAGATTGTTGCACTGCGTCATCACTATAAGAATGCCGGCACCCGATCTCACCATTCTGGTCATCGATGAAAATGCCATCCGCGCTTCCATCATCGAGGAAGGGCTGCGGGAGGCTGGGCATAGCAAAGTCACCGTCATCCACGAGGTTCAGGGCGTCGCGCGCATCATCGAAACGTTGAAGCCGGACGTTATCGTCATCGATATCGAGAACCCCAACCGCGACATGATGGAGCATCTGTTCCAACTGACCCGCACCGTCAGCCGGCCGATCGCCATGTTCGTCGACCGTTCCGATACGGCCCTGATCGAAGCGGCAATGGATGCGGGCGTCTCTGCCTATGTGGTCGACGGGCTGAAGAAGGAGCGTGTCAAGGCGATCCTCGACATGGCGGTCAGCCGCTTCAACGCCTTCAGCCGGCTCCAGCGGGAACTCGCCGAGGCGAAATCGGCGCTCGAGGAGCGCAAGGTGATCGAGCGGGCCAAGGGCATTCTGATGAAGATGCGCGGCCTGTCGGAAGAAGACGCGTTTGCGCTGCTGCGCCAGACAGCGATGAACGAAAAGAAGAAGATGTCGGACATCGCGCAAAGCGTGGTCACGGCAGCGGGCCTGTTGATGTGATGGTTCCGAGCACCGAAATGTCCGGGAGAAAGCCGGAGTGAACATGATGATGAATACCGACCGATCCGGAAGCAACCTCTCCGCGCCTACCCGTTCGAACGGCGAGGGGCCGAAGGTCCTGCGCGCCGGGTTCATCCCGCTGGTCGACGCTTCCGTCCTGATCGCTGCCGCCGAATTCGGCTTTGCCGCAAAGGAGGGGCTGACCCTCGATCTGGTCAAGGACGTGTCCTGGGCCAATGTCCGCGACCGCCTCGCCTTCCGCCAGTTCGACATTGCCCACATGCTGTCGCCGATGCCGGTCGCCTCCATGCTGGGGCTCGGTTCCAACCCCTCGCCCACCATCACGCCGTTTTCGCTCGGCCGCGGCGGCAATGCGATCACGCTTTCGACGCGGCTTTTCGAGCGCATGCGCGAGGTCGGCGGGATATCGGAAACCGCAGGCGCCCTGGAGAACGCAAAGGCGCTCGCCAGCGTGCTCGAAGCGATGAGGGAACGCGGCGAAGCACTGCCGATGCTCGGAGTCACCTATCCCTTCTCCTCCCATAATTACGAATTCCGCTACTGGCTTGCCGCCGGTGGAATAGACCCGGACAGGGATGTGAAACTCGTCGTCGTGCCGCCGCCGATGACCTCCGATGCACTGGCAGCCGGCGCCATCGACGGCTTCTGTGTCGGCGCGCCCTGGAACATGGTCGCGTCCGAACGCGGCGTCGGCCGGATTGTCGCCGCCAAGCAGGATATCTGGCCCTCGGCACCGGAAAAGGTGATCGCCATGCGGCCGGAATGGGCCGAAAGCCATCCTGAAACCGTCTCGCGGCTCATCGTCGCGCTCGATGGCGCGGCCCGCTGGTGCGACAGGGCGGAGAACCATGACGCGCTCGCCGAAGTGCTTGCGGCCCCCCGTTTCATCGCTGCGCCGGTCGATATCATCCGCCACGTGCTCTCGGGTGCGTTCAACCTGGATGCCAAGGGCAACCGCCGCGTCATCGCCGACTATTTCACCTTCCACCGCGGATTTGCCAACTATCCGCGGCCGAGCCATGCACTGTGGCTCTACAGCCAGATGATCCGCTGGGGTCAGATCGAATTCAGCGAACAAGGCCTGCGGGCCGCGGCCGCGGCCTATCGCCCCGATCTCTACCGGACAGCCCTTGGCATCGGCCCGACGGAACCGGACGTCGGCATCGAAGGAGACCGAAGCGGTGACCGCTTCATGGACGGCCATGTGTTCGACCCCTCGAACATGATGGATTACGTCCGGGATTTCGCCGTCCGAAGCTCTCTCCCTGCCCATCCGGACCGTCAGGACGTCTGAAATTCCGGCAAGCGCTGCACAGCATTTGGCGCCCTCAGTTTGGCAATCGCACAAAAATATTGCAGCGCGATAAGCTGCCGACAATTTAAGCCAAAACTTTCAGAACCGAAATTTTGTTGTTTTTCAGCGACCTAGCATGGCGCTCGAAAACTGGCACGGCCTTTGCTTATTGGAAATTGCTCCGGTCAATGGCGACTGGAGCAGTTAGGCGCGTGATAAGCGCTTTCAAAGACATCGACGTCGCAAGGTTTTTGCTGCCCGGAACTCCTCCCAGTTCCCAGGCGCGATCTCCAAGCGGCGTTTTTTTGTGCCTAATTCCTAAGAACCAGCAGAGGGAACCTGCGCATGACCAAGATTTTGATGAGCGGCATCACCCGTCGCAGCCTGATCAAGACGACAGCTACCGCCGCCCTCATCGGCGCCGTCAAGACCGCATTCCCGTCCGGCGCCTTCGCAGCCGGGGCCGGCCCGGAGGTGAAGGGCATCAAGCTCGGCTACATCGCGCTCACCGACGCCGCCCCGCTGGTCATCGCCAAGGAGAAGGGTTTCTTCGACAAGCACGGCCTTCCCGAAGTCGATGTCGCCAAGCAGGCGTCCTGGGGTGCGACCCGCGACAACCTCGTTCTCGGCGGCGCCGCGAACGGCATCGACGGCGCCCATATCCTCTCGCCGCTCCCCTACCTGATGCACACCGGCAAGGTGACCCAGAACAACAAGCCAGTGCCGATGGCGATCCTCGCCCGCCTCAACCTCGATAGTCAGGGCATTTCGGTCGCCAAGGAATATGCCGAGACCGGCGTGCAGCTCGATGCCTCCAAGCTGAAGGCGGCGTTTGAGAAGAAGAAGGCCGAAGGCAAGGAAATCAAGGCCGCCATGACCTTCCCGGGCGGCACGCACGACCTCTGGATCCGCTACTGGCTGGCCGCCGGCGGTATCGACCCCAACAAGGACGTCTCGACCATCGTCGTGCCGCCGCCGCAGATGGTGGCGAACATGAAGGTCGGCAACATGGACGTCTTCTGTGTCGGCGAACCCTGGAACGAGCAGCTCGTCAACCAGGGCATCGGCTTCACGGCGGCCACCACCGGCGAACTCTGGAAGGGCCATCCCGAAAAGGCGCTCGGCGTGCGCGCCGACTGGATCGAGAAGAACCCGAACGCCGCCAAGGCCCTGCTGATGGCTGTCATGGAAGCCCAGCAATGGTGCGAAAGCATGGACAACAAGGCGGAGATGGCCGAAATCCTCGGGCGCCGTCAGTGGTTCAACGTGCCGCCGAAGGACGTCCTCGGTCGCCTGAAGGGCGACATCAACTACGGCAACGGCCGTGTCGCCAATGGCACCGACCTTTACATGAAGTTCTGGAAGGACGGCGCGTCCTACCCGTTCAAGAGCCACGACAGCTGGTTCATGGCCGAGAACATCCGCTGGGGTAACCTTCCCGCCAACACCGACATCAAGGCGCTGGTCAACCAGGTGAACCGCGAGGACATCTGGCGCGCCGCCGCCAAGGATCTCGGGGTCGCGGCAGCCGACATCCCGGCCTCTTCTTCGCGCGGCAAGGAGACCTTCTTCGACGGCAAGGTCTTCGATCCGGAAAACCCCTCGGCCTATCTCGACAGCCTTTCGATCAAGGCGGCGTCCTGATTTCCCCACCTCCGGCGCGTGGACGCACGCGCCGGCCTTTTCCCTTTCTAAGGAGCGCGCAGATGTCCGCCCTGGCAAAAAAAGAAAATGTTTCCGCAGTCGCTACCGCAAAGCCGGCAGCAAATATCGTCCCCTTTTCCGGCAAGCCCGTATCGAGGATCGATTTCAGGCAGATCGGCATGACGACGCTGCGCAACGTCGTGCCGCCGGTTATCGTGCTGGCGCTGATCCTGCTCGTCTGGCAGGTCCTCTGTTCGGCGCCGAATGCCTCGCTCCCCTCGCCGCATGTGGTCTGGACGGAAGCCTATGACCTGATCGCCTATCCGTTCTTCGTCTACGGCTCGCAGGATATCGGGCTCGGCTGGCGGGTACTGGTCTCGCTGCAGCGCGTCGCCTACGGGTTCGGCCTCGCAGCCGTGACCGGCGTCATCGTCGGTGCGATCATCGGACAATCGATCTGGGCCATGCGCGGCCTCGACCCGATCTTCCAGGTGCTGCGTACCGTGCCGCCGCTCGCCTGGCTGCCGCTGTCGCTCGCAGCCTTCCAGGATTCGAGCCCGTCTGCGATCTTCGTGATCTTCATCACATCGATCTGGCCTGTGATCATCAACACCGCCGTCGGGGTGCGCAACATCCCGCAGGACTACCGCAACGTCGCGCAGGTGCTGCGGCTGAACCAGATCGAATTCTTCTTCAAGATCATGCTGCCGTCGGCCGCCCCCTACATCTTCACGGGCCTCAGGATCGGCGTCGGTCTCTCCTGGCTGGCGATCGTCGCCGCCGAAATGCTGACCGGCGGCGTCGGTATCGGCTTCTTCATCTGGGATGCGTGGAACTCGTCGCGTCTGCCCGACATCATCGTCGCGCTCGCTTATATCGGCATTGTCGGCTTCGCCCTCGACAAGCTGGTTTCCGCGCTCGGCAAGATCATCACCCGCGGCGCTTCGGCAAACTGAGGAGCGGACCATGAACGCCTACCTGAAGCTCGATCATATCGACAAACATTTCGACCGCGGCGGCAATCGCGCCGAGGTCCTGAAGGACATCAACCTGACGATCTCCAAGGGGGAGTTCGTCTCGATCATCGGCCATTCCGGCTGCGGCAAGTCCACGCTGCTCAACCTCATTGCCGGGCTGACGCCCGTCTCGGCGGGCGCCGTGCTGCTCGAAAACCGTGAGGTCAACGCACCGGGTCCGGAACGCGCCGTCGTTTTCCAGAACCATTCGCTGCTGCCCTGGCTGACGGTCTACGAAAACGTCAACCTCGCCGTCTCGAAAGTCTTCGGTCGCACCAAGACCAAGGCGCAGCGGCATGACTGGGTCATGGAAAACCTGGACCTCGTGCAGATGGCTCACGCCAAGGACAAGCGCCCGGCGGAGATATCGGGCGGCATGAAGCAGCGCGTCGGCATTGCCCGGGCCCTGTCCATGGAACCGAAGATCCTGCTGCTCGACGAGCCCTTCGGCGCCCTCGACGCCCTGACGCGCGCCCATCTGCAGGACGCGGTCATGGAGATCCACAGCCGTCTCGGCAACACCATGGTGATGATCACCCACGATGTCGACGAAGCGGTACTGCTTTCCCACCGCATCGTGATGATGACCAACGGTCCCGCCGCCCATATCGGCGAAGTGCTCGACGTGCCGATCGCACGCCCGCGCAACCGCATCGAGCTGGCTTCCGACCGCACGTATCTCAAGTGCCGCGAGGCAGTCCTGAAATTCCTCTACGAACGCCACCGCTTCGTCGAAGCCGCGGAGTAAGAACCATGACAGAAAAACTCATCATCATCGGCAATGGCATGGCGCCGGGGCGCATGCTGGAGCATCTCTTCGAACAGGCGCCCGGCCGCTACGAAGTCACGATCTTCAACGCCGAACCGCGCGTCAACTACGACCGCATCATGCTCTCCCCGGTGCTTTCCGGCGAAAAGAGCTTCGAGCAGATCGTCATCCATGGCGACGGCTGGTACATCGACCACGGCATCACGCTCTACAAGGGCCACAAGATCGTCGCGATCGACCGGGCGGCGAAGACCGTTACCTCCGATCACGGCGTCACCGAAAGCTACGACAAGCTGGTGATCGCCACCGGCTCGGTGCCGTTCATCATCCCCGTACCGGGCAAGGACCTGCCGGGCGTCATCACCTATCGCGACCTCGACGATGTCCAGGCCATGCTTCTCGCCGCCCAGTCGCGCGAAAAGGCGATCGTCATCGGTGGAGGCCTGCTCGGCCTCGAAGCAGCCGCCGGCCTCGCCCAGCGCGGGATGGACGTGACCGTGCTGCACGTGATGCCGACGCTGATGGAGCGCCAGCTCGATCCGGCCGCCGGTTACCTGCTGCAGAAGGCCGTCGAAGAGCGCGGCATCAAGGTGATCTGCAAGGCCAATACCAAACAGATCATCGGCAATGGCAAGGTCGAGGGCGTCGAACTCGATAACGGCACGATCATTCCGGCGACGCTGGTGGTCATGGCCGTCGGCATCCGCCCGAGCGCCGGCCTCGCCAAGGAAGCAGGCCTCGCGGTCAATCGCGGCATCGTCGTCGATGCGGGAATGCAGACGTCTGACGGCGACATCTATTCCATCGGCGAATGCGCCGAAGTGGGCGGCATGGTCTATGGCCTCGTCGCACCGCTTTACGAGATGGCCCGCATTGCGGCGTCACATCTGGCAGGCGACACAAAGCCGGCCTTCGTGCATTCCGACACGCCGACAAAGCTCAAGGTCACCGGCATCGACCTCTATTCGCTCGGCGACTTCGCCGATGGCGACGACCGGCAGGAAATCGTGCTGCGCGATGCCACCGCCGGCATCTACAAGCGCCTCGTCCTGAAGGACAACCGCATCATCGGCACGGTCCTTTACGGCGAGACCTCCGATGGCGCCTGGTTCAACGACCTGAAGAAGAAGGCGACCGATATCTCGGAGATGCGCGACACGCTGATCTTCGGCCAGGCCTACCAGGGAGGGTCCCCGCTGGACCCTATGGCGGCCGTTGCAGCCTTGCCGGATGATGCAGAAATCTGCGGCTGCAACGGCGTCTGCAAGGGCAAGATCACCTCGACGATCACCGCCAAGGGCCTGACATCGCTTGACGACGTGCGCGCCCACACCAAGGCCTCCGCCTCCTGCGGCACCTGCACCGGCCTCGTCGAACAGCTGATGGCAATCACGCTTGGCGATGCCTACAATCCGAAGGCAGTGCAGCCGATGTGCACCTGCACCGAACTCGGCCATGACGACGTCCGCCGCCTGATCAAGGCAAAGGGCCTGAAGACCATCCCTGCGGTCATGCAGGAACTGGAATGGAAGACCTCCTGCGGCTGCGCCAAATGCCGCCCGGCGCTCAACTACTACCTCGTCTGCGACTGGCCGGATGAATATGCCGACGACTACCAGTCGCGCTACATCAACGAACGCGTCCATGCCAACATCCAGAAGGACGGCACCTATTCCGTCGTGCCGCGGATGTGGGGCGGCGTCACCAATTCGCAGGAATTGAGGGCGATCGCCGACGTCGTCGACAAGTTCGAAATCCCGATGGTGAAGGTCACCGGCGGCCAGCGCATCGACCTTCTCGGCATCGAGAAGGAAGACCTGCCCGCCGTCTGGGCCGATCTCGGCAAGGCCGGCTTCGTCTCCGGCCAGGCCTATGCCAAGGGCCTGCGCACGGTAAAAACCTGCGTCGGCTCCGATTGGTGCCGCTTCGGCACGCAGGATTCGACCGGCCTCGGCATCCGCATCGAGAAATTCATGTGGGGCTCCTGGACACCGGCCAAGCTGAAGCTGGCCGTCTCGGGGTGTCCGCGCAACTGTGCGGAAGCGACCTGCAAGGATATCGGCGTCATCTGCGTGGACTCGGGCTTCGAGATCCATTTCGCCGGCGCCGCGGGCCTCGACATCAAGGGCACCGAAGTGCTCGGACTGGTGAAGACCGAGGACGAGGCGCTCGAATACATCGTCGCGCTGACGCAGATGTACCGCGAACAGGGCCGCTATCTCGAGCGCATCTACAAATGGGCAAAGCGCATCGGCCTCGACGAAATCCGCCGGCAGATCATGACCGATACGGAGAAGCGCGAGGCCTATTACGAGCGCTTCGTCTTCTCCCAGAAGTTCGCCCAGGTCGACCCGTGGTCGGAGCGTGTCTCCGGCAAGGACAAACACGAGTTCCGGCCGATGGCGACGGTCGGCTACCCGCATGCAGCCGAGTGAGGAGATGAGCATGAACTGGATCGCGATCGGCAAGCTGACCGACATTCCGCTCCGCGGCGCGCGCTGCGTGAAAACGCCCCAAGGCAAGATCGGCGTGTTTCGCACCGCCGAAAACCAGGTCTTCGCCATCGAAGACCATTGCCCTCACAAGGGTGGCCCGCTCAGCCAGGGCATCGTGCACGGCACCTCGGTGACGTGTCCGCTGCACAACTGGGTGATTTCGCTCGAAACCGGCAAGGCGCTCGGCGCCGACGAAGGCTCGGTCCGGACCATCCGGCTTGAACTGCGCGGCGAAGACATCTTCATGGCACTCGAAGAACAGTTGGCCGCAGCCGAATAATCGGCGCGGCCCTTACCAACGACCTACTCTAGGGAGACAAGAAAAAATGTCCTATGTGCATCCCACTGAATTCGTGACGAAGATGATCGATGCTGGCGAGGCAAAGGTCTTGATGTCCACGCGCGACACCCTGATCCGGGCTTTCATGGCGGGCGCCATCCTTGCGCTTTCCGCCGCCTTCGCCGTTACCATCACGGTGCAAACCGGCAACGCTCTCGCCGGCGGCATCCTCTTCCCGGTCGGCTTTTGCCTTCTCTACCTCATGGGCTTCGATCTCCTGACGGGCGTCTTCACGCTTACACCGCTCGCCCTGATCGACAAGCGGCCGGGTGTGACCGCCGGCGGCGTGATGCGCAACTGGACGCTCGTCTTCGTCGGCAATTTCGCCGGCGCCTTCCTTGTTGCGGTGATGATGGCGATCATCTTCACCTTCGGCTTCAGCGAGGCACCAAACGAAGTCGGCCAGAGGATCGGCCATATCGGCGAAGGCCGCACCCTCGGTTATGCGGCGCACGGCGCGGCGGGCATGCTGACGCTCTTCGTCCGCGGTGTTCTCTGCAACTGGATGGTTTCGACCGGCGTCGTCGCCGCGATGATGTCGACCTCGGTGTCCGGCAAGGTCATCGGCATGTGGATGCCGATCATGCTGTTCTTCTACATGGGCTTCGAACATTCCATCGTAAACATGTTCCTGTTCCCCTCCGGCCTGCTGCTGGGCGGTAAGTTTTCGATCATGGATTACCTGATCTGGAACGAAATCCCGACCGTCATCGGCAATCTTGTCGGCGGCCTCACCTTCGTCGGCCTCACCCTCTATTCGACCCATGGCCGCAAGAAGAGCAAACAGAGCGTTCCGGCCAGCCATATCGGCAATCCAGCCGGCGTTCCGGCGGAGTGAACCGATGGGGGCGGGTCTTCTGGAAACGGAAATGCAGGCGGGTGGAAACACCACCAGGACGACCTGCCCCTATTGCGGCGTCGGCTGCGGCGTCATCGCCACAGTGGCGGACTCCGGCGCCGTGACGGTCAAGGGCGATCCCGAGCATCCGGCCAATTTCGGCCGGCTCTGTTCCAAGGGATCGGCGCTCGCTGAAACCATCGATCTCGATGGGCGTATCCTCTTCCCCGAGATCCTCGGCCGGCAGACGGATTGGAACGAGGCGCTCGATCTCGTCGCCGAAAAATTCTCGAAAACCATCGCCGAACACGGACCGGATTCGGTCGCTTTCTATGTCTCCGGCCAGTTGCTGACCGAAGACTATTACGTCGCCAACAAGCTGATGAAGGGCTTCATCGGCTCGGCAAATATCGACACCAATTCCAGGCTTTGCATGTCTTCGTCCGTCGCCGGCCACCGCCGCGCTTTCGGATCCGATACCGTTCCCGGCACCTACGAGGACATCGAAGTCGCCGATCTGGTCATCCTCACCGGCTCCAATCTCGCTTGGTGTCACCCGGTGATCTATCAGCGGCTCGCAGCTGCCAAGACCGCGCGGCCGGGCATGAAGATCGTCGTCATCGATCCGCGCCGGACGATGACCTGCGATATCGCCGACCTGCATCTGGGCATCCGGCCGGATGGCGACGTGGCGCTGTTCATGGGCCTGCTCGCCCATCTCGCGCAAAGCCCGGCAATCGACCAGAACTATATCGCCGCACACACGCAAGGGTTTGGCGAAGCCTTTGCCGCCGCTTCCGCGCTTTCCTTTATCGAACTGATGGAGCGGACGGGCCTGCCGGCGATGCAGCTTCGCGAGTTCTTTCACCTGTTCGAGACGACGGAAAAGGTCGTCACCTGCTACAGCCAGGGCGTCAACCAATCGGCGTCGGGTACGGACAAGGTCAACGCGATCATCAACTGCCATCTGGCTACCGGCCGCATCGGCCTGCCAGGCACCGGTCCCTTTTCGCTGACCGGCCAGCCGAATGCGATGGGTGGCCGCGAGGTCGGCGGTCTCGCTAACATGCTCGCCGCCCACATGGCGATCGAAAGCGCGGACGATCGTGACCGCGTGCAGCGTTTCTGGGCCTCGCCGCGGATTGCCGAAAAGCCGGGCCTGAAGGCCGTGGACATGTTCCGCGCCGTCGCCGACGGACGGATCAAGGCACTGTGGATCATGGCCACCAATCCGGTGGTTTCGATGCCGGATGCCGATGCGGTCGAGGCTGCCATCAAAGCCTGTCCTTTCGTGGTGGTCTCCGACATTCTTCGGGACACCGATACGGCCCGCCACGCGCATGTCCTGCTGCCCTCGGTCGGCTGGGGTGAAAAGGACGGCACCGTCACCAATTCGGAACGCCGCATCTCCCGCCAGCGCTGGTTTCTGTCCGCACCCGGCGAAGCCAAAGCCGATTGGTGGCAGATGGCAGAAATCGGCCAGCGCATGGGCTTTGACGGCTTCGATTATCAATCTGCGGCTGAGATCTTCGCCGAACATGCGGCACTTTCGGCCTTCGAGAACGAGGGCAGCCGGGATTTCGATATCGGAGCGTGTGTCGAAATCGGCGAAGAGGGATACGATGCACTGGCGCCCTTTCAGTGGCCCGCTCCGCTGGAAAATCCTGCCCTCGGGGGTAGCGACAAGCGCTTTTTCGCCGATGGCGGCTTCTATCACCCCGACCGCAAGGCACGTTTCATCGCCGTCCAGGCACCGGCCACCGACCGCACGAACGAAGAATACCCGCTGACGCTGAACACCGGCCGCATCCGCGATCACTGGCATACGATGACGCGAACGGCGAAAAGTGCCAGGCTTTCCGGCCATATCGCCGAGCCCTTTGCGGAGCTCCATCCGCGCGATGCGATGGAACTCGGCATTCGCGGCGCCGGCCTGGTCGAACTCGAAAGCCCCCACGGCAAGGCAATCGTCCGGGCGCTGGTCACCGAACGCCAGGCCCGTGGAAACGTCTTCGTGCCGATGCACTGGAACGACCAGTTCGCCGCAAAAGCACGCATCGATGCGCTGGTCGCACCCGTCACCGACCCGTTTTCAGGTCAACCGGCGTCGAAGAACATGGGGATCGCCGCCCGGCCTTTCGCCGCTTGCCTCTACGGCTTTGCCGTTTCCGCCTCGAAACCCCTGAACCCCCAGGCGGATTACTGGGCGCTCGCCAAGGCCGATGGCGGCTGGCGGATCGAACTCGCGTTCGCGGACCCGGTCGAGGACTGGGTAGCGTGGTGCCGGGGAGCATTCGGCATTCCGGCCGAGATCGAGCCTCTCGGTTATGCCGACCATCAATCCGGCGATCTGCGCCTCGCCTTTTTCGACGGCGGAAAGCTTCTCGCAGCTCTTTTCCTGGCGAACGAGCCGGTCGCCGTCGCACGCAACTGGGCGATCGGCCAACTTGCCGCCGAACATTCCGACCTGCGCAAGCGCTTTGCGATCGTTGCCGGACGACCCGGAGCCGACCAGCCGGATCCCGGCGCCACCGTCTGCTCCTGCTTTTCGGTCGGCGTCAACCGGATCATCGGCGCGGTCCGGACCGGCTGCCACAGCGTCGAGGCGGTCGGCAAGGAAACCAATGCCGGCACCAATTGCGGCTCCTGCCGCGCTGAAATCAGGGGGATCATCGATGGATGTCTTGCAGCAGCTGCGGAATGAAGCATCTCCCGATCGCGGCGCCCGCATGGCGCCGCTTGCGAAGCTCCCGGTCTTCTGGGCGCTCGAAGGCCGGCCCGTCATCGTTGCCGGCGGGTCGGATGCAGCCGCCTGGAAAGCCGAGCTGCTCGCTGCCTGCGGCGCCAATGTGCATGTCTATGCGGACAGGCTTTCCGAGACATTCGAAAAGCTGATCGAACGCGGGGCGGAACATCCGCAGGGTCGCTTTATTCATCATCCGAACGTGTGGGACGCTTCGATTTTCGAGGGCGCAGCGATCGCGATTGCGGATTGCGACGATGAGGACGAGGCGCAGGCGTTTTTCGACGCTGCCCGCGCGGCCGGCGTGCCGGTCAATGTCATCGACAAACCCGCCTTCTGCCAGTTCCAGTTCGGTTCGATCGTCAACCGCTCTCCCGTCGTCGTATCCATTTCAACCGATGGCGCGGCGCCGATCCTGGCGCAGGCGATCCGCCGTCGTATCGAGACCCTCCTGCCGGCCTCGTTGAAAACTTGGGCGGAGCTCGCCCAGTCACTCAGGGAAAAGATCAACGACCGCCTGGCGCCCGGCCCGCAGCGAAGAGCCTTCTGGGAGCGTTTCGTGGACCGCGCCTTCGGCAGCGAACCGGGCTCGGGCAGCGAAGCCGCAATCCTCGCCGATGCCGGCCGCGTCGCATCCTCGGCCCAGAAGGGCCGTGTCACCCTTGTCGGCGCCGGCCCCGGCGATGCCGAACTTCTGACGCTGAAGGCGGTGCGTGCCCTGCAGGCCGCCGACGTCATCCTGTTCGACGATCTCGTCTCCGACGAGGTGCTGGAACTCGCGCGCCGCGAGGCGAAACGGATGCTGGTGGGAAAACGCGGTGGCCGGGTAAGCTGCCGCCAGGAAGACATCAACGACATGCTGGTGAAGTTCGCCAAGGCGGGCAAGCGCGTCGTCCGCCTGAAATCCGGTGATCCGATGGTCTTTGGCCGTGCCGGCGAAGAGATCGCCTGCCTGGAGCGAGAAGGCATCCCCGTCGACGTCGTGCCGGGCATCACTTCGGCAAGCGCCATGGCCTCGCGGCTCGGCGTGTCGCTCACCCATCGCGACCATGCGCAGGGCGTTCGTTTCGTCACCGGCCATTCGCGCAAGGGCGTGCTGCCGGACAATCTGGACTGGAAAAGCCTCGCCGACCCGCGAACCACGACCATCTATTACATGGCGGGACGCACCGCGGGCGAGATCGTGAGCAAGCTGACGGACGCCGGCATGACGCACGACATGCCGGTGGTGATCGTCAGCGCGGTGACGCGGCCGAACGAGCGGCGCTGGGCCGGACGGCTGAGCGACATGGCTGCGGCCATGGCAGAGATCGGCATCGACGAACCCGTGCTGATCGGCATCGGCCACGTATTTCGCAAGGTCGATTTCGCCGATTGCACGCAGTGGAGCGACCAGGCCGCGGCAAGCGCCTGACAAAAAAGGGCGGTAAAAACCGCCCCTTTAATCACATGTCAGCTGAATCACAGGTTCAGCGAGGCGCCGAGGCCGAACCTTCCTTGTAATATGAGACGTAGCTGCTGTGCAGCCGCTCCGGCGAGCCCGGATCGGCATAGCGGTGCAATTCCGACATCTCCGTCTTGTTGAGGATCACGCCCACCGTTTTCGAGGCGATCTGCGGTTCGGACCGGATGATGGACTGCACCGCCTTCGCAGGCGTGACGCCCCATTCGGTGACGAAGACGAAACCGTCGACATAGGGCTCGAAGGCCTTGGCATCGATTACCGGCAGGAGCGGAGCCAGATCGACGACGATGACGTCGAACGTATCCTTGATGCTTTCGAGGAAATGGCTCATGCCGGAAGAAGCGAGCAGTTCGCTCGTATGGGCGAGCTGCTTGCTGCGCGTCGTCATCGGCAGGATCGTCAGGCGCGACCGGCGGTCGACACGCGCGGCATTGGTCCATGGCGTCTGCTGGAGCACCACCTCGACCAGTCCGACTTCCGGCTCCGAGGCCAGCATGCGGCTGAGACCCGGATTGCGCAGGTCGGCGTCGATCACCAGCGTGCGAACGCCCGTCGAGGCGATCAGCCCGGC
Organism: Neorhizobium tomejilense; assembly: GCA_002968845.1. Taxonomy (GTDB): domain Bacteria; phylum Pseudomonadota; class Alphaproteobacteria; order Rhizobiales; family Rhizobiaceae; genus Neorhizobium; species Neorhizobium tomejilense. The sequence goes on along the minus strand of PVBG01000005.1, from coordinate 146,451 downwards.
GAAATTGGCGGCGACCATGGATTTCCCTTCGCCCGGCAGGCAGGAGACCACGCCGATCACCCGGCACTTCCGCTCCTGCAGCATGATATCGCAGGCGAGCTTGGCATTGCGCAGCGTCTCGGCGAACTGAGACCGCGGCGCCTCGACCGCGACCCGCATCAACCGGCGGAACGAGATCGGGTTGCCGGGAGGTGCTCCCGCCGCTTCGGCGTCGGTCGGTGCCGGCGGTGGCGTTTCCTCCGCACTGGCGCCGCTCACTTTCGGCAGGTAGCCGAGGAAGCGAAGGCCCAGTTTCTCCTGCACGTCGTCGCCGGTCCGGAAGAACCGCTCGCGGAATTCCAGGAGCGTTGCCGCGGCTCCGCCGATCAGCAGGCCGAGCACGATCGAGAGCGCCATGGTCAGCGTCTTGCGCGGGCTGGACGGGGCCGTCGGCAGACCGGCATCGGAGATAACGCGGGCCTTGGCGATCGGGAAGGATTGCCGCTGCGTCGCTTCTTCGAAGCGTCCGAGATAGGATTCATAGAGCGTCTTCAGCGCCGCCGCCCTCTGCTCCAGTTCACGCAGCTGGACCATCGAGACATTCGCTTCCGAATTGCGGCCCGCGACCCGGTCGATACTCTCACGCAGCGATTTTTCGCGCGAACTCGCCACTTCGAACACGTTGCGGAAGCTGCCGGTCAATTGCTGCAGCTCGCGATAGATCTGCTGCGCGAGTTCGCTCTTTTCCGTCTTGAGCGCGACCGCCTGCGGATGGTTGGCGCCGAACTGCTGGATGATGCCCTGCTCGCGGTCGGAAATGTTGATGTAACGCTTCCGGAGGTCCTGAATGACCGTGTTGTCGGTATCGCGAGCCGAAATGACGGCGTTCTGAACGGCTGCGTCAGGCCCCTTGTCGATGATCGCCTGATATTGATTATAGCGCGCCGAAGCAGTGGCCGCATCGGCCTGCGCCACGATCAGCTGGCTGTTGAGATCCGAAAGCTGCTGTGTCGACAGAAGTTCGCCGCGCGGCGAAACCAGACCGTGCTGGGTCTTGAATTGCTCGACGGCGAGCGAGGCCTGCTGCGAACGGCTGTTGAGATCATTCAGGCGCTCCTGCAGCCAGAGCGAAGCCCGCTCCGTCGCATCGAAATTGGCGTTGAGCTGTTCGGTGAGGTAAGACTCCGCGTAGGTCCGCGTGATCATCGCGGCAAGCTGCGGATCCGGCGAACGAACGGACAGTGCGATGACCGAGCTGCGGCCGACACGTTCCACGGTCAGCGATTGCTGCAGGACGGCCGCCGCCTTTTCGCGCCGGCCCATCCGGATATCCTCCTCGGAAGCCGGCGGACTGCCGGGTGTCAGAAGTGCGACGACGCTGCGGATGGCGCCCTTGGCAAGATCGACCGGCGACTGCGGCGGATTGACCACCGTCTCGTTCTGATCGAGCTTGGCCTTGTCTACCACCCTCACCGCCAGCGCCTTGGACTTGAGGATCTCGACTGCGCTCGACATGCGGTTGTCGATCTGTTGGGCCGTCTGGCTGTCCTGCGGGTCGTCAGCGTAACGGGAAAGGTTCTCGTCGATGAGGATCTGCGTCAGGGCGGTGTAGATCGGCTGCGCCATCACCAGGTAGAGCCCGGCAAGGGCAACGGTGGCGATGAGGCAGACGACGACGATGCCCGAACGACGGATCGCAGCCGCCCAGAGCTTATCGAGATCGATGAACGTATCGTTATCCCGCGTTTCGCTCGGGAATATCGTTCTCGGTCGGAAGTTTACCTGATCCATAGGGCCCGCTTTCTGGAGCTTTGGGGGACGGATGGCGGATTGCCGCCATCCGTCTCGTATGATTTGAATGCGCGTCAGGCGGCTTTGACCCGCGTTTCGTGCGACATCATCAGTTCCTTGATGGAGGCGTAAATCTCGGCCCCCATATCCTGGCGAAGCATGGCGAAGGCGACATTCGCCTCGATAAAGCCGCGCTTGCTGCCGCAGTCGAATGTGCGTCCCTGATAGGGATGCGCATGGAACGGCTGGACCTGCGCAAGCTTGTGCATGCTGTCCGTCAGCTGAATTTCGTTGCCGGCACCACGTTCCTGCCGGGCAAGCAATTCGAAGATTTCCGGCTGCAGGATATAACGCCCATTCAGGTAATAATTGGACGGTGCCTCGGCAGGTTTTGGTTTTTCGACCATCTCCGTCACCTCGAAACCATGCGATACGCTATGGCCGACACCCACGATACCATAGCTCGACGTCTCTTCCGGTGCGCATTCCTCGACCGCAAAGACATTGCCGCCGACTTCTTCATAGAGATCCATCAGCCCGGCCATGCAGCCCTGCGGGCCGTAGGAAACCATGTCGGGCAGAAGCAGCGCGAAGGGTTCGTTGCCGACCAGTTCGCGGGCGCACCAGACCGCATGACCAAGCCCGAGCGGCACCTGCTGGCGCGTATAGCTGACGGTGCCTGCGACCGGCAGCATCTTTTCGAGCTGGGTAACCTGGACCGTCTTGCCCGCGCGGGTAAGCGTCGCAACGAGCTCCGGCGCGCTGTCGAAATAGTCTTCGATCGCGGTTTTGTTGCGGCTGGTCACGAAAATGATGTGCTCGATTCCCGCCTGCATGGCTTCGTCCACCGCATATTGCACGACGGGCCGATCGACGATCGTCAACATTTCCTTCGGCATGGCCTTGGTGGCCGGCAGGAACCGAGTGCCGTTGCCTGCGACGGGTATCACCGCCTTTCGAACTGGTCTTTTCATGTCCATTCCTTCGTCCTTTCTGAGGGCGCCCCCGCCCTATTGATCGGATTTTCAGTTGACGTCGGCCGTTTTACCAGCCGACGCATGCGAACGGCGATCGGCATGCGCAGAAGTCGGAGCGCACGTGGGTTTTCGATTGCCGTTTTCAGGAAGCCGCCGACGGAACCCTTCTTGATTTCGTCGACGAGCGTGAGAAATGAACCCGCTTCAAGGATGCTGCGGGTGCGCCTGCGTTGGGCAGCCGAGGCCTTTGCATCCAACTTATAGCGAGCGAGAAAAACGCGGTCGGAGGCGAGCATCGCATCCAGGTGGCTCTGCTCCAGGACGCGCGAGATCGAGTCCTGGCGCAGGTGGTAGACATATCCGATCTCCGGCGCGATCGCGCATCGCGCACCGCTCGCCAGGGCAGAAGCAAGCAGCAGATAGTCCTCGCCGATCCGCAGCGCCTCGTCGAAGCGCAGCCCGTGCTCGACGAGAAATGCGCGTTCGAAGATCGGCTTCATGTAGCCGAAGTTGAAGGTCGACTGGAAAATCACGTTCGAGCCGATGAAGTCGGCAAGCGTCAGCATCGACCGCTGCCTCAGCGCCTCCTTGGAAAACATCGCATGGGGCTCGCCATGGTCGAACGAGATGACGTCGAGATTGTCGACGACGATCTGCGCCCGCGCATCCTCGGCCCGCTCCAGCATGGTCAAAAGCCTGACGGGATAGACCGTATCGTCGGAATCGAGAATGGCAACCCAACGGCCCTTGGCCGCCGCGAGTCCGGCGTTTCGAGCCGCAGCCGGCCCGCCGTTCACCGCCTGGGCAATCAGCCTGACCCGCGGATCGGAATAACCTTCCGCAATCGTCCGCGTCCCGTCCGTCGAGCAATCGTCGACGACGATCACTTCGAGCGTCACGCCGATCTGGGCGAGCGCACTGTCGATCGCGCGCGCAAGCGTCTCCTCGGCATTGTAAGCCGCAATCACAAAGCTCACGTCGGGCTGGAAATCCGGGGCCTGCATATCATGCATCGTCATGTGGCTTCGGCGGCTCCGTATTGGCGGATCTCGCGGATGCCGAGCGTGCCCGTGACCGCGCCGGCATGGAGTGCCGCACGAAGAGCGTAACGAGTACGGGTGACCGGCGAGGCAATGGTTGCCGCCGTCACCGCCAGGCAATAACCGAGTTTCAGCGCAGCCAGCGCGGTCTGCTTGATCCGGCCAAGGCCGGAGTTCTTTGTCGCAAGGATGCGCCCATGCGTCTGCCCGGAACGGAACCTGCGCTTGGCGAGCCAGGAGAAGCTGGCCCGCTTTTCGGGAACCAGTTCCTCGACCACCGCATCCGGCGCGAACGCGATCCGGCCGCCAGCATCGGTCAGTGCGGTGAAGAAATGCGTATCCTCGCCGCCGCTCTGGCCGAGCGAGAGCGCAAACCTGCGGCCCGCGACGACCGGCGAGCGCATATGGAGGAGAACATTCGAAGTATAACCGGTCCTGATCTGTCCATCGACCCAGACCGGCATCGTCGAATGGAAGTCGCCCTTGCGCATCCAGTCGGCGCTTTGCGTTCCGTAGACAGCCCGGACCGGCCCAAGAACGGCGTCCGCACCCGTGCTCCTCGCCATCGCCATCAGTCCGGCCAGCCATTCCGGCTCCGCCGTCTCGTCGTCGTCGATGAAGGCAAGGTAGTCCGCATCGCTTTCGGCGAGGCAGGCATTGCGGGCGATCGAGATATTCGACTTCGGGCAATGCACGTAGCGGATCGGGAACGGCGAACGCTCCCGCAAACCATCCACCAGCCCGCTTGCGCTCGGGCCCGCATCGTTATCGGCAACGATCAGGCGCAATTCCGCGCCCGCCGGGACGGCAATCCCGAAGAGCGAGATCAGCGTTTCGGCGAGTTCGGGACGTCGGTAGGTGCAGATACCGATATCGATACGGAACGGCCTTTCCTCTGCCGCCATCAAGCGATCCTCCGTGGGCGGATGCCGATCAGTTCCAGCCAGAAGCCGGCCGACCAGGCGAAATGCATGATCATCGCGGAGAGCGAGGCGAGCGGCCCGTAAGGGTTCTTCTGCCCGACGGCGAGCCAGAAGCCGTAGCCGATGCAGGCCGCGGCCCAGATGACCACCGGCACGGCCGCCCACCAATAGAGAAGCGCAAGCACCGCGCCGAGGACGACCGGCGCGACTGCCAGCGGGATGGCCTGACGGAGCTTCGGAATAGAACGATGCTTGACGAGGTTCTTCGCCCGGCCCCGGCCGTAGGCCAGATATTGCCGGAACAGCGCCGAGGCGGTGGAGCGCGGATAATAGGTCATGTAGGTCTTGCCGGTCATCCAGATCCGGAAAGCGTCTGCGCGCAGCCGGAAGTCCAGTTCGGCATCCTCATTGTGGCTGAAACTCTCGTCATAGCCGCCGACGGCCCGGAACGCCGAAATCCGCATCAGCGCGTGGTGGCCATGATCGACCCACTCGCCGCCGCCGCCGGCGCGATGTTTCGAACCACCGTTTCCGAGCTTGGAATTCTGCGCCACCGCGGTCGCCTTCTGGAAAGTCCCGAAACCGATCGTCTCCATGCCGACCACGACGGAATCGGCATCCATCTCGACTGCCTCCTGCAGCAGGGTCTGACAGTAATCGTCCGGATAGTCCCCATGCGCATCGATGCGGATGAGAAAGTCGCGGTTCTCGCCGAAACGGTCGACGGCGAGATTGATGGCAGCGCTCTGGATGCGCTTGCGGTTACCGATAAGCACCAGGTCACGGATTTCCGGGATAAGTCCCTGGACGAGGTCCGTCGTGCCGTCCTGGCTGCCGCCGTCGGCGACGACGATCAGCATGTCCATGTCGCCGCGCTGGCCATTCAGCTTGTGCAACAGCGGCGCGATCGTCGCCGCTTCGTTGAGGCACGGGATCACCAGAAGCGTCCGGACATCGGACATCTGGGCATTGGAGTGAGAACGCAAAACCATACTCCACCTCACGATTGCAGGGTTGAAACAGCCGGCATTTCGGCCGGCGACGGGACGTTGGGATGTAGGGCGGCGAGCCGAGAGACAAGGGCGCGACATTCCGCCGGTCCGGTCACCCACTGGCAGCGCTCGACGGCGGCAAGCCGGGAGAAAAGGTCAACGTAGCGCGCTTCCGTCATCTCGTTGAACAGCGCTTCGAGGGTCTCCGCCGTCACGCGGTTGCGCACCAGGCCGATGCCTCGCTTGCCGATGAAGCGGCCGGTCTCGGTGCCTGCAAGCGCGATCGGAACCGCGCCGTACAGCCCGCCTTCATAGAGCCGGTTCGGCAGCAGCCAGCTGGAGTTCAGCCCTTCCTCGAAGAAATCGATCGCCCAGGTGAACTGCACGTCGCCATAAATCGCGGAAAGGTCCTCGGGATTGCGGTAGGCGCCGTGGAACTCGACATGCGGGGCGGCGGCAACCTTCGCATCAAAATCGTCGAACTCGCTGTAAGCCGGGCGGCCGCGCAACACGATCTCGACCTTCCCGTCCATGCGGGCCGCGAAATCGATCAGCATATCGAGCGACTTGCGGCAGCGGATCGCCCCGAACCAGCCGATCCGCCAAGGCTTGCCCGGCTCAGGTGGACGGGGGTGGGGCGGCCCGGAAACCGGTTCCGGCTCGAGGGCAAGCACCTTGTTTTCCAGAAGCAGAACCGGCAGGTCGAGGCCGGAACGCGGCTTGAAGAAATTTTCCACGAAAGCCGGGGAGCTGGTGATCAGCAGGCTGGCGCGGCGGCCGAAAAACAGCTGCGCCTGGCGCATCAGACGGCCCTTCATTCCCTCGTCGAGAAGCAGGCGGTGAATATCGAGGCACTCGTAGACGACCGGAACCTGGCGGCTGAAGATGGACGCGGCACGTCCGGCAAGCGCCAGCGTCTCCAGATTGCGGGCGATGATGACGTCGGGCACGGCGATATCAGCCAGCGTCCGCTTCAGCCTCATGCGGGCGGCAAGAACCGCTCCGATGCGCTGTGCGAAACGCCCGTCCGCCGTCTGCCCGAGTGAAACGGTCGTCACATCCCGCTCGTCGGCAAGCACGTTCGAGCCGCGCTCGAAGCCCGCGACGGTGACAGTCGCACCGCCGGCCTTCAAGGTCAGCACGCGCCGCCGGATGGCCGCGTCGGCCATGTCATGCGCGAGATAGAGAACGTTCAAAGTCAAATCGTCCAACTCCATTGTCGAGCCGCCAAGGCGGCTCAGCCGAGCGTGCAGAGCACGGATTCAGGAAAGCGGCATTTCTCGCCGATCGCGGTAAAGGAGATCCGGTCGACGGTCATCGAGGTCGGCTGGGTGTAGGAGAATGCGCCCATCCACTGTTTGAGCGTGTCGGTTCCCCAGAGGCTGACAAAGATCTTCTGGGGGTTTTGCGGAATCTTCGTCTTGTCCGTTACTTCGTGGACGAGCTTGCCGTTCACGAAGTAACGGAGGCGGTTCTCCTCCCAGATAAAGGCATAGTCGTTGAAACCCTTGTCCGCGCCGCCAGCGACCGGCACGAGCTTCTCGTTGTTGCCTTTGGCGGAGACATACTGATTGAGCTGGACCTGGCCGGTATTCTTGCCGAGCACTTCGAAATCGATCTCGTCATGCGGTTTCTTGTCGGTCGGGCCGATATAGGTGAAGAATGCCGAGTTGAGCCCCGAGCCCGTCGCGGATTTCATGCGCACCTCATAGGTGCCATAGCCGAAGCGCGCCTTGGTCTGGATCTCGCCGCAGGCGAAGTCGCGGTCGCCGGTCTTGTCTCCGGTGAAGCCGAGCTGCAGGGCGCCGCCTTCGACCTTCACCTGCTTCTTCGACCAGGTGCAGTTCTGGTGCTTGCCGTTGTTCCAGCCGTCCGAGACGTACCAGACGGAACGATCGAGGCTGTCGAAGTTCTCCACGAAGGACTGACCCGCAGCACCCTGTTGGGCGTGTGCTGCGGGGGAGAGAAGTCCAGACACCGCGGCAGCGATGATAACCTGGCAGGTTAGTTGAATCTGTCTGGCCTTGGCCGTCATGTTTCACCTATGCTGTTGCGTCATTACGGGTTCGCCGGGATGGTTGGCCCCGGCGGGTGAGTGGGAGCTGGCGGCGGCCGAAAGCTTGGCCTTGCGGCCGCGGCTGCCCGTCAACACCTCGTACAGACCGCGCAATCTGCGCGAGAAGAGACGGTTGCTGACAAAAAGAATGAGGAAGCTTCCGACGGCAGCGGCCGCGTAGAAGACGGGATAAAGGGCATCGCCTGCCACCCGGTTCCACACCATCCACATCAGGACGAGCAGCGGATAATGGGCGCAGAACATCCAGAAGCTCAGGCTTCCGGTGGCCGCAAGCCGCTGGCCGGCCCAGGAACGGATGACGATCGCCGACATCAGCCAGAAGCCGCCGGCGCCGACAATCGAAAGCGCACTGCGCGCCATGTCGAGAGGCCAGGGGAAATCCGGGCCGGTCCAGTAGAGGCCGATGGATAGCAGCACTGCGGCGGCGAGCACCGCCGCCGTACCCAACCCCGCATACCGGTCCGCAACCTTGAGATCCACCCGGTGGAGCGCCAGGAAGATGCCGAGGGTGAAACTGAACAGGATCGACTTCTTCAGGACGATGCCGAGCATCAACGCGGGAGTGATCGCCACCAGGAACAGCACGCCAAGCGTCACTGCCGGAAAGCGCCGCACCGACATGGCAAGGATCGGCGACAGGATGATGCACACGATCAGGTCGCGCAGAAAGTAGAGAGGAACATTGATCGGCAGCCCTTCCGTGGCCAATGCGTTGCTCAGGAATTCCCGCGTCGAGAGGTTCCAGAGATCAGGGAAATACCCAACACCGATGTCCATTGGCTGGACGACGAGAACGGCCCCAAGCAGACCAAGGTTCCACAATAGGAAAGGCACCAGGACAGTCCTCGCCTTGGAGCGAAGCGTCTTGGCATAGTCGAACGTCTCCCAGCCACGCTGGAACAGCAGGTAGCCGGAAATCGCGCTGAGGCACGGCACGCCGATACGGAACAGGCTATCCCCGAGGAAAACCCTGAGCCAATCGAACAAACCATTCAGCCCCAGGAAGGGGCTGGTCCCGGGATCGTGCGGCACATGGACGAAGAGTATGCCGGAGATCAGCAGGATACGCATCAGATTGATACGGGAGGATATGTTTGGATCGACAGTCAAACGAGTCACCCTTTTTGGGCAGTGCCTCCCGTCACCACCGTTTCAATCAGAGCAGACTTGAGCCCGCAGTCACGCAAAAAGGATCGGGCCGAGTTTGGCGCAAAATGTGGCGGCGCAGCAAAAAAGCAACCCGCGCGGAAATACTGAGGCTCGAAGAGGCTCCCGTCCCGGCATCCGATACGGCTTCGGGGACTTATGATTTTCAAGGGTTCAGGGCCTACTTCGGGGCTCGGAATGCTGCACCGCAACAGCACAAAAAAATCTTTTTGCAATAGGCCGAAACGGCTAGAACTTTCGTATCCATGTACCTCCTCGCCCTGAAACGGGCGCGGAATGTGGCGTAATCTGGGCAAATCTGGGACACAATCGGGCAAAGCCGACCCCGGCTGCGCCACCGGGATCCGCGGCGGCGGACGACGTCCTGATTTTTCTGCAAAACCAGGCCCGCAGTCACCAAAGGGCGCCAATTGATGGGGTCTCCCCCAGCTGCACCGCCGCTTGCCGCCTCCAGATAAGGCTTCGTTAACTGCGCTGCGAGGATGCGCAGGACGACCGGCAGATCATCGCCGAAAACAGCACCGGATGGTGCCTCGGGGGACCGATCCGAGATCTTCCAAGGCCCGCGGTCTTGCCAGATTGGAGCCCGTGACAAATTTCAGCCCGAATGTAACGGTCTTAGATAGCGCGCTCGGCCGAGGCCAGTGTGATCGTCTTGGCGGGAGCCATAGGGTCAGATCCTGTTACGGGAGGTCATTCGATACGGCAGCGCACTGCCGTCAACCCGGAGCCCGACAAACGTCAGAGGCTTGTAATTCTTTGAAAAGGCAGGGGCAAAAACATGGCGACGTTCACGGTTGTTATCCCATTTTTCCAAAAGGAAGCCGGCATTCTCCGCCGCGCACTGAAATCGATTTTCGATCAGAGCTATCAGGACTTCGATATCGTCATCGTCGACGACGAGTCGCCCCTTTCCGCAGATATGGAGCTTCAAGGCATTGAAGATGCTTGGAGATCCCGCATCCACGTAATCCGCCAGCAGAACGGCGGGCCGGGTGCAGCACGCAATACCGGCCTCGACAACATACCCGCTGCCACCCGTTACGCGGCACTTCTCGATTCGGACGACGTCTGGCTGCCGGATCATCTGAAGAACGCGTTTGAGAGCATGACCCGCTTCGATGCCGAGTGCTACTGGGCCTCGATGCAGGCGAGCGACGAGTTCTACTACCACTTCGGCATGGCCGAGCTCGAACAGACGGAAGGCGGCACGCGGCTTTCTGAAAGCCCGCTCCTGATCGAAATGCCGGATCTCGCGAGCGTCATGCTGAAGAACTGGAGCTTCCTGCATCTCTCCTGCATGGTCATCGCCCGGCCGGTCTTCGAGACGGTCCGTTTCGAACCCTCGCTACGGCTGGCGGCCGAAGACGTGCTGTTCTTCGTCGACTGCATCCTGAAATCGAAGCGAACCCTGCTCTGCGACGAAGAGGGTGCGGCCCGCGGCATGGGTCTCAACATCTTCCACAGCATCGACAATCGCTCGCCGCAGTTCCTGCGACAGCAGTTCAACACCTGGGTGGCGCTCGATACGCTGGAGGAGCGCTTCCGCTCCCGCCCCAGCGACGTCGCCTCGATCGCATCCTACAAGAACACTGCCCGGCGGCAGGCCCTCTGGAGCCAGGCCGGACGGGTGAAGCGCCGCCAGGCGCCGGACCTCGGCCTGCTCGCCCGCTGGGTGATGCGCGATCCCGCGCTGATCCGGGCGGCATTCGAACTCGGGGCCGGGAAACTCGGCCGCAACGCACGCTAAATGCCTGTGTTTCCTTTTAATTTCATCATCCCACGGAGGCCCGCATGAAAGCGTACTACTGGGAATCGCATCACGGCAATTTCGGCGACGACCTCAATCTCTGGCTCTGGGATGCGCTGCTTCCCGGTTTTCGGGACGTCCACCCCGAGGTCCTGCTGGTCGGCGTCGGAACGGTCCTCAACCCGGTCCTGCTGCCCGCAGGCCAGAAGAAGCTGGTGATCGGCAGCGGCTACGGTTATGGCACGCCGCCTGATGTCGCCGACGCGGCGGAATGGGACGTGCGGGCGGTCCGCGGCCCGATGACGGCCGCCAAGCTCGGCATTTCGACCGACAAGGCGATCACCGACCCGGCGGCGATGATCGCTGACATGCCGGAATTCCAGAATCTGCCGAAAATCCACAAGAAGACCTTCATTCCCCATTGGGAATCGGCGGAATTCGGCATGTGGAACGCCGTCTGCGAGCCCGTCGGCCTCACCTATCTCGATCCGCGCGGCGAGGCGAAATCGGTCATCCGCCACATCGCCCAATCGGAGCTGATCATCGCCGAATCGATGCACGGTGCGATCCTGGCGGATGCCTTCCGGGTGCCGTGGGTCGCCGTCAGCAGCTCCCGTTCCATCAACAATTTCAAGTGGAACGACTGGGCCGCATCGGTGGGGACGGTTTACGAACCTCGCTACGTGCCAGTCTCCACCCGCGCAGAAGCGGTGGCCAAGCGCTCGCGCTTCTGGGGCTTCAGCTTCGAAGGTCAGCAACCCACGCATGAGGAGGCGGCGCAGGAGCCGCACAGCGGCGAGGTCATTACCCGGACGCCCTCGCGGACCGGTCTTCGCGGCATGGCGAAGCAGTTGCTTGCCGCTCCATCGGTGCTGGCGCTCTGGCAGGCAAGCCGCGCGGAACCGCGGCTCAGCCCCGTCGAGGTTCTGGACGAGCGCAAGGAGAGGTTCCGGACGATGCTGGATGGGATACGCCGCGATTATTTCTGAACGGCGGGTATGCCAGGCAGAAGATAGCGCATGCCGGCCGGCTGCGCCTGCGGCTTGGACGACCTGGCGCGCAGGAGATCGAGCTTGTCGAGGAAGATGCCCGTCGCGACCGCCGGCAGGACCTGCGGGCGGGAGAGCAGGTGCCGGATGGCCGCGCCGTTCCCCGCCTGCGACTTGATGTCGAGGAAGGCCCGCAACTCGTAGCGGTCGCGCGTATGGTCGCGATGCCGGACGATCACCGCCCTCTCCTCTTCGCCAAGCGCCGGATCCGCAAGCAGCGCGTCGTCCGCCTCGTAGAATTTGCGCAGGTCGTCGGTGTGATGCCGGCTGCTCAGCGAATCCTGGCGGACGATGGCGCCGTAGCCGCAATGCTCTATCACCTTGTAGCGCGCGCCCTTGGCGAGCGCCCGGGCGTAGAAGTCGTAGTCCTCGCCGAAACGCATGTTCTCGTCGTAGCGGAGACCGTGGGCATCGAGGAAAGCCCGGCTCATCACCGGCTTCAGGAACCCGGTCTCGCCGCGTTTGACACCGCGCTTGGAGATGTTTCCTTCCACGAATTCGACGAGCGACATGGTCCGCGCCCGGGTCTCGAACCGTTCCGGACGGACGGGGCCGCTCGGTTTGTAGATGAAGGCGATATTGTCGGCGATGAGGTCCCAGCCCTCCTCCTCCAGCATCGGCGCGAACCGGCCGGGGAAGAAGAAGTCGTCGGCATCGAGGATGCCGATCAGCGGCGCGCTCGATATGGCAATCGCATGATTGCGGGCGGCAGAGGGGCCGCGATTCTTTTCGAACGAAACAACGGTCAACCGCCCGGACTTGTCGTCGGCCTTGCGCGCGACATCGGCGGTGCCGTCGGTCGAGCCGTCATCGACCACCACCACCTCGCTGACACGAGCCTCGTTCAAGGCGGATTGGATTGCTATTCCAATCGTTTCCGCGGCATTCTTGACCGCGATGATGACGCAGATCGTCTGAGAAGCGTTTTCCGCCATAGCCCACTCCATGTTGCATCGCAACGCAACTATGGGCCCAGGAAAATGGCCCTCGTGTGAAACTGGCAGAAAAAAGCGCGATTTCGTTCAGGTATCGCCGGCCGGGAGGTGCGGAGCGGGATCGGCACGCAGCCCGTCACGCCGGCTGCCGTCCTTTGAGCTCTTGGCCGCCGCAGCGGCGTCCGAAGTTACTCCTGCATCCCGCAACTGCTTTTCACGGCGGACCAGATAGAGGATGGCGACGAAATATCCCGCCTGGATCAGGACGGCACAGATCAGGGTCTGTACAAATGCCGTATAGACCGAGCCGGTGATAAAGTACGCAGCCACCGCGAACACGATCAGAGTCCCTGTCATGCTGATAAAGACGCGCGGCGCGTACATGATCCTTCCTCCCGAACATAAATGTTCCGCTCTAGGCTTTTCAGGCTCCTCTCCCGATAAAACAACCATATGAGTCTGGCGGAGAGGATTCAAGTTTTCCGATCCCGATAGTGCCAGCTATTGGTGAAACTTTCGTAAGGTCCTCGAGGTTCCCGATAAATACTGCAGGCAATGGATCGATCTTTATCTCAGTACCACAAGCGCTCAGGCCTCGGTTTTGCCACATTTTCGCCCGCATTCGACCCGGTTGGAATGAAATCCGCGGCCAGTTCTCTCAACTCCCGTCAAACCCGATCAACTTTTGTTACAAAGCTCACGCGAACCCGCCAACCATTGTTGCGTTGCAGCATTGTATTGCGACGCAACAGGAGTGGGCCTTTGGTCCCAGACGAAAGCTACTTTGGTCCCCATCGCCAAGAAGCTGCCCGTTTTATGACTAGACGACCGACAGGAGAGAACGCGGGGATAAGTTTGGCCCAAGCTGCTAATATTGGCTACATGGCCAATTTTACACGCCTTCTACAGTATTGACTGTACTTTTGGCGTATATCTCCCAAGTTGTTCCCGCCCAATCGCGGGTTGGGGATCACCCCCCACCCCCTGCCCGAGGCGGTTGACGGAAAAGTTTGATCTTCATCAAATTGCGAACACAGACTTATTATCACATTAACGCTCAATGACGCGCCGTAATGGCACCGACTATCGCAAAACCTAAGTGGAGTTCACTCTATGAAGTCAGCGACACGTTCGGCAGGTTCGCCGTTCTCAACGTCAGACCAAGCCCGCATGACTCTCCCAACCGGGGGCTTGGCAAAACGAAGTTTCGATATCACCGCCGCCGCCCTAGCCCTCATCCTGTTCAGTCCCATCTTCCTGATGATCGCGGCGTTGGTGAAGTTTACCGACCATGGCCCTATTCTTTATGGCCATCCTCGGATCGGCCATAACGGCCGCATCTTCAAATGCCTCAAGTTCCGCACGATGGCCGTAAATGGCGATGAAGTCCTGCGAAACCACCTGAAAGCCAATCCGCAAGCCGCGGAGGAATGGCGAGCGACGCGCAAACTCAAGGTCGACCCCCGCGTGACGGTTGTCGGCACCGTGCTGCGCAAGCTCAGCCTCGACGAGCTTCCGCAGCTTCTCAACATTCTGCGGGGTGAAATGAGCGTTGTCGGCCCTCGCCCCGTGGTCGACGAGGAACTGAACCTTTACGACAGCTTTGCAGCCTACTACCTGAGCACGCGCCCGGGCCTCACCGGGCTTTGGCAGATCAGCGGCCGCAATGACGTTTCCTATGACACCCGTATCGCGTTCGACACCCAATACGTCCAGAACTGGTCGCTCATCGGTGATGTCGCCATCATCGTGAAAACGATCCCCGCCGTCTGCATGGCGCGCGGCAGTTACTGATCATCCATTCCCTCTGCTGAGGCGTCGGCCCCTTGACGGGATCGGCGATTTTGGCGGGCTTCGAGCGCGGACCTGATTCCGCGCCTTTTGAAGGAAAAATCCATGCAGACACAAACCGCCTCCGCGAGGGGCCTGCGTGCTTTATGTTTTCTGGCCGGTGCGATCACAGTCGCTCTGGCCGGTAGCGCGACTGCGGACGAGGTCGGCTATCGCCTCGGCGTGATGGACAAGCTGCGCGTCCGCGTCGCGGAGTGGCAGCCGGCCGACGGCACGATCCGCAACTGGGATGCTGTGAGCGGCGACTATACCATCGGGCCGACCGGGTCGCTCTCGCTTCCCTTCATCGGCGACCTCCCGGCGGCCGGCAAGACCGCGGGCGAGGTGGCGAAAACCATCGGCGAGGAGTTGCGCGGCAAATTCGCGTTGCGCAACCTGCCGTCGGCTTCCGTGGAAATCGCCCAGTTCCGGCCGGTTTTCCTGGCCGGCGACGTGCATACGCCGGGCGAATATCCCTATACACCCAACCTCACCGTGCTGAAGGCCATCAGCCTCGCCGGCGGCCTTCTCCGGTCCGATTCGGGCCAACGTTTCGCCCGCGATTTCATCAATGCCCGCGGCGACGCCTCCGTCTACGATTCCGAGCGCGCCCG
This sequence comes from Neorhizobium tomejilense, assembly GCA_002968845.1. Classification (GTDB taxonomy): domain Bacteria; phylum Pseudomonadota; class Alphaproteobacteria; order Rhizobiales; family Rhizobiaceae; genus Neorhizobium; species Neorhizobium tomejilense. The sequence goes on along the minus strand of PVBG01000005.1, from coordinate 131,327 downwards.
GCTTCTCGCCCGCCGTGCACGGCTGCTGGCGGAAGTCGCCGGCGCTACCGACCTGAAAGTCCCTCCGGAACTCAAGGACGTCAGCAACGCCGAAAAACTGATCGCCAGCGAAGCGTCGCTGATGAAATCGCGTCGCGACCGTTACGAACTTCAGCTGAAGGCGCTCGGCGACCTGCGCACGCTGCTCGAAAACGAGGTCCAGTCGCTCAGCCAGAAGACCGAGACGCAGAAGCGGCAGCTGCAGCTCGTCAGCGAGGATCGCGAAAAGATGGCGAAGCTGACCGAACAGGGGCTGGCGACATCCAGCCGCCGCATCACCGCCGAGGAAAGAGCGGCGACTATCGAAGGCAACCTCCTCGATATCGACACCTCCACCCTTCGCGCCAAGCAGGATATCAACAAGGCGAACCAGGACGAGATCAACCTACGCAACGACTGGGAGGCCCAGCGCGCCCAGGAACTGCAGAACACCGATGCCGAACTCGAAAAGCTCGGTCTGCAGCTCGGCACCAGCCGCGAGCTGATGTCGGAAGCGGTGGCTCAGTCGGCCGAGGCGTTGAAATTCGACCCTTCGGGTAAGTCTGCCACCATCAAATACACCGTGGTGCGGGACGAAGGTCAGGGGCCGAAAGAGGTTGTCGTCGGCGAAAACGACAAGCTTATGCCCGGCGACGTCGTCAAGGTCACCGCCGAGCTCCTGATGCAATGAGGATCGCATGAGGATTGCCAAATCTGCGCTGATCGATCCGGCTCGCAATGAAGTCTACGGCGTGGCTGCGGTCGCGCTGTCCTTCTTCGTGTTCGCCTATTCGAGCCGGTTCGGGCAGATTTCGATCCTCGCTTATTACGGCGTCTGGTTCCTGCTGCTGCTCGCCGATTATCGGCGGGCGCTCGGCAACTACCTCAAATATCTCTGGATATTCGGGTTTGCGCTGTTCTGCTTCATTTCCGCCTTCTGGTCGCCGGCTTTCGGCATCTCGCTGCGCACCGCGATACAATACCTGACGCATGTGGTCTGCGCGCTGATCGCCATGCGCACGATCAGCGTGCTGACATTGACCCGCGGCGCGATCGTCGGCACGGCGATCGTGCTCCTGTTTTCCATGCTGTTCGGAACCTACCTCTACGACGCGATCGACGGCAGCTACAGTTTCGTCGGCGCCTTCTCCTCGAAGAACCAGCTCGGCTTCTACGCCTCGCTCGGCCTTTTCTTCGCGGCATCCTATCTGCTCATCTGGCGGCAGAAAGGTCTCTGGTTGATCGCCTCGGGCGGCGTCGGCCTTTTGAGCGCCTATTGCCTTCTCGCCTCTCAATCGGCGACCTCCGCCATCACCACCGCCGGCGTTCTGGCGCTTTGCGTCGGTTACATGCCGGTCGCCCATCTTTCCCCCAATCACCGCAAGCTGCTGGTCGCCGCACTGGTGGTGATTGGAGTGGTCGCGATAGTCGGGGCGCTCCAGATCGGCGCCATCGACATGGTCCTCGGCATATTCGGCAAGGATTCGACGCTGACGGGACGGACCTATCTCTGGCAGCAGGGGATCGAGGCGATACGCGAAAACCCGATTCTGGGCACCGGTTATCAGGGTTACTGGGTTCCTGGCTTCGCCGATGCCGAGAGGCTGTGGGACGACTTCTTCATCACCGCCCGCAGCGGGTTCCATTTCCACAACACGTTCATCGAGGTCGCCGTCGAAACCGGCCTCGTCGGGCTCGCCCTGCTCTGCATGATCATGCTGACGAATGTCTTCGGCCATCTGAGCGCGATGCTGAGCCGCAACCGCGATTCCGGATCGACGCTGTTATGTGCGCTGAGCGTTCTGTTGTTGATTCGGGCCTTTGTGGAGGTCGACGTGCTTTTCCCCTACCAGATCGGCTCGTTCCTGATGTTCTACGCCGCCGGCAGGCTGACCCTTCGCCAGAAGTCCGCCGCATTGACCTACCCCTCCAGACCCCGGCGGACCATCATCGCCTGAGCTTTTCGGAAAGGTGTTCGGCGAGTCGGAGCGCCAGCGCGACGGCCGGCAATGTCGGGTTGGCATGGCCTCCGGTCGGGAACAGGCCGCTGCCGGCAAGATAAAGATTGCCGATGCCATGGACGCGGCAATCGGCATCCGTCACGCCATCGTCAGGGTTGCCGGACATGCGGCTGAGGCCGATCTGGTGATAGCCGTCGAATGCCTGGCTCAACACCGCCTGCCGCCGCTGGTGAGCGTCATGCAGATATTCCAATCGGCCAAGCCCCGTTCGGCGTAACCACATATCGAGAATCTCGTGCGATTTCAGGACCGAACTCAAGTCCTGTTCGGTCACTTGATAGTCGACGACGAGACCAGCCTGGGTGCCCGCTCCGCCCTGAGGCTGCAGGTAGACCCGGCTTTCCGGATTGGGCACCTGTTCGGCATGGTAGCGAAGCAGATAGCGGCCTTTCGGATTGATGAGCGTGCGCCACGGTTCGATGCGTCGCTCCAGCATGTTGAGAACCGATCCGAACAGATGGAATGCCGTCCGGCGATCGGTGCGGATATTCCGCCAATGCTGTTGGCGGTCGATATTCTCAGGTCCCCTGGCCGTCGGCGCCAGGCCGTTCGAGAGGCGGCGGTAGAGACCGAACATCTTCAGGAACAGATAGATGAGCGATAGCGCACCCGAGCCATGCGCGGGATCGGCAACCGAAATCGCGTCGATCCAGAAGACGCAGTTGAGAAGCTTTTCCTCCGCCTGGACCGCCGGCGTGATCTGCAGCCTGCGACGGAAGATATAGTTTTCGTCGTCGATATTGAAGGCGAAGTGGCTCGCGAGCCTTGGCTTGTCGAATTGCAGCACGGCAATGTAGCCGGTGAGGTGCCCCTGGTAGAAGCGGCCAAGCGGACCGTCGGGAGCGCCCAATGCCTCCGGCCGCCTCTCCCGCAGGGCGAGCAGCAGGCGGGCATTTTCCAGCCCTCCTCCGGCGAGGACGAAAGTTCTTGCCGTGATCTGGCTTTCCTGCCCGGCGCTGTAGGCCGTGAGACTTTCGACATGCGCGCCGGCAGCATCGAGCGTGATGCCGGCGACGGTCGCGTTCAGGAGACGAATACGCCTGGAAGCCTTGAGCCTCTCCCCGTAAATCGGCCCGAGATCCGGAGATCGGCTCCAGCGCTCCAGCGCGTTCGTATCGATCCAATTGCCCGAGACGCCGACCGGCTCGAAGGGAGGCTCGTCGGCATTACAGTTGAGGAATGTCAGCGCCTCCGGATAGTGGTGGCGAAGCTCCTCGTGGGAAATCGGCCAACCGGAAAACGGCACATGATCCCGCACCTCGAAATCCAGTTCGTCGAAAGCGACGCACCGGCCGCCCCAGAGCGCCGACGCACCACCGATGCCCGGACGGGACATCGCCATCGAAGGAGCATGATGGCCGTTGGTGAATTCGATCTCGCCGGCACCGGCGTCTTCCGCCGCGCCGCCTGCGCCCATTTCGAGCAGGGTTACAGTGAGCCCGAGTTTCTCCAGCTTCAGAGCGAGTGCCAACCCGACGGGGCCTGCGCCGACGATGCAGACATCCGTCGTTTCCGTCTCAGAATCTGCTGAAGTCATGTATGCCTTTGAGAGAGAACCCCGGATCACCAGCAGATAGAGCAGGCCTGCAGAAATGGAACCGCCCATTCGGATGAGCTCTGGGAATTCTCGGCTTCCGATATCGAGCGCTGATGCTTGAGTTATGGAGCCCCGAAACCGAGGTTCCTGATCGCCTGTATCGGCTAGGCGACGCTTTGCGAGCGCGTGAGTGGAGCGACCGGCGCCGACCCACTTGCCGAACGGGCAACGCGGCCCTCGACCGGGTGAGCCGGATCGGTGAAGCCGGGCGTCGACGGATGGCCGGTTGCGACCAGACGATCGACCAGCGCCTCGTCCTCTGCGTCCAGCTTGACCTCCAGCGCGCGGACATAACCGTCCCAATGCTCCTCGGTGCGCGGGCCGGCAATCGCCGATGTGACGAGCTGGTTGTTGAGCACCCAGGCGAGCGCAAAATCCGCAGCCGCAATCCCCTTCGCTTGTGCGTGCTCCGCGATCTGCCTGGCGATCGCGATCGATTCCTCGCGAAACTCCACGTCATGCATGCGCTTGTCCCCCCGTCCGGCACGCGTATCGGCGGCTGGCGCCTCCCCGACATTGTACTTGCCGGTGAGGATGCCGCGCGCGAGCGGACTGTAGGAAACCACGCCGACACCATAAGCGGCAGCGGCCGGCAGTTGCTCGGCTTCCGCCGTGCGGTTGACGATGTTGTAGAGCGGCTGGCTGGCGACCGGCCTGTCGATTCCCAGCTGGTCGGCGAGGTGGGATACCTCGGCGATACGCCAGCCGCGGAAATTCGAAACGCCGAAGTAACGCAGCTTGCCGGCCTTGATCAGGTCGGCGATGGCCCGCATCGGCTCATCCAGGGGCGCATCGAAAACGGACCGGTGGAAATAGAGGATGTCGATATAATCGGTACCCAGATTGCGCAGCGAGTTCTCGACCGTCTGGAAGACCCATTTGCGCGAATGGCCGCCCTGGTTGGGTTTGTTATTGTGGAAATTGACGAACTTCGTCGCCACAACCCAGTCGTCGCGATGAGCCTTGATGCCGCGCCCGACGACCTCCTCCGACTTGCCGTCGTGGTAGACGTCGGCGGTATCGATAAAATTGATCCCCTGGTCGCGCGCCTTGTCGATGATGCGCAACGCCACGTCGTCCGGCGTCTGGTTGCCGAACATCATGGCCCCCAGTGTCAGCGGCGAAACCTTGAGGGCGCTGCGGCCCAGATAGCGATAATCAACCATGTAAAATCTCCCGGTCTTTCCGTTGGACAATATTCGACCCGCAGTGTCCGGGAAATAGCCCACACCCGAAAGGTCGCCGCTCACCAAAAGACAGGAGAAGCCGAACTCCTTTTTCGTATCGACCGGCAGATTGAGGATTTGCTCCCGGATGGGCGATATCTGGCGCCGGTACCAGGTGCGTCAAATCCGGTCAGAAGCTGACCGCCTTCGGCTCGATGGCCACCAGCCGGCCGCCGTCGACCTTGTAAAGCCCGATCTTGCGCTCCGCCATTCCGCTTGGCGTGAAACGGAACAGGCCCGTCACGCCTCGAAATCCCGTCTTCGTCGTCAGCGCTTCCGGTGTCAGCGCCGTTGCACCCTTGCCTCGGACGATGCCGGCAGCGACCGCGATACTGTCGTAACCCTCCGCGGCATAGACCGAGAGCGAACGCTTGTTGAAGCGGCGATATCGCTCGCCGATCAACAGCGAGGCGTCCGGATCGGCCGCAGCGATAATGACATTGGCGGCAGCCGGATCGGCATAAAGCTCTATTGGCCAGTGGCTGGTTCCGACCACGGCCAGCTTGGCGAAAGACGCCCTCACACTCTTGAGGATGGTTCCGACCGCTGGCGAGTCCCCCATCAGCACCACGGCACCCGCATCATCGAGCAGGACCTTGTTGCGGGTAAGCAGGTCGCCAAGCGGCGCGGCTGGATCATAACGGACCACGCCGATCAGCGCGCCGCCGGCCTGGCCGACCGCGGATCTCAGACGTTCCTCGTCGACCCCGGCTATGCCGTTGGGCGCCAGGACGACAACTCTCTTATGGCCGGAAGTGATCACCGGGCGCACGCCCCGTGCAACGCTCGCCACCTCGTCGAACCCGAAATTGAAGACGTTCGCGCCGGCCACGGGGCTTGAAAGATTGATCAGCGGCGGGCGCTGATCGGCCGGAATGGCAGCAATCGCCGCCGTCGTCGCCTGCGGCGCATAGCTGATCAGCAGACCGGAATTGCGTGCTCTTGCAGCGGCGAGCGCCGGAGCCACCGCAGCCGGCCCCTCCGCGACGTCGATCACCTTGATCTTCATGACGCTGGCATCGTCAAGTTCGCCGATGGCAAGTGCCGCACCGTCACGTATGTCGCGCGCGGTACCCTCATAGGTGCCGTTCGGCGCCTTGGTGAGAAGCACGGTGACTTCCGTCGAGCCGCGCCCGAACGTTTCCTCGACCACGGATGGCGGCGGCTTCAGCGCCTTGTCGTCGAGAACCTTGTCGGCAACGGACGAGGACTCACATCCGGACAGGATGGCGACGGCCAACAAACCCAGCAGCGATATGCGTATCGGACGCAGGCGCGTCGTCATCCGGAAGGCTTTATGAGCAACGTCGGCGAGATCTGAAGGGTTAAAAAACGAACGTCCTTGGGGCATTTCCTGGACCACTCTGCGGCCTTCTTGGTTGTGGCAACGCCATGCTATCCCAGACAAAAATCATTAACAAGCACCCACGCGGAAATATAAAATTTTATACGTTTTATCTCAAATAACTTATTTATAGATTATCTATCTTCAAAAACCAGAAATTCAGCAGCATTTGCTAGCATCTCTCTATCAAGGGAGATAAAAAATGGCGAATAAGAAGAATACCCTGAAAGTCGCAATCGCTACAGCTCTCACGTTACCATTCATTGCTTCCGCAGCAGTCTCTGCTCCAATCGCAAACCAACAGTTTCCGACCAATACTGGAGCCGGCGCGGCGGTTATCGGAACTCATATCCTGGAACATCTTCCGACGCCGCTCTCCATCATGGCTTCGCTCGCGTTCCGGAACGTACAGGTTGCCGCAGCATTTCAGATATTCAGCCAGCTCGGCTCGACGATCGCTCTGCCCGCGGCAAGACCTGCGAACGTAATCGAGGTCGCGATCAAGCCGACCGACCTATCTCCATCCAAGCGCGTAGAGCCGACAGCGCCCAACGGCGCCGTGTTCGATACGGTCGCCATCCCCTTCAAGCGGCTTGCCGCCTTGAAGAAGCTCGCGCCCGCCCTCGAAGAAATGGACAGCGGCACAGCGGTGAAATGCAACGGCAAGGGCTGCAGCCCGGCCTTCGCCGCCATCCAGCTCGTCGGCCTGAACACGTCGCAATCATCGATCCGCGACAAGCTCAACGCCGTCAATGCCGCGGTGAACCAGTCCATTCGCTACCGCACCGACCAGGACGCCTACAAGGTTACCGACCGTTGGAGCACGCCCCGGGAAACGCTGAGCCAGCAGCAGGGCGACTGCGAAGATTTCGCGATCCTCAAGATGGCGGCACTTCGCGCGGAAGGCATCGACCCCGACCAGATGTCGATTGTCGTCCTGTTCGACCAGAAGCGGCACTTCTACCACGCCGTTCTTTCGGTCGAAGCCGGCGGCAAGTTCTTCATCCTCGACAACATGCGCAACCAGGTTCTCCTGGATACGCAGCTTCCCGACTACATGCCGCTTTATTCGATCAAGGGCGGCAAGGGTTTCCTGCACGGCTCCCGCCGCAAGGACCAGAACGTCGCAATGGCAACGCCGCTGGAAAAGATTGCGCCAGGCGAAGGTGTAAACTTCTAAGCTTTATGGGCCGGGATGCGATGCGCTCCGGCCCTGGATTGTCAATAACGGGAAATATAGCCGATCAGCATCGGCTTCTCGTGTGCTGGGGCAAGGGCCAGATTGATCTGACCCTTGATGACCTGTCTGGCGCAGGAAATGGTGAAGCCGGTATTCAGGGTCTTGCCGCGGTTCATCTGCAGCGTATCCATTGCGTCTTCGATCTGCGTGTCGATCGAGAACTTCAGGGTCTTCATCAGCTGCGACGTATCCTCCCCCACCAACCGCTGCCGCAGCATGACAAGAAACGGTTCGTTGAAGAACTGCAGCCGCTTTTCACGGGTCAACACGACCGTCGGGGACGGCGACGCCTGAACCAGCGCACCGAGATTTTCGAGCGACGAGACTTCCTCGACCGTCGCCAGCCGTCCAAGCGCCCATTTGAGGCTGAGGACGCGCAGCAGCGAGGTGAGATTGCCCCCCTCCGGCATCTGCGCCGCGGTGTACTGAACCAGATCGCCGGTGGTTATCTTGCCCGCCGCCGACATGCGGCTGAGGCCTTCCCAATAGATTTTCTCGAGCCTGATACCGCGGCGCTCGCCATTGCGCGCCACGACCGCGCGAAAACGCGGCTCGACTTCTTCCTTGTCGATGATCGGCAGCGGATCGCCCGCAGGTTCGATGCCGGACATTGAAAGCGCACCTGATTTCATTGGAGGGCTCTACCGTTCGGTAAGCGCATCGGAACGCGCTCGATTGATAGGCTTCATGAGATAGCTGAGGACTGTCTTGCGGCCCGTCATGATTTCGGCGGACGCAATCATGCCAGGAATGATCGGATAGAGCTTGCCGTTGCGTTCCAGCTCGGACTTGTTGGTCTTGACCTGGACGAGGTAGTAGGTCTCGCCCTTTTCCTTCTCAACGATACTGTCGGCTGAAACATTGGTCACTTCGCCGTCGAGCCCGCCGAAGATCGCGAAATCATAGGCCGTGATCTTGACGATGGCCGGCTGCCCGCGGCGGACGAAGGCGACATCGCGCGGTGATATGCGGGCTTCGATCAGCAGCGTGTCGGCTGTCGGAACGATGCCGGCAACCACACGGCCCGGATCCACATAGGCGCCGATCGTATTGACTTCCAGGGTATTGACGATGCCATCGACCGGCGAGCGAATATCGGTGCGCTTGACGCGGTCCGAAGCGCCGCGGATCGTTTCATCGATGACGGAGAGCTCCGCAAGAGCCTGCGCCTTGTCGGTCAGGGCCTGCTGGCGGATCGCCAGCGAAATTTCCCCGACCTGGAGCTTTGCTTCTTCGACGGCACCACGAAGACGTATCAGGCTTTCCTGATAGACCTTGAGCTGGCCTTGCTGGTCCGTAAGCTGACTTTCGATCGTCAGAAGCTGTGTCTGCGAGACCAGTCCTTTTTTGGCCAGGGGGCCGTAAAGATCGCGCTGCCGCGTCGAGGCGGCGATATTCTGTTCAAGCCGATCGATGTTGGCATTGGCTTCGCTGAGTTCGTTCTGCCGCTGCTTCATGCGCTCCTGAAGCACATCGAACTTGTTCTTGTAACTGGCCTTGTTGGCCTGGAACAGCCGATCTTCGTTGTCGCAGACGTTCTTGGCGACCGCCAGGACATCGACCGGACATACGAACGGCTGGTCGTATTCGCCTTTTTCTTCCATCTGCAGGCGCGCGATCTTGGCGCCGAGCGCCCTCGCCTTGGCAACGGATTCGCCGAGCGTGGATTCGGTTGTCGTATTGTTCAGCTGAACGATCAAATCCCCCTTGCGGACAACCTGGCCGACCTGAACAGCTATGTCCTGGACGACGCCGGCTTCGGACGACTGGATGATCTGCGTCTTGGAAACGGGAATGACCTTGCCTTCGCCGCGGGCGATCTCGTCGATCTCCGCAAGCGCTGCCCAGGCGAGGAATGTCGCCATGCAGGCCGCCACCAGACCGACCAGCATGCGGGCGAAGAACGGGGGATTGTCGTGAACGCCTCTGCTCACGGCTTTGCTCCCTTGCGCTGCATCGCCTCGAGCACGGCCGCCTTCGGCCCGTCGGCAACGATGCGGCCCTTGTCGATCACCACCAGCCGGTCGCACAGTTCCAGCATGCTGAAGCGGTGCGTGGCGATCAGCAGCGTCGTCTCGCGGCTGAATGCGGTCGAGAGCTTGGCGAGCAGATGGCGCTCGCTTGCAAGGTCCATCGCGCCCGACGGCTCGTCGAGGAAAACGATCTTGGGCTTGGTCAGAAGCAGGCGGGCGATTGCCAGAGCCTGTTTCTGGCCGCTGGAGAGGTTGCTGCCGCGTTCCCCGACCGGCATGTCGAAACCGCGCGGGTGGTTAGAAACGAACTCGTCGACGCCGGTCATGCGCGACACATGGAGCAATTCCTCGTCCGTCGCATCGGCGCGGCCGATCAGCAGGTTTTCCTTCACCGTCCCCGAGAACAGATCGGACGATTGCCCGGCCACCGCGACCGCCGAGCGGACTTCCGACATGTGATACTGGCGGATATCGACGCCGTCGATCAGCAGGCGGCCATCGGATGGCAGGAAAAGGCCGTCGAGCAGGCGGCCGAGCGTCGTCTTGCCCGAGCCGATGCGGCCGATGATCCCGACCCGCTCGCCAGGAGCGACGGTCAGCGAAAGCTGATTGATGACCTTGTAGTCAGATCCCGGATACTGAAAGGAAACGTTCTGGAAGCTGAAGCCGCCCCGCTTGATCTCGCGGTTCACGAAACCCACCGTGGAGGGACGGTCCTCCGGCTGTTCCATGATCTTGTCGAGGATCTTGAGCGACGTCATCGCTTGCCGGAAACGGGCAAGCGCCATTGCGATCTGGCCAAGCGGCGCCCCCGCGCGGCCTGCCAGCATGACGGTCGCGATGATCGCGCCCATTGCCAGATGACCCTCGGAAAACTCGTAAGTGCCGGCAATCACGATCAGAACGCTGACCATCTGCTGGACAAGATTGGTGAGGTTTACGGCATTCGAGGAGACATGCTTGATTTCCTCGCTGGTGCGGCTCGAAAGCTTCATCAGCTCCTGCCAGCGACGCAGCATGCCCGCTTCGGCGCGAAGGCTCTTTACCGTCTCGATGGTCGAAATCGTCTCGACCAGCAACGCCTGGCGACGCGATGCTTCGTTGGTGGCGGCCGCCATGCGGTGGCCGATCTTGGCCTGGGCATGCAGGCCGATCAGCACGGACAGCACCAGCGCCACGGCCGGGATCACCACAAGCCAGCCTGAAAGCATGTAGATCACGATCAGGAAGATGAACACGAACGCCGTGTCGATCAGCAGGCCGACCGTGTTGGACGTGAAGAACTCACGGACGAATTCGTACTGCGTGACGCGGTTGGCATATTCGCCCGTCGACAGCGGGCGCGACGCGAGCGTCGAATTCAGCACCTTGTCGAAGATCATCTGGGAAAGGCGCAGATCCGCGTTACGCCCGGCATGATCGATGAGCGCGGCGCGGGCGGTCTTCAGGAGGAAATCGAACGTGTAGGCAAGCGTGATGCCGATGGCGAGCACCCAGAGCGTCGGAAACGCCTTGTTGGGAAGCACGCGGTCGTAGACGTTCATCGTAAACAGCGGCGAGCCGAGCGCGATCAGGTTGATGAACAGCGCGGCCATGATGACGCGCATATAGGTGCGCCAATAGGGAACCAGCGCTCGCAACAACCAGTGCCGGCGCTCGATCTCTCCGGCCGCGCCGACCGAGGCATTATCGGACGCGTTCTGATAATAGAGCGTGAAGGCGAAACCGAAGCTCGGCTTCAGCGCTACGAGATCCTGACGCGTCAGCTTGACGGGATTTCCCGAGGCCGGAACCAGATCCGTGATGTAGTTTCCATCGGCATCGGTCTCCAGCAGCGGCAGGACGCCGCCGTTCTCGAAGACGATGATGGCGGGGCAATCGAAATTGCCCTCGCGACACTCGCGTTCGCCGTGGCGGATGACTTCCAGCCCGATGCGCTGCGCCAGATGTTCGACATCGTCCAGTTCAAGAGATTCGGAAATCTCATCCGGCAATCCGGAAAACAGGACGATGTCTGACGTCGGGCGCCCGTAAAAGCTCGCAACAGACCTGAATGCAGTTTTAAATGTCCGAAACGGCGTCGTGTCTGCGTGGTCGAGCTTTACGTTGAGCATTTGGTCCTTGCCAGTCCGTTACTGTCGGATCGGCGCCAGGAGATCCATGGGCATGCCAGCCTTTTGACGGGAGTCAACTTCGACATAGCCAGGATTCGTGACGCCACCCGGGACAGCAAACTCATTCCGGGCATACGCCTCAGCCTGACCGACGGGCTTCAGCTTCATCGACTGAAGCAGGCTGCCCGATGCGGCCAAGATCTTGTATTCGGCGAAAAGCGAAGCAAATCGTGCGGTTTCCGCAAGAATGCTGGTGTTGAAACGGGTGTTCTGGGCATCCAGCACGTCGAGAAGCGAACGCTGATTGACCTTGAACTGCTCGCGATACGAAGAAACGAGGCTGCCGTTCGTCGAGGACTGGCGCGCCAGGATCGTCGACAGCTCGCCGCGGCCGCTGCGCTCGTTCCATGCGGAGCGGATGGATTCCTCAACCTCGCGATGGGCCTGCGCCAGACCGTAACGCTGTTCGCTGGCGCGACGGATCTGCTCCTGCTCGCGCGCCTGGTCGATACCGCCGCGATAGAGGTTCCAGCGGGCGGTGACGCCGACCTGGACGTCGTTGGTATTGCCCTGGTTGCCATCGATGTCGTTGCCGACGCGTGCGCTGCCCTGAAGGTCGACCTTTGGAAGATAGTTGGCGCGCGAACCACGAACGCCTGCGTCAGCCGCATCGACGTCGGCATCGGCCGCGTGAATCTGCGGGCTGTTCTTCTTGGCGATGAAGATCGTATCATTGAGCGTCTTCGGGATGAACTTCGCGAGCGACACCGGCACCTTGACCGGACCGATCGGCTCTCCGACCGTCTTCAGGAAGCGGATCTTCGTGAGTTCCAGCTCTTCCTGGGCTTCGCGCAACCGGGCCCGTGCCGCCTCGAGGCGCTCACGGCCCTGCAGACGGTCGGCGTCGGTCAAGGCACCGCCCTGGATGCTGGCGCCGATATCGCCGAGGATCTGGTTGTGGGCAGCGACGTTCTGCTGGGCGATTCCGACGATCTTGGACTGGAGGATATACTCGAGATAATCTTGAGTGACCTGAAGAGCCAGCGACTCGGACCGCTCAACAACGCGGAACGAAGCGCCATCAACGCGCGATGCCTGCTGCTCCACTTGGGAGCGGCGGCTGCCGCCGTCAAACAACGTTTGAGTAATCGTCAGGCTCGTATCTGAGCCTTTGAAGTTTTCGTAGTCGCGCGTCAGCGTGCCGGTACTGCTGTTTGACAGTCTACGGCGGCTTACACCTGCCTGCAAATCTATGGATGGAAGATAAAGACCCCGTGCCTGCCGCAACTCGAACTCGACCGCTTCACGGTTTTCTACCGCCTGCATGATTTGCGGGTTGGTTTTGAGAGTCTTTGCTACCGCCTCATCGAGCGTCATCGCGTTGGCAGGTGCGCTAAACACAACTCCCAAGGCTACGGTCGCCAACAGCGTTGCTAAAATTCTTGTGCTCTTAAACAATCGGAAGCCCCTCGCCGATTAAAATCCCATCTCGGCATTCATATACTGCGGCGATTTCGTTGGGAAGTATTATCATTTCTAATTCAGCGGCCCAAGCCTGCTCCCGATATTCATCGTTCTAGGGTTAATTACCAAATTGAAACCATCCATCCATTTGTTTTTTAACAAAAAATTCATAAAACCAACCGATTGGACGCAAAAGTAGATAATTCCGTCCGTTTCCACAGGCGTATACATTTACCTCCTGTGTAGCCGCCGGGACACATGGAGATCTGCTCTTTCCGGTATGGCGATACACGCGCTCCACGTCTGCCAATTGTATAAATCTAGAACAGTCGCTGGCCGTTCAAATTGTTTAGCAAGACATTACTTAAACAAGAAAAGGCGCTTGCGCGCCTTTTCTCTGGTTTCCAGCTTGCAACACTCTTCACTTTATACGTGCGAGATGTTGGCCGAGTGCTTGTCGTCGTCGAAGAGGATCTTGACGGCTTCTGTGTGATTCTGAAGCACGGCGACATCCTTCCAGCTGTCGGTCGCGACCTGGACGCTGACGGTCGTGTCGTTGCCGGCAATCGTGGTGCGAACATTCGCGGCAGCCTCTTCACCCGTTGCCTGATGACCAAGCATGGTGTCGAGAAGCTTCGAAACATCGACCGCATCACCTTCGTTCGACTTGTAGTCGGTGATGATGTCGGCCATGTCGAGTTCGTGCAGGGCCGAAGGATCGAGCACGAACGTATCCGCGCCGGCACCGCCGGTCATCTGCGTCAGGCCCGGCATGGCGGCGAGGATATCGTCACCATCCGTTCCGACCAGCACGTGGTCGGGCGCATCGCTGAACAGAGTGTCGAACCCGACCTCCACGAAGGAGCCGGTCGAACCGTCTGCGTAGGTGAACGAGCCTTCCGCGAACAATGACTGACCGTCGATATAACCTTCCGCGCTGTCGGCATCCAGCGAAATGCCGGTGATGCCGTAGTCGTTCAGGCCCTTCAACTCGCCCGCGTCACTGACACCGTTGCCGTTGGCATCCTGCCAGACCAACAGCTTTTCGAAGCCGGTGTCGGACGCATCGATCTTGCCGTCATGGTTGACGTCAAGCGTCGAAAGCGCCGCCACACCGCTGGCATGTGTGCCGCCGGCAAAGTTCGGGGTGAAGATTTCCGAACCGTTGTCGATCTTGCCATTGCCGTCGACATCATAGGCAAGAATGCCGTCGGTCTTGGTCCAGGCCACCTGATCGAGTTTGCCGTCGGCATTGATGTCGAACTTCACGCCGTCTTCGAGGGATGTGAAGGCGAAGCCGTTGTGGTCGAGGTCGAGGATGATGGGGTCAGCTGCGTCAACGACGTAATTGCCCTTCAGCGTTGCCCCATAGAAGTCGTTCGAGTTGAACCAGTTAATGTCGTCGGAATTGTCCAGCAAGAAAAATACTTTTCCAGTTCCAGCATATAGCCCCGCCTGAAGCTGCTGAGCCGTCAAAGTAATATCGACGCTCCACTTTACTTCGTCGCGGCCAGGGATCGCTTGAACAGTGACGTTCCCCAGCCCCGGACCAAAATTACCCAGGAACTGATAATCGGATCCGTTCCAGAAGCGAACACTGATGAATTCACTCGAGTTATCGGTGCTGAAGTCTCCCTTTGCCGAAATGGTAATCGTTTGATTGCCTGTCGGCGTGCCGGGCAGGGTAAACCCGAACGTGTTGCTTTCGCTCCAGTAATTCAGCGGCGTGGTTTGCGTCTGCTCCCGATAAATCGTCTTGGCGTCCGGCACTTCAGTGACGGTAATCGAGGCCGTATTCAGCTCCGTCGAAAATGCTGTGCTGCCGCCCCGCTGCGGCGTGGGCACGTTTGCGGTCGAGCCAGCCGTGCCAGATGTTTGGTCCCAGGCAACGTAGTCGAAGGATGCAGTTGTACCGTTCTGGGCATTCGGGACAAACCTGACCTTGTCGTCTGCCGCAAGCAGCAACGCGTTGCCGGTGCTATAGTTGCCAAAATTATTCCAGTTCGTGCCATCCAGAGAATACTGCCACTGGCCATTGCCACTGGACTTTCCAGTAATCGCAATGCCTTCGAGAGCACCGCTGTCGGCGTCGGTAACCGAAGTCCCCAGAATGGAAGCGACTGTCTGGCCACTGTTTGTGGTCTGATCTTCGTTGATCGTCGTAAGAGACGGTGTCGCATCCACCATGACAGGCGCATCGTTGGCAGCCGCCACCGTGATAGAGGCCGTGTCGGTACTGCTCCATGCATCGCCGTCATGGACCGAGAAGCTCACCGTGCGGGTCTGCGTCGACGGATCGTCCGACGTATTGTTATACTTGATGCTTTCAAGCGCCGCCTCGTACTGAGCCTTGGTCGCCGAACCCGACAGCGTCAGCGTGCCGGTCGACGCGTCCCAACTGCCGGTGATGCCGTTCTGGTTGGTGAACGAAAGCACATCCTGGCCATTGGCATAGTTGCCAGTGATTTTCACCGTCGCACTATTGATGTTCGTGTCATCGGCATCCGAGATCGTGATCGAGCTGTCGATGACCTTCGCTGCATCGTTCTCCGTATAAGCCAGAGTGCCGCCGACATTCGAAATCACCGGTGCCTCGTTGGTAGCCGTCACCGTGATGGAGGCTGTGCCGGCATTGCTCCATGCATCGCCGTCATGGACCGAGAAGCTCACCGTGCGGGTCTGCGTCGACGGATCGTCCGACGTATTGTTATACTTGATGCTTTCAAGCGCCGCCTCGTACTGAGCCTTGGTCGCCGAACCCGATAGCGTCAGCGTGCCGTTCGATGCACTCCAACTGCCGGTGATGCCGTTCTGGTTGGTGAACGAAAGCACATCCTGGCCGTTGGCATAGCTGCCGGTGATTTTCACCGTCGCGCTGTTGATGTTCGCATCGTCGACATCCGAGATCGTGATCGAGCTGTCGATGACCTTCGCGCCATCGTTCTCCACGTAGGTCAGAGTACCGCCGACGTCCGAAATCACCGGCGCGTCGTTGACCGGTGTGATGACGATCCCGATCGAACCCGTCGACACCTTGGTATCCGTGTGGACCGCAAGGTCGGACAGCGTGGCGCTGTCGAGGACGGTTGCCGAAACGCTGAGATTGAAGTTCCCGGCATAATTGGCCGGAGGCGTCATCGTCAGGCCGGTGGTGTTGACTCCGGCGGTATTGGTGATGACCCAGACACCGCCTTCCAGCGCGCCCTGGTTGAAAGTCGCACCCAGCGGGAAGCCCGACAGTTCGACCCGCGTCACCTTTTCCGAGCCGTCGGTGTCACCAAGGGCAATGTTGAGGCTCAGAGCGGCCGTAGCGTCCTCGTTGCCCAGGCCGGAACCGGAAATCGTAGCGGTGTCGGCGATCGGACGGACGTCGATGGTAACCGTGCCCGTACTGGTCAGGTTTCCATCGGAAACGCTGTATTGCAGGACCGCATATCCGCTCTCGTTGGCCAGCGGCTTGTAGTACAGGGTGCCATTCTGCTCAAACGAGATGGATCCGCCCAGCTGGCCTCCAACGGTAATGCCATTAGCGGCAAGGGGATTGCCCTCGATGTCGCTATCATTGGCGAAGAGCTTCAGCCCCGAGATGGCGGTATCTTCGTTTGTAAAGAAGTAGTCATCGACGGCCACCGGCGCATCGTTGACCGGCGTCACGGCGAAGTTGAAGGTGCTGGTGCCGGGTGCCGAGTTGTCCTCGTTGCCGTCTTCGACCTTGACCGAGAAGGATGCGGTCGGGCCTTCCGAACCGTCGTGGGTGTAGCTGATCAGTCCGGCCTCGAGTTCGGCCGCGGTGAACGAGGTTGCCGGGGCTCCGCCATTGGTGATGAACCCGTGTGTCACGTCTGAGACGTGGAAGACCACGCCGCCATCGACATCGTCCGGATCGGTATAGCCGAGCTCGGTGAGACTGAGGACTTGGCTGCCGCCCTCGGCGACCGTCGCCGTCAACGTACCGGCCAATACCGGCGCGTCGTTGATGGCGATCATATGAATGGTGGCAACCTGCGGCGCGCTATCGGAAACCCCATCATTGACCACGACGGTCAGGGTGCGGTCGACCGAGGTATCCGGGTTGTCGCTGTTGTCCTGGTAGACGATGTTCTTGAGGATCGTCTGATAGGTGGCGATCGATGCCGCACCGGTGATCGACAGCACGCCTGTGGCTGAATTGTAGCCAACGGTCAGGCCCGCGGCGGCGGCAGTTGCCGTCGCGTTGAGGAAGAGCGTCTCGCTTGCTCCATCAAGGTTGTGAGCAAGCGTGACCGTCATCGACTGCAGCGTCGAAGAGTCGACGTCCGCAAGGCTTGCCTGCCAGGCGAACTGCTGCGGCGTCTGTTCCGTGGCATTGGTCGCCGCGCCGTTTCCGGCAGCCGCGCCGTTCAGGTCGACAACCGTTGCGTCGCCGGTGCCGGTGATGGCGATCGTCAGCGACGCCGTCGAAGTCAGGCCATGGGCATCCTTCATGCCGTAGGTGAAGACTTCGCTGACGCTGGCGTTCTGGGCAAGGGCCTGGGTGTCGGCGTCGTTATTGTCGAGCGCGTAGGCATAGGTGCCGTCCGCATGGATGGTAAGCATGCCGTAGGTGCCGGCAACCAGGACGTCGCCATTATTGTCGGGAACCGCTGTCACCGCGCCCGCACCGAACCGGATCGAAGTAACCGTTTTGGTGTCGAAGATATCGGCGTCGTTGTCGTTGGTCAGCACATTGCCGGTTGCCGAGGCGTCGCCGGCCGTGCCGTTGGCGATGCCGCCGGCCTCGATTACGGCGTCGCTGTCAGCGGCGGCAATCGGCGCATCGTTGACGAGATCGAAAGCAGGGATGGTGCCGCCGAGACCGCCGTTCTCACCCATGAAGGTGAACTGCTCGATATTCTTCGCCGTCGCCACGACGTTGCCGCCAAGGCTGAATGTGAAGGTGCCATCGGTTGCGCGAGTGATGGTGTAATCAGCCCATTTTCCAGCCAGTTTCACCGTGTCCACGTCGCCGCCCGTGGTGTCGTCGACGTCGTTGATCTCGACCTTGGTGCCGACAACGCCGGTCAGGTCGATGGTGTCGTTGCCGATGCCACCGTTGATCGCCACTGTCGTCGGCGCGATTGCCGTGCCGCTCAAGTCGCCGACAGAGATGCTGTCGCCGGCGCTTCCCAGAGTGACTTCGATACGCTCGATCTCATCGGCGCGGACAGTTGCGCCGTTGGCACCGGTATAGCTGACCAGGATGTCGGTGGCATTGACGCCCGCGACGATATCGGTACCGCTGGTGGCCTTGGCGATGTTGAAGCTGCGCTGAACCGCATCACCGTCGATCTTGAGCACGTCGTAGTCCGGGTTGCTTGCCCCGGTTTCCGAGCCGCCATTGATGGTGTCGGCGCCGGCGCCGACCTTGTAGAGGACCGTATCGTTACCTTCGCCGCCGAGGATCGTGTCTGCGCCGGCCGAGCCGGTGATGGTGTCGTTGCCGGCACCGCCATCCAGGGTGAGGGCGACCGGCGGCAGCGCAACGGTGTTGAGGCTGCTGGCATTGATGGCGTCATTGCCGCCCTTGCCTTCGATGGTCAGTTCGGACGTGCTGATCCCGGCAATGGAGGGTATGCCGTTGCCGAAAACCTGCAGGAGATTGGAGTTGCCTGCGATCGTGATCGTCTCGCCTGCATCCTGGCCACGTACCGTGATCTTGTCGGCACCCTCGGCCTGATAGAGCACCACCGATTCGATGTTGGTGGCGTTGACGTCGACAATGCCATCACCGTCGACATCCAGGGTGAACCCGGTCGAGGTGACAGTAAGAATTGCCGATTCCGCAGTAGCGTTTCCGGACGTGAGGAGAGCGTCAGGGTCCGCGCCGCCATCGATGGTGTCTACGCCTTCGCCGACGGCATAGTTGAAGGTGTCGCCACCGGTCCCGCCGTTGATCGTGTCGTTGCCGCCGAGGCCGAAGATCAGGTCGTTGCCCATACCGCCATTGATGACATCGGCAGAATTCGAGCCGCCGATGATGTCGTTGCCGGCACCGCCTTCGATGGTGATCGGCCCGCCATCCGCAGTGGAACCTGCAGCCAGTAGAATGACGTCGTTGCCATCGGTGCCGACGATCTTTTCGATGCCGGAAAGATAATCCGGAGCCGTGCTGTAATCGGCCACAAAGCCCGATTTGCCGTTCCGCTCGAGGATGATCGTGTCGTATCCTGCGCCACCGACGACCTTGTCTGCCGTGCCGGCAAGACCGGCGATACTGACTGCCATGAGGCTGCCGTCGGCGCGCTGAATGTTGCGGGTACCGGAACCGGTCACATCCGCGCCGAGGACGAAGGTGTCGTTGCCGGCGCCACCGTCGAGAATATCGGCTCCGAGACCGCCGTCCAGATGGTCACTGCCGCCATTGCCGGTGAGCTTGTTGGCTTCGTCGCCACCGATCAACACATCGTTGCCTGCACCACCCAGGGCGTCGACGATGCCCGAGACGCTGTCGATACCGATGACCTTGTCGATCACGATGGCACCATCGGTGGCAGTGTCGGCAGCCACCGTCTGGCCGCCGATCATATGGGCGGCATCGTCAAGGTTGAGGAAGACGCTGGTGGAGAGGTTGGAATAGTTGATCGAGCCGATCGTTCCGGCGGCATCGACGCGAACAGTGACCGTCGAGGTGGCGGCGTCGCCGTCCGCGTCGGTTGCGGTGAAGCTGAGCGCCAGGTCGAGATACTGGCTCGTCGCATTCGGCGCCGTATGATCGAGCGGCTGAATCAGCGAGAAGCTGTAGGCGCCGGTGGCCACATTGAGCGATGCCGTAAAGACGATATCGCCTGGCGCCGGCGGGTTGGCAGAGCCGACGAACCCGGTCAGCACGCCATTGATGACGTCGATCGTCACCGGTCGGCCGCTCGAGCTGAGCCCCGCAACCGAAGCACCGTCTTGATCCGTTGTCGCGACACTTCCTGTGAAGGAAAGCGTGCGCGCGCTGCCGGCATCCGCACCCCAGGCAAGGCCCGTCAGGGCGGCGGTGATGGTTTCCGTGCCGCCTTCCTCAACCGTTCCGGAGGCATTGGGGCCGGCCGTCGGCACGCCATCGGTGACCGTCACGATCAGCTGGCCGTTGAGCGCCACGCGGTCCTCGTCGCCGTCGGTCACCGTGACCGCGGAGGAAAGGTCGAGCGCCAGCGCGCTATTGTTGCCGATGACGACGATCGGCTGGTGATGACCATTGTTGACGGTCGTACTCTGTGATGAGCCGTCACCGTCAAGTTCGAATTTCGTGCTGTTGGCAACATTGCCGACATTCACATACCAGGTGGTGTGGGCCGGGATTTCGAGTGAATAATCCGTGCCGCCGGATTTGTTATTCAGTATCCATGTGACAGCGCTATTCCCGCCATTGGTGACGCGGATGATGACGTCTTCGTCCGGCATGCGCCCCAGGAAGGCAAGATGGTTGCCGCCGACATCGGGCACTGCGGCGTGACTGCCGACAGCGCCGAGAGCGGCAGCCGGGATCGATGCGCCGTCGATGACCACCGTCTGGGTGTGGTCGAGAGGACCGGTCTGCGCAAAGGCGTAATGGCCGGTGGCCGGATCAACGGTGAAGGTGAAGATCGTCACCGCGCCGGCTTTCGCCACAAGCGCGTTGCCGACCACAGAATAGGTAAGGGCGACACCGCCGGAAGTCAGGGAAGTCAGACTGGAGGACAGACCGGTGGTTTCAACCGAGTAGCGACCGATGCCATCGGCGCCCGGCGATACCAGGGCGGAAAGCTCGCCTGCAATCGAACCGCCTGCGGCGCTTTCGGTAATTGCACCGGTGCCGATTACACCGTTGGAGATCGGCGTGTCGTCGTCGGCATTGATCGTCAACGTGCCATCGACACGATCGCCGTCGCCGTCGGTCACGGTGTAGGTCAGGTCGAACGCCACGTCGTTTTCGTTGTTTCCGGCTGGGTGGTCGATCGCCGCATTCTGGGTAACCGAATAAGCCCCGGTCGCCGTGTCGAGCGTGATCGTCATGACAGTGGTCGCACCCTGCTTGACCAGCAGGGCATCGCCGTCACGCACATAGGTGAAACCAGTGGGCGCACCCGTCGTCTTCCAGGCGATCGACCCTCCGTCGGCGCCGAAGTCGTGGGAAAGTTCGCCGGTGATGTTTGCCAGGGCGTGGTCTCCCGTGCCGCCGCTATTTCCCTGGGCACCGACGACATTGTCGTCGTCTACCCATACGGCACCGTTTCCGCCAACACTCGGACCGTCGTCCTCGAAGGAGATCTTGTCGCCGATCGAAACCGACTTGGTGACAACGTCGCCATCGTAGTCGGTAGCGGTCAGAACGGCTGAGATCTTGCCGGAGAGATTGATGCCCTCGTCCGAGGAGGCATTGTTCGGATGCTTCAGCGACAGATATTCCGCCACGCTGACGCGGCCGTCACCGTCGATGGCGATCGCGAAGGCCGCCATCCCGTTAGCACCGCCAACGCGGCCGACCACGACTTCTCCCTCCAGGTACAGATAGATAGGAGCGCCGTCGGTGGTCACCAGGCCGGAATTGATGCCGTTTCCACCGTCGATCCGTAAGGTCAATGCAGTGGAGACATTGTCGTCCGCACCATCCTTGACCGAGATATCGATTACATCGTCGCGGGCATAGATCGGCCCGCCGAGATCGGCGTCCACGCCGCGGTTGCCAACGCCAGCGAACAGGCTGCCGATGCTGCCCGCGTTGATGTTATCGTCCCGAAAGCCGGACGTTTCGTCGATCGTCACCGTCTCATCGGTGAAGATCGCGATTTCCGGCACGTCGTCGGTGATGGTGATCGAGAACTTGCCGCCGAGGCCGACATGGTCGCCGTCGCCGTCGGTCGCCTGGATCACGGCGCCGAAGTCGATGGCGGCGATCGAGCCCGATCCGCTCTTGAGGGCTGTGTTCTCGCCATTGCCCGTGACGTGGTCGAGCTGGTCGTACTGCTGGTAGATAAATGCGCCGGTGGCCTGATCGAGGGTCAGGGAGAAGACCGGCCGGTCGATACCGCCGGCGACATTCACATAGGCCACCAGGGCATCGCCGACCATGGCATAGGAGAGCGTGCCGCCCTTCGAGGTCAGGGCCAGCGCCTGCATCTTGGCCGCTGCATCGGCGACAAATCCGAAGCCGCCGCCGGCTGCCGCGCCGTCCGCGCCGAAGGCGACGACCGAGGCGATCGAACCGGACACGGTCGCCGCATTGCCCACACCGGTCCACGAGAAGTCCGAGGTGGAACCGTCGGCGGTTCCGTCGTTCGGATGATTGCCGGACGACAGCAGGTTGGAGATGTCGTCCTCGTCGGCCGTGAACGATACCTTCGCGCCGGATGCCAGCGGCCCGTCGTCGGCAAAGCGGATATGGCTGCCGATCGAGACCGTGTCCCGCACGATGTCGCCGTCGTAATCGGTGGCGGTGACGACCGCCGAGATCTTGCCGCCGAGATTGACAGTCTCGTTGGAGGTCGCCGTGTTGCCCTGGTGCAGTGATACATATTGTGCGACGCTGACGCGACCGGACTGGTCGATAGCGACCGCAAACGCCGCGGTGTCCGGAGTCCCGTTGCCGTCGGAGTCGAAGCGGCCGACGATCAACCCGCCCTCTTGGAACAGGAAGATCGCTTTGCCACCGGTCGTCGCCAGGCCGGAATCAAGCCCGGCGCTGGCAATTTCCAGGGAAAGAACCTTGGTGGTCGTCTCGTCGGCGCCTGGCGCGGAGAAGAACGTCGAGACCAGAGCGTCGCCGTTACGCGCAAAAATCGCCGCATTGCTCATGTCGGCGTCGTGGCCAACATTGGCAACCGCCGCAAACAGCGATCTTACCGCCTGATTGCCGGTATCGTTTGATTGATTGTTGACCGTCTCGTCGATCGTCGTCGAGGCGCCCGTCGCAATGATCGACGGAACCGGCACGTCGTCGGTGATGGTGATCGAGAACTTGCCGCCAAGGCCGATTTGGTCGCCGTCGCCGTCGGTCGCCTGGATCACGGCGCCGAAGTCGATGGCGGCGATCGAACCCGATCCGCTCTTGAGGGCGGTATTCTCGCCGTTGCCGGCGACGTGGTCGAGCTGGTCGTACTGCTGGTAGGTAAATGCGCCGGTCGCGTGATCGAGGGTCAGGGAGAAGACCGGCCGGTCGCCCCAACCGATTCCGGCGCCGCCGGCGACATTCACATAGGCCACCAGGGCATCGCCGATCATCGCATAGGAGAGTGTGCCGCCCTTCGAGGTCAGGGCCAGTGCCTGCATCTTGGCCGTTGCATCGGCGACAAAACCGAAACCGCCGCCGGCTGCCGCGCCGTCCGCGCCGAAGGCGACGACCGAGGCGATCGAACCGGACACAGTCGCCGCATCGCCCCATCCGATCGGCGAGAAGTCCGAGATGGAACCGTCGGCGGCTCCGTCGTTTGGATGCGTGCCCGACGAAAGAAAATTGGAGATATCGTCCTCGTCGGCCGTGACCTCAACAGCGCTGCCGTTGGCGACCGGAACGTCGTCCTTGACGTCGACCGTGAAGGTGCTCTCGGCGACGTCACCGTCGCCGTCACGTACGGTGTAGGTGAATTCGAAGGTCAGAATGTCGGTCTCGCTGCCAGTTTCGCCATGGCCGGGATGGTCGAGAACGCCCTGAAGATCGAAGGTGTAGCCGCCGGCGCCGGTATCGGAGAGGGTCACGGTGAAGACCGGTCCACCCTCCTGGTCGGCCGCCGTCAGAACCGTGCCGTCCGGCGACAGCGTGTAGACGAGCGGCTGGCCACCTGAGGTCAGGTTCCCAAGTGCGATCTCGGTCTCGCCACTCCATACCTGCATGAATGCCGAAACGGCAGCCGTCGAAAGTGCCGGGCTACCGACCTTCAGCGCAGGCATGTCATCGCCGTCTGCGGGCGGCAGGTCAGAGAACTCGCCCGGGGTGAAGACCACGGACCGGTCTCCGGCGTCCTGGGTGCCGTCGTAGCCGCCGTCCTCGCTCGTATTGCCGTCGTCCGCTCCCCAGGAAATGCCAAGCGAACCTTGAGCGGTATTGCCGCCACCTTCGTCGACCTTGCCTTCGCTGCCTTCGCCGGCCGCGCCGATCACCGGTGCGTCGTCAGCGATGGTGATCAAAGCCGAGCCGGACGCTGCGGCATCACCGTCGGCATCGACACCCTGGAACTGGAACGAGATCGTCAACGCATCCGAGTCTGAGCTGTGATCCAGTTCCTGGAAGATCTCGACCGTATAAGACCCATTTGCAGAGGTCGGATCCAGCGAGATCTCGAATACCTTCGCTGCTGGTTCCGAGCCGTCGACATAAGCCGTCAGCGTCTGGCCACCATTCCCAAGGTCGGTGATCACGTAATAAAGCTCGCTGCCACCCGAGGTCAGAGCCCCGCCAGTGACGGAGAGACCAACATCTGTGGCATCTGTGTAAACGCCCCCGGCATTGGCCGGAACCGCGCCTGCAGCGTTTGCAAAACCGACCGAGCGGCCGAAGGTGTCGCCTTCGCCATTGCGTGTATCGGCATCCGCACCCCAGGAAATGCCGAGCGAGATGTCGCCGGTTTTTTTAGCAGCGTCGCTGCCATCCGTGGCAGGATAGGCCGAAACATCGTCTTCGTTCAGCGAGGCGCTGCCCGCCTCGCGCTGTACCGGGCCGTCATCACCGATCTCGATCGAGAACGAACCGGTATCAGAATCGCCATCCTTGTCTGTGACCGTGAACGTAAAGTTCAGTCGCAGCGCATCATCGGCACCGATCTCACCGAGATCCGGATGGTCGAGAGGCTGCGACTGCGTGTAGGTGAAGGCGCCCGTGATCGGGTTGGTGACCGTCAGCGTGAAAACGGTGACCGTGGTCTCGCCGACGGTGATCGTGCCGGTGACCGTCAGGCCATCAGCCGAGGTCGACACCGTGACGGCCTGACCGCCGGACGTGAGCGGCGCAGTGATACCGTTGCCGGTCCCTTCCACCATGTCGAAAGTGCTCTGGTAATTCACCGAGGAGACAATGCCGAAATCGTCGCCACCGTCGAAAGCGAGCGTGCCCGTGATCGTCTCGTTGCCGATAACGTCATCGGCCAGAACCGATTCGGCGAAGATGAACGGCGAACCCATGTCGAAGGCGTCCGGCTGATCGTCCGCCGCCGTCCGGTCGTCAAGCCCTCCGCCATCGCCAAACTCCGTATCGCCGAGCAGCGAAGCGAGCTGAATGGGGTCGTTCTGGCTCGCCTGGATCGAGTCGTCGAATTCAGCGCCGGAACTGTCCGGGCGTCCGCTGGCGCTAAACGATCCGTCCGGGCCGGCTGCGACGTTGATGCCGCTGTCTTCCAGGGCGGCGAAGAGCACCTGCTGGGGTACCTCCACCTCGCCGATCAGCATCGTCGGGATCTTGGTCGCGCCGTTGACGATGACGATCTCGGTTCCGTCCGCCTGCACCAGGATCAGGTTTGCGCCGTCGACCCGGATATCGTCGATCGATACACTCGTCGCCAGATGAACGATGTTGTTGACGTCCGGGGTCACTTCCGCAGCCGGGGCTGCTGGAGCAGCGGCCGGCACGTTCGGATCCGTCGGGACGCGGCCCGTCGTCGGGGTGCGACCATCACCGGCCTGCGCCACCTGGATCTCATGCTCGATCGGAGAAGGCGTAGAAGAGGCTGCGATCTCTTCCTGGATTTCCGACGAGAAATTCTCAGTCAGATTTTCTTCCGAGATGTTCGACAGGCGCGGATCTTCAACGGACATGACTCTAACCCCCAATAAAAACTGTGCCGCAATCAACTCCGCCCCCAAATATAAAGCAAGACTTCCTTAACCTTCGCGATATAGCCGGTTATGTGTCGGGAAGGGAATTATTGACAGAAGGTTAACTGCGGCGGCGGAAGACGTATTAAAGCCACACATCTTGCCCCGATCAGCCGCAAAACATGGTTTCCAAAGAGTTATCCGGGGCGGTTGTTACGACAAGAGACGCATCTTGGCCGAATGACCTTGCGCCCTGGGCGATCGATTCGTCTGTGACGGGGAACCTGATTCGGTTCTCAAGCCTGCCCCCGGCTATGACGGCTGCACACTCGGCATGGACGCCAAATACGCCGGCCAAGCTATAGCCGGAGGTTCAATAGGGCCGGCAAGCTTTGATTTGCTTTCCAAAAAGTCTGCAAGACGGTCGAAAGAATTCGCGAATAGCTTGCTACACAAGGAATTACTGCAGCAACAAAGAGGCGCCTCCCATATATACTGTATAAATTTAATAAAATTTTCTCGACTTGCCGCAGAACGCGGTGATGTTGGCGAGCTGGTCAGGCGAGTGCTGCCCCGCCTCCCCATAAGGATATTCGGCCAGACGGCCGCATCGCCGTTACGGTAAGGCCTACGCCTTTTGTGCATGATGCTGGACAGGATCCCCGGCGTTTATGCTCCCAGGCCGTATTTCCGTCCGCCAAAGTTGTTCTCGCGCTCATTCAAGGTGGAACTCTTATGACAGCGATGCGTACCGTCACCTTGTCCTTGGCATGGTTATTGTCCGGCGTGGCGTCTTCGCAGGAAATCACACCGGGCGATGCCCCACAGAACTCCGCGCAGGTTCTTTTCACCGGACATAGCTTGATCGATAATCCCCTGGCCAACTGGGTCGAGATGATTGCCAAAAGCCGCGGCAAAAATATTGCCTGGGAGCAGCAGATCGTCATTGGATCCCCGCTGAGGTATCGGACACGAGGTGAGTACGACCAGGATTTCAGCTGGGCCGGATATAGGTACGGGAAGAACCGCAACGGCGACCAGATGGATGTCGTCGAGGAACTGCTTCGCCCGCGACGCATCACCACGGGGCGCCCTTACGACACCGTTGTCGCAGCGGAAAACCACAATTTGCTAAACATGATCGTATGGGAAAACGCGATTGCCTATCTGCGCCATTTTCACGACCGCCTTCTCGACGGCAACCCGAAAGGCCGAACCCTTTATGTCCACACCTGGCTTGGCGTCGACAAGAACAATCCGCAGCCCTGGTTGGAACACGAGACGAACGCATCGGTCGTATGGCAATGCGTAGCGGAGAAAGTGAAGCTGACACTGCGAGCTGAAAGGCGACCGGCCAACCTTTCCGTCGTGCCTGCCGGAACGGCTCTCGTGGAATTGGTGAAAAGGACACTTGACGGGAAGATTATCGGTTTTACCGGAAGCACCAGGGAAAAACTCGATCGGATATTCCGCGACGAGGTCCATCTGACCGATATAGGCGTCTATTTTGTAGCTGCGGTCCACTACGCCTCAATCTATCGCCAGTCGCCCGAGGGCGCCGCGGCGCCGCCGACCGTGCCCCGGGACCTTGCGAAGGAGTTGCAGAAGATTGCATGGGCGGTCACCCGAGATTTTCTGCAGCAGGAAAGCCTGCACCCGCCGAGCATGGTAGAATGCCGGCGCGTCGTCGTCGAAAAAGTCTGCCGAAGCTTCTGGGTGCATGTCGGCGAACCGAACGAGGCGGGTGGCTGCCAGAGCTATTTTGCCGAAACCCAGCCGGCCCCCGGGGGCAACCCCTTCGTCTGGCCGGATCCGAATTGGAACGCCCTGCCAAAGCCAGCGCGTTAGCTCCTTCGTCCATCCCACGTGGGATATCTGTCGAGCCTGGATGACCGAACCTGATTTGCCGGAACACGAGAGAGCGATCTCACAGTCGCGGCACACCGGACCCCTTTCCGGTATCACCCGACTGTCAGATGGAAGATGAACAGATAAACTGTCGATGTTCGGAACCTGCGCGCTGCGCCGTTCTCATGTCTTTCGCCAAGTGCATGACATATGCACGATCGCCAGCCGACAAACATCCATGTCGAGAGTTCGTCGCTCCGGGAGGCATTGCCGCGGCAACGCCCCTGTCAGCGCTGACGTGGTTTTCTATGGTGTCCCTTCACGCAGCTGCGAAGGCTCGACTTCGCAGCCGTGATATCTCGGGTCGGTCCGCCAACCGACCGACGAACGGCTAGTTGGCCGCTCCGTATGGGAAGAGGTCATTGAGTTTGTAGGCGACCTCGGTACGGTTCGTCGCTTTCAGCTTCTTCATGATGTTGCGGATATGGACCTTGACCGTGCTTTCCCGCAGGTTGAGCTCGTAGGCGATGATCTTGTTGGCCTTGCCCTTGCGAAGGGCTTCGACCACCGCTTCCTGGCGCAGCGTGAACATTCCCGAAAGTGGCCGGTGTTCCGCCGCCGACGTCGCAGCGGTGACCAGGTGCCGCATGGAGAGGACGCTACTTGCCGGAACGAAGATCCCGCCGGCAACGGCCAGGCCGATCGCTTCCACGCAGACGCCGATGCCGACGCAAGAGGGAATGAAACCTCGAGCCCCATATTCCAACATTTTCACCACCTGGGCGAGGTCGTCGGAGTCGGAAAGCACGATGATCGGCGGCGACTTGAACTCGGCCGTCAATTTCGAGATGTCAGTCGCAAGTGCGGCATCGTCGGCCTTTCGGCCGCCGATATTGAACAGAACGGCCTGGACAGGCGGATAGAGATCTTTTTCTAGTTTCCATTCGTCGATGGAGCCGACAGCGCAGACATCCATCTCGAGGCCACGCCCGATGAGGGCTTTGGCAAGGCATTCGCGATCAAGCGCTCTCGCGTCGATGATCACCAGGCATCCGTCGTGGTTTACTCCCTCACTGCCTCGATCATCTCTTTCAGCGAGCTTTGGGATGTCATTCATAATGCGAAAGGATTCTGCCACAGCAGGAGAACGGCTGTAGCCGCTTGGTGTGGAACTCATCTTACCCCCTTACCTGAAGTCTAGGATGATTGTCCCCTTCAGGATCCGCAACTATAAGTACGCCAACAGACTGTCTTTACACCTTTCAACCTTTTATTAAGTTCAATATACAGGAGATACGTAATTTAGTCTATGCGCAAGTAAGCAGCTAGATAAAAATATTTACCGGGGGTGCAAGCTAAGTTCCGATAGGGAATTGGATATCTGCTTATAGTTAACGTGCACGTCAAAAACACCCCCTTAAAGCTCGAACCCGGCCCCGCCCATGAACTTTCGGACACTTGACCTGTTCCGACGCAAAAGGCTGCATTTCGGGACAACGACCACTGCGGCGTGGAAACAACCGCCATCCGGCATCTCGGCACCAAATAATCGGCCAGCCGACATATAAAAATAGCAAAACTGGAAGTTTTTGACAGCTTTTCTTAAAACAGCGGGCCAGCGTGGTGGAGAATACCCGTTGCAAGAATTCCAGCCAGATACCCGACAGGCCAAGCTAACAATACACCCGCTTCATATAGGAAATTGTTGAGGCCATGACGGTGATTGAAGTAAAGAATCGCCGGCAATACGGGCAGTCCGTAAAGTGCAGCCGCCCATACTGCGCCCTCGAAACCGAACAAGTAATAACCGAGGGGCAGGCATGTAAAGCTGGAGACCGCGCGAATGAAATTCATGACAGTCTGGTTACGCGGTTCATTGACGGCGAGATAGACCGCGGACAGGGGACCGAAACGCATGATGAGAAGGCTGAACGATAATATCTGGATAATTGGAGCAGCATCTCGATAGCGATCATCATAGAGCACTTCGATGATTGCCGTGCCACTCGAATAGATCGCGCCCGCACTTCCGATGAAAACAAGATCCAGCGGCAATCGCATTTTCCAGAACATGGAGCCGAGCTGCTCCGGACGTTCCCTTGCGATCCTGCCCAAGGCCGGCATTGCCACGTTTAAAAACAGCCGGCCACCGGCACCTTCCAGCATCGAGATAAGATTGAAGGCCAGGCTGTAGAAGCCAAGCATGAGGGGGCTTGTCCATCCGGCGAGAAAGATACGGTCTCCATTGGCTGCTATCATCGTAAGGATGGACGACAGCATGATCCAGCGGCCAAACCGAACAAGATCCCTTATCGCCGGAGCTTCCCAGTAAAGGCTGTTATGCTGACCCGGTAGCCATGTGTGAGTGAGAATAGTGGTCGTCAACGCAGATAAAAGCGTCGCGGCCACAAACGACCAGATCGAGCCGGTGTACCACGCAAGCGAAATCCCGACCGCCAGACTGACGACCTGAGCCACTATCTCGATTAAAGTGACGCGCCCGAGATTGAGGTGCCGGAACGCAGTGATCAGCTTTGTGGATTGCAGCCCCATGATCACGGTACAAAATGACATTCCCATGATGATGGCTGGCAACGACGTGACCGTGTAGACCGATCCGGCCGGGAACAGGCCATACTCGGCCGCACGCCCGATCCCGATGGCGATCAGGACGCATGCAAACCAGATCAGGCAGCCGTGGATGATTTGCAGCGTCCACGCGGTGTCGAGATAGGATTGGTCGTCGCCAAATTGGCTCTGTATGGCCGCGGGCCGGAGCCCGAGATCGGACAACATGGCGACCGACACCTGAATCATGGTGGCGACGGCCATGATGCCGAACATTTCCGGTATCAGCAGCCTTGTCAGCACCAGGTTGCTTGCGATGCGTACGACCTGCGAGAGGAGATACCCCATCATCGACCAGCCTGCGGCCTGGATAAGGGTCGTGCGAAGACGCCGTTTCGGCGGCTGAACCGTCACGGGCAAAGGGTCGAGAAGCAACCGCTCCCTGGCATGAGGGGAAGGCACCTGCTTCCAATCCGAGGGAACGATTGCGTCAGTCACAGAATACTCCTCGTTCTTCAAGAAGGCTTCCCAGCTTGATGTCGAAGGCACGCAAGCAGCGTGCCCCGAACATCTCATGGCAATTGCGGAAACGGTATTTTCGAGATCCGGCCATCGTTTATCGACTAAGCAATCTCGGCGACCCGGACCAGCGCTCTGCTTTGAACCTTGGCATCCACATCGGCTGTCCCATGGAGCGCAGCCGAGACACCCGAGGCTTCAAGAACAGCACGCATGTGCTCTGAGAGCACCCGAACATACGGATCGAGCACCATGCTGTCGTGGTCTCCAGGCACTTCCGAGACCCGCAATTGCGGTACATGCCCCGCCCACCCGTTGTCAGGCAGCAGTACATCGCGGTTCTGCTTCAGGTGACGGCCGCCACCAAGGTTATAAAAAATATCGGGCTTGGGACGAAACAACGTGACCTTGCCAGAATAAGCCCTGACGTCATACCTGAGCAACGCTCTCCTGAACGCCATCTCAATCCTGACATTGTTGAAATACTCAGGCGATTCACCTTGATGCTCCAGCTCGAACTTGACGCGCTGTTGCTCCTGATAGGCACGACGGTCCCTCAGATAGGCGCCAACGAACCTCATCTTGTGTCGACGCATATCCTGCAATTTCATGCTGATACGGTCGCGCAGGCCCAGCCCCGGCTGCCGCGGCATGGGGGTGTCCAGCATGATCACCTGGGAAACCTCTTCTCCTGCATCTTGGAGCTGCTGGGCCATTTCAAAGGCGGTTATGCCACCACCCGAGTACCCGGCGAGAAGATAGGGTCCGCTGGGCTGCACCGTGCGGATTTCGGCGATGTAGTCGGCCGCCATCTCTTCGAACGTCGCGTGCGGTTCGTGGTCGCCGTAGAGTCCGCGGGCCTGCAATCCGTAGACCGGCCTGTCCGCACCCATGGTCATCGCCAGATGGCGAAGGTTCAGGACATTGCCGAACATGCCGGCGCAGATGAACAGCGGGGTTGCTTTCGCATTCTTACCAGGGTTCATCAGCACCAGATGGACCGGCTTTGCCGTCGTCGTCGGCAGGCTCACGGCGAGCTCGGATCCTGCGGCTTCGCCTCCATCCGGTAGCTCCGCAGCGATGCGCTCCGCACACTGTGCGATCGTCGGCGCCTCGAACAGCGTCGATATCGGCAGGTCGAGCGCATATTGTTTCTTGATCATCCGGAACAGGCGAACCGCGATCAGCGAATGCCCGCCCATGTCGAAGAAACTGTCGTGGATGCCGACCTTGGCGATGCCGAGAAGCTCCCGCCAATAGCCGGCCAGCGCTTCCTCGATCGAATTGCGCGGCTCGACGAACTCGCTTTCGAGGTCCGGCCTCTCGAAATTGTCGCCGGACGGCGTCGCGGTTTCGGCAGAAGCGGCAATCCATTCGCGCAGAGTTTCGAGATCGATCGAACTGATGATCGGCTGAGGTTCGGATGTGGCGAGCGCGCGTTGCAGCGCCGAAAAACCTTCCGCCGGCAGGATACCGTTGCGCACCTGGGTGCCGAGCTTCAACATCGCCGGAGAAAGCGCGGCCGGCTTCGCTTTGGCAGCAGCCGGGGCGTCCGCCTGGGCTGCGAGACCGAGCGCAAGATCGTTCTCCAGCCTGCGCATGACGAATTTTTCGGCTTCGAAGATGATGTTGCCGTGGGGATCGGTGATCGTCACGTCGAAGGCCGCATAACCCTCGCCGAAATCGCTGCTGTCGGCGAGTTCCACGATACTGACGACCTCGGCCGGCAGGGGCCTGTGAAGGACCACCCGGCCATAGGTCGCCGGCGCCCAGAGCGAGGTCTCGGCGTCGTAGTCCTTGGCAAGTTGCATGGCAAAACCGGTCGCGATGTCGAGCAGGCCGGGATGCAGCAGGACGCCTTTCGCAAGATCGTCGGCAAAGATCGGGTCCAGTTTCAATTCCGCAATAGCCTTGCCGCGCGCCATCGCCATCGAGCGCAGGACGGCCCAGCGGGGGCCAAAGCGGATATGCTTCTCCTGAACTGCGCGAAGCGCGCTCCCGCCTCCGGCGACCCGTGACCCGTCGCATTGGGAGGCGACAGCGGCGATGTCGATCGTCGCACGCCTCTGTTGCGCCCGAGGCTTGAGAACGGCTTCGGCGTGTTTGACGAACAGCGCATCCTCGCCATCCGCCGGGCCTGCCAGAACCGCTACGCGAAAATGCGCCGCCGCCGGTTCCAACCGCACTCGAACGGCTTTTATCTCGCCGTCATTGAAGGCAAGCGGCCTCAGGAATACGAGGTCCGCCACTTCCGCTTCGAACGGAAGCCCGTATTCCCGAGACGCCTGTGCAATCAGCTCCAGATAACCTGTACCCGGCATGACCGCCTGGCCAGAAAGCAGCCGATGTTCGTCGAGCATCCATTCCGTCTCGGGGCTGACCAGCGCCTCGAGCCAGGGCAATCCCGTCTCGTCCTCTTTCCAGTGCTGGAAGAAAGGACCGGCAGCCGGCCCGGCAACCGGCTTGATCCACCCGCCGCCTTCGGAGGCGCCAAGCGCCCGTGCCGCAAGACCGACCTCATTCCAGACGCCCCAATGCAGCGCGACGGTGGCACGGTCGGCGCGATGAGAACGGCTCTGCGCGAAGGCGTTGAGATAGGCGTTCGCCGCGACGTAATCGACCTGCCCTGCCCGCACCACATCGGTGCTGGTGGAAGAAAACATCAGGAAGAAATCGAGCGCCACGTTTTCGAATGCCGCATCCAGCACCGTGGTGCCGAGCACTTTCGGCGTCAGGACCCTGTCGATGCTGTCGCGAGTCTTGGTCTGCATCAGGCCGTCATCGACCGTTCCGGCCGCATGGAAGACACCGTTGATTTCCCCGAACCGGGAGAGCGAGGTCTCGACCGCCCGGCTCATCTGCTCCGGATTGCCGACATCGCCGACCAGATAAAGAACGTCCGACCCCTTCTCCTCAAGCCTCCGGATCGCCGATATCGCCCGCCGAACGACGCCATGGCCGTGGGTGCGATCGTAGAATTCCCAGTTTTCCCGCGGCGGCAGAACCGTGCGTCCGACAAGCACGATCCGCGCCCGGAACCGGCCGGCGAGTTCGTCGGCAAGCGCCAAAGCGACGTCGCTCAAGCCGCCGGAGAAGAAGTAGACGCCACCCTCGCGCAGTATCGCCTGTTCGGACGATACGTCTTTCAATGGCAACCGCTGATGAACCTGCGACCAGCGCCGCCCTTTGCGCAAGGCGACGATTTCGGATCCCGGCTTGGCATGCAGGTCTTCCCAGAGCTGCTCGATCAACGCCGCCGGCTCCGCGGCCTCTTTTTTCTCCACCCGCCCGGTCATACGCGCAAAGGAGAACCGCTTGTCGTTCCGTTCGGCCTTGGGCGGCAGATCGATATCGATCACCCTGACCGTGGCACCGGCCATCTCCTTCGGCAGGACCAGGCTGGGGCCTAGAACGGTGGCCTTTTCGGGATAGGGCAGCGGCTCGCCCGAGACCTGCTGCATGCCGTTGGCGATGACGGTGAAATGCAGGTCCGCAACGCTGGCCGCCTCCCCCAGAGCCTGGGCGAGATGCAGCATGCTGTCGAAACCGCATTCCTGGTTCCGATGGAAGAAATTCGAGCCGGGCCGGAAGGTCTCGGCCTGGGTCAGAAGCCACATATGCACGATACGTGATGGCAGGCCGCCATCACCGACAAGCCCGGCAATCAGGGCGTCATATCCGGCGCGGCCCAATTCCGGGCAGAGCATGTAGTCCTCGGCGCTGCGGCGAATGAAAGCGTCGCCCAGGGACACTGTAACCACACGGTGGCCGGCCGCCCTCAGCGCTTCGACCAGCTTCTGGCCGATCCCGGCCTCGTCGAGGAAAAAGAGCCAGGATTGCGCCTCTTTCTCAGCGCCCAGCTCGTAGTCAGCCAGCGTCTGCTTCCAGGAGGGGCGATAGCCCCAGCGCGCGATATCTGGCTCCTTCGAAAGGACGGGCTCGGCGTTCTTGCCTCTCTCATTCGCTTCGGCGCGGTCTATGAAGAAGCGCTTGTGCTGGAACGGATAGGCCGGCAGCCGGACCCGGCGCGGCGAACGTCCCTGCCACAAGCGGTCGATATCGACCTCAAGGCCGGTCGCCCACGCACGCCCCACGGCGGCGAGGAAATGGAGCCGATCGTCGCCGGCCTCGTCGGCATGCGGCAGGCTGTTGATCACCTGGTTTGCGGGGATCGACCCCTGAGCCTTCGTCAGTGACGACAGGACGCGCCCGGGACCCACTTCGATATAGATACGTCCCGGCTCCGCCGAAAGCGCTGCCATGCCATTCGCGAAATAGACGGTCGAACGAAGGTGACCGACCCAATACATCGGATCGGTCGCCTCTTCGGCGCTCAGCGGCAGGCCCGTACGGTTCGACAGGATAGGAATGGCCGGTGCCCGAAGAGTAATCCCGCGCAGAAAGGCCTCGAAGGCTTTGAGAATGGGCGTGACCAACCGCGAATGCGCCGCGATGTTGATCGGCACGCGCGTCGCGTCGATGCCCTGCCCCGCCAGAAACTCCCGGAAGAGGTCGAGATCCTCGTTGAGGCCTGACACCACGCAAAGCGATGGCGCATTGACCGACGCGATGTCGAGCGATGGCGGCAGGAGCTCGGAAAGCCGGTCGTGATCGAGCGGCACGCTCATCATGCCGCTGGGCCGAATAGTCTCAAACAGCTTGCCGCGCAAATGTACCAGGTTGACGGCGTCCTTGAAGGACATCACGCCGGCAACACAGGCCGCGGCGTTCTCGCCCATGGAGTGGCCGATCAGCGCCTTCGGCTTCACGCCCCAATCCATCCATAGACGGGCCAAGCCGATCTCGGTGATCAGAATGGCCGGAAGCTGGAGCGAGGGGCGTAGGAAGGTTTTCGCAGCTGTTGCGGAGTTCTCGCCGAGCCACACCGTGCGGATCTCATTTGCTGCGTCGACAGGCAGATGGGAGAGCCCCTCTTCGACGCTCCGCCGGAATGTCTGATCCTCCTCGTAGAGCCGCTTGGCCATGCCGACATATTGAGCACCGCCGCCCGGAAACAGGAATATGGCGCCGGAATTGTTCGGCACGGACTGATGAACGAAACCGCGGCTGCCGGGGTTCGCAAGGACCGCGATGGCGTCCTCCCGACCACGGACGGCGACCACCATGCGATGGTCGAAATGTTTGCGGCCATGCTGCAGCGTATAGCTGACGTCATCGAGCGAAAGACCGGGCTGGCCGGAGATCGCCGAGCCGAGCCGCTCGGCCGCCTGATCGATCGTCTTGCGCTGGCGGGCCGAAAGGAACAGCAGCATCGGATCGGAATCGACGCCGACCTCCGCGTCGGCCACGTAACGGGTCGGCGCCTGCTCGATGATGGCATGCACATTGGTGCCGCCGACGCCGAGCGAGTTGACGGCCGCCCGGCGCGGACCCGGCGCATGTGGCCACTTCACCAGCTTGTTGTTGACCCGGAACGGGCTCTTCTCGAAATCGATCGAGGGATTGGGCCGCTCGAAGCCGAGCGTCGGCGGAATTTCACCCTCGTTGACGGCAAGCGCCGCCTTGATCAGAGCGACGACGCCTGCTGCGGTATCGAGATGGCCGATATTCGATTTGACCGACCCGACATGGCAGAAGCCGGTCCGGTCGGTGCTTTGCCTGAAGGCCGCCGTCAGCGCCTCGATCTCGATCGGGTCGCCGAGGAACGTGCCGGTGCCGTGGCACTCGACATATTGAATGGTGTCGGCATCGACGCCTGCGAGCCCTTGAGCCTCCAGAACCGCCTCGGCCTGCCCGCTGACGCTCGGTGCAAGATAGCCCGCCTTGCTGCTGCCGTCGTTGTTGACGGCCGTGCCCTTGATCACGGCATGGATCACGTCGCCGTCGCGAAGAGCGTCCGAAAGCCGGCGAAGCACGACCACCCCCACGCCGCTTCCGAAAACGGTCCCCGCCGCACGATGATCGAAAGGCCGGCAGTGCCCGTCGGGGGAAAGGATCTCGCCTTCCTGGAACGTGTAGCCGCGCCGATGCGGGAATTCGATCGTCACCCCGCCGGCAAGCGCCATGTCGCATTCGCCGGAGATCAGGCTCTGGCAGGCATAATGCACTGCGACAAGCGACGTGGAGCAGGCGGTCTGCACATTGACGCTCGGGCCGCGCAGGTCGAATGTGAAAGAGGCTCGCGTCGCCAGAAAATCCTTGTCGTTGCCCGTGTGGCGCAACAGGAACATTCCCACCTGGTCGATCAGGTTGCGATTGCTGCAGACGTTGAAATAGAAATAGCTGCCCATGCCGCAGCCGGCGAAAATACCGACCGGGCCGGGCTGATTGTTCGGCGTCCGGCCGGCATCCTCCATGGCTTCCCAGGCGCATTCCAGGAAATGGCGGTGCTGGGGATCCATGATCGCCGCCTCCTTCGGGTTCAGGCCGAAGAACTCCGCGTCGAACATTTCCATATCGGGAAGATCGGCGCCGCGGGGAACATAGTTGGGGTGATGGAGCCGCTCGGGGTCCTCGCCTTCAGCGATCAGGTCCTCCGGCGAAAACGTCCGGACCGACTCTACGCCGTCTCGCAGGTTTTGCCAGAATTCCGAAACATTACGCGCACCCGGCACTCTCAAAGCCATGCCGACGATTGCAATATCGCTGGCACAGACCTGGTTTGACCCCTCAAGCATCGACACCGCCCTAACCCACGGAGGCCAACCTGATGACATCACCCCAATGATGCCACGAGCCTCGTTCCGCTTCCCAGTGAAATCCGCGAGCGCAAACCCGCAGCCTCAATGTGCTGCCAGCCAAGACGCAATCGCAATTACTCCTTTGGAAGCCATGATCATCCGTATGGGGGAAAGCCGGGTATCGCCGGCAATTCAGGCTTAGGCGCGATCATCCGCATGGGTGCTCCGGCGCATGTTGAGTTTTATACCGCTCCCCGTTTCTATCGGAGTGCCTGGAACAGCAACGAGTGGGGACAAGCTTTATGGGCGAATTGAAGTGTGTTTTGATCGGTGGCGGTTTATTACTGGTTCAATGCGCTGAAATTCTGCGGGGGCGCGGACATAGGATCGAGGCCGTAGCGACGTCGAACGGATCGGTCAGAAACTGGGCGCAGGCCCAGGGTATCCCCGTCGTGACGCAGGAAGGCGATTACGCCGCCCAGCTGACCCGATCCGACTACGACTGGCTCTTCAGCATCGCCAACCTGAAAATGGTTCCCGATGCGGCCTGGCGGCATGCAAACATCGGCGCCGCCAACTTTCATGACGGCCTGCTGCCGGACATGGCCGGGCTCAACACGCCCGCCTGGGCTATCCTCGAAGGCCATGACCGCCACGGCATCACCTGGCACGCGATCACCGAGGGGATCGACGAAGGCGATATATACGTGCAGCAGCATTTCGAGATCAGCGCGGACGAGACGGCGCTGACGCTGAATACGAAATGTTTCGAAGCCGGGATCGCGACTTTCGCTGACATGCTCGGCGATATCGAGCGCGGCACCTTGAAGCCGCGCCGGCAGGATTTCGCAACCCGCACCTATTACGGACAGCTCAAGCGTCCTTCGGCCGCCAGTACGCTCGATTTCACCGCCTCGGCAGGCGAGCTTTCGCGCCTGGTGCGCGGCCTGGATTTCGGCCCCACCTATCTCAACCCACTGGCAACGCCCAAGGTCCGTTTCGGCGACGACGTCTTCACCGTCAGGAACCTTCGCGTCCTCGACGGTGAACTGAACGGGGAACCTGGTCTCGTCCTGTCGGTCGGCGCCCATGGGGTGACGATCGGCACCGCCGACATGCCGGTCCTGCTCGAGGCCGCCCGCAAGGATGGCACCCGGCAGATCACGCTTTCTTCGGTACTGCGTCCGGGCGATCGGCTGCCGCTTCTGAGCGAGGTGGACAAGACCGCTCTGTCGGAAGCGGTTTCCGCTCTTGCGGGGCATGAAACCTTCTTCCGCCGTGCGCTCGAAGCCGGTACCGATATCGCGCTTCCCTATATAAAAGCATCGGAAACCGGCCAGGCACCGGATATCCGCATCATTCCTCTAATCTTTTCCGGGCAGCTTTCGCGGCAGGAGCGGATCGCGTTGACAGCAGCCTTCCTCCTGCGCCTTTCCGGCCAGGCAGCGTTCGACCTCGCCTATACGAACGACAGGCTGGCAGATCTCGACGCCCGCCATCCCGGCTATTTCGCGAAGTCCATTCCGCTGCGGATCAACGCCGCGGGGCAAGCATCGGTCGACGACCTGCTCGGGCAGGTCGATCAGGCGTTGAGGGTGCTGGACCAGCGCCAGGGTTATTGCCGCGATCTTATCGATCGTTATCCGGGTCTTGCAGCGCCGGAATTGACGATCGGTGTCGCAGACATCTCCAATCCGGCGATCGCCGAAGAAATCGAGGGCTGCGCCCTGACCTTCCGGCTCGGCGAGACCAAGGCCGACCTGCTCTACGATCGGGCGCGTATCGACGAGCGACAGGCGCAGGATCTGGCGACGGCATTTGCGATCCTGGCCTCGGCGTTCGAGGACCGCGCGACCTTGCTGCAGGACCTGCCCCTGATGTCGAATGCCGACAGAAACATGGTCCTCTTCGACTGGAACCGGACGGAGCGCGAATACGATACCGCCGCCTGCGTCCATCAGCTTATCGAACGGCAGGTCGACCGGACGCCGGATGCCGAAGCTCTGGCATTCCACGGCCGCTCCCTTTCCTATCGCGAGATGGACGAACGGGCGAACCGCATCGCGCAAGCGCTGGTGGCCCAGGGCGTCGGCCCGGACGTCACGGTCGGCCTCTACCTGCCGCGTTCGCTCGATCTGGTCGTCGGCGCGCTCGCGATCATGAAGGCGGGCGGGGCCTATATTCCTCTCGACCCGCATTTTCCGGCCGATCGCCTCGCATTCATGATCAAGGATAGCGGCGCCAAGCTGGTTCTGACCGAGCGACGGCTGTCGAAATCCGAGACGCTGGATGGCAGCAATTTCCTGTGCGTGGAGGATATCCTCAGAAACCACGCGGCAGCGGATCGCACGGCAACTGGCGTCGCTTCCAGCAATCTCGCCTATGTCATCTACACGTCCGGCTCCACCGGCCTTCCGAAGGGCGTGATGCTGGAGCATCGCAACGTCGTGAATTTCTTCGCCGGCATGGACGAACGGGTGCCGCGCACCGCCGATCGTCACAATGTCTGGCTGGCGGTCACCAGCCTCTCCTTCGATATCTCCGTTCTCGAACTCTTCTGGACGCTCGCCCGCGGCTTCAAGGTCGTCGTCCACTCCTCCGAAATTATCGAAGCCAAGGCGAAGGGTGCGTCTTCCGCCGGGAGGGGTACCAATCTCGATTTCGGCCTCTTCTACTGGGGCAATGACGGCGGATCGGGGCCGGACAAATACCGGCTGCTGATCGAAGGCGCGAAATTTGCCGATGCCAACGGTTTCGATTCCGTCTGGACGCCGGAGCGTCATTTCCATGCGTTCGGCGGCCCCTATCCGAACCCGGCGGTCACCGGCGCGGCCGTCGCGGCTGTCACCAGGAACCTTTCGATCCGGGCTGGCAGCTGCGTTCTGCCGCTTCATCATCCGGCGCGCGTCGCCGAGGAATGGGCGGTGATCGACAATCTCAGCAACGGACGCGTCGCGCTTGCCTTCGCCTCCGGCTGGATGCCGGAGGATTTCGTGCTGCGGCCCGAAAACGCACCGCCGAAGAACAAGGCGAGCCTGACCCGCGATATCGAGGTCGTCCGCAAATTGTGGCGTGGCGAAAGCGTCGATTTCGAATTCGGCGCCGGCACGGTTGCGGTCGTGACCCAGCCACGTCCGGTCCAGAAGGAGCTCCCGGTCTGGCTCACCACCGCCGGCAATCCGGAAAGTTACCGGGAGGCTGCGCGGCTCGGTGCCAATGTGCTGACCCATCTGCTCGGCCAGTCTGTCGACGAGCTTGCGGAAAAGATACGGATCTACCGGCAGACGCTTGCCGAGACCGGCCGCAATCCGGCCGATTATAAAGTCACATTGATGCTCCACACCCTGATCGGCAAAGACCGCGACGAGGTGCGGGATCTGGCGCGCGGCCCGATGAAGGAATACCTGCGCAGCGCAGCCGCGCTCATCAAGCAATATGCCTGGGCGTTTCCGGCCTTCAAGAAGCCGCAGGGCATCGCCCAGCCGATGGACATCGACCTCCAGTCGCTGGCGCCCGAGGAGATGGACGCAATCCTGGAATTCGCCTTCCTGCGTTATTTCGAGGACAGCGGCCTGTTCGGCACCGTCGAGGATGCGCTGGAAAGGCTGGACCAGGTCAAGGCGGCCGGCGTCGACGACATTGCATGCCTCATCGATTTCGGCCTGGCCGACAATATTGTCCTGGAAAGGCTTCCCTTGCTGGCCGAAGTCGTCAAGACGAGTAAGAATCCCGTCAGCGACGAGGTCGGCGACGGTTTTGCGGAAGAAATCCGCAAACATCGAGTCACGCATCTGCAATGCACGCCTTCGATGGCACGCATGTTCATGATGATCGACGAGGACCGCGCCGCCTTGAGCGATGTCCGCCATCTCTTCCTCGGCGGTGAGGCGCTGCAGGGTTCGCTTCTCGCAGCCTTGCGAACCGTCACCGACGCGACGATCGAAAACATGTACGGCCCGACGGAGACGACGATCTGGTCTTCGACATTCACGGCCGGCCCATCGACGGGCGTCGTTCCGATCGGCCACCCGATCGCCAACACCCAGCTCTACGTGCTCGACAACGCCTATAATCCGGTGCCGCCCGGCGATGTCGGCGAGCTTTATATCGGCGGCGACGGCGTCGCCCGCGGATATCACAATCGCGAACAGCTCACGCAAGAACGCTTCCTGCCCAACCCGTTCACGGAGGGCCGGATCTATCGAACGGGTGACCTTGCCCGCTTCGACCGGAATGGCGTGCTGCATTTCCTTGGCCGCACCGATCATCAGGTGAAGATCCGCGGCCATCGCATCGAACTCGGCGAGATCGAGGCGCGGATCGGAACATTCCCCGGCGTCCGCGAGGCGGTCGTGGTCGCCCGCAAGGACAGTCCCGGCGACGTGCGACTGGTAGCCTATATCCGCACCGACGGGACGCCCGTCTCCGAACCGGAACTTCGTGCCTATATCGCCGAGGCCCTGCCCGATGCGATGATACCGTCGCATTTCGTGACGATGGACGCCTTCCCCCTGACGCCGAACGCCAAGGTGGATCGCAACAAGCTGCCGGCCCCGACGGAAAAGGTCCAGGCCCCGGCAGCCACGTTCATCGAACCGTCCAACAATCTGCAGCGAGATATCAGCGAGGTATTCGGTCGCGCCCTTGGGCTCGAAAAGGTGGGCATATTCGACAACTTCTTCGCTCTCGGCGGGCATTCGTTATTGGCGGTCCAGGTCCACCGGGAAATGAAGGCGAAGCTGGCGCCGGATCTGACGATCACCGACCTCTTCCGTTTCCCGACGGTTGCCCTCCTTGCCGACCATATCTCCGGCAAGGGCAAGGCAGACCTGCAGCTCGGCCGGGCAGCCGAGCGAGCCGCATTGCGGCGCAAT
The DNA here is from genome assembly GCA_002968845.1 of Neorhizobium tomejilense. Taxonomy (GTDB): domain Bacteria; phylum Pseudomonadota; class Alphaproteobacteria; order Rhizobiales; family Rhizobiaceae; genus Neorhizobium; species Neorhizobium tomejilense. The sequence continues at coordinate 89,153 of PVBG01000005.1, read as the reverse complement.
GCGATGGAACGGCGCCCCACGCTGGTTCGCGTGGAGACCAAGGTCTAGCCATGCTGCTGGAGGGCATATTCGACCCTTCCGTGTCGGTCGCCGAAGCCGACCTGCTCGGCGACGTTTCGAAACTCTATCCTGAAGAGAGAACCGCGATCGCCAATGCGGTGAAAAGCCGGCAGCAGGAGTTCACCGCCGGCCGCATCTGCGCCAGACAGGCCATGGACCATCTGGGGCTGCCTGGAATGGCCATACCCGTGGGATCGGATCGGGCGCCGATCTGGCCGCCGGGGATCGCCGGAAGCATCAGCCATTCCACCACCCGCTGTGTCGCCGCCATCGGCCGCCATTCGGACGGCATCAAGGCTCTCGGCCTCGATCTTGAGGAAGCGACGCCGCTTGACGACACCTATGCGCAGGAGATCTGCACTCCGCGCGAGCGACAGTGGCTCAACCGGCAGCAATGGGGCATTCGCGGGCGGTTGGTGAAAGCGATCTTCAGCGCCAAGGAATGCACCTACAAGTGCCAGTACGGCCTGACGCGCACGATGTTCGGCTTCGAGGCCATCCGCATCGAGTTGAACCTGGCGGACGAGCATTTCGCCGCCTATTTCGAGATCGATGTTCCGCCCTTCAAGACGGGGGACCGACTGCTGGGTCAGATCAGGCTGCGCGACGGATATGTCGTCGCCGGCATGATTATCCGTTGAAGCCGCCGGCCGTATCCAGGTCAGCAATCCCAGCCATCTTTCCCGTAACCGACTGCATTCGCTCTGCGAATTGCATCGGATAATCCGTGTTGGGCGCAAGGATCAGACTTCAATTGATCCACCAGCCATCAAATGGGCGTAGACATGTTCGCGGTGGCTCCACCTGCCCCGAAATAGGATGAGCCCGTGCACACTCGAACGGTGTAGCGTGGTCAGCTTAGAACCCTCGGCCCTCGGGCTATGATTGACCCCTTGAGACGCGTCGTCGGAGGGGCAGCCATGCAGCAGGACATACTGATCGCCACGGCATTGTTATTGTCCGTCGTCGTCCTGGTTCCGACTGTCTTTTTCGCGATCGAATGTCTCGCCGGAAGTCTCGGCGGGCGGAGCGGGCCGCCACGTCAGAACGGGCGACGGCCGCAAGTCGCGGTTCTTGTCCCGGCGCATAACGAAGAGCTCCAGATCACCGATACCCTGCACAGCATCCAGAGCCAGATGCGCCACGGCGATCGGCTGGTCGTCGTGGCCGACAATTGCAACGACCTCACCGCATCTCTGGCACGTGAAGCTGGCGCGGATGTCATCGTACGGTTCGATCCGGTTCGCCGCGGCAAGGGATACGCCCTCGACGCTGGCGTCAGGTACCTCGGCCTGTTGCCGCCGGACGTGGTGGTCATTGTCGACGCCGATTGCTGGCTGGAGCCGGGGGCACTCGATAACCTCGCCCTCATGGCTGCGGCAACAAACGGACCCGTGCAATCCCGCTACCTGATGTTCGCGCCGCCGGATGCAAGCATCAACCTTGCGGTTTCCGAATTCGCATTCCTTCTGAAGAACCGGATCCGGCTTCTTGGACTGGCGAAACTCGGGCTCCCTGCGCAATTGACCGGCTCGGGCATGGCATTTCCCTGGGCCATCCTGCGGGACGCCGCGCTTGCGAACGGCGATCTGGTCGAAGACATGAAGCTTGGGCTGGACCTCGCGCGGATCGGCCACGCTCCGCTTTTCTGCGATGCCGCGGCCGTCAGCAGCAGGTTTCCGTATTCGAAGAAAGGCCTCGAAACGCAGGCTTCCCGATGGAACGCCGGCCGCTTCGCGCTGGCGGCACACCTCTTCTCAGCCTTGCTGGACGTCAACACGTTGCGGAACAGGGCCTATCTGGCGCTCGTCGTCGATGCGCTCATACCGCCGCTGACATTGCTGGCAGCGCTTCTCCTGCTCTCACTGTTTCCGGCAGTCCTCCTCGCAACTTCCGGAATTGCGATCTGGCCGTTGGCGATCTCGATCATCAGCATCCTGGCTTTCGATATCGCGCTATCGGTGGCGTGGTGGCGTCATGGCAGACGTGCACTTCCCATGCATGCCATGGCAGGCATTCCGGGATACATGTTCAGGAAACTGAGGCTTTATCCGCGCCATATCCTCCAAGCCGGCGGCGCGGCCTGGATCAGAACCGATCGAAACAGGAACCACTGATGGAAGAGACCGGGGCATTGCCTCTTTCGGAAGCCCGTGGTCAGCACGCGGGATCCGAAACGACGCAAGGCTCCGTCCGTTTCGCCTTTGTCGCAGACAGTTTCCGAGCAATATGCTCACCGACACGCAAGGCGTTAGCGGCAATCGTCAGGCTTGGATTGGCCCCTCCACTGGTCGGGAAGAACGAAGCGTCAACGACATAGAGATTGTTCAGGTCGTGCGCACGGTTATTGACATCCAACACCGCGGTGGAGGGATCCGGACCAAACCGGCACGTTCCACAGGCATGGCCGTAGTTGAGGTTGACTTCGGACCCGAGCATCATCATCCGGTGCCGCTTGAATGCCTTTCGATATAACTTGCGGAAGGCCTGCATTCTTTGCCGCAGTTCGTTATGAATCGTATATTCGAAATAGATGCTGGCGGCATCTTCCGGATCAGGCTTCACGCGATTTTCGGGATAGGGCAGATCCTCGAGGATAGAGGTGAATATCGTTGCGTTGCCGGAGATAAGAGCGCCGATCATCGCCGGAATGCGCATGAAGGGCTTGAGCGGCTTCAGCCAGACCCAGCCGTTCCGGTCGATCAGTGATTTCAGGAAATGAAGCACGTTATTGGCGGTCGCAGTCAGGCCCGTGGACTGGATGGCGCCTAGCTTGAGACCTTGATGCTCATAGAAATCGCGAAAGCCGATCGACTTTCCCGGCTCTGAAACACGGGTTCTGCCCCGGGGCCAGACGGCGAAGAAGTCGGACGCGTGGAACATCAGGTTGCGCCCCACCAGATCCGACGTATTTGCAAGGCCGTTTGGCCAGAATTCGTTGGTCGAGTTGAGGAGCAGCAAGGGTGTCGAAAGCGCGCCGGCCGCCAGTACATAGAGCTTGGCAACGATTGCCAGCTCGTCTCCATTCCTCCGGCACGACAATTGAGTGACCGCCTCGTCGTCGGCCGAGACCTTTTCCACGTTGCATTGATCGATGACCATGGCGTTTCCGGTCGCAAGTGCCGGCTCGATGAACGCGCGCCGCGCATCCTGCTTGCAGGATTTATGGCAGATGAAGCCGCCGCATTGGCCGCACCCGTCGATATATCGGCAGGCCGTGTGAACCCGATAGGGATGCATCCCGTTCGCTTGCGCCGAGTCGAAAAAATGCTGATCGCATCGCGTCATGGCAGGAGGCTCGATGACCTCAGATCGTGGCTGCAGCGGATCCTGGCTGCCGCGCACATGCAGAAGGCGCTCCGCCTTGCGATAAAAAGGCTCAAGGTTTTCATAGTCTATCGGCCAGGCCTGCCTGCCGGACTTGTCGACGATCTTGAAATCGCTTGGGGAAAACCGTTCGAGCGCCGCCGCATAGATAAGCGTCGACCCGCCGACACCGCAACCGAGCGCGGGAAAGAACCGGACTGGACGGGCATCCACCGAGCCGGAAATCTGCTGTGGCCACCGGCCATTTCTCAGGCGCTTCGCTTCGTCCAGGCTATCAGGGTCGTCATCTTCGTCCTGCGAAAAGTGCGCCAGACCCTTTTCAATGAAAAGTACGCGGTGACCGGCGGTTGCCAGTGCGTATCCCATTGCCGCCCCGCCCATTCCGGCGCCGACGATGGCAACGTCCCATTCAAACTCCATCCACACCCCCAACTCAAAACCAGGACTGTGGCCATCAAGCCTTCAGCCGGCGAGGCTCCTTCGGACGCGGAGCCCAGCATTCAATCGCTGCCAATGTCCATTTTCTCAGCGGAAACGGTAGCTCCGCCTTACCAGCTGAAATATAAAATAAATTCACATGCTCAATTTTAAGTCAGATCTGAAGGTTTACTAAAAATCTGAGCATAAATTGGACGTTATACACAAAGGATTGTACTCAATCATCGCAGCAACAAAAGTAGGTAATAGGGAGATCATTCTTAGGAGGTAGGCAGGATACATTGTGCCCACCCTCTCCTCGGCTATACTCGTACCGCTGGTAGGGGTTTTTTAACGATGATCACACCATTTGAGCCGAACATCGGAAATGACTACATATCGTATGAGCACAAGCCTCCGCAGGGAGGGCTGGAATATCATGTTATCGCCTATGTGGCCGCCGCGGCGGACTTCGTCTATCTTCTTGGAGCGACCGGTGTCGGCTTCACGGGCTATCAGTATGCCGTTTTCGGATCTGCGCCCGATCCTTCGCTTTTCATCGGCATCGGCCTCGTTCTATCGACGATCTTCGTGCTCGCCATGCACAGCGCCCAGGCCTACAGCCCGGAGAGCATTCAGCTCCTGAGGCCGCAGATCCGGCTGATCTGCATCCTTATCCCAAGCGCTCTTGCCTTCCTGCTGACCGTCATCTTCTTTCTGAAGATCGGCACGACATTTTCGCGCGGGGCGATCTTGATGACCGCTGTCATCTCGCTGTCCGGGCTGATCTGCACCCGCCTGTTCTGGCACTGGTATCTGCCATCGGCGGCAGCTGCGGCCTCCTTCAAGATGAAGCGGGTGCTGCTGATCTGCCACGAGGAATTTTCGGCCGAACATTGGCAGCATCAGGCGGTCGCAAGCGGCATGACGCTCGCGCAGATCATACGCCTCTCTGATGAAAATCTGCTGCCCGCGAATGCGCTGCAGAGACTGAGGCAAAGCGAGACCGACGGTATCGATGAAGTATTCATCGTCTGGCGGGACCCGAACGTCTCCAATCTCGAATTCTATCTTGGCGAACTCAGGCGCTCGGCTTTTCCGGTCAATGTCATCTTCGATGGCGTCGTCGGTCGGCTGACCAGCGCTCCTGCCCGCAAGATCGGCAGCATGACCGCCTTTCAGACGCAGCGGCCACCGTTGAACCTTTATGAACGCGGCACCAAACGCGCATTCGACATTGTCTTCTCGCTGACCGCCATCCTCTCGCTGTTTCCGTTGCTGCTGGTAGTGGCGATCGCCATCAAATGTGATTCCAAAGGACCTGTATTGTTCAAGCAGGTCCGCAAGGGGCACGGCGGCCGCTCGTTCCGAATCCTGAAGTTCCGCAGCATGACCGTCATGGAAGATTCAGGCGATATTCGCCAGGCGACCAGGAAAGATCCCCGCGTCACGAAAGTCGGGGCGATCATCCGCGCTTCGAGCATCGATGAGCTGCCGCAATTCTGGAACGTCCTTCGCGGCGAGATGTCGATCGTCGGCCCCCGCCCGCATGCACTCGCCCATGACGAACTCTATGACGCCCAGATCGCCAAATACGCCTTCAGGCGGCACGTCAAACCCGGCCTGACCGGCTGGGCCCAGGTCAACAATTGCCGCGGCGAAACGCCGAACATCGAGAAGATGGAAGAGCGGATATTCCACGACCTCTGGTACATCAACAACTGGTCGTTCTGGCTGGATATGAAGATCGTCGTCCGCACCGCGATCGAGATCTGCGATTTCGGCAAAGCCTACTGATTTTGTACTGGGATTTTGGGGCAGGCGTTATGCCGAGGGGAGCGCCGGAATGTGTGTCACATCGCGCATGCCGGCGGCCTCGATGAGAACCTCGCAGGGTGGTGCGTGGCTGATGAAATGGATCGGGCTTGCCGTCAGCCCGTAAGCGCCGCTGTTATGGACGGCAACAAGATCACCCTCTTCGATCCGCGGAAGCATCACCCCGACAGCGAGCCGGTCGATCGACGTGCAAAGAGGCCCGACGAGGTTGACTTTCTCGGGTTCGCCCTGCCCGCCGACCTTGTGCATCGTATAGTTCCGATGCATCACCATCCCGAAATGGCCGGAAGCCGGCAGGTGGTTGTTCATGCCGCCATCGCAGATGCCGATCCGCACGCCGCGCGATTCCTTGACCGAGACGACGCGCGTCAGAAAATATCCGGCCTCGCCGACGAGATACCGCCCGAGCTCGAGCACCAGCCGGGTCTCGGCAAATTGCGGCAGCGCCTTGAGGCTGTCGAGATCCGCCGCGATGCCGGCAACGACCGCAGAGAGGTCGAGCGGCAGGTCGCCGTCGTGATAGGGAATTCCAAGCCCTGATCCGAACACCAGCTTCTCCGGCCACGGAATGTAGGTTTCGCAAACTTCCCGGAAAATGCCGATGAAGTTGCGATAGTTCTCGCAGATAGCCTCCGGCTTCAGACATTGCGTGCCAGAATAGATGTGCAGTCCGACAATCTTGAGATTGGGCAGAGCCGCAATGTCGGGGATGTCCCTTGCGATATCTTCCCAGTCTATGCCGAAGGCTGACGGCCGGCCAGCCATCTGGTCGCCGAACCCTTTGGGAACCGTGGTCGGCGCGATGCGCACCAGGACATGCTGTATCCGCCCGAGCTCGCCGGCGACCGCGTTCGCAAGCACCGCCTCACGCACCGATTCCAGGATCAGTTCGCCAATGCCGCCTTCTATCGCCTCCCGGATTTCGAACTGCCGTTTTCCGGGACCTGTGAAGCTGATGCGCTCTGCCTCCCATCCAGCCGTTATCGCCGTCCTGAATTCCCCGATCGAGGAGACGTCGAGATATTCCGCCTGGCCTTTCATCAAGGAAAGCAGAGCCGGGTTTGGATTGCTTTTGGCGGCAAAGCTCAATGCGAAGCGTTGCTCGAAAGCTTGCCTCAGGAGCGCTGCCCGGCTCTCGATCGCCGATGCGAGGTAGACATAAGAGGGGGTTCCGAATGATGCCGCCGCACTCTGCAGCCAGACATCGAGCGCCGAAAAATGGTTCATCAGGCGCTGGCTTCCGCAAAACGGATGATCCGCTCCGGCGTATCGAAATTTTCGAGCGTCACGTCTTCGGCGCGAATGGAAAGGCCCGTCGTTTGTTCGACGAATGCCAGGAGGTTCACCATCGAAACGGAATCGAGGAGACCTGAGGAGAACAGTTCGCTCTCGCTGTCGGCATGGGCGATATTCAAGGATTCCCGCAGATAACCAATCAACTTTCCATGGGTAAGGCTCATTGCAGGTTCTCCCTTGTTTCGGTCACTTTGATTTGAGCTGCCGGCGGAGGCGCGCTGAAGACAATTTCCCCGCCTTGCATCCATTCGCGACAAAGGCGCACGACATCCGGCCGCGCCAGCTTGCCGCTCGATGTGCGAGGCATGCTTTCCGGCCAGACATGGAACTGCCGCGGCACCATGTAGGACGGCATCGCGCGCCGGCAGTAGCGCAGCAGGGCCTCCTCGTCGAACTCGCCGATCGGGGTTATCGCCACATGCACCGTTTGCCCCAGTTCCTCGTCGTCGACGCCGAAGGCGACCGCCTCCGCCACCACGCCGCTGCGGCAGACGAGATCCTCGATCTCATCCGGACTGACGCGGAAGCCGCTGGTCTTGATCATCGCGTCGTTGCGGCCGATGAACCAGAGGTCGCCATCGGCATCGATCCGGACGATATCGCCGCTATAGACGACCGGTTCGTCACCGATCAGGTGCCAGAGTTCCGGGCATGGCCGGATCTTCTGCTCCGTCACCTCCGGCTTGCCCCAATATCCAAGGCTGACAAGCGGGCCGCGATGAACGAGTTCGCCTTGTTCACCGGGATGGGCGATGCCTTCGCCATGCTTGATGACATAAACTTCCGCACCGGGGATCGCCTGACCGATAGCTCCCATCTTGCGGGTAAACTTCTGCGGCGAGAGATAGGTCGAGCGGAAGGCCTCGGTCAGCCCGTACATCAGATAGACATCCGCATCCGGGAAGACCCGAGGTACCTGCTCCAGGATGTTGAGCGAAATCTTTCCGCCGGAATTGGTGATCCGCCGGAGCGCCGGAAATTCCACGGGATTGTCCTTCAACAGCCGCACGATCTGGCTCCAGAGCGGCGGCACGGCAGCCACGCCGGTCACCCGATGCCGCTGCATGGCCAGGACGATTTCGGTGGCCATCGGCACCGCCTGGTGCACGACGGTACCGCCCATCAGCATCATTGTCGTCAGCTGGTTCAGGCCATAGTCGAAGCTGTAGGGCAGGACGCTGAGCAGCCGGTCGTCTTCCCTCAGGCCCAGATAGCGCGATACCGAGCGGGCGCCGGCAACGATGTTGCGATGGGTCAGCATCACACCCTTCGGCATGCCAGTCGAACCGGATGTGTAGATGATCATCGCAAGTTCTGTGTCGAGGCGGGCGATCTCGTCGCCTGAAAGGTCTTCCGGAAGATTATCCCAGACGTCGAATATGGCGTCGGCCGGCAGTTTGCCTTTGACCAGAACATTGTCGACCGTGTCAGGTAGCTTGCGCACGCCGAGAGCCTCGGCGACCCTTGCCTCGACGATCAGCAGGCGCGCGCCGCAGTCGTTAGCCACGTATTCGAGCTGCTCGACCGTCCATTGCGTGTTGACGTTGACGACCACCCCACCCACCTTGGCGATGGCGAACATGGCGGTGACCTCGGCGATGCTCTTGCGCAGATGCACGATCACCCGGTCGCCCGGCCGGATGTTGCGGCTTTGCAAATAACCCGCCAGCCGGTCCACTTCGGCCGCGACCGCGGCATAGCTCGCCGCGCGATGACCGTCGATGAGCGCGGGCTTGCCCGGCCTTGAGACGAGGTTGTCAGCCAGAAGCTGATAGAAGTTGGTGGTTAACGCGTTCATGGCAAACTCCTCCAGCGGATGAGTGAATCAGGGAGTGGCATCGGTCTTGGTCTGTCCGCTCGAAAACGGGCCGAGGCGGGGATAAATCTTGGCCGGCGAGCCGACGACGATCGAATCCGACGGCACGTCCGTGGAGACCGCTGTATTGGCCCCTATCCGTACCCGGTCGCCGATGCGGATATCGCCGAGAATGGTGGAGTTCACCCCGATAAAGACGTCGTCGCCGATCCTGGGTGCACCGGCGCTCATGTTCGTGCCGATCGTGACATTGTGCATGATGCCGCATCGTTTTCCGATCACGGCGTCAGGATGGATCGAAATCGATCCCTCCACGTGGATGATGTGAAAACCCTCGCCGAGCGTCACCTCTGCCGGTATCCACACCCGTGTAAGCGTCGAAACGACCATGTTGATCGCGCCGTAGATTTTCTGGAAAAACCGCCTGGCTAGGTGGCTCCGGCGGCTCCCCGCCCACCGGCCGAAGCGATAGACCAGCAGCGAGATAAAGCCGGCATTGAGGATCCGCCCTCCGTGGCGCTCGTAGTCCTTCCGCACTAGGTCGCGAAACGAGGCGGGAGGCGCGTGCTGGGATGCCGCACCCTTATGGTCGCTCATCGCAGCGGATTGAGGATAGAGAAAACGAAGCCGTGAAGTCATGCGAGCACCATCTCCAATGTGCGGTCGATATCACTCCACTCGACCCGAAAATTCTCGCAGGTTCCCTCACCGACGACGAAGGCATAGCCTTGTCCCTGACGATCGGTCATGACCTTGAGAACCGAGACCACCCGATCTGCCGGCTGGATGACGAACAGGGCCGATTCCGGCGGCATGATCATCAGCCCGTGAACCAGATGGCTGCCTTCCACACCTGCGACGATGCGGGCTCCGGCACAGGCGTGAATGATGTCGTCAACCGACGAGGCCAACGGATCGATGATCCGGAATCCGTATTTCTTCGCGAACTGTTCGGCGATATCGGACTCGTTCGACAGCAGGCGGCTTTCGCCCTTGCTCCCCCGCAGGATGAAGACGCCCGGATGAACGGGAAAAGGTGGCGCCGATGCCAGAAGCTTTTCGCGAACCTGATCGGCCCGTTTTTTCTTGCTCTCGTTCTGCCCCTTGTCCCTGAAGAGGATGACCTCCTCGAAATGGACGTCGCTGACATAGATCGGCTTGAGATCGAGTTTAGCGGCATATTGCGGCTCGTGCCCCCGTGTGATCGGCCGCGTCGTTATCGGAGTTTCGTATTCGTCCGCCAGCGGATAGGTCAGGCAATCATCCGAAAGCCAGTTGCCGAACCAGCGATTGCCGACCCAGCTCTCGAACAGCGCACCGCTGGTCGAGTGTTTGGGAGGCACATAGACAGGCAACCGGCGGCTGCGGGGCCTGAGACTCCTCGAGGACTTCGGCGCATAGAGAACGCCATCGATGAGGTCGACATTCTTGATCCGGTAGCCGACCGTGGCCTCCTGAGTGGTTTCGTAGTTTCCACGAAAACCCTTCACGACCTCTGTGACCGGCCCGAATTGAGTGCCCTTTATACGGTCGAGATGATGCGGCAAAAACTTTGCGGGGCGAATGAAGCGCCGGGTCTGTGGGGCAATCGTCCAGCGATCGACGGCAACCGCTTCGATATCCGGGAAAGGCATCCCGGCAATCTTTCTCAGAGAATGCACAATCGGCAAAAAAGATATCAACCAACTATCCTCGCAAGGCACAATCAGCATCGGACAAGGGGAGTTTTCCTTGTGCGAAACTCCGTATCCCAGCGAAGATATTCGCATAGCTGCCAATGGTTTCGCCGCTAGTCTTTGGGCTATCGGGTTACTCATTTCGGCGTATCGGGCAACGTAGGCTCCCTAGCCCTCCCGAAGCGCCGCTATCGGCTCTGAACCGAGGGCAATCCACCTTAGCCGTTTCACTCCAGGCCTTTCCTGAAGCGCCAGGTAAAACGGACAATATTCCGGATGCGCAGTAACTGCGTAATCACATAGCTGCCCTCACGAGGGTAAGCACGCGCCACATAGTTCGCGTAATGGGACGCGAAGGCGAGCGAGACCGGCGCCTTGCAATCACGCGCTTCATTCGCCCTAGCCGCCCGATAGCGTTGTATGAAGTCGGCAGCAAACAGCCTCAGCGCGTCGGCTTGCCGGGCATCCAGCAAGGCGGGCGTCCTTTGCTGACGGATATCCACTCCGTAGATCGCCGCGAAGCTTACGGCAGCCATGTAGTAGGAGCCAAGTTCCGTCAGATGAACCTCATCGGAGAAGATTGCCTTCAAGCGGTCCGCCGCATTCCATTCCTCGAATCCGCCAAAGGCTGGATCGGACGCCAGGCGCGCGACGAGCTCGGCAAGCGCAAGCGATGTTGGAATGAAGCGAATATGGTTCTTTCGGCCAGCCGCCCCGATCTTATCGTTTACCCGGTTTACGACGCATCGCCAGACGGGCAGAGCCAGCCTCTCATATTCGATCCACGGATGGGGATCCGCCAAAGACGAAAGGCTTATCCAGGGGGTGTAGAAATACGTGATCCCAGCTGGATTTGCCGTGGTGAACGCATGGTGGTAGCCATGGAGGTAACGAACAGTTTCGCTCCACATCAACGCATCCAGAACACGATGTTGTTCCGTGATGATGAGAACGTCGTAGGGCTCGTCGGTCAGTCGGACGAGCCCGGCGGTTCGTTGCTGGATTGAAGAACCGGTCACGTTCTCCAACCTCCAGGACACGGCAATCCCCTCTTGCCGGGCGATCCGTTCGAAATGATCAGGATAGGGTTGATCAGTCAGGCTGTGCCCGGACAGCAGGATATGATCTCGGTTGCCGGCCGAAAAGGCTTGGGGTGGAGCGTCGAGACCACGCTCGGCGCTAACTGGATCAGGCTTGAACATGGCCGCGCCGAGTGCGAGCGCACCGACCGTGGATGTCGCAAAAGCGGCTGTCAAAATCCTCGAAAAACACATTTGAAACGGTCTCCGACGTTTGTTAAGCACCACGGTCGTTGACCGCGCAGGCATGGCCGCACCGCCCGGCTGAACCACCTTTGCCCCCAGGAGATATTGGTTAAGGTCGGCCGGTCGTTTCGCAAGCGACTCCGTGCGCGATGCACTCATCTTAAAGTCGATTAGTACTTTCAGGCTCATCCGTTAGATGGAGGATTTGGGACCGGAAGCTTACCTCTTTGTGCTCTGTTTGCAGGTGTCGAAGGCCGCCCTAGTATAGACCGTCTTGTCCCAGTTGGACGGGAAGGGGTTACCGATCATTGGGGGTCTGTATGCGTGGGATAACGAGTCTCGCGGGGCTTTTGCTCTGCCTGACATTTGGGGACGTTTCAGCTCAGACGACCTATCGCCTGCAGCCGGGAGATACGCTGCAGGTATGGATTGCTCAGGAGCCTGAGCTTACCCGCGAAGTCGTCATTGCTCCGGACGGGTGGCTGTCGTTCCCGCTCGCGGGCCATATTCAGAGCGCGGGCCTTTCCCTTTCGGAACTGGAAGCGCAACTTCTCGGGCGGCTGAAGACCTATTTCAAGGACAGCCCCAATCTCACGATCATGCTGCGTCCCAATTCCCAGAACCCGCAGCTGATCTATGTCCTCGGCGAAGTCGACAACCCCGGCGAATATGCGTATCGGGCCAACATGACCGTCCTTCACGGTATCAGCGTCGCCGGCGGCGTGTATCGCACGCCCCTGCTGGCGGCCGACCAGGACCGGTCGGTTGTGGTAAAACGCGAAGTCGAGCACTCCCAAAAACGCCTGCAGGAACTGCGGGCACGCATCACCCGCCTGGAAGCGGAAATGCGCGGAGAAAAATCCATCGGCACGGCCGAAGCCCTCGCCGCCGATCCGGCCCTTGCCCAGGAACAATCGCTCCTGAATGCCCGGATGGAAACGCTCGCCATGGAGGAAAAAGCCCAGGCCCAGGCCAACCAGCTCTCGGAGCGAAACAGCCTCGCGATGCAGGAGCAGGCCGATACCCTGACGAAACGGATAGACCTGGCAAGGCGTCGCCTCCAGAGCATCAACGGGCTCGTCGCCAAGGGCGTGACCGAAGGTTCCCAGCAGATGGTCCAGGAAGGCACGGTCGCTGAACTCGAGGGACAGGTCAGCCGATTGACCTCTGAAATCGCAGTCGCCGAGCGGGCGAAAATGGCGGAGCTCGCCCGTTATGACAGCGCACGCCAGGCGCAACGGACCCAATTGCTGGTCGAACTCAATGCAGCCCAGCGCGAACAGGAGGAGGCCGCGGCGCGGCTTGCCGACAGCACGCGGATCATGACGATCTATGGCGAGAACGCCGCCTCGAACCAGCAAAGAGAGCGCCGGATGCTCGGTTATCAGATCGTGCGGACCGTCAACGGTGAAACAAGGGAGTTCGCTGCAACCGAGATGACCCCGATCCTGCCCGGCGACCTGCTGCGCGTGGCCTACAGCGATCCCGCGAACAACCGGGATGCGGGAGCGGTACAGCCAGTGGCCCAGGTCGGAAGCCGTACGTCCGGGTTAACGCCGAGAGCGGCTCGATAAGGGAGACTTCGTGATGACCAACGTATTTCGTACGCGAAGCAATGAGGCGACAGCATGATCAATGAACTAGGACGCAATATTCTCTATTTTATCGAGATCGCGCTCGCCAAACCTTTCTATGCCATCGTGCCCGCTCTGGTTACCCTTATGGTCGGAGCCTACTTCATTTACGCCATGCCTCGGAGCTATTACTCCGACGCGCTGCTGCTGATGGAATTCCAGCAGATACCGACAACGCTCGTATCGCCGACCGTATCGAACGACCGCCTGCTATTCATCGAGCAACGGGTAATGTCACGCAACAGCCTGCTGGCGCTGGCCGACAAGCATGGTCTTTATCCAAATCTGCGGGAGGGCCTGGCCAAGAACAATTTCGCGGGCGTGATACGCAACAACATCACTCTCCTGACATCGGTGACAGACGGAGCCGACCGCACCGCAAGCAATGCCTCCGTCAGGATCGGTTTTAAATATGACGATCCTGAGGTTTCCGCGAATATGGTGGCGGACCTCGTGTCGCAGGTCATTGAAGAAAACCGGCGCATCCGCACGGCGCGTGCCTCGGAAGCGACCAAGTTCCTGACGCAGGAAGTCAATAACGTCACGCAACGTCTCCGCGAGAGGGAAGGCGCCTGGACCAGATATCTCGAAGAAAACAAAGAGTCCCATCCCACCAGGATCCCCACCCTGCTGATCGAGCTTCAGGCCAAGGAAGTTGAACTCGCGACGCTCGATCGCGCGGCCATTGCGCTAAATGAGGAGATCGGAATCTACGAGGCGCAGCTGCGCATGGGCGTCGGGCGGACGACAGAGACCACGCGTTTTCATATACAGCTCCTCGATCTTGAGCGTGATTTCGCAGTGAAGTCCGTCATTTATTCGGACACCCATCCACAAATCCGTGCCATGAAGCAGCGTCTCGAGGAGATGCGGGCTCAGGTTGCACCCGCCGCACCGCGCGATGGATCGGCGGCCATGCCGACGCCGGAACAGATCAAGACGCTTTCGCCCGAACTCATGCTGATTGCTGAACGCATCGCGATGGCAAAGCCACGCCAGCAACAGAACCTCGCACAAAGGACCTCCCTCGTGGACCGCATCGCCCGGCTGCGGGAGATCATCTCTCACGCTCCCGAAGTTGGAGCGCAGATCGAAGCGAACGAAGCCGAGAAAGTCTCGCTGCAGCGAAACATGGACGACATGCAGGCCAAACTCGATGCCGCACGTCTCGGCGAGCGCCTGGAGGAAGGCGATGCCGCCCAGCAGATCGAGGTGATCGAGCAGCCGGAAGTTGCTAAAATTGCTTCAGGACCGCGGCGGCTTTATTTGGCCGGCGCGGTTTGCGCCGCAGCGGCGATGGCGGCGGCTGCAGGAATTTACGCCGCGCATCTGTTTGACCGAACCGTTCGCGGCACGTTTGATCTCAACGACGCTCTGGCGGGAGAAACGCTGGTGGTCGTTCCACATTGGAAGCCGAAGCGACGGATAGCCAAGGCGTTCCGGAATTCCGCATTCACCAACCCAAGTCCGATCGCGGGAGGATAATCACACCAATCCGGCCGGACCGCCTTTAGTTGAAAAATCGCACAGATGGGACAGGGCAGGGAATTTTATGGAAATCATCAAGAATATCTCAGCTCGAGGAAGAATGGCGGAAAGACTGGACAGCACCGGTCTCGCCGAGCTGAATGCCGGCTATCTCAACGGCTCGGTCAATGGAATCCATTCCTATGAAGAATGTCCGCCGGACCTCTCGCCGGTCTCTCCCACCTTCCTGTATGCAAATCGCATCATCGCTTTCGACAGCGACAGTTCGATGGCACACGCCTATGACGTCCTGCGAAACCAGCTGCTGAACGAACACAGGGATGAGGACACGCGGGTGATCTCGGTGACCGCCCCGACGAGCGGCTGCGGCACCACCGTAACCGCCATCAATCTGGCGCTCAGCTTTGCCCGCGTACCCGGATCCAATGTTCTGCTGGTCGACGCAAATTTCCGGGATCCCGCAATCGGCAACGTACTCGGACTGCCGCCTCGTCCGCCATTGGAGGACCCGATCCGCGGTTGGCTGACGACCCTGGATATACGAGGCCTTCATTGCCATCTGCTACGTACCGCCTGGGGGCCTGGCAGAATTCCCCTGCCGGCGGACCTGGCACGCATGACGGCGCAGGTGGAATTTGCGCGACAGATGCTGAAGCCGACGATCGTTCTCTTCGATCTGCCGCCGATGCTGAGTTCGGACGAGGTGATCCCGTTCGTGGATATGTCGGACACCGCCGTGATCGTGCTTGCCATCGGTAAGTCAAGACTTCCGGAACTGGAGATCTGCCGGAGCTATCTCGGCTCCGAAAAAAGCATGCAGGTGGTCCTGAACAAGACGAAGAGGCACGGCCTTTGATGGATGTCGAACTTAGCCCGCAAGACGACGCCCCACGTCTGAAACTGGTCGTCGTCATCGTCAACTACCGGACCGCCGATCTGACCATCGATTGCCTTGCCTCCTTGAGCGTGCCGGGCACGGTTCCGGATGGGACACGGATCGTTGCCGTCGAGGGTGGCTCCGGCGATCGTTCGGCCGAACTCATTGCGGCCGCCATAAAGGAGAACGGCTGGCCGAATGCCGTATGTCTCCCGCTCGAGACGAATGGTGGCTTTGCCTACGGCAACAACCGAGGCATCGAGTATGCCACGGCGAACTTCGGCCGGCCGGACTATGTCCTACTCCTCAATCCCGATACCATCGCCCGCCCCGGCAGCATTACCCGCCTGGTGGAATTCATGGACAGCAAGCCTGATGCCGGCATTGCCGGCAGCCGTCTGGAACATCCGGACGGGCGGGGCCAGGCCTGCGCTTTCCGCTTTCCGTCGATTGCCAATGAATTCGAAAGCGAGGCCAGGCTCGGCCCGGTCACCCGCCTGCTCGGGCGCTGGCGTATCGTCCCCGACATGCCGAAGGAGCCAAGCCGGATCGACTGGGTTTCCGGGGCCAGCCTGATGATCAGGACAGAGGTCCTCGACGAGATCGGCGTGCTCGACGAAGGGTATTTCCTCTATTACGAGGAAGTCGACTTCTGTATCCGCGCAGCGCGCGCCGGATGGTCCTGCTGGCACGTGCCGCAAAGCCGCGTCATCCACCTGGTCGGCCAATCGACGGGCGTGACGCGACACGTCAAGCCGTCCAGGCGGCCGGCCTACTGGTTCGAGTCCCGGCGGCGCTACCATCTCAAGCATCACGGAGCTGTATTCTCGGTCCTTTCCGACCTTGCCTGGCTTTGCGGACACATCGCCTGGCGCATCCGCCTTCTCGCTGAAGGCAAGCCCTCAAGCGGGCCGCCGCATCTGCTGCAGGATTTCATTCGTCATTCAGGGCCATTTCGCAGGATCTGACCGCCTTCGCAAATACCGACCGGTTTAAACAACTGCCGGTCGGGCCATTAGTATTTCCAGCGCCGCCGCCGATCTGTTGATGTCATGCCGTTCGAGCGTCCGGCGCCGCCCCGCCTCGCCTTTGCGAAACAACTCGACATCGCTTGCGAACAGCGCCTGCCGCATTGCGCCGGTCAGCGCCTCCAGATCGCCCGCGGGAACCAGCCAGCCGTTGTCCGGTTGAACGAGCTCGGGGATGCCGGCAATATAGGTCGAGATCACCGGGCGCTTCAGAGCCATGCTTTCCATCAGCACGACCGGGAGGCCTTCCGCGAAACTCGGCAGAACCAGAGCCTTCGCCCGAAGGATTTCGCTGCGCACATCGTCCTGCGAGATCGTGCCTGTCAGCACGACCGTATCGCCGAGGCCGAGCCGTTCGATTTCGTGTCCGATTTCAGCCCGTAGCGGGCCGTCGCCGACAAGGACGAGTTGGAAGCACATCCCCTCGGCCCGCAGGTTTGCCGCCGCCTGCAGCAGAAGGAGATGGCCTTTCTGTTCAGACAGCCGGGCAATGCAGACAAGACGTTGGCTGGTGCCATGCACGTCCACGTCGTCGCTCAGATAGCGCTGATCGATGCCGCAATGAACGACTTCGATCTTCCGCCAATCTCCAAGGTCGGCCCAGCGCAGCAGCTGGCTGCGCCCATAGGAGCTGACGGCGACGACAAATGAAGAAGCCCTGATCTTGTCGCCGAGCCCCAGCGTTTCGGGCCGATCGAATTCCTCCGGCCCGTGGACGGTGAAACTGAACTTCATGCCGCCGATCTGATGCGCCAATGTCGCAACCGTCGCGGGATTGGTGCCGAAATGCACATGCAGGTGCTCGATCTCGTCCCTGCGGCACCAATCGGCCAGGATCATCGCTTCGAGAAAATATACGAGGTGGTGCGGGTAATGTCCGCCGGACGTCCTCGCAAACCGGAACGCAGTTCCCAGTGCTTTCAACGAATTCCTGGGGCGGGAAAGCAGTTGGCGGGCGACGCTCGCCATGGCCCGTATCATCGGGCTGCGCAGGATATGGCTGGTACGTCGAGCTTCTGCGATGTCGTCGGAATCCTTCAGCACGCCACGAAAGGGACGCACCGCATATCGTTGGACCCGATGCCCCCTCGCCTCCAGCGCTACGATTTCGCGCCGTATGAACGTATGGCTCGGCGCCGGATACTGGTTGGTGAAATACGCAATCCGCATTCCACGAACATCCCTTCATCTTTGCCGATCGTCGGCAATTCCCCTTGGAACCGGTATAGCAAAAAGGGCTTCGGAGGCTCAGTGGGACAAAGAGCTTAGGGCCGCGGCATCGGCTTCCACCAAAGAGGTAAATTTACAGCCGCGATCTCGAATTCTACAAATGGAATATAGGCTTACCAGGTTGGCAGGCCGAGATCGCGACTGGCGACGACCGCCAAACCAACGGCCGGGAACAAGCACACATGGACGCAGATATCCTAAGGCACCGCGGCTATACCGGGATCGGCGCCGATGTCGGCATCGTGGTGATCGGACGCAACGAAGGACAGCGTCTCATCGACTGCCTCAGTTCGCTCAAAACCCATCGCGACCGTACGGTCTACGTGGATTCGGCCTCGTCCGACGGAAGCGTCGAAGCGGCAGCCGGCCTCTGCGCGGAGGTAGTGCCGCTGGATATGACAATTCCCTTCACCGCGGCGCGCGCGCGCAATGCCGGTTTCGACGCCGTCATGCGGCGCTGGCCCGAAACCGCTTTTGTGCAGTTCCTAGATGGGGACTGCGAACTCGACACCGGATGGATAGCGACGGCCACGACCTTTCTGGTCATGCGCAAGGATGTCGCGCTGGTCTTCGGACGACGGCGCGAACGATATCCGGAACGCACCATCTTCAATGCCATGTGCGACCGCGAATGGGACGGGGCGCCGGGCGAAGTTCAGGCATGCGGCGGCGATATCCTCATCAGAGCCTCCACCCTCAGAGATCTCGGAGGTTACGCTGCGGGGCTGATCGCGGGAGAGGAGCCGGAACTTTGCGTCCGCCTGCGTGAGAGAGGTTGGAAGATCTGGCGCCTCCCTTCCGAAATGACACGCCACGATGCGGATATAAGCCGCCTGAGCCAATGGTGGCGGAGAAGCGTGCGCTGCGGGCATGCCTATGCGCAGGTGTCTCATCTCCATCGGACATCGCCATTCCGGATATGGACGAGAAATCTCCGCCGCGCAGTTTTCTGGGGCGGCTTGCTGCCGCTGGTCGCAATCGCGGGCGCGGCTTTTCATCCCGCCGCCCTGGCGCTTCTGCTGCTCTATCCGCTTCAACTGTGGCGCCTGGCTCGGCGTACGCGATCGGCGCTTGGGAATACTCTGCTTTTCGCAACTTTCGACGTCCTGGGCAAATTCCCGGAAATGCAGGGCGTCGCGCAGTTCTACCTGAACCGGCTGATCAATCGTCGACAGCGGATCATCGAGTATAAATAGTTCAAATCAATATGTGTCGAAGGTTTGCAGCTTGCGCCCCTTCAGTGCATGCCCAACACTCGCATCTTCTCTCTGCCATCGTCCGGAGAGCCTTGGCGGGCCAACGGGTTCAAGCCAAGGACCTTCAGACGTCTCGTGACCTGCAATGGAAGATTTTCCCGGTTGCTGGCGAAGTTCGGAGCGAGAATGGCGGCACACATGGCCGAAAAAGTCCAATATATATAGGGTATGACAGAGACGCTGCTGGTTGTAATAATCACCAGGAGCATCGCGACCAAGATACCCAAAATTACTTTGTAGTTCAACGAATCCGAATTGTCCCCAAACGATTTTCGAGCCAGCGCCGACGAAATAAATACGAAATACAATACAAATAGAAACAGACCGATTAAGCCGTAATATAGTGCAACCTGCAGATAAGTATTCACTATATCGATGATACCTTGCCCTTGTATCATGGTCTGCATCTCTGGTTCCTTCAGGAATGTATCCGAACCAAACAGCGGATAACGCTGGATGACTATCAAGGAATTTTCGAAAAGGCTGGACCTGTAGGTTTCGCTGCCCTTGTCTGCCGACCCGACAAACGGAAGCAAATTTATGAAACGGTCAAGAAATGGCGGATGCAGGAACAGCAAGGCAACCACCCCGGGCAAACCCGCAAGAGCAAGCCTGAAAGACCTCTTCGGGCTGGTGATGGTCAAGAACAAGATACAGAATGCGAAACCCAGCCAGGGGCCTCGTGACACGCTCGAAAGCAGCCCGAGCACCAGTATGCCTAGCGCCGCATAACGCCAGGCACCCAGTGGAACTGGGCTTCGGAGAGCCAGCAGACAACCAGCCCCGGTCATGCAGACGAAGCCGAATGCGATCGCTTCGATAGACGTGGTTGAAGCGCGCAAGAGCCCGTCTCGAAATAGATAGGCGGTTATGAGAAACACGTCCCATTCCTGCACGACGACATAATAGACCCGCCAGCTTTTCGATATCTCCAGGACCCCGATGGCGCTCAGGGGCAGCACGCCGACTACGAAGGCGAGGAGCGCCTTGTTCATATCAAGACTGGAGCGGATCACGCGGCTGAAGACAAAGTAAGGAAGGCAGATATCGAGAAAATTGCCGGCAAGGACCCGAAGAATGGCATTGAAATCTCCCAGCCTTACGGAAAGCAGCGATGTATACGCCAGGAAGGCAATCACAAGAACATCCAAGCCCCGAAATTCCCGAGTGCCCCGGTCCCTCAATAACCTGACCGCAACCGGCAGGAGAATTGTAATCGCCAGCCAACGAGGCGGGTCGAGCTCAATGATCTTGTTGAAGATGCCGGGTATGCCGGCGGGGATAGGCACGCAGGGTGCAACAAACATCAGGACTATATAGAAAAATGCCGGCTGCTTGGAGTATCGGTGAACATAAAAGCTCACGAAAGCCAGTGCGACAGCAAAGTCGAAAAAACCTCGGGATAAAAAGGTGATGACGGTCGCCAGCAGCCAGCAATTCCGCCAAAGGCGGAACTCAGCCAGGCCGATTATCGGCACCGCTATCTTCCCGCCGACATAAAGGGCAGGGGCAGTGACTATCAATACATAGACAAGAGAGCGCAGGAATTCTGGCATCTAACGTCTCTTGCCTCGCCGCAATGATCTGAGGAGCGCTTGCATAGTGTGTATTTTCCCCGCCACCCGCTGCTACTGAGCAAGGTATCCCGCTGCGCTGAAATGCTACTCATTCGGTTGCAGGTCGCCACACGGTAAAAGGGATTTCCATCTACTAACTTTGGAGGCGGCATACGACTAATGCGCACCTTGCTCGCGGGCCCCTTGTATTATCTCGTCATTGGCAGTGGACGGCTACGTTCCGCGACAAGCACTGCAATAGATATCCGAGCGAATACGGAGGACATCTGCCGTGAACCGCCGAACGCTTCTTCAAATGCTGGCAGGTCTTGCAGCCAGCGAACCTTTCAACGGCTTTTCGTCTAGGCAAGCCTCGGCCAGAGAGGATTATCCAAGCCGTTTGGGCGTGAATCTAAGCCCGATGAATTATTGGGCGACCGAGCAGGTTTTCTCCGACCTGGCCTACAACGCCTCGCGCTGGCGTGTGCAGATCAAAGGCGCGCCCTTCACATGGGACACGCCGTTGCCGCCGATGACACCGGATGGTTACCCGTTGAACGTCCCGGCGAACTCTACGCTGGAGACTTTCCTGATTTTCTCGCGTGAACGGAGAAATCTACCTGTAAATCTCTCGGTTTATTATGATGGCAAGGGAAAACTCGGATATCGGGACGGCGCCGAACTGGAGTTGCGTTTGCCCGGACGCGATGATGTGCGAAATCTTCGCAAGGACGCGGCTTTCACCACAATCATGATGGAAACCGATCCTTCCGATCCGGTTCGCAACATCCGTGTCTACGAACGAGGCAAAAGGCCGACACAACGGTTTCGCGAGCCCTTCCTCAAGCGGTTGAAGCGCATGTCTACGCTACGCTTCATGGACTGGATGGCTACCAATAACTCGCCGGTCCGCAGCTGGGATGATCGGCCACGCGTGGGCCACTTCGGTAAATCCGATGCCGGAACGCCGCTCGAGCACATGATCGAGCTGAGTAACGAGCTACAGATCGACCCTTGGTTCAACATGCCTCACCAAGCCGATGACGATTACATCCGCCGGTTCGCACAGCAGGTGAAAGACGGCCTGGACGGAAACCTGGCGGTGAATGTGGAGTATTCCAACGAGGTCTGGAATTCCGGCTTCGGCCAAGCGGAGTATGCGAAGGAAAAGGGGCTCGCGCTGGGGCTGTCGAGCAACGAGTTCGAAGCCCAACTCCGCTATTACGCCCAGCGGACAACGGAAATTCTTGCCATCTGGAAAGACGTGTTTCGCGGACAGGCGCAAAGGATCGTCGGGATTTATGCCGCTCAATCCGTAAATGATTGGACCAGTGAAACGATACTATCGTGGAAGGGCGTGCGGGCGCATGCGGACGTCCTTGCCATCGCGCCCTATTTCGGCGGCAGTCTCGGGTCGCCTGAGCGAACCGAACAGGTTTCCAGATGGCCTTTGGCCCAGTTGTTCACGGAACTTGAACGGGATGTATTGAACGACAATCGGAAGATGATCGAGACCCAGGCTTCCGTTGCCAGGAAATATGGCGTCAAGCTCTACGCCTATGAAGGCGGACAACATCTTGTCGGACATAGTGGTGCGGAAAACAACGAGAGGCTGACGAACCTCTTCATAGCGGCAAACCGTGACAGACGGATGGGTGAACTCTACCTCCTCCATCTGAATATCTGGCAGCGATCCGGTGGAGATGCCTATGCCCTATATTCTTCGATGACGGATGCGAGCAAATGGGGCAGTTGGGGGCTGTTGGAAAATGAGAGCGACAGCAATCCCAAGTGGCTGGCAATAGAGAAAATCCTCATGCGGAGGGAGCTCCAATCAGAATCGGGCTCCGTAAGGATTGCGCGATAGCAATCTCCGGCCGGCCGTATCGTCATGCGGCGCGTATGAGCGATCCACGCCCGGCTGATGAAGGATTCTCGACGTCCTCCGCCAATCTTCGGCGTCCGCCGAGCCACGCGAATTTTGTCTCCCTGATCTAGATAACCCGTTCATCATCGCCGAGCCGGCCAAGACGCTTCCGACGTCGATGCAAGGCGCGACATCATTGCGGCAGCTGCCGAACGGTGAGAGGAGCGGCGTTCTGCGGAGGCAAGTCTGGGTCCTTGCGCTGGCCGAAACGCTTCGACAACTCCATGCTGGGCCGCTCTATCAGCAGCCAGAAAGTAGCGGCAAAGGCAACGCAGCAGAGCAGCGACACGGCCCACCAAATGAGGACCTCCAGCGGCGAGACGGCTCCGACCATCGCGGCTACCCGAAACACTGCGCCGATGACCAGGTTATGGGTCAGGTAGAGCGAGTAGGAGATCAGCCCCAGGAACTGCAGCCATCGCCAGTTCAGCCCGATACTGATCCGCCCGGACATAGCCGAGCCGAAAAGAACGAACGCGGCAGCCGAGCAGACCACCCCGAAGGCATTTCCCGAGGAAACGCCGGCTAGAAAGATTATCCCGGCATAGGCTCCGAAAAGCGGCATCAGTTTCGGCACCCGCCATGCCCAATAAGCCATCACGCCGAGAAGAAACCCATACCAAAGTGGCAGGAAGAGCCCCGGCCACACGTCCGGGCCGAAGCCAAGCGGCCAGAAAAGGCTGATGACGCACGCTGCAACGACCAAAGCCGTCCTGGAACCGCGAATGCTCATCAGCAGCGCGTAGACGAGGTAGAACTGGATTTCGAGACAGAGCGTCCAGTACACAGCACTGATTGCGGGAAACTCCAGCAGGTCCTGTAGATAGAAGAGGTGGGAAACGATCTGGGCAACGGTGAAGTCGGGCATCTGCTTTCCGGAGACCAGATATGACGACAGCGCAGCAAAGGCGATGGTCACCGCGATGGAAGCCCAGTAGGCCGGATCCAGTCGAAGCGATCGCCTCAGGGTGAAACGCCCGAATTCCGGAAGGGACATCGGTTTATCGTAAAGTGAATGGGCGATGACGAAACCGCTGAGCACGAAGAAGATCGCAATGCCCAGCCCGCCGTTCAACAACGCCGTCTCAACCCAGGCAGGGAGAATTTCCAGGAGGCGTTTTACGTGGCCGGCCGAAGCGGCATGATAAAGGACAACTCCCATCGCTGCCACGCCGCGCAATGCGTCGACCACCGTAAAACGCACGCCCCGCCTGTCCATCTCGCGCCCTCTTGCTGCGGACAGAACCTAACAGCAACTTCCGGGGGCTGGTAGATAAGCACCCACTCCCAATTAGGTGGCTAGGACAGCGCCTCTTGGCGGCTGCGGCCGCGTCAACTCGGCCATAAGGCTAAGCATCTGTCCGGCCGAGGATGGTACGGTTCACAGAGCCGGAGGACTTTCCGCCCGATTGGGAGTGAAGAAGCCAGCCCAACGGCAGATGTCATCTATAGCCAACGCGTGAAAGCCACCAGGAATGGTGGTGTCCGAAACTACGATCTTGGAAGGAAGATCAACAGACATGATCGTCAGATCTTCGTCGACGCGGTCGGCCGTGTGATTCACGAGGGCCGGAATATCACGCTTTCATGGCACAGCACCGAAGGCATCGCGATGAAAGTATCGATCAAACAACTGACCGGCTGCCCAGAGGGCAACCGGCCAGTCTACTACGCCGAAACCCGAGGCGTTCTGCTCAAGTCCGCACTATAAAATAGCACAATCATAGATCGGCGATATTGCAATCAGGCCACACCTCAAGTGTAATTTTCGAACGCCTAATTTAGCCAACCAAATGCCGAACGAATTGCCGTCGAGTTTCGTGTACTTCGCCCGAAGCCGCGCGTGTAAAAACAGAAAACAACCTGTGATTATTAAATTTCATCCTATCCACAACGAATGAGAGAACCTAATCCTTTTGATTGAGTTGATGTCTCTTGCAGATAAAGGAATAATACTTCTGCCAAACAGACTGCTGAAGGCTCGAACGGGAAAAACGGTCGGGCCTTCTCCTTTTGGTGAACCTGACATTTGTCAACGCTCGTGGTGTTATGTTGCCCGAGGCGTCCTGTCAGCCTCGAGTATTTCCCGTCTTGCGGACGCCCTCGCTGTTTCATCGGCGAGGGTTTCTTTTAGGGAACAAGCGAGGAAAGCCAGCCCGCCGCCCATTTCCGGACCGCTGGCTGGAAGCCTGTAAAGGCGAATGGCTGCGGGGACGCGTTGAAGACTGCAGCGAGCCTACGCCTTAAGAGGTAGCCCCCTGGCGTAGGCCCGAGCAGATGGGGCTTATCAGCGCTCCGTGAACGCCCTCGACATGCTGTCGACAATCGGCTTGACCAGATAACTAAAGAACGTTCTGACCGCAGTCTGGATCATGATTTCCGCCGGCATGCCGGGTTGCGGAGTAAACCCCTTGATCCGGGCGATCTCGTCGGACGAGATATTGATGCGCGCGACGTAGACGTCGTGGTTTGCGAGCCCCGCCTTGCTATCCTCCATTGCGTCCGCCGAGACATAGAACACCTCGCCCTCCAGGACCGGGGTCGTGCGCTGGTTCAACGCTATGAGACGGACCGTGGCTTTCTGGCCGACTTTGACGCTGTCGATCTCGTTGCGAGGCACCTTTGCCTCGATGATCAGCGGCACGCCGGCAGGCAGGATCTCCATGATCCCCTTGCCGCTTTCGATAACGCCGCCGGTCGTATGGTAGTATGTCCGCACGACAGTGCCGGACACCGGAGCAAGGATCGTCGCGCGGCGCAGAACGTCGTCGGCTTCGCGGGATTGTTCACGCGAAGTATCACGCTCGCCCTGGATCGATTGCAGGCGGTCGAGCGCTTCCTCCCGATATGTCTCCTCGGCGCGCATGATCTCCTGCTGCCCCTTCAGGAGCTGGGCCCCGGTTTCCGATACCTCCGCCTCCAGCCGGCCGATCTGCCCTTCGGCATCAGCGATCGCCCGCTGAAGCGCTCTGACCTCGGTTGCCCGCAGCAATCCCTTGGTCAACAGGACCCGCTTGATATCGTATTCCTCCTTGAGCATCGCAAGCTGGCGAGACATGGCCTCGCGGTGCCGGACATAGCCTTCGCTGCGGAACTCCAGTGCCTTCATATTCTGCTTCAGCAGGGAAAGCTCGGTCGCCAGCTTCATGCGCTGGGCCTTGAAGTTGAGCTGTTGGGTGAGGATGATCGCGGAAACATCCGGGTCATCCCTGAAGTCGTTCAGGTATGACGAAATCGCCATGGAGTCGGCGCCCTCGGATTGAGCGGTAAGCCGGGCGGCCGTCGCCTCCAGCCTGACGCGTCTGAGGAAGAATTCCCGTTTCTTGGCCTGCGATGCGGTCTCGTCAAGCCTGACCACCGGCTGGTTCTCGACAACCTGGTCACCCTCGCTGACCAGCAGCTCCCTGATGATGCCGCCCTCGAAATGCTGCACGATCTTGTTGCGACCGGTTGCGACGAAACTGCCCTGGGCAATGACGGCCGCCGCAAGCGGAGCCGTCGCAGCCCAGGTGCCGAAACCGCCGAAGGCTATGGCCGTCAGCGCCAGGCCGGTCACCGTCTGTTTCCAGACCGACCGGGGAACTTCCGAGTACCATTCGAGATCGTGTACCTTGGCAACAGCAGACATGCCCAACCCCTATTGCAACAGATGGCCGAATGAACCGGTATTGATATCGATGCCGCGGGCCTCGATGGCCTTCAGCACATCCGCTCGCATCCCGAACAGCGCGACAGTGCCGTTGACCAGCAGAAGAACCTTGTCGACGTTGCTCAGGAGTGCCGGACGTTGCGTGATCGTCGCGACGGTTATCTTGTGTTCCTTGGCATGCTGAAGTGCATGGAGCAGCGCTGCATCACCCGCATTGTCGAGATTGGAATTCGGCTCGTCCAGCACCACCATCCTCGGATCGCCGAAGAACGCCCGGGCGAGCGCGATGCGCTGCTTCTGGCCGCCCGAAAGGGGAGAGCCATCCGCCGCAACCACGGTTTCGTATCCGTGGGGCAGGCTGGCAATCATCTCGTGAACATCGGCCAGCATCGCGGCGCGGTAAATCTGCTCGTCGTCCGCGTCCTGCCGCATGCGGGCGATATTGGCCTTGATCGTGCCCGGAAAGAGCTGCACGTCCTGCGGCAGGTAGCCTATGTTTTCGCCGAACTGCCGCTGGTCCCAGTTCCTCAGGTCCATCAGATCCAGGCGGACGCTGCCCGATGTCGGCAGGATCGATCCGACGAGCATTTTTCCAAGAGTGGTCTTGCCGGCGCCGGAATTGCCGATGATCGCCAGCGAATCTCCGGGCTGCAGGGCAAACGAAACGCCGTTGAGCACGACGCGCTTGGTTCCCTGCGGCACATAGAGGAGACGTTCGACATCCAGGCGCCCCTCGGGTTTCGGCAGGTTCAGGCGGTCGAAATTCAAGGGCGAGGATTTCAGCAGCGCCGTTATCCGGGCGTAGGCCGCGCGGGATTGGCTGTATTGGCTCCATCCTTCTATCGCCCCTTCGATCGGCGCCAGCGCGCGACCCGCTATGATGGAGGCCGCAATCACCATCCCTCCGGTGATCTGCCCTTCGATCGACAGGTAGGCGCCCCAGCCGAGCATCGCGATCTGCGTCAGAAGACGACAGGCCTTCGATATGGCCGCAATGGTGATATTCCGGTCCTGGGCAATGACCTGCGACTTCAGCGAGGTGGCGGTATCCTTGCCCCAGATCTGTACCGTTTCGGGGATCATGGCGAGCGCATTGATGATCTGCGAATTACGCGACATCGATTCCAGATGAAGATTGGCCTTTATCTGCGCCGTATTGGCTTCGGCAAACGGCTCGGCCGTCATGCGCTGGTTGATCTGAGTGAAAACAAGCAGCATGAGGGCCGTCAGGACTACGATCAGGCCCAGATGCGGATGGATGAGGAAGACCGCCACCACGAACAGAGGGGCGATCGGCGCGTCGAGGAATGAGAGCAAGGTCCTGGAGACCAGGAACGAACGAACCTGCTGAAGGTCGCCGAGCACCTGATATTCGCGTCCATTGCTTTGAAGCGAGGCGCGGGCCGCCGCGCTCAGGATCGGTGCCCCGAGCTGTGCCGCGATTTCCACCGCGGTCCGCATCAGGATGAACCGCCGAAGCGCATCGAAGGCAGCCTGCAGGATGACGGCACCGACGATCACGATCGTCAACATCATCAGGGTGTCGAGAGAGCGGCTGGTCAGCACCCGGTCCGATATCTGGAACAGGTAGATCGGGATCGCCAGCACCAGGACATTGCTGGCGATGGTGAACAGCATCACGACCGCCAGGTTCCGCCGCACGGCATTGACGCCTGCGCGCAGGCTGGCCGAGAAGTCGACGGGGGCGAGACGCTTGTGAAACGTTCCATCGCCACCGCGGCCGCCGCCGGTCGACGGCGATTTTCCGAAGGTCTTTGTTTCGGTCCGCAAGGGTCCGGTGTCGGCATCGATGGTGATCATGCCTTCCGGCGCCTTTGCCTCCGTCGCTTCGCGCACCGTGGGCTTCGGCTCGATTTCCGGTTCGATGATCCTGTCATTGGCAGGCATGGGCAGAATATCGGCTCCGGAGAAATTTTCATTCGGCCGGGATGGGTTCTGCGATGCGTTTCTGGGTTCCAGTCTGGATATCGTTGCTGAAGGGGCTGCGCCACCGGGTGACAATTTCAGGCATTCGTCCACAGCGCGCTCCAATTTTTCATAGATATCCTCACCGGCAAGTTGCTGACCTTCATCGTGATCGTGGGCCTGTTCAAGATCGGCCCTTTTTTGGACATCCGACATGTTTCCCCCCATTATCCGAGCACATGCTGTAGTCCGTCATCCTGATACTGGCCGTCGGGATCTACAGGCACGCCGAAGCCGAGCTCGGTCGGATCGGCTTCCAGCATGGAATCGTCGAGAAAAGCCACCGCTTCGTTGACCAGCGCGTCGGGATCATGCGCGGCCCATTCCGGACTGCTCGAAATCAATCCCGATTGAAAAAGCGTTTCCTGGGAATATTGCTCGCCGCCCACATAGGTAGTGCCGAGAGAATCCAGGTCGGCGATCGCCGCGTTGTTGATGAGCGCATTTCCCCCGGTCGAGATCGACCACGTTGCGTCCGCGTGAGGATTGAGGGCATTCAGCGCCAAGGCGATCTGGTCGCTGTCGCCGACGATGTTGGTCTGGCTGATATACTGGATATTCAGCAAGTCACCGCTGATATAAAGAACGCGCAGTCCGCCTGTTCCCGCAAACGCCGGGTCGGTCAGAATGCCCTGGGAAATATCTCTTCCGCCGGCGGCAAAATCGTTGGCCGCATCCAGATAGGCCGAAGGCAGAGTGCTAAAGCGGTCGGCGCCGCCGATATTGTAGATATGAGCCTGGTTCCAGAGCAGATTTCCGCCACTGGATATCGTGCCCTCGCCGGTCGTTCCGAAACCCGTAACCGCCCCGACGACATCGTTGTCGAACAATATGTTGGTCTGATGGATGATATTGGCATCGTACAGATTGCCGCCAATCAGGATCAGATCATAGGCCTGGCTGAGCTCGTAGATCGAGACCTGGTTAACGCTGGTATTGTCGCCGGCGATGACCCTGGTCGTGGCACCGGAAGACGACAGGATACCGATGTCGTTGTCTGACATGAAAATGTACTGTTCCAGCCAGTTGGCGATCAGCAGATCGCCATGGATCTCCGTGACCGCCCAGCTTGCGGGATAGCCGCCGCCGGCATTTGCCGGAGCGTTGCCGCTCTCCAGCGGATCGACCCTCTGGAATGTCGCAATATTGAATATTTCATCCGGCGCGCCATCGTTCGTCCAGCCGCTGATGGCCGAGGTGATCGCGTCGGTATTCTGGATGACGTTCACCTGGATGACTGCGTTGATCTCGAAGTGATTGCCAACGACTGCGGTTACCGTCGCGCCGGTCCAGATATTCTTGAGAACGGCATCATTGACGACGGTATTGTTGCCGCCGACCAATTCGACCGAGGCTTCCACCTCGACCGAGCCATCCGCATAGACGTGGACGTTGGATGGCTGAGCATCGTCCTCCGCATCGGCATCGGCTTCATCGCCATCGTCGGCGGCATCATCTGCTTCATCTTCGTCCTCACTGAAGGAATGATGATCCTCCAACTTCGGTGCCTCATCGACGAGCACGCCGTTGACGTAAATGCCTTCGATCGTGGTGGATTGATGGAAGAAAGCCTCCGTGGGTCCGTCGGCTTCGGCCGCAAAGGCCTCCAGCTGGCTGGCGACGGTCTCGATGA
This sequence comes from Neorhizobium tomejilense, assembly GCA_002968845.1. GTDB lineage: Bacteria > Pseudomonadota > Alphaproteobacteria > Rhizobiales > Rhizobiaceae > Neorhizobium > Neorhizobium tomejilense. The sequence continues at coordinate 59,196 of PVBG01000005.1, read as the reverse complement.
TCTGGATAAGGTCGTCCGAGGACTTGGGCATTTCGAGATCGCCGATAGGTGCGTCCGCAAGGACATCCTTGGCCGTCTGCAGCAGCTCGCCGTTGTCAACCGGCGTGGGATTGAACGTCAGGCCATGTCCACCGACACCGAAGCTGTCGTTGTCGGAAAGCGAGGCGACCTGAACGATGAAATTCGCAACCGAGCCGGGAGGCTGTATCTCCCAGGTGAAGGACTTGCCGCTTGCGTAGAACGGGTACTCGTACTGCGGCATCTCGTGCCGGCCGTGATACGTCTTGATTTCCATCGTGGGAATCGGCGGATGATCGAATCGGCCCACGAAATGGGGATGCCAGATCGGTGTGAAACTGGCAGGCGCCCTGTAGACCACGCCCGGATCGAACCCGAGCAGATCGTAAGGCGCCTCGAAATTGGAGCGGATCACCGCTGATGTCGGGATGAATTGTTCGGGCGTGTCGAGCGAGAAGTCCTGATAACTATCCCGCAGGCGCGCATCCTCGACGTTCGTGTGGAAGAGGCCGATGAAATGAGCGATTTCCTCGGTGATTGTGTCCATCGTCGTCATGACCGCTGCCTTTGTATTGGCATGCCTGCATCACATCACAGGTCGTTCGGAATGAGGGACTGCGCAGGATGTCTGCGCAGTCCACGACGTGAAGTCTCTGCCTAAAGCAGGGAGCTGTGTCGCTTAGACGCCATCTTCGGTGTCGTCGCCGGCCACCGTGCTGGAAAGGTTCCCGCCGACGATCGTCATATCGATCGCGTTTTGCTGCAGGTTCGCACCCATCACGATTTCCTGGTTGAAGGCGTGAGTTTCGATGACGGCATCGGACGAAGCTGAACTCGTCCCGGTCACGAAACCATCGTCACCGTTGCTCGAGCCCCAGGTACCGCCATCGCCGCCGGCTGCGCCGTCACCGGTGGTGGCCCAGCCACCTGCGCCGCCGGCTGCGCCGGCTCCGCCGAATGCCCATCCGCCGACGGCTCCGCCGCCGGTGCCATCGGCCCATGCGCCACTGAGTGCCCCGCCGCCTTCGCCATAGCCGGATGTAGCGTCACCACCGGTAGCATCACCGCTGGTTGCCGCACCGGTTGCAGCTGCACCACCGGTACCGCCACCACCTGCTGCGCCGTCACCGCCCAAACCGGCACCAAGACCGGCACCGAAGCCGGCACCGAGACCGGCACCAAGGGCACCGCCGCCATCGCCGCCATTACCGGCATCCGAGGCTTCGCCGCCGCTGCCACCTTCGGAGTTGCCGGCGTCGCCGCCTTCGCTATCCCCGCCGTTGCCGGCGTCTTCGCCGTCGCCGCCGTCGTTTTCAACGAAGATCGGGTTGATGAAGCCGAAGCTTCCGCCGACGAGGGCTCCCGCATCGCCGCCCTCGGAATCGCCGCCGTCACCGCCTTCGCCGGCGTCACCGCCGTCCGAGTCGCCAGCGTCGCCACCGTCGCCGGCAGTGTTGCTGCCGCCGCTATCGCCGTCACCGGCAAATGCAAGCCCTGCGCCAAGGCCGAGACCCAGGCCAAGACCCAGACCGAGGCCGTCGCCGCCACGCCCGCCATCGCCGCCAGTGCCGTTGCCGCCGTCGGCATCGCCGCTGTCGGCGTCGCTGTCGCCGTCGCCGCCGTCGGCATCGCCGCCGTCGCCGTCACCGCCAATTGCAGCGCTTGCGGCCAAGCCACCAAGGCCGTCGCCACCAAGTGCGAACCCGCCGAGCGCCGTACCGCCGTTACCGCCGTCACCGCCGTCGGCATCCGCGTTGCTTCCGCCGTCACCACCGCCGCCGCCGGCATTGATCCCTTCGGAGGCGATCGCGAAACCACCCTCGGCGGTAGGATTCATTTCGAACGAGCCGCTATTGCTGACGCTGGCGCTTTCGAGCTTGTCGTTGTCCTGGAGGTTGGCGACCTGGCTGAAGACATTGCCGACATCATTGCCTTCGCCGTTAAGCGAGTCATTGAGCACATCATCGATGCGGATGTTGAACATCCCGTCGATGGAACTGTCCGTCATATCGATGTCTGCAAAGTCGTCGTCCGACGGCAGGTATTCTTCAAGGTTGACACCGACATCCACCGTGACAGTGGTCTCGTTGACGTTTGCGTTGAAGTTGCCGTTGCCATTGAGGTTCAGGCTGCCGTTACCGTTGAGGTTCAGGTTGCCATTACCGTTCCCGTTGCCGTTGAGGTTCGTCGAATCGCTCGACTGGCTCTGGGTTTGATCGCTGGCCTGTTGCTGCTGCTGCTGCTGCTGTTCCTGCTGTTGCTGCTGCTGCTCCTGGCTATCAGGATCGTCGACCAATGTGTCGAACACGCTGCGTTTGTCTACCATCACACAGTCCTCTTAATGACTGCGACAGCGTGACCGCCATTCATCTTTTTGGGGGTCTTTGCTCGTCGCGGTTGAAATGAGTCATTTACCTCTGGCGACAAGGCGCGCGTCAACGCGACCGTTCGCCGGTCTTTCTCTCGTGATGTCTGATTTTTTTCCTCTCCCCTACGTTTCCCGAGAGACTTGGAATGAGCGGTGCGTGGTTCGCATACTCACTACATTTTGCACCGACGAGCATTCTTCAGCGCTCGTTCTTCCAGTGCTTCGGGATGGGAGCACTGTGTCCTGAATGAGCAGAAGAAATAAGGTGATATTTCGATCTAGCGCAACCTGATGAATACTATGTGAGCATAGTTACATGGGCTATATGATCTAACCAAGAAGACGTATACCATATCGGCGCAAAACTACCCTTATGTATGCAGCAACTCATTCGCAACGGGGAGGAAACGCTGCCTGATCATGGTCCGTTCGCCTGGAAACGACCTTGAAGGCCTCATTCCGTGGCCGATTCGATCTATTCCATAAATCCTTCGGTCTATTCCCAGCATTCGGCTCTTGGTTTACCGTTCCCTAATAAGATCTTCGGAGCACCACTTTGCGTGTACTTTCGATCAACGACGGGAGGGGGATATCTCCATGCAAATTCCGCATGGTCTTTCGCAACATGTCGGCTTGGATCTGGCGACAAACGCCTTGAAGAGAATGAATGCGATCCGGACACTCCTCTTCATCTGCTCACCTGGGACAATCTCCACCGCAATGACGGCGGCCATCGAAAGCGAGTTTCCATGGCTCTCCGTCAAGACGGTCCCCGACCTGAAACTGGCATCGGTGGAATTCGACAATCCGGTCCAGCTCGTGCTGGCGGATGTCCGCCTGGCCTCCGCTCTCGCCGAATACTGGCCGGAGCTCGCCAGACACCATCCTGCCGCAACCCTTGCGCTGATGGGGACCGATGATGGCGAGATAGCCTCCGATCATCGAAGGGCGAAAGAACTTGACATCGTCCAGGGTATCCTGCCGTTCAACGTCAATCTCGACGTCTTCCTGTCAGGCCTGCGGATCATATTGAAGGGCGGTACATATTTCCCTTCTACGGGTTACCGGACCCAGAGAAGCGCACCTCTCGAAGGGGAAGAGCCGGCGGATCTCAAGCCAGCCTTCTATCAAGCCGGCAAGCCGGCGATCGAAAAGCTGACAAAACGCGAAAACGAAATTCTTGTCAGGATGGCCATGGGCAATCAGAACAAGATTATCGCGGCCGCGCTCGGTCTATCCGAACATACCGTCAAGATACATATCCACAACATCATCACCAAACTCGGCGTGCATAACAGAACGGAAGTCGTCGCTCTCTATTTCGAATATAGACGCAAGGATACGACCGACAATGCAGGCGACACGAACCGCGGTCAGGACGGCCGCTCCCTCTCAGGCGACAAGTACTAGGCTCCAGGACATCCTGCTCCTGATCGGACAGCTGAACTATACCTGGACCAATACCGAAAGCCTGCTGATCCACATGATCGCAGGCCTTGCCAAGGTGGACAAGGAAACGGCGATCGTCATCTTCCTGACCTTGAATACGACCCGAGCCCGGGTCGATCTCGTGGAACGGCTGACCAAGATGCGCAAGACCGCGCCGGCCTGCCGCAAGGAAATCCTGGAGACCACTCGCCGTCTTTCAGACGAAGCGAAGCTTCGCAACAAATACAATCACTGCATTTATTCATTCGATCCCGACAGCGGCCGCAACATCACGCAATCGATGCGGATCTTCGAAAGCAGGGACGAGATCAAATACGGAAAGATCGAGGAACTCGACGCACGCGAGATCGGCCGTATCCGGGAAAGCATCAACTCGCTCGTCGCGATCAACAGGATGTTCTGGGATATCACCGAACGTTACGGCTTCCCCACCTAAACCTCAGCAAGGCCTTACCCGAGACCCGATACGGCTATGCCGGGTAGGAATCCTTTGAGCGCGTCGGCCAGCGTGACGATCGATATGAGATGGCCGGCATCATCGGTTATGGAAATCGCCTGCAAAGCCAGGGCTTCACCCTGCTGAATATGCTCGACGACAATGTCTCTCATTCCGGAGATCACTTCGGCCGTGGCTCTCTCGATATTGAGGAAGTCGAGGCCTTCGGTATCTGGAATAAAACCGTCTTTCAGATCGACATTCAGGAAATATCTCACCATGGAACCCAACCTCCCGGGGATAGCGTGGCGGCCACTTGAAACTGCGAATCCAACCCCTGGCAGAAGCGGCGCCGACAACCTCCCAGCGTCTACTCCCACATCTCCCGATCTGCGATTAGGCTCAATCAGAACATGAGAAGATATATAAATCACTCATGATCCCGGTCAATCGGGAATTGGCAACTTACCGTGGAAATGGGGCTTTAAACCTTCGCAGCCCACCGGTTTTGCGGCTGATCAGTTGAGCCCAATCGTGTGCCTCTCCGTAAGCCATCGCCTTGCCGCATGCATATTGACGCTTGCCCAATCATTGTTGAGCGCCGAAATGAATAAGCTGTCATTCTGGAGGATAATTTCCTCAAGATATCGCTGCAGTTCCGAAGCATCTCCATCGAATTCTACCAGCCACGCAGTTCCGGATAACTTGCAGGTTACCAGCGGCTGAATCCTTTTCCGCGCCCGATTGTATGATTCAACCTTCTCGAATTCCAATATGACAAGAAACACTGCCATGCATCGCACCTCCAGGCGGGAGGAAACAAATATTGATGGGCAAAGTTCCTTTCAGAAAATTCAGAAGAATCTTTTTGTAGGGGCGCAGGTTTTCCCAAGGAAACACCGCCTTCAGGTGCGGGCTTGCACCACATCGGAGCGCTCTGCGAAACCTTGGAGCGAGCTGATCTCGACGCCAGGCAGCGTTGGCAAGACCACCACCTCCGGATATTTGTCCAGGTCGTGGAACGTGAGGCAGCGTGGACATGGCATTTCGACCGCGCCGCAACCGCAGCATCGGGTACCGGTATAAGGTTTGGCCGGATGAGCTTCGCAAACCCAGCCCGTGTCCTTGCAGTCTCTGCACCTGAACATGAGCGAAATCCTCTCTGATCCGCAGGATCGGAGGATAACACGCGCGTGAGTCGCGGACAGTTGCGCCAAATGGGCTATATCCATAAGCCTATCGGCGTACTGGACTGGTGGAGGAAATAGACCACTTTCAGGCGGAACGGCGCTCTATCGAGATTCACGACCCTTCGCCTATGGCGCCTAAGTCCAGGATGAGCGCGCTCAAAATATCATCCAGTTGATCACGGTCCCGATCCACGGCATAACCGACCCGAACAGCCGGGACGTTTGAGATGGATGAAAAGTTCGACATCGGTGCACGCCTCAACGCCATGCGCGCGGCCGCCGGCCTTTCGCAGCGCCAGCTCGCCGAAAGGGCCGGAGTGCCGCATGCGCAAATATCCAATGTGGAAACCAACAAGGTCAGCCCGTCCGTTTCGACGCTCCGCAAGATCCTGAACGGTCTCGGCGTCGGCATGGGCGATTTTTTCGAGCCGGAACGCAGCCCGCCGAAAGGCCCGTTCTTCTCGGCACATGAACTGGTCGACCTGACTTCGAAGGTTGCCGCATCGCCGATTGCGGGCGGTGACGGCACGCTGATCTTCCGCCAGATCGGCGATGCGCGGGCGCATAACCTGCAGATCCTCCACGAGATCTACGGCCCCCATGCGGACACCGGCGAAACACGGCTGCAGCACGCTTCCTCGGAAGGCGGCTATGTGGTCGAGGGCGAGCTGGAGGTGACAGTCGGCGACGACGTCCGCGTCCTCAAAGCCGGCGAGGCCTACCTCTTCGACAGCCGCACTCCTCACCGGTTCCGCAACCTCTCGGACCGGCAGACGATCGTCATCTCGGCCTGCTCGCCGCCCTATCTCTGATTTTCCGAATGCCTCTTGCTCAAAATAATGAGCAAGACTATAGCTGAGTCATCGACCTCAAGGGATATCGTCATGACCGTTTCAGCAGATCTGCAGTCCCGCCAGAAAGCCGCCGTGGCGGGCGGCGTCGGAACCCGGGGCATCTTCGCCCACAAAGCCCTGAATGCTGAGCTCTGGGACGTCGATGGCAAGCGCTTCATCGATTTCGCCGCCGGCATCGCGGTCAACAATACCGGCCATCGGCACCCGTCCGTCATGCGCGCCGTCGCCGAACAGGCGGAACATTTCACCCATACCTGCTTCCACGTGGCGCCCTACGAAGGTTATGTCAGGCTCGCCGAGCGGCTGAACGCGATGGCGCCGACCGGGGCGGAAAATCGCACCATGCTGGTGACGACGGGTGCAGAAGCCGTCGAAAATGCCGTGAAGATTGCCCGCGCCCATACCGGTCGCGCCGGCGTCATCGCCTTTTCGGGCGCCTTCCACGGCCGCACCCTGCTCGGCATGGCGCTGACCGGCAAGGTCATGCCCTACAAGAAGAATTTCGGTCCCTTCCCGGCCGACATCTACCATGCGCCCTTCCCCAACCTTTATCTCGGTTTCTCAATCGAGGAAGCGATCGCCGGGCTCGATCGGCTGTTTGCAGCCGATGTCGATCCGGAACGGATTGCGGCCTTCATCGTCGAGCCGGTCCAGGGCGAAGGCGGTTTCAACGTCGCACCGAAGGAATTTCTCGTTCACCTTCGCGCAGTCGCGGATAAATACGGCATCGTGCTGATCGCCGACGAAATCCAGGCCGGCATGGCGCGCACCGGACGGATGTTCGGTTTCGAACATGCCGGCGTGAAGCCGGACATGATCACGATGGCAAAGGGCCTCGCCGGCGGCTTCCCGCTTTCCGCCGTCACCGGCAAGGCCGAGATCATGAATGCTGCCCATCCGGGCGGGCTGGGCGGTACCTATGCTGGCAATCCGCTGAGCGTCGCTGCCGCCAACGCGGTGCTCGACGTCATAGAAGATGAGAAGCTCTGCGAACGCGCCGCCGAAGTCGGCCGCCGGATCACCGAGCGGCTGACGGCGATCGCCTTCCGCCAGGGCATGGAGCATATCGGCGACGTGCGCGGCCTCGGCGCCATGGTGGCGTTCGAGCTAGTCGAAGATCGCCAGTCGAAGGCGGCGTCGCCTGCCCTCACCAGCCGCATCATTGCGGAAGCGGAGGCGCGCGGCCTCATCCTCCTGTCTTGCGGAACACGCCTCAATGTGATCCGCTTGCTGCCGCCGCTCACCATCGAATGGGAAGTTCTGGAGGAAGGGCTCGTCATTCTCGAAGCGTCGATCGAAGCAGCGTTCTCCGACGCGACCGCTTCGGCAACCGCTTGAGCCTCATTCGTCGCCGCTGACCGCGGGACCGATGCGGCCCGCGGTTTCTCTCGGTCGGGCAGCCTTTGGGCATGCTGCAAAGATAAGGAAAAACGCATGAACGGCGCCGATATGCTGTGTGACGTCCTTCTGGTGAACGGCGTCGATGTCTGCTTTGCCAATCCCGGCACATCGGAGATGCATTTCGTTGCCGCTCTCGATCGCAAGCCTGCGATGCGTTGCGTGCTGGGCCTGTCGGAAGGTGTCGTCACGGGCGCAGCCGATGGTTATGCCCGCATGGCGGACAAGCCGGCCGCCACTCTTCTCCACCTCGGCCCCGGCCTCGCCAACGGCCTCGCCAACCTCCACAATGCCCGCCGCGCTCGTACGCCGATGCTGAACGTCGTCGGCGACCATGCCTCCTACCACCTTCAATATGATGCACCGCTGACCAGCGATATCGAAAGCCTGGCCCGGCCGATGTCCCATTGGGTCGAGCGCGCCGCGGGCGCCACCGATATCCGCCGTTGTACCGAAGAGGGTTATGCAGCCGCCCTCGCCAATCGCGGCGTCTCGACCATGATCCTGCCGGCGGACGCCGCCTGGGGCGAGGTTTCGCCGGAAACGCTCACGCCTGCCGCGATCCCTGCCTCGCCGGCGATCGACCCCGAAGCCCTGAAAGCCTCCGTCGCCGCGTTGCGCAGCGGCAAGCGTGTCGTGATCATGCTGGCCGGCCGCGCCATGCGGGAAAAGCCTGCCGAAATCGCCGGTCGCATCGCAGCCGCCACCGGCGCTGTGCTTTTCTCAACGTCCTCGGGCCGCAGCGCCCGCGGCGCCGGGCGCGCGCTCGTCCGGCCGGTGCCTTACAAGATCGATCTTGCCCTCGAAGCGCTCCAGGATTTCGAGGTCGCCATCTGCATCGGCGGACCACGCCCAGTCACCTTCTTTGCCTATCCCGGGAAACCCAGCACCACCCTGCCGCCTTCCTGCGAGATCATCCAGCTGGCGGAGCACGAACACGATCTCGCCGAAGTGCTGGCGACGCTTGCCGATGCACTCGGGATCAAGCAGGGCGCAGACTTCGTCCGCAACCGGTTCATCCAGAACGATATCCAGGTGCCGACCGGAGCGCTGACCCCCGACGCGATCAGCTTCGCGATCGGCCGCAGGCTACCGGAAAACGCAGTCATTATCGACGAGGGCCTGACCTCCGTCGGCCAATATCCGGTCCTGGCGCCCGGGCTCCCGCCCCACGATCACCTTCCGATCACCGGCGGCGCCATCGGCATCGGCATTCCGCTGGCTGCAGGCGCTGCGATCGGCGCGCCGGATCGCAAGGTGGTGGCGATGCAGGCTGACGGCAGCGGCATGTACACGGTGCAGGGCCTCTGGACCCAGGCGCGCGAACAGCTCGACGTCGTCACCATCGTCTTCGCCAACAGCGCCTACCGCATCCTTCAGGGCGAGATGACCAATGTCGGCGTCAATGCCTACGGCCGCAATGCCCAGCGGATGCTCGATCTCGACGCGCCAAGACTCGATTGGTGCTCGCTCGCCAAGGGCCTCGGCGTCGAAGCCGGCCGCGCGACGACGATCGAGGAGTTCGTCAAGCTGTTCGACGGCGCGCTCAGCCGCAAGGGACCGTTCCTGATCGAAGCCGTCATCGATTGATTGCCGGAGAGATTGCGCGCAGCCGTTACACCGCGACCAGATGGCCCGGAGAAACGGTCTTATAGTCGAGCGGATTGACTATATAGTCGACGGAGCGGATCGGGCTCTTGAGCTCGTCGCTGGCGACCGTCCGCTTTTCGCGGCGGCGGTCAGGGTCCGGTACCGGCACGGCGGCCATCAGTTTCTTCGTGTATTCGTGCTGCGGATTGCCGAACACGGAGGCGCGCGGGCCGATCTCGACGATCTCGCCGAGATACATGACCGCGACGCGATGGCTGACCCGCTCGACCACCGCCATGTCATGGCTGATGAACAGGAAGGCGAGGTTGAGGCTCTGCTGCAGGTCGAGCATCAGGTTGATGACCTGCGCTTTGATCGACACGTCGAGCGCCGAGACGCTTTCGTCCGCGACGATCACCTTCGGTTCGAGCGCAAGCGCCCGGGCGATACAAATGCGCTGGCGCTGGCCCCCGGAGAATTCGTGCGGATAGCGGCTCACCATGTCCGGCGTCAGGCCGACCTTGCGCAGCATCTCGGCGACGACCTCCCTCGCTTGTTTCGCCGTCCCCATCTTGTGTTCGAGATAGGGCTCGGCGATCGCCTGGCCGATCGTCATGCGCGGGTTGAGCGAGGCGAACGGGTCCTGGAAGATCATCTGCACGGATTTGCGCATCTCGCGCATCTCCCGCTTGTCGAGCGCGAGCACGTCCCGGCCCTCGACGACGACCGAACCGGCATCCGGCTCGATCAGCCGCATGATGGCGCGGCCCGTCGTCGACTTGCCGCAGCCGCTTTCGCCGACAAGCGACAGCGTCTCGCCGGCATGCAGATCGAAGGAGACGTTCTCGACCGCGTGCACCCGGCCGCTCACGCGACCGAACAGGCCGGAATGAATGTCGAAGCGCTTGGTGAGGTTCTTCACCTCCAGAATGGGCCGGTCGTTGGCGGCAACCGTATCGGCCACCTCCACTTGCACATCGGATTCCCCGGTCGCCGTATTGACGACGGGAAAACGCAGCGGCCGCTCGTATTTATGCATCGAGCCAAGCACCGGCACGGCCGCCAGCAGCGCCCGGGTATAGGGGTGTTTTCCACGATGAAAGATATCAGGTGTGTCGCCTGTCTCCACCTGCTCGCCGCGATACATGACGATCGTGCGGTCGGCGACTTCGGCGACGACGCCCATGTCGTGGGTGATGAACAGGACCGACGTCCCCTCCTCGTCCTGCAGCAGCTTGATGAGATCGAGGATCTGGCCCTGGATCGTGACGTCGAGCGCGGTGGTCGGTTCGTCGGCGATCAGCAGCTTCGGTTTCGACGCCAAGGCCATGGCGATCATGACGCGCTGGCGCATGCCGCCGGAAAAGCGATGCGGATATTCGTCGAAGCGCGAGGCCGCAGATGGGATACGCACCTTTTCGAGCAGCCGGATGGTTTCGGCCTTGGCTTGCGCCGCCGACATCGCCTTGTGGCAAAGCAGCGCCTCGGAAATCTGGTCGCCGATGGTGAAGAGCGGATTGAGGCTCGTCATAGGCTCCTGGAAGATCATCGCGACGTCGTTGCCGCGCACCTTGCGCATCTCGTGTTCGGGAAGCGCCAGAAGATCGCGCCCGCCGAGCATGATCCTGCCCTCGATGCGGCTGGTGCCTTCCTGCAAAAGCCGCATGATCGAGAGCGAGGTGACGCTTTTGCCCGATCCGCTTTCGCCGACGATCGCCACGGTCTCGCTGGGGGCGACGGTGAAGGAAACGTCACGCACGACCGACTTCCACTCGCCATCCACGTTGAACGAGGTGGTCAGGTTCTCCACCGAGAGTACCGGCTGGGTGGACTGGACGGTTTGTGTTTGCGAGATGGCCATGATCGTTCCCTTCCTGTCGTTGTTGTCGGCTCAGTCCGGCCAGCGAAGCGCACCGTCGAAGCGGTGGCGGCTGCGGTCTTCGATCGGGGTCGCGATGATCTCGTTGGATGCCCGCGCCTTGTCGAGCTCTTCCGTCAGGCGGGCAGCGACGATGGTTTCCTGGCCCGGATGCAGGTTGCAGGGGTCGAGATAGAAATAATGATGCTCCACCTCATGGTCGCGGACGATGACCGGCGGATTGCCGCGGCCGAGCGCTGCGGCCAGATCCCAGGCGGTGATATGCGCTTCCGGCGCCGAGATGATCACCCGCATGCGGTCAAGCGGATTGCTGGTCGGGTCCGGCTCGATCAGGGCCGTGACGCCGGGGCGGCCGTCGAGCGTCTGTTTCCAGAGGTTCAGATAGCCCGTCTCGCGTTCGCGGATCCCCGCATGGTCGCGCTTCTCCCAGGCTTCCAGCGCCGCCATGACGCCAAACACGCTCTCCTTGCCGACCTTCATGCCGCGGCCAATGCCCATGTTCTGCAGGAAGGCGCTGCGCACCAGTTCCTTTTTGCCGGCAACGATGCCCGAAGTCGGGCCGCCGAGGAACTTGTGGCCGGAATAAAGCACGATATCCGCGCCCTGCGAAAGGAAGAGCTTGAGGTCGTATTCCGAGGCCGCGTCGACGATGACCGGCACGCCCTTCGCATGGGCAATCTCGACGAACTCGACAAGGTTGAGCAGGCCGTAGTCAACGACGTGATGCGAGACGACATAGACCGCCGCGGCCGTCTTCTCGGTGATCGCATTCTCCATGTGGTAGCGGTGCGTCGAGGTCGCCTGGCCGATCAGCACGACCTTGCCGCCGGCGAGCCGGATCGCCTGGTCCACCGGCGCGCCATAGCTCACCACATGGCCCATCTGCACGAGCACTTCGTTCTTGTCGGGCGCCGTATCGGGCAGTTTCTCGATTGCCAGCAGGTTGTTGCCGGTGATCGCGCCAGCGACTGCGAGACTGATGCCGGAGGAGCAGGAGGCCGTCACGAAGCCCGCCTCACCGCCGGTCAACCGGGAGATGATCGCACTCGCCTTGCGCTGCAGATCGTTGATCTCGACGAATTGCGGCAGGATCGCCGCCATCGCCGCGATCGCCTCCGGAACCACGATCGAAGCCCCGAGGCTCGTCATCGTGCCGGAAACATTGATGACCGGGCGAAGGCCGATCTGGGTGCGGATATCATCGGACATTGTCATTCTCCAAATTAACGGCCGACGGCGAATTGCCATCGACAGCTATGCCATAGTAATGTAATAGCCTCTCGAAATCACACGAGGAGCCCCACGGGGGAACATCGAGTTGGACGCCAAGACTTCATCCGCAGACCTCTCCGTTGACGCCGGTTCCGACGTGGAAACGGAAGCCAAGGGCGCGCGCCGCTCGCGCGTGAGCGGCATCGACCGCGCATTGCAGGTGATCGACTATCTCTACGAAACGGGTGCGCCGTCCGGCGCCTATGCGATTGCCAAGGCGGTCAAGGCCCCGCTGTCGACCGTCTACGTGATCATCGACGATCTGGTCGGGAAGAACATGCTCGCCCGCAATGCCGACGGCACGATCTGGCTTGGCGCCCGGCTCTACCACTACGGCCTCGCCTACGCCCGGTCGCTGGATTTCATGAGCGTCGCGACCCACGAGATGCACGACCTCTGCCGGCAGGCGGGCGAAACCGTGCAGGTCTGCGGCCGCGACGGTGATTATATGCTGGTGCTCGCCATGGCGGACGGCCCGAGCCATTACCAGGTCGCTTCGCGCGTCGGCACCCGTGTGCCGCTTAACTGGACGGCATCCGGCCGGCTTCTCGTCGGGCACTTGGCCGAGGCTGAGCGGATCGAGCTTTTCAAACGCTGCGCCCGTACCTCGCCGACCGGCCGCGCCGAGATCGACGCGCGCACGCTGTCCGATTCGGCCGGCAAGGCCTTCGAGCAGCGGCTGTCGATCCAGGTGGCGGAGTCCGATTATGCGGTTGCCTGCATCGCTTCGCCAATCTGCGACCGGAGCGGCGAGTGCGTTGCGACCATTTCCATCGTGCTGCCGGAACAGAAAGTCGTGTCCGACGAGAACCACTATACGGAACATGTCCGCGCTTCCGCCCAGCGGATCGAGAAGCTGATGGGTTGGCGCAACCACTGACCTTGTCTCCTAGTCGTTCAGCGAGACGATTGCCTCGATTTCCACGGTGATATTGCCTGGCAGCGAGCCGAAACCGACGGCCGAACGGGCATGCTGTCCCGCATCCCCGAACACCGAGATGAAGAGGTCCGAGCAGCCATTGATGACGCTCGGATGATCCTCGAAATCCGGTACGGCATTGACCATGCCGAGCAGCTTCACCACCCGCTTCACCCGTGAAAGGTCGCCGAGCGCCTCGTGCATGACGGCAAGCAGGTTGATGCCCACCAGCCGCGCATGCTGATAGGCGAGGTCGACGCTGACATCGGCGCCCACCTTGCCGGAATGCAGATGCCCATCCGCCTCGCGGGGCCCTTGGCCGGAGAGGTAGAGCATGTTGCCTTCACGGACATGCGTGACGAAATTGGCGATCGGCGGCGGCGGCGGCGGCAGCTTGATGCCGAGCGCGATCAGCCGATCGTAAGGTGTCTGTACCGCTGGAGCGGCCTTTGCTGAAGACGTGTTCACGTCAACTCCTGTCATGCGATTTAACGATACGCCTCAGCGCCACGAGTAACCGTGGCTGTGGCGGACGAGCTTGCGGGCCCGTGGGATGTAGCGGCTGGCGGTGATGGCCTCGGAACCGATGACCGCGTAACGCGGCTCGAACAGTTTCTGGAGGCGCGAGACGTCGCCGTTGGAATCGGTCGCTTCCAGATCGGCATCGATGAGATCGAAGATCGTGAAATCGGCCCGTTCGCCGACCGACAACCGGTTTTCCATCGAAAGCTTGATAACCGAAGCCGGGTGATGGGTGACGGCTTCCACCACCTTGTCGAACGGCATGCCGACCGACAAAAGCTTGGACATGGTGGTCGCCAGATCCCAGACCGGGAAGTTCATCGAATGGCCGTGCAGGTCGGTCGAGATCGAATAGGGCAGCAGTCCGCGGGCGATCGCCGCCTCCGCCACCTTGAACGAGAAGGACGCGCCGCCATGGCCGATGTCGAGACGGATCCCTTCGCCGGCGCAGCGTTCGGCGAGATTGTAGAGGTCCTCGTCTTCCATGATGCTCGAACCGGCCTTGCCGTTGAAGCAATGGGTGACGACGTCGCCGGGACCGAGGATTTCAAGCACCTCGTCATAGAGCGCCGGCGGCTCGCCGACATGCACCATCATTGGCACCTTCAGGATCTTGGCGATCTTCTTGCCGAGCTTGACCGGCGTGACGCCCCAGGAACCGGTGATCACATGGCTCGCCCGCACCTTGATGCCAACGATATGTTCCTTGTTCTGCGCATAACATTCGAGGATGCGGTCGAGATCGATGTCGCGGATGTCGCGCAGTTCGGCGACGCGGTTGCAGGCGACGAGGCCGATCGAACCGAGGTTCAGGAACGCCTTGATGCGCTCCTTCGACGGCTCGATGATATATTCGCGGAAACCGTGGAAATTGGCCTCGCCGGCAGAACCGGCATCGACCAGCGTGGTGACGCCGCGCTCGGCGCCGCATTCCGATGGGCGGATCGAGATATCGGTGCCGCCATGCCAGATATGCACATGCAGGTCGATCCAACCGGGAGAGATGAAGGCGCCCTTGCCGTCGACGCGGATCGCCTCGGCAGGTGCTGCGAGCGACGAGCCGATAGCGGAAATCCGCCCGTCGGCGCCGACCAGGATATCGGTCGTGCCGGAGGCCGCATTGCCGCCGAAAGCCATTGGCTTCACGTTGGTGACGAGGAGCGGCTGGCCCGCTTTTTCACCGGTCATTTAGAGGTCCTTTCGAAGTCTTGGATCGAGCATGTCCCGCAATCCGTCGCCGACCATCTGCAGCGACAGGACGGAAAGAATGATGGCAAAGCCCGGGAAATAGGTCATCCAGTCTGCCTGGCCGACATATTGGCGGCCGGCAGCGATCATGGTTCCCCAGGTCGGTATTTCAGGGCTGACACCGAGGCCGAGGAAGGAAAGTCCGGCTTCGGCGAGCATGGCGCTGGCGAACAGGAACGTGCCCTGCACCAGGATCGGCGATATGAGGTTGCGCAGCACGTGCCGCGTCATGATGTGGAAGGTCGAGATGCCCAGCGCCTTCGCCGCCTCCACGTAAGGGAGTTCGCGGATCACCAGTGTCGAGGCCCGGACGATGCGGGCGAGCCGCGGGGAATAGACGATCGACAGCGCGATGATCACCGTCACCAGCGATGGCCCGAGCGCTGCGACCAGCGCGATCGCGAGCAGGATATCCGGAAAGGCCATCATCGCGTCGATCAGCCGGGCGATCGGCGTATCGAGCTTCTGGAAGAAGCCGGCCAGCAGCCCGAGCGTCACGCCGATGATCGCCGAAAGGCTGACGACGGCAGCGCCGACCAGCAGCGACAGCCGCCCCGCAAAAATGGTGCGCGAGAAGATGTCGCGGCCGAACTCGTCGGTGCCGAACCAGTAGATCTCGCTCGGCGGCTTCAGCCGGTTGACGATCGACAGTTTCGAAGGCGAATAGGGGGCGATCCACGGCGCGAAAACCGCAAGCAGGACGAAGACCACGATGACGATCAGTCCGAGCGCGACCGTCTTGCGTTTCAGGAAACGGCGAAAGAACTTGGCTCCTTCGCTCGCGGCTGGTTTGGTGGTGACAATCTCCGCCATCAGTAGCGCACCCTTGGATCGACCAGCAGATAGAGCATGTCGATCGCGAAATTGATCAGGACATAGAGGGCGGCGATGACGAGCAGCGCGCCCTGGATGACGGGGTAGTCACGCCGCAGCACCGCCGAGACCACCAGATTGCCGACGCCCGGCAGGCCGAACACGGTTTCGGTGACGACGGCACCGGAGATCAGCACGGCGGCGGTGAGGCCAAGCACTGTGAGGATCGGGATCAGCGCGTTCTTCAGCGCATGTTTCAGCACGACCCGCCGCTCGATCAGCCCCTTCGCGCGGGCGGTGCGGATATAATCGTCGCCGAGCACGTCGAGCATCGAGGCGCGGGTAAAACGCAGGATCAGCGCCGAGGAGACGAGGCCGAGCGCGAAGGCCGGCAATGTCAGGTGATACATGCGCTCTGCAAAGCTGGCGCCCGGCCCGCCATAGCCGGAAACCGGAAAGAAATTCATCCGCACGGCGAAGAACTGCATCAGGATGAGACCGAGCCAGAAGCTCGGAATGCTGGCAGCCAGCATTGCGGCCGTCGTCGCGGCCTGGTCGACGGAGGACCCGCGCCGATAGGCGGCATAAATGCCGATCGGCAGCGCGATGACGCTGGCAATCGCCAACGAGAAAATCGTCAGGAAAAATGTCGGTTCGGCGCGGTCGAGAAGCGCTGACGTCACCGGCATGTTGAGAAATATCGACTGGCCGAGGTCACCCCTCAGAAGCTGGCCGATATAGAAGACATATTGAACCGCGATCGACTGATCGAGGCCGAGACGCGTGCGCAATTCGGCGACGTCCTCGGCCGTGGCATCCGGTCCGAGCATGACCGCGGCCGGATCACCGGGCGTCACCCGAACGATCACGAAGACGATCGTGACGACGAGGAACATCACCACGATCATGCCGGCAAGGCGTTGAAGGATATAGCGTATCATACGAAGGTGTTCCTGTGTCCGGCATTGCGGACATCATCGAAGACGGATGCCGGTCCGTAAACCGGCATCCGATCCCTTAAGAGGATTATTACTTCTTGATCGATGCATTCCAGAAATAGGGCCACGGAGCCGGATCGACGCCCTGAAGCTTGGTCGAGATCGCGGAAACCGCGTTGAAATCGCCGATCTTCATGAAAGGCGCCTCGTCATACAGGGCCTTCTGGACATTGGCCCAGAGCTCGACGCGCTTCTTCGGATCCGACTCTGCCGAGAAAGCGTCAACGGCCGCCTTTCTGGCAGGTGTATCCCACCAGCCCGGCGAGCTCGGCGCCAAAGAACCGATCAGTGCCGGCTCCGGCAGGAAAGGGCTGTGGGTGATGTAGATGTCCCAGAGCGCCTTGTCGGTGCGGCGCTGGGTAAGCGTTGCCCAGTCGACCACCTGCATGTCGACCGCAAAGCCGGCGAGCTTCAGATACTCGGCGGCGACCTGCGCCATCTTGTAGTGGAACTCGTACTGGCGGCTGGTCAGGATGCGGATCGGCTTGCCGTCATAACCCGCAGCCTTGGCGGCAGCAGCAGCACCTTCCGGATCGGCGGCGTTATAGTTGCCTTTCACGCCGGCATCCGTGCTCCAGCTGAAGGAGGCCGGGTAGATGTTGCCGTTGAGGGCGTAGAAATCCTTGCTGCCGAAGGCGGCAGCCAGCATGTCTTCCATGCTGAGCGCCTGGCGGATCGCCTTTCGCACGCCAAGGCTCTTGGCGGCGCCTTCTGCGGTGTTGAAGACGAAGACTGGATAGCCGAACGGCTTCAGGAGCAGCGGCTGGGTGGCCTTTGAGGCCTTCAGCTTGTCGAAGGATTCGACCGGCAGGGAATCGATATAATCGTACTGGCCGGAAACGGCAGCTTCCACGCGGGTGTTCGGGTCCGGAACCGGCACGAAACGGATCTCGTCGAGATACTGGTGGCGGGCGCCGCCATAACCATCGCTCCCGCCCGAACGCGGCTTGTAGTCCTTGAAGCGGACGAGCTGGATATACTGATCCGCCTTGCGCTCCTTCAGCATATAGGGTCCAGTACCGGCAAAGTCGGTCATCGTATCGGCCTGCTTTTCAGCCGGGATGATGATTGCAGCGGAATTGTTGAAGGCGAGCAGCGAGACGAGCGGCGCATAGGGCTGCTTCAGCTTGATCGTTACGGTCGCCGGATCGGCGGCGGAGACGGACTCGATGAAACCGGCGGCCTGCTTGCCGCGCGAGGCGAGCTTGGTCCAGCGGGTGAGCGAGGCGACGACATCTTCCGAGGTCATGTCGCTGCCGTCATGGAATTTGATGCCGGTGCGCAGCTTGACCGTATAGGTTTTGCCGTCGTCGCTGACCGCAGGCAGGCTTTCCGCGAGAAGCGGCGTGACGCCCCACTTCTTGTCGAACGTATAGAGCGTCTCGAAAATGTGCTGCGTAACGATACCAACAAGGTCGGCCGTCGACGTCATCGGATCGAGCGTCGGCGGCTCGCCGATGGTCGCGACGTTGATGACGCCGCCCTTCTCCTGCGCCATCAGGAATGACGGCGTGGCGACGAGCGCGGTTGCAACAAGGAATGCAAGCTTCAGCTTCATGATAGTCTCCCGTTTTTGTTCCACAATTATGTTATATAAGGTTTTATAACAGAATACAGAACGCAAATGCCCTGTCAATGGGGAGGTAGCGACGAGCAGCGGCCGCCGCTGAGAACCGGATTTGCAACTCCAACGCCGAGAGGTTTCAGCCGAGGTGGTTTGGGGAGTTCCTCGATCGGCAGTGCGACGCGACGGCGCCTCCACAAAATCTCGATCTAATTTGTCGCCTGGGGCTGGACGAATGCGTCTTCGACAGCGAAAACACACAGCCTTGGCTGCGAGCTGGAAACCGGCTTCGCGCCAATCGGCAGAACAAGACAAGATAGAGTGGCCCGTTCGGCCACATCTAACGGGAGGAGATACACCAGCATGACCGACAATCTCATCGATACGTTTGCCAACGGGCTTTTTGTCGGCCGCGTCTGGAATCCTGCTGTTTCGGGCCCGAGCGTCGTCACCCTGCGTGACGGTGCCCTGGTCGATATCACCAGCAAGGAAGCCCCGACCCTCAGCGCGCTTCTGGAGCGCGCCGATGTTGCGGAATTTGTCCGAAACGCCGCCGGCCCGGTCATCGGCACATTGGAAGACCTTGCCAGGAACAGCACGGGCAGACCCGATCCGTCGCGTCCCCATCTGCTGGCGCCCGTCGATCTCCAGGCGATCAAGGCCTGCGGCGTGACGTTCGCGCAATCGATGATCGAGCGCGTCATCGAGGAGAAGGCAGCCGGCAATCCGGACAGGGCGGCCGCCATCCGGCAGACCGTCAGCACGATCATCGGCGGCAGCCTCAAGGACCTGAAGGCCGGCTCCCCGCAATCCGCAAGCGTCAAGAAAGCGCTGATCAGGGAGGGCATGTGGTCGCAATATCTCGAAGTCGGAATCGGCCCTGATGCTGAAGTCTTCACCAAGGCGCCGGTGCTTTCCTCGGTCGGCTGGGGCGCGGATGTCGGCCTCCATCCCGTATCGACATGGAACAACCCCGAGCCCGAAATCGTGCTGGCGGTCAACAGCCAGGGCGAAATCAAGGGAGCGACACTCGGCAACGACGTCAACCTGCGCGACGTCGAGGGGCGCTCGGCGCTTCTGCTCGGCAAGGCAAAGGACAACAATGCCTCCTGCTCGATCGGGCCTTTCATCCGCCTCTTCGATGAGGGTTACGGATTGGACGATGTCCGCAATGCCGAACTCGACCTGCGCGTGACCGGGCCGGAGGGATATGTCCTCAACGGCAAGAGCTCGATGTCGCAGATCAGCCGCGACCCGCTCGACCTCGTCAATCATACGTGCGGCGAACATCATCAGTATCCCGACGGCTTCATGCTGTTTCTCGGCACGCTGTTTGCACCGACCGAGGACCGCGACGTGCCGAACCAGGGCTTTACCCACAAGATCGGCGACATCGTCGAAATTTCGTCTCCGGGCCTCGGCACGCTGCGCAACACGGTACGCCTCTCGACCGAATGCCCTCCCTGGAGTTTCGGCATCTCGGCACTGATGAAGAACCTCGCTGCCCGTGGGTTGCTCTAGATAGAGCAGCCCTCCTTCTTTCTCGCATCGCCGACTGCCGACCCTCGCCACGGCAGTCAAATCGGTCTATGAGACCGGCATGGACGAGACGGGACGCCGAACAGAATGAATACGCCTTGGAACAAGCCGGTCGTCATATCGATCGGCGAGCCGCCGGCCGAAACCGCGATCGAAACGACGCAGGCCGCGGCATGGGCGATGATCGAAGACTGGCCGGTAGAGGATGGCACGGCCCTCGACCGGGCGCTCGAAGTCTGCGCCGCGGTGGATGCCGGAAAGCGCAAGCCTGAAGAAGCCAGAAAGGCCTTCGTCGACGCTGCTATGGAAGCGCATATCCTGATCCGTGCCTGAGCTTTCCACCAGATCGATCCGCCTCATCCCAAATGACCGAAGCAGGCTGCTCGCTCCCTCGCCGGGACAAGCGCCAGGCTCTGCGCTTGCCGGTTACGCAAAGAAAGGCGTTGACAGGCGCGCGGCCGGTTGGGGACAACGGGAGCTGATTTCGCGCCTTGCCCGGTTCGCGGCCGGCGACGAGATGAGGATGGCCGATCGCTCCGACCGGCAGAATGATAACAGGGGATTTGAAAGCATGACCGATTTCGATGCGGTGCACGAACGCCGGGGCACCGGCAGCTCGAAGTGGAGCAAGTATCCGGACGACGTGCTGCCCATGTGGGTCGCCGACATGGACTTCCCCGCGGCACCGGAGATCGTCGATGCCATCCGCAACCGGCTCGAGCATCCGATGCTCGGCTACGGCGTCGCCCGCGACGAGTTGCGCACTCGGATCGTTGCCGACATGCAGGAAAAATACGGTTGGACGGTCTCGCCGGACGAGATCGTCTTCCTTCCGGGCGTCGTTCCAGGTTTCAACATGGCGCTGCACGCGATGCTCAAGCCCGGCGACGGCGTGCTGGTTCAGCCGCCGGTCTATCGTCCGATCCTCGAAGCCCCGGCGGACTGGAACCTTGTCCGCCGCGAAGCGCCGCTTTTGCCGACCGCCGAAGGCCATGTGATGGACACCGACGTTCTGGCCGCGGAGCTGGCGAAGTCAAAGGCGCTTCTTTTCTGCAACCCGCAGAACCCGACAGGCAAGGTATTCACGGCGGAGGAACTGAAGACGATCGCCGACCTCTGCCGCCAGAATGATACGCTGATCATCTCCGACGAGATCCATTGCGACCTCCTGTTCGACGGCCGCCGCCACGTGCCGATCGCCGCGCTTTCGGAAGACGCCGCAAACCGCACGATCACCCTGATGGCCGCCAGCAAGACCTACAATATCGCCGGCCTCAAGACCGCCTTCGCGATCATCGGCAACAAGGCGATCCGCGAAAAGTTCAACCAGGCACGCCTCGGAATGGTCGACAACGCCAATATCATCGGGCTTGAAGCGACACTGGCGGCCTTTTCGAAGGCCGGCGACTGGAAGACCCGGATGCTCACCTACATCGAGGCGAACCGCGATTATCTGTCCGCCGAAATCGCGCGCCGGTTTCCCCAGATCAAGCTCATCCCCTCGGAAGGCACGTTCCTCGCCTGGCTCGACTGCACGGAACTCGGTCTGGAACCGGATGCTCAGAGCTATTTCCTCGAGCACGGCAAGGTCGGTTTCAATGCCGGATCGGACTTCGGCGCGGCCTACGGCAACTTCGTCCGCGTCAACTTCGGATGCCCGCGCGCCCTTCTCGAGGAGGGCCTGAGCCGCATGGAACGCGCACTCGGCCGGAACACCTGATCGGTTCATTCGATCGGATCACAAGAATTGGCTGCCGGCGGAGCTCATCCGCCGGCATCATTATAGGCTGGAGGGATCAGACGATCCCGCCGCCGCCGCTGGTCGAGGCCGGGCGTTCCGCGGCGACCTGTTTCCGATAACCGCTGGCACGATAGGTCGCAACTGGGTCGATCGCTCCGCCTGCGCGGCGGCGGGCTTCGGCAAGGATCGGTTCCACATCGGTGCGATAGGCGCGCTTCAGCGTCTCGGACGCCATCAACGCATCGTTTTCCTGCTGGAATCCGTCAAGCGCTGTCCGGTCAACCAGCAATGCCTGCGCATAGGCGCGGCGAATCTCATTGGCGCTGGAAATCAGGCTCTCGATCGGATCGGTAACGTTGTGCGACTGGTCGATCATATGCGCCGGGCGGAAATCCTTGATCCCCCGATGTTCCGCATCCACCAGTTCGTTGAAGACCAGGAAGAGGCGGTAGGGTTCGATCGCACCGGCATCGAGGTCGTCGTCGCCATATTTGGAATCGTTGAAGTGGAAGCCGCCGAGCTTTCCGAACTGGATGAGGCGGGCGACGATCATCTCGATATTGGTATTCGGCGCATGGTGGCCGAGATCGACGAGGCAGAATGCCTTCGGTCCGAGCGTATTGGCGATCAGGTAATTCGTGCCCCAGTCCTGCACCACCGTCGAATAGAAGGCCGGTTCGTACATCTTGTGCTCGGAAAACAGTCGCCAGTCCTCCGGCAGCGCCTTGTAGATTTCCGCCATCGAAGCAAGATACCGCTCGAACACCCGCGTGAAATGGCTTTGCCCCGGAAAATTCGAGCCGTCGCCGATCCACACCGTCAGGGCCTTGGAGCCGATCGCCTTGCCGATTTCGATGCATTCGAGATTGTGCTCGATCGCCTGGGCGCGCGTCGCAGCGTTCGTATGGCTGAGCGAGCCGTATTTGTAGGAATGCGCCTGCCCCGGTGCATCGGAAAACGTATTCGAGTTCATCGCGTCGAAACCGAGCCCAAGCGCATCGCCCTTGGCCAACAATTCCTTCGGATCCGCCTTGTCCCACGGGATATGCAGCGAAACCGTCGGCGTCGCCCGGGTCAGTTGTTGAATGACGGCGCAGTCATCGAGCTTGTCGAAAATGCCGCGCGGCTCGCCTTGACCGGGAAAGCGGGCGAAACGCGTCCCTCCGGTGCCGACGCCCCAGGAGGGTACGGCGACAAAGAACTTTTCGACATCCCGGGTGATCGTTTCGATATCGATGCCGCGCCGCGACAGGTTCTCGCCGAGCGCATCGTAGTCGGATTTGAGCGCTGCTGTGCGTTTGTCGTTTTCAGCGGCGATCACATTGGTCGTGATCTTTAACTCGGCCATTCGGTCCTCCCATCTGATATTGTCTCTTCTCCCCAGCGGGGAGAAGAGAGTGCCTTACCGCGTAAAGCTCTGGGCGTTGCCGGCATCCACGTTGATAATGTTGCCGGTCGACTTGGCCGATGCGTCCGATGCGAGGAAATAGATCGCCTCCGCAATATCCTCCGGGAAGACATTGAGCTTGAGCAGCGACCGCTTGCGGTAGTGCTCCTCCAGGTCGTCCACTTCGATCTTGGATGAGGCGGCCCGTTGTTCGCGCCATTCGCCGTTCCAGATCTTCGAGCCGCGCAGCACGGCGTCCGGATTGACCGTATTGACGCGGATGCCGGCCTCGGCGCCTTCGAGCGCCAGGCATCGGGCGAGATGGATTTCAGCGGCCTTGGCGGTGCAGTAGGCCGACGCATTCGGAGAAGAGGCAAGCCCGTTCTTGGAAGCGACAAAGACGACATTGCCGCCGAGCTTCTGGCGCCGGAACAACCGGAAGGCCTCACGCGAAACGAGGAAATAACCCGTCGCCAGGATGTCGATATTCTTGCTCCACATGGCAAGCGTGGTTTCCTCGACCGGCGCGGAAGACGCGATCCCGGCATTCGACACCAGGATGTCGACGCCGCCGAATTCGACGCAGGCCTCGGCAAACGCGGTGATCACCGCGTCCTCGGTCGTCACGTCGAGCAGGACCCCGCGCACCGCATCCTTGCCGAAGGACTTTTCGAAATCGGCTTTGGTCGCGTCGAGTGCGCCGCCGTCGATATCGGCAAGCACCACGCAGGCACCCTCGCCCATCAGCCTGGCGGCCGTCGCCCGCCCGATGCCGCCCGCGCCGCCGGTGACGAAGGCCACCTGCCCGGCAAGGCTTTTCGGCTTCGGCATGCGCTGCAGCTTCGCCTCTTCGAGCAGCCAGTATTCGATATCGAAGGCCTCCTGCTCCGGCAGGCCCTGATATTCGGCAACCGTGGACGCCCCGCGCATCACGTTGATGGCGTTGACGTAGAACTCGCCGGCAATACGGGCCGTCGCCTTGTCACGTGCAAACGACAGCAGGCCTACGCCCGGAACCAGGAAGATCACCGGGTTGGGGTCGCGCATGGCGGGCGAATTGCTGTGTTTGCAGGTCTCGTAATAGCGGCTGTAATCGGCGCGATAATCTTCGAGCGCCTTGTCGAGCGCGGCGATCACCGCATCGACATCCGGCTTTGCGGGATCGAAATCGACGATCAGCGGACGGATTTTCGTGCGCAGGAAATGGTCCGGGCAGGAGGTGCCGAGCGCGCCGAGCGGCTGCAGGTCCTTGGAATTGACGAATTCCAGCACCGCGTCCTGATCGTCGAAATGGCCGAGCTTGCGCTCCAGCTTGCCGATCCGGCCGCGGATCTCCGGCATCAGTTTCGCGACGATCGCCCGGCGTTCCGGCGCGGGCAGGCTCTTGGTCGCGGCACCACCGAAGATCGTCTTGCCTTCGGTTTCTTTGGCGAACCATTCGATCGCCTTGTTGATGATGTCGAGCGTCAGTTCGTAGCAGGCCTTGGCATCATTTGCCCAGGTGAACAGGCCATGACTTTCCAGCACGACGCCCTTGGCATTCGGGTTCGCCTTCACGAACGCTTCGAGATCGAGCCCGAGCTGGAAACCAGGCCGCCGCCAGGGCAGCCAGCCGATTTCGGCGCCGAAGACCTGTTGCGTCAGCTCTCTCGAGTTTTTGGAAGCCGCGATCGCGATGATCGCGTCCGGGTGCATGTGGTCCACATGGGTGAACGGCACGAAACCATGCAGCGGGGTATCGATGGAAGCGGCGCGCGGATTGAGATTGAAGGTGCAGTGCGGCAGGAAGCCGACCATGCGGTCCTCGTCCTCGAGGCCCTTGTAGAGCCCCTTCAGCGCTTCCAGCTTGTCCATGTAGAGGGTGGCGAAACCGTCGAGCTTGATCGTACCGACATCGCCGCCCGATCCCTTCACCCACATGACCTTCACTTTTTCGCCGGTCAACGGATCGGTTTCCATCACCTTGGCCGAGGTATTGCCGCCGCCGTAATTGGTGATGCGCTTGTCGGCACCGAGAAGATTGGAGCGATAGAGCAGCTTGCCGGGCTCATCGAGCTTGGCGGCCTGGGCATCGTTCCAACGGTTTTCGAGAAGGCGGGTTTGGCCCGACATTGCTTGTCCTCCCAACGTGTTTCGGCTCACGGCGACGAGGCGGCCGCCATCTCCCTGTTGCCGATATCGCGCATTGTCGCGCCGTCTGTCAATCATAAACGATCATAAAGTTTCATTGTGCAGCGCATCAAAAGCGAATTTTGATCGTTTGTGATTGACAACGTAAATTTTCCGGTAATAGTTGTCGCCGAGGAGGAGCCAATGCACGAACGTGAACGCCATCGCATCATCTTGAGCGCTATCCAGGAAAAGCCCGTCATCACGGTGCAGGATATCGCCGAATTGACCGAGGCGTCGGAAGCGACGATCCGGCGCGACATCGCTTCGCTGCACGTCCAGGGCAAGCTCCGGCGTGTCCGCGGCGGCGCGGAAGCCGTTCATCCTCCGCAGATCGGCCAGCTTTCGGCCCGATCGTTCCGGGTGTCGGAATCGGTCAACATCGACAAGAAGCGCGCAATCGCCCGCCGCGCAGTCGAACTTTGCGACGAAGGCGACAGCGTCATCATCAACGGCGGCACGACGACGTTCCAGATGGTGCATTTCATGTCGGCACGACGCCTGCAGGTGATGACCAATTCGTTTGCGATCGCCGAGCATCTCGTCAAGCATTCGAAGAACACGGTGACGATACCGGGCGGCGCGATCTATCGCGAGCAGAGCCTGATCCTATCGCCCTTCGACAATGATGCGATCCGCAATTTTTACGCCCGGCGCATGTTCATCGGCGCGCAGGGGGTCGGCCCGCTCGGCGTGATGGAAGCCGACGCGCTGGTGATCCAGAGCGAACAGAAGCTGATGCACCAGGCCGAGGAACTGATCGTGATGGTGGATTCGTCGAAGTTTTCGCGCCGATCGAGCCTCATCCTCTGCCCGCTCGACCGGGTGACGACCGTCATCACCGATGACGGTGTGACAGACGACGCCGTACGGATGATCGAGGATGCGGGCGTCAAACTGATTATCGCCGGTGCCGCCACAACGGACCTGGCCAAGGAGGATTCTTCGTCGGCCGCGTGAGGAGCGACCGGCGGGAGAAAGATTAAACTATCAACTGGGAGGACCAACCATGAAACTTGCAAAGAAACTCGCCCTCGGCGTGGCATTCGCCTTCGCCGCCCTGACAACGACAATGACGACGGCGGCAAGCGCTGCCGACATGAAGATCGCGCTGGTCGTCAAATCGCTCGGCAACGGCTTCTTCGAGGCGGCCAACAAGGGCGCGCAGGAAGCTGCCAAGGAACTCGGCGGCGTCCAGGTCATCTATACCGGCCCGACCTCCACGACGGCCGAAGGCCAGATCGAAGTGATCAACTCGCTGATCGCTCAAGGGGTGGATGCAATTGCCATCTCCGCTAACGATCCGGATGCCGTCATTCCGGCGCTCAAGAAGGCAACTCAGCGCGGCATCAAGGTCATTTCCTGGGACTCGGCGGTGGCCAAGGAAGGCCGCATCATGCACTTGAACCCGTCTTCCAACGACCTGATCGGTAAGATGTGCCTGACGCTTGCCAAGAACCACCTGGAAGGTGGCAAGGGCGGTTTCGCCATCCTTTCGGCCACCACCACCTCGACGAACCAGAACACCTGGATCGGCGAGATGAAGAAGCAGCTCAAGGATTTTCCGGGCCTGAACCTCGTCACGACAGTCTATGGTGACGACCTTGCCGACAAGTCCTATCGCGAAGCGCAGGGTCTCTTGACCTCGCAGCCGAACGTCAAGGTCATCGTCGCTCCGACCACGGTCGGCGTTCTCGCTGCCTCGCAGGCCGTCAAGGATGCCGGCAAGATCGGCCAGGTCTATGTGACGGGTCTCGGCCTGCCGTCCGAAATGGCCGGCGCCATCAAGTCCGGCGCCACCAAGGAATTCGCCATCTGGAACCCGATCGACCTCGGTTACTCGGCCACCCAGATCGCCTATCACCTCGTCAAGGGTGATACCGACGCCAAGCCCGGTTCGGCGATCAAGGCCGGCCGCATGGGCTCGATCAAGGTAGGCGACAATGGCGAAGCCGCCATGGCCGACCCGTTCGTCTACAACGCCAAGAACATCGACGAGTTCTCCAAGATCTTCTGATCTGGAGAACTCGACCTGCCGGCAGGCGCGAGCCCCCTCATCCGCCTGCCGGCATCTTCTTCCCGCTGGGAGAAGATGGCCAAGCGGAGCGGAGGCCGCTCTAAACTCGGAGCCATCGGCTTTGCACGCACCCGCAAAATAACCAGACGTAATCTCAAAGACTCGTCGGAAAATGTCCCTGATGAACGGCGTTACGAAAATTCAAGACCGATCGCCCCGACCGGCACCGACGACGGAAGCAATGCCGATCCTGGAAATGCGCGGCATCAGCCAGATCTTTCCAGGCGTCAAAGCCCTCGATGGGGTCAGCATCAAGCTTTACCCCGGCCAGGTGACGGCCCTGATCGGCGAAAACGGCGCGGGCAAGTCGACGCTCGTCAAGATTTTGACCGGTATCTACCGCCCGAACGAGGGCGAGATCCTGATCGACGGTCAGCCCACCACATTCACGAGCGCGCAGGCGGCGATCGACGCCGGTGTTACCGCAATCCATCAGGAAACCGTCCTCTTCGACGAGTTGAGTGTCGCGGAAAACATCTTTCTCGGCCATGCGCCGCGCACCCGTTTCGGCACGATCGACTGGCGGAAGATCAATTCCGGCGCCAAGGCCCTCATGCTGCAGCTCGAGAGCGATATCGACCCGACGATCCGCCTGCGCAACCTCTCGATCGCCCAGCGCCACCTCGTGGCGATCGCCCGGGCGCTGTCGGTCGAGGCCCGCATCGTCATCATGGACGAGCCGACCGCCGCCCTTTCGCGGAAGGAGATCGACGATCTTTTCCGCATCGTTGAGAACCTGAAGCGCCAAGGCAAGGCGATCCTCTTCATCAGCCACAAGTTCGACGAGGTCTACGAGATCGCCGAGAACTTCGTGGTTTTCCGCGACGGCCGCGCCGTCGGCCAGGGCCGGCTGAAGGAAACGCCCCAGGACGAGATCGTCCGGCTGATGGTTGGCCGTGACGTCAAGGACGTTTTCCCGAAAGTAGAGGTCGCGATCGGCGCGCCGGTTTTCCGCGTCGAGAACTACTGCCATCCGACCGAATTCCGCGACATCTCCTTTGAGCTTCGCCGCGGCGAAATCCTCGGTATCTACGGCTTGATCGGCGCCGGGCGCTCGGAACTCTGCCAGTCGCTGTTTGGCGTCACCCGACCCTCATCCGGTCGGCTGGTTCTGGAAGGCAAGCCGCTCGACATCCGCTCCTCGGGCGATGCGATCCGCGCCGGCATCGTCTACGTGCCGGAGGAACGCGGTCGCCACGGCCTGGCGCTTCCCATGCCGATCTTCCAGAACATGTCGCTGCCGTCGCTCGGCAAGACCTCTCGCTCCGGCTTCCTGAAGGCAGCCAACGAACTGGCGCTGGCGCGAAAATATGCCGAGCGGCTGGAGCTGCGTGCCGCCGCCCTTTCGGTGCCGGTCGGCACGCTCTCCGGCGGCAACCAGCAGAAGGTCGTCATCGGCAAATGGCTGGCGACGCAGCCGAAGGTGATCATTCTCGACGAACCGACCAAGGGCATCGACATCGGCTCTAAGGCCGCCGTGCACGCCTTCATCGGCGAACTCGCCGCCGAGGGCCTGTCGATCATCATGGTTTCTTCCGAGCTTCCCGAAATCCTCGGCATGTCCGACCGGGTGATGGTGATGCGCGAGGGGCTCTCCGCCGGCGTTTTCGAGCGCGAGGCCTTGAGCGCCGAAATGCTGGTCCGCGCCGCGACCGGCAACCAGTGAGGAGAACCAGATGAACCGCCTCCTGAAGAACCGCGAAATCCTGCTGACCGTCATCATTGCCGCGATGATCGCCGGCTTCTCCAGCCGCGCGCAGGGCTTCGCGTCTCCCGGCAATCTCGCCAACATCTTCAACGACACCTCGATCCTGATCATCCTGGCGCTCGGCCAGATGACGGTGATCCTAACCAAGTCGATCGATCTCTCTGTCGCCGCCAACCTTGCCTTCACCGGCATGGCGGTCGCCATGACCAATGCCGCCTATCCTGATCTGCCGCTGGCCCTTCTCATCGTCACGGCGGTCGGCATCGGCGCCTTTCTCGGCGCGATCAACGGTTACCTCGTCTGGGCGCTGCGGATTCCGCCGATCGTGGTGACGCTCGGAACGCTGACCATCTATCGCGGCATGGCCTTCGTGCTGTCGGGCGGCGGTTGGGTGAACGCCCACCAGATGGCCCCCTCCTTCCTGAATGTCCCCCGAATGCCGGTGCTCGGCCTGCCGATCCTCTCCTGGATCGCCATCCTCATCGTGCTCGGCGCCTGGTTCGTGCTGACCCGCCTGCCCTTCGGCCGGGCGGCCTATGCATCCGGCGGCAACCCGACCGCGGCGATTTATGCCGGCATCGATATCGGCTGGACCAAGTTCATTGCCTTCGTCGTTTCGGGCGCGCTCGCCGGCCTTTCCGGTTATCTCTGGGTGTCGCGTTACGCGGTCGCCTATGTGGATATCGCGGCCGGTTTCGAGCTGGATACGGTCGCGGCCTGCGTCATCGGCGGCATCTCGATCGCCGGCGGCATCGGGTCGGTGGGCGGCGCCGTGCTTGGCGCCCTCTTCCTCGGCGTCATCAAGAACGCGCTGCCCGTCATCGGCATCTCGCCTTTCGCGCAGATGGCGATCTCAGGCATCGTCATCGTGCTCGCGGTCGCCTTCAACGCCCGCGCCGAACGCAAGGCCGGCCGCATCATCCTGCGCGATCGCGGCGCAAAGGAGGTGTCCGCATGACCGACATCGTTTCCTCGAAACGGGTCATCCCCGATAGGCTCGGCAGCAAGACCTCGCGCCTCCTGGCGAGCTGGGAAGTGCTGCTCTTCGGCGTCGCGGTGCTGATCTTCGTCTTCAATTCGTTCGCCTCGCCTTACTTTCTGAATGCCTGGAACCTCTCCGACGCCACCTTCAACTTCACCGAAAAGGCGATGATCGCCTTCGCCATGGCGCTGCTCGTCATCGCCGGCGAGATCGACCTGTCGGTGGCAGCGATCATCGCGCTCGCCTCGACCGCCATGGGTGCGGCAGCCCAGGCCGGCATCGGTACGCCGGGACTGGTGGCAATCGGCATCGGCACCGGGCTTGTCTGCGGCGCCTTCAACGGCCTGCTCGTCGCCGGCCTCAGGCTGCCGTCGATCGTGGTGACGATCGGCACGATGAGCCTCTTTCGCGGCATTTCCTACATCGTCCTCGGGGATCAGGCCTACGGCAAATACCCGGAAAGCTTCGCTTTCTTCGGCCAGGGCTACGTGGCCTGGGTGTTTTCCTTCGAATTCGTGCTGTTCATCATCCTCGCCGCAGCCTTCGGCGTCCTGCTGCACGCCACCAATTTCGGCCGGCAGGTCTATGTGATCGGCAACAACGAGTTCGCGGCACGTTTCTCCGGCATTCCGGTGGAACGTGTGAAATTCATCCTCTTCCTGCTGACCGGCGTGATGGCGGGCGTCGCATCCGTTTGCCTCACCTCCCGCCTCGGCTCGACCCGGCCGTCGATCGCGCAGGGGTGGGAACTGGAAGTCGTCACCATGGTCGTGCTCGGCGGCGTCTCCATTCTCGGCGGCGCGGGCACCATCGCCGGCGTCGTCATCGCCGCCTTCGTCATGGGCCTCGTCACCTTCGGGCTGGGGCTGCTCAACGTGCCCGGCATCGTCATGTCTATCTTCGTCGGCCTGCTCTTGATCATTACCATCGCAATCCCGATCATCGCCCGCCGCATCAAGGAAATGAGCCGATGACGCTCGAAAAGCACGCTTTCAAGATGAAGCTCAATCCGGGCATGGAGGCGGAATACCGCAAGCGCCACGACGAGATCTGGCCGGAGCTTGTCGATCTCCTCCACCAGGCCGGCGCCAGCGACTATTCCATCCATCTCGACCGCGAGACGAACACGCTGTTCGGCGTGCTGACGCGACCAGTGGACCATACGATGGCGAACCTGCCGGAGCACCCGGTGATGAAGAAATGGTGGGCGCATATGGCCGACATCATGGAAACCAATCCGGACGCCTCGCCGGTCCAGAGCAATCTGGTGACGGTCTTCCACCTGCCATGACCACGCCCGAAAAGATCGCCGCTCTCGATATCGGCAAGACCAATGCCAAGGTCGTCGTGCTCGACTGCGCCACCGGCGAGGAGATCGCCGAAAGGCGCGCGCCGAACCGGGTTCTGTCAAGCGCGCCCTATCCGCACTACGATGTCGACGCCCTGTGGACCTTCGTGCTCCAAGCGTTGTCCGACTTTGCAAAACAGCCCGCCTTCGATGCGATCTCCATCACCACGCATGGCGCATCAGCGGTGCTTCTCGACGCCGAGGGCAAACTGGCGCTGCCGGTGCTCGATTACGAACACGAATATCCGGAAGACATCCGCCAAGCCTACCGGTCGATCCGCCCGCATTTTTCCGAGACCTTCTCGCCGGCCCTGTCAGGCGGGCTGAATGTCGGCGCGCAGCTTCACTACCAGAAGACCACCTTTCCCGAAGCCTTTGCCCGCATCTGCACCATCCTCACCTACCCGCAATACTGGGCGTTCCGGCTGACCGGTGTTGCGGCGAACGAAGTCACCTCGCTCGGTTGCCATACGGACCTCTGGCGCCCGCGTGACGGCGCCTATTCCCCATTGGTCGATACGCTCGGCATCCGTAATCTGATGGCGCCGGTCCGTTCGGCCTTTGACGCGCTCGGTCCGCTTTTGCCGGACATCGCAGCCCGGATCGGCGTCACGACAGCCATCCCCGTCCATTGCGGTATTCACGACTCCAACGCCTCGCTGCTGGCGCATCTGGTCGGACGTGAGCCGCCGTTCGCGGTGGTCTCCACCGGCACCTGGGTGATCAATTTCGCGGTCGGCGGCGATCTCGACCATCTGGACCCGCAGCGCGACGCGCTTGCCAATGTCGATGCCTATGGCCGCGCCGTGCCCTCGAGCCGTTTCATGGGCGGCCGCGAGTTTGAGATGCTGACGGTGGAACTCGGCATCTTATCGCCGGAAGCGGCCCTTGCAGCCATCCCTCATGTCATCGAAAAAGGCCTGATGCTTCTGCCGAATGTTTCGGGCGGCTCCGGCCCCTTCCCGGGCCGCGAGCGGCAATGGATCAACGACACCGGCGCCACTATCGACCAGCGCTGGGGGGCCGCCTGCCTTTACCTCGCGCTGATGACGGAGACCTGCCTCGATCTCATCGGCGCCAAGGGACCGGTTCTGGTTGAAGGCCCCTTCTCGGCCAACCCGGCCTATCTCCAGGCGCTCGCCGCGCTGCTCGGCCGCCAGGTGGTCGCCCTCCCCGGCTCGACCGGCACCAGCCAGGGGGCAGCGCTTCTGGCAGGCATTTTGCCGGCGACCAAACCAGGCCGCATCGTGCCGGCGCCGATCTGGAACATCGACGCCTATCGCACCACCTGGCACGAAAGGCTGAGGCACTGATCAACCCGCATTGGCCGGCCGGCGGTTGCGGCGAAGACGCCGGCCCGTCTGCTCCTCAAGCGCATTTTCGAGAATGCCGAGACGCCGCTCGGTAATATCGGCAATCTGTGCCGGGTCGCCGGATTCGATCGCCTGCATCATGGTCTCGACCAGTTCGAGCGACAACACGAGGTCAGCGCGGCTATGCAGCGTCCTGTGCCGCATCGGCTCCACCCACTGCAGCAGCAGTTCCATCAGTTCCAGCACGAGGCCGTTGCGGGTCGCCCGCGCCAGGGCGAGATCGAAGCGCATCGACGCGATGATGATCGAGCTGATATGTTCGGGGCTGCTTTTCGTCACCTCCGGCAGCGGCAACGAATCCCGGCCGAACCGGATCGCCTCCCGCATCCGGTCGAAATCCGCATCCTCGGCATATTGCGAGGCAATCTGCGCCACCCAAGGCAGGATCAGCCGGCGCACTTCGATCGCTTCGTCGATGTCGCCGGGCCGCATGTCCGGCCTCGGCACGATCAGGTCGAGCGGCACGATCTCGCTGCTGACGAACGTGCCGCCGCCGGCACCCGGTCGGACGGTGAGAATATTGGCCTCGACCAGCAGCTTTACCGCTTCACGCACCGTCGGACGGCTCACCTGCATCTGTTCGGCGATGCTGCGTTCGGACGGAAGGCGAGAGCCGAGCCGGAAAAACCCGGCTCTGATGGCATCGGCAAGCCGGCGTGCCACCTCCTCGTTCGGAAGCAGCACTTTGACAGGCTGAAAATGTCGATCCACCAGCACCTCCTACCGCTCAGACGGAAAGCACTTTGCCGGTATTCAGAATATTGTTGGGATCGAGCGCCAGCTTGATACGCGCCATCAGCGCCAGCTCCTCCGGGGTCCGCGACAGTTTGAGATAGGGCTTCTTCAGGAGGCCGATCCCGTGTTCGGCGGAAATCGTGCCGCCTTCGCGGGCGATCGAGCCGAAGACAAGTTCGGTAATCTCCTTATGCGGCTGGTCGTTGCCGGCGGACGGGATGTTGCAGACGAGATGCAGGTTGCTGTCGCCGATATGGCCATAGCTGACCGCAATCGCATCCGGCCAGCGGACCTTCATCGCCGCCTCGATCTCGTCGACCACCTGGCCGGCGGCACTGGTCGGCAGGCCGACGTCGAAAGCGGTCAGCGGCCCCATCAGCTTGCCGTATTCCGATACGCTTTCGCGCACCGCCCAGAGGTCCTTGGTCTCACGCTCCGAGGATGGCAGAACCGCATCGGAAACCCAGCCGGCTTCCAGCGCATCAGACAGCACCTGCTCCAGCAGCGCCCGGTTCTCTTCGGCGTTGCGCCCGCCGGTTTCGATCAACACATAGATCCCATGCGGCTCCTTGAAGGCGCGGCGCAGGTCGGGCAGCTTGCCCGTCATGAAGTCGTAAAAGCTCGGCCACATCACCTCGAACGAGGTCAGCGCCGAGCCCATGCCCTGGCGAGCGCTCTTCAGCAGTTCCAGGAGCGCGGGAAAATCCGGGCAGCCGCAGAAGGCGCTGGCAAGTTCCGCGGGCTTCGCCTGCAGGCGCAGCACGGCGCGGGTGATGACCCCCAGCGTGCCTTCCGAACCGATGAACAGTTGCTTCAGGTCGTAGCCGGCATTGTTCTTCAGCATCTTGTTCAGCGATGTGACGATCGTGCCGTCCGGCAGCACCACTTCGAGGCCGAGCACGTGTTCGCGGGCCATGCCGAACCGGATGACGCGATTGCCGCCGGCATTGGTGGCGAGGTTGCCGCCGATGAGGCAGGAATCGCGGGCGCCGAGATCAAGCCCGAAGAACAGCCCCGCCTCCTCGGCCTTTGCCTGGATGACGCTGAGCGGCGTGCCCGCCATCACCGTCATCGTCGCCATCACCGTATCGACTTCCTCGATACCGTTCATGCGGTCGAGCGACAGCGCCACGCCATTCTCGATCGGCCGCGCACCGCCGGCGAGACCCGTCAGTCCGCCCTGCGGCACCACCGGCACCTTGAACTCGTTGCAGAGGCGCAACGTCACCGAGACCTGTTCCGTCGTGCGCGGCCGCACCAGCGCCAGCGGCACGACCGGCGAAAGGCCGCCCCAATCGTTCTGGAAGCGAACAGGGATGTCCTCCCCAAAAAAGACGTCGGGGCCGAGTTCGCGCATCAGCGCCTGGATGAATTCTTGTGTCATGAGAAGCCGCACCTAGGATACCATTGGATAAAGGTAAGCTTAACTGCCACCTTCGGTAAAGCAAGTGTACCTATGGGCTTTTCGCAGGAGGGTTTGGCGCGAGCGCCTCCGCCATCGAATGCTTCGGGTGACGGCGCCTATTCGATGATGAGCACAGCTCGGAGAGCCTCTCGACAGGACCTACAAAGGGATGGGATGCGGTTTGGCGAAATGGCAGGCGGCGAGGTGACCGCTGGCGGTTTCCAGAAGCGGTGGACGTTCCGCCCTGCAAATCGGCTGGGCGATGGGACAGCGGGTATGGAAGCTGCAGCCGGTCGGATCATTGGCCGGGCTCGGCACGTCGCCCTTCAGGATGATCCGGGATTTCCGCGTTTCCGGGTCGGGCTCCGGCACCGCCGAGAGAAGCGCCTGGGTGTAGGGATGGCTCGGGAAATCGTAGATCCGCCTTTTAGGCCCT
This sequence comes from Neorhizobium tomejilense, assembly GCA_002968845.1. GTDB lineage: Bacteria > Pseudomonadota > Alphaproteobacteria > Rhizobiales > Rhizobiaceae > Neorhizobium > Neorhizobium tomejilense. The sequence continues at coordinate 23,778 of PVBG01000005.1, read as the reverse complement.
ATTTCAACGATCCGGCCGAGATACATGACGGCGACGCGATCCGCGATATGGCGCACGACCGAGAGATCGTGGGCGATGAAGAGGTAGGAGAAACCGCGGCTTTTCTGCAGGTCCTGCATCAGGTTGACGATCTGCGCCTGCACCGAGACGTCGAGCGCGGACACGGGTTCGTCGGCAACGATGAACTGCGGATCGACCGCAATGGCGCGAGCGATCCCTATACGCTGCCGCTGGCCTCCGGAGAACTGGCGCGGATACCGGTCCATGAAAGTCGGGGACAGCCCCACCTGGATCATCAGTTCGGCGACACGATCGCGACGCTGCTTCCTCGATTGGACCAGCCCGAAAATTTCCAGCGGTTCGGCAATGATCTTCGCAACCGAGCGACGCGGGCTGAGCGACCCGTAGGGGTCCTGGAAGATCATCTGCACGCGCGCCCGCATCTGGCGCATGTCATTGGAACTGAGACGCAGGATATCCACGCCGTCGATAGCGATTTCGCCTTCGCTTGCATCTATGAGCCGCAGCAGAAGCCGCCCGAGGGTGGATTTTCCGCAGCCGGATTCCCCCACCAGCGCCAGCGTCTCGCCGCGCTTGACCTCGAAGGAAGCGCCGTCGACAGCCCTCACACTCGGCTGGGCGCGGCCAAACACCAGGCCTCCTGCTTCCGAAAAGGTCTTGCCCACGTCTCTGACCACGACGAGGTCATCTCCGGTCACAGCAATATTCATGACGTCGCCCCCGCCGAGACCCAACAGGCGGCCTTCTGTTGCGGTGTGATTTCAAGGAGAGGCGGCGTCTCCCGCGCGCATTTGTCGATGCGATCGGGACAGCGCGGGAAGAACGGACAGCCTTGCTTGATCGTGCCAGGCAAGGGCACCATGCCGGGGATCTGGTAAAGACGCGTATTCTCGTCCTTCAACCGCGGGATCGATTGCAGCAGGCCTCGCGTATAGGGATGTTTCGGGCTGCGGAAGATCGTCTTGACGTCCGCATCCTCGACCACCTTGCCCGCATACATGACGATCACCCGTTCGCAGATATCGGCGATGACACCGAGATCGTGGGAGATCAAGAGGATGGTGGTGTTCAGGGTGCGGCGGATCTTGTGCATCAACTCGAGCACCTGCGCCTGTATAGTGACGTCGAGCGCGGTCGTCGGTTCGTCGGCGATCAGGAGCTTCGGGTTGCAGGCGACCGCCATGGCGATCATCACCCGCTGGCGCATGCCGCCGGAGAACTGGTGCGGATAGGCGCCGAGCCGACGCTCCGGATCGGGAATGCCGACCAGCTTCAGCAGCTCGACAACCCGCTGGCGCCGCTCCTCGCGGCCCATCTTCTGATGCAGCTTGATCGCCTCGCCGATCTGGTCGCCGATCGTCATCACCGGATTGAGCGAACTCATCGGCTCCTGGAAGATCATCGCGATATCGCGGCCGCGGATTTCCGGCATCCTGGAGCGCGGGAGGCCAAGCAGGTCGACGCCCTCGAACAGGATCCGCCCCGTGGCGATGCGGCCTGGAGGGCTGGGGATCAGCCCCATCACCGCAAGCGAGGTCATCGATTTGCCGGAGCCGGACTCGCCGACGATGCCGACCGCGGCGCCGGTGTCGATGGTGAAGCTGACACCTTCCACCACACGCACCGCCGTACCCTTCGGGCCGAACTCGATCGAGAGATCCTCCACTTTCAGCAAGGGACCGGGATGGACGGAGGCAGCCGGCTGCTGCCTGGAAAGCGAGGGAGCAATCGTCATCGCGTCGTCTCCGGATCGAGGACATCGCGCACCGCGTCGCCCATGAGGTTGAACGACAGCACGACGCAGGTAATCGCAAAACCAGCCGCGATGATCGGCCATGGCGATCCGAACAGGTTGTTCAGCCCGTCGCGGATGATATTGCCCCAGCTCGGATTGGGTGCCCGGGTGCCGATGCCGAGGAAACTCAGCGACGCTTCCAGCCGGATGGCGGACGCGACCCAGAGCGTCATCAGCACCAGGATCGGCGCTGCGATATTCGGGATGACGTGCCGGATGATGATCGTCGGGGTGCGAAGGCCGACCGCAACCGCGGCTTCGATATAAGGCTCCTGTTTGACTGCGAGCGTCGAGGCGCGCGCCACCCGCGCAAAGCCCGGAACGAAGGCGACGGTGATGACGGCAATGATGTTCCAGAAGGCCCCGCCGAGCACTGCTGCGATCATGATCGCCAGGAGCAGTTCCGGGAAAGCCAGAAGAAGGTCGACGACACGGCTGATCACCCGGTCTATGACACCCCCGAAATAACCGGCCGTCACCCCGAGTATGGTTCCGAAAAAGGCGGCCAAGGCAGGTGAGATCAGGCCGAACAGCAGCGAATTGCGCGACCCGTGGATCATCCGGGACAGCACGTCCCGGCCGAACTGGTCGGTCCCGAGCCAATGCGCCCAGGACGGTTGCTTGTTGATCGACAGGATGCTTTGCGCCAGCGGATCGTAGGGGGCGAGCCAGGGCGCCAGGATCGCGACCAGAAGAAAAATCACCACGACGGAAAAGGCAAAGATCGTCGAGGCCTGGCCGAACAGCATGTCCTTCAGCAGCGCCGTCCTGCCGGGTTCCGGCGCGATCGCATGTTCGATATCGTCGGATGCGGACAGGGTTCCGACGGAGCCTGGGAGTATTGTCATTACTTCACCCGAATTCGTGGATCGATGACGACATAGAGGAGGTCCATCATCAGGTTGACGAAGACCACCATCAGCGCGAAGACCACCACTCCGCCCTGGATGACGCCGTAGTCTCTTTCGGTAATCGACTGGATGAGCAGGCGGCCGATGCCGGGGCGGTTGAAGACCAGTTCCACCGCGACGGACCCCGACAGGGTTGCCAGCAGGCTCAATCCCATGCCCGTCGCAAGCGGCAGCAGGGCGTTACGCAGCGCATGGCGGTAGATGACGCGGTTTTCGCGCGCTCCCTTGGCGCGGGCGGTGCGCACATAGTCCTTGCCGAGAACCTCGAGCACGGAGGTTCTCGTCAGGCGGCCGATGAACGCAGCCTTGACAAGCGCAAGCGTCAGCGCCGGCAGGAAGAGGTGGTGGAGGATATCGAAAAAACCGCTGCCGGCCCCGTTGATCGGAAACCATCTGAGGTTCAGCGCAAACCCGATCAGAAACAGCGCTCCCAGGTAAAAATCCGGAACCGCATACCCCACCAGAGAAAAGATTCGCATGCCGGAATCCGGCAGCTTCCCCCGCTTGACGGCCGCGAGCACCCCGAATGGTATGCCGATCACGGTGCCGAGGATCATCGCCGCGACGGTCAGCTGGATCGTGTAGGGCAGATTGCGGGCGATGAGATCGAGGACAGGCGCGCCGTTCATATAGGACTTGCCGAAATCGAGCGTCAGCGTGCCGATCAGGAAGTTGAAATATTGCTGCCAGATCGGCACGTTCAGTCCCATTTTCTCGCGGAACTCGGCAAGCTGCTCCGGGAGAGCACCGTCTCCCAGAGCAGCGATTGCCGGATCTCCCGGGAGAATGCGCATGGCGATGAACACGAGCGTCAGGACCAACCATATGGTCGGTATGGCGTCGGCTAGCCTGTAAAGCATGTACCTGCCCATTGGCCTGTCACCCGTGCTTTGAAGCCGTCAGGCTTTTTTCGTGGCGCGATGGAAACGCCAACGGGCGTAACCGCTCTTGACCTTGTAGCCCATGTCCAGCCGCGCATTGCGAGCCACGGTGAAGGACAGGGTGGAAAGCCCGATCAGGGGCAGGTCGCGCAGCGCCTGCAGCTCGATCTGCTTGCAGGTGTCGACATAGGTCTTGTAGTCGGTTGCCATCAACGCCTTGTCGAGCAGCGCGTCGATCCCCGGCATGGCAACCCCGTAATGGCTGTAGTTGCCGCCGCCCTTGCCGTCGGACTTCACTTCGGATTTCGACGAAAGCTGCTGGAAATAGAGCTGCGTCGGGATCGGCGGATAGCTCGACGAATGCATCGCAAGCGTATTCTTGTCGCTGCGATTGTCGGCGTGATAGGCCGTGTGGTCGCCGATCTTCAGGTTCATGCGCAATCCGACGGCCCGGAGCTGTTCCTGCACGATCAGCATGGTCGACGAATAGTCCTCGCGCTGGCTGCAATTGCTGTCGAAATCGAAGCCGTTCGGAAAACCTGCCTCTGCGAGCAGCGCCTTGGCCTTCTTCGGATCGTACTTGTACTGCAGTTCGGACGGCAGGTCGGCGGTCTTAAAACCGGCGGGGAAGAAATCCGGCTGCAAACCAGCCATGAAACCACCCATCGGCTTCAGGGCATCGGCGACCGCCTGCCGATCGATCGCATACATCACCGCCTGGCGAACCTTCAGGTTGTCGAACGGCTTGCGGGTCAGGTTGATGTGCAGCGTGTTGAAGGATCCCGGTATCGTCATGTCGAATTTCAGGGTCGGATCGCGCTGCAGCATGGAATCCACCCAGCCGGGCGCACGCACCGCCTCGATCAGATCGACGTCGCCGGAAAGGAGCGCCAGCGTCCGGGCTGTCGTATCGGCAATGTAGACGCATTCCACGCCGGCGATCTTCGCCTTCTGGCCCCAGTAACCCTCATGGCGTTTCATCGCCGTACCCCATTCGGCGTCGAAACGGGTGAGCTCGTAAGGCCCAGTGCCGACCGCGTCGGTCATGAACTTTTCGGCGCCGATCTTGTCGAAGGCTTTCTTGGAGACGATCGAGGTATTGTTGGAAAAGCCCGTCGTGCCGAGGAAATTCACGTCCGGAGACTTGAGCTGAACGGCAACCTCGTAGGGACCCTTGGCGACCACGTCGGCGACATTCGCCATGATCGTCTTGTTGGTGCCGTCGGTGATTGCTCGCTTGAAGGAAAAGACCACGTCGTCCGACGTCATCTCGCCGTAACCCTTGTGGAACTGGACACCCTGGCGAAGTTTGAACGTCCAGGTTTTCGCATCCGGCGATGCGGACCATTCGGTCGCCAGCGTCGGCACGTACTTGTCCGGCGTCGTGGCGAAATCACCGTCTTCGGGGCGAACCAGCTGTTCGTAGATCTGTTCGGTGGCCCAGTTGTCGGAGCCCTGCGTCGTCTGGTTCGGATCGCTGGTGCGCGGCCCGTTGGCGGCAATGCCGATCCGCACCACGTCGGCGCTCGACGCTGCGCGGGCAGCACCCGCTCCCACGACGCTCAGAGCCGTCGCCGCAGCGGCGAGTTCCAGGAATTCTCTTCTGTTCACGTTCATCATCTCCTCCCAAAGACAAGTTACGTTCGCCGCTTGTCCAACTCGGCATCCTTGATCATGAGGCCCAGACCCGGACCTCCCGGCACCTTGAACTTGCCGTTTTCAGGCTTTGGCGGGTTCTCGAAGGCCACGTGCATCCGTGTCGACGGATCTGCGAATTCGGCCGGTTTGGTATTGTGCATCAGCGTCGCCAGCACCTGCAGGTTGGCCGTGTGGGCGATCGTCGGCTGGGTCTGATGGGGGACGAGTTCCACGCCGTGCGCAAAGCAGATCGCGGCGCATTGCATCAGGCCGGTAATGCCACCCATCTTGATGATGTCCGGCTGCACCATCCGCACGCCGGCATTGATCATGTCGATTACCGCCTGCGTGGTGTAGGTCTGCTCGGCTGCCGAGACGGTGATGTCCAGCCGCTGCGCCACTTCTCCCATGGCGCGAACGTTGTAGTGCTGTACCGGCTCCTCGAACCAGATGTAGCCGAGCTCCTCCAAAGCCCGGCCGACCCGGATCGCACCGCCGACCGAATATTGATTGTTGGCATCGAAGGCGAGCGGGAAGTCGTCGCCGACCAGCTTGCGTACCGCCTTCGCCTTGGCGATATCTCCGGGGATGTCGTAGTCCTGCCGGGTGCGGTCGCCGTCCCAGCGGATCTTGATCGCCGCCGGCGTTTCCGACTTCCAGCGCGCTTCGACCACCTTAACGGTCTCATCCACAGTGCGGTCGGCATTGCCGCCGATCGAGGAATAGAAGGGCAGCTCGGTGCGCCAGGCGCCACCGAGCAGCTTGTAGATCGGCTGGTCGAAGACCTTGCCCCGGATGTCCCAGAGCGCGATATCAAGCGCCGCCAGCGCCCCGGTGACCGCCCCTTCCGGGCCGAGCTTCACGTATTTATGCAGGAGCTTGTCATAGAGCACCGCGTGGTCGAGCGCATCGGCACCGATAAGCGACGGCGCGAAATCCCTGACGACGCCGAGGGAATGCTCGCCGCCCATCATCGGGGATGCCTCGCCGTAACCGACAATGCCCTCCACCGTCGTCACCCGCACGATGGCGCTTCGGCGCCCCGGCTGCTCGTTCGGCTCCCACATGACCTGAAAAGCTTCGACTGATTTGATCGTCGTCGGCACTGGCACGATTAGGTATCCACAAACCTGGAAAAAGATTGCCCCAAGGGGCCGCGAAAACCCGCCATAGCGGGCGCCGGCACGCTAGGCGCTAAACGCTCGCGTCTCTGACATCCTCGAAATCCTCCCTCTTCTTATCGGGCACTTTGGAAGCGCTCCTTCCTCCAACCGAAGCATCACTCACTTTGCATCCGTATGCAAGCAACTTTGCCGTTAAATTTCGGACCTTCGTAAAAAGGCGCCACGCCACCGCTCCTAAACGTTTTCGTAGCCGTAGATCTGTGTCCGCAAAAAGCGCGCCGCGAGACGTCCGTCGGCGCGAAGGAATTCCTCGCTCTGGAAATAGTGCTTGCCGTTCCTGACCCAGGCGTCCGCGATTCTGCCCACCGTCGTCAGCCTCTGCCCCGGCCGAACGCAGGCGAAATGCTGCGCCTCGACAGCCGTCAGCACGATCGCGGACGGGAACCGGAAACTGCTGTGCGTATCGCCCATGGCGAGCCGCATCAGGCACCCCGAATGCACGATCCCGTCGCGCGCATGCAGGACATGCTGCTCGTCGAAGGCAGAGAGGGATCGCCTGAATTCCTCTTCGGTCAGCACCCTGTCGGCGGTCGTCAACGACGTTCCGGGTTTCAACTGGCCGACCGAGACTGCCGGCGGCGGATCGGGACGCGGTAATACCGCGAAGGCTGAAAGGTCCGGAACCGACGGCGGCAGGCCCGGCAAGCCGACCCACCCGCTCGCGACCTCCTCGCCGTCCGCGTTTGTCGCGACGATGGCAGATCTGCGCATATCGGCATCGCCCGACAGCGCCGAGGCGCGGATCGTCAGCCGGTCGCCATTGTAGACCGGGCGCCGGAAACTCGCGTCCATGCCGCCGCGCTCCAGCCAGGAGAGACCCCAGGCCTCCACCGCCACGCGGCCGATATGGCCATAAACGAAGGCGCCGGGAACCAGTGCCGCCTTGTAACCCCGCGCCCGCGCCACTGCGTCGTCGTGGATGCTGCCCCTGTATCGCGGGTCGTCGTCGAGGCGGATATCGACGACAAGGCTTCGCGGAAACAGTGCTTCTGTCTCTGTTTTCATCGGTCTATCCATCCGGAAAGGGAACGGTGGTCATCGCATCGCTGGCCATGATGCGGGCGACCTCTTCCGGCGGCAGCGCCAGGATCCGCTCGAGCACGAACCGGTTATGGCCGCCGAACTGGGGCGCAGGCCTGCTCTGCCCTCCCGGCGTCCGGCTCAAGTGGATCGGCAGGCCGGGATGGGGGTGCAACCCGGCATCCGGATGTTCGAGTTCGGTGAAGAACCGGCGATGAGCAAGATAGTCGCTGCGTGCCAGATCGCCGGCGTCGCTGACCGGAGCCGCGGCAACTCCCCTGCCCTGGAGCAACCGGGCGATATCGTGTTTGTCGCGGCCGCGCGTCCAATCCGAAAGGATTTCCGCCAACGCATCCTCGTTCCGCCGGCGCGCTTCGAGCGTCGCAAAACGCCGGTCGGAGGCGAGTTGCGGCATGCCGATCGTTTCGCACAACGCCTGCCACTGCGGCTCATCCTGCGCTGCGATGACGACCCACTGGTCTTCGCCGAGGGCCGGAAAGGCGTCGTGCGGCACCATGCCCGCGCGCCGGTTTCCGTTCGGCACCGGGTCTTTTCCTGTCTCTGCCGCCAAGAGCAGTTCCGCTCCGATGAACTGCATCGCCGCTTCGACCTGAGGCACCTCGACATATTGGCCGCGGCCGGTCCGCTCACGCCAGTAGAGCGCGGTCAGGATCGCCGCCGCCGCATTGAACCCGCCAATCGGGTCGAGATAGGAAGGCCCGCTGTTTTCCGGCTGCCCGTCCGGATAACTCATCATCGCCGACATCCCGGTCGCCATTTCCATGGTCGGACCGAGGGCCGCATATCCCGACATCGGCCCGTCCCGCCCAAAGGCGGGAAGCTCCGCGACGATGATATCCGGCTTGATCGCCGAGAGCCGCTCGTAATCCAGGCCCAGCTTTGCAAGCGTGCCCGGCCGGAAATTGCAGATCAGCACATCGGCCTTCGCAACCAGCCGCTCCAGTGTCTTTCGCCCTTCCTGGGTCTTCAGGTTGAGGATGCAGGACAACTTGTTGACGTTCTGGGAATTGAACAGGAAAGACCGGTCGAATGGCCGCTCGCCCGGCTCGCCCCCGGGAAAATTGATCGGGTTCGGCATTTCCTTGTTCAACCGCCAGGAATTCACCCGGTTGGGCGATTCCACATGGATGGACTCGGCCCCGAAATAAGCAAGCACCCGTCCGGCCATGGGCCCGGCCCAGGCGGTGGTAATCTCGATGACCCGCAGCCCCTCGAGCGGCGGCCGGCCGGACGCAGCCGGCTTTGGCCTCTCGAACGGCTCGGTTCGTCGCAGTGCAATCCGCCCCTGCCCCTCGCCAGGAAGGGGCGCTCCGCCTCGCACATTGCGAGGCGTCGCACTCATCCGGAAGGGCGGCCCAAGAATGAGCCGGCCGTCGGCGGTTTCCCAATAATTGCGGGCGGAGAGGTGGCCGTTGCGGACCTGTTCGGCCGGACGATAGGCCTTGGCCGCGATGATCTGGGCGCGCTGCAGCCGGTCGACCAGGTCCTCCGCGTCCATCTCCGCGACCTTCGCCTGGATGATCTCGTAGAGCACATCCCAGTGCTGCCGGCGCGGGGCCGGCTCTGCGAAGCGGGGATCGTGCTGGATATCCCGAAGATCCAGTGCCGTGCAGAGAGCTTCCCAGCGATGGTTGTAGATCCAGATGCAGACCCAGCTGTCGCGGCATTTCACCTGCCCTGCCGGGATCGTCTGGTCCCGCCGGCTATGGACCGAGCCGTTGTAGATATGGCGCAGCACATAGGGGAAACACATCGATGCTGCGGTCTCGGCCGAATCCACCCGCACAGCCTGACCAAGCCCGGTCGTGCGTCGGTCAATCAGAGCGGTGATCACGCCGATATAGGCGGCGAGCCCTGCGGCATAGGATGCCCGATCGCCGACGCCGTAGAGGGGTTCGCGGCCGATCTGGCCGTTATTGTACATCATCCCGGAAAGCGCCTGCAGCACGATCTCCGGCCCCTTCCAATCGGCAAGAGGCCCATCGGTCCCGAAAGGGGTGATGGAAGCGGTGATGCAGCGCGGATTGATGTCCGCGACTTCGTCGAACGTGAGGTCCGCAGGCGGAATAACGACATCCGCGCCAGCGATCAGCGCCTTCAGTTCCTCCCGCCCGGCCTCCGTCGACCGGTCCAGGATGACGGACCTCTTTCCGGTGTTCAGATGCCAGAACGGCAAGGACCGTTGTGGATCGGTCACCGAGAACGGCGGCATTCGCCTGATCGCCGATCCCCCCCGCGGCTCGACGAGAATGACTTCCGCGCCATAGTCCGCCAGAAGCCGCGCGCAGTATTGGCCCGAAAGCGTGTCGGACAAATCCAGCACGCGAAGATCGTCCACGGCCGAGACGCCTGGCTCGGCCATTTCCTTCAAAAGCATGATCGACGGCTCTCCTCCCGATCCTGAAAGAAAGATTAGACACCATTGCATACGGATGCAAGACACGGATACGCATTTGATGATATTGATCCGTGACTGCGCCGGGGGTATCGACAGCAGCGCCGTCCGCCGGCAAGGAGTTGGAGAGTTTCTTGGACAAGCCAGAGATACCGGATGACAAGGCGAAGCGTCGGCCGATCACTGCGCGCCAGCTCGCCCGTATGCTCGGCGTCAGCCAGTCCGCCGTCTCCCGCGCGTTCACCCCGGGCGCCAGCATCGCCCCGGACCTGCGCGACAGGATCAAGCAGTTTGCGGAAGAGGTGGATTACCACCCGAACGCCATAGCCAGCATGTTGTCGAAGAGCCGCACCAATATCGTCGGCATCGTCGTCTCCGACATGCAGAACCCCTTCTACCCCGCGCTCATCGAAAAGCTCTCCCGCAGCCTGCAGCGCGTCGGGCTGCAGAGCCTGCTCTTCAACATCACCAAGGGTTCCAACCTCGAAGAGCAGCTCTCGGCGCTGCGCCGCTACAATGTCGATGCGGTGATCATTATTTCCGCCACGATCCTCTCCGGCCAGACCTTGCGCTGGGCAACCGAGGGCCGCGCCGCCCTGCTGATCAACCGTGTTGTCGAGGATGCGGACTTAAGCTGCGTCATCTGCGACAATGTCGCGGGCAGCCGGGCGATCGCGGACCATTTCTATGAGACCGGCCGGCGTCGCGTCGCCTATGTGTCCGGCCTCAGCCACACGACCACCAATCGCGAAAGACAGAACGCCTTCGTGACGCGTGTTGCCGAGCTCGGCATGACGCTTTGCGCCCGCGTCGATGCCGGCGAATACAGCTATGAGGCCGGCCGGCGGGCCGCGATGGAAATCGTCGAACGCGGCGGTGCGGATGCGATCTTCTTCGCCAACGACATTCTCGCGGCAGGCGGCCTCGATGCGCTGAGGGAAGAGGCCGGGCTCAGCGTGCCCGACGATATCGCGGTCGCCGGCTTCGACGACATCGCGCTCGCCAGCTGGCCACATTACGCACTGACCACATTCCGCCAGCCCGTCGACGAGATCATAGCGGTGGCCGTCGGAATGATCGAGGACGGCTCTTGTTATCCCGGCCGGCCGATCACGATCAAACGGCTCCCCGGAGAACTGATCGTCCGGTCCTCGAGCCACAGGATTTCCGACAGCTGAAAATGAACCCGGCGGGCCGGTATCAAGCTCGCCGGCTCGTGATGAAACATATCTTACCAAAAAATAATTGTGCAGTGCAGCAACGCTTCCCATATAGAGGACGTTGTCGTTGATCACTGCCACCCCGGCAATGATTGCCAGGAGGCATGATGAGATCGTTGTCGGATACGCTGGAGCGGCTCGCCCGCTTGAAATCACTGGGTCAGGAGCAGGCCGACGCCCCCAGCCATCTGGAGGCGTTCGAAAGCTTCGGATCCAACCCCGGAGCGCTGGCAGCCAAGGTTTACGTGCCCTCCCTGCTTCCCAAGAACCCCGGCCTTGTCGTCGTTCTTCACGGATGCACGCAGACCGCCTCCGGTTATGACCACGGCACCGGGTGGTCGAAACTCGCTGAGCGGCACGGGTTCGTGGTGCTCTTGCCGGAACAGGTCCGCGCCAATAACGGCAATCTCTGTTTCAACTGGTTCCTTCCGGGCGACACGCGCCGCGGCCAGGGCGAAGCGCACTCGATCCGCCAGATGATCGAGGCGGTGGTCTCCCGACACGGGGTCGACCCGTTGCGCGTCTATGTCAGCGGCCTGTCCGCGGGTGGTGCGATGGCCAATACGATGCTCGCCACCTATCCGGAGGTCTTCGCCGGCGGAGCGATCATCGCAGGCCTGCCCTATGGCGTCACCTCGACGGTGCCCGAAGCATTCGACCGGATGCGCGGTCACGGCCTGCCGGCACCACCGACGCTTCAGTCGCGGCTGAGGGCCGCTTCCACCCATCAGGGGCCATGGCCGACCGTCTCGGTGTGGCAGGGCACCCAGGACAAGACGGTCGCAGAGGCGAATGCGCAGGCGATCATCGACCAGTGGCGGGCCGTTCACGACGTCGACGCACGGCCCGACTTGTCGGAAACGGTCGACGGCCAGTCGAGAACCGTGTGGAAAGACGTCCGCGGCCGGCGGGCAATCGAATATTACAGCATTGCCGGAATGGGCCACGGAACGCCGATCGACCCCGCGCTCGGCGACGAGAATGCCGCGCCTTATCTGCTGGATGTCGGCATATCGTCGACGCTTCATTCGGCAAAAAGCTGGGGCCTGCTTCGCGAAGGCGTCGAGCCACTGCGGGCGAAGGGCGACGGCGCCAAGCGGGCATCCGCTTCTTCCCAAAAGGCAAAAGAACCTGAAGGCATCCAGCAGATCATCGAGAATGCGCTTCGTATGGCTGGCCTGATGCGCTGACCAACTGTGCCGGATTTCGCGCAAGATGAGGCTGGGACGGTAAGCGCGGCGGCGGCCAGGGGGAGAGGGAATGGCCGCCGCCGGGCGCTCCGGCTCAAACGCCGGAAGCAGCAATATCCGCGTCGAGACGTTCGCGAGCCTTCTTGGGCAGTTTCGCGGTCTTGATGGCTTCCAGGTTCGCGGGAGCATTGCCGACAACGATGAGGCCGATCATGCCCATGCCGACATGCGGCGCGCATTTCACGGCATAGGCACCCTCGACGTCGAACGTGATCTTGACGCTTTCGTTCATCTGGCCCTTGAAAGGCTTTGCGCCTTCCGGGATCAGCCCGTCGATGGTTTCGGCGTTGTGGGACTTATCGGTCGGAACGAAGGTGACGGTATCGCCCTTGGCGACCTTGAGGGAGCTCGGCTCGAATACCATCGCGCCGTCCTTGCCCTTGTTGAGCATTTGCACTTGGAAATCGGCAGCAGAAGCCGCCGTTGCGCAGACAGCCGTAGCGATTGCCGCGCCGACCAGGGATGCCAAAATCTTCTTCATTTCCTTACTCCTTTTCTCGAAAGCCCTCGGCTTCGTTGAATTCACACTAGGGCAAAAAAGCCGGTCCTCTTTGACCTACGACAAACGGTTCGGAGTTTGCTCGCGGCCCGCTTTGACGTCGGCCTAGACCCGGTCGGCGTGATCACGATCACGCTGTCCAACCGGCTTGGCGAAGCGTCTTGAGAAGCGGCGCATACCACCGGGTGGACTTGACCAGGCGGAAGCCCAGATTGTCCGGCGGCGTCCCGACCGCGCAGCCACCGCCTTTCGGATCGCGGACGAAGGAACTCATCGGCGAGCGATGCGGACCCACGGTCACGTAGACGCCGCAAATCTCCTCGGAGGCGCGAACGGACCCGTTCACGTAGAGATGGACCCTGCGATGGCAGGTGGACGTCCATTCCCAGACGTTGCCGCCAAAGTCGGCCAGGCCATATTCGTTCTCCCCGAAACTTCCCGTCGGCCGCGGCACCGGATCGCCTGTCGCCCGCTCACGCGCTTCGCGTTCGTAGTCGGCGAGCCATCGCAGCGCGGGGTTCTTGCTGTCCGGATCGAGGCCGAGAGCATCGTCCGGGAACCGCTTGCCCGCGGCCTGAGCCAATTGTTCGTCGGTTGGCAAGGTCCAGTATTCGCCGGTCACATCCGAGAGCCAGCGGGCGTAAGCCGCGGCATCGTCGAAGCTCACGCCCGTGGCGGGAACGTCCCGCCTCGACGAGGTCGCTTCAGAGGATTTGCAGGCGCGCGCGGCGACGCACTCCCGGTATTCCGAGGCGGTGACGTGATTTTTCGTGATCGTCAGGCTCGACGCCGCAACCACCGTCTTCATCGGCGGATCGATGGGCGCCGTGCCCTTCAGGAACTCTCCGTCGCTCCTGTAGCTGTAGCTGCGGGGAGGAACAACGACCGTCGCGGGCTCATAGACCGCGCCCTCTGGGGGCGCAGGCTTCATGAAACCCGCCTGGTGGAAGATACCCGCCGCCAAAACGGCGATCAGCGTGATCGGAAGCCCGGTATGGAGGAGCGAGAGCTTAGGCCTGTCGTATGTCCATCGCATGTTCGCCTCCCGAGGCGAAATCCAGCTTGCAGGGGGATGAAGGCCGGCCGGAGGCATGCATAGCTCATGCTCCCGGCCGTTTCCGATCAGGTGCCGCTCGGCGCCAGGACCGACGTCATCAGGTCGTCGTTCCAATCACCGGTGACCTTGAAATGTGCCGCCGCGCCCAGTTCGAAGGCCTCGATCAGGTTATGGTTGACGTAGGCGTATATGCCGGGCTGCTGGAAGGTGTAGAATGCAGCGCCCGCCGCACCGCCCGGGATGAACCATGTTTCCTGGTCGATCTCCGGAGGGTTGGCGAACTTGCCCGTAGCCCAGACGTAGTCGCCATGGCCGCCGATGAGGTGGGGCCGCGTATCGCGGTTCGCCTGCGAATGGACGATCAGCACCTTCTCGTTGACTGCGGCGGTCATAGCGTTCTGGCCCGTCAAGGCGCCGACGGCCCCGTTGAAGACGATGTGCGTCGGGGTCAGCGTCCGCATGACTTTGAGGGTGTCCTCATAAGCTTCGCCGGCGCTAGCGTATTTCTTGAACTTGCCGTTCTCGTCGCGCGGGACGTAGAAATCCTGTTCACCCACGTAGTAGATCTTGTCGTAGGTCAGCGGTTTCCCGTTGCCGTCCTTGAGGCCATCGCGCGGGAGCACCATGATGGCGCCGTTCATGCCCGAGGTAACGTGCCACGGCACCATTCCGGGAGGTGCGCAGTGGTAAACGAAGACGCCGGCCTTGGTTGCCTTGAACCTGAGAATAGTCTTCTCGCCGGGGTTCACCACCGTCAGCGCTCCGCCGCCCAAGGCGCCGGTGGCCGAGTGGAAGTCGATATTGTGCTGGAGTTCGTTGGTGTCGGGGTTGATGAGGGTGAGTTCGACGTAGTCGTCCTGATGGACGACCATGAGCGGACCCGGAACCGACCCATCGAAGGTCATCGCATTGATTTCGGTGCCTTCCTTGTCGAGAACGAGCTTCTTCTCCTGGATGGTCAGCGTAAATTCGACGACCTTCGGCCGGCCATCGGCTTTCTGAGCATGGGCATGGACGAAAGGCGGCTTCACGAGCTCGACCTTCTCACGGCGGAGGCGCGAGAGGTCGCCCGGCTTCATCTTTGCGGGGGGCGCTTCGTCCGCATGGGCAAAGGAAGCCTGCACGACCGGTGCGATCGCGCCAACAAAGGCTGCCCCCGCAAGGATCGAGCGTCTGGTCATCTGAATCTTGTCGGTCATGGTTTCTTTCCTTCGGAACAAGGGGCGGAGTAAATCGCCGTCCTCTGGAAATAGAATTTATGTCTACGCCAACCTCTTCTCTTTGACGTGAAACAAACAGGGCATGGGCATTTGCTTGCGCTTTCGCAAGAAAACGGGGCAAATCTCGTCCTATGCGGATTTCAGCCTAGAGAGCGTGGTGGCGGATCGCATCCCGGTCCAAGGACATCCCCCAGCCGGGCGCATCCGGAATCTGGGCCGTCCCGTCAACGAGCTTTATCTTCTCCTCGTAGAGCGGCGTGAACCATTCCACGTATTCCAGGGAATGGGCGGTCGGGACATGCGCCAGCAACTGCAGGCTCATTTCGGGGAAAAGATGCGACGAGATCGGCAGGTCAAAGCTTGCCGCCAGTGCGCCGACGCGGGAAAATTCGGTGACGCCGCCAACCCGCTGGAGATCCGGCATGAGAATGGAGGCGGCTCCCGTCTCGATCATCCGCCGGAAGCCGTAGCGCGTATATTCATTTTCACCGGACGCGATCGGCATCCGCAGGGCTTTTGCCACCTTGGCCGAATCCTCCAATGCGTGGGCCGGCACCGGCTCCTCGAACCAGGCGATATCAAACGGCGCCAGCGCATCGCCGAGCCTGATCGCCGCATCGACGTCGAGCACCTGGTTGGCATCGATCATCAGCCCGATACCGCTGCCGATCGCCGCCCGAACGGCCTTCACACGCGGCAGGTCGACATCGATCCGTCCCGCAAGCCGCAGCTTCATCGCCTTGAAGCCGGCTGCGACGAAACCTTCCGCCTGCCGGACGAGCGAGGGAATGTCCTGGGTGAGCCAGAGGCCGCCGCTCGCATAAGCCGGAATGACTTCACGGCTACGTCCCAGCATCCGCGAGATCGAAAGGCCGGCGCGCTTGGCTCTTAGATCCCACATGGCGCCATCGATCGCCGAAATGCCCATGATCGAGACGCCGGTGAAACTGATGAAGTTGATGCGTCGCCAGGCGTCCTGCCAGAAGGCGCCCGTATCGTCCGGATCGCGCCCGATCACCGCATCCCGCAGCACATGCACCATGCTGTCCAGAAGCTTCAACTGCTCCGGCCGGATGGTGAAGATCAGGTTTTCGCCCCGCAATCCCTCGTCGGTGACGAGATCGATCACGATGCAGGAGAATTGATGGATGGTCGCCGTGGCATTACCGAGCGGTTCGGCCAGCGGCAGGCTGACGGCGGTGGTGGTGAGGTCGGTGATTTTCATGGGGACGTTACCGGTTCAGGGAACGGGGAGGTTCGGTGTAGATCGGATCGTCGACGAAACCGCCGCCCTGCCACTTGGCTTGTGACGATCCCTTGTCCGGAATGCCCGGATTGCGTTCCACCTCCGAGCGATAGATCTCGGAACTGTCCTTCGGGACCCAGCCCAGATAGGCGGAAGCGGAGTTGTCCCACCATTTCGGCTGATTGTCCGAAACACCCCAGATCGTCGGGCAACCGAGATAAGGCGCCCTGAAGACCCTCTCCGCAAGCGAAGCCATGTCGTCGAAGCTCAGCCAGATCGACAGCATCCGCACCGTCGTCGGCTTCGGCCAGCAGGCACCGATGCGGACGATCGCCGTCTCCTGGCCGAATTTGTGAAAATACATCTGCGCCAAACCCTCGCCGAAGCATTTCGAGACGCCATAAAGGCCGTCCGGCTTGGTGGGCCGATCGACCCCGATGAACTGGTCCTGCCGATAGAAGCCGACCGTATGGTTGCTGCTGGCAAACAGGATACGCGGTTTTCCGTGCTTTCGCGCCGCTTCGTAGAGATTGTGCAGGCCGCGGATATTGCTGTCGAGAATGCTGGCAAAGGTGTTCTCGGAAGGAATGCCGCCGAAATGCAGGATGCCGTCGCACCCTTCCACCATGCGCAGGACGGCATCGGAATCCGCCAGGTCGCAGGCAAAAGGTTCCTCGTTGGCCGCGACATCGTCCAGAGGAGAGATGTCGGAAATGCGGATGACCTCCGCCAGGTGCCCGAGCCGCCGGCGCATGGCCTTGCCCATGTTGCCGGCCGCCCCCGTGATCAGAAGCCGCTTCATCCCGTTCCTCCTCGACATGCTGCCTGTAATCTAGAAGGCGCCTCGAATGCACGTCAACTCATAATATGACTGGAAGCTCCAAATAGCATATCAAGGTACCGGCCGCGCTACTCCGAAGTCAAAATGGCGCGAGATGCATTATTTTATAGGCCTACCTCAGTTGACGAGGGTTATCTTTTCCGTCTTCATACAATGTAGCAGTCATGTGACGTCATACTCACTTGGGTGCCTGGAATGGAGGAACCCCAGATGAAATGGATGAAGCATGTGGCTCTGGCCACGGCTCTGACGCTGTCTGCGCCGGCCGGCGCATACGCCGATACCCCCGCCGACCAATTGATCGTCGGCCTCAGCATGAACAATATCCTGACCCTCGACCCGGCGGCGATTTCAGGCCGCGAGGCGACGGGCGTCATCGCCAATCTCTATGATACCCTCGTGGAACTCGCGCCGGACAAGAAGACCGTCAATCCCGGTCTCGCCAGCGCCTGGACGGTCGCGGATGACGGCTCGATCACCTTCACGCTGAGGGAAGGCGCGAAGTTCACGTCCGGCAACCCGGTCCGGGCCGAAGATGTCATCTGGTCGATCAAACGCAACATCAGCCTTGGCCTGGTCGGCGCGGGCGTCTGGTCGTCCTTCGGTTACAAGGCCAACAATATCGACCAGCTGCTGACGGCCGACGGCAACAAGATTACCCTCAAGCCGGCTCAACCGACCGATCCGCAGCTCACGCTCGACATTTTTGGCAAGCCGGATGCCAGCGCGGTCATCGACATGAAGACCGCCATGAGCCACGAGGCGAACGGCGACAAGGCCGCGGCCTGGCTGAAGATCAATGTCGCCGGTTCAGGCGCCTTCAGCCTGACGCGCTGGTCCTCTAACGAAATGCTCATCCTGACGCGGTTCGACGATTACTGGGGCGAGAAGCCCAAGATGAAGCGCGTGATCTTCCGGCACATGCCGGAATCCCAGACCAAGCGGCTGATGCTGGAAAAGGGCGACGTGGACGTCGCGATCGGCCTTTCGGTTCCCGACATCGCCGCGCTCGGCAAGAACAAGGACGTCGAGGTGCAGAGCACGCCGAGCTCGGGCTTCTATTTCCTCGCCGTGAGCATGAAGGACGAGCGCTTCAAGAACCCGGATGTGCGCCTCGCGATCCGTCACCTGATCGACTATAACGGCATCAACAAGTCGATCATGCCGAACTACGGCACGAAGCGTCTTCGCCCGGTCGCCGACGGCGTCATCGGCAGCCTGCCCGACCCGGACTACAAGCTCGACGTCGCCAAGGCAAAGGAACTGCTCGCCAAGGCAGGTTATCCCGACGGTTTCCCGGTCAGGCTGCTGACGCTCAACGAGCCGCCTTTCACGGACACCGCCACCGCGATCCAGGCAACCCTTGCCCAGGCCGGCATCAAGGCCGAAATCGTCCAGGGCGCCGGTGACCAGATCTATGGCCCGATGCGCGAACGCAAGTTCGAAATGCTCGTCGGTCGCGGCGGCGGCGGCCAGGAGCCGCATCCGCATTCCAACCTGCGCGCCCTCGTTATCAACCCGAACAACGCCGACGACGCCAAGCTCAGCGGCATCATCGGCTGGCGCACGTCCTTCTTCGACCAGCAGCTGAACGACATGTCCGCCAAGGCACTGGTGGAGCGCGATCAGGCGAAGCAGAAGACGGCGTATGAAGACATCCAGAAGCGATACGAGGAACTCGTTCCCGCGCTGCAGCCGATCTCGGCGGTCATCGACAGCGTCGTCTATCGCGCCGACGTCAAGGGTTACGTGAACCACTACGGCTGGACGGTTCGTCTGCGCAGCGTGTCCAAGCAGCGCTGACCACTCAAGCGATAAGTCCCTCCCAGGACGAGCGCTCGCAACCCCGGTTGCGGGCGTTTTTTATATGGGCGCCAACGCTCGGCTGCGGACACGAAAAAACCGGCAGGGTGGACCTGCCGGCTGATGCACTCGGGGAGAGGGTTGGAGGGGAGGACGCCTATTCGGCCGCCTGCGCCCCGAGAGCGTCATTGCGGTAGGGCTCGCAGAGAGCCTCCATCATCTTGACTTCTTCGGCGTTCAGGTCGGTCAGCGGCGCGCGAACCGGACCCGTATCGAAGCCCATCAGCCGCACGCCGGCCTTGATGGCGGAAACCGCGTAACCCTTCTGGCGGTTGCGGATTTCCATGAACGGATAGAAGAAGTCGATGAGGATCTGGTTGGTGGCAGCCGTGTCCCCGGCCCGGAGCGTCTTGTAGAACTTCTGGGCCAGCGCCGGGACGAAGTTGAAGACCGCCGAGGAATAGGTGGTGACGCCCGCGCCGAGATAGGCGTCCGCAAAAAGCTCGGCCGTCGGCATGCCGCCGAGATAGGTCAGGCGGTCGCCCATGACCGCCGTGATCTTGCGCACCAGGCCGATGTCGCCGGAACCGTCCTTGAAGCCGACCAGATTGGGGCAGGCCTCGCAAAGGCGCGCCAGCGTTTCCGCCGTCAGGATCGAATTGTCGCGGTTATAGACCATCACGCCGATGCCGACCGACTGGCAGACGGTCTTGATATGCTGGTAAAGGCCCTCCTGGCTGGCATCCATCAGGTAGTGGGGCAGGAGGAGAATGCCGTCGGCACCGGCCTTTTCGGCAGACTTGGCGATCGAGACGGCGATGCGCGTGCCGTAACCGCAGCCGGAAACGATCGGCGTGCTGCCGGCCGAAGCCTTGGCGGCGACGATGATCTCCGGAATTTCGGAAGGCTCCAGTGAAAAGAACTCGCCCGTGCCGCCGGCGGCAAAAAGCACCGAAGCATCGAACCCGGCCAGCCAGCCGACATGCTGCTCGTAGGCCTTGCGGTTGAAAAGGCCATCTTTCCCGAACGGCGTGACGGGGAACGACAGGAGGCCAGCGCCGAGCGCATGCTTCAGTTCATTTGGATCCATAGACATGGCAGTCCCTTCCTGGTTGATTTCCAGAAGACTACCAAGTCATATTATGACTGTCAATAGTTGTATTATCTTTATGGACGCATCAGGGCCGCCGCATCAGCGAGCGATAGCGTTGCTGGCTCCCCTTGAGATGCATGCGCATGGCGTCGCGAGCAGCCGAATCATCACCATCCGTGATTGCGCGGGCGATACGGGCATGTTCATCCTGGATCTGGGCCAGGTATTCAGGCGGCGAAATCTCCACTTCACCCTCCTGCAGCAGCGATCGCGGAATCATCTGCTTGCCGATCGCCTCCAGCAGTTCCCGGAAACGCGGGTTGTTGGTCGCGTCCGCGATGGCCAAATGGAAAGCCCGGTCGCTTTCAACCGTTGCCGCACCGGCAGCGATCTGCCGCTTGATCGTCTCGAGACATTCGAAGATCAGTTCCTGCTGCGCCGGCGACGAACGGACCGCAGCAAGACCCGCAGCCTCTATCTCGATGGCAGCGCGGACTTCCAGCATTTCGATGATGGAGGAAACGCGGTTGGCATCCACCGTGCGGAAGCCCGCCTGCAGCCCGCCTTGCGGCGCCAGAACGAAGACGCCGACGCCGTGGCGGACCTCGACGAGATTGTCGGCCCGCAACGAAGCGATCGCCTCGCGGATGACCGTGCGGCTGACCTCGTATTGCAGCGTCAGCCCGCTTTCGGTGGGCAGCTTGTCACCAGGCTTCAACGCGCCGCTCGCGATCGCATCCCGCATCCGCCGGCCAACCGTCTCGACCAGATTGCGGCCTTTTCGCGAGGGTGCCTCCCCGGTGATGTTATCTGCTCTCTTCAATGTCAGCCCGCTCTCTCGCTTTGCCATTTCAGCTACTTAGAGGGGTAAAACCTGCCCTAGTTGTCAAGCGCCGAGCAAGAATTTTATTGACGCCCAGCCATGGACCTATAGTATGAGATGACCTATGAGGTATGATGACAAGGCGAGCCGACGCATATTCACTGACGGCCCGCCCATGAGGGAAGAATGCTCAAGAGACTGCTTTTAACCGGCGCCGCGGGGGGTGTCGGCCGGGCAATCCGGCCGATGCTGAGGGAGATCGCCGAGCATGTCGTGCTGTCGGATATCGGTGAGATCGCCGATGCGGGCGCGGGCGAAACCTTCGTTCAATGCGATCTGGCGGATGCCGCGGGTGTCGCAAAGCTGGTCGAGGGCGTCGACGGCATCGTTCATCTCGGCGGCATTTCCCTCGAAAAGACGTTCGACCTCATCGTCCAGGGCAATATCGTCGGCCTCTACAATATCTACGAAGCCGCCCGCCACAACGGCCTGCCGCGCATCGTCTTCGCAAGCTCCAACCACGTCGTCGGTTACTATCGGTGCGATGAACGGCTCGACAACACGGTCGTGCCGAAGCCGGACTCGCTCTACGGGGCTTCGAAGGTCTTCGGAGAGGCGATTGCCAGCCTCTATTTCGAGAAATTCGGACAGGAGACTTTGTCCGTCCGCATCGGTTCGTGCTTCGAAAAGCCGGCCAACACGCGCATGCTGGCGACCTGGCTCAGCTACCGTGATTTCTTTTCCCTCTGCCGGCGCGCCTTTGCTGCACCGCGGATCGCCCACACCATCGTCTACGGCACCTCTGCCAACGACGAGCAGTGGTGGGACAATCGCAATGCCGCTTTCCTCGGCTGGAAACCCGAGGACACATCCGCAAAGTGGCGCGTCGAAGTGGAAGCGGCAGCCGGCAGGCAAGACCCGACCGATCCCGCCGTCATCTATCAAGGCGGCGCCTTCGCATCGGCCGGCCATCCGGACGATGCGTGAAAGACAGACTTCCGCCGCCCCACGGGCGGCTCCGATCCGGCCCTCGCCGGGTCTCGAAATGAAATGGTGGAGGGTCGTCTCTCTGCTTCTGACAGGAGGAATTTCGTGAAGATCGTAGACGTCAATGTGCGCGTATTCTCCCACACCACGCGCCGCCACCAGGATACCGCCGGCCATGCCCATCCGGGCCCGCCGCACAAGGTCAACCTGGCGCTGCTGACCATCGTCGATGACGACGGTGCGGAAGGCTATTGTTTTGCCCCGCCGGAAGTCGTTCGCCCGCATGTGATCGACAAGTTCGTCAAGAAGGTGCTGATCGGCGAAGATCCGTTCGCCCGCGAAAGGCTGTGGCAGGACCTCGCTCACTGGCAGCGCGGCAGCGCGATGCAGTTGACCGACCGGGCGCTCGCGATCGTCGATTGCGCCCTGTGGGACCTTGCCGGCCGCAAGCTGAACATGCCGGTCCACAAACTGATCGGCAGTTATCGCGAAAAGATCCCCGCCTATGGCTCGATCATGTGTGGCGACGAGTTGGAGAACGGCCTCGCAACCCCGGAAGATTACGGCCGGTTTGGCGAAAAGCTCGTCAAGCGCGGCTACAAGGGCATCAAGCTGCACACCTGGATGCCGCCGGTCTCCTGGGCGCCGGACGTCAAGATGGATCTCAAGGCCTGCGCCGCGGTCCGCGAGGCGGTCGGCCCGGATATCCACCTGATGATCGACGCCTTCCACTGGTATACCCGCACGGAAGCGCTGGAACTCGGCAGGGGCCTCGAAAAGCTCGGCTTCGACTGGATCGAGGAGCCGATGGACGAGCAGAGCTCGGCTTCCTATGCCTGGCTTGCCGAAAACCTCGACATTCCGGTCCTCGGCCCGGAAAGTGCGGGCGGCAAGCATTTCAGCCGCGCCGAATGGATCACCTCGAAGGCCTGCGACATCCTGCGCACCGGCGTCCATGACGTCGGCGGCATCAGCCCGGCAATGAAGACCATGCATCTGGCCGAATCCTTCGGCATGAACTGCGAAATCCACGGCAATGGCGCTCCGAACCTGATCATTGCTGCCTGCACCAAAAATGCGAAATGGTACGAGCGCGGCCTGCTGCACCCGTTCCTCGAATATGACGACGGCTTCGAATACCTGAACGCCCTCGTCGATCCGATGGACGAGGACGGTTTCGTGCATATCTCCGACAAGCCGGGCATGGGCGAAGACATCAACTTCGAGTTCATCAACGCCAACCTGGTCGAGTGAACCGTTTATTCTGCCTCCCAAGCTTGTCGTCCGTGATTGGATCCTCGGGCCGAGCCCGAGGATCCATCACCAAGGATTAAAAGCCTTCGGCCAACATTCCAGAGCCCCGCGCAGTCGCCTGCCGTGGTTTTCAAAGATTGGAGAGCCCACACGAATGCGGAACCTCATAGTAAAATAATAGTATGGCTCCGCATTCGCGTGGCCTTCGGCGTCTTCTCGGGGCTTCCGGCCCCTACAGGTGATCACCTCGCCTCGCTGCGTGGCTTTGTTCACGACTTCCTTTCGGGAAATCATGCCACTTGCACGGCTCAACCGAACCGGACATGGCTGTCCGGGGGAGGCTTGATAGGAATGGTCGTCTTGCGACGCACCCTCCATGGCTTTCACCTCTCCCACCATCCCCGCACGTTACGGTTCCGATGAAAGCGCCGGCTCCCGCCTGCCCGCGAACGTCTCGCGAAACACTCCGGCAACGGAAGCGAGGGGATTGTAGGCATGGGCTGGGACGGTGGGGATGGTGACGTGGTTAAGCCGTTGGAGATGCTGGAGGGCAACGGTCAATTGTCCACGGGCAAACGGAAAGACCGCATTGGACCTGTCGCTTATACACATCTCCGAG